>NZ_NWBU01000011.1 GCF_003050615.1 Sphingomonas oleivorans | reverse complement strand
GGGGTGGAGCAGCCCGGTAGCTCGTCAGGCTCATAACCTGAAGGTCACAGGTTCAAATCCTGTCCCCGCAACCAACGATCACACAAAAGCCCGGCCACCCTCGTGGCCGGGCTTTCGTGCGTCTCCCGCACCACAACCCTCTCAAACAGCACCCACAGCACTCCTCTGCGCCGGCCTCAAACTCTCCTCCAGCCGGTGAACAAGCCTTTGGCGACCCTGGCTTTCTCTGCCTCGCTGCCGCGAAGCTATGGCTATCATGCTATGTCAACAGGCCCCAGCGTGGCTGCGACATCGATATCGATGGGCATGATGTTCCATCTTACTGCGCCCTTCTCGTAAGCGCTTGCCGGGCATAGGCTGGGAGCAATCAGCCAACCAGTGGTGCGGGCAGATCATTATGATCCTCTTCCCCGCAGTGTAGCATTCAATCACCGGGGGCGTCGAAGGCGCATGCGATGCCGGGAGTAGGTGAGCGTCGCGGTGTCGTTGGAGCAGAAGAGGTCAAATGCAGCGCGGAAGCAATGTGGTTGGGGTTCGGCGGTACAATGAGCGGCTTGTCCTGTCTTCGATTCGCCGCATGAATGGAGCTTCCAAAGCCGATCTGGCGCGCAGCACGGGGCTTTCGCCGCAGGCGGTGCTGCGGATCGTCGAGGACCTCGAGAGCGAAGGACTTCTCGTCCGCGCCGGGAAGCGAACCGGCGGGATGGGACAGCCATCGACGATCCTTCGCGTCAATGCCGACGGCGGGTATACTATCGGGGTCGAAATCGGTCGCGACCAGATCACCTGCGTGCTGCTCAACTTCGATTGCGAGATACTCGCAAAGCGCGTGGACAGGGTCACTTTCCCTGAGCTGCCTCACGTGATCGCCGAGATTCGGAATTTCGCAGACCGCGAACTCGATGCTTTGAACGAGGCGCAGCGGGCGCGCTTTCTCGGCATCGGCATCGCCATGCCCTGGTTCCTCGGCGAGTGGCGAAAGGAGATCGGCATTTCCGCCGAGCAGGCGCGCGAATGGCAGAAGGCCGATGTCGAGGAGACATTCCGGTCCGGGCTCGATTGCCCGATCTTCTTCGAGAATGATGGAAATGCCGGCGCCCTGGCCGAATTGCTGTGCGGCGTTGGGCTGAGCCTGAACAATTATCTCTACTGCCATCTCGGAACGTTCATCGGCGGCGGCCTCGTCCTGGGAGGCCAGATCCAGACCGGCCGGCACGGCAATGCCGCAGCGCTCGCCTCGATGCCGGTGCCGGGCAGGGGCGGGAAAGGCCAGGACTATCTGCTCCATCACGCATCGCTTTATCGTCTCAAAGCATTGCTGCACGATGCCCCGTTGCGGGATGGCTCTCCGCACTCGATGGCGGCCTATCTCGATAGAAATCCTCATGAGGCGCGGGTCTGGATCGAGGAATGTGCGAACGCGCTCGCCTTTGCCGTCATCGGTGCCAATAGCCTGCTCGATCTCGATGCGATCGTGCTGAACGGTGCGCTCCCCGATGCGGTGATCGACAGGCTGATCGAGGTGCTTCGCCAGCGGATCAGGATCGATCCGCCGCGCGATTTCTTCGAGCCCGTCCTGCTGCGCGGCAATATCGGCGAGATCGCACCTGCGGTCGGCGCCGGACTACTTCCGCTTCATGCGACCTTTTCGCCGAATCTCCGTTCGCTTCTGAAGAGCTCGGATGGCCGATCCCTCACCTCCCGACTGGGTAAAAATATGTACTAATTTTTACCCATAAACTGACCGAGTCGGATGTTCGCCCCGCATTAGATGATTGATTCTCTTCGCGGCCCTGAAGACTCCTTCGTATCTTGACGCTCCCTCGTCCCATCGGCGGTCGAGCGCACATGCACAGAACTGTTGACCCGACTAAGTCACCTTAGTAGATTTAGTCCGACGCCACAGAGATGGCGAAAAAGAGCGCGATCGCGCCAGGAGAGGAAAATGTATGGCCCTGAAAGCATGCTGCTGCATGTTCGTTTCGGCGTTTAACGTCGCCGAGATCGCCGTTGCCGGCGTTACCGAAAACACGCGAAAGCTCGACGCGACCTTCTCGATCAGCACGATCAACGCGCAGGAGCTTCAGATCCTCGCGCGCTCGTCGACGTCGGACCTGCTCAGTAACATTCCCGGTCTCTACGCCGGGGGTGGCACAGCGGGCGAGGCGAGCAATAACGAGGGCTTCATCCGCGCCGATCTGGTGACCGAACGCCTCCAGCGACATCGATGTGACGGAATATGCGGGCCAGGCCGAGGTGAATCTCGGCATGCTGGTGAAGATCAACGACAATCTCACCAACTCGCTGTCGCTCATCGAGGGCGGGACGATCGACATAAGCAAGCGCAACATCGGCACCGGCAGCTCGCTGTTCGGACGCATCATGCGCGCCAGCCTGACCTATCGCTTCTGATCGCGGTCGGAGCGGGCGCGCGAGCGCCTGCCTCGTCATTATGACGGATGGGACATTATGACGGATGAGACAGATTCCATGAGCCAACCGCAACTGCTCGGCGCCATCGAGGCGGGAGGAACCAAGTTCCTGTGCGCGCTCGCCGACACCGACGGCACGATCCTCGACGAGATCCGCGTTCCGACGACGACGCCGGAGGAGACGCTGACGGCGTCGAGCGACTTCTTCCTTCAAGCGACGGCGCGCCATGGGCCGCTGGCGACGCTGTCGATCGGCAGCTTCGGTCCGCTGTCGCTCAACCAGACTGCGGCCGATTACGGTGCGATCGTATCGACGCCCAAGCCGGGGTGGAGCGGTGCCGACCTGCTCGGCCACTTCCGCCGCACGCTGGGCGTGCCGATGGCGCTCGATACTGACGTCAACTGCGCCGGCGTGGGCGAGCTGCTGTTCGGCAGCGGACGCGGGCTCGATACCTTCTGCTACGTGACCGTCGGCACTGGGATCGGCGTCGGGCTTGTGATCGGCGGCGTACCGCACGGCGGCGCCAACCATCCGGAGGCCGGCCATATCCGCCTGCCGCGCGCCGCCGGTGACGAGGACTTTGCGGGCATCTGCCCCTATCATGGAGATTGTCTGGAAGGGATGGCGAGCGGGCCGGCGATGCGGGCGCGCTGGGGCATGCCAGGCGAGCTCCTCGAGCCCAACCACGCCGCCTGGCGGATCGAGGCCGACTATCTTGCCGCTCTGTGCGCAAACCTCACCTATATCGTCCGGCCGGACCGGATCATTCTGGGCGGCGGCGTGATGCAGAACGACGCGATGTACGATCATGTACGCGCCGCGCTGCGGAGCAAGCTCGCCGGCTATGACGCAACCGTCAGCGCGATCGACCTCGACGGTTATGTGGTGCGACCTACGGCGGGTGCCTCCGCCGGCCTCACCGGTGCGCTCGCAATCGCCTTTCGCCTCTTGAAGCGTCGCTGGCCGACGCACTGGACCGTCGGCAGCGCGCCGGCGGCCGCTCTCGCGGAGAACGTCTCTCATGGTTGACGCTATCATGCCCGCCGCCTCCCCCCCCACGGCGATCGACGAAGAAGGTGGAGTCACTCCCGCGATCGTGCTGAGCGCGGCAGGCGCCGCGCTCGGCGGGCTCCTGTTCGGGTTCGACACCGCCGTGATCTCCGGCACCACTGCGGCGCTCCAGGCGCGCTTTGCGCTCACCGACGGGGCGCTCGGCTTCACCGTCGCCTCCGCTTTGATCGGGACGGTCATCGGCTCGCTCGTCGCTGGCGCACCCGCCGACCGGTTCGGGCGCAAGCCGATGTTGCTCGTGGTGGCGATCGCCTATGTGGTCTCCTCGCTTGGTGCGGCGCTGGCGGGAAGCTGGCCGATGCTGCTCGCGTTCCGTTTTCTCGGCGGGCTGGCGATCGGTGCGGCGTCGGTGGTGACGCCGATCTATATCGCGGAGGTCTCGCCCGCACGCTTCCGCGGCCGCCTGGTGGCGCTCAATCAGCTCAACATCGTGCTCGGCATCCTCATCGCCTTCCTGTCGAACTATGTCATCGCGCAAGCGCTGCCGGCAGACACGGCGTGGCGCTGGATGCTTGGCATCGTTGCGGTGCCCTCCTTCGTCTTCCTCATCGTCACGCTGCTGCTGCCCGACAGCCCGCGCTGGTACGCGGTCAACGGGCGCGAGGCGCAGGCCGCGGCGGTGATGCGGCGGCTGGGCTTCCTCGATCCGGACAGCGAGATCGTGCGAATGCGCGAGGCGCTGGCCCGCGACACGCACGGCGCCACGCCGCGGCTGTTCCAGCGCAGCTACTCGGTGCCGGTCGCCTGCGCGATCGCGATCGCGATGTTCAACCAGCTTTCCGGTATCAACGCGCTGCTCTACTATGCGCCGCGCATCTTCGAGCTGGGTGGGGCAGGCGCGGACAGCGCGCTGCTCCAGTCGGTCGCGGTCGGGGGCACCAACCTCGTCTTCACCGTGCTGGCGCTTTTTCTGATCGACCGTTTCGGCCGCAAGCCGCTGCTCTACGTCGGCTCGGTGGCGTGCGCCGCGGCCTTGATTCTCGTCGGACTCCAGCTCGAGACCGCGCGCCCCGACGGCACGCTCGTCCTCATGGGCCTGCTCGGCTTCATCGCTGCTTTCGCGGTCAGCCAGGGCGCGGTGATCTGGGTCTTCATCTCGGAAGTGTTTCCGAGCGAGGTGCGCGGCAAGGGGCAGGCGCTGGGCTCAACGACGCACTGGGTGATGGCCGCTGCGATCACCTGGATCTTCCCGATCGTGGCGAGCAGCCTGGGTGGCTGGGTGTTCTTCTTCTTCGGCGCGATGATGCTGCTTCAGCTCGCGTGGGTGCGGCGGTTCATGCCCGAGACCAACGGCATCCCGCTCGAGGAAATGTCCTTCCGGAGTGCGCACTGATGATCCTCCGCCTGGCTACCATCCTCGTCGCGCTCGCGACCGCCGCGCCGATCGCGGCGCAGGCCCCCGGGCCCGATCCGCGGCCGACATATCACTTCACGCCCGCGCGCAACTGGCTGAACGACCCGAACGGCCTGGTCTATTATGAAGGGGAATATCACCTCTTCTACCAATATAATCCCCATGGCGACCGCTGGGGCCATATGAGCTGGGGCCATGCGGTCAGCCGCGACCTCGTCCATTGGCAGGAGCTGCCGGTCGCCATCCCCGAGACCGACGTCATGGCCTTTTCGGGCAGCGCGGTGATCGACTGGAAGAACAGCAGCGGCTTCGGCCGCGACGGCAAGCCCGCAATGGTCGCGATCTTCACCGGCCACGATCCCAAAGCTAAGAACCAGTCGCAATATGTCGCGTACAGCAACGACCGCGGACGCACCTTCACGCGCTACGGCAAGGTGCTCGACATCGGCTCGAGCGAGTTCCGCGATCCCAAGGTGTTCTGGCACGAGCCGACGAAGCGCTGGGTGATGGTGGTCCTGATGGCGGCCGAGAACCGCGCCATGATCTACACCTCTCCCGATCTGAAGCAGTGGCAGTACGCCAGCAGCTTCGGGCCGGCCGGTGGACGGGGCAGATATTGGGAATGCCCCGATCTGTTCGAGCTGCCGGTCGAGGGCGGCGCGCCGGGCGAGAAGCGTTGGGTGCTGAGCATCAACTTGGGTGACAACGCGGTCGGTGGCGGCTCGGGCGGCCAATATTTCGTCGGCGATTTCGACGGCACCCGCTTCACGCCGGTGCCCGGATGGGGGTCGGAGCCGCAATGGATGGACTATGGCGCGGATTTCTATGCCGCCATTTCGTGGAACGACCTGCCCAAGAACGATCCGCGCCGCATCTGGATCGGCTGGGCGAATGACTGGCGCTATGCCGAGTCCATTCCGACCTATCCGTCGCGCGGGGCGATGTCGGTGCCGCGCACCGTGGCGCTGCGCAAGACGGCGGAGGGCTATCGCATCGCCCAGGCGCCGGTGCGCGAACTACAGGCGCTGCGCGGCTCGAAACGGGAGACGAAAGTCACCTTGGGCGAAACGCCGGTCGATCTGCCGATCGAGGGCGGCGCCGTGGAACTGCAGGTCGATCTCGACACTGGGACGGCCGAGCAGGTGGCGATCGCGCTGACCGACGGGCAGGGGTATCAGACGCTGATCGGCGTCAATCCGACGGTGAACGAGGTTTTCATCGACCGGACGCGTTCCGGGCCGTATTTCCACAACGGTTTCGCGAACCGGCATGTCGCGCCGGTCGACCTCAGCGGTCGCAAGGTGTCGCTGCGGGTGCTGGTCGACGAATCGATCATCGAGCTGTTCATCAATGACGGCACGCAGACGATTACCGATCGCTTCTTTCGCGGCGGCGGCCCGCTGCGCTGGAGCGTGTCGGCACGCGGCGGCACAGCGTCGATGAACGCCACTGCCTGGCCATTAAGCGCGCGCTGAAACATTTTATGGCATCTGATTTTTAAAAGTTTCGAAATACGTCCAGATCGTCAAGTTATGATCGATCCCGGATGGTGGATATTTCATTTTTTAGTATGTAAGCTTTCATCAGTATAACAAAATCTCTTAAATGCTTCGAATGACAATAAGTCTGTATTCAATAGTCATTCTGAAGATTGGGCAATTAGGGAGGATTTATGTCGGGGAAAATGCTGGGTCTTTTGCGTTCGACGTCTTTTTTTGCATTGCTCGTTGCGTCTCCGGCGATTGCGCAGGAGACAAGCGGGAGCGCCGCGATCAAGAGCGAAGCGGAGCCGACTCCCCAGCAGGATAATCAGTCGAACGCGGCATCCGGCGCATCCGCGGATCCGGTTACCGGTGCAGCAGCCGAGGAAATCATCGTCACGGGCTATCGCGCCGCGCTCGGCTCCGCGCAGGAGATGAAGCGCCGGTCCGACGCGATTGTCGATGCCATCGTTTCCGAAGATATCGGGAAGCTGCCCGACAATAACGCCGCCGAGGCGATCTCGCGCGTGGTCGGGGTGCAGGTGCTGCGCTATAATGACGAAGCGGGCGTGGTGCTCGTCCGTGGTCTTCCCGATGTCGGGACCACGTTCAACGGCCGCGAATTCTTCACTGCCGAGGACCGCGTGCTGCACCTTCAGGATTTCCCGGCAGGCGTGGCCGCGGGACTTGAGGTCTATAAATCCGGCACGTCCGATCTGATCGAACCGGGCCTGGCGGGCTTGATCAACCTGCGCTCGCGCCGGCCGTTCGATGTCAAGGACACCGAGATTGCGGGCGAAGTGCGCGGCTCCTACAACGACCAGGCGAAGGCTTATGATCCGGCGGGCAACCTGCTCCTCACCAAGCGCTGGGACACGGGCATCGGCGAGATCGGCGCGCTGGTCAACTTCAGCTATGTCCGCACCACCTATCGCAACGCGGATCGCTACGCCGACTCCGCCGTCATCAGCCCCGCCGGATTCAACGCTGAGGATACGGCCGACGACCTCACCGTGACGACGCCGGGCGTGGGCCAGTTCCGTTTCCCGGCCAATGCCGGCAATTTCTATGAAAAGGGCATCCGTCACCGGCCCGCCATCAACGGCACGATTCAGTGGCGCCCGACCCCCGATCTGGAAATCTATGCCGAAGGTTTGTGGCAGGCCTATCGCGGCAAGGTGCTGAGGGATGGGTTCAACGTCAATTTCGAACGCCGCGACATCAATGGCGTCGCACCGACGCTCAGCAATGTCGTGCTGGTGGAAGGCGAGCCGCTGAAGGCCGCGAGCTTCACCAAGACGGGCGGCTATGTGCCGGAATTCTTCCGCTCGACGCAGGATGACAAGACCGACACCTATCAGGCCGCGCTGGGTTTCAAATGGAATTCCGGGCGCGCGACCTTGTCGGGCGACTTCGCCTACACCAACAGCAAATATGAGGCCGATGAAGACAGCGTGGACGCGCAGCTGGCGACGGCGCCGACCATCAATGTCGATTGGGACGTGAAGGGGTCGGCGATTTTCGACCTTGGCGACTTCGACAAGATGAACCCGGCCAATTATGTGTGGCGCGGCTTCTATCAGCGCCATTTCGTGACCAAGGGCGATGGCGTCCAGGGCAGGCTCGATCTGGAACTGGAAACGGACAGCGCCTGGTTGCCCAAGCTTCAGTTCGGTGTCCGCGCGAGCGACAGGACGGCGCTCATGCAGAACAACAACCGCTATGCCTATACCGCCGGTCTGCGCATGCCGCTGGCCAGCCTGCCGACCGGCGAACTGGAACTCATAAATGACGGTTTCCGTGGCGATCCGCAGCGGTTCCAGAACTGGCTGATGCCGTCGCGCAGCGCGATCCGGGGCAATGTGGAGGCCTTGCGGCAGCTTTCCTATGCTTCGGTTCAGCAGTTGACCGTGCTGTTCCCCAATGACGGCGGCATCCGCGATGCGGTGACCAAGTTCGCGACGGAGGAAATTCCCTTCGATCCGCTGAATGGCTTCACGGCCAAGGAAGCCAGCTATGCGATGTACGGCCAGGGCAAGTATGAATTCGATCTGGGCGGCATCAGTGCGGACGGAACTTTCGGCGTGCGGGTCGTCAATACCGATGGCGAATATTCGGGCTATTCGCGGGTGACGGATGCCAATGGCGTCGCCCAGATCGTGCCGCAGATATCGCGCCAAAACTATCTGGACGTGTTGCCTTCGATCCAGACGCGCATTCGCTTTTCGCCGCAGTTCCAGATGCGCCTCGCCTTCAACCAGACGCGGACGCGGCCGAGCTTCGGACAGCTCAACCCGTCGCTCAACATCACGCGCAACAGCCCCGGACCGGACGGATCGCCGCCGCAATATGCGGCGTTCGGCAGTGGCGGCAATCCGAACCTCAAGCCGCTGACATCGGACAATTATGACGCGACGCTGGAATATTATTTCTCAAAGAATGGCTCGGCGACGCTCGCTGTCTTCTATCGGGACCTGGAAGGGTTCATCAGCAACTATACGCGGGACGTGATGGATCCGGACTATGGCCGCATCCAGATCAACCGGCCGGAAAATGCCGGCAAGGGCCGGATCAAGGGTGCCGAAGCGTCATTCCAGACCTTCTTCGACTTCCTGCCCGGCCTTCTTTCGGGCTTCGGTGCTCAGGCCAACGTCACCTATCTCGACGGCACCAATGCCTTGCCGACGATATTGGGCGAAGGCGCCCGGCAGGTGCGGATCACTGGTCTGTCGAAATGGGCCTACAACCTCACCGGCTTCTATGAAAAGGGGCCCTTGTCGGCACGCCTTTCCTACAACCATCGCTCCAGTTACATCAACAGCTACAATCGCAACTCCAACGAGCAGCAATATGCCGGCGAGATCACGCGAGGCATCTCCCGCCTCGATTTCTCGGCATCCTATGAAGCGTTCAAGGGGATCACGATCGTCGGCAATGTCAGCAATATTCTGGCCGAGCCGTTCAACAATTATCGCTATTACAACGAAACCCAATATTTCCCGCGCGATCTGAGGATCGAGGGGCGCTATTTCAGCCTTGGTGTCCGCTTCAAGATGTAAGCGCCGACTGCAAATCAACATTTGGTGTCGGGGGAGGGAAGTGGTTGCACGCCACATTCACTCCCCGACCCGAAATACCGGCTCCAGCAAGGATGGCTGACCATGTTTCGGCGTCTGTTCCCTTTGTTGCTGATCGCCGCATCGGGCGGCTCCCCTGCGGAGCCGCCCATCTATTTCGCGCATGAGGAAGCCGGTATTGGCGATCCCAACCCCTTCTTTGAAAACGGCGTCTATTCGGTCTTCTACCTGAAGAATGAGGGCCGACATCCCTGGTGGATGACCCAAAGCTCGGACTTGGCGACCTGGTCCAGGCCGGTTGAAATTGTGCCTGTCGGCAAGCCCGGCACAGCTGATTACTGGACGGGCAGCGGCAGCATCATCGCCGACCCGACGGGCGGATATCGTCTCTATTATACCGGCCACGATCCCGAAGGGCGGCCCAAGGAAGTCGTCATGGAGGCGCGGGCGCCGACCCTTGCCGGCCCGTGGAGAAAAGTGCCTGAAACCACCTTCGCCGGCCTGCCCGACTATGATCAATGGGACTTCCGCGACCCCTTCGTCCTCTGGAATGCCGAGGCGAAAGCCTATTGGATGCTGCTGACCACCCGGCATGGGGGCAAGGCCGCCATCGGCCTCTACACCTCGCCGGATCTGGCGCGGTGGACCGCCGCACCGCCGCTTTATAAGGAAGATTCGCCACTCAACCTCGAAGTGGCCGACCTCTTTGCCGAGGGCAACGACTGGTTCCTGCTCTATTCGGACCAGCGCGGCCAATCCCGACAGGTCCGCTACCTGACCGCCGCCGACAGCGCCGGTCCTTACGCCTATGGGCCTTATGACGCGCTCGACGGTCGCGGCTTTTATGCAGGCAAATCCGCCGGAACCGGTGAGGATCGCTTGCTCTTCGGTTGGGTGGCGCACAAGAGGCTGCGCAAGGACGCCCTGGGCTTCGTCTGGGGTGGTGACCTGATCGCCCATGCCCTGCGGCGTACCGACACCGGCGCGCTGGCCGTCAGCCTGCCCGATGACATTGCAAGCCAGTTCGTCACCGAGCGCGCAAAGCTTTCGGCTGCGGCAGTGGAAATCGGTGCCGCCGACAAAGCGCTGCTGGTCAGTGCCGATGTTAGGGTGAAGCCCGGCGACCGCTTTGGCATCGCATTCAACGCAACCAACTCTGGCCGCATCAGCACCATCGAGCTCGACACCGTCAAGGGCCAGGCCGCTTTTCTCTACAATGGCGATCCCGCAAACGCACCGCGCATCGCCTTTCCGCCCAACGCGCAAGGCCGCTACACGCTCGACCTGATGGTCGATCCTAAACTTGGCCTGGGCATCGTCTACATCAACGATTTTCGCGCGCTGAGCTTCCGCTACTACCGGATCGGCGACACGACCCTGTCGCTCTTCGCCGACGGCGGCTTTGCCGGGCTCACCGGGTCGGTGCGGGTGCGCAGCGCGGATATGACATCCCCGGTTTCGAGGAAGCCAGCCGCGGCACCATCAGCAGCGCCGGCGAGGATGTGACCAGCCGCGATCCGGTTCGAGGCGAAGAGCGATGGCGTTCATCGGGTGGAGGTTCGCTGACCTGCTTGCGTTTGTCGATACAATGCCGCGCGCCCGCACATACTGCTGCTCACCGGTCCGCCGGTTACGGGCAAGACGGTGCTTGCGCACCATCTGGCGCGTGCGCTTGATCGCCCGCTGGTGGTGAAGCGCGCGTCGGATCTGCTCTCGCGCTGGGTGGGCGGCACCGAGGCGGCGATCGCGCGAGCGCGACCACCAGCTGGGAGGTGGGGCAGGTCAACGAGCTGCTCACCTGGCTCGACCGTCATCCGCTGCCGGTGGTGGCCGCCACCAATCACGGCCACAAACTTGATCCGGCGGCGCTCCGACGCTTCGTGTTCAAGCTGAAGCTACGGCCACTCGGGCGGGAGCGGGCGGCGCAGGCCTTCCAGCGCTTCTCCTCGATGCCCGCGCCCCTGGCACCCGTCTCCTATCACAGCTTTGGCGACTTCAACGTCGCGGTCCCGAATGATCCCGCGAACCGCAATGGGCAACAGGGATGCGTCTTTCCATCCTATGGCATCAATGCCCAATGAAGGCGGAATTTTCAAACAATCTGCGCAATCAGCGCGACTGAGAACAATGGGGGCCTCCGAATGACATGTGCGCTGGGCATCGTCGCGCGCCTGACTTATCGCCGATGAGCATGAGTCCCGTGCCGCCGCAATGCCGGGGTGACGAGGCGTCAGGCGAAGATCTCGGCCAGTTGATCTGGCGTGCTGCCTTCCTTGATCTCGCGGAGTTCGATGTAGATCGCTGCGGTCACCGCGCTCCAGCAGAGCGCGAGGATGGCTGAGCCGACGGCTTGGACCAGCAGGGCGAGCAGCTCCGGCCCGTTGAGGGCCTGCGAGATTATGATCTGAAGGCCTCCGAAAAGGAGCAGGGCGACGCCATAGAGCAGCATCATCCCGAAGATCTGCCAGCGGGCGCCCTTGGTCAGCTCGCGGCTGCGGCCGAGGCTCGCAAAGACGCCTTCGCCTTCCTCCACCAGCACCGGGACGGAGACCGACCACATTGTGGCGACGATGAGGCCCGGTATCAGGAACGCGATCGATGCCACGCCCACGCCGAAGCCGAAGACGATGCTCAGACCGACCAGCGGCAGGATCAGGCGCACGCCCTGTCGCAGGCAGGGGCCGATCCGGGGCCTTCCGCCGCTCAGGTCCAGGATCGTGGCACGGACGATGGAAGCCTGGAGCACCGAACTGGCGATGATCGAGACAAGGCTGCTGATCAGGCCCCATAAGCCGGACAGCAGGATGATGGGGGCATTGGCAGCCTCGGTCCGCAACAGGCCCAGCCCCAGGGCAGGCAGGCCGGCGAAGATGGCGGCAAGGACGAGGAAAGCGATGCCATTGCGGCTGATGGCGCCGGTCGCACGCTGCATGACGCGGCCAAATTCGAAACGTGGAGTATAATCCACTACGGTTTCCATCTGGAATGTCCCCCCAAATTGACTTGGCCTGTTGCGTCCCCACGTTACGGGCCGACGATATGTTTCCCTTTTGCGATGCGCTTGTCCATCGCCGGCTCGGCTATTTTCCTGCGCTGTCTTGCAAGGCTGTTGCGAGCGGCTAAGCTCGCCGGCGGTGCAGGGGCGCGCCAGGGGGCATTCGTGGCTGCAGAGCATCGGTCCGGTATCGGGCCGCATATCGAGGGAGACGCCTTCGCGGCCGCCCATGAACGGCTACGCAGCGACAGCGCGATCCAGTTCGATCTGCCGAAATGGGCGCCGCCGCCGCAGCCGGAGTGGATGGCCGCGGTCGGACGCGCGCTGAAGGCGATCTTTCGCGTGCTGGGGCCCTATGCGCCCTATCTCCGCTACCTCCTCTGGGCCGCGATCGGCTGCATCCTCCTCTATCTGCTGTGGCGGCTGTATCGCGCATATGGGCATTTGCTGCGCCTGCGCGCGCCATCGGCGGAGACTGCGGAGGAGGAGATTGACTGGCGGCCCGAGGCGGCACCGGCCCGGGCGCTGCTGCGCGAGGCGGACAGGCTTGCAGCAGACGGCCGCTTCGCCGAGGCCGTGCACCTGCTCCTGCAACGGAGCATCGAGGATATTGAGCGGCACCGGCCCCGATTGGTTCGTCCCGCCTTTACCAGCCGCGACATCGCCGCCGCTGCCGCGCTGCCCGTCGCCGCCCGTGCGACCTTCGCGACGCTCGCCCGGACGGTCGAGCGCAGCCTGTTCGGAAGGCGCGTAGTCGATGCCGCCGACTGGCAGGCCTGCCGCACCGCCTATGAGGAATTCGCCTTTCCAGGACTGTGGCGATGAGCGGCGTCGGCCGTGGCGGCGGCACGCCCTTTTCCGGGCGGACGATATTCTGGGTGATCCTCGTCGGCGTCGTCGCCTTTGGCGGGCTGCTGCTGCTGGGCGCCTATGGGCCGGACCTGAACCGTTCCCGCAACGGCGGCGCGCATCCGCTGTCCATCTCGGCGGTCGGCTATAAGGGACTGGTGGACCTTATCGGCTATAGTGGCGGCAAGGCTGCGCTCCTGCGCGATGAGCGCGCGCTGGCCACCGAGGATCTTCTGATCCTCACTCCTGAAATCTCGACCAGTCCCGACGAAATCGCCAAGCGCGTCGAAAGCCGATTGGCCAAGCCGACGCTGATCGTGCTGCCGAAATGGCGCACCCAGGCGCAGGAACTGCATCGGGGTTGGGTCCAGAAGATGGGGATGGTCGATGCCACCGAGCTCGACGCGCTCATCGCCAAGATCGGCAATGCCAGGATCGCCACTATCGAGCAGCCGGAGGGCGCGTCCACCCGATTGCGCGCCACTGGCCTGTTATCGGAGACGGCGGCGATCATCCTGCCCGATGTCGTCCATCGCATCGAGGGAAAGTCGATCGAGCCCCTGCTTGTCGACGACAAGGGGCGGATGGTGCTGGCCGGTATAGGTGGCCGCAAGCTCTATATACTGGCCGAGCCCGACCTCCTCGCCAATCATGGCCTGAAGAGTGCGGCGACCGCGCGCGCGGCGCTGGCGATGCTCGATGACCTCAATGCGACCGGCGCGGAGGCGATCGCCTTCGATCTCACGCTGAACGGCTTCGGCTCCTCGAAGAATCTGCTGAAGCTCGGCTTCGAGCCGCCTTTCCTCGCGCTCACGCTCAGCCTGCTCGGCGCGGCGTTGCTCGCCGGTCTCCATGCCGCCGCCCGTTTCGGCCCGGCGCGCGACGAGGAACGGGCGATTTCCTTTGGCAAGCTCGCCCTCGTCGAAAATGTCGCGGCGCTCATCGTCCGTGCCCGGCGCGAAGCCAGCACCGGCTGGCGCTACGCGCTCCTCACGCGCGAGGCGGTAGCAATGGCGACCGGAGCGCCGCAGCGCGCCGACGAGGCGACGCTCATCGCCTATCTCGATCGGCTCGGCGACGGCCAAGCCGGAACCTACAGCGCGCTCGCCGAGGATGCGCGCCTCGCCGCCGATCGCGACGAGGTGCTCGCCGCAGCGCGCGCGCTCTATCATTGGCGAAGGAAATTCGTGCGTGAAGGTTGAAGACGTACAGGCGCTCGGCCAGCGTATCCGGGGCGAAATCGGCAAGGCCGTGATCGGGCAGGAGGAGACGGTCGGCCTGATGCTGGTGGCGTTGCTCGCCTCCGGCCATATCCTCCTCGAAGGGCCGCCCGGCACCGCCAAGACCTTCCTGGCCCAATGTTTCGCACGGACGATCGGGCTGGAATTCGGCCGGATTCAATTCACGCCGGATCTGATGCCGGGCGACATTCTCGGCGCCAACCTGTTCAATTTCCAGACGAGCAGCTTCACGCTCACCCGCGGCCCGATCTTCACCGAGCTGCTCCTCGCCGACGAGATCAACCGCACGCCGCCGAAGACGCAGGCGGCACTGCTCGAGGCGATGCAGGAGCATAGCGTCACCATCGACGGAGAAACGCATCCGCTTGGTGCACGCTTCATGGTCGTCGCGACGCAGAATCCGATCGAGCAGCAAGGTGTCTATCCGCTGCCCGAAGCCCAGCTCGATCGCTTCCTCTTCAAACAGACGGTCGCCTATCCCTCTATCGAGGAGGAGCGGCGGATCATCGCCGGCCATGGCGCGCGTTTGGGCGCGCAGAAGCCGGAAGACTGGCAGGTCGAGCCGCAGGCCGATGCCGCGACCCTCGACGCCGCGATCCGGGCGGTCTCCGGCGTCCGGCTCGTCGATGAAGTGATCGACTATATTCTGGCGCTGATCCGGGCGACGCGCGAGGTGGCGGATCTGGAGAGCGGCGCGAGCCCCCGGTCCGGCGCGATGCTGGCGGCGGCCGCGCGCGCCCATGCGGCGCTCGACGGACGGGATTATGTGATTCCCGATGATGTGAAGACGCTCGCGCCGGCGATCCTGCGCCATCGCGTGATCCTGTCGCCCGCCGCCGAGATTGACGGCCGTCGCGCCGAGGAGGTGATCGCGGCGATGATCGAGCGCATCGAGGCGCCGCGTTGATATATCCCAGCGGGCGGGCGATCCTGTTGGCCGCGGCGGGGGCGCCCGTCGCCTTGCTGCTGGCCGTGCTGCTGCCGTCGCTCTGGTATCTGGGCGTCGGCTGGACACTGTTCGTCGCTGGACTGATGGTGGCGGACGCCCTCCTCGCGCCCCGCGCTGGCACCGCTAAGATCCGTGTCGAGGTGCCCGGCCATATCGGCGTCGGCGCCGCTCTGCCCGCGACTATCCATGTCGCCTTCCCGGCCGATCGCGCGCCGGCCACGGTGGAGGTTGCCCTTGCCGTCTCCCCGCTGCTTGAGGTGGCGGCGAGTGCGCCCCTGACGATCGCGGATGGCATGGGCGCCGTCTCGATCGAACTCGTCGCCGTTCGCCGCGGGACGGCGATGATCGAGCAGATCTGGCTGCGCTGGCGCGGGACGCTCGGCCTCGCCTGGACTCAGCGCACGCTCGCACCATCCTCGCGCATCATCGTCACGCCGGATATCCGCCCGGTGCAGCAGACGGCGGCGGCGCTTTTCCAGCGCAGCACGATGCAGGGCTTGCTCGCACAGCGCCACAGGGGCGACGGCGCCGAATTCGAAGCGCTTGCCGACTTCCGGCCGGGCATGGACAAGCGCAGCATCGACTGGAAGCAATCCGCCCGCCACAGGCGGCTGCTGGCGAAGGAATATCGGCCGGAGCGCAACAACAACATAGTCTTCGCGCTCGATGCCGGGCGGACGATGTGCGAGCCGGTCGCCGGGCTGCCGCGGATCGATCGCGCGGTTTCGGCGGCGCTTGTCTCGGCCTATGTCGCCTTGAAGCTCGGCGATCGCGTCAGCCTTTTCGGTTTCGACGCGCGGCCGCGCCTGGCGAGCGGCGCGGTGGCGGGAACGCGTTCCTTCGGCGCGCTGCAGCGCCTCGCCGCCAGCCTCGACTATACGACCAATGAGACGAACTACACGCTCGCTTTGACCACGCTCGACGGCCATCTCGACCGCCGTTCGATGGTCGTCCTATTCACCGAATTCACCGATGCAACGAGCGCCGAGCTGATGATCCGCGCGCTCGGCGGGCTGATCGAGCGTCATCTCGTCATTTTCGTGATGTTGAACGACGCGGAGCTTGAGGATGTGGTCGCCGCTGAACCGCAGGATGCCGCCGACGTCGCCCGCGCGGTGACCGCTGCCGACCTGCTGCGCGAGCGCAGGCTGGTGATGTCGCGGCTCGTCCATGCCGGCGTGCATGTGATCGAGGCGCGCCACGACCGCGTCGCGGTCCGGCTGGTCGACTATTATCTCGAACTGAAGCGCAGGAACCAGTTGTGAGCGATATCGCCGCGATCGATCCCGCCCTGACGATGCGCAGCTTCCGCGAGGCGCATGAGGCCGATTGGCGGCGGCTGGAGGATATTGTGGCGCGGGCCGAGCGGAAATCGGTCCGATCGCTGGCGGACGAGGATCTGTTCGCTCTGCCGCTGCTCTATCGCTCCGCGCTCTCGTCGCTGTCCGTGGCGCGCGACACGTCGCTCGACAAGGCGCTGGTCGATTATCTCGAGAGCCTCTGCACGCGCGCTTATATGTTCGTCTATGGCGTGCGCACTTCGCCGGGCTCGCGCCTCGCGCGCTTCTTCCGTCGGGACTGGCCCGCCGCGATCCGTGCGATCGCGATGGAGACGATCATCGTCGCGCTGATGATGATCGCCGGTGCGGTCGCCGGCTATCTGCTCGTGCGGCACGATCCGAGCTGGTTCTACGAGATCATCCCCGCCGGCCTGGCCGACGGCCGCGATCCGGGCGCCTCGACGGCCTCGCTCGAGGCGGCGCTCCAGGACGACGGCAGCGCGAATGGCGATGCGCTCGGGGCCTTCGCCGCCTTCCTCTTCACCCATAATGCCCAGATTGCGATCCTCGCCTTCGCGCTCGGCTTCGCCTTCGGCATCCCGACCCTGCTGCTGATCGCCTATAATGGGATCATGCTCGGCGCCTTTCTCGCACTCTATGTGCCGCGCGGGCTCGGGCCGATGGTGGGCGGCTGGCTTGCGATCCATGGCACGACCGAACTGTTCGCGATTATCCTGGCCGGCGCGGCCGGGCTCAGGATCGGCCGGAGCGTGATGTTCCCGGGCGGTGCGACACGGATGGCGGCGGCAGTTCGTGCGGGGCAGACCGCGGCGACGGCGATGGCGGGCGTGGTGCTGATGCTGATGGTGGCGGGCCTGCTCGAAGGCATTGGCCGCCAGACGATCACTACGATGCCCGTCCGCTACCTGATCGGCGCCGCCGCGCTCGCCGGCTGGTGCGTCTATTATTATCTCGTGGGGCGCGGTGCGAATGACTGAGACGAGCCTGCAGCGCCGGTTCGTGACGCCCGAGGGCGTCGACTTGCGGCTCCAGCTCGGCGCGGCAAGCCAGCGGGTGACGGCGTTCATGCTGGATCTGGCGTTCATGCTCGGCACGCTGATTCTCTTCACCATCGCCGTCGCGCTGATCGCCTGGGGGACGGGGTGGAACGGCATCGGCCTCATCGTTGCCCTGTGGCTGCTCGGCTTCTTCCTGCTCCGGAACGCCTGGTTCATCCTCTTCGAGATGGGTGGCCGGGCGGCGACGCCGGGCAAGCGGATCCTTGGCCTGCGGGTTGTCGCGCGCAATGGCGGCCGGCTTACGGGCGATGCCGTGATCGCCCGCAACGCGATGCGCGAGATCGAATTCTTCCTGCCGCTTTCATTCCTGGGCATACGTGCCGCCGAGGGAATGGCCGGGGCCTGGACGGCGATCTTCGGCCTGGCCTGGAGCGGCATCTTCCTGTTCTTTCCGCTCCTCAACCGCGATCGGCTGCGCGTCGGCGATCTGCTCGCCGGAACCTGGGTCATCTCTACGCCGAAACGCCGGCTCGGCCTCGATCTCGGGCAGGCGCCGCAGCGAACGGCCTATGATTTCAGCAAGGCGCAACTGGACGCCTATGGCATTTACGAGCTGCAGAAGCTGGAGGAGGTGCTGCGCCGGCGCGATTGGCAGCAGATGTACGCCGTCGCGACGAGTATCCGCAACCGCATCGGCTGGCGCCACGGCCCGGACGATGCTGAATTCCTTGCCGCTTATTATGCCGCGCTCCGCGATCATCTCGAACGAGGCCTGCTGTTCGGCGTGCGACGCGCCGACAAGCATGATGAAGGACGGGGCAGGCAGGGCTAAGATCCTCGGGAGGCAGCCCCATGGTTTGATGAGCGCATAGGATTTCCTCAGGCAATGCTGGCGCCGACATCATGTTGAAATCCGCCATCGACGTGGCTGCGGATCTCGCCGCCGGCCGGCTCGAGCGCGTCCTGCCCGATTGGGCAAGCGCGTCGGCGCCGATCTATGCGCTCTATCCCTCGGGCCGATACCCTTCCGCGAAGCTGCGCGCATTTCTCTCTGCAATGGCCACGCATCTCGGCAGCTAGCCGACCCAAGCGATCTCGGGGTCGGCTCCGGCTGAGGGCGAAATGACACCCTAAGCCGCCGTGTTTACTTTTTTGCCATAGAAGTGATTTTCGGTGCTTCGATGCGCAACCGTTGTGGTGACAGCAAGTTCACTATCGCAGAGTTCGGCGCATGAAGGCCTTCAACCATCTAAGATCACCGGTCCTTCGAAGCGATGAAGGCTGCCTTCAAACCGTCCGCGAAATCGAAATATGGTCCTGGCCCGCAAGAAATCCGCGCAACGCCTGATGATGAGAGTTCGGCTTTCTCAGGCGCCGTTCCAATCCGCATCACATTCACGGGCAAATCGACGTTTTCGCAGATGACTTGTATCAGGGAGACATCAGTGAGACCGGGGACGAAGAAACCAGAGGCGCCGGCAAGCGCATAGGCTTTGGCGCGTGTTATAGCCTCATCGACGAGTCCGCTGTATTTGTTGTTGTCGTTTTCACGCAGGAACAGATCAGTTCGAGCATTTATGAAAAGGGGCATATTTGCAGATTCTGCTGCTTCGCGTATCGTAGAAATGCGGTCGCATTGCTCGGATATGGTATAGAGACCGTCACCGTTGACAAGCTGATCTTCAAAGTTGATGCCGACAGCGCCGGACGCAATCAGTCTGGATGTGTTCTCGGCCAACCCTGAAAGATTATCGGCATATCCACCCTCGAAATCGACCGTGATCGGCAGATCAACCGTGTTGCAAATGCGTGAAACTATCGTCAGCACCAAATCAAGGGGGATCTGTTGGCCGTCTTGATATCCGTGGGCGATCGCCATGGACATGCTACCGGTCGCAATGGCCGGAGCTCCTGCCTCGGCAATAACTTTAGCGCCGCCAGCATCCCAGATATTGTACAGGAAGAGTGGATCTTCAGAACGGTGAAGCGAGGCGAAGTGCTTTGCTTTATTGATTTGTGACATGACGATTATTCCTTTTAATGAACTGCAAATTGCCGTTCAATCTCGATAAGTTTTTGTTTCCGCCACAGGCCGCCTCCATAGCCTGTTAGCGATCCGTCTGCGCCGATGACCCGGTGGCATGGGATAATCAGTGCGATTTGATTTGCGCCGTTCGCACGCGCAACGGCTCGCGTAGCCATCGGCTTGCCTATGGCTTGCGCGATCTCGCTATAGCTGCGAACTTCACCGGCGGGGATTTCACGCAAGACGTCCCAAACGCTGCGCGTAAAATCACTTCCCTGAAGAGCGAGTGGAACGGTAAAGACCGACGAGTTTCCGGAGAAATAGTCGGCGAGTTGAGCCTCCAATGTGACGTGTGGAGCAAGTTTGCCGACCCCGAGACTGCCTTTGGACAGCTCGAATAACCTCTTCAATTCCGTGGAAAGCGCCTTTCGGTCCGCAAACTCAAGAAGATGGATTGCCCGTTTGTCGGACACCGCAATCATTGTTCCCAGCGGGGTTTGCAACCAGTGCGCTTGCAGCAGTGCATTTTCTGCCAGTCGGCCCGGAGCTTGACCGATGAGGCGCGAAAAGGCTGTGCGAAACGCCGATGGAGATTCAAACCCTGCTTCGTACTGGGCATCGATGACACGACCACCATCACCTATTGTCTCGAAGCCTCGTCTTAATCTCTCAAGTCGCGCCATCTCCAGAAAGGTCATGCCGAAATGTCGCTTGAAGCTCCGTCTTACCGTGGAAGGATCGAAGCCTGTACGCTCGACATCCTGTTCGCTCCAACGATGGCCGGGCCGGTCTGACAGGGCCTTCAGGAGAGCCACGACTGCCGGGTCAGCATTTGCAGCAGGGGCAACGGGATGGCACTTTAGACATGCCCGAAACCCCGCAGCCATGCATTCGGCGACAGTGCCGAAGAAACGGCAATTTTCCGCTTTGGGTTTCCGGGCTGGGCAGGTGAGACGACAGAACACGCCTGTCGATGTGACGCCGACATAAGCACGACCATCGTAGGAGGCGTCGCGTTCAAGGAGAGCTTTGTAGAGGGTATCTGTATCTGGCAAGGTAAATAGCATGTCTCTCCTTACATATTGTGCGGGCTCGGAGCAGACGAAAATCGGGCGTCTATTCAAATTGATCGGCACATGCAGGCGTGACCAACCGGCGAAATGACAGGTTCAGCCGCCGGCGCTCTCGCGCCTCGCACGTTGGCATGTCGAGAGCGAGGCCATGGATCAGGCGCTGGCGATGGTCGTGGCCGCGCAAGGCAAGTTGCCGATGTCCCGGTTCTGGGGCATGGGAACGACAGCATCAAGCGATGGTCAGTTCTTCCCTTCGGCACGACAGAGCGAGGCCATGAACATGGTCAACGCGAAGTACGGCAATGAGCCCGGCTGAAAGCCTACACCCACGTCAATGACCAAGCTGCGCATCCGCGACTTACCCTCGAAACGACTCTACATGTTCAATCCCGCAGCAATACCCAAGGATTCGCGCAGCCTGGTCGGCGGCGAAATTCGCGAAGAGTTGATTATTGCAAACTGGCCCGATCTCTTCCGCTGCGCGGCCACGATGGCCGCCGGCAAGATCAGACCAAGCCAGTTGCTACGAAAGCTTGCATCCTATCCCCGGCAGAACGATCTGGCGGCCGCTCTCCGCGAGGTCGGCCGCGTCGAGAATCCACTCTCTTTATCATAGAGTGGATTCTCGACACCGATATGCAGCGGCGCGCTCAGATCGGCTTCAACAAAGGCGAAGCGCACCACGCCCTCAAGAACGCCTTGCGCATTGGCAGGCAGGGTGAAATCCGCGATCGCACCACCGAGGGGCAACATTATCGGATCGCTGGGCTTAATCTGCTCATGGCGATCATCATCTACTGGAACACCGTCCATCTTGGTCACGCTGTCGCCGAACGGCGAGATGAAGGCCTTGATGTGCCGTCCGAACTTCTAGCCCATATCTCTCCGCTAGGCTGGGCGCATCCTGCTGACCGGTGAATATCTTTGGCCCACGGAGGCAAACGCTTAGGCTGTCATTCCGCCCCCAGCCGGAACCGACTCCATCCCTGTTCAGCTATACGAAGATATGATCGCCCCATGCTCCAAGTCTGATGGATGAAGGGCAGCCGCATGGTGGATCCTCTGCCTCGCAACGGCCGGAACCGGCCCGGAAAGACATGTGCGAGGAGGCTTTATGCACGCTCAGAACGATCATGATGCAACGATGGTCTCCCGGCGCTCGGCGCTTGTCGGGGGCATCGGAATCGCGGCCGCCGCGGCCGCGACCAGGCCGGCGACGGCGTTCGCCGCACCGGCCGCCAGCCATCATGGCAGCACGGGATCCCAAGCCATGAACATGCTTATGACGAAGGACGGAACGCAGATCTATTATAAGGACTGGGGCAAGGGGCAGCCAGTCGTCTTCAGCCATGGCTGGCCGCTCACCGCCGACGCCTGGGAGGATCAGATGCTCTTCCTCGCCGCCAATGGCTTTCGCGCGATCGCGCATGACCGGCGCGGTCATGGCCGGTCGAGCCAGCCCTGGGACGGCAATGACATGGATCATTATGCCGACGATCTGGCCGAACTGTTCGAGGCGCTCGACCTGAAGGACGTCATCATGGTCGGCCACTCCACCGGCGGCGGCGAGGTCGCCCGCTATATCGGCCGCCACGGCACCAGGCGCGTCGCCAAGGCCGTGCTGGTCGGCGCGGTGCCGCCGATCATGCTGAAGACCGCCGCCTATCCCGGCGGGCTGCCGATCGAGGTGTTCGATGGGATCCGCAAGGGCGTCGCAGCCGACCGCTCGCAATTCTTCAAGGATATCACCACACCCTTCTTCGGGGGCAACCGGGAAGGATCGAAGGTCACGCAGGGCATGCGCGACAGCTTCTGGATGCAGGGCATGATGGGCGGGCTCAAGAACCAGCTCGATTGTATCAAGGCCTTCTCGGAGACCGACTTTACCGAGGACCTGAAGAAGTTCGACGTCCCGACGCTCATCCTCCATGGCGATGACGACCAGATCGTGCCGATCGGCAATTCGGCGCTGCTGTCGTCGAAGCTCGTCAGGGGCGCGCAGCTCAAAATCTACAAGGGCGGCGACCATGGCCTCGCCCAGACCCATAAGGAGCAGCTCAACGCCGATCTGCTCGCCTTCGCAAAGGGCTGATCCGACGCGATCAGCCCTTTGAGTCAAAGCGCCGGCTGGACGGTCGTCTGCCCTGGCGCCTCGACGGCCGCTTGCCCGGCCGCGCGCGCGCGCGAAGCCGCCAGCAGCTCTTCGATGGCGCGGTGGAGTCGGTCCGCCGCGCCCGCCTTGTCGATCCACCAATCGGTCGACCAGATGCGGAGCAGCTCCCATCCCAGGCCGTTCAGGATCGCGGCGCGCACCTTGTCGCGATCGCGGGCGGTGGCGGCGCTATGATAGGTGGCGCCGTCGCATTCCACGCCGGCCAGATAATCGCCCGGCCGATCCGGATGGACGATGCCGATGTCGATGCGGAAGCGCGACACGCCGATCTGCGGCACCACCGTCCAGCCGCGCCGGGTCAGTTCGGCGGCGACAGCTTCCTCGAAGGGGGATTCGAAGCCGCCGACCGATCCATGGACGGCCTCCGCCAGCGCGCGCGGCCCGCGATCGGCGAATTCGAGGAAATGCTTGAGATCGGCAACCGCGCGGGCGCTGGTGCGGTTGAGGTCGATCATGCTGGAATCGAAGGAGGTGAAGACGATCATCTCCTGCCGCGCGCGCGTGACGGCCACGTTCAGCCGACGCCAGCCGCCCTGCGCGTTGAGCGCGCCGAACGACATGGACATCGTCTTCGCGCCCGGCTCGGTCGGGCCGAAGCCGATGCCCAGGATGATGAGGTCGCGTTCGTCGCCCTGCACCGTCTCGAGATTCTTGACCACCACGGGCTCGGTCCGGTCCTCGCCGAAATGGGGCTCGATCTCCGGATGCTCGCGGCGTGCCTTGTCGAGCAGATCCTCGATCAGCTTCTGCTGATCGGCATTGAGCGTGATGATGCCGAGCGTGCGGCCGGCCGCGACGAAGGCGGGATCGGTCAGGCGGCGAACCGCCTCGTCCACCATCGCCTGGGCTTCGATCTGGTTGGTTCGGCCGCGCCCACGCGCATAGACGCCGTCCACGCGCCGCCATTCCACCGCGCTCGCGCGCGTGACCGGGGCAGGGAAGGTGACGAGGCCGCTCTCATAATAGCGGTGGTTGGAAAAGGCGATCAGGCTCTCATGCCGGCTGCGATAATGCCAGCTCAGCGAATGCATCGGCACGCCGGCGGCGAGGCATTCGTCCAGGATGCTCTCCATATCCTCTTCGGTGTCGGCATCGCTGTCCGTTGCATTGGCCGATCGGGTGAAGAAGCTGGTGGGCGGCATCTGCCGGGGATCGCCGGCGACGACCACCTGCCGGCCGCGCGCCATCGCCCCGATCGCATCCCAAGGCGCGATCTGCGACGCCTCGTCGAATATCACAAGGTCGAACAGCGCCTGGTCCGGCGGCAGATATTGGGCGATCGACAGCGGGCTCATTAACATGCAGGGCGCGAGCCGGGTGAAGGCGTCGCCCATCTCGGTCGCGAGCTGCCGGATCGGCTTGTGCCGGCGCTGGAGCTGAAGCTGATGCTTCAGAACGGCATATCCGTCCTTCTTGCCCACGCTTTCCTTGGCCGGAATATTCCCGCACAGCTTCGCGCGGATATAGCGGACCGACAGCTCGGCGAGCCGGTCTTCCAGCCGCCTGAACGCGGCGATATCGTCCATATGGACCGCGGGAGCGAATTGACGGAGCAGCGGCTCGGCATCGATCCGCTGGCTGGCGAACCAGCGCGCATAGCCCGTCTCGAACGCATCCGCCGCATCGCGGGGAAGCAGGGCTCCCGCCTCCATCGCGGTGACGAGCGGCATGAGCCCGGCGTCGATCGCGTCGGAGCGGGCGCGCTGCCATCCGGCCCAGGCCTGCAATCGCGCCTGATGGGCGATCACCGCCTCGGCCGAGGCGCGCAATGCCTCATGGCCGTTCCCATCCTCGGCAAGGGCGAGCTTGCTGAAGGCGCCGGCCGCCTGGCCGAGCGCCGCAACCGCTCCGCCGAAGCGATCCGCCGCGCGCGCGATCGCGCCATCGGGGCCGAGCAGATCATTCGCATCGACCGCCAGATTGGAGGCCGCACGGCGCAGCGCCCCAAGATGCTCGGGATCCGTTGCGGTGGAGTTGATCGCGGCGCGCAGCCGCTCGATAAAGGCGCAGGCTGGTTCCACCGACGCTATGTCGCTGGCGAGCCCGGACCAGCCCGGCACGCCGATGAGCCGGGGCGCCAATGCGTCCAGCTCCGTCAGCAGCCGCGCCATCGCCTCCAGCCGTGGCAGATCGGTTTCGGGGTCCACTTGGCCGGCAGCACCTCCCGCTTCGCCGAGCGCACGCGCAACCTTGCGCTTGGCGAAGGTAGCGAAGAACCAGAATTTCTGGCCCGCCGCCTGCCAGTCGCCACGGATCGCGGCCAGATCGATCCTCCGCGCGGCTTCCGGGGCATAGGCCGCCGACAGTGCCGCCTCCTCGGCGCGGTAGCGATCGAGTAAGGCGATCGCCTCGCGTGCGGCGATCAGCCTGTCCGCCATGTCGGGCGCGAAGGCCAGGCGCACGTCCCGCTTATGGGCTTCGAGCAGGAGCGAGACGAAGCGCTGCAAACGCTCCAGACCGTCGCCGTCCGCCGCCGCCAGCGGGAGCCGTGTCGCCTCAAGCAGCGCGTCGCGCGCCGCGAGCATGGCGTCGATCGCGGGCGGAACGCCGAGTGCTGCGGCGACGATCGCCTCCTGCCAGCCATTCGACCAGTCATTGCACGTCACCGCCGCGAGACTGTCGCAAAGTTCCTCGACATCGCTGCGCGCCAGCCCGAGCCGCCGCGCGAGATCGCGAAAGCGGGCGAGATCCGCCTCATCATGCTGCGTACTTGCTGCGAAAGCGAGGCGCGGGCTTGCTTCCGTCCAGTCGCGCACGACCCGGCCGATCGCCTGATGGAGCGTAAGGCCGTTCGCCTCCCGGCGGTGGAGCAGCCGGACGACGTCGTTGAGGCTGTCCCGCAGCCGCTTCGCCTCGGCCGCCTCGCGCGTCCATTCTTCCTCGCTCAGCGTCTCGCGCGCGGTCCAGGCGCGGTCGAGCTGCTTGAGCACCTCGGCCTTGGTCGCTTTTGCGGAATGAAGCTCCAGGCAGAATTCGCCCAGCCCCTTCTCCTCCAGCCGACGCTGGACCACATCGAGCGCGGCCATTTTTTCCGCTACGAACAGCACGCGGCGGCCGAGCGCCAGATTATGCGCGATGATGTTCGCGATCGTCTGCGACTTGCCGGTGCCGGGAGGGCCATCGAGCACGAAATCATGCCCCTGCGCCGAAGCGACCACGGCGGCGAGCTGCGAGCTGTCGGCGGGGAGCGGCGTGAACAAGGCTGCGGGATCGATGCTGTCGTCCAGCCTCTCGGCCCGGGGAAATTCGCCCGATCGCTCGAAGCCGGCGCCGTCCCGCTCGATCAGATGACGGACGATCGGGCTTTCCTTCAGCCGGTCCGCACGATCGACCAGATCCTTCCACATCAGATATTTGGCGAAGGAGAAGGTGCCCAGCACGACATCCGGCACCACCTCGAATCCGGCCATGTCGCGCACCGCGCGGCGCATGGTGGTCCACACCTGCGCCACGTCGATCCCGCTCTCGTCGGTCGGCAGGGGCCCATCGAGCCCCGGAATGTTGAGCGCGAAATCCTGGCGCAGCAGCTCGATCAGCGTGAGGTTGAACCGCGGCTCGTCCTCATGATGCGTCATGACCACGCCGGACAGCACGCTCTTGCGCTCCAGCTTGACCGGCAGGAGGATGAGCGGCGCGCGATAGCTGCGCTCGTCGGTCGGGTTCTTCTTCCATTTGAGGAAGCCCAGCGCGAGGAACAGCGTATTGGCGCCGCCCTCGTCCATGTCGCTGCGGGCTTTACGGTAAAGGTCGATCAGCGCCGCTTCGAGCTTGTCCTTCTCGATGAGCGACAGCAGCTCGCCACGATCGAGCGCGGCGGTCGCCAGCTGCTCGCGCAGATTCTCGTTGGTCTGCGCCTCATAGAGCTTCTCGTCGCGTCCGGCGGGCGCGAGATCGGGCATGGGGACGATCCGCACCTTGCCCCCTGCCGCCAGTCGATCCTCCAGCGCGCCGGGATCGGGGCAGACCAGCCGGACGACCTTGCTGCCGTCGGGCACATGGAGCAGCCGGTTGCTGGTCGTGAGGTTGAGGAGCTTGCGCTGCCAGAGCGCGACGCGATCCCTGACCGCATCGGCCTCTTCCGCCACTTCGACGTCGAAGTCGGGCAAAGCGGGTGCGGCTTCCAGCGCCTCGGCGACAGGCGGCGCTTCCTCGCCGGATCCGGCCGGCCGCGTCCCGCCGACAAGGCCGAGCGGACGGATCTTCTGCATCCGCGCCCGCCGGACGTCGATCGCCATTTCGAACGGATCGGGCGCTTCCTCGGCGATGAGCCGGAGCGCGGTCTTCTCGGCCTGGGCGAAGCCGGGCGGATCGGCCTGCGTCGCCAGCGTCGTTTCGAAGACGAGCAGGTCCTTGAGGTCGATGCGGCGGCGCAGGGCGGCGGCCTCGTCGGTGATCAGCGCGGCGAACTCGACCGGCTGGAGCCAGACGCCGGCGAAGGCATGGCCGCGGGTGAGGATGATCAGCGGATTGAGGCCGGCCTGTTCCAGTGCCGCGGCGAAGAGCAGCGCAGTGTCGAGGCAGGTCGCGACCTGCCCCTCGAAGATCGCGCTCGGGCTGCGTATCTTCTGCCCGACATTTTCGAAGCTCGCCGGCGGGAGGGCGTAGGAGAGGCGAAAGCCGCACACGGCCGACCAGATCGCCGAGGCGATTTCCCAGACGCGCGTCCGGGATTTCGCCTCATAGCCGTCTATCCCGTCCTTGCGGCCGGCCCGCCGCAGCACATCGGACGCGGCCTTGAGCACGCGATCGACCGCGGGATCGTTCGGCATGACGAAGGCGGGCAGAAGCTCGGCCATGCTGCCGGTGCCGCCCCACTGATTGCGGGCGAGCAGTTCGACCGGATGGGTGACGGCGGCGAGCGTTTCGTCCTTCGCTTCCAGGCGGAGCGTCACGCTGCCGCTCAGGCTCTCGCCAAGATCGCCGAGAAAGCCGGCGTTGAGCGCGATGTCGCGGTCCGTGACGTGCAGCGTGGCACCGGGCGACAGCCGGTCGATGCGCCATGTCTTGGGCTGAAGGAAGGGCGGATCGGCGCTGAGGGTCAGGAGGAGATCGTCGACGGCCTGCTCGCCTGCATTCGCCAGCTCCAGTTCCCGCAACAGCGGTACGGCGTTCTGATGCGATGCGAAGCCGATCTTGCTGGCGACGACCGCGCCGATCCTGATGGTCATATATTGCCCCCCATGGAGGCATCTTTGCCGATCTATTCCGTGTATCGTCAATGGCTTGTCCGCCGGGTTGCGCCATTCCGGCAGTGAATCGAGGCCGTCATGGCTGCCGCTTCCGGATCGGCTTTCCGGGCAGCATCAGTTTCGCCCTTCATTCGTTGGGACTGTGATGCGCAACGGTGACCGGCTTCGGCCGGCTCGCTCTGCGCCCACCGGAAGGGCTTGGTGATTGTCGGTCGATCGAGATCATCCCGCAAAACAGCCGATGCGCGCGGGACCAATGGCGGGCCGGCGATATGGTCGCCTGCTGTCGCTGCTCGCGCTCATCCTTATCGGCATGCTCGCCCTCCGGATTCCGGCCATGGGGCAGGGACAGGCCGCGCGCGCGCCGGCCATCCTCCTTGACGTGGACGGCGCGATCGGCCCCGCAATGGCGGATTATGTAAGGCGCGGGCTCGGCATCGCCGCTCAACGTCATGCGCCGCTCGTGATAATCCGCATGGATACGCCGGGCGGGCTCGATCCGGCGATGCGGGCGATCATCCGCGACATCCTCGCCTCGCCGGTTCCGGTCGCAACCTTTGTCAGCCCCAGCGGCGCCCGGGCGGCGAGCGCCGGAACGTTCATCCTCTATGCCAGCCATGTCGCGGCCATGGCGCCGGGCACGAATGTGGGTGCTGCGACGCCGGTCGAGATAGGCGGCGGAATGCCGGGCCCCGGGCGTCGCGATGAGAAGGATGATGCGGCGGAGGGCGGGAAGGGCCAGAGCCAGCCCCAGAGCCAACCCAAGCCTGACAGCCCGATGGAGACGAAGGCGGTCAATGACGCGGTCGCCTATCTTCGCGCGCTGGCCGAGCTGCGGGGGCGCAATGCGGACTGGGCGGAACGTGCCGTCCGCGAGGCGGCGAGCCTCTCCGCCACGGCTGCGCTCGCGCAGCGCGTGATCGATATCCAGGCCCGCAATATCGGGGATCTGCTTGCCCAGGCGCATGGCCGGGCGGTGACCATCGCGGGAAAGCGCGTCATTCTGGACACGCGCGGCCTGAGCGTGGAGGAAATCGAGCCCGGCTGGCGGACCCGTCTGCTCGGGGCGATCACCAATCCCAATGTCGCGCTCATCCTGATGATGATCGGCGTCTATGGGCTGATCTTCGAATTCATGACCCCGGGCGCGCTCTATCCGGGCACGATCGGCGCGATCTGCCTGCTGGTCGGCCTCTATGCTTTCGCTGCGCTGCCGGTGAATTATGCGGGGGTGGGGCTGGCGCTGCTGGGCATCGGCCTGATGATCGCGGAAGCCTTCACGCCCTCCTTCGGCATTCTTGGGATCGGCGGTGCGATCGCGCTCGCGCTGGGCGCGACCATCCTCGTCGATAGCGACGTGCCCGACTTCCGGATCGACTGGCAGGTCATTGCCGGGATCGTCGCGGTCAGCCTGCTGTTCACGCTGGTGGTCGTTCGCCTGGCCTTTCGCGCGCGGTGGCAGGGCGTGGCGAGCGGGCGCGAACAGATGATCGGTGCGCGCGGGCTGACGCAGGATTGGGAGGGGCGCAGCGGCCATGTCTTCGTCCATGGCGAGCGCTGGAATGCGGTGAGCGAGGCGCCCGTGCGCGAGGGCGAGCCGGTCCGCATCGTCTCGCTCGATGGGCTGCTGCTTCACGTCGAGCCCGATCCGTCGGCGAAGGACAGAGAGAGGAGGGGCTGATGCTTCCCGGTCTTGCTTATTATATCCCCGCCATCATCCTCGCATTCGCCATCCTCGCGGCGGCGGTCAAGATATTGCGCGAATATGAGCGCGGCGTGGTGTTCACGCTGGGACGCTTCACCGGGGTCAAGGGACCGGGACTGATCCTGCTGATCCCCTTCGTCCAGCAGATGGTGCGCACCGATCTGCGTACGCGCGTGCTGGACGTGCCGACGCAGGATGTGATCAGCCACGATAATGTGTCGGTCAAGGTCAATGCGGTGATCTATTTCCGCATCGTGGAGCCTGACAAGGCGATCATCCAGGTTGCGGACTTCATGAACGCCACCAGCCAATTGGCGCAGACCACGCTTCGCTCGGTACTCGGCAAGCATGAACTGGACGAGATGCTCGCCGAACGGGACAGGCTCAATGCCGACATTCAGGAGATTCTCGACAAACATACCGACGCCTGGGGAATCAAGGTCGCCAATGTCGAGATCAAGCATATCGATCTCGACGAAACGATGATCCGTGCCATCGCCCGACAGGCCGAGGCCGAGCGCGAACGGCGCGCCAAGGTCATCAATGCCCAGGGCGAGCAGCAGGCCGCGGCGAAGCTGCTCGAGGCAGCCGATATATTGGGGCAGCGGCCGGAGGCGATGCAGCTGCGCTATCTCGGCACGCTCAACTTCATCGCCGGTGAGAGAAATTCGACGATCGTCTTTCCCTTTCCCATCGAGTTCGGCGACATATTGAAGGCTTCGGGGGCGAAGCGGGGCGATTGAAGGGGAAATTCACGGATAAGGGGGAACGATCCCGCCAAACCGTTCCTTTATGCGGCGCAGACGATCCGCAATCGAGGGGCGGCTTGCCATGGCCACCGCAATATCCCAGCCCATCGCCGTCCGGGTAACGGCTGTAATCCTCCTGCTGATCGGGTTGTGGCTTGTGGCAGGCGGCATCTGGCTCGCGGCGCTCGGCGGGTCGATCTATTATCTGCTCGCGGGGCTCGGCTATGGCGTCACCGGCCTGCTGCTCTATCGGGGGCGAACGGCCGCGCTGTGGCTTTACGCCCTGCTGCTCGCCGCCACGCTTGCCTGGGCGCTGTGGGAAGTGGGGCTCGACTGGTGGGCGCTGATCCCGCGCGGCGTGATCCCCACGCTGATCGGCCTGTGGCTGCTGCTGCCCTGGGTGAGCCGGTCGCTCGATGGTGGGGTCAGCGTCCGCCATGCGCCCTTCGCGGCGTTGCTGGCGGCGGTGGCACTTGTCGCCATCGCTGCGATCGCCTCGATCGCGCGGGATCGGTTCGATATTGCCGGACGCGTGCCCGCGCCATCCGCGCCCGCCGATGCCACGGCGCTGCGGGGCGCGGCCGCCAATGATTGGCTTGCTTATGGCGGCACCGCTCTCGGTCAGCGCTATTCGACGCTGGCGGACATCAGGCCGGAAAATGCCGGGCGGCTGAAGCTCGTCTGGACCTATAATAGCGGCGATCTGCAACGCCCGACCGATCCCAGGGAGACGACGTTCGAGGTCACGCCGCTCAAGATCGGCGACACCCTCTATCTGTGCAGCCCGCACGCGCATGCGATCGCGCTCGACGCGACCACGGGGAAGGAGAAATGGCGCTTCGATCCGCGGGTTTCCGCCAGCCAGGCGAACGAGCATCTGACCTGCCGTGGCCTTTCCTATCATGACGCGGCGCCCGGCGCCGTCCGCGCCCCCGCTGCGGCCATTCCCTTCTGCAGCCGGCGCCTGTTCCTGCCGACGGTCGATGCCCGACTGATCGCGCTCGATGCCGCGACCGGTCGTCCATGCCCGGGCTTCGGCAGGAACGGGACGGTGGATCTCAGCGCGAACATGCCGAACATGCGGCCGGGCTTCTATATGGCCACATCGCCGCCGGTCGTGACCCGCAATCTCGCCATCATCGGTGGCGCGATCAACGACAATGTCAGGACGGCCAATCCCTCGGGCGTGATCCGCGCCTATGACGTGACGACCGGCCGGCTGGTGTGGAACTGGGATCCCGGCAATCCGGACGCGACCGCGCCGATTGCGGCCGGGGCCAAATATAGCGCCGGCGCGCCCAATGCCTGGTCGGTGATGAGTGCCGATGAAGCGCTCGGCCTCGTCTATGCGCCGCTCGGCAACCAGTCGCCCGATCAGTGGGGTGGCCGCCGTAGCCCTGAGGTGGACCGCTTCTCGAGCTCGATCGTCGCGCTCGACATCGCTACGGGGCGGCTGCGCTGGGTAGTCCAGACGGTGCATCATGATCTGTGGGACCGTGATGTGCCTTCGCAGCCGACTTTGGTTGATCTCACCATTGGCGGCGCGCGGGTGCCGGCGCTGATCGGCCCGACAAAGCAGGGCGATATCTTCGTTCTCGACCGTCGCACCGGCCGGCCGATCTTTCCGGTGCGCGAGGTTCCGGTGGGCGGCAGCGCGGGCGAGGGCGACAGGGCATCGCCCACCCAGCCGGTTTCGGCCTTCAGCTACATGCCCTCGCCCTTGCGCGAAGCGGATATGTGGGGTGCCACGCCCTTCGATCAGCTCGCCTGCCGCATAAGCTACCGCCGCCTGCGTTATCATGGGCCCTATACGCCGCCTTCGGTGCAGGGCTCGCTGGTCTATCCGGGCAATACGGGCGTGTTCAACTGGGGCGGGATCGCGGTCGATCCGGTGCGCCAGATCATGATCGGCACGCCCGTCCGGCTCGCCTTCGTCCAGACATTGATCCCGCGCGCGACGACCGACGCGCGCGAGGTGACGAAGGCTACAACAAGCACGATGGGCGCCGATGTGGCGGCATTTGGCGAGAATTATGGCGCGCCCTTCGCGGTCCGCCTGGTGCCCTTCCTGTCCCTGATCGGCCTGCCCTGCCAGGCGCCGCCCTGGGGTTCGATCGTCGCGGCGGACCTGCGGACGGGGCGCACGCTCTGGCGCCACCGCAACGGCACGGCGCGCGACCAGACGCCGATCGTGCCGATTCCGCTCAACCTCGGCACGCCCAGCTTGGGCGGGCCGCTGGTCACGGCAGGGGGTGTCGCCTTCTATAGCGGCACGCTCGATTATTATCTGCGCGCCTATGATGTGGCGACCGGCCGCAAGCTCTGGCAGGCGCGGCTGCCCGCGGGCGGGCAGGCGACCCCCATGACTTATCGCGCGGCGGATGGACGGCAGATGGTGGTGGTTGCGGCGGGCGGCCATGGCACGTTCGGCACCAAGCATGGCGATGCGGTCCTCGCCTTCGCGCTGGAGCCGTGAGGTCGCGGGAAGCGGGCGGTCGGGCCGGCGCTATCCTTGCTGTTGCTGGATCAGGCTGGCCGAGAAACCGGTCGGCTGCCGGTTGGCGAGCAGGAGCTGCATCCCGTTGCGCTCCGCCAGGCCGCGCACGATGGCGAGGCCCAGCCCCGCGCCGCCCTTCTGGCGATCGCGCGACGGCTCGATCCGCTCGAACGGCTCGCCCAGGCGGGAGAGCGCCTCGGGCGGCACGCCGGGGCCGTCGTCCAGCACGCTGAGCCGGATCTCGCCGGCGCGCGCCTCGGCGCAGAGCGTCACATTCATGCCGTAGCGCAGGCCGTTGTCGATCAGATTGTCGATCATCCGGCGGAAGGCGAGCGGGGCGCAGCTCATGTCGATCCCGTCGCCGGAATATCGCGGGTCGAGCGACACGGCCTCGCCCATCTCGCCACGCAGCCGGGCGATCGCGCGAAGCTCCGCTCCGAGGTCGAGCCGCTCGCGGGCGGGGGCGGGCCCCTCATGCTCCCGCGCGAAGAAGATGGTGTCGTCCAGCAATTGCGACATCTCGTCCAGATCGGCGGCGGCGCGCCTGCGCTGATCGGCATCGTCGATGAATTCGGCCCTGAGGCGCAGCCGGGTGAGGTAGGTCCGCATGTCATGCGCGATCGCCGCGAGCAGGCGGGTGCGCTCGGTCATGAGCGTGCCGATCCGCGTCTTCATCTCGTTGAAGGCGGTGGCGAGTTCGCGCATCTCGCGCGATCCCGTCACCGGCACGTCGGGCGCGTCCAGCGCCCGGCCGAACAGCCGCACCCCGCGCGATAGGCTGACGATCGGCCGAGTGGTCTGCCGTACTGCCAGCATCAGGATAATGAGGACGAGGATGCCGCCCATCGCCCCCGTCAGTGCGCGCCGGCGCAGGAATGTGCTCAGCAGCGCGGACGGGCGCCCGTCGATCACCAGCAGCCCGCCGCTGCGCAGGCCGATCGTCAGCGTGACGGGCGCCACGAAGCGGGGCCATGGCCTGTCCCCGATGATCTCCCCCAGCACCGGCCGTTCGCGCGCGAGCCGTATCGGCCGCCCGTCGAGCACCGCCTCATAGCTCGCGTGTAGCGAGGCAAGGGGAGGCGGCTCCGGCGCGGTCCCGTCGATATGCGCCGGGACCAGCCGGACGCTGAACAGCGAGCCGTTGAACGCCTCGACGAGGGTGGGGCGGCGGGCGGACGGCGTCTGCTCGATCGCTTCCGCCATCGCACGGACATGGTCGGGGAGGGGAAGATTATAGGGTCGGTTCGGATCGCCCGTCGTGGGCAGCATCATCAGCAGAACCAGCATGAGCTGCAGTGCCACGAAGCCTGCGACCAGGATCGCGATGATCCTGAGCGAAAGGTTGGACGCCACCGGCATCAGTCGCGCTCGATGATCGACGTGAGCATATAGCCGCCGCCCCGGACGGTCTTGATCAGTGCCTCGCCCGTTGGATGTTCCGCGAGCTTGCGGCGCAGCCGGCTAAGCTGGACGTCGATGCTCCGGTCATAGGGCATGGCATCGCGGCCGCGCGTCCAGTCGAGAAGCTGATCGCGATTGAGCACGCGCTGTGGATGGGTGACGAAGCTCAGCAGCAGATCATATTCGCCGCCGGTCAGGTCGACGGGCATGCCGTCCGGATCGGTGAGGTTGCGGCTGCCGGCGTCGAGCGACCAGCCGTCGAAGCGATAGCGTTCCGGGCGCATCGTGGCCTGCACCCGGTTGGCGCCGCGCGTCCGCCGCAATATGGCCCGCACCCGTGCGATCAGCTCGCGCGGATTGAAGGGCTTGGGCAGATAATCGTCCGCGCCGATCTCCAGCCCGACGATCCGGTCGACATCGTCGCTCTTGGCGGTGACCATCAGCACCGGGATCTCGCCCGTCGCCCGGAGCCTGCGGCAGAGCGAAAGCCCGTCCTCGCCCGGCAGCATTACGTCGAGAATGGCGAGATCGATCCGCTGGCGCTCGCACAGCCGATCAAAATCCGCGGCGGTGCGGCATCCGGCGGCGGCGAAGCCTTCGCGTATCAGAAGCCGTGTCAGGAGCGCGCGGATTTCCGGATCATCCTCGACGACGGCGATGAAGCTGCTGCTACTGCTGCTGGTCATGATGCGCGCTTGTGCCACCGTGGCGGCACCATGGGGAGAGGCGGATGGCCCCGGTTACACTCCGTTACATATCGTTTCGAAGCTGCAGCAAGCCACTTACGCCACGCCGCCATTGGGGATCGGGACGGCCCGACCGTCCGATCAGTGAAGGAGCGTACCCCCAATGTTCAAGCCCATCGTCCCCCTGGTGGCCGGCATCACCCTCTCCGCCCTGGCCGTCGCAAGCGGCGCCGAAGCCCGCCAGTTCAACCGTTCGGCAAGCGTCAGCGGGGCCGACGGACACGGCTATTCCCGATCCCGCCAGGCTTCGCGCCAGTCCGGGAATGTCTCGGCCAGCCGGAACCTCCAGACCAATGACGGCCGTGGCATCAACAGCAGCCGCACGCGGACTTATGCCGATGGCAACTATTCGGCCGGCGCCACCCACAGGCTCAATGACGGACGCAGCTTCGGTCGCTCGCTGGATGTCAATCGCAACGAGGATGGCTCGACGAGCTACACGGGCAGCCGCACCGGGCTGGATGGCGAGACCCACACTATCTCCGGCACGCTCGATCGCGACGCCGGCAAATAACGCTTTCCCTCCCGGTCGCGTCCCACCCCCCGTGATGTGACCGGCGCCGGCCGCTCTTGTCCCCCGCGGGGGCGGCCGGCTATTTTCAGAGGAGTTTGGTCCGTGAAGATTACAGCCCCGCTCGCCGCTATTGCCGCGGCGTTGCTTTGTGCTCCCGCTTATGCCCAGGCCGGCCGCGATCCCGCCGCCCTGCTGGAACAGGCCGATGCCGATGGAAACGGCAAGGTCAGCCGCGCCGAATTCATCGCGGCGCGCAATGCCGAGTTCGGCCGGCTCGATCGCAATGGCGATGGCACCGTTTCCGATGGCGATTTCCCCGCGCTCGCGCGGTTCCGGCCCGAGGCGGCGAAGAAGATGATGGCACGGCTTTCCGTCGCCGATACCAATGGCGACGGCAAGACGACGCGCGCCGAGTTCGCCGCAGCACCCGCGCCGATCTTCGATCGGGCGGATGGCGACAGGGACGGTTTCGTCACCAGGGCCGAAATCAACGCCCTCAAAGCCTCGCTGAGCGCGGTGAACTGAGATGGAACAGCTCGCCCGTTCGCCCATCTTCCTGACCGTGGTCACGATCACGGTGCTTGCCGAGATCGTCTGGCGGCTGCGCACGGGAAGGGGCTATGATCACGCTACTGCGCTCACCTCGCTCGGCCTTGCCGCCGGCAATATTGTCATGGCGGCGCTCAAGGGCTCGATTCTGGGCGGCATTTACGCGGCCATCTGGTCGATCGCGCCGGTGCATCTGCCGATGGACGACTGGCGCGTCTGGGCGGCGGGCTTTCTCGCGGTCGAATTCGCTTATTACGGGTTCCACCGCGCGAGTCATCGGGTCCGTTGGCTCTGGGCCAGCCATGCGGTGCATCACTCGGCCGAGCAACTTACCGTGCTCGCCGCGCTCCGCCTCAGCTGGGCCAATTTCTTTTCGCTCGGCTGGATCTTCTATGTGCCGCTGATCCTGATCGGCTTCGATCCGCGCATGGTGGCGACGCTGCTCGCCGCCAATCTTCACTTCCAATTCTTCCTGCATAGCGAGGCCGTGGGCAGGCTCGGCCCCATCGAGTGGATCTTCAACACGCCCGCGCATCACCGTGCCCACCATGCCTCGAACGAGGCGCTGATCGACAAAAATTATGGCGGCGTGCTGATAATCTTCGACCGGCTGTTCGGGACGTTGGCGCCCGAGACGGACGAGCCGATCCGCTATGGCCTGGCGCACCGGCCGGCGGAGCTCAATCCGGTCAGGCTGGTGCTGCGCGAATGGCGGCTGATGTTCACCGACATGGGACGCCAGCACTCGATCAGGGCGGCGCTGAAGGTCGCGCTCAGCCCACCCTGATCGCGCCCGATCAGCCGCGCTTGCCCACCAGCGCGAACATGGCGCCCTGCGGATCGATGCTCTGGACGATCCAGTCGCCGCCCGGCACCTGCATCGGGCCGTTGAGGATCTGGCCGCCGCCGGCCTTCACCCGTTCGATGGCCGCATCGATATCCCCGATATTGACATAGAAGAGCCAAGCGGGCGCCGGCACCGTGGGGGGCTTGTTGAACATGCCGCCGATCGGCTGTCCGCCGGCGCTGAAGAGCTGGTAGATGCCCATCTCGCCCATATCGATCCCCTCGGCCTTCTGCCAGCCGAACAGCTCGGAATAGAAGGCGAAGGCCTTTTCCCAATCGACGGCGGCCAGCTCGTGCCAGCCGACACGGGCAGGCGCCCCCGGCGCGGCGGGCTGGTCCCTTTCCGGATGGAGCGAGGTGAACAGCGCGAGCACGGCGCCCTGCGGATCGGCGACGATCGAGAAGCGGCCGACATCCGCTATGTCGGTCGGCGGGACATGTACCGAGCCGCCGAGCCGCTTCACCTGCTCGACGGTGCCATCCACATCGTCGACCGCGACATAGCCGGTCCAGCCCGGGCGCGCATTCGGTTCGGGCAGGTCCATCAGCCCGGCCACCGGCGTCCCGTCGATATTGAACATGGTGTAGACCATGCCGGGCATTTGCGTGTCCTCGGCGCCCCAGCCCATCACGTCGCCATAGAAGCGTTTCGACGCCTCCCTGTCGGGCGATATGAGCTCGTACCAGACGAAGCGGCCATGAATGTCAGACATCTTCCCTATCTCCGATCGGATCTCTGTTTATCTGATGTGCCGTGGCCGCCGGGATATCGGCATCATGCCGGGCAATGATCGTGGCGGCCGGGCATCGCGTGGCGACGGCTCGATGGGCCGGACATGCGATCGATCCTCCGATTCCGGCCGCACCGATACGGCGGCGCATCCTCCCATATTTGGCCGCGCCGGACAAATGGCGTGTCGGCTCCGGTGAAACCCGGCGGGAGGTCGGGCCGGCAGGTTCGGCCTTTTCCAATATCTGTCTGACAGCATCCGATGCTGGCCAGGAAGGACGATGCTGTGCCGCTCGCCGCGGCTGCTTTACAGATCACCACAAATAGGCAATGCTTGTGAATAGATGAACCCGGAACCCGTGGCGCAGGCCGAGCGGAGATCCGGGCCAGAACAAAATTGGTCGGACAGAAGTCCGCGAATGAGAGGGAGGGATGGGGCATGATTATCGTCGCCATGGGACCGTCCGGCTCGGGCAAGACGACGGTGGGGCGTGCGGTCGCCGAATCCCTCGGATGGAATTTCCTCGAAGGCGACGAATTCCACCCGCCCGAGAATGTCGCCAAAATGTCCGCGGGCATTCCCCTGACCGATGCGGATCGCATTCCCTGGCTCGAGGCGATCGGCGTGCAGATCGGCAATTGGATCCGGTCCGGCAGTTCCGGCGTCATCACCTGTTCGGCGCTCAAGCGTGCCTATCGCGAGCAGTTGCGGAGGAGCGATCCCGATCTGCTGTTCGCCTTTCTCGATGTGCCGCCTGCGGTGGTGCAAGCGCGGGTGGCGTCGCGGACGGGCCATTTCATGCCCGCCTCCCTTGTCAGCAGCCAATATGCGACGCTCGAAAGGCCCGGCCCGGACGAGAATGTCATTCCCCTCGACGCATCCGACACCGTCGAAAACAATGTCGCGGTGATCCGCCGGGCACTTTCTGCGCGCATGCCGATCCCATGATGCCGCCGCCGGAATGAAGGCGGTGCAAGCAAGACCATAAGATCATCATAAGGAGAGGGTTTCTTGCAGAATATGAGCGACCTGCTGCTGATCGGCTCCGCCTTTCTGTGCGTCGCGATCGCGGTGCTGCTGATCGTCCGCTTCCGGATCCATCCCTTCATCGGCCTGCTGTGCGCGGCCTTCCTGCTGGCCATCATGCGCGGGCTGGGCGTGGAGGGTGCCGTGGGCTCGGTCGAAAAGGGATTCGGCAACATCCTCGGCGGTGCGGGGCTGGTCGTGGCGTTGGGCCTCACCTTGGGGGCGATGATGCAAGTGTCCGGCGCGGCGTCGGTCATCGCCACCGCCACGGTGGGCGCGGTGCGCGAACGCTATCGGCCGTGGAGCTGCCTCGGCGCCGCGATGCTGCTCGGTCTTCCCCTCTTCTTCGAAACCGGCGTCGTGCTGCTCCTGCCGATCATCGCGGCGGTTGCGGCGCAGAGCAGTCAGGGCGCGCATGATGCGCGGCAGAGCCATTTGCCGCTGATGCTGCCGGCGCTGTCCGGCCTGTCCGTGCTGCACGCGCTGCTGCCGCCGCATCCCGGGCCGATGATCGCGGTCGATCAGCTTCAGGCCAATGTCGGGATGACGATGCTCTATGGCCTGCTGGTCGGCATTCCGACCGCGATCGTCGCCGGGCCATTGTTCAGCCGCTATGCCGAGCGCTGGGTTCGGTCCGATCCGATCTTCGAGGATGGCGCTCCGCCGGCGCATCGCGTTCCGCTCGGCATTTCGCTGCTGATTGTGCTGCTGCCGGTGATCCTGATCGCGGCCAAGGCGTTCAACACACTGTTCGTCCTGCCGGCCGGCCCCGCCGCCACGATCGATTTTCTGGGGACGCCGGTGGTGGCGCTGCTGGTCGCGAACCTGCTCGCGCTCCTCCTCTTCTTCGCGCCGCCTGCGCGACGGACCGACGCGCAGGCGCTGTGGAGTGCGGCGATGGTGCCGGCGGGATCGATCCTGCTCAGCATCGGCGCGGGCGGCGCGCTCAAGCAGGTGCTGGTGGATGCCGGCCTTGCCGAGACCCTGTCCCGCATCGCGCGAGACGGCGGCATCTCTCCTATCATCATGGGCTGGACGATCGCGGTGCTGATCCGGCTCGCCACCGGCTCCGCCACGGTCGCGACGATCACTGCCTCGGGCGTCATGTCCACCGTGGCGCTCCAGGGCGGCGTGGCGGTCGAATGGGTCGTGCTCGCGATCGGCGCGGGATCGGTCTTCTTCTCGCACGTCAACGATCCGGGCTTCTGGCTGGTCAAGGGCTATTTGCGGACTTCGACGCTCGACACGTTCAAGAGTTGGTCCGTGCTGGAAACCTTGATTTCGGTGGTCGGCTTCGTGCTTATCCTGGTCGCCAGCCGGATCATCTAGGATCCGGGCAGGGGACATGCCCGTGTCGATGCCGACGGACAATCTGGCGAACAGGATCTATGCGTCGATTCTCCAGCTGATCGTCGAGCGCGACCTGCGCGAGGGAAGCCGCCTCCCGTCCGAATTGCGGATGGCCGAATTGTTCGGCGTGTCGCGCACCGTGATCCGCGAGGCGCTCGTCCGTCTCGCGGCCGACGAGATCGTCATCTCGCGGCGCGGGGCCGGATCCTATGTGAAGCGCCGCCCGGCGGAGCATCTCTCGGCCTATCTGCCCGATGCGAAACTGTCCGAACATCTGGGCACCTATGAGGTCCGCTTCGTGCTGGAGGCGGAAGCGGCCCGGCTGGCGGCGATCCGCCGGTCCGACCGGGATCTCGCCACGATCGAGGCCGCCATGGCCGCGCTTGGCGCCGCGCTCCTATCCGATCAGCCCGCGCATGACGAGGATTGGGCGCTCCATCGCGCGATCATGATCGCCACGCAGACGCCGGCCTTCCTGCTCGTCTTCGATCGCATGGCGGAGGAGATCGGCCTCATCATGAAGGCCGGCGTCCTCATCAGCCGGGCGCGGTCGGCCTCCGATGTCGAGGCGATGATGACCGAGCATGAGCATATCGTCGAGGCGATCCGCTGGCGCGATGCGGAGGGCGCGGCGCTTGCCATGCGCTGGCATCTCACCCAGGGGCGAAAGCGCCTTATGCGCTGATGTCGCTTCAATCGTCTTTCGGCTTCCGATAGGGAGGTTCAATGTTCGATACGCTTCACCATGTCGCGATCATCTGTTCGGATTATGCCCGCTCCAGACGTTTCTATACCGAGATTCTGGGCCTGCCCCTGATCCGTGAAGTCTATCGGGAGGAGCGGGATAGCTGGAAATGCGACCTGGCCGTGGGCGCGGCGCAGATCGAGCTTTTCTCCTTCCCCACGCCGCCAGCGCGGGTTTCGCGTCCCGAGGCGTGCGGCCTGCGCCATCTCGCCTTCAAGGTCGATGATCTCGCCGCCGCCGTGCGCCGGCTGGAGGATCATGGCGTGGAGGTCGAGCCCATCCGGACGGATCCCTATACCGAGAAGCTGTTCACCTTCTTCGCGGATCCGGACGGTCTGCCGCTGGAGCTTTATCAGAGCTAGGCTTCGGTCCGGCATGTGATGGCGGGGCCGCATATCGGCGCGTCCGGAGATGTGTTTCCCTGATCTCTGGCCGCTATCAGCCGATCAAATGCTCAAATTCCTTGCGGCAGTCTGCAGCCCGGCAGCCTTTATCCAAGTCTCGTCTCCGAATTCGAACCGGAATCGAGCCATGATGCCGATCAATAAGCCGTAGCCGGCCATTATCACCAAGCTTCTCGGCCGATCTTGGGATATTCGAGAACGGGTTGCAGCTTGAATTATATGCTGTCGTCCCGTACGAAGCGACCCAGTTGCTTACTGGTCCAGTCCGAATGATGAATCCCGAGATAATGGCCTGTCATCGCGACCTGTCCATGTCGTCTGGCCCCGATGAGGCTGGGACTCATGTGGACTAGGGCCGCTTTCCGTCTATTTCTGGCATCGCTTGCGCTCAACCTATTCTGGCTGATGGCGCCGCTCGATTGGCGCGTGGTGCCGGCGATGGTGGCGGGCTGGTATCTGGCCGATCTGATGTCCGGCATTGTCCACATGTATATGGATTATCGCCCGTGCCGGGCCGGCGTGGGGCTGGATGTCCTTTATTTCTACGAGGGCTCGCGCGAATCCGAGGAATTCCTTCGTCTCCGCGACGAGACGATGCGGCGGATCGGGCCGTTCGAACGGCTCGTCTTCGAATTCAAGAATCACCATCCGCGCCCGCATGCGCTGGGTCGGCGAACGCTGCTCCGCCAGATCGGATCGACGGTGATTGTCGCCTCGCTGCCTTTCTCGCTCCTGCTCAACATGGCCAACCTGCTCTGGCCGGTGCCGGCCTGGGCGACCGCGGGCGCGGTGACTTTCCTCCTGGGCGGGACCTTCGCGCAATATTTTCACGGCTCGCTTCATTGCGAGCGGGTGCCGGGCTTCATCACGCTCCTGCGCAAGGCGGGGCTGCTGATGACGCCGGCTGCCCACCAGCTTCACCATGATAGCCTGCAGCGTGATTTCGCGACCAATAATGGCTGGTCGAACCCGTTGCTCAACGCGGTCTTTCGCGCGCTGCGCCGCCGCGGCATGCTGGGCGATGCCGGGCTGGAGCCGTCCTGACCGACTTTGCCTGCAGCAGGCAACCCGATAGGCTGGTGCCGAGTTAATCGGCAGATTCGCGCGTTTACTGGCGTTCACCAAATATTAACGGCGGCGCTAGCGGTTACGCTGGCTGGATTTCGTCCGCCTAAAGATCATGCTTAATTTACTTGCCTGTCGTGTTAGATGGACTAAAGCGGAATATCCGCCAGTGAGTATAGGGTACAGTATGCATAGCGATGTGGTGCCGCTTGTTCGCAAGGCTCCGTTGGAGGCCGACAGCACCCTCGACTATGCGCGCAGCGTCATCCGGGCAGAGGCCTCCGCGCTCAGCCAGCTTGCCATGGCGGTGGATGAGAATTTCGTCGACGCCGTCGATCGGATCCTGGCGATCCGGGGGCGGGTCGTTGTCACGGGCATGGGCAAGTCCGGCCATGTCGGCCGCAAGATCGCGGCAACGCTTGCCGCCACCGGTACGCCCGCCATCTTCGTCCATCCCGCCGAGGCAGCGCATGGCGATCTCGGAATGCTGGTACGTGGCGATCTTCTGCTCGTACTGTCAAATTCCGGACGCACTGCCGAGCTGCAGGCGATCGTCGCGCATGCGCAGCGCCTGCGGGTCGAGATTGTGGCGATCGCATCGCGCGGCGATTCCGCGCTGATGCGTCAGGCGGACGTGCAGCTCCTGCTGCCGGCGGTTCGCGAGGCGTGCCCGGCGAATATCGCCCCGACGACGTCGACGGTACTGATGATGGCGCTGGGAGATGCGCTGGCGATCGCGGCGATGCGCGTTCGCGGCTATAGCTCCGCCGGGCTCAAAATATTGCATCCGGGCGGGCAGATCGGGGCGCGGCTGCGCGCGGTGGCGACGCTGATGCATATGGGGGAGAGCATGCCGCTCGTCTCCAGCGGGGATCCGATGCGCGAGGTGATCGTCACGATGACCGGCAAGAGCTTCGGGATTGCGGGCGTCGTCGATGATGGAGGCCGGCTGGTCGGCGTCATCACCGACGGCGATCTGCGTCGGCATGCGGATAGCCTGATGGAGGGCGTGGCGGCCGACGTCATGACGCAGCATCCGGTGACGATCGATGCTTCGGCGACTGCCGAAGAGGCGGTGGCGCTCATGAAGGAGCATCGGATCACGAGCCTGTTCGTGGGCACGCAGGAATCGCATGGCCGGCCTGTCGGTATCGTCCATGTCCATGATTTCCTGCGCCTGGGCATCGCCTGATTAAGCCGCCACGATGACCATTGCTTCGACGGCGGCCCGGGCCGATCGGTCCCGCGTCGCGATCATCATCCCCGCGCGCTTTGCCTCGCAACGCTATCCCGGCAAGCCGCTCGCCCTGCTGCGCGGCGCGGGCGGCCGGGCAAAGCCGCTGATCGAACGGAGCTGGGAAGCGGCCAGCTTGGTTTCCGGGATCGCGAAGGTCCTCGTCGCCACCGATGATGATCGTATCCGCGTGGCGGCCGAAGGATTTGGTGCGGCGGTGGCGATGACGTCGTCCGCCTGCCGCAACGGCACCGAGCGATGCGCCGAGGCGCTGGCTGCCTTGCCCGATCATGTGGATGTGATCGTGAACCTGCAGGGCGATGCGCCGCTCACGCCGCCCGGCTTCGTCGAGGCGTTGGCGGCCTATCTCGCGGATCATCCGGAGGCCGAGGTGGTGACACCGGTGGTCCGCTGCACGCCGGCGCTGCATGCGCGCCTGCTCGCCGATCAGGCGGCCGGCCGCGTGGGCGGCACCACCGCTGTTCTCGATCGCTATGGCCGGGCGCTTTACTTCTCGAAGCGCGTCCTGCCGCACGTGCCCGCCGAGCGCGTGGGCGAGGTCGGGCTTCCCATCTTCTTCCATGTCGGCGTCTATGCCTATCGGCGTGCTGCGCTCGAGCGTTATGCGGCGCTGCCGCCCTCACCGTTGGAATTGCTCGAAGGTCTTGAGCAGCTCCGTTTCCTGGAGGGCGGGATATCTGTCGCGACGGTCGAGCTTGCGCCGCCTGACGCCGATATCTGGGAACTCAACAATCCTTCGGATATCACGCAAGTGGAAGCCGGCCTGCGCGCCGCGGGGATCGATTGAGCCATGATGAAATTATGCGGCAGGCCGGTCGGCAATGACCGGCGTCTTTTTCTCATTGCGGGGCCATGCGTCATCGAATCGGAAGCGATGATCCTGGCGACCGCCGAGACGCTGCGCGGCATAGCGGAGCGGCTGGACGTCCAGCTGATCTTCAAAAGCTCGTTCGACAAGGCCAATCGCAGCTCGGGCGCGGCGTTCCGCGGTCTGGGGATGGATAAGGGGCTGCGCATCCTGGCGAAGGTCCGCGAGGAGACGGGCCTGCCGGTGATTACCGACGTGCATTCGGTGGATCAGGTGGCGCCTGTCGCCGAGGTTGTCGACATGCTCCAGACGCCGGCCTTCCTCGCGCGCCAGACCGATCTGATCGAGGCGGTTGCGGCGAGCGGGCGCCCGGTCAACATCAAGAAGGGTCAGTTCATGGCGCCGCACGACATGGCCAATGTCGTGGCCAAGGCGCGCGCAGCGGCGGCGCATGCCGGCGTGGACGAGGATTGCGTGCTGCTGTGCGAGCGCGGCGCCTCCTTCGGATATAATAATCTCGTCTCGGACATGCGCAGCCTGGCGATCATGGCGGAGACCGGATGCCCGGTCGTGTTCGACGCGACCCATTCGGTGCAGCTTCCGGGCGGCCTCGGCACGGCTTCAGGTGGACAGCGCGAATATGTCCCCCTGCTCGCGCGCGCGGCGGTCGCCGCAGGCGTGGCGGGCGTCTTCATGGAAACCCATCCGGATCCGGCCAATGCCAAATCCGACGGTCCCAACGCCTGGCCGCTCGATCAGTTCGAGGCGCTGGCCGAAATCCTGCTCAGGATAGATGACTGCGTGAAGGAGCAGCGGCTGACCGGATCGATAAGGACTGCCGCTTGATGTGGGACCGCATCCATCAATTCGATGCGGATAGTGCGCCTGCTGATTTATCACTACTTTGGCGGATTGATGATTTGAGGATTTCCTTGGCGGAGTTTCAGTGATTAGCTTTGCTGGACTGCGTCTCATAGGGAGCCAGCTTTTGTAGGGGCTGGCGATGGAAACGGATTGGACCGAGGATCTCGGGCGCTGGCTTGAGCCATTTTTGAGCGGACTTGGGCACAAGGCACGGCGCCGGATGTGCCCCACCTATATGGCAGGATTGATCGGCCCCGGAGATCGCAAGAGCATTCAGCCGATTGCGGCCAGGGCCGAGGCGATAAGCTATGGCTGCACCATTTCATCGGTGTCGGGCTGTGGGACAGTGCACCGCTGGAAGCGGCGCTTTGGCGGCCTGCGGATGCTCTGGTCGGCGGTGAGGAGGCTTGGCTGATCATTGATGGTGAGCCGCACGCCTATGATCCGGGGGATCATAGGACCGGCGAACGCTGCCGAAGAAGGGCCGCAGCTCGGTTGGCGTTGCTCCCCAATATGCATCGACGGTGGGCAAGAAGGCCAACTGCCAGACGATGGTTTCCGTGACGCTTGTGGGCGGCGAAGTGCCAGTCCTGCTGAGCTTGCGGTTTTTCCTGCTCGACAGTTGGACGAGTGATGAGGCACGCATGATCAAGGCGGGGGTGCCGGCAGAGCATCAGCAGCGCAGGACCAAGCCGGAAATCGCTATCGAGGAGATCGACCGGACAGCGCCGCCGGAGCACGCTTTGGTTGCGTGCTTGCCGATGCCGGCTATGGATTGTCCGCGTCATTCCGTCAGGCTCTGAGCGCGCGGGCTTTGCTGGACTGTCGGGATCCCCAAGCACCAGAAGGTCTACCCTGCCGCTGTGGCCCTGATCTTTCCGGTTGCCGGTCGCGGGCGACCGTGCCTGCGCGAACACCGCTCCAGCGGAGAACGAAAATACTCTCTTTCTCCAACCTTCCGGCCGACATGCCGATCAAGAACTGGCCGGCGCTATCAAGGCGCGCTGAGTCTGCGAGCAGGCGCACCAACAGCTCAAGGAAGAACTCGGCCTCGAGAACGATCTTAGGCAGGAACGCCCTGTAGGCGTTCGAAGTCTGCTCGTAGCGCGGGCCGGCCCGTCCGCCTCGATCCGCTTGAAGCGCCTCTGCCGGACGAGAAAGCCGATCGCCTCCAGAATGTGCAGCACCCTAGCGACCATCGCCCGCCCCAGGCTGGTCGCTTCAGTCAGGTGATCGTAGCTGGGAAACACGCGCCCCTTGTTCAGGCGGGAGAGAGTCAGGATTTCCTTGAAGGCGCGCACGCTCGTGCTCGTGAGAGTGGTCAGGAGGCGCTCTGTGGGGTGAGGACGCGCCCGTCGCGCCGCGTTTCGCTGCGGAGCTGACGGCCCGCGTCGAGAATGCAGCGCGCTGCGCGCAGCAGGCGACCCGTTTCGCCTTTGGCAGGCGGAACGAAGAAAACATGCTCGAAGGTTCCGGCCTCGACGCTGTCGCGCAGCACGTGGGCACCGGTCGGATGCGACGCGCCGGACTTCGTCTTGCGCCGCGGCGTCCTTGTCCTGGCCAGCTGTCGGATATTCACAGCAATCTCTGCGCGGCGGAAGGGCTAACGGTTCGTGCTTTCGAATAGGAATTGCGTAAGCGTTGGTCCTGCACCGTCAGCGGGAAGGCTGCCGGTCTTCACGCGACCCAAAATGGCTCTAGCCGAGGATCTGGCGGCCATCGACAAGGAGATCGCCGCGGACGCGCTCGATGATGCCTCTGTTGCTCGCTTGCTCACCATCACCGGCGTCAATCTCACCGTGGCGGCCGGGATCGTCGCGGCGATTGGCGACATCGGCCGCTTCTCCTCGCCCCAGAAGCTGGTGAGCTATTTCGGCCTCAATCCACGCGTTCGGCAGTCGGGCCCTGGCCCTGCTCATCACGGCCGGATCAGCAAGATCGGGCGCAGCCATGCTCGCGCCATGCTGGTCGAAGCAGCCTGGGCGGCCGCCAAAGCCCCTGGTCCGCTTCACGCCTTCTTTGTCCGGATCCGGGCAAAGCGTGGTCATCAGGTTGCGGCCGTCGCACTTGCGCGCAAGCTGGCGGTTCTTTGCTGGCACCTGCTGACTAGAGGCTGTTATGGACTTGTGAGTCTGAATGGATTCAAAGGCTTGGATGGAGAACCGTCGCAAGCCTTATCCGTCTGACGTATCCGATGAGGAATGGTCGCTGGTTGTGCCGTATCTGACGCTGCAGCGTGAAGATGCAGGGCAACGGGAACACAGCCTTCGTGAAGTGTTCAACGGGCTGCGCTATATCGTGAAGACCGGCGCGCCGTGGCGGTGGATGCCGAACGACCTGCCGCCCTGGGCGGCGGTCTACCAGCAGACGCAGCGCTGGATGGCGGCGGGATGCTTCGAGGCGCTGATCGACGACCTGAGGGCAGTACTGCGCCTGGCGGCGGGGCGCGCGGCTGAACCGAGCGCAGCGATCATCGATAGCCGGACATTGCGTTCCACGCCGGAAAGCGGTGAGCGTGCCGGTTACGACGGCGCCAAGCGCAAGAAGGGCTCCAAGCTGCATATCGCGGTCGACACGCTCGGCCATCTGCTCGCCCTTCATGTCACACCCGCCAGCGCCGAGGATCGCGGTCAGGTCGAGCAACTTGCCAGAACAATTCAGGCCGTCACAGACGAGAGCGTCGAAATCGCCTGGGTCGATCAGGGCTATACCGGCGAACGTGCCCGCCAGGCCGCCGACAAGCACGGCATCGACCTCAAGGTCGTCAAATTACCCGAGACAAAGCGCGGCTTCGTCCTGCTGCCACGGCGCTGGGCGGAGCCGGCCAAGAAGGTTCCGCGTGCAAAGCACGTGGAAAGCCGGCGGAGGGGGGCGAACGATCCTTCGCTTGGGCCACACGCTTCCGCAGGCTGGTCAAGGATTACGAAAGGTATGCCCAAACTCTCGCTGGCCTGCACCTCGTCGCCTTCGCAACACTCATGACCCAACAAGTCGCTGCTCTTGGCGGAGGTTCATAACAGCCTCTAGGCAGGCAGATTATCGCTGGGCCTGGCCGGCGCTGGTCGCAACCAAGCGGCGCGCGATGGAGCTGAAGTCCGGCATGCCGCAGAAGAAGGGAAATCAGCCTGGTCCTGCACATGTCTACAATAAAAAGTCACTGCGCAACCAGGAGATGGAAATCGCCCGACAGGCCGAGCGGGCTTATGAGCACTTCGTCACCCAGTGGGAGACATGGCCCAGGCAAGTGCGCGGACGCTCCAGATCGGCAGGACTATGATAAGGCGGCCTGACGGAACTTGCAGCCGGTGTTCCGCTCTTCGCCTCGGAGTCGCCCGCGCCCAAAACCCATAGCACATTTTGCGCGGGCGCTCTTGTCCATCTCATCTGTGGTGTAGATGATCCGGCGGATCGCCTCACTGAACGCGAAGAATGGGATGACCTGATCCCAATGGCGGCGCCAGCTTTGGGCGATGGCGGGATATTTCTTGCCCCAGTGGCTCTCCTCGAAAGCGTTCAGTGCCACCATGCCGGCCTCAGGTGTTTCCGCCCGATAGATGGCGCGCAGGCTCTGCGCGATCAGCTTGCGGTCTTTCCAGGAGGCGAAGCTCATCGAGTTACGGATCAGATGAACCACGCAGGTTTGGACCACCGTCTGCGGAAACACGGCATTGATGGCGTCGGGAAGCCCTCCGCCTGCCTTCCAGCGATGCTGCGCATCGCCGGAACCTTCCTGGCAGGCTCCGCCCTTGAGGCCGTCGACGACGGCGATCAGGATATCGGCCACGCCGCGGTTCTCGAGTTCGTTCATGACCCGCAGCCAGAATTTCGCGTCCTCGATTTGCTCGATCCAGATGTCGAGAATCTCCTTGGCACCGTCGGGAAGGATGCCGAGCGCGATGGAGGCCGCCTGGTTGCGAACGAACCCTTCGTCGCGGATTTTCAGCCAGATCGCGTCAAAAAACACCAGGGGATAGCTGGCGTCCAGCGGCCGACCCTGCCATTCCGACACGGTCTCGAGGACAGCGTCCGTGATCGTCGAAATGAGGTCCGGCGACACGTCGATGCCATACAGTTCCTCAAGATGCCCCCGGATCTCGCGCACCGTCATGCCGCGCGCGTACATCGAAATGATTTTCGCATCGAAATCGGGAAAGCGGCGCTGATATTTGGCGATCAGCTTCGGATCGAAGGTGCCCGCCCGGTCTCGCGACACCGCCAGCGTCACCTTCGACGTCCCGGTCACCATCGTCTTCTTCGAGCTGCCGTTCCGACGGTTGATGGCGCCTTCGGCGCTATCGTTTTCCAGATGATCGTCGAGTTCCACTGACAGAATGCGCTCCGACAGCGCCTTCTTCAGCTCGTCGAGCAGGCTGTCCTTGGCGAACAGGTCCTGCGGATCCCGGCCAGCCAGAAGCTGGTCCAGCACGTCCTTGTCGATAGCCATAACGATGGTTCTTTCCATTCCATCTTATGGCCCCGCGCACAAAATTCCGGACAGTCCCGAGGGGATCCGGTTCAAAAAAAACGCTGCTGCGATCCGAGCAAGACAGGCGCGACGTGGCGCGCAGGCGCGCGAGCTGGAAGCGCTATCAGGGCAGGATCGCCGCTGAGCGGCTCGTCTTCATCGACGAGACCTGGACCAAAACCAACATGGTTCGCACCCATGGCTGGGGACCCAAGGGACAGCGGGTGCGGGGCCGAGCGCCGCATGGTCATTGGAAAACCATGACCTTCCTCGCGGCGCTGCGCTCCGATCGGATCGACGCGCCGTGCCTGCTCGACGGCCCGATCAACGGCAGGAGTTTCACCGCCTACGTCGAGCAGTTCCTCGTCCCAACGCTCAAGCCCGGCGACGTTGTCATCATGGACAATCTTGGCAGCCACAAGGGGAAGGCCGTGCGCCGCGCTATCCGTTCCACCGGCGCCAGGCTGGTCTTCCTCCCACCCTACAGCCCGGACCTGAACCCAATCGAGCAGGTGTTCGCCAAACTCAAGACGCTGCTCCGCAAGGCAGGCGAACGCTCCTTCGATGCCGTCTGCGACCGCATCGGCGAACTCCTCCACCGCTTCCCGCCCGATGAATGCGCCAACTATCTCCGCAACAGCGGCTATGCAGCCACTTAAGTGAAAAACGCTCTAGGAACCGTCCTTTTCCCGTAGGCGCACAGCATCGTCCGCTTCCTCGGGCGGCGTTTCGCGCGGCAGGTTGCGCAGCCGGCGGAGCGCCGCATACATTGGAAGCAGCAGCAGCGCGAGGAGGAAGAGGGCGTAGAGGCCCTTCATCGCGGGACCTGACGGACGGTCAGGACTGAGCGGGGGCGAGCGCCGGTTCCACGTCGGGCTTGAGGAGCAGCGGCGCATCCTTCTCGGCAGCCTTTTCAACCGCGGAGGCGGCCTTGGCGGCGCCATCATAGATGAAGCCATAAACGGGGAAGGAATGGGTGCCGATCGCCTTGATCGGATCGTACCAGACGCGGACCTTGCTCCAGTCGCCCTTTTCGGAGGCGTCGACGACGGTCACATCCCGTTCGATCTGGCCGCGCGTGCCGTTGATGACCGACCAGTTGGCATGGGTGACCTTGATCATGCGATCGGAGATGATCTTGCTGACCACCGCGACATGGCCCGAGCGCATCGAGCCGATCGACTTGAAGACGAGGACCGCGCCGGCCTTGGGCGCCGAACCCTGCGCATAACGGCCGATGGCTTGGTTCCACCAGCTATAGGCGGCGCCGAAAAGCTGGATGCCGGAGAACATGCGGGCGAAGGGGGCGCATTGCCAATAGGTGCCGCTCGTCTTGGTGGCGGCTGTGGCAGGCGTGAAGGCGATCGTGGCAAGCATGATCGAGACCAGCATGGCTCTGGCGCATTTCAGCATATTGTCGCGATCCCCGCCCCCGGTGATGTTGCTGCAGCGTAACGGGAAGGGTGTCGCAGGAGAATGCGCGCGAGCCCATTCCTGCGACGGACTGGTCTCGTCGTGCGGCCGTCCGTGGAGCGATCCTGATATTTTCATGGGGAAAATTCGGGGCGCTCATGCGCGTCGGGGTGGTTTGCGTGGCGTTCAAATGATTTCGCCATCCCTGCGCAGGGGCGACATGGAGCAAAAAAGAACGCCGCCGCACCGGGGTGCGACGGCGTTCCTGTTCAGCCTGGGGCGGTCAGCCCCGATGCTCAGCCGTTGAGATAATCGCCGGCATCCGCATCCGAACCATGGCTCTCGCCCGTGACTTCGCCCAGCGGATCGCTGCCGAGATCGGCCTCGACCGGTGCGCGGAGCTCCGCGGCATGCTCCTCGGCCGCGGTCTGCGGCGCGATGAGCGAGGCCTGCCACGACTTCTGCTGCGCACGCAGCGCCGCGTCGCGGCTGGAGGCCGTCACGCGCAGGCGGTTCACGCCGGCGCCGGTGCCCGCCGGAATGAGCCGGCCGACGATGACATTCTCCTTGAGGCCGTTGAGGCTGTCGATCTTGCCCTGCACCGAAGCTTCGGTGAGCACACGGGTCGTCTCCTGGAAGGAGGCGGCCGAGATGAAGCTGCGGGTCTGGAGCGAGGCCTTGGTGATGCCGAGGAGGATCGGCTTGCCCTGCGCGGGCTCGCGATTCTCCGCGATCAGCTTGCCATTGGCCTCATCCATCTCCTCGCGGTCGATCTGCTCGCCGGGCAGGAAGGTGCTGTCGCCGGCATGGGTGATCTCGACCTTCTGCAGCATCTGACGAACGATCGTCTCGATATGCTTGTCGTTGATCTTCACGCCCTGCAGTCGATAGACTTCCTGGATTTCCGACACGAGATATTCCGCGAGCGGCTCGATGCCGAGCACTTCGAGAATATCGTGCGGATCCGGGCTGCCGCCGATCAGATTGTCGCCGCGCTTGACATAGTCGCCTTCCTGGACGTCGATCACCTTCGACTTCGGCACCAGATATTCGATCGGCTCCGAGCCATCGTCCGGACGGATCAGGATCTTGCGCTTGGCCTTATAGTCCTTGCCGAATTCGACACGGCCCGAGACCTTGGCGATGATCGCATTCTCCTTCGGCTTGCGCGCCTCGAACAGTTCGGCGACGCGCGGCAGACCGCCCGTGATGTCGCGCGTCTTGGCGGATTCGCGGGACACGCGGGCGAGCACCTCGCCGGCATGAACCGTCTGGCCGTCCTCGACCGAGAGCACCGCGCCGGGCGCCAGCATGTAGCGCGCGGCCTCGCCCGAATTCTCGTCCAGCAGCGTCAGGCGAGGACGCAGATCCTCCTTGCGGCTGGTGGCGCGATATTCGGTGACGATCTTCTGGGCGATGCCGGTGGCCTCGTCCGTCTGCTCGCTCAGCGTCACATTGTCGATCAGATCCTGATATTTCACCGTGCCGCCGGTCTCGGTGATGACCGGCATGGTGAAGGGATCCCATTCGGCGATGCGATCGCCCTTCGACACGACATGGCCGTCGTCGAACAGGATGTGCGCGCCATAGGGCAGGCGATGCGTCGCCCGCTCGCGGCCTTCCATGTCGACGATCGCGATCTCGGCGTTGCGCGACAGCGAAATACGGCGGCCGCGCGGATCGACGATGATCCGGAGGTCGCGATATTCGAGCGTGCCATCGGCCACCGCCTCGAGGTTCGACTGCTCGTTGAGCTGCGCCGCGCCGCCGATGTGGAAGGTCCGCATGGTGAGCTGCGTGCCCGGCTCGCCGATCGACTGCGCCGCGATGACGCCGACCGCCTCGCCGATATTGACCGGCGTGCCGCGGGCGAGATCGCGCCCGTAGCAGGTGGCGCAGACGCCGCCGCGGCTTTCGCAGACCAGCGGCGAGCGGATCTGGACCGACTGGACGCCGATCGCCTCGATCTTCGCGATCGCGGCTTCGTCGAGCAGCGTGCCCTGCGGGATGGCGATCTCGTTCGTCTTGGAATCGACGATGTCTTCCGCGGTGGTGCGGCCGAGGATGCGTTCGCCGAGCGAGGCGATGGTGGCGCCGCCCTGGACGATCGCCTTCATCTCCAGCGAGCGTTCGGTGCCGCAATCCACCTCGACGATGACGCAATCCTGCGACACGTCGACGAGACGACGGGTGAGATAGCCCGAGTTCGCCGTCTTCAACGCCGTGTCCGCGAGACCCTTGCGGGCGCCGTGGGTGGAGTTGAAATATTCAAGGACGGTGAGGCCTTCCTTGAAGTTGGAGATGATCGGCGTCTCGATGATCTCGCCCGACGGCTTGGCCATCAGGCCGCGCATGCCGGCAAGCTGCTTGATCTGCGCGGCCGAACCACGGGCACCCGAATGCGCCATCATGTAGATGGCGTTGATCGGCTTCTCGCGGCCATCCTCGCCGCGCTTCACGGCCTGGATTTCCTTCATCATCTCGGCCGCGACGCGATCGCCGCAGCGCGACCAGGCGTCGATCACCTTGTTATACTTCTCCTGCTGCGTGATCAGGCCGTCCTGATATTGCTGCTCGAAGTCCTTCACGAGGGCGCGGGTCTCCTCGACCAGCGGCTCCTTCGCCTCGGGGATCACCATATCGTCCTTGCCGAACGAGATGCCGGCCTGGAAGGCGTGGCGGAAGCCCAGCGCCATGATCGCGTCGGCGAACAGCACCGTCTCCTTCTGGCCGGTGTGGCGATAGACGATGTCGATGACGTCGCCGATCTCCTTCTTGGTCAGCAGGCGGTTGACCGTTTCGAACGGCACCTTGTGGCTCTTCGGGAGCGTCTCGCCGAGCAGCATGCGGCCCGGCGTCGTCTCGAAGCGCTTCATATAGCTGTTGCCGTCCTCGTCCGTCTGCGGGACACGGCTGATGATCTTGGTGTGGAGCGTCACCGCCTTGGCGTAGAGCGCCTGATGCACCTCGGTCATGTTGGCGAGCAGCATGCCTTCGCCCGGCTCGCCCTGCTTCTCCATCGAGAGATAGTAGAGGCCGAGGACCATGTCCTGCGACGGCACGATGATCGGCTTGCCGTTCGCGGGCGAGAGGATGTTGTTGGTCGACATCATCAGCACGCGCGCCTCGAGCTGGGCTTCCAGCGAGAGGGGGACGTGGACCGCCATCTGGTCGCCGTCGAAGTCGGCGTTGAAGGCCGAGCAGACCAGCGGATGGAGCTGGATCGCCTTGCCCTCGATCAGCACCGGCTCGAACGCCTGGATGCCGAGGCGGTGGAGCGTCGGCGCGCGGTTCAGCAGCACCGGATGCTCGCGGATCACCTCGTCAAGAATGTCCCAGACTTCCTTGCGCTCCTTCTCGACCCACTTCTTGGCCTGCTTCAGGGTCATGGACAGACCCTTGGCGTCGAGGCGGGCATAGATGAACGGCTTGAACAGCTCGAGCGCCATCTTCTTCGGCAGGCCGCACTGGTGGAGCTTGAGCTCCGGACCCGTCACGATCACCGAACGGCCCGAATAGTCGACGCGCTTGCCGAGCAGATTCTGACGGAAACGGCCCTGCTTGCCCTTCAGCATGTCGCTGAGCGACTTCAAGGGGCGCTTGTTGGCGCCGGTGATGACGCGGCCGCGGCGGCCATTGTCGAACAGCGCGTCGACCGCCTCCTGCAGCATGCGCTTCTCGTTGCGGACGATGATGTCCGGCGCGCGCAGCTCCATCAGCCGCTTCAGACGATTGTTGCGGTTGATGACGCGGCGATACAGGTCGTTGAGGTCCGACGTCGCGAAACGGCCGCCATCGAGCGGAACGAGCGGGCGCAGTTCCGGCGGGATGACCGGGATCACCTCGAGGATCATCCATTCCGGACGGTTGCCGGATTCGAGGAAGCTCTCGACGACCTTGAGGCGCTTGATGATCTTCTTGGGCTTCAGCTCCGACTTGGTCTCGGCCAGCTCCTTGAGAAGCTCCTCCTTCTCGCCCTCGAGATCGAGGCTTTCAAGCATGATGCGGACTGCTTCCGCGCCGATGCCGGCGGAGAAGGCATCCTCGCCATATTCGTCCTGCGCCTCGAGCAGCTCATCCTCGGTGAGGAGCTGATATTTTTCGAGCGCGGTCAGGCCCGGCTCGATGACGATATAGGCTTCGAAATAGAGGACGCGCTCGAGCTGCTTCAACTGCATGTCGAGCAGCAGGCCGATGCGGCTGGGCAGCGACTTCAGGAACCAGATGTGCGCGACCGGAGCGGCAAGCTCGATATGGCCCATCCGCTCGCGGCGGACCTTCGAGACGGTGACCTCGACGCCGCACTTTTCGCAGACGATGCCCTTATACTTCATCCGCTTATATTTGCCGCACAGGCACTCATAGTCCTTGATCGGACCGAAGATGCGCGCGCAGAACAGGCCGTCACGCTCGGGCTTGAACGTGCGATAGTTGATCGTCTCGGGCTTCTTGATCTCGCCGAACGACCAGGAGCGGATGCGCTCGGGCGAGGCGATGCCGATCCGGATCTGATCGAAGGTCTCCGGCTTGGCGACCGGATTGGCGAAGTTGGTCAGTTCGTTCATTTCTCTTCCTTCCGAAGAAGTAGGAATTCAGCGCGGAAGCAGGGGCGAGACGGGCGGGAAGGCGCCCGGGCCGCAAATGGCCCGGGTGCCTTCCGCTTCCGTCACTCGGCCGCCTGGGGCATGTCGTCGTCGCGATCCTGGATCGAGGAGAGGTCGACGTTGAGGCCCAGCGAGCGCATTTCCTTGACGAGCACGTTGAAGCTTTCGGGAATGCCGGCCTCGAACGTGTCGTCACCCTTGACGATCGCCTCATAGACCTTGGTGCGGCCGACCACGTCGTCCGACTTCACCGTCAGCATTTCCTGGAGCGTGTAGGCGGCGCCATAGGCCTGGAGCGCCCACACTTCCATTTCACCGAAGCGCTGGCCGCCGAACTGCGCCTTGCCGCCCAGCGGCTGCTGGGTGACGAGGCTGTACGGCCCGATCGAACGCGCATGGATCTTGTCGTCGACGAGGTGGTGCAGCTTCAGCATGTAGATATAGCCCACCGTCACCTTGCGATCGAACTGATCGCCGGTGCGCCCGTCGAACAGCTCGACCTGGCCGCTCTCGTCGAGGCCCGCGCGGCGGAGCATCTCGGCCACATCGGACTCGCGGGCGCCGTCGAACACCGGGGTGGCCATCGGCACGCCATTTTTGAGGAGCCTCGCCATCTCGACGATCTCCTCGCCGCTGCGGGCGTCGATGTCGGCATGATATTGCTCGCCATAGACGTCCTTCAGCCGATCGACGACCGCCTGCGGGGCGGTGCCGGCATCGACGGCGGGATTGGCCTCGCGCCAGGCTTCCAGCGCTTCGGTGACCTGCTTGCCGAGGCCGCGCGCGGCCCAGCCCAGATGCGTTTCGAAGATCTGGCCGACATTCATGCGCGAAGGCACGCCGAGCGGGTTGAGCACGATGTCGACGGGCGTGCCGTCGCCGAGGAAGGGCATGTCCTCCTGCGGCAGGATGCGGCTGATGACGCCCTTGTTGCCGTGACGGCCGGCCATCTTGTCGCCCGGCTGAAGCTTGCGCTTCACGGCCACGAAGACCTTGACCATCTTGAGCACGCCCGGGGGCAGCTCGTCGCCGCGCTGCAGCTTCTCGACGCGATCCTCGAAGCGCTTGACGATCACCGAGACGGCATCGTCATACTGCGCCTTGACCGCTTCGAGATCGGCCTGACGGGCATCGTCCGCCACCGCGAACTTCCACCAGTCGCGCTTCTCGACCGAGTCCAGCACCTCGTCCGTGATCTCCACGCCCTTCTTGACGCCCTTCGGCGCGGCCGTGGCGGTCTGGCCGAGCAGCATCTCGCGCAGGCGGGCATAGCTCGCACGGTTGAGGATGCCGCGCTCGTCCTCGCGATCCTTGGTGAGGCGCTCGATTTCCTCGCGCTCGATCGCCATGGCGCGCTCGTCCTTGTCGATGCCATGGCGGTTGAAGACACGCACATCGACGATCGTGCCGGCGACGCCCGGCGGCAGGCGGAGCGAGGTGTCGCGCACGTCGGACGCCTTCTCGCCGAAGATGGCGCGGAGCAGCTTCTCCTCCGGCGTCATCGGGCTTTCGCCCTTCGGCGTGATCTTGCCGACGAGAATGTCGCCCGGCTCCACCTCGGCACCGATATAGACGATGCCGGCTTCGTCGAGATTACGCAGAGCCTCTTCGCCCACATTGGGGATGTCTCGCGTAATATCCTCCGGCCCGAGCTTGGTGTCGCGGGCCATCACCTCGAACTCGTCGATATGGATCGACGTGAACACGTCGTCTTTCACGATCCGCTCGGAGATGAGGATCGAGTCCTCGTAATTGTAGCCGTTCCACGGCATGAAGGCGACGAGCACGTTGCGGCCGAGCGCGAGCTCGCCGAATTCGGTCGAGGGACCGTCGGCGATGACGTCGCCCTTGCGGACCACATCGCCCACCTTCACCAGCGGGCGCTGGTTGATGCAGGTCGACTGGTTCGAGCGCTGGAACTTCATCAGCGTGTAGATGTCGACACCCGACTTTCCGGCATGGACGTCGTCGGTCGCGCGGATGACGATGCGGGTGGCGTCGACCTGGTCGACCACGCCCGAACGCTTCGCCGAGATCGCGGCGCCCGAATCGCGCGCCACCGTCTCTTCCATGCCGGTGCCGACGAACGGCGCCTCGGCGCGGACGAGCGGCACGGCCTGACGCTGCATGTTCGAGCCCATCAGCGCGCGGTTGGCGTCGTCATTCTCCAGGAAGGGAATGAGCGAGGCCGCGACCGAGACGAGCTGCTTCGGCGACACGTCCATCAGCGTGATATGGTCGCGCGGGGCGATCAGGAATTCGCCCGCCTCACGCGAGGAGATCAGCTCCTCGATGAAGCGGCCCTCGCCGTCGAGCTCGGCATTGGCCTGCGCGATGGTGTGCTTGGCCTCCTCCATGGCGGAGAGATAGACGACCTCGTTGGTCACCTTGCCGTCGACGACGCGACGATAGGGCGTCTCGATAAAGCCATATTTGTTGACGCGGCTGAACGAGGCGAGGCTGTTGATCAGACCGATGTTCGGGCCTTCCGGCGTTTCGATCGGGCAGATGCGGCCATAATGGGTCGGATGGACGTCGCGCACCTCGAAGCCCGCGCGCTCGCGGGTGAGACCGCCCGGCCCGAGCGCCGAGACGCGACGCTTGTGCGTCACTTCGGACAGCGGGTTAGTCTGGTCCATGAACTGCGAGAGCTGCGACGAACCGAAGAATTCGCGCACCGCGGCGACCGCCGGCTTGGCGTTGATCAGGTCGTTCGGCATGACGGTCGACACGTCGACCGAGCTCATGCGCTCCTTCACCGCGCGCTCCATGCGGAGCAGGCCGACGCGATACTGATTTTCGAGCAGCTCGCCCACCGAACGGACGCGGCGATTGCCGAGATTGTCGATATCGTCGATCTCGCCCTTGCCGTCCTTCAGGTCGACAAGCGTCTTGACGACCGCGAGGATATCCTCGGAGCGCAGCGTCGTGACTGTGTCCTCGGCATCGAGATCGAGGCGCATGTTGAGCTTGACGCGGCCGACGGCCGACAGGTCATAGCGCTCCGGATCGAAGAACAGGCCGGCGAACAGCGCCTCGGCGGTCTCCTTCGTCGGCGGCTCGCCAGGGCGCATGACGCGATAGATTTCGGACAGCGCATGATCGCGGTCCTCGACCTTGTCGGCCTTGAGCGTGTTGCGGATCCAGGGGCCGGTCGAGACATGGTCGATATCGAGCAGCTCGAGCTTCTCGATGCCGGCCTTGTCGAGCTCCGCCAGATTTTCCGGCGAAACCTCGTCGCCCGCCTCGATATAGATGCGGCCGGTGGTCTCGTCGATCAGATCGAAGGCGGAATAGCGGCCGAAGATTTCCTCGGTCGGGATCAGCAGCGTGGCGAGCCCGTCCTTGGCGGCCTTGTTCGCCGCGCGCGGGGAGATCTTGGTGCCGGCGGGGAAGACGATCTCGCCCGTGTCGCCGTTGATGACGTCGAATGCCGGCTTCTGGCCGCGCCAATTTTCGGGGAGATAGGGGACCTTCCAGCCGCCCTCGCCGCGCACATAGGTGGCGGTCTTGTAGAAATGGTTGAGGATCTCCTCGCCGTTCAGGCCGAGGGCGTAGAGCAGCGTCGTGACCGGCAGCTTGCGCTTGCGATCGATGCGGACGTTGACGATGTCCTTGGCGTCGAATTCAAAATCGAGCCACGAGCCGCGATAGGGGATGACGCGCGCGGCGAAGAGATATTTGCCCGAGGCATGCGTCTTGCCGCGGTCATGATCGAACAGCACGCCCGGCGAACGGTGCATCTGCGAGACGATGACGCGCTCGGTGCCGTTGACGATGAAGGTGCCGTTCGACGTCATGAGCGGCATGTCGCCCATATAGACGTCCTGCTCCTTGATATCGAGCACGGAACGGGTTTCGGTGTCGGGATCCACCTCGAATACGATCAGGCGCAGCGTGACGCGCATCGGGGCGGCGAAGGTGATGCCGCGCTGGCGGCACTCGTCGGTATCGAATTTCGGCTCCTCCAGCTCATACTGGACGAAATCGAGTTCGGCCGTGCCGGCGAAGTCGCGGATCGGGAAGACCGAGCGCAGCGTCTTTTCGAGGCCGGAGACATAGGCGTCCTCGGGCCGCGAGCGGAGGAACTGCTCGTAGCTTTCGCGCTGGACCTCGATGAGGTTCGGCATCTGCACCACTTCGTGGATGTTGCCGAAGACCTTGCGGATGCGCTTTTTCGCGCTGCCTCGGAGGGCCGGGGCCTGGGGCGGAACTGCCTGAGTCGCCATGAATTTACCTCGCGTCCGTACAAATTTTTTCCGCCTCGCAGCGGATCTGCAGCCCGATTCGGGGGCATGCCCCACGAAAAAAAGTGCGGGCCCGGGCTATCGGAACCGCACTGCCAGCGTCTGATGACCCTCGCAAAACTCCCAATTCTTCGCGGTTCGTGCGCAACTCAAACCGTGTCCCGGGAGCAGGGAGGGCGGCTCTGCCCGCCGAGGAGGCGGGGGAAGGAGCCGTCTATTTCGAATGGCCATATAGGGATGCTGTTGGATTTGGGGAAGCCCCTTAATCCTGTGATGGGGTGGAGAGGGGCGATGGTCGACGCAAAAAAGGGGCGACCCTTGCGGGCCGCCCCTTTTCCGAAGTCGATGCCGGCCGCGGCTGCGGCCAGGCAAAGAAGCTTACTTGAGTTCGACGGTCGCGCCGGCGTCCTCGAGCTGCTTCTTGATCTTCTCGGCCTCGTCCTTCGAAGCGCCTTCCTTGACGGCCTTCGGAGCGCCTTCGACCAGCGCCTTGGCTTCGGTCAGGCCCAGGCCGGTGATGGCGCGGACTTCCTTGATGACGTTGATCTTCTTGCCACCGTCGCCGGTGAGGATCACGTCGAACTCGGTCTTCTCTTCGACGGCGGCGGCGCCATTGCCACCGGCGGCCGGAGCGGCAACCGCGACGGCCGCAGCGGCCGAAACGCCCCACTTCTCTTCGAGGAGCTTCGAAAGCTCGGCGGCCTCGAGAACGGTGAGGGCCGAAAGATCGTCAACAAGCTTCTGCAGGTCTGCCATTTTAAGTCTCCAATAGGGGCGCACGCCCCAGTCAGTTCAGTTGGTAACGATAAGAGGTCAGGCTTCTTCCTTGGCCGCATAGGCCCCGAAGACGCGCGCCAGCTGGCCCGCCGGTGCCTGGACGATCTGGACGACCTTGGTCGCGGGCGCCTGGACGAGGCCCACAATCTTGGCGCGCAGTTCGTCGAGTGACGGCAGTTCGGCCAGGGCCTTCACGCCGTTCACGTCGAGCACGGTTTCGCCCATCGCGCCGCCGACGATTTCCAACTTGTCGTTGGTCTTCGCGAAATCCACGACGACCTTGGCGGCCGCGACGGGATCGACGGAGGTGCTGAGCGCCGTGGGACCGGTCAGCAGATCGCTGATGTTCCCATAGGGCGTGCCTTCGACGGCAATACGGGCAAGGCGGTTCTTGGCCACTTTGTAGCTGGCGCCCGCTTCGCGCATCTTGTTCCTCAAGGCCGTGGACTGGGCCACGGTGAGGCCGAGATTGCGCGTCACGACGACGACGCTGGTCTCGGTGAAGGTGCGGTTCAGCTCGGCGACCAGCTCGGACTTTTGAGCTCGATCCATGCCAATCTCCACTACATGCCCGGCGAAACGGTCGCCGGGCGGTTGAGCCATGGGACTGATACGCCGTCCCGTGGCCCGTCCGAGGGGAGTGTCGCCTGACCTGACGGATCGCTCCGTATGGCAGACCCGGGGTCCATCGCACGGATGACCCGGTAAAACTCTTCCCCGTCTTGGCGGGAGATTAAGTGGGGCAGATCCCCACACCCGCTGTCTCGGACGGTACATGCCGGGGAAGGACGAGCCCGCCCCGGCAATCTCTTCCATCGTCCCGGCCACGGGGGCCGGGACGATGTCAATCTCAGGCGGCCGAAAGCTCGGCCACGTCCACCTTCACGCCCGGGCCCATGGTGGAGCTCACGGCGATCTTGCGGAGATATTTGCCCTTGGCGCCGGCCGGCTTCGCCTTGAGGATGGCGTCGACGAACGCGTCGAAATTGGCGCGCAGATCTTCCGCCGGGAAGCTCGCCTTGCCGATGCCGCTATGGATGATGCCGGCCTTCTCGACGCGGAACTCGACCTGGCCGCCCTTGGCGGCCTTGACGGCCTCGCCGACATTCATGGTGACGGTGCCGAGCTTCGGGTTCGGCATCAGGCCCTTCGGACCGAGAACCTTGCCGAGACGGCCGACCAGGCCCATCATGTCCGGGGTGGCGATGCAGCGATCGAAATCGAGCGTGCCGCCCTGGATCGTCTCGAGCAGATCTTCCGCACCCACGATCTCCGCACCGGCGGCCTTGGCTTCCTCGGCCTTGGCGCCACGGGCGAAGACGGCGACGCGAACGTCCTTGCCGGTGCCCTTGGGGAGCGTGACGACGCCACGGACCATCTGGTCGGCATGGCGCGGATCGACGCCGAGGTTCAGCGCGACCTCGATCGTCTCGTCGAACTTGGCGGTGGCATGCGCCTTGGCGAGGCCGATCGCCTCGTCAATGCCATGCAGCTTCAGCGAATCAACGGCAGCGGCCAGCGCCTTCGCCTTCTTGGTCAGCTTAGCCATCGATCAGCCCTCCACAACCTGCAGGCCCATCGCGCGGGCGGAGCCTTCGATCGTCTTGGTCGCGGCCTCGATGTCGTTGGCGTTGAGATCCTTCATCTTCGCCTCGGCGATCGCGGCGACCTGCGAGCGCTTGATCGTGCCGGCCGATTCCTTGCCCGGCGCCTTGGAGCCGGACTTCAGATTGGCGGCCTTCTTGAGCAGATAGCTCGCCGGCGGCGTCTTGGTCGCGAAGGAGAAGCTGCGATCCGCATAGACGGTGATGACGGTCGGCAGCGGCGTGCCGACTTCCTCGCCCGAGGTCTGCGCGTTGAACGCCTTGCAGAATTCCATGATGTTCACGCCGCGCTGACCGAGCGCCGGGCCGATCGGCGGCGAGGGATTGGCCTTTCCGGCCGGAACCTGGAGCTTGATATAGCCCGTAATCTTCTTTGCCATGACTAAGTCACCCTGCTTGGTTTAGCGGTCCAAGCGGCAGTGGCACTGCCTCCCGCACATATCCGGCTTCGACCCCGGAATTACTTGACCCGTTCGACCTGCTCGAATTCGAGCTCGACCGGGGTGGCGCGACCGAAGATCGACACCGAAACCTTGACGCGGCTGCGATCGAAATCGAGTTCCTCGACCACGCCGTTGAAGCTGGCGAACGGTCCTTCGAGCACCTTGACCTGATCGCCAATCTCGAAATCGACCTTGATCTTGCTCTTGGGCGCCGCGGCGGCGGCCTCTTCCTTGGTGGAGAGGATGCGCGCGGCCTCCGCATCGCTGATCGCCTGCGGCTTGCCGGAGGAGCCGAGAAAGCCCGTCACCTTCGGCGTGTTCTTCACGAGATGATAGACATCGTCGTTCATCGAAAGCTTCGCCAGCACATAGCCGGGGAAGAATTTCCGATCCGACGTCACCTTCTTGCCGCGGCGGACCTCGGTGACCTTCTCGGTCGGCACCTCCACCGCTTCGACCAGGCTTTCGAGGCCGAGGCGCGTGGCGTCCGCGAGGATCGCCTCCCTCACCTTATTCTCGAAGCCCGAATAGGCGTGGATGATGTACCAGCGCGACATGATCGACCTGTCTCCGAAAGCTTAACCGAGCAGCGTCAGCAGCGACTGGACGACCCAGCTGAAGAACTGGTCCACCCCGAAGAAGAAGATGCCGAGCAGCACCGTCATGATGACGACCATCACCGCGGTCATCATCGTCTCGCGGCGGCTGGGCCAGGAAACCTTTTTCCTCTCGGCCTGTACCTGCCGGATGAATTCCCTCGGTGAAACCTTCGCCACGCTCTTCCTCGACTCGCTTGCCGCCAAAACAGCGACGACGAGGCCGTCAGGCGCCGTCCGGCTCTTTTTGGAAGCCGGCGGCGCCCTGGACCTCGCCTATTCCCGAACCCTGAGCCTTAACTCGCGTCACCCGAAGGTGGCAGGAGTGGGGGGACTCGAACCCACGGCCCTCGGTTTTGGAGACCGATGCTCTACCAACTGAGCTACACTCCTCCGGGTCCGGGAGCGGCGCTAATAGCGGCAGGACAAGGGACATGCAAGCGATCGCTTATCCTGCCGTTTGCGCCCGTTTGCGCGAGCCGAAGCTCAGGCCGCTATGTCGTAAGGCTGGATCTCGCCCGAGAGATAGAGGTTGCGGGCCTTGGCGCGGCTGAGCTTGCCGGAGCTGGTGCGCGGCAGGGTGCGCGGGGGGACGAGCTCCACCACGCAATTCATGCCGGTGATCGCGCGCACCTTCTCGCGGATCGCGTCGCGCAGCTTGGCGCGCTCCTCATTGTCCGACGTGCGGCACTGGACGAGCACGGCGGGCGTTTCCTCGCCGCCGGGCGTGGTGATGGCGAAGGCGGCGATGTCGCCCGCCTTGAAGCCCGGCAACTGCTCCACTGCCCATTCGATGTCCTGGGGCCAGTGATTCTTGCCGTTGATGATGATCATGTCCTTCGCCCGGCCGACGATATAGACATAGCCATCCGACAGATAGCCCATGTCGCCGGTATCGAGCCAGCCATCGACCATGCAGGCGGCGGTGGCCTCCGGATCGCGGAAATAGCCTTCCATGATCGACGTGCCGCTGGCCCAGACCTTGCCGATCGCGCGTTCGGGCAGCGGCGTGCCATCCTCCTCGCGAATCTCGACCCGCATGTCGCGCACGGGCTTGCCGCAATTGACGATGGCGCGGAAACGCTGCGGCCGATCGGTCGCGGCGCCGCAGCCGGAAAGCTGCGTCTCCTCGACCAGCTCGACGACGATGCCTTCGCCCGGGGGCATGATCGAGACGGCGAGCGTCGCTTCGGCGAGGCCGTAGCTCGGCAGGAAGGCGGATGCCTTGAAGCCGGCCTCGGCAAAGGCGTCGACGAAGCTCTGCATCACGTCCGGCCGGATCATGTCCGCGCCATTGCCCGCAATCCGCCAGCGCGACAGATCGAAGCGATCCGAGGCCTTGGTCTGGCTCGACATGCGGCGCGCGCAGATGTCGTAGCCGAAGGTGGGCGAATAGCTGAGCGTCGTGCCCTGGTTGCGGCTGATGAGGTCGAGCCAGGCGAGCGGGCGCCGGGCGAAATCCTCGGTCTTGAGATAGTCGGTCGAAACCTGGTTGGCGACCGGCGACAGGAAGCAGCCGACCAGCCCCATATCATGATACCAGGGCAGCCAGGAGATGCAGCGATCGCTCTCGATCAGCTCCATGCCGTGCGAATGGGCGGCGAGATTGTCGAGCAGTGCCCGATGGGTGACGGCGACGCCATGGGGGAAGCGGGTCGAGCCGCTGGAATATTGCAGATAGGCAATGTCGTCCGGCTGCGCCCCGGGCAGGGTGGAGCGGGGCGCGCTCGACGCGGCGAACGTCTCCCACTCGATTCCCTCTATGCCCTTGGCGGACGCTGCGGCGCCCGCCATCTGGGCGATTTCGCCCGGATAGAAGAGCATCTTCGGATCCGAGCTGGCGAGCTGTACCGCGAGCTGGTCGATATAGGCTTCGCGCCCGCCGAAGCTGGTGGGCAGCGGCAGCGGCACGGGCCAGGCCCCGGCATAGATGACGCCGAAGAAGAGGGCAGCGAATTCCGCGCCCGTTTCCGCGATCAACGCGATGCGATCCCCCGGAACGACGCCGCGCGCGATCAGCCGATCGGCGTTCGCCAGCGCATCGGTGCGCAGCTCCGCGAAGGGATAGGCGCGCACCAGCGTGCCGCGCGCATCATGGAAATTGAGGCCGCGCACGCCCATGGCGGCATAGTCCAGCGCCTCGCCAACCGTCTCGAAATCCGAGAAACGGCGGGGCAGCGTGTCGAGCGTCGGCGTGGCGCCGTTCGTCATTTCGATCGTCGACGTGCCTGCAACAATATCGAGCACCGTCGGCAACTCCTTAAATTAATGGCCGGCAGCGCTATATCGTATCGCGTCCGGAGTGAAATGGGTTCAACAGATACGTGTAGCCGGCAAGGCGCGTTCAAAATCCGGCTCGACTGTGGCACAAACGTGGCGCGTGACACGGGCTCAGACAAATCGCAACCGTAGGATGGGCCGGCCGCCGCTGGACGCGGAGGGCGTCGAGCGGCTCGCTCTGTCCTATGTCGGCCGTTATGCCACGACGCGGGCGAAGTTGCGCGCCTATTTGATGCGCAAGCTCGACGAACGCGGCTGGGGCGGCGAGGGCGCGCCGCCGGTCGATGGGCTGGTCGATCGGTTCGCGGCGCTCGGCTATGTCGATGATCGCGCCTTCGCTGAGGCGCGCGCGGCCTCGCTCGGCCGGCGCGGCTATGGCGCGCGGCGGGTGGCCGATGCGCTGCGCGCCGCCGGCATCGAGGAGCCGGATGCCGCAGAGGCGCGGGATGCGGCCGCCGCGGATGCGCTCCGAAGCGCGCTCGCCTTCGCCCGGCGGCGGCGGATCGGGCCGTTCGCGCGGGAAGAGGCGGACCAGGATGTGCGCCGCCGCGCGCTCGCCGCGATGCTTCGCGCGGGCCATGATCTCGCCCTATCGCGCAAGATCGTCAACGCCGCGCCCGGCGAGGAGCTGGCCGACGAGGCGCTGTTCGACTGAAATGCGGTGCCATATCGGCCCGGTGCCCGGCTGATCGTCATCGTCGGTATGGCCTGTCGGCAGAAAAAGCCGAACAGAATATGTCGCCGGCGAGTGAAATACGGCATTTTTACTTCCGATTTTTGGCAGACATGATAGCTTGACCGTCTGGCAGGGGGGTTTGGGCCGGTTATGTCCGATCGTGGGGCGTTGTTGGGGGCCGATGTGACGGACAATGGTCTTCACATTAGCATGGGCCGGGGGTTCGAGGATCCGTGCGAGCGCATCGCCGGGGTCGTCAAATGGTTCGATGCGACGCGGGGATTCGGCTTCGTCATCGGCGATCAGGGGCAGGGCGATATACTCGTCCATTTTTCGGTATTGCGCGATCATGGGCGGCGCACCTTGCCCGAGGGCAGCCGTGTCGTGTGCGAGGCGGTGCGCCGCGAGCGGGGCATGCAGGCCCGCCGCGTGATCGAGATCGACCTCAGCACCGCGACCGGGCCGGATGCCGATCTCGTCGCTCGGCGCACCGCCGATCATGTCAATCCGATCGAACTGGTCGATACGGCGGGGCCGTTCGAGCCGGTCATGGTCAAATGGTTCAACCAGCTCAAGGGCTATGGCTTCGTCGTGCGGGGCAGCGACGGGCGCGATATCTTCGTCCATATGGAGACGGTGCGCCGTTCCGGGCTGGCCGAGCTCAAGACCGAGCAGCATCTGTTCGCGCGGATCGCGGACGGGCGGAAGGGGCCGCTGGTGGTCTCCCTCTCGATGACGGCCGATTAGGGCGGCGGAACAAGGATAGATGTAATGCGTAAGCTATTGTCGGCAGTCGCCGTGGCGCTGGCGCTGGTCGGTTGCGGCGCGCAGCCGGCGGCCGATGCGCGCGAGACGGGAGCCAGTGCAAGCGCGCTCGTGCCGTTGACCATCCAGACGGCGAAGGGCGCGCGCCGCTATTCGGTGGAGGTCGCCCGCACGCCTGCCGAGCAGGAGCGGGGGCTGATGTTCCGCACCGAGATGCCGGCGGACCAGGGGATGATCTTTCCCATGGACCCGCCGCGGCCCGCCACCTTCTGGATGAAGAATACGGTGCTGTCGCTCGACCTGATCTTCATCCGCGCGGACGGCACGATCGCGCGCATCGCGGAGCGCGCTATGCCCTATTCGCTGGACCTGATCGATTCGGGCGAGCCGGTGGCGGCGGTGCTCGAGCTGAACGGCGGCACCGCGGCGACGGACGGGATCGCCGAGGGCGACAAGGTGAGCTGGCCGCGCTGAGAACCCCGCTCGACCGGGTCGGATGGCGCCTTTGTGCAGGCGGTGATTCAGGACAGTTGCTTTCGCGCCGTTTCTGGCGCTAAGCCGAATCCCATGGGACTGCTCGCAAGCATCTTCACCTGGTGGAACGGCGCCACCGTCGGCACCACGATCTTCAGCCGCCGTCATGGCGAGAAGGTCGGCACCGACCATCTCGGCAATGTCTATTATCAGTCGAGGAAGCCGATAAACGGCGTGACGCGGCGCTGGGTGATCTATTCCGGATCGAACGATGCGAGCCGCGTACCATCCGAATGGTATGGCTGGCTGCATAATACGATCGACGAGCGGCCCGAGGATCTACCGCCCGCACGGCGTTGGGAGAAGCCCGCATTGCCCAATCTCACCGGCACGGACCAGGCCTATCGCCCGGCCGGCGCGCTGGAGAAGGGCGGGCGCCGCGCCGCCGCGACGGGTGATTATGAGGCCTGGAGCCCGAATTAAGCCATGAAGACCATTCTCAGGGAGAATGTGGTCGAGGCGATCGTCGGCCTGGCCGTCGTGTTGCTCGCCATCTGGTTCGTTCTGTTCGCCTGGGATCGTACCGGCGGCGGCGCCAAGGCCAATGCCATCACCGTGACGGCGCTGTTCCCCAATGCGGCTGGCGTGACCGTCGGTACGGACGTGCGCGTCGCGGGCCTGAAGATCGGCAGCGTCACGGACCAGAAGCTCGATCCGCAGACTTTTCAGGTGGCGGTGAAGCTCGCCATCGATCCTTCGGTGAAGCTGCCGGCGGACAGCAGCGCGTCGGTGACGTCCGAAGGGCTGCTCGGCAGCACCTTCATCGGCCTGACCCCGGGCGGCAGCGAGACGTCGCTCAAAAATGGTGACATGATCACCGATACGCAGGGCGCGATGGACCTGATGGCGCTGATCGGCCAATTCATCAATCGCCCGAGCAGCGACAGCGCCGCGACCGGCAACGGCACGGCGCCGACCGCCCCGTGATGCCGGCCGGCCGGCTGCGTCGCGTGGCGGCGGGCCTGATCGGCGGCGGTGCGCTGGCGATCGGTGGCTGGCAGGCCGTTTCCGCCATCCAGGCCGCGCCGCAGCCCGAGCTGACGGTGCCCGACGAGGAGGCGGTTCCCGCCGACGACGAGCTCCAGCCCGAGAGCGAAGCCCCGGCCGAAGCCTCCACCGTGCCGGCCGCGCAACGGCCGAAAGCGGCCCCGGCCCAGCCCGCCGTCCGCGTCGCGACGCCGATGGCGGAACGGGTGGCCGTGCTGGGCATCCTCAACAAGCGCAACGGCCTGTGGCGCGACGTGACGCTGAAGCCCGGCGGCGCGGTGCGCGTGGGCGATCTGGTGGTGCGGCTGCGCGCCTGTGAGACAACCGCGCCCTGGGAGCCGGAAAAGCTGACCGGCGCCTTCGTCCAGGCGGATATGCGCGGCACGGACGATAAATGGCGCCGCATCTTCTCCGGCTGGCTCTACAAGGAATCGCCGTCGCTCAACGTGATCGAGAACGCGCTTTACGACGTCTGGCCCAAGAGCTGTGCGATGCGCCACCCGGATATCGGACCGGAAACCGTATCGGCCGCGGCGCCTTCCTCCGGCCAGAGCCGGTCCAGCGCGAAGAAATCGGCCGGCGGCGAGAATGATGTCCCCGCCGCCCCGGCGCCGGCCCCGCCCGCCAATCCGAGCGCATCGTCCAACAACGCGACATAGGCAGCCCGCTCGATCTCGATCGCGCCCAGCGAGGCGAGATGATCGGTGATGAACTGGCAATCGAGCAGCCGGAAGCCGCCGACCTTCAGCCGCGCCACCAGATAGGCGAGCGCCACCTTCGAGGCGTCGCGCATACGGCTGAACATGCTTTCCCCGAAAAAGGCCGCGCCCAGCCGAACGCCGTAAAGGCCGCCGACCAGCCGGCCATGCTGCCAGCATTCGATCGAATGAGCGTAGCCGCGCGCATGAAGCTCGGCATAGGCGCGCTCGATCGAGGGGTTGATCCAGGTGTCGGGCCGGAGCGCGGTCGATTCCGCGCAGGCGGCGACGACTTGCGAAAAAGCCTTGTCGGCCGTCACCTGGAATTTATCCGCGCGCAACGTCTTGGCGAGCGAGCGGGACAGGTGGAAGCCGTTCAGCGGCAGGACGCCGCGTTTCTTGGGTTCGACCCAGAAGATGTCGCGCGCATTCCGGCTGTCAGCCATCGGAAACACGCCGATCGAATAGGCACGGAGGAGAAGATCGGGATCGATCGGAGCCACGCCATATATGGTATCGCGTGGCGGGGATGTTGCAAATGCCGAAAGAGATGAGGCCCGCGCTCGCCGGGTCGGAGGCAGGTCGCTATTTTGCCGCGAGCCGCCGCTCGATCCCGCTCCAGAGCGACTTGAAGGCGGCACTGGCGGGGGAGCGCGGGGCGGAGAGGCCGACCGGCACGCGATCGAGCGTCGCCGCCTCGACCGCGCTCGCCATGGGGATGACGGGCCAGTCGGGCTCGGCGGCGAGCGCCTGGCGGTGGAGCAGGCGGCGGCGGTCGACCAGCGAGAAGACAGGCATCAGCGGCCGATCACGGCCATGCTCGAGCGCCAGATGCGCCTCCAGCGTGCCGAGCGCATGCTGTGAAAGCGGGGAAGGGATGACGGGGACGACGATCAGCGCGGTGCCGCGTAATATCTGCTCGCTCGTTTCGGTGAGCCCGGGCGGGCAATCGAGGATGATCCGGTCATAATCCCCGGCCAGCGTCTCGACCAGCTTGGCCAGCCGCTTCTTCTTGTCGAGTTCGTGGAGGAACAGGTCGAGCGTGCGCAGCGACGGATCGGCGGGAAGGAGATCGAGTCGCTTGATCGCGGTGGAGCGGATCAGCCGATCCGGCCGGATATCCTTCGAAAAAAGGGCGCGGGCATCGCTGCCGACCGTCTCGTCGCCGCCGAGCAGCCAAGTGGAACCGCCCTGCGGATCGAGGTCCCAGAGCAGCGTCTTGCGGCCCGAGCGGGACGCGGCGAAGGCGAGATTGACCGCGATGGTCGTCTTTCCGACGCCGCCCTTGAGGCTGTAGATCGCAACCGCCGTCATGCCTGCTCCTCCCGATGTCCGGCCCTTTGCCGAATCCCCGTTACGATTCGAGGTAGGAGACCACAGCTTTTCCCCGGGGGGAGCCGCTATCAGATTATCTCCCGCACCTTTTCCTGCGGACGGCAGAGGCGGACGCCCTTGTCCGTCTCGACCAGCGGCCGTTCGATCAGGATGGGATTGGCCACCATCGCGTCGAAAATGGCGTCGTCGCCAATCTCCGGCCCGGTCAGCCCGAGCTCGGCAGCGAGCGGCTCCTTCGCGCGCAACCCCTCGTGCGGAGAGAGACCGGCGCGGGCATAGAGGGCGGCGAGCCGGTCGCGCGAGGGTGGGGTCTTGAGATATTCCACGATCTCGAGCTCGACGCCGGGCGTCTCCTGAAGGATCGCGAGCGTCTTGCGCGAGGTGCCGCAGCGCGGATTGTGCCAGATCGTCGCCTTCATGCCATCATCTTCCCGAGGTCGCTCCGACATTCACGTATCCGCTCATGCCGGAGTGACGAGACATCAATCCTTCTGCCGGGCCAGCCATTCTTCCAGCCACTTGATCGTATAATCGCCCTTCTGGAAGTCGGGATCGTCGAGCAGCGCCTGATGGAGCGGAATGGTGGTCTTCATGCCTTCCACCACAAATTCCTCCAGCGCGCGGCGGAGGCGACGGAGCGCGCCGTCGCGCGTCTGGCCATAGACGATCAGCTTGGCGATCATGCTGTCATAATAAGGCGGAACCTTATAGCCGGCATAAAGGCCGCTATCGACGCGGACATGCATGCCGCCGGGTGCATGAAAGCTCTTCACCAGGCCGGGCGAGGGGGCGAAGGTCTTCCAGTCCTCCGCATTGATGCGGCATTCGATCGAATGGCCGCGGAACATCACATCCTCCTGCCGGAGGGTGAGGCCCTTGCCCTCGGCGATGCGAATCTGCTCGCGCACCAGATCGAGGCCGGTGATCGCCTCCGTCACCGGATGTTCCACCTGCAGGCGGGTGTTCATCTCGATGAAGTAGAAGCGGCCGTCCTCATAGAGGAATTCGATCGTGCCCGCGCCGCGATAGCCCATCTCCGCCATCGCACGCGCCACGAGCGAGCCCATCTCCTCGCGCTGCTCCGCCGAGATGACGGGCGAGGGGGCTTCTTCCAGCACCTTCTGGTGGCGGCGCTGGAGCGAGCAGTCGCGCTCGCCCAGATGGATGGCATTGCCCCGCCCGTCACCGAAGATCTGGAATTCGATATGGCGCGGATTGCCGAGATATTTCTCCATATAGACGGTGTCGTCGCCGAACGCCGCCTTGGCTTCCGATTGCGCCTGGCCGATCAGGCTCTCGAGCTGGTCCTCGGACGGCACGACCTTCATGCCGCGACCGCCGCCGCCCGACGCGGCCTTGATGAGCACGGGATAGCCGATCTCGGCCGCGACGCGGCGTGCCTGCTCGACATCCTTGAGCGGTCCGTCCGATCCCGGCACCAGCGGCAGGCCGAGCGCGGCGGCGGTGCGCTTCGCCTCCACCTTGTCGCCCATGGTGCGGATATGTTCGGGCTTGGGGCCGATCCAGATCAGATTGTGCGATTCGACAATCTCGGCGAAGCGGGCATTTTCCGACAGGAAGCCATAGCCGGGATGGATCGCGTCCGCCCCCGAGATTTCGGCCGCCGAGATGATGTTGGGGATGTTGAGATAGCTCTCCCCCGCCGGCGGCGGCCCGATGCAGACCGCCTGATCGGCGAGGCGGACATGCATCGCATCCGCATCCGCCGTGCTGTGCGCCGCAACCGTCTTGATGCCCATTTCATGGCAGGCGCGATGGATACGGAGCGCGATTTCGCCGCGATTGGCGATGAGGATCTTTTCGATCGCCACGGGGCTTACTCGACGATGACGAGTGGCTGATCGAATTCGACGGGCTGGGCGTTGTCGACCAGCAGCGTCTTGACCGTCCCGGCGCGCGGGGAGACGATCGGGTTCATCACCTTCATCGCTTCCACGATCAGCAGCGTATCGCCGGCCGCGACCTTGTCGCCGGGCGAGACGAAATGCTTGGCGCCGGGCGTCGCCGCCAGATAGGCGGTGCCCACCATCGGCGAGCGCACCGTGCCCGGATGATCGGCCAGATCGACCGCCGGCGCCGGCGCCGGCGTGGCCGGGGCGGCAGGCGCGGGCGCGGCATCGACCGGCGCATAAGCGGGCGCCGCGGCGGCCGCGATGGTGATGTTGCGCGCGACGCGGATGCGCCGATCGCCATCCTGCACCTCGATCTCGGTCAGGCGGGTATCGTCCAGCAGGACGGCGAGCTGGCGGACGAGATCGGGATCGACCTGCATGGCGCCTCGGTTTTCCTCGGTCATCGGGACCCTTCTTATTGTTCAGAACTTCATTCTTGCGATCAAGCGCGCGCTACTGTCAGAGCTTGGCCGCCGCGTCCAGCGCCAGCACATAAGAGAGCGGGCCGAATCCGGCGATCGTGCCCTTCGCCGCCCGGCCTACAAAGCTCTGGTGGCGGAATTCCTCCCGCTTGTGCGGATTGGACAGATGCACCTCGATCACGGGCACGGCAATCGCCTTGATCGCATCATGCAGCGCGATGGACGTGTGGGTGAAGGCACCCGCATTGAGGATCACCGCCTTGGCCCCCCCGGCATTCGCCTCGTGCAGCCAATCGACCAGATGGCCCTCATGGTTGGACTGGCGCATATCGACCGAAAGGCCGATCTCGCGCGCATGATCCTCCAGCCTGTCGGCAATGTCGTCCAGCGTCTCATGGCCGTAAATTTCGGGCTCGCGCATCCCCAACAGGTTGAGATTGGGCCCGTTGAGGACGTAGACGATCGGCGTGTCGGCCATTCGGAGCCTTTCGGTTGCGGCGCAAGTCGGGTGCTTCCTATATGCTGGAACGCAACATGTACCAAACGGGCGCGGCCGCGACGGTCCGGCCGGGGCATGTTCCGCCTCCGAAGGCATGCGGGACGAACGGAGATTATTGATGCACAGCGACGGCACGATCAGCATCCGGGTGAATGGCGAGCATCGCCGCGTGATGGACGGGCTGACGCTGGCCGAGCTCGCGTCCGAACTGGGCCTCGTGCCCGAGAAGGTGGCGGTCGAGCGCAATTTGGAGGTGGTGCCGCGTTCCACCTTGGCCGAGGTGCGCGTCGAGGATGGCGACGAGCTGGAGATCGTCCATTTCGTCGGCGGCGGCGATCATGCGACCAAGCTGGAGGAAGATAGCTGGACGGTGGCGGGCCGCACCTTCCGCTCGCGGCTGATCGTGGGCACGGGCAAATATAAGGATTATGCGCAGAATGCGGCGGCGGTGGAGGCATCGGGTGCGGAGATCGTGACCGTCGCCGTGCGGCGCGTGAACATCGCCGATCGCAACGCGCCGATGCTGACCGACTATATCGACCCCAGGAAGATCACCTATCTGCCCAATACCGCCGGCTGCTACACCGCCGAGGAGGCGATCCGCACGCTCAGGCTGGCGCGCGAGGCAGGCGGCTGGAACCTCGTGAAGCTCGAAGTGCTGGGCGAGGCCAAGACGCTCTATCCCGACATGCTGGAGACGCTGCGCGCGACCGAGATCCTCGCCAAGGAGGGGTTCGAGCCGATGGTCTATTGCGCCGACGATCCGATCGCGGCGAAGCGGCTGGAGGATGCGGGCGCGGTGGCGATCATGCCGCTGGGCGCACCGATCGGATCGGGGCTCGGCATCCAGAATCCGGTGACGATCCGGCTGATCGTGGAAGGCGCCAAGGTGCCCGTGCTGGTCGATGCGGGCGTCGGCACCGCATCGGACGCGGCGGCGGCGATGGAGCTGGGCTGCGACGGCGTGCTGATGAACACGGCGATCGCGGAGGCCAAGAATCCGGTGCTAATGGCGGCGGCGATGAAGGCGGCGGTCGAGGCCGGGCGCCTCGCCTATCGTGCCGGGCGCATGGGACGGCGGCGCTATGCCGATCCGTCCAGCCCACTCGCCGGGCTGATCTGACGGGCTTTCCTTTTGCGTCATACCGGCGCAGGCTGACGATCCTTGTGACCCGTCCCGCGCGTCCGCGCCCGATGGGGCCATGAAAATTCGGGGATTGCCATGCGGTCGATATTGCTGCGTTCGCTTGTTTCGGGCCTGATGCTCTATGCGGTGGCGGGGAAGGCGCCGGCCGCGCCCGCCGCCAGCGCCGTCGCTCCGATCGCCTATCAGAGCCGCACGCTCGCCAACGGCCTGCGCATCTATTCCATTCCCGACAAGTCGACCGCCAATGTTGCCGTGCAGGTCTGGTACGATGTCGGCGGGAAGGACGATCCCGCCGGCCGATCGGGCTTCGCGCACATGTTCGAACATCTGATGTTCAAGGCCACGCGCAACATGGTGCCCGAGCAGATGGATCGGCTGACCGAGGATGTCGGCGGCTATAACAATGCATCGACCGGCGACGATTATACCAATTATTATGAAGTGGTGCCGGCCAATCATCTGCAGCGGCTGCTATGGGCAGAGGCCGAGCGGATGGGGGCGCTGGTGGTGGAGCCGGGCGTGTTCGCATCCGAGCGCGACGTGGTGAAGGAGGAGCTGCGCTCGGGCGAGGCGCGGCCCTATGGCCGGCTGTTCCAGACCTATTTCCCCAGGACGACCTATGCGACGCACCCTTATGCGCGCGGCGTGATCGGCAGCATCGCCGAGCTGGACGCTGCCACGATCGATGACATCCGTGCCTTCCACGCCACTTATTACCGGCCGGACAATGCCGTGCTGGTCGTCTCGGGCAATTTCGATCAGGCGCAGCTCGACAAATGGGTGGATCAATATTTCGGGCCGATCGCGCGGCCGAACCGGCCCATCCCGCGCGTATCCGTCGCCGAGCCCACCCGCGCCGGCCCGCGCAGCTATACCGTCTATGAGCCGAACACGCCGCTGCCGGCGGTGCTGATAAGCTGGCTGATCCCGCCGGCGCGCAGCGCGGACAATGCGGCGCTGACCGTGCTCGACGCGATCCTTTCCGGAGGTGAGAGCTCGCGCCTCTATCAGTCGCTCGTCTATCGCGACCAGATCGCGCAGCAGGCCTCGACCATATTGGACGACAAGCAGGGCACGGGCGCGTTCGGTGCGCTGGCGATCATGGCCGGGGGCAAGCGCGCCGAGGAAGGCGAGGCGGCGCTTCGCCGCGAGGTCGCCCGGCTGCGCGACGCACCCGTCACCGATGCCGAGCTGGCCGAGGCCAAGAACGGCCTGCTGACCGCCGCACTTGCCGAGCGCGAGACGGCGGAGGGCAAGGCATCCGCCATCGCCACCGCCGTCCTCATCGAGGGCGATGCCAAGGCGGCGGATCGCGAGATACAAGAGATAGCAGCCGTGACCGCCGCCGACGTGCAGCGCGTGGCGCGTATCTATCTGGCGGATGAGCGGCGCGTGGTGGTGCACTATCTGCCCGAGGAGGAGCGGCCGGCGGGCAAGGATGGCGACCGCATCGCGATCGCATCGACCGTGAAGACCGCGCCGCTCGCCGTGCCGCCGGGCGTGGCGAGCGTGACGCCTGCCCCGGCCGCCGAACGCATTAACCCGCCGGCGCCGGCCACGCCCGTTCCCGTTACCGTGCCGACGCCGATCGAGCGGCGCCTGCCCAATGGCCTGAGACTGGTGGTGGTCGAGAAGCGCGACCTGCCGCTGGTCAGCGCCGAGCTGGTGGTGGGCGGCGGCGCGGCAGCGGATCCCGCGAGCCGGGCGGGGCTGGCGGAACTGACCGCGACGCTGATGACCAAGGGCACGGCGACCCGATCGGCCACGCAGATTGCCGAGGCGATCGAGGCGCTGGGCGGATCGATCGGCAGCGGCGCGGGCTGGGACGGCTCCACTTTGTCGCTCACCGTCAAATCCGATCAGTTGGCGCCGGCGCTTGGTGTCTTCGCGGATGTGGCGCAAAATCCGGCCTTTGCGGAGGAGGAGCTGGAGCGCGCGCGCATCCAGGCGATCGACGAGGTCGGCATCGCGCTCAAAAATCCTGCCCGGCTCGCCCGGATGGTCGCTGCGCGCGCCGTCTATGGCGACACGCCCTATGGCCATCCCGCCGGCGGCACCCCCGCCTCGCTGAAGGCGATCACGCGGGCTGACGTGCAATCCGCCTATAGAGCGGGCTGGCGGCCGGAGGATGCAACGTTGATCCTGGTCGGCGACATAAGCGCCGATCGGGCGACCGAGCTTGCGACGAAATTGTTCGGCGGCTGGAAGGCATCGCCGGCGCCGGCCGTGCGGCCGGCCGTGACCGCCCTCCCGACCAGGCCGCGCGTCATCGTCGTCGATCTGCCGGGCGCGGCGCAGGCGGCGGTGACGGTGGCGCGCGCCACCATCGCGCGTAGCGACCCGCGCTATTATCCGGCGATCGTGGCGAATACGACCTTGGGCGGCGGCTTCTCCTCGCGGCTCAACCAGGAAATCCGCATCAAGCGCGGCCTGGCCTATGGCGCGGGCAGCAGCATCGATCCGCGCCGGAGCGTTGGACCGATCGCGGCATCGACCCAGACCAAGAATCCGACCGCGCCCGAGGTGATCGATCTGATCGTCGGCGAGATGCGGCGACTGGGCGCGGAGCCTGTGCCGGTCACCGAGCTGGCCACGCGCAAGGCGGTGCTCAACGGCGGCTTCGGGCGGGAGATAGAGACGACGGCAGGACTTGCCGAACGGCTGGCCGACCTCGCCAGCGAAGGCGTCGCTCTGTCCGAGCTCGGCCGCTATTCCGCCCAGGTGGAGGCGGTGACGCCGGATGCGGTGGCGGCGGTTGCCAAGTCGCTGTTCGATCCTTCCGCCGCGAGCATCGTGGTGGTGGGGGATGCCGACCAGTTCATGCCCCAGCTTCAGGCCAAGGGCGTGAAGGCGGAGCTGATCCCCGCCGATGCGCTCAAGCTCGATGGAGCGGCGCTCAAATGAGGCTGTCGCTGACGGTCAATGGCGAGGCGCGCGTGCTGGAGCTCGATCCGCGCACGACGCTGCTCGACATGCTGCGCGAGCATCTGCGCCTGACGGGAAGCAAGAAGGGCTGCGACCATGGCCAGTGCGGCGCCTGCACCGTGCTGGTGGAAGGGCGGCGCCTATATTCCTGCCTGAGCCTTGCGGTGATGCATGAGGGCGAGGCGGTCACCACGATCGAAGGCATTGGCGGCAAGGACGCGCTGCACCCGATGCAGCGGGCCTTTCTGCGCCATGACGGCTTTCAGTGCGGCTATTGCACGCCGGGGCAGATCTGCTCCGCTATTGCCGTGCTGGAGGAGATGGCGGCGGGGCGGCCGAGCCATGCGACCGAAGATCTGGAGGCCGCACCCCCGCTCACCGACGCGGAGTTGCGCGAGCGGATGAGCGGCAATCTCTGCCGCTGCGCCGCCTATCCCAATATCATCGCCGCGATCCGCGAGGTGGCGGGCGCATGAGGCCCTTCACCTATGAACGCGCCGAAAGCCCGGAGCAGGCGGCGCGTGCCGCCGCGGAGACTCCCGGCGCGCGGTTCATCGCGGGCGGCACCAATCTGATCGACCTGATGAAGCATGGGATCGAGACGCCTCCCCATCTGATCGATGTGACCCGCATCGGGCTCGACCGGATCGAGGAGACGGCCGAGGGCGGTTTGCGCATCGGGGCGATGGTGCGCAACGCCGATCTTGCCGCCGACATGCGCGTGCGGCGCGATTATCCCGTGCTGGCGCGCGCGCTGCTCGCGGGCGCGTCCGGCCAGCTCCGCAACAAGGCGACGACGGGCGGAAACCTGCTCCAGCGCACGCGCTGCCTCTATTTTTACGACGGCATCACGCCCTGCAACAAGCGTCGCCCGGGATCGGGCTGCGCCGCGATCGGGGGCGTCAACCGGATGCATGTGATCGTCGGCGCGAGCGACCATTGCATCGCGACCCACCCGTCCGACATGGCGGTGGCGCTCAGCGCGCTCGATGCGAGGGTCGAGACGGTGAATGGCGGCGGCGCGACCCGGACGATCGCACTGGCCGATTTCTACCGGCTTCCCGGCGATCGGCCGGAACAGGAAACGGTGCTGGCGCCGGGCGAGCTGATCACCGCGGTGACGCTGCCGGCACCGGTGGAGGGCGCGCAGCTTTATCGCAAGGTGCGCGATCGGGCTTCCTATGCCTTTGCGCTGGTCTCGATCGCGGCGATCATCCGGCGGGAGGGGAGGGCGATCGCCGAAGCGCGGCTCGCCTTTGGCGGCATCGCGCCCAAGCCCTGGCGCGTCGAGGCGGCGGAAGCGGCGCTTACCGGCAGCGATGGCGGGAGGGCTGCGGCCGATGCGGCGGCGGACGCGATCCTGGCCGATGCCGAGGGGCGGGGCGAGAATGACTTCAAGCTGCCGCTGCTCCGCCGCGTGCTGGCGACAGTGCTGGGCGAGGCGATGGCCCGATGAGATATGACAAGCCCATAAGCATGACGCCGCTCGACGCGCGGCGGATCGTGGCGCAGCCGGTCGACCGGGTGGACGGCCCGGCCAAGCTGAGCGGTGCCGCAACCTATTCCTATGAATATCATGAGGAGGTGCCGGGCGCCGCCTATGGCATGATCGTGCCGGCCGCGATCGCCAAGGGCCGCATCGTCGCGATCGACAGCGCGGCGGCGGAAGCGGCCGAAGGCGTGCTTATGGTGATGACGCATCGCAATGCGCCGCGCCAGGGGAGCGGCGGGGATGCGGCACCCCAGCTTGTGGGGTCGGAGATAGCGCATCATGGCCAGGCGGTGGCGCTGGTCGTCGCCGAGACATTCGAGCAGGCGCGTCATGCCGCCGGGCTGGTCCGCGTGGATTATGAACGGGAGCCGGGCCGGTTCGACCTGGCCGAGGCCGAGAGGCAAGCCAGGCCCCCCCGGGGCGGCGAGCATCGCATGGGCGATTTCGAGGCCGCTTTCGCCGCATCCCCTTTTGCGGTGGACGTCAGCTACACCACGCCCGACCAGGCGCATGCGATGATGGAGCCGCATGCCAGCATCGCCCGCTGGGACGGCGACCGGCTCACCCTGTGGAGCGCGCAGCAGCTTCCCGATTGGTCGGTGGGCGATATTGCCGCGACGCTCGCGATGCCGAGCGAGCATATCCGGATCATCTCCCGCTTCATCGGCGGCGGATTCGGCGGCAAGATCAGCGTCTATGCCGATGCGATCCTGTCCGCGCTCGCCGCGCGCGCGCTCGGTCGTCCGGTCAAGCTGGCGCTGACCCGGCAGCAGATATTCAACGGCACCAGCCATCGCCCGGCCACCATCCAGCGCCTCCGGCTGGGATGCGATGCGGAGGGTCGGCTGCTCGCGATCGGGCATGACAGCGTCAGCGGCAACCTACCGGGCAGGAGCTTCGAGGAGGGCGCCGCGAGCCAGACGCGGCTGCTCTATGCCGCGCCGAACCGGCTGATCCGCAATCGCAAGGCGGTGCTCGATCTCGCGCCCGCCGCCTCGATGCGCGCGCCGGGCGAGGCGGCGGGGCTGCTCGCGCTCGAATGCGCGCTGGACGAGCTGGCGGAGAAAGCGGGCATCGATCCCGTCGAGATGCGCGTCATCAACGATACGCCGCATGACCCCGAGCGCGGCCCGGCGCGGCCCTTTTCGTCGCGCAAGCTGGTGGAAGCATTGCGCGAGGGGCAGCGGCGGTTCGGCTGGGAGCGGCGCGATCCCGTGCCGTGCCGGGTGCGCGACGGGCGCTGGCTGGTGGGCATGGGCGTCGCATCCGCCATCCGCGAAAATTATGTCGTCGAGGCCAAGGCGCGCGTCCGGCTGGACGGGCAGGGGCGGCTGACGGTCGAGACGTCGATGACCGACATCGGCACGGGCAGCTACACCATATTGGCGCAGGTGGCCGCCGAGGCGATGGGCCTGCCGCTCGATGCGGTGACGGTCAGGCTCGGCGACACGCGCCTGCCGCGCGGGCCGGGATCGGGCGGCTCATGGGGTGCCAACAGCGCGGGCACGGCGGTCTATGACGCCTGCATGGCGCTGCGTGACATGCTCGCCCAGAAAGCGGGGCTGAATTCGACCGATGCGCGGTTCGAGGGCGGGATGATGCATGGCGGCGGCCGGAGCCTGGCTCTGGCGGAGCTTGCCGGCGAGGGCGTTTCCGCCGAGGGCGAGATGCTGCCCGGCGGACTCACCCAAAGCTATGCCCAGGCGAGCTTCGGCGCGCATTTCGCGGAAGTGGGGGTGGCGATCGACAGCGGCGAGGTGCGGTTGCGCCGGATGTTGGGCGTGTTCGCGGCGGGACGGCTGCTCAATCCCAAGACGGCGCGCAGCCAGGCGATCGGCGGCATGGTGTTCGGCGTGGGCGCGGCGCTGATGGAGGCGAATGTCGTCGACCGGCGGCACGGCCTGTTCATCAATCACGACCTAGCCGAATATCATGTGCCGGCCCATGCCGACCTGCCCGACATCGATGCCATCTTCCTCGACGAGGAGGATGACAAGTCGACCCCGCTCAAGACCAAGGGCGTGGGCGAGCTGGGCATTTGCGGCGCGGGGGCCGCGATCGCCAATGCGATCCACAATGCCTGCGGCGTGCGCGTGCGCGATTATCCCGTCACGCTCGACAAGCTGCTGGACGGCCTGCCGCCGATCGGCTGACCGATCAGCCGGCGATGCGGAGGATTGCGATCGCCGCGCCGATCAGAACGCCCCATAGCAGTCCCGTCGCGAGCAGCAGTGCGCCCAGCTTGCGCCGGGGCGACCAGCCATGCCGCGCGCTTTCCTCCGGCGGCGTGGCCTGCGTGACGCGGGCCTGCAATATGTCCTGAAGATCGCGCGCCGGGGAGGAGTGCGCGATTTCCTGCTGGGCAGGCAGCATCGGCTGCGCGGCCCGCATCGGATCGTCCTTCGTCAAACGCTGCGCTACCATCATACACCTCTTTCGGGGCCCGTTTATCAGACGATAGGATGACGAATTAGTAAATGCGGGGGGTCCCTTTACGTATTGTTTCGGGGGATAGGGAGACGAGTTAATCGTTGCTTTCCCGTATCTTTCCGGATTCAGCGCCGCCAGCTTCCGTCGAGCAGCTTGATGATCGCGGAGAAATCCCTGGATCCGCCGCCGAGATTGACAAACGCTTGATAGAGCGATTCGGCCTGGCCACCCATCGGCACGCTGGCGTCCACATCCTGCGCGGCTTCCATGGCGAGCTTCAGATCCTTGAGCATCAGCGCGGTGGCGAAGCCGCCTTCATAGCCGCGATCGGCCGGCGTTTCCGGGCCGACGCCGGGCACGGGGCAATAGCTCGTCATCGACCAGCTCTGGCCCGACGCCCGGGAGGCGATATCGTAAAAGGTCTGAAGATCGAGGCCGAGCTTCCCCGCCAGCACGAAGGCCTCGCAGGTGGCGACCATGGTGGCGCCGAGCAGCATATTGTTGGCGATCTTCGCGGCCTGTCCGGCGCCCGGCCCACCGGCATGGATCAGGGCCTTGCCCATGTTCGCGAGGATCGGTTCTGCGCGGGCGAAGGCCTCCGTCGAGCCGCCGACCATGAAGGTGAGCGTGCCCGCATTGGCCGCCGCGATCCCGCCCGAGACGGGGGCGTCGACCATCGCCAGGCCCCTGGCGGCGGCCGCTTCTCCCACCGCCTTCGCCGAAGCCATGTCGATCGTGGAGCAATCGATCAGCAGTGCGGCCTGCGGCACGGCATCGAATATTTCGCCCATATAGACGGCGCGGACTTGGCCGCCTGCGGGGAGCATCGTCACCACATAATCGGCATTGCGCGCCGCATCGGCCGAGGAGGTGGCGGTCAGGCAGCCGGCGGCCTCGGCCCGCTTCAGCGCATCCGTCGCGAGATCGAAGGCGCGGACCTCTTGCCCCGCCTTGGCAAGGTTCGCGGCCATGCCGCTGCCCATATTGCCAAGGCCGATGAAGGCGATCCGTGCCATTTCCTGCAAGCCCCGATCATTCATTCCATGGCGTCAGCGGCCCTTCCAGACGCCCGGGCGCTTTTCGACGAAGGCGGCCATGCCCTCCGCCTTGTCCTCGGTGGCGGCGAGGCCGTGGAACAGCCGCCGCTCGAACAATATGCCCTGCGCGAGCCCCGTCTCGAAGGCGGCATTGACCATCTCCTTGTTGGCGATGGCGGCGAGCGGCGGCATGGAGGCGATCAGCGCAGCCGTCTTCAAGGCTTCCCCGACCAGATCGGTCGTAGGGATGATGCGCGAGACGAGGCCCGCGCGCTCGGCCTCCGCCGCATCCATGAACCGGCCGGTGAGGCACATTTCCATCGCCTTGGCCTTGCCCACCGCGCGCGTCAGCCGCTGCGACCCGCCCATGCCGGGAGCGATGCCGAGCTTGACCTCGGGCTGGCCGAACTTCGCATTGTCTCCGGCAAGGATGAAATCCGCCATCATCGCCAGCTCGCAGCCGCCGCCGAGCGCGAAGCCGGCCACCGCTGCGAGCCAGGGCTTGCGCGTCGCCGTCACCCTTTCCCAGCCGGCGAACATGTTGCTGCCATACATGTCGGCGAAGCCCCGTTCCTGCATCTCCTTGATATCCGCGCCGGCGGCGAAGGCCTTTTCGCTGCCGGTGAGGACGGCCGCGCGCTGCGCCGGATCGGCATCGAACGCGGCGAAGGCATCGATCAACTCGCCCAATAGCTGCGAATTGAGCGCGTTCAGCGCCTGCGGCCGGTTGAGCTGGATCAGCGTGACCGCATCATGCCGTTCGACGAGGATCGTTTCATAGGACATCGGCTTCTCCCCAAATGTTCGTCATCTGCGCGGAACGCGATCCTGCAGCTCTGCCCGCTCATGCCAAGGGCGACCATTCCTCGGCGGTCGGCAGAGGCGCGAAAATCCCGTCGATCAGCGTATCGGACACGGCGTCCGGCGTCGGCGGATCCCAGCGCGGCCCATTATCCTTGTCGATCAGCAGCGCGCGGACACCCTCGGCGAAGTCCGGCCGCTGCACGACGCGGGCGGCAATGCGATATTCCATCCGCATTTCGTCCGCGAAATCATGAAGCTTCCTGCTTTCGGCCAGCTCGCGCAGCGCGACCTTGCAGGCCTGGGGCGATTTGGCGGTGAGGATCTCGCGCTGCTCCGCAGCCCATTCGCCGCCATCGGCCTCGAGCGCCGCCAGCACATGCTCATAGCGGTCGGAGACGAAGAGGCGATCGATATCCTCGCGCAATTCCAGTATCTTCGCGGGCGGCGGGGTGGTCTTCGCCGCCGCTATGATCCGGGCTGCGGCCGAAGGCTCCTCGATGATCCGCGCCTTCAGCGCCGCGATCCCCTCGCTTGGAACAAAGCCGGTCGCCAGCCCGAGCGCGAAACAGTTCGCGCCGTCGAGCCGTGCGCCGGTAAGCGCGACATAATGGCCGATGCGGCCGGGCAGGCGGGAAAGATAGCGGCCGCCGCCGACATCCGGAAACAGGCCGATGCTCGTTTCCGGCATGGCGAAGACGGTTCGCTCGGTGGCGATGCGATGGCGGCAGGGCTGGGAGATGCCGACGCCGCCGCCCATGGTGATCCCGTCCATCATCGCGACGGTCGGCTTGCCATAGGTGAAGAGCAGATGGTTCAGCCGATATTCGCTGTGGAAGAAGGCGCGCGCATCCGCTCCGTCGACGGCACCGCTCTTCGCAAGCGCCACCACATCGCCGCCCGCGCAGAAGCCGCGACCTGCCGCATGGTCGATCAGGACGAGGTCCACCGCGGGATCGTCGCGCCAGCTCAGCAGGGCGGCGATCATCGCCTCGCACATGGCGAAGGTGAGCGCATGGATCGCCTTGGGGCGGTTGAGGCGAATGCGGCCGACGCGGCCTTCGATACAGGTGAGGACATCCTCGCCCACTGGCCCGCTCACCGGCTCGCTCATTGGCGCACCATCTCCCGTCCCACGATCAGCCGCATGATCTCATTGGTGCCCTCCAATATGCGGTGGACGCGCAGGTCCCGCCAGAAGCGCTCGATCGGATAATCCCGCAAATAGCCATAGCCGCCATGAAGTTGAAGCGCGCGATCGACCACTGCCGAGCCCGTGTCGGTGGCGAGCCGCTTGGCCATGGCGGCGAAGCGGGTCTTATCGGGCGCATCGGCGCTGACCTTGGCGGCGGCGGCATAGAGGAGGAGGCGCGCGGCCTGGAGCTCGGTCTCCATGTCGGCGAGCGTGAACTGGGTTGCCTGCAGGTCGGCGATCGGAGCGCCGAACTGCCTGCGCTCTTTCGTATAGCGGATCGTCTCGTCGAGGCAGCGTTGCGCGCCGCCGAGCGAGCAGGCGCCGATGTTGAGCCGGCCGCCGTCGAGCCCCGTCATCGCGATGCGGAAGCCCTCGCCCTCCGCGCCGATGCGGTTTTCGGCCGGCACGCGCACGCCGTCGAAATTGACCATCGCGGTCGGCTGCGAATGCCAGCCGAGCTTCTTTTCCTGCGCGCCGAAGCTGACGCCCGCCATGTCCTTCTCGATGACGAGGCAGCTTATGCCGCCGGCACCTTCTCCGCCGGTGCGGACCATGGTGAGATAGAGGTCATTCTCGCCGGCGCCGGAAATGAACGCCTTGGTGCCGGTGACGACATAATGGTCGCCGTCGCGCACGGCCTTCGTCCTGAGGCTGGCCGCGTCGGAACCGGAGCCGGGCTCGGTCAGGCAATAGCTGGCGAGCTGGTCGCAGCTGACGAGCGAGGGGAGATATTTGGCCTTCGCCGCGGCACTGCCGAAGCGGTCTATCATCCAGCTCGCCATATTGTGGATCGAGATGAAGGCGGAGGTGGAGGGGCAGCCATAGGCCATCGCCTCCATGATCAGCGCCGCTTCCAGCCGGCCGAGGCCGATGCCGCCCGATTCTTCGGAGACATAGATGGCGCCGAAGCCCAGCTCGGCAGCGGCCTTCACCACGTCGCGCGGGAAGATATGTTCTTCATCCCATCGCGCGGCATGGGGGATGATCGCTTGCGCCGTGAAGCGCCGGGCCATTTCCTGGATGGTGCGCTGATCGTCGGTGAGGTCGAATTGGGTCGGGACGACGGGATCCGGCATGGCGGGGGCTCGTCACAGGGTCGGGATGATGAAGGCGCTGTCGCCCGTGGCGCCGCCATCGGGCCAGCGCTGGGTGACGGTCTTCGCCTTGGTCCAGAACCGTACGCCTTCCATGCCATGCTGGTTGGTGTCGCCGAAGGCCGAGCGTTTCCAGCCGCCGAAGCTGTGATAGGCGACCGGCACCGGGATCGGCACGTTGATGCCGACCATGCCGACATTGACGCGCGCCGCGAATTCGCGCGCGGCATGGCCGTTGCGCGTGAAGATGGCGACGCCATTGCCATATTGATGATCGGACGGGAGCCTGAGCGCTTCCTCGAAGCTATGCGCGCGGACGATCTGGAGGACGGGGCCGAAAATCTCGTCCCTGTAGCTCCGCATCGTCGGCTTCACATGATCGAACAAGCTAGGGCCTATGAAGAAGCCCTTCTCATGCCCCTGAAGCGTGAAGCCGCGTCCGTCGACGACCAGCTCGGCGCCTTCCTCCACGCCCGTCCGGATATAGTCCTCGATCCGTGCCTTGTGCTGCGCGGAGACGACCGGGCCATAATGCGCCTCGCTGTCGGTCGAAACGCCGACGCGCAGCGCCTCGATCGCGGGGATCAGCTTCTGGCGGAGCCGGTCGGCCACATCCTCGCCCACGGGCACGACGACGGGAAGCGCCATGCAGCGTTCGCCCGCGGAACCGAAAGCGGCGCCGGCGACATCCTCCACCACCTGATCGAGATCCGCGTCCGGCATGACGATGCCATGATTCTTGGCGCCGCCCATCGCCTGGACGCGCTTTCCCGCCGCGACGCCGCGGCTGTAGACATAATGGGCCACATCCGACGAGCCGACGAAGCTCACCGCGTTGATCTCCGGATGGTCGAGAATCGCATCAACCACGGTCTTGTCGCCCTGCACGACCTGCAAAATGCCTTCGGGCAGGCCGGCCTCGATCATCAGCTCGGCAAGCCGGACGGGGACGGAGGGATCGCGTTCTGAGGGCTTGAGGATGAAGGCGTTGCCCACGGCGATGGCGATGCCGAACATCCACATCGGGATCATCGCCGGGAAGTTGAACGGGGTGATGCCGGCGACGATGCCCAGCGGCTGGCGCATCGAATAGACGTCGATACCGGGGCCCGCGCCCTGCGTATATTCGCCCTTCAGCAAATGGGGGACGCCGCAGGCGAATTCGATTACGTCCAGCCCGCGCTGGATGTCGCCGCGCGAATCGGCGATCACCTTGCCATGTTCGGAGGAGAGGAGATGCGCCAGCGCCGCCATATTCGCCTCGACCAGCTCCTTGAAGCGGAACAGCACACGGGCGCGGCGCTGCGGATTGGTCGCGGCCCAGCCGGGCTGCGCGGCGCGGGCGGCGGCGACCGCATGTTCTAGGTCCGCCGCCGTGCCGAGCGCGACGCGCGCCTGTATCTCGCCACTGTTCGGGTCGAACACATCGGCGAAGCGGTCGACGGGTTCGCCGCTTTGGCCGACATAGAAATGGGAAATATCGCGAAGGGCCATCCTCTCACTCCTGCCAGCCCTCTTCGGGGCGTTCAGGCCGCTATCGCGCTTTGCGGGGCGGAGGCCAAGCCCCTGGGCGTGTAGGTGGTCGCCCGTTCGGAACTGGGCCCGTTTTTTGGCGCAGGGAAGGAAGGGGAGGGGGCGTCGGGCGCCCGGGCGTTCAGCGAAGCGGCTGGAAATGCCTAATTTTTCGGGTGCAGCCCGCCAAAATGCGTAAAAATGTCATCGACCTGAATTTTTCCCTTGCGCCGACTCGAATCCAGGCCTAGATGCCCCTCCACCGGCGGCGACGCTCTCACAGCAACGCTCCGGTCACCTGATAAGCCAAGCAGGTAACCCTAGCAAATAGGGAATGCCTGCTTGTCGGCTCTTTCTCATTGTAGGATTTGATGAAGGGACATGTGGGCGGCGGCTCCGGGTCTCATGGGCTTCGAGGCCATGGGTAT
>NZ_NWBU01000009.1 GCF_003050615.1 Sphingomonas oleivorans | reverse complement strand
TGCTCCCGCCTCGACGGCCCGGACCACACGTTCACGAAGATCATTCGAACAGGCTTTCGGCATCACCTGCTGGCCTCCTGCTGCCCAGCCAGCATCGTGAATCACAAAATCACCCGCTCAGGAATCCCCCGCGATTCAAGTCAGATGAAAGACGATCTAGTCGGCTGAAAACTCTCACCAGCCCGTATAGCGTAGCCCCAGCCACAAGCTGCGCGGCGTCGCGCGCTCGATCAGGCCATCGCCCGAAATCGCCGCCTCCACCCGCGCGTCGGTGACATTCTCCGCTCTCGCTTCCAGCATCAGCCCAGTCATGACCGGCAATGACGCCGTCGCGTCGAGCGTCACCGCATCATCGAGCCGCCGCACATTCTGATCATCCTCGAACTGCGCCGCGACATAGCGCAGCGTCGCGGCCGCCCGGATCCCGCCCGGCGGGGACCAGCCGAGCGTCGCCGAGGCCTGATGGCGCGGCGTCTGTGCGGGCCTCATCCCATCGAGCCCCGCCGCCGCTCCCGACGCCCGCACCCGCGCATCGACATAGGCATAGGCCGCATCCAGCCGCCACACGCCGTCGCCCAGGCCCGCCTCCAGTTCCACGCCGTTCGACCGCACCGCATCGAAATTGCCGCGCTGGCGATAGGTGCCGCCTGCCGCGACGAAGCCCACGCCCGGAAACACTCCGGGTCCCCGCCCCAGCGAGATATTGCCGATCGCGTCATCGAGCATATTGTGGAAGACGGTCGCCCCCAGCCGCACCGTCGGCAATGGCCGGAAGTCGATCCCCGCATCGATGCCCCGCAACCGCTCGGGCTTGAGCGCGGGATTGGCCGCGGTCGCATCCGTCCCCACTCGGAAGGGGCGATAAAGCTCGTTGAGCGTCGGCAAGCGCCAACCCAGATAGGCCGCCCCCCGCAGACTCGCCCCGCCACCCAGCCGATAGGCGATTCCCGCCCGTGCCGTCGGCTCCCAGCCGCTGCGGTCGGGATGCTCCACATCGGTCAGGCTCGCGCCCGTGGCCAGCACATGCTCGCGCAAATGCCCCTCATCGATCCACCAGCGGTCGATCCGCGCGCCGCCGGTCAAGGTCAAGGCATCGCTCGCCGACACGGTCAGGTCGGCAAAGCCGCCCAGCGTCCGCGTCCGCCCGCCCGCATCACGGATGCGGGTCGGCCGGCCCGCCACGAAGGTGAACAGCTCCTTGGTCTTGCCCTCGGTCAGGCGTCCATCGCCGCCGATGCGCAGCTCGACGCCGTCGCCGATGGGCGGACGCAGCTCGAACCGCCCGCCAATGCCGGTCGCCGGCACATTATATTGGTCGAGCGTCTGGTTGACAGCCGTGCGCGTGGCGTTGGCGCTGGCAAAGCCGCTCGAAAATTCGCGCATCTGCAGATAGGCCAGCGCCTCCCACCCCCAGCGCCCCCGCCCGACCAGCCGCAGGCTCGCATCCGCGCCGCTCGTGCGATTGTCGGTGAAGGCAAGGCCACGCGTCCGCTCGTCGATCAGGGCGAGCCCGCTCGCCTGAAGCTCCGTGTCCGGCCCCACGGGGAAGACGGCGCGCGCCGCCACGCTCCCCTGCGCATAGCGCGCCGGCCGATCGACCGGCCCCCGCTGCCCCTTGATGATCGGCACGAACCCATCGCCCCGACCGTAGCTGGCCGAAAGGCTCGCAAAGCCGCCGCCGAGCCGAGCGGAAAGCCCCGCATCCGCATCGATCGCATCGCGGCTGCCATAAGCGATCGCGCCCCAGGCCGGCGCCAGATCGGCCCGCCCCGCGCTTGTCAGCTCGATCGTGCCCGCAAGCGCGCCCGGCCCGAGCACGCCGCTTCCTCCGCCGCGCGTCACGCGCACATGCTCCAGCCGCTGGGGGTCGAACGCCGCCCAATTGACCCATCCGCCGAACGGATCGATCTGCGGCACGCCGTCGAGCACCAGCAGCGCGCGCGAGGAGGCGTTGCCGCCCAGCCCGCGCAGGCTAGCCCCCTGGCTCGTCGGATGCGCCGATCGCGCGTCCGAACGGCGAAACTGCTGGAGACCTGCGGCGTCGCGCAGCACATCCTCCAGCCGTCCGCTCGCCGATGACGTCAGCCGCTCCCGATCGATCGTCACCACATCATAGGCAATTTCGCCCGCGCCCGGCTCAAGCCCACGCCCGGTGACGACGATCTCGGGGACGGTTTCCGCCTCCTGCGCCAGGGCCGGCGCGGAAAGGATGCTCGCGCACAGCAACAGCGAACGCATGAAACTCAACGGTCCGCACGTTCAGATGCCGGCATACCATTCATAATCATTGCTATCCTCCCAATAGCCGCCCTTGCCCCCACCGATCGCGGCGAGCGAGGCGACGACCTCGATCCGCATCACATATTTGGCATGTTTGTAGCCAAGCTGCCGCTCGACCCTTAGCCGGATCGGCGCGCCATTCGCTACCGGCAGCATCTGCCCGTTGAGCGCCCAGGCCATGATCGTCTGCGGGTGGAAGGCGTCGATCAGGTCGATGCTTTCATAATATTTGCCTGCGCCAAAATCGTCCGCGCAATGAAAGACGATATAGCGCGCCCCGTTCCTCAGCCCCGCCCGATCGAGCAGCAGGCGCAGCGGCACGCCCGTCCATTGGCCGATCGCGCTCCATCCTTCGACGCAATCATGTCGCGTGATCTGCGTCCGCGCCGGCATCGCCCCGATCTGGGCGAGCGACAGGGACAAGGGCCGCGCCACCAGCCCATCCACCACCAGCCGCCAGTCGGCGAAGCGGCTCGCCAGATGCGCGGCATAATCCGCCGATCGCGGCATCGCCGTCCCATTAGACCGGAAGACGGGCGACAGATCCACCGGGCCGAACTCGCGCGCCAGCGCGGTGCGGTCCGTCACCAGCCGCTGCGCGCGCATCGTCAGCCCCTCGGCCGATCTGAGCACGCCCCGAACGGTCGGGCTCGCTATGATCCGGTCGCAGCCGGACAGCAGCCCCGCCGCCCCGATCGCCCCGATCGCCTTCCTCCGCGAGATCATCGCCCCCGCTCCCTCGGCAGCCGGAACCAGCCCGTCACCATCGACCGCACCTCGTTGAACGGCCCCGCCAGCACCACCATGACGAGATGGACGAGGATGAACAGCAGCATCGCCGCCGCGCACAGGAAATGGATCGACCGCGCCGATTGCCGCCCGCCGAACAGGTCGAGCAGCCAGGGCCAGGCCGCATTCATCCCCGGAGACATGGTAAGCCCCGTCAGCACCAGCAACGGCAGCAACCCGAAGATCACGCCAAGATAGGAGAGCTTCTGCAGGATATTGTAGCGCCGCGCCGCCTCGCCCGCCGGCAGGCGCAGCCGCGCATGATCGGCGATTTCATGCCAGATATTGCCCGGCGCCAGTTCCCCGCGCCGGGGCAACAGGTCGCGCCGGATATGCCGGTTGAACAGGCTCGCCACCAGAAAGGCCAGCCCGCCCGCCACCAGCAGCCAGGCGAAGGCGAGATGCCAGCGCCGCGCGGCGGAAAGGCTGTAGCGCGACGGGATCGTCGCCCACCATGGGAAGGCGCGCGTCTGCACATTGCCCTCACGGTCCTTCCACCGCCCGAGCACGCCGGTCGTGTCCCAGCTCCTGTCGCCGATACGCAGCATCCCGCGCGTCGGCGATGCGCCGATCTGCAGCCAGGCGCGATCCGCATTGGCGCCATATTGCCCCCAATAGAGGCGCGGATGGGCATTGAAGATCATCAGCCCGCTCATCAGCATGACGATCACGATGAGCGCATTCAGCCAGTGCCACAGCCGCGTCGCCAGCCGGTGGCGATAGACGAGCGGGCGATCCCCGGCATCGGCCATTTTCGCTCTCCTCATCGTCGCTCCGGCATCGCACCGGAATGGCCGCTATCGCCCGGCCGGCCCGAACGCGCCTTCCTCCACGCGCGCATCGCCGCCCAGCACGCGATAGAGCGTCACCAGATTGTCCGCCCGAATGAGCCGCGCCGCAACCACCGATTGCTGTGCTCCATAAAGCGTGCGCTGCGCGTCGAGGCTGGCGAGGAAGCTGTCGAGCCCGCTGCGATAGCGCGCGTCGGACAGCCGGTAATTGTCGCTCGCCGCCGCCAGCAGGTCGCTGCGCGCGGCAAATTCCCGGCCGATCGTGCTGCGCCGCGCCAGCGCGTCGGCCACCTCGCGGAACGCCGTCTGGATCGTCAGCTCATAGGCGGCGAGCGCCCGGTCGCGCCCGGCCCGGGCGGTGGCGAGATTGCCGCGATTGGCACCGCCATCGAAGATCGGCAGCGTCGCCGAAGGCGCCACGCTCCAATTGAACGCCCCTTCCTTGAACAAGGCGTCGAGCGCCCCGCTGGCAAAGCCCGCCACCGCCGTCAGGCTGATCGACGGGAAGAAGGCCGCCCGCGCCGCGCCGATCCGCGCATTGGCCGCCTTCAACGTAAATTCCGCCTCCGCCACGTCGGGCCGGCGCAACAATATGCGCGAATCCAGCCCCACCGGCAGCTCGGCCAGCCCGCCATCCACCGCCTCGATCGATAGCGGCAGCAGTTCCTCCGCCACCGGCGCGCCGACCAGCAGCTCCAGCGCATTGCGATCCTGCGCCACCTGCGTCGTGAAGCTCGCCACATCCGCGCGCGCCGTCGCCAGGATCGTCTCCGCCTGGCGCAGGTCGATGCGCGTGCCGATGCCGCCGGTCAGCCGCGCACGCGTCAGCCTCACCGATCGCACCGCATTGGCCTCGGTCGCCTCAGCGATCGCCAGCAGGCTGCGGTCCGCCGCGAGCGTCAGCCAGGCGCTCGCCGTCTCCGCCACCAGCGCCAGCCGCGCCGTCCGCGCCACCGCCTCGGTCGCAAAATAGTCGTTGAGCGCGGCGTCGGTCAGGCTGCGCACCCGGCCAAACAGATCGATCTCGAATGCCGCCATGCCGAGATCGACCGAATAGCGGTCGCTCGTCCGCGCAGCCCCGCTCGTGCCGTTGGCGCCGCCCCCATTGCCGCTGGTGCGCGCGACCGAGGCATCGGCGCCCGCCACGATGCGCGGCAGTCGCTCCGCCCGCTGCACGCGATATTGGCCGCGCGCCGCCGCAACATTGGCCGCAGCAATGCGAAGGTCGCGATTATTGGCGAGCGCCTGCCCGATCACCGCCTGCAGCTTGGGATCGCGGAAAATGTCGCGATAATCGACGCTCGGCAACGCGGCCGCATCGCCCGGCTCGACATAGGCTGCGCCCTTCGGCCAGCTCGGCGGCACGGGCGCGGCCGGCCGCACATATTTGGGCTGGAGGCTGCACGCGCCGAGCGCAGTCGCCATAAGCAGCGCGAAGGGAATGAACGCTCGCATCAATGCGCGCCCGCCGCCGCGCCGCTTACGGGCCGCTGCTTCACCTTTTCGCGGAAGAGCCGCCGCACCAGCACGAAGAAGAGCGGCACATAGAATATGGCGAGAATCGTCGCGGTCAGCATGCCGCCGATCACGGCGGTGCCGATGGCGATGCGGCTCTGCGCGCCTGCGCCGGTCGATATGGCGAGCGGCAGCACGCCGAAGATGAAGGCGAAGCTGGTCATCAGGATCGGACGAAGCCTGAGTCGCGCCGCCTCGATCGCCGCCTCATAGGCGCTCTTCCCCGTCTTTTCCGCCTGTTCGGCGAATTCGACGATCAGGATCGCATTCTTCGCCGAAAGCCCCATGGTGGTGAGCAGACCCACCTGGAAAAAGACGTCATTCTCCAGCCCGCGGAACGTCACGGCCAGCACCGCGCCGATCAGCCCCAGCGGCATCACCAGCAGCACCGCGAGCGGGATCGACCAGCTTTCGTAAAGCCCGGCCAGGCACAGGAAGACGACCAGCAGCGAGATCGCATAGAGCATCGGCGCCTGCCCTGAGGAGAGCCGCTCCTGAAAGGACAGCCCGCTCCAGGATACGCCCACGCCCGGTATCTCGGCGGCGAGCTGCTCCATCCGGTCCATCGCCTGGCCCGAGCTGCTGCCCGGCGCCGCCTGCCCCTGTATCTGATAGGAAGGGATGCCGTTGAAGCGCGTCAGCGTCGCCGGCGCGGTCGACCAATGTGCGCTGGCAAAGGCGGAGAAGGGCGCCATCGATCCGTTCGCCGAGCGCACATACCATTGGTCCAGATCCTCGGGCGCGGAGCGATAGGGCGCATCGCCCTGTACATAGACGCGCTTCACGCGCCCGCGGTCGATGAAATCGTTGACATAGATGCCGCCCCAGGCGGCGCTCAGCGTATTGTCCACCGCCGCCTGCGACAGGCCCAGCGCGCCGACCTTCGCCTGATCGACATCGACCTGCAATGTCGGCTGATCCTCCAGCCCGCCCGGCCGCACGCTCGCCAGCGACCTGTCTGCCGCGGCCGCGGCGAGCAACCGGTCGCGCGCCGCCTTGAATTCGGCGCGGCTGAGGCCGCCTATGTTCTGAAGCTCGAGCTGGAAGCCCCCGCTCTGCCCCAGCCCCTGCACGGCGGGCGGCGTCAGCGCGAAGAATTGGGCGTCGCGCAATTGCCCGCCCAGCGCCCTGTTGGCGCGCTGAGTGATGGCGATCACGCCATTTTCCGCGCCCTCGCGCTCGTCCCAGGGTTTCAGCGCAATGAAACCCTGCCCGACATTCTGGCCCGATCCGCCGAAGCGGAAGCCGGATACGGTGAACAGCCGGTCGACATTGGCCGCCTCCGTCCCCAGGAAATAATCCTCGATCCTCTTCGCCGTCTCCAGCGTGCGCGGCCGCGTCGCGCCGGGGGGCAGCGTATATTGGACGATCGCCGATCCCTGGTCCTCGGTCGGCAGGAAACTGGTCGGCAGGCGGGTGAAGAGCAGGGCCAGCCCCGCCGCGATCACCACATAGAGGATCATCGCGGCACCCCGCCGCGCGATCGTCCGCCTCACCCCCTGTTCGTATCGCGCCACCATGCGATGGAAGCGCCGGTTGAAGCCTGCGGAGAAGCGTTCGAGCAGCGCGCCGATCCGCCCCTGCCCGGCAGTCCCTGCCTCCTCATGCCGCTTGAGCAGGGTCGCGGTCAGCGCGGGCGTCAGGATCAGCGCCACCAGCACCGAAAGCGCCATGGAGGAGATGATGGTGATCGAGAATTGGCGATAGATCACGCCCGTCGATCCGCCGAAGAAGGCCATGGGCAGGAACACGGCGGAGAGGACGAGGCCGATGCCGATCAGCGCGCCCGTAATCTCGTCCATCGACCGGATCGTCGCCTCGCGCGGAGAAAGGCCGGGATTCTCCTGCATCACCCGCTCGACATTCTCGACCACCACGATCGCGTCGTCGACCAGCAGGCCGATCGACAGCACCAGACCGAACAATGTCAGCGTGTTGATCGAATAGCCGAACATAGCGAGCACGCCGAACGTGCCGAGCAGCACCACCGGCACCGCGATCGTCGGGATCAAGGTTGCCCGCCAATTCTGCAGGAAGACGAACATCACGATCACGACGAGGATGATCGCCTCGACCAGCGTCTTCACCACCTCCTCGATCGAAAGGCGGATGAATTCGGTGCTGTCGCGCGGGAAGGCGAAACGATAGCCGGGCGGGAAGCTGCGCGAGAGCTGCGCCACCTTGTCCTTCACCATCTGCGCGGTGGTCAGCGCGTCCGCGCCGGGGGCGAGCTGGATGGCGATGCCTGCGGCGGGATGACGGTTCAATCGCGTCAGCGCATTGTAATTTTCGGAGCCGAGCTCGATCCGCGCCACGTCGGAAAGCCGCACCTGAGAACCGTCCGTCTGCGTCTTGACGATGATCGCGCGGAATTGCTCCGGCCGCTGCAGGCGCGACTTGGCGGTCACGGTCGCGTTCAGCATCTGCGTGTCGGGCGACGGCTGCGCGCCGAGCTGGCCGGCGGCCACCTGCGTATTCTGCGCCTGAATGGCCGCTATGATGTCGGACGGCATCAGCCCCACGGCCGAAAGCCGGTAGGGATCGAGCCAGATGCGCATCGCATATTGCGCGCCGAACACATTGGTGTTGCCGACCCCCTGGATGCGCCCGATCGGGTCCTGCAGGTTGGACGTCAGATAGTCGGCGACGTCGGCATTGGTCTGCCGGTCGCTTTCGTCATAGACCGCGACCACCATCAGGAAGTCGGCGTTGGACTTGGTGACGGTCAGCCCCTGCTGCTGCACCTGCTGGGGCAATCGGGGCAGCGCCTGCTGCACCTTGTTCTGCACCTGCACCTGGGCGATATCCGGATCAGTGCCCTTCTCCAGCGTCACGCTGATCTGCACGCTGCCCGCCGAGCTGGACGTGGCGGAGAAATAGAGCAGCCCGTCAATGCCGGTAAGCTGCTGCTCGATCACCTGGGTGACGCTGCTCTCCAGCGTCTCGGCGGACGCGCCCGGATAATTAGCCGAGATATTGACGCCCGGCGGCGCCACGTCCGGATATTGGGCGATCGGCAGGCTGAAGATCGCGCCGATACCCGCCAGCATCACGCCGATCGCGATCACCCAGGCAAGGATCGGCCGATCGATGAAGATGCGGGATATCATGCCTCAGCGCCCGGTGCGGGGTGCGGCGGCTCCGCCGGCGGGCGGCGGGCTGGGCGGCGATCCGGCGGGAACGGGACGCACGGGCTGGCCCGGCTTCGCCTTGGCCGTACCCTCCACGATCACCCGCTCGCCCGGCTTCAGCCCGGCCGTCACCAGCCATGCGTCGCCCAGCGCGCGATCCGTCTCGATCGCGCGCAGCTCGGCCTTATTGTCGGCGCCCACCACATAGACATTGGCCTGGCCGCGCGGATCGCGGCTCACCGCCGGCTGCGGCACCAATATCGCCTCGCGCCGATTGCCCTGCACCACCGACGCGCGCACATACATTCCCGGCAGCAGCAGCCCTTGCGGATTGGGGAAGCGCGCGCGCAGCGTCACCGTCCCCGTGCTGGGATCGACGGTCACCTCGGCGAACTCCAGCCTCCCCGTCAGCCCGTAATCGCTGCCATCCTCCAGCTTCAGCCGCACTGTGGCGCTTGCCGGCACCACGCCCCCCGTCATCAGCGCGCGGCGCAGCACGAGCAGCTCCGCGCTCGATTGCTGGATATCGACGAAGATCGGATCGAGCCGCTGGATCGTCGTCAGCGCCTGCGACTGGCCCGCCGTCACCAGCGCGCCGGTCGTCACGATCGATCGCCCGATCCGGCCGCCGATCGGCGCGGTCACGCGGGTGAAACCCAGATTGATGCTCGCCGTGTCGAGCGCCGCGCGGCTCTGCGCCACCTGCGCGCGCGCCTGCCCCGCCGCCGCGCGCGCATCGGCCGCGTCCTGCCGGCTCACCGCCTCGATCCCCACCAAAGCGGCCATGCGCTCGGCGCGCTGCTCGGCAGCCGCGACATTGGCCTCGGCATTTGCGAGATTGGCGCGCGCCTGCGCCGCCGCCGCGCGATAGAGGCGCGGATCGATCTCGTAGAGCGTCTGGCCCGCGCGCACCATCGCGCCCTCGGTGAACAGCCGCGCGCGGACGATGCCCGATACCTGCGGCCTTACCTCCGACGTCTCATAAGCGGCGACGCGGCCCGCAAGCTCGCTCGCGAGCGGCACCGTCTCGCTCCTGACCGTCACATAGCCCACTTCGGGCGGCGGCGGCGCGGCCTTCTCCGCCTGTCCCCCGCTGCAGGAGGCGAGCGACAGCGCCAGCAGCAAGGCTCCCGCGGCGCTCCTTATGTTCTTGCGGCCATATCCGGGAAAAATCATGGAATGCTGGCTATTGGGCGCCCGACAGCCTGTCAATCGCCGGAATATTGCAGCCGCAAGGGATCCTCCGTCCGCATGTTCCGGAAGGGACGCCGCCGCCCTCCATCGCGTAAAATCCACGGCAGCGTTCCCCCTTATGCGGCCATCCATCATGATACTGTCAGGAATGGATGTTTCACCAGCAGAAAATAACAACGAGGGACGGCTCCGCGCCGGCGAAGATTCCTTATTATGTCTACTCTATTGAAAGAGATTATATTTCTCCCATTATCAGGGGAGTTTCGTCATGAAACGTCGCCTCGCCTCGATCGCCGGATGGCTGACCGCATTCGGGCTCGTCCTGCCCGCCACCGCCGCCGTCGCGGCTCCCGTCCAGCTTCTCAACGTCTCCTACGATCCCACGCGCGAACTCTATCGCGCGATCAATGACCAGTTCGCCAAGCGCTGGAAGGCGCAGAGCGGTCAGGATGTGGTGATCAAGCAAAGCCATGGCGGCTCGGGCAAGCAGGCCCGCGCGGTGATCGACGGGCTTCCCGCCGATGTCGTCACGCTGGCGCTCGCTTATGATATCGACGAGATCGCCGCGCGCACCAAGGCGCTGCCCGCCAATTGGCAGAGCCGTCTGCCGCAGAACAGCACGCCTTATTATTCGACGATCGTCTTCCTCGTCCGCAAGGGCAATCCCAAGGAGATCAAGGACTGGGGCGATCTGGTGAAGCCGGGCGTCAAGGTCATCACGCCCAATCCCAAGACGTCCGGCGGTGCCCGCTGGAACTATCTCGCCGCCTGGGGCTATGCGCGGCGCACCTATGGCTCGGATGCCAAGGCGCGCGACTATATGACGCGCCTGTTCCGCAACGTGCCGATCCTCGATTCGGGCGCGCGCGGCGCCACCACCACCTTCGTCCAGCGCGGCCAGGGCGATGTACTGCTCGCCTGGGAGAATGAGGCATTCCTTGCGGTGAACGAGCTTGGCCCGGGCAAGTTCGACATCGCCGTGCCCTCCATTTCGATCCTCGCCGAGCCGCCCGTGGCGGTGGTCGATCGCAATGTCGATCGCAAGGGCACGCGCAAGGCGGCAGAGGCCTATCTGCGCTATCTCTACACGCCCGAAGCGCAAGAGATCGTCGCGAAAAATTATTATCGCCCGCGCAATCCGGAGGTCGCCGCACGCCATAAGGCCCAGTTCCCGAATGTCGCGCTCCTCACCATCGATCGCAATTTCGGCGGCTGGGCCCGCGCCCAGGCGGCCCATTTCAACGATGGCGGCGTGTTCGATCAGGTGTTCGAAGAAGCGAAGCGCTAAGGCGCGTGGCCCCTGGGGGGAGGGATTTTCCGGGCCGCAGCAAAAGGGATTTGACCATGCGCAGCATTTTCGCCGGCGGGGCCTCGCTGATCGCGCTTGCGATCGCCGCGCCCGCTGCGGCCCAGACAGGTCCCGAGCCCGGCCAGGAGGAACAGACCCAATCCTATGAAGGCCAGGAAACCGGCATCGACACGCTCGTCCCCGCCGACGACGTCGCCGCCGAGCCTGCTCCCGCCATACAGAAGACGGGCGATCCGATCCTCGACCGGCTGAACGCGCTGGAAGCCAAGGTCAGGGCGCTCGAGGCACGCAACAAGCAGCTCGAGGATCAGGCCGCCGAAACCGCGACCCGCGTCGAGAAGGTCGAGGTCCGCGCCGCCAAGGGCGTGCAACCTGGCGTCGCCCCCACCTTCGCGGACGTGACGGACAATTTCAGCTTCAAGCCGCGCGGCACGTTCCAGATCGATTATGCCGCTTATAATGCGCGCGCCGGCGGCTATGATTTCAACAATGGCACGCAGATCCGCCGCGGCCGCTTCGGCTTCGACGGCACGGCCTGGCGCACGTTCCGATATCGCATCGAGGCTGAATTCGTGAACAACAGCGTCAATCTGCTCGACGCCTATGTCCAATATGCCGGCATCCCCCAATGGCTGTTCACCGTCGGCCAGCAAAAGACGCCCTTCGGCCTCGAAGCCAACACCAGCGACGCGTTCAACACCTTCCTGGAACGCGGCATGGCCAATGTCGCCTTCGGCGCGGTCGGCGCGGAGCGGCGCATCGGCGCCACCATCGCCTATCAGACGGACCGGCTGAACGCCACGATCGGCGTCTTCGGCGCGGGCGAGGCGGTAAATCGCAACGCCGTCACGCCCGACGAGACCTATAGCGTCAACGGCCGCCTCAGCTGGGCCCCGATCCTCGATGCCGGCCGCCTCGTCCATCTCGGCGCATCGGCCTATCATGTCACAAATCTCGCCGGGAATATGATCACGCTCGCCGACCGGCCGAACAGCCGCATCGACGACGGCCGCATCATCTCCGCCGCCATCCCCGGCGGGGTCAGCCCCACCGGCGTGAAGAGCGGTGCGAAGGACGCCACCTTCGTCGGCGCGGAAAGCGCGCTGGTCTATGGCCCCTTCTCCGTGCAGGGCGAATATGGCCATTTGTCGGTCGATCGCTTCGGCGCGGAGCCCTCGCTCGATTTCGACGGCTTCTACGCCTTCGCCAGCTTCTTCCTGACGGGCGAGTCCCGCACATTCCGCAACGGCGCGGTCGACCGGCTGCGGCCTTTCGCGGACTTCAATCCGCAAAATGGCGGCTGGGGTGCGTTCGAGCTCGCCTTCCGCTACGACCAGCTCGACCTGACGGACACGGCGCTTTCGCCACTCAAGCGCAAGGCGCACAGCTATACGGGCGCACTCAACTGGCATTTGAACGGCAATTTGAAGCTGCTGTTCAACTATATCCGCGCAAAAGGCACCAATAGCCCGCTGGTCGTAGCCCCCGTCACCGAAAACGGCACCACCGCCAAGGTCGACATCTTCCAGACCCGCCTGCAACTCGACTTCTGACCAGCCCCTCTCCCCTCCGGGGGAGCGAGAAAGCCTCTCATCCCGTCGCCTTACAGGTCAGCGTCTTGCCAAACGCGAGCCGCTCCAATGCCTGCTGAGCTGAAGCTCCGGAGACCTTGGGACATCGAGACCGGGGGGACATCGAGACCGGGCCGGCGACTCTCGTCCAGCTCACGCGCCGCGATTGTTCCACACAAGGAGGCAAATCAGTAGCAAAAACACCCCTCGGAACTGCCGAGCCTACCAGCCACCCCCGGATCAGCCCAAAAGTCCAGGTGCTTCCATGCGTCCAATCGAGCCCGGACCATGATCTGTAAATTGCAACGACTTCGTGCTCTGCAAAACCACTGCGAAGGATTGTTTTCCTTATACATTCCATATCGAACGTGAGGGGGAAAATGTAAATGCCGTTAGCACTTACCTCTATCCAGGGCGATATTGGGTTTATCACCCTGAATCACGAGCGAAAGAAAAATGCGCTCAGTGAACCGCTGGTTTGCGAGATCATCTCTGCCCTTGCTGCGTTCAGGGAGCAAGAGATACGGGTGGCAATCCTGCGCGCCCAGACCGGCTCAACAGTCTGGTCGGCGGGTCATGACGTGACCGAACTCCCGGACTCGCACCGGGATCCGCTGGAATGGCAGGATCCTCTTCGTCTCCTGATCAGGGAAATCGAGAACTTTCCGGCGCCCGTCATAGCCATGATCGAGGGCACGGTCTGGGGCGGCGCCTGCGAGACCGCGTTCGCGTGCGATCTGATCGTGGCGGCACCGAACGCCACCTTTGCCGTCACTCCGGCGAAGCTTGGCGTGCCCTACAACGTTTCCGGCATGGTCACCTTCCTGAATGCCGCCGGCCTGCGCATCATCAAGGAAATGGCCTTTACTGCGCAGCCCATGACGGCCGAACAAGCCGAAAGGCTCGGCATGATCAACTATGTTGTTCCCGTCGATGAGTTGGAGACGTTCACCGTGCAGCTCGCGCGTAAAATAACCGCCAACGCCCCATTGAGCATCTCAGTCATGAAAGAGCAGTTGAGAATTCTTGCGGGCGCGCGCCCCATGTCACCGCAGGGATTCGAGCGCATCCAAGGATTGCGCCGCGCAGTATATAGTAGTGATGACTATCAGGAAGGAATTCGCGCCTTCAAGGAAAAGCGCAAGCCCGTCTATAAAGGACGATGAGCGCGACTTCTGCGCTTATGGTCAAGCTGACGATTGCGATCCTGGGCGCAAGAAGGTGTTGGTTGTCGCTATCTACTGGGCAAAGGGGCACATCGCACTGCCGGCGCGTGGTACGGCTTGCCCGAGTGGGTATGAGCCAAACAGCGCGTGCTCAATGCCATTTGACAAGCCGAGCGGCGCTGCGGCAGTTCGAGCCATGGTCCATGAAACTTGGTCCGAAGCGACTGCCCCCGCCCGATCGAGAGCGTTCTGATGTCCCGCTTCGGTCGAGGTCAGCTAAGCTGACAACATCTCCGGAGGCAAGGCGACAACCTTGTTCCGGCTCGCATTTTCTGCCATTGTAAAATGAATATGTCAGTAAATGATATTAGGAAATCGAGAGGCCGCCCTGCTTCCGGTGGAACGCCTGTCACCGTCCGCCTATCGCCTGACCAACTTGCAACGCTGGACGAGTGGATAGCCAATCAACCTGATCCAAAGCCCAGCCGGCCCGAGGCGGTTCGGCAGCATTTGGACCGGAGCCTAGCTCAGTCAGGAAGCCGGATAAACGAACATCCGCGCTCAATTATCCTTCACGAGATGACCGGGCGAGACAAAATTGAGGAACCGCCCGATGCCTGATCCCCGCCCGGATTGACGAATTTCACAAGCACGAGATGTCGCACATTGCGAGCATCACGGTGAGCGTGCTTGAGGAGGATATCGATCAGCAGCGCATCGTCCGCCAGTCCCTGCACAATCCATTCGCGCCTAATCAGCACCAGCACCACGATCGACGATAATATGAAGAAGAGCGGGCCAAAGTCTGTACCAAGAGACCTTTTCCTAACCAATCTTCCAGCGGATATCTGACAATTCAGATTATCACGCCCTCCGCGACGGTTTGCCTGCCTTCCATCAACGCGAACTGACTTCCCGGCGTGAGCAAATGGGCCGGTACTTGCTCCGACAGAAACCGGACGGAGACAGTCATTGGGCTCTGCTGTCCGGACTGCTCCGGCAACTCGACGACCAAACTCCAGGCCGCCGCCGGCCAATCGCTTTGCGCGCGAAACCGCGCCACGGTCGAATAGAGCGGCCCTGTGTGTGCGGCCTTCCGTCCATCCTCGCTCTCCGACAGCCAGCGCGCAACTGCGCTCGCACGCCTCGACGCACTGCCTTCTCCCGGCTTATCACTAGCTGGTTAGATCGCTATACGAACGTCCGCAACGCGTCGGAATTTGCGGCCAGCCTCATTCCCCCCGCATCGCCTCCGCCGCCAGCGCTTCCGCCTCGATCAGCAGCGCATCATCCGCCTGCCCCTGCGCCACGCGCTCGCGCCCGATCAGCACCAGCACAGGCACGGCCAGCGGCGATACGCGATCCAGATCGACATGCAGCATCGTCCCCGCCGCGCGCTCCAATAGCGAGGCGAGCCGCCCCACATCCGTCATCCGCGCCCGCGCATCCGCCCAGGCCGCGCGCAGCAGCAGATGGTCGGGCTCGTAGCGCCTCAGCACATCATAGATGAGGTCGGTCGAGAAGCTGACCTGCCGGCCCGTCTTGCGCTTGCCCGGATGCTGCCGCTCGACCAGCCCGCCGATCACCGCAACCTCGCGGAACGCCCGCTTCAGCAGCGCCGATTGCTGCACCCAGTCGACAAATTCATGCTCCAATATATCCGGCGAGAAGAGCGCCGCCGGATCGACCACGGGCTTCAACGAATAGGTCGCCAGGGCATAGTCGCTCGCGACGAAGCCCAGCGGCTGCAGCCCCGCCGTCTCCATCCGCCGGGTGAGCAGCATGCCCATCGACTGATGCGCATTCCACCCCTCGAAACTGTAGCAGACCATATAATGACGCCCCTCGCGCGGGAATGTCTCGATCAGCAATTGCCCCGGATCGGGCAGCACCGATCGCCGCGCCTGCATCTCCAGCCATTCGCGCACATCGTCCGGAAAGCGCGCCCACTGGCCCGGCTCATGCAGATATTCGCGCACCCGCCGGGCGAGGCCCGTCGAGATCGGCATGCGCGCGCCGCCATAAGTGGGAATGCGCGCCGGCCGGGCGGTGGCGCGGACGATCAGATCCTCCACCTCGACCTTATCCACCTCCAGCGTCAGCCCCGCAAAGAAGAAAGTGTCGCCCTTCGCCAAGGTAGCAGCGAAGCCCTCCTCCACCTTGCCCAGCGTCCGCCCGTTCCTGAAGCGCACATTGAGCATCGTCGCCTCGACGATGATGCCCGCGTTCAGCCGATGCTGCTGCACGAAGCGCAGATGGCTCACCCGCCATGTCCCGTCCGCCTGGCGCGTCAGCCGCTTGAAACGATCATAAGCCCTGAGCGCATATCCGCCGGACTCGATGAAGCCGAGCACCGCTCCGAACGTCTCCGCGTCGAGCGCGCTGTAAGGCAGAGCCGAGCGCACCTCCTCCAGCATCTCCTCCTCGCGGAAGGGCCTGGCGCAGGCGCATGCCATGACATGCTGCGCCAGCACGTCGAGCGTCCCCGCCCGGAATATGTCGCGGTCGAGCTCGCCCGCCTCGACCGCGTCGAGCGCCGCGCGCGCCTCCAGATATTCGAAGCGGTTGCCCGGCACGAGCAGCGCCTGCGAAGGCTCGTCGAGCCGATGGTTGGCACGCCCGATCCGCTGGAGCAGCCGCGACGATCCCTTGGGCGCGCCCATCTGGATGACGAGATCGACATCGCCCCAGTCCACGCCCAGGTCGAGGCTGGAGGTCGCCACCAGCGCGCGGAGCCGCCCGTCCGCCATCGCCTGCTCCACCTTGCGCCGCGCCTCGGGGCTGAGCGATCCATGGTGGATGCCGATCGGCAGGCCCCGGTCGTTTACCGCCCACAGATCCTGGAAGATCAGCTCGGCCAGACTGCGCGTATTGCTGAAGACGATGGTGGTGCGGTGCCGCTCTATCTGCGCCATCACCTGCTTGGCCGCATAGCGCCCCGAATGGCCCGACCAGGGCACGCTGTCTTCCGGCAGCAGGATCGAAATATCCGCCTCCGCCCCCGGATCGCCCGTCACCAATGCCGTTGCATCGATATCGCCATGGGGCGCCAGCCAGGCGCGATAGCCGTCCGGGTCCGCCACCGTGGCGGAGAGCGCCACGCGCCGCATGCCCGGCGCCAGCCGCTGCAGCCGTGCGAGGCAGAGCGAGAGCAGGTCGCCCCGCTTGCCCGTGGCGAAGGCATGCACCTCGTCGATCACGATCGCCTTCAGATCCGCGAACAGCCCCGCCGCATCGGGATAGGAGAGCAACAGGCTCAGCGACTCCGGCGTCGTCAGCAGCATGTGCGGCGGCCTCGCCCGCTGCCGCGCCTTCCGGTCGGACGGCGTATCCCCCGTCCGCGTCTCGACCCGGATGTCGAGGCCCATCTCATGGATCGGATTGATCAAGTTCCGCCGGACATCGACCGCCAGCGCCTTCAGCGGCGAGACATAGAGTGTGTGAAGCGTCGTAACGGGATGCTCAACCAGATCGACCAGGCTGGGCAGGAAGCCCGCCATCGTCTTGCCCGCCCCGGTCGGCGCGACCAGCAGCGCATGGCGCCCCGCCCGTGCCGCCTCCAGCATCTCCAACTGATGCCGCCTGGGCGCCCAGCCCCGCGCGGCGAACCATCCGGCGATCGCCGGCGGCAAATCAGCTGCGATCCTTCTCCTCGCGGTCGATGCGGTCATAAAGCTCCGCCGTCCCGCGCTCCGTCCGCTCGCGCTGGGCGGGCGAACGGTTGCGATTGGCGATCACCGCCCAGATCAGCGCCACCGCCAACAGGATCGGCCCGATGATCGTGATGAGGCTCCACAGCGCTTCCATCTCCAGACTCCTGCATCCGGCCCTCTCCGCCAAACGCAGCATATCCGGCTCCGATCCCATGGAAGCCCGCCCGCCGCCATCCCTCTTGCATCCTGCGGCGATCCTGATGAGATAAACCATATTCAATCAGGTCCAAGACTTGTTGAAGAGTGAGGCTCCACGGAAAGATTGATACGCCTGATTTCCTTGTGCGTGGCGTTCGTCACGCGCTGAATGCTCATTAAGGCGGACCGAGGGTGAGCCAAAAGCTGGCGAGCAGAACGCCCAGGTTCCAGACCATATGCGCGGCGACGTTTGCCACATATCCAGTCATGTAGCCGCGCTCGCTTGCGACGCGGCAGTATAGTCCCGCGAGAAGCAAAAAAGCTCCACCAACGCCAACGGACAACAGACTCGCTCCATGTGCGCCCCAACCGATGACGAACATCGATCCGATGAAGAAAATGCTGCCAGCCTGAGGCAGCAGACGTTGCACAAGGCGAAGTGCTATAAGAAATATCACGCCTTCTATTAACGGCGATAGCAGCACATCCGCGATCAGCGCCTTTGTCAGATCATCCTTGCCTGGATTTCAAATGGCTGCAGCCGAACATCAGCGATAAGAAAACCCCAGGAAATTACAGCAAATGCACAAAGCATGCCGGTTGCTGCGGCGGAGAAGGCCCACCTGGGATCTTTCACGATTCCTCAAAAGATTTATTCAGATACTGATTAAGCATATGCCAACTCCGAGACACCAAGCTCAGAGTTAGCGCGGCCAGATGGACGAGATCCCGCATGCCGCAGCGGATTCGGAACTCGAACCGTCGCCCCGAGCGCGCGCACCCGCCACCGCTCTTTGCATCATCGTCAATATCATGGCGTCCGAGGGACGCACGGACATCAGCCCCGATCGGCTCCTGTCCGCCGACCAACCGCAGGACGTCTCCGCCCTTCCCTGGCATGGCTTTTTGTGACTTTCCGAACGACGGCACGCCCGATGCGCGCCGTCGTTCAGTTTCGGATCAGTGCCCTGCCGACAATACCGGCTCGACACCCGATGCGGAAAGCTGCGCATTGATCTGCCCCATAAGCCGGTCGAGCCCGGCCTGGTCCTTCGCCTCGGCGCGGGCGACCAGCACGTCCTGCGTGTTGGATGCGCGCAGCAGCCACCAGCCTTCGGGCGTGTTGACGCGGGCGCCGTCGGTGCGGTTCACATCCGCGCCTTCAGCCTCCAGCCGGTCGAGCACTTCCTCGACCACCTTGAACTTGCGATCCTCGGACGACTGGAAGCGCAGTTCGGGCGTGTTGACCATCTCCGGCATCGCATCTTTGATCGCGGTCAGCGATCCGCCGAGCACGCGCACCGCCTGGATCAGCCGGATCGCGGCATATTGCGCGTCGTCGAAGCCATACCAATTGTGGCGGAAGAAGATATGGCCGCTCATCTCGCCGCCGAGCGGGGAGTCGGTTTCCTTCATCTTGGTCTTGATGAGCGAGTGGCCGGTTTTCCACATCAGCGGCGTGCCGCCCAGCTCGGCGATCCGGTCATAGAGCGCCTGGCTCGCCTTGACGTCGCCGATGATGACGGCGCCCGGCTCCTCGCGCAGCACCGGCTCGGCGAGGATGGAGAGCAACTGGTCGCCCCACACGACGCGGCCCTGGCCGTCGATCGCGCCCAGCCGGTCGCCGTCGCCGTCGAAGGCGAGGCCGAAATCCAGCCCCTTTTCGAGCACCAGCTTCTTGAGATCGACCAGATTCTCCTCGACCGTGGGATCGGGATGATGGTTGGGGAAGGTGCCATCGATATCGGTGTAGAGCGTGTGATGCTCGCCCGGCAGCTGCTTGACCAGCTTCTCGATCACGCGGCCGGCAGCACCATTGCCCGCGTCCCAGCCGATCTTGAAGGCGCCGCCGGCATAGCCCGCCAGCAGCCGCTCGACATAAAGATCCTCGACATAGGCTTCGGAGACGGAGCCCTGCCCCTCTTCCCAGTCGCCCGTCTCGGCGAGCTTGCCGATCGACTGGATGTCCTCGCCGAAGAAAGGCTTATGCTGCAGCACCATCTTGAAGCCGTTATAGTCGGCCGGATTGTGGCTGCCCGTAATCTGGATGCCGCCATCCACTTCGAGCGTCGCTTCGGCATAATAGAGCATCGGGGTCGGGCCCAGGCCGATACGGATCACGTCCACGCCGCCCTTGGTCAGCCCGTCGACCAGCGCCGCTTCGAGCATCGGCGAGGAGATGCGGCCATCATAGCCGACCGCCACGCGCGTACCGCCCGCGCGGCGCACATGCGTCGCGAAGCCACGGCCGATCGCATAGGCATCTTCCGGGCCCAGCGTTTTGCCGACGATGCCCCGGATATCATATTCACGCAGCGATGTCGGATCGAAGCGATGGGTCATTTGGCTCTCCGCATAAGGATGGAAATGCAACTCAAAACTCAAGACGCACAGGAAATGTTACGGCTTCAAGATCGGGATCCACGCACCGACAATAATCTGTCGCGCGCTGCGTTGACGCGAGCGGTAAGGTCCGCCGAACCGCCGACATCGGGATGGACCCGTGCGATCAGCCGGCGATGCGCGGAACGCACCGTCTCGCTGTCCGCGTCGGGCGGCACGTCGAGCAGGCGGCACGCCTCCTCCGCGGACATGATCCCGCCCTGAGCCTCGCCCCGCTCGCCAGCGCGGCGGAACCACAGCCACCAGGCAGCACCGCCCCCCGCCAGCAGCGCCAGCGGAACCTCGCCCTTGCTGAACATCCTGATAGCGACGATCGCCGCCACCGCCGCCGCCACATCGCCGAAGCGCAGCGCGCGAAGCTCGCCCGTCTTCCAGGCCCAGGCGCCCACCAGCGCGGCGACGATCAGCGCCGGGATCATGCCTCGGCTACCTCGGGCGCCTGCTTCGGCGCGGACGTCCAGTCGGGGAGCGCGAAGCCCGCGACCAGCTCGCGCAGCTCCTGCCGCGCCGCGATATGGGCGATCCCGGCTTCCGCGCCGATCAGGTTGAGATCGAGGAGCGTAATTCCCTTGGGGAAAAGCTCGCGATAGATGACGCGCTCGGACAGGCCCGGTATCACGCGGAAGCCCACCCGCTTGGAAAGCTCGCCCAGCGCCGTCGCCACGCGGCGCATGTTGCGCGCTTCGAGATGCTGGAGGCGGTTGCGCAGCAGCACCCAGTCGACCGTGCCGCCGTCGGCGCGCGCGCGCGCCTTGCGCGCCTCCCACACCAGCTCGGAATAGAAGCTCGGCCGCTTGATCCTGTACGTCTCGGGATCGACCTGGCCGATCAGGTCGAGGTCGATGAAACTGTCGTTGATCGGCGTCACCAGCGTATCGGCGCGCTCGATCGCGGCGCGCGCATGCGGATCGTCGCGGCCCGGCGTGTCAACCACCACTATGTCCGCATCGGCAGCCAGCGCGTCCAGCCGCTCGCCGATCACCATGCCCTTGTCCGGATCGAACGTCTCGCAGTTCGGCATCGGCAGGTCGACACCCGAGCGCCGCATCGTTGCCTCGCGATTTTCCATATAGCGGGCGAAGGTGCGCTGACGCGTGTCGAGATCGATCGCCGCCACCCTGCGGCCTGCCGCCGCCAGCGCGACCGCGGTATGCACGGCAGTGGTCGATTTGCCCGATCCGCCCTTCTCGTTGGCGAAGACGATCAGATGCGCTGCGGCGGCACTCATGCCCGAAACCCTTGATCCCTGCTATCCATACCGTGCCGGCGCCCCATGCACGGACCACAGCTTATGGCCGCCGCTGCGATTTCACGCAAATGCTTCGTAATCTGCAAGGAAAAACTTAGGTGCTGCACCGAAATCGCGGCGAACAACATCGCCAAAGGGAAAGGAATGATGCTCGGCGGAAGAAAAAGCGCCGCAGCATCGACCGCTCGACACAAGAATGGAGACGATCGGCTTGCCGATGACCGGGCATGTCGGGAAAGCTCCACCCTATCCCCGGCGGAACGGCCCAATCTCGTCCAACATGGCGATATTCTGCGCCACGGCCTGCCGCTCCGCCTCCAGATAATTCGCCACGGCCGCGCGGAAGCCCGGATCGGGAATATGATGGGCGGAATAAGTGGCGGTCGGCTGATAGCCGCGCGCCAGCTTATGCTCCCCCTGCGCGCCCGCCTCGACCGTCTTCAGGCCCCGCGCAATCGCGGCATCGATCGCCTGATAATAGCAGAGCTCGAAATGGAGGAAGGGCACCTCCTCGGTCGCGCCCCAATAGCGGCCATAAAGCGCGTCCGCGCCGATCAGGTTGAGCGCGCCCGCGATCGGCCTGCCATCGCGCAAAGCGAGGATAAGCAGCACCCGATCGCCCATCCGCTCGCCGAGCAGCGAGAAGAAGGCGCGGGTAAGATAGGGCCGGCCCCACTTCCTGGCGCCCGTATCCTGATAGAAGCGCCAGAAGGCGTCCCAATGCGCCTCGGTCAGTTCCCGGCCGGCGACATGGACGATCTCCAGCCCCTCGACCGCGGCCGCGCGCTCCTTGCGGATCGCCTTGCGCTTGCGCGATGCCAGCGCGCCGAGAAAGTCGTCGAAACTGGCATAGCCTTCATTGGTCCAGTGGAACTGGCGATCGGTGCGGATCAGCCATCCCGCCGCCTCGAACAGCGACACCTGCTCCGGCGCGACGAAGGTAGCGTGCGCGGAGGACAGGCCATGCTGCTGCACGACCGCTTCGGCCGCAGCGATCAGCGCCGGCGCGAGCGTTGGATCGCGCAGCAGCAGGCGCGGCCCCGGCACCGGCGTGAAGGGCACCGCGATCTGCAGCTTGGGATAATAGCGCCCGCCGGCGCGCTCATAGGCATCGGCCCAGCCATGATCGAACACATATTCGCCCTGGCTATGGCTCTTTGCATAAGCGGGCAGGATCGCCGCGGGGCGCCCGTCCGCCCCATCGATCGCAAGCGGGACGGATTGCCAGCCCCTGGCGCTGGTGGCGCTTCCCGAATCCTCGAGCGCCGACAGGAAGGCATGGGAAATGAAGGGATTGTCCTGCCCGGCGCACGCATCCCATGCGTCGGCGGAAAAGGCCGATACGCCGTCCGCCATCCGCGCGACGACGCCCGTCACCGCTCAATCCCGGACGGCGACGACTGCATCCACCTCGACCGCGGCGCCCAGCGGCAGCACCGGCACGCCGACCGCGCTGCGCGCATGCCTGCCCGCATCGCCGAACACGGAAACCATCAGTTCGGACGCGCCATTGGCGACCTTGGGCTGGGCGGTGAAATCGGCCGTCGAGGAGACGAACACGCCGAGCTTCACGATCCGCTCGACCCGATCGAGCGAGCCCAGCGCCGCCTTGATCTGCGCGAGCAGCATCACGCCGCAACGCTCGGCCGCGAGACGACCAAATTCCTCGTCGCAATCCTCGCCCAGCCGCCCGGTCATCAGCGCACCGTCGCGGAAGGGAAGCTGGCCGGAAACATGGAGCAACCCGCCCGCCAACACGGTGGGCACATAGGCGGCGACGGGGGCGGCGGGCTCGGGCAGTTCGATGCCGAGTTCGGAAAGGCGGTTGTCTATCGTCATGGCGCCGTACTTCGGCCCCAGCGCCGCGAGCGTCAAGAGCAGGCCGGCACCCGGAAATGCGCCAGCACCCATTGCGCGGCCTCCTGCCAGTCGTCGATCCGCGCATGGGCGGCGGACGCCGGCGGCACGAGCGGCGCGAGCGCCGGCTCGGAAACCATATGCAATCGATAAACGTCGGGCGCATGTTCCGCGACGGAGTCATGATGCGTCGCCAGATCGTCGACGAACACCGCCACCGAGGGACGATATTCCTCGATCAGCCGGCATACGGGCGGCCCCTTGCCGCCCTGATTGCATTGCACGCGGTGGCGAATGCCGAGCGCTTCGAGCTGCGCCACGCGGCCGGCATGGCAATGATCGCCGAGATTGGTGAGCACGACGATATCGGCCACTTCGCCGATCCGGGCCAGCGCCTCGCGCGCATGCGGCACCAGCGTCTGGCGGTGCATTTCGGTCGCGAAGAAATTGTCGAGCAGCGACCACATCTCCTCGGGCGTCAGCACATATCCGTCGCTCCGCCGACGCATCGAATCGGCGAAATGGCCATGCTTCAGATTGAGGTCGATCGCATGCGCCTCATCCAGCCACGCCCCGAAAGGGCTCACCATATGGAGCAGCACTTCGTCGCAATCGGTGATCAGGAGCGGCCGGCTCATCCCTCGAGCGACTCCCGTGCCTGGACGAGCGCCTCGGGCGCGACGCCGATCGATTCGGCGCAAGCGATCAGATCCGGCTGATGCGCTTCGAGGAAGCCCAGCGTCGCGGCCAGCAAGGCGGGCTCCGCCGCACGGGCACGCAGATCATCCGGCGCGAGCCCGGTCAGCGCGAGCAGCCGCCCGGCCCGGTCTGGCTGCGCCAGCGTCCAGGCGAGCGCCGTCAGGCCCAATGCCGCGGGATCGGGGATGATTGTCTGCCTTGGCATCCTGGCCTAACGTCAATTTTCAACAATATGGTATGTGGGCGTGGCGAAGAAAGTGCTCGTTGTCGAGGACAATGATCTCAATCTGAAACTCTTTTGTGACCTGCTGCGCGCCCATGATTATGCGGCCGAGCCCGTGCGGGACGGCCGCGAGGCAGTCGAGCGGGCCCGCGCCTTCGCGCCCGATCTGGTGATCATGGATATTCAACTGCCCCATGTCAGCGGGCTGGAACTGATCGAGACGATGAAGGCGGATGATGACCTGCGCAACATCCCGATCATGGCGGTGACCGCCTATGCCGCAAAAGGGGATGAGGAGCGCATCCGCTCCGCCGGCGCCGAGGCCTATGTCTCCAAGCCGATTTCGGTAGCGCGCTTCGTGGAAGCGGTCGAATCGCTGATCTGATGACATGAAAATGCCGATCCAGCGGAAAGCCCGGCCTTCCTTCCTGTCGGAACAGGAGCAGGAGATCGAGCCACCGCTGGATCGAGCGAGAAGCGGGATCAAGTCCGGGGCGGCGCCGTCGCGCCCGCCCGCACGGGCTTACTTGATCTTGGCTTCCTTGAAATCGACATGCTTGCGCACGACCGGATCATATTTCCGGAAGCTCAGCTTCTCGGTCTGGGTGCGCGGGTTCTTCTTCGTGACATAGAAGAAGCCGGTGTCGGCGGTGCTGACGAGCTTGATCTTTACGGTGGTCGGCTTTGCCATGACCCGTTACCCTCTGAACCTGTGCGATCGACGCGAATAAAAAAATAAAAGCGGCGTCGCCGCCGCTCCTGTCAGCCCGGGCCTTTGGGATAGACTGGCCGAAAAGTCAAGCAGCGCGGCCCCTATTGCAACGCCAGCGTCGCAATTCGCCCCTAAAAATGCGCTCGGGGACACTGCAGCGCAAGGGGTGTGATGATGGAAATGGCCTTGGGACATGGCGATGGGGGCCCCTTCCCGCCAGCCGCCGTCCGGGCGAGAATCGATGCGCTGGAGCGCGATTTCCGCATATTGGCGCCCACGGAACTCGGCCGACGCGTGAATGCGCTTCACCGACTCGCGCGGACCGCAGGGCTGGAGCCTGCGGCGACGCTGGCGGCGGGGCTCGCCGATGCAGTCGCACGGCATGGGCGCGGGGCGATGATCATGCCCTATCTTGCGGGCCTGCGCGAAGCGGCCTGCTGCGAACCGAGCGATTCGCGCGCGGGCGACATATTGCTGGCGACGATCGGCGTCCGCCTCGCCGGCTGACAATCGGCCTGCAATCGACGGGATCGATCAGTGCGATCACAACATTTTCATGGTTCCAGGCGCCACCAACGCTAGAGTGGATCGTTAGCGCAACGAACCAAACTGCCTTGGAGGAACAAGATCATGGCGAAAACGCCTGAGCCCGAGCTCGCCACACCCACCGACCTGCCGTCCAACGCCGTCTCCTCGGTGGCGGATGCGCTGAACGGCATATTGGCCGACAGCTATGCGCTCTACCTCAAGACCAAGAACTTCCACTGGCACGTATCGGGCCCGCATTTCCGCGATTATCATCTGATGCTCGACGAACAGGCGACGCAGATCCTCGGCACCACCGATGCGATCGCCGAGCGCGTCCGCAAGACCGGCGGCACCACGCTGCGCTCGATCGGCGACATCGCCCGTCGGCAGACGATCAAGGACAATGACGCCGAATTCGTCAGCGCCACCGACATGCTCGCCGAACTGCGCGACGACAATCTGAAGCTGGTCGAGAAGTTCCGCGAAGCCAAGGACATCGTCGACGCGGCGAAGGACAATGCCACGAGCGGCATTCTCGACGAATGGACCGACCTCGCCGAGGAACGGGCCTGGTTCCTGTTCGAAGCCAGCCGCGGCGCCTGATCGCGAACAGCCGCCGCCCGATCGCCCGAGGGCGCTTCAGGCGGCGGCCCTGGCGCGGCCGAATAGCCGGCCTTTCCCTCGGCGAGCGGCGAAGCCGGCAAGCGACAGCCCGGCAGTCATCGTCGCCCAGCCCTCCGGCTCGGGCGCAGGCGGGGTGATGCTGAACGTCAGAGGAGCGATGCTCGATTGCCCGAGATCGTCTGCTTCAGCGCGAGCCAGTGCGGAAAAGGATAGCAATTCCGTCGCGCCCGGATAGCGAAGATCGTGGATCAGATCCGCCCCATTCGCTTCGAAATCCAGATAGAAGAACAGCTTATGGCTCGGAATCGCGCGATCGACGAAGCCGGTGGAGAATTGCAGAAACTCGTCTGAGCCGTCGTCCCCCACCAGATCGCCATAATAGGAATATTGCGCAAATCGCCGACTGCCGATGCCGAAATGGATCTCGGCATCATCGAACAGCGCCACGCCCAATCCGGGGTTGGTTTCATAGACGTAAAAGGGCAGCGCATCGCGGTCATAGGACAGCGTTCCCGAAACCTTCATGCCGGTCGGATAGAGCGATCCATCGGCGAAATTGCCATCGAACTTGATGCGCACCTGCTCGGCCGAAGCGGCGGCCGGAACGATCATGGCCAGGATAGCCGCGACGACCAGCCCTATCCTCATATGCAATCCTCCCGAACGCCGGCGACGCAAAGCATGTCGGCAGGAAAAGCTTCCTCCAAACGGGGATAATCTCCGGGCAAATGCTGAGCCGCAAAGCAGCGCGCGACTGCTCGCAGGAAGAGGATAGGGAAAATGTCGCGCCAGCCCCTTGTGTTGCATAATAGCAACATCATATCCGTCCGCGAAAGGGGATGTTCATGAACCTCGAAAAGTTCACCGATCGCACCAAGGGCTTTCTCCAGTCGGCGCAGACCGTCGCCATCCGGATGAATCATCAGCGGATCGCACCCGAGCATTTTCTGAAGGCGCTGCTCGAAGACAAGGAAGGCATGGCGGCCAATCTGATCCGCGCCGCCGGCGGCAGCCCCGAAGCGGCGCTGCGCGAAACCGATGCGGCGCTCGCCAAGCATCCTGCCGTCACCGGCGGCGGCGCGCAGCAGCCGCCCGGGCTCGACAATGATATGGTCCGCGTCCTCGATTCCGCCGAGCAGATCGCCGAAAAGGCCGGCGACAGCTATGTCACCGTCGAACGGCTGCTGCTGGCGCTGACGCTCGCGACCGGCACCGCAGCAGGCAAGGCGCTCGCCAGCGCGGGCGTGAGGGCGGATGCGCTCAACGCCCGGATCAACGCGCTGCGCGGCGGCCGCACGGCGGACAGCGCGTCGGCCGAGGATCGCTATGAGGCGCTCAAAAAATATGCGCGCGACCTGACCGAGGCCGCGCGCGAGGGCAAGCTCGATCCGGTGATCGGCCGCGACGAGGAGATTCGCCGCACCATCCAGATCCTCGCCCGGCGCACCAAGAACAACCCCGCGTTGATCGGCGAGCCGGGCGTCGGCAAGACCGCGATCGCCGAGGGGCTCGCGCTGCGCATCGCCAATGGCGACGTGCCCGACGGCCTGAAAGACCGGCGGCTGATGGCGCTCGACATGGGATCCCTGATCGCGGGCGCAAAATATCGCGGCGAGTTCGAGGAGCGGCTGAAGGGTGTGCTCGACGAGGTGAAGGGCGCCGAAGGCGAGATCATCCTGTTCATCGACGAGATGCACACGCTGATCGGCGCGGGCAAATCCGAAGGCGCGATGGATGCGAGCAACCTGCTGAAGCCCGCCCTCGCGCGCGGCGAGCTGCATTGCATCGGCGCCACCACGCTCGACGAATATCGCAAATATGTCGAGAAGGACCCGGCGCTCCAGCGTCGCTTCCAGCCCGTCTTCGTGGGCGAGCCGACCGTCGAGGACACGATCGCTATATTGCGCGGGCTCAAGGAGAAATATGAGCTCCATCATGGCGTGCGCATCGCCGACAGCGCGATCGTCGCGGCCGCGACGCTTTCCAACCGCTACATCACCGACCGCTTCCTGCCCGACAAGGCGATCGACCTGATGGACGAGGCCGCCTCGCGCCTGCGCATGGAGGTGGAGTCCAAGCCCGAGCAGATCGAATCGCTCGACCGGCGCATCATCCGCCTCAAGATCGAGCGCGAGGCGCTGAAGAAGGAGACCGATTTCGCCTCGAAGGACCGGCTCGCCAATCTGGAGCATGAGCTCGCCCAGCTCGAGCAGCAATCGGCCGAGCTCACGCAGCGCTGGCAGGCGGAAAAGGAAAAGATCCACGCCGAGACCAAGATCAAGGAGCAGCTCGACCAGGCCCGCATCCAGCTCGAACAGGCGCAGCGCTCGGGCGACCTCGCCAAGGCGGGCGAGCTATCCTATGGCGTGATCCCCAGCCTCGAACGGCGGCTTGCCGAGGCGCAGGCAGCTTCGCAGAGCGCGATGCTGCGCGAGGAAGTGACATCCGAGGACATTGCCTCGGTCGTGTCGCGCTGGACGGGCATCCCCGTCGACAAGATGCTGGAAGGCGAGCGCGAGAAGCTGCTCCACATGGAAGAAGCGCTCGGCCGCCGCGTGATCGGGCAGGAGGAGGCAGTGAAGGCCGTCTCCGCCGCCGTCCGCCGCGCGCGCGCGGGCCTGCAGGATCCCGGCCGGCCGCTCGGCTCCTTCCTGTTCCTCGGCCCCACCGGCGTCGGCAAGACCGAACTCACCAAGGCGCTCGCCGAATTTCTGTTCGACGACAGCGCGGCGATGGTGCGGATCGACATGAGCGAGTTCATGGAGAAGCATTCGGTCGCCCGCCTGATCGGCGCGCCCCCGGGCTATGTCGGCTATGAGGAAGGCGGCGTGCTGACCGAGGCGGTCCGCCGGCGGCCCTATCAGGTTGTGCTGTTCGACGAGGTGGAGAAGGCGCATCATGACGTCTTCAACATCCTGCTGCAGGTGCTCGACGATGGGCGGCTGACCGATGGCCAGGGCCGCACGGTCGATTTCGCCAATACGCTGATCATCCTGACGTCCAATCTCGGCTCGCAATTCATCGCCAACCTGCCGGACGATCAGCCGGTGGAAAGCGTCGAGCCACAGGTGATGGAGGTCGTCCGCGCCCATTTCCGCCCGGAATTCCTGAACCGGCTGGACGAGATCATCCTGTTCCACCGGCTTGGCCCGCAGCATATGGGCCCGATCGTCGATATCCAGGTGGCGCATGTCCAGCGGCTGCTGAAGGATCGCAAGATCGCGCTGAGCCTGACGGAGGCGGCACGCGCCTGGCTCGGCCGGGTAGGCTATGATCCGATCTATGGGGCAAGGCCGCTCCGGCGCGCCGTGCAGAAATATCTGCAGGATCCGCTGGCCGATGCGATCCTCAGGGGCGATGTGCCGGATGGTTCGGTCGTCACCGTCGACGAGGGCGACGGGGCCTTGAAACTGTCGGTGGGCTGAGGCGCCCACAGGCTGGAAATAAATGGCCGGGAAAGACTGTCGCCGGAACATATGCCCCGGCGACAGTCTGCAGGATCAGCCGTTCAGCTTGTCCTTCACCGCCTTGGCAGGCGTGAAGCCGAGCTTGCGCGACGCGGCGATCTTCATCGGCTCGCCGGTCGCCGGATTGCGGCCGTCGCGGGCCGGGCTGTTCTTCACCTTGAACTTGCCGAAGCCGCTGAGCGAGACTTCCTCATCCTTCGCCGCGGCGTCCGTGATCGCGGAGAAGACGGCGTCGATCAGCTTGCGGGCTTCGGCCTTGGTGACGCCATGATCGGTTGCGATACGATCGGCGAGATCGGCATTATTCATATCGTGACTTTCCTCCGTGAATCGGGAGGCGGCTTGTAGCGACAGCGATAGACCTTCGTCCATCGCCAGCACAGCGTTTCAGCCGCCCTTGCGCTGCTATCGGGCGAAAATGCGCACTTGTCACCATCGTTCGTGCAATTGCCGCAACCAGCTGCCCACCCGAACATTGTCCGAGCAGCCGGAATCGATGCTGTGCGCGCCGCCGTGCCCGTTCACAAGGGTGTCCTCGACGCGTCCGTCATCCTATGACAACCGCACGATCAAGGCACAGAGGAATGTCTGATGGCCAATGAGAATGATGTCGTCGCAGCCCTTGTCGCGACGATGCTGGGTGAGGCAGGAGCCGCCGGCGCGGTCGCCAAGCTCGATCTCGATCCCGCAACCACCACCGGTGACGGCGAGACCGTGTCCCGCGCCGCCTTTGCCATGGCGCTCAACGTCCTGCTGTTCGACGACCTGCTGCGCCGCGTGCCGACCGGCGCCGCCTATGTGGCGGACAGGATCGCGGGCGGCGGCAAGCTGCTTTTCGATCATGGCGCGCTGCGCACGATCCGCTTCGCGGATGGCCCCACGGGGGAGTTGCCGGCGGGCGAGGCCGCCTTCACCCGCATTCTCGAGCCGCTCGGCTATCATATGGCGGAAGTCTATCCCCTCCCCCGCCTCAAGATGACGGGCCGCGCCTATCGCCACCGCGATGCGCCCGAAACGATCCCGCAATTCTTCGTGAGCGAGCTGCATGTCGATCGCTTCGACGCGGCGTTCGGCGAGGCCGCCGCCCGCATCTTCGGCAACTCACATGATCCGCTCGGGCAGGCCGCCCGGACGGCACTCGATCTTTTCGCGGCGGAGGGCGCTGTCCCCTTCCCCGTCGCCGCAGCGGCGCTGCCCGAGATCGTCGCCGCCTTCGGCCGCCACCATCCCGCACCCGCACTCGCCGATTATGAGACATTGCTGGGCCAGTCCGCCGAAGCCGCCTGGATCGCGACCGAGGGCAATGCCTTCAACCATGCCACCGATCGCGTGGCCGATGTCGATACGCTGGCGGAGGCGCAGCGCGCGCTCGGCCGGCCGATGAAGGATCAGGTCGAGATATCGGGCAGCGGCCGCATCCGCCAGACCGCCTTTCGCGCCGATCCGGTCGAACGCAAGTTCGTCGGTCTCCATGGCGAGATCGTTCGCCGCGCGGTCCCCGGCTCTTTTTACGAATTCATCACCCGCAAGATCGATCCGGAGACGGGCAAGCTCGACCTCGGATTCGACAGCGGCAATGCGCAGGGCATCTTCGCGATGACCAAGACGGCATGAGCGGGCTCTATATTGATGGACGCTGGCGCGCCGGCAGCGGAGCACCGTTCGCCTCCATCGATCCTGCGACGGGCGAGACGATCTGGGAGGAAGCATCGGCCTCCCCCGCCGATGTCGCGGCCGCCGTCGCGGCGGCCCGCGCCGCCTTTCGCGGCTGGGCCGATACGCCGCTCGACGAGCGCATCGCCGCCGTGCGCCGCTTCGCCGGCGTGCTCGGCGAGCGCCGCTCCATGCTTGCCGAGGCCATATCGCGCGAGACGGGCAAGGCGCTGTGGGAGAGCGAGGCCGAGATCGGCTCGATGATCGCCAAGGTCGAGGTGTCGATCGCCGCGCAGGCGGAGCGCGCCGGCACGCGCGAGGCGGCCCTCGCCTTCGGCAGCGCGGTGTTGCGCCATCGCCCGCATGGCGTGATGGCGGTGCTCGGCCCCTATAATTTCCCGGGTCATCTGCCCAACGGCCATATCGTGCCGGCGCTGCTGGCGGGCGACACGATCGTCTTCAAGCCGTCCGAGCTCACCCCGCTGGTCGGCCAGCTCATGGCCGAGGCATGGGCGGGGGCAGGATTGCCGGCCGGCGTGTTCAATCTCGTCCAGGGCGGGCGCGACACCGGCGCCGCCCTGATCGAAACGCATATCGATGGGCTGCTCTTCACCGGCTCGGCTGCGGCCGGCGCGCATTTCCGCCGCGTCTTTGCCGATCGGCCGCAGGTGATCCTCGCGCTGGAGCTGGGCGGCAACAATCCGCTTATCGCCTGGGATACGCCCGCCGAACCCGCCGCCTCGATCATCGCCCAGTCGGCCTTCGTCACCACCGGCCAGCGCTGCTCCTGCGCGCGCCGTCTGATCGTGCCGGAAGGCGCTAGCGGCGATGCGATCGTCGAGGCAGTGGCGGCGCTGGCGGATCGCCTCCGCATCGGCGCCTGGAACGAGGCGCCGGAATCCTTCATGGGCCCGCTCATCTCCGATGCCGCGGCGGCACAGGCGCATGGCGCGGTCGATCGCCTCGTCGCGGCCGGCGCGCGCAGCATCCGCCCGCTGCTGCGACCGGAGGGGAAGCGCTCCGCCTTCGTCACGCCCGCGCTGATCGACGTGACCGGAATCGCCGCGCCCGATGCCGAAATCTTCGCGCCGGTGCTGCAGATCATCCGCGTTCCCGGCTTCGATGCGGCGATCGAGGCCGCCAATGCGACCGCCTTCGGCCTGTCCGCCGGGCTGATCAGCGACGATGACGCGCTCTGGCACCGCTTCCTCGACCGCTCCCGCGCGGGCGTGGTGAATCGCAATCGGCCGACTACGGGCGCTGCATCGAACATGCCCTTCGGCGGCATAGGCGCATCGGGCAATCATCGGCCGAGCGCTTATTATGCCGCCGATTATTGCGCCTATCCCGTTGCCAGTTTCGAGGCGGCCAAGGTGGTGGACCAGAGCGATAGCATCAGGGGCCTTGCCACCAGCTGATCACGCCCGTTCAGGAGGCATATTTGACCGAGCAGCCATAGCTGCGCGTCTGGGCGACGGAGACCTGCTTGCCTGCCTTCACTTCCGCCAGCGCCGCCAGCACATGGTTGCGCGCGCCCGCTATGTCGGCGGGATCGGCAGTGGGCCGATCATCGATCGCGCCCTGGTAGACGAGGATGCCTTTCGCATCGATCACATAGATTTCGGGCGTGGTCTTGGCGGCATAGGCCCTGCCGATCGCGCCCGAAGGATCGAGCAGATAGGCGGTCGGCTGCGCCTTTTGCGCCTTCACGAAGCCATTGGCCGCGGCCCCCGTCATATGGCCCTGCTTGCCCGATGCCCCGGAATTGACGCTGAGCCACACTGCGCCGTCCTGCCGCGCGCGGGCCTGCGTCTTCTGCATATTCCCGCTGCGATAATGTTTCTGCACGAAAGGACAGCCCGGATTATTCCATTCGAGCACGACCGTCCGGCCGCGATAATCGGCCAGCTTCACCGGCCTGCCATTGGAATCGACCCCGCTGAAGGCCGGTGCGGGCGCACCGATGCGGGGCTGGGCCGATGCCGGCGCCGCGATCGCGACGGACAGGGTGACGAGGGCAAACAGGCGAGACATAGGCGCACCTCCCAAACCCATCCCCGCCGGACCCATCATCCTGCGGCCATCGGCGGGACGTCAATCACTGAAAACACGCTGTGCCGAGCAAGGCCCTCAGGCGCCGAGCGCGGTGAGCGTCCCCGGCGTCAGCACCTGCGGCAGCACGGTCGGCTCGCCGCCGCCGGCCGGATAGAAGAGATAGAGCGGCACACCCGACCGGCCATGCGTCGCGAGGAAACGGCCGATCGTCGCGTCGCCGCGCGTCCAGTCGCCCACCAGCACCGCCACCTTTCTCGCCTTGAACGCGTCGGCGACCTCGGCGCGCTCGATCGCAGCCTTCTCGTTCACCTTGCAGGTCAGGCACCAGTCTGCCGTGAAATAGACGAAGATCGGCCTACCCTCGCTGCGGAGCGCCGCCAGCCGCGCCTCGCTGAACGGCTCGGCGCTGAGCGCGCTTTCCGTCTTGGCGGATGCGATCGCCGGCTCGCGCGGCACCACGACCAGCAGCGCGATCGCCGCCGCCGCCGCCGGCACGAGCGGCCACCATGCGGCCCCCGCGCCGCGCGCCTGCCGCCGCCCGACCCACCAGAGCGCCAGCCCGATCAGTAGTGCGGCACCCAGCCCCAGCGTCATACCGTCCACGCCCGCCTGCCGCCCGAGAATCCAGGCAAGGCCCAGCGCCGTCGCGAACATCGGAACGGCAAGGATGCGCCGCAGCTTATCCATCCACGCCCCCGGCCTGGGCAGCTTGCGCCGCAACGCGGGCACGAAACCCAAGGCGAGGAAAGGCAAGGCAAGACCCAGCCCCAGCCCCGCGAATACCGCCATCGCGCCCGCCGGCGGCAGAACGAGCGCCGCCCCCAGCGCCGCGCCCATGAAAGGCCCGGTGCAGGGCGTCGCGACGAAGGCCGCCAGCGCGCCCGTCCAGAAGGCACCGCCCATACCGCCGGAGGAGGCAAGGCTGTCGCCTCCCGAAATCACCGGCAGCTCGAACAGCCCGGCGAGATTGAGCCCGATCGCCGCCACCAGCAGGAGGAGGAAGAGGATCACGCGCGGATCCTGAAGCTGGAAGGCCCAGCCCGCTACATTGCCGCCCGCGCGCAACACCAGCAGGATCGCGCCCAGCGCCGCGCAGACCAGCACCACGCCCGCTGTATAGGCGAGCGCCTCCTTGCGCGCCGAAGCCTCGGACTCACCCGACCGGGCGAGGCTCAACGCCTTCAGGCTCAGGATCGGAAAGACACAGGGCATGATGTTGAGCAGCAATCCGCCCAATATCGCGCCGCCGAGCGCGAGCAGCAGCGTTGCCGCATCGCCCTCTTCCCCGGCCCCAGCTGCCTCGCCCGCCTTGGCTAGCGGCGTGCCGCCCGCGGGCACCGTACCCGACACCGCCGTCAACATCAGCCCATTATGCTCGCCGAGCTTCAGCAGTCCCTCGATCTTCGCGGGTGCCGCCTCGCCCTCGCGTGCCTTGGTCTCGATCACCAGCAGGTCGCCGTCGCGCGTCACCGTCTGCGGCGCGGCATAGTCGATCACGCCATCGGTCAGCGGGAAGAAATAGGCCTGGCTTACCGCCGCCGCGGCCGGCAGCGGCACGCCCAGGCGAAAGCTGCTCCCCGCGACCGCGAACTTGGCCTCCGAACCCAAGGGCTTGGGCAGCGCGGCGCGATAACGGTCGAACTCGGCGCGCGTCGCGGCGTCCACCGCGCCGTCGCCCACCACCAGATCGATCGCAAGCTCCGCCGTCTCGGGCACGCAGATTTCGGACGTGCAGACCAGCCAGTCCGCCTTGCCCCGGATGGGCAGCTTCGTGCCCGGCGCCAGCCCCGCCGGCAGCGTCAGCTCCATCAACTGCGTATAGGGCCCTTCATAGACATAGTTCATCAGGCCCGAGATCAGCAGCGTCTGCGGCACGGGATATTGGATCGGGCCGATCGTCACGCCCGGCGGCGCGGTCCATTCGATATTCGTCTCGACGCCCGAATCGCCCGGATTCTTCCAATAGCCATGCCATGTCGGATCGGGCCGCATCAGCAGCGCGAGCGTGATCGTCGTCCCCGCCTTGGGCGCGCTGCTTTCCGCCACCAGCCTCGACTTGAGATGCGGCTCCGCCTGCGCGCGCGCCACCATGGGCGCCAGCAGCGCCGCCAAGGCCAGCCACAACGTCATTAACCGGAAACCGAGGCCGTTCATCGTCACTCCGCACGTGATTTCGGGGCCGCTATAACATAATGCGGCAAAAGCGCGATCAACCGGGGAACAGTTTTGAAACGACTATTCGTAAGTCTCGCCGCCCTTCTTTCCGCCACGGCCGCGCCGGCCGCACCGCCTCCGCCGAAGCTGATCGTCGCCATCTCGGTCGATCAATTCTCCGCCGATCTCTTCGCCGAATATCGGCAGATCTTCACCGGCGGCATGAAACGGCTGGCCTCCGGCGCCGTCTTCCCGTCGGGCTATCAGAGCCATGCCGCGACGGAGACCTGCCCGGGCCATTCGACGATCCTCACCGGATCGCATCCCGCCCGCACCGGCATCATCGCCAATAACTGGATCGACCAGAGCGTCGCCCGCGCGGACAAGAATGTCTATTGCGCCGAGGATCCGACGGCGCCCGGCAGCGATCATGACAATTATGTCCCCTCCACCCTCCATCTGAAGGTGCCGACGCTCGGCGACCGGATGAAGTCGGCCGATGCCCGCTCGCGCGTCGTCTCGGTCGCGGGCAAGGATCGCGCGGCGATCATGATGGGCGGCCATGCGACCGACCAGATCTGGTTCTGGGGCGGCAAGAGCTTCGTCACCCTCGCCGATCACAAGGGTCCGCCGCCCGCGATCGTCTCGCTGACCAACGCCCGGCTTGCCGCGCTGATCGCCCGGCCGGCGGTCGCCAAGCTGCCGCCGGTCTGCCGCTCGCGCTCCGTCGCGGTGCCCGTCGGCGGGCGCGAGGTGGGCGTTCTGGCCGATCGCGCGGCGGAGGATTTCCGCGGCTTCCGCGCCGCCGGCGAGTTCGACGCCGCCACGGCGGACCTCGCCATCGGCCTCCTCAAGGATATGAAGCTGGGCCAGGGCCCCGCCCCCGATCTCCTCACCATCGGCCTGTCCGCAACCGATTATGTCGGCCACGGCTTCGGCGTGGAGGGCGCCGAGATGTGCGCGCAGATGATGGCGCTCGACGCGACGGTCGGCCGCATCCTCGCCGCGCTCGACGGCTCGGGCGTGCCCTATGCGGTGGTGCTGACCGCCGACCATGGCGGGCATGACCTGCCCGAGCGCAACCTGCGCCGCGCCTTCGGGGATGCCCAGCGCGCCGATCCGGCGCTGTCTCCCGGGACGTTCGGCAAGGCGCTCGCTGCCGATCTCGGCTTCGGCGACAGGAAGCTGTTGCTCGGTGACGGGCCGTTCGGCGACTGGTATCTCGCGCGCGACATCGATGCCGTCGATCGGCCGCGCATCCTGTCCGCCGCACGCGCCAAGCTGCTCGCCCATCCGCAGGTGGAGGCGGTCTTCACCGCCGAGGAGCTGCGCCGCATGCCCGATCCCCAGCCTCCGGTGGAGGAATGGTCGGTGCGCGAGCGCGTCCGCGCCAGCTTCGATCCCGAACGATCGGGCGACCTGATCGTGATCCTGAAGCCGCATGTCACGCCGATCTCCGATCCGTCCAAGGGCTATGTCGCCACCCATGGCAGCCCCTGGGCCTATGATCGCCGCGTGCCGATCCTGTTCCTGCGGCCCGGCGCGACGTCGTTCGAACAGCCGTTGTCGGTCGAAACGGTCGATATCCTGCCGACGCTCGCCGCACTGATCGGCCTCGACGTGCCGAAGGATCAGATTGACGGCCGCTGCCTCGATCTCGATCCGGGCGAGGCCGGCACCTGCCCGGCCAAATGACGATCATCCCCTCCCCGCCCATGCGGGGAGGGGCATCGCTCAATCGAGATTGGGCCTGAGCCAGCGCTCCGCCGTCTCCAGATCGACGCCGCGCCGCGCGGCATAATCGTCGAGCTGATCGCGTCCCACCCGCGCCACGCCGAAATATTGGCTGTCGGGATGGCCGAAATAGAAGCCGGACACCGCCGCCGTGGGCAGCATGGCGAAGCTCTCCGTCAGCGTGATCCCCGTCGCATCGGTCGCCTTCAGAAGATCGAACAGGATCGGCTTCAGGCTGTGGTCCGGGCAGGCGGGATAGCCCGGCGCGGGCCGGATGCCGCGATACTGCTCCTTGATCAGCGCCTCGTTGGTGAGCTGCTCGCCTTCCGCATAGCCCCATAGCTCGGTGCGCACATGCGCATGCAGCCGCTCGGCAAAGGCTTCGGCCAGGCGATCGGCGAGCGCCTTCAGCAGGATATCGGAATAATCGTCCGTCTCCGCCTTGAAGCGGGCGAGATGCGCTTCGATGCCATGCCCCGCCGTCACCGCGAAGCCGCCGATCCAGTCGCCATCGGACGAGATGAAGTCGGCCAGGCACATATTGGCCCGCCCCTCGCGCTTCCTGATCTGCTGGCGCAGCATCGGCAGCGTGATTTCCCCATCCTCCGTGTGAACAAGGATATCGTCGCCCACGCGCCGACAGGGCCAAAGCGCCGCCACGCCCTTGGCCGTCAGCCATTTCTCGGCGATGATCCGGTCGAGCATCGCCTCGGCATCCGCGAACAGGCTGCGCGCACTCTCGCCCACAATCTCGTCGTCGAGGATGGCCGGGTAATTTCCCGCCAGCTCCCAGGCACGGAAGAAGGGCGTCCAGTCTATATAGTCGCGCAGATCCTCGAGCGGCCAATCCCCATAGACATGCACGCCCGGCCGCTTCGGCGCGGGCGCCTTCTGCGCCTCGTCGAGCGGGAAGGCGTTGGCGCGCGCCTCCTCGATCGTCGCCAGCTCATTCTGCCCCTTGCCCTCGCGCGCGAGGCGCACCGCCGCATAATCGGCGGCGGTCTTCTCGACGAAGGCATCGCGCTGCGTATCGGACATCAGCGTGGAAGCGACGCCCACGGCGCGCGAGGCATCGAGCACATGCACCACCGGCCCCTCATAGGCCGGCGCGATGCGGAGCGCGGTATGCACCTTGGAGGTCGTGGCCCCGCCGATCAGCAGCGGCATCGCCATCTTCGCACGGTCCATCTCCTGCGCGACCGTCACCATCTCGTCGAGCGAGGGGGTGATGAGGCCGGACAGGCCGATCATGTCCGCATCATTCTCCTTCGCGGATTTGAGGATGTCCATCCACGACACCATCACGCCGAGATCGATCACCTCATAGCCGTTGCACTGGAGCACGACGCCGACGATATTCTTGCCGATATCATGCACGTCGCCCTTCACGGTCGCCATGATGATCCGGCCCTTGGCGCGCTGCCCCTGCACCTTCTCCGCCTCGATGAAGGGCAGGAGATGCGCCACCGCCTTCTTCATCACGCGCGCGGATTTCACGACCTGCGGCAGGAACATCTTGCCCGATCCGAACAGGTCGCCGACGACGTTCATGCCGTCCATCAGCGGCCCTTCGATCACCTCGATCGGCCGCGCGAAATTCTGCCGCGCCTCTTCGGTATCCTCGACGACATAGGCGTCGATGCCCTTCACCAGCGCATGTTCGAGCCGCTTGACGACATCCCAGCCGCGCCATTCCTCCGCCGCCTTCTCGGCCGCCGCATCCTTGCCGCGAAACTGCTCGGCAAGCGCGATCAGCCGCTCGGTCGCATCCTCGCGCCTGTCCCAGATGACGTCTTCGCACGCCTCGCGCAGCTCCGGGTCGATCGCGTCATAGACGTCGAGCTGGCCGGCATTGACGATGCCCATGTCCAGCCCCGCCCGGATGGCGTGATAGAGGAACACACTGTGCATCGCGCGCCGCACCGGCTCATTGCCGCGGAAGGAGAAGGAGAGGTTCGAGACACCACCCGAAATATGCGCATGCGGGCAGCGCAGCTTTATCTCGCGGCATGCCTCGATGAAGTCGATCGCATAGCGCCGATGCTCGTCTATGCCCGTCGCGACCGCGAAGATATTGGGATCGAAGATGATGTCCTCAGGCAGGAAGCCGATGCCGACGAGCAGATCATAGGCGCGTCCGCAAATCTCGACCTTGCGCTCCTTCGTGTCCGCCTGGCCCGTCTCGTCGAACGCCATGACGACGACCGCCGCGCCATAGGCCATCACCTTACGGGCATATTTCAGGAATTCGGCTTCGCCTTCCTTCAGGCTGATCGAATTGACGATCGGCTTTCCGGACACGCATTTCAGCCCCGCCTCGATCACGCTCCATTTGGAGCTGTCGATCATCACGGGCACGCGCGCGATATCGGGCTCGGCGGCGATCAGCTTGAGGAAGCTGGTCATCGCCATCTCGGCGTCGAGCAGCCCCTCATCCATATTGACGTCGACCACCTGCGCGCCATTCTCGACCTGCTGGCGCGCGACCTCGACCGCGCTGGCATAATCGCCCGCCATGATCAGCTTCTTGAACCGCGCCGATCCGGTCACGTTGGTCCGCTCGCCGATATTGACGAAATTGGCGGTGGAAACGGCGGAGGGCGCGTCGATCGGGAATGCGGTGGCCACTTGGTCTTTCTTTCGTCGCCCCCACGCAGGTGGGGGCCTATGTCTGGCGCGGATTGGGGGAGGCGTTAGCCCACCATCACCATCGGATCGAGCCCGGCGAGCTTCGTCACCGGCGCGATCTTCGGAATGGCGCGCGACGGATGGCCCGTCACGGCATCGGCCATCGCCTTGATATGCGCCGGCGTCGTGCCGCAGCAGCCGCCGACGATGTTGATCAGCCCAGAGGTCGCCCATTCGCCGATCAGCCCGCCCGTCGTGTGCGGCTGCTCGTCATATTGGCCGAGATCATTGGGCAGGCCGGCATTGGGATAGACCATCAGCAGCGTGTCGGCGATGCCGGACAGCACCTGCACATGCGGGCGCAGCAGATCCGCCCCGAAGGCGCAGTTGAGCCCAATCGTCAGCGGCCTGGCATGGCGCACCGTATGCCAGAAGGCCTCGACCGAATGGCCCGAAAGATTGCGCCCGGACATGTCGGTGATCGTCATGGAGAGCATCATCGGCACTTCGATGCCCCGATCCTCGCCCAGCTCCAGCACCGCCATGATCGCCGCCTTGGCGTTCAGCGTGTCGAACACCGTCTCGATCAGGATGAAATCGCATCCGCCGTCGAGCAACGCCTCGGCCTGATCGCGATAGACATGCTTCATCGTGTCGAAATCGATCGCGCGATAGCCCGGATCATTCACGTCTGGCGAGAGCGACAGCGTCTTGTTCGTCGGCCCGATCGCGCCCGCCACGAAGCGCGGCCGCCCGTCCGTCGCCTGATAATCGTCCGCCGCCTTGCGCGCGATCCGCGCCGCCGCCAGGTTCATCTCGCGCACGAGATGCACCGCGTCATAATCGCCCTGGCTGATGATGTTGGCGTTGAAGGTGTTGGTCGAAACAATGTCCGATCCCGCGTCCAGATAGGCGCGCGTAATCTCGTCGATCACGTCCGGCCGGGTCAGCACCAGAAGGTCGTTATTGCCCTTCTGATCGTGGCCCAGCGCATAATCCCCGCGATAATCCTTCTCCTCGAGCCTGTAGCTCTGGATCATCGTGCCGAATGCGCCGTCGGTCAGCAGGATGCGCTGCGCCGCCTGTTCGCGCAGCCGCTGCGCTGCCTCGGATTTGTTGGTCATGCCGCCTTCTCCAGCGCGCCGGCCTTCTTCACCCGCTTGCCCAGCAGATGGCAGATAGCGAAGGACAGCTCGGCGCGGTTGAGCGTGTAGAAATGGAATTGCCGCACGCCGCCGGCATAGAGCCTGCGGCACAGCTCGGCCGCCACCGTCGCCGCGACGAGCTGGCGCGCGGCGGGATGATCGTCCAGCCCCTCGAACAGCCGGTCCATCCAGTCGGGGATGGCGGCGCCGCACATGGCGGCGAACTTGCGCGTCTGCGCCACATTCGACACGGGCAAGATCCCCGGCACGATCGGCGCGCTGATGCCCGCCGCCGCCGCCCGGTCACGGAAGCGGAAATAGGCTTCGGGCGAGAAGAAGAATTGGGTGATCGCGCGCGTCGCGCCCGCATCCAGCTTGCGCTTCAGATTGTCGATATCGGCTTCCGGGCTCACCGCCTCGGGATGGCCTTCAGGATAGGCCGCGACCGAAATCTCGAACGGCGCAATTTTCCTGAGCCCGGCCACCAGATCGGCCGCCCCCTGATAGCCTTCCGGATGGGGCGTGAACTTCGTGCCCTCCACCGGCGGGTCGCCGCGCAGCGCGACAATATGCTTGACGCCCGCATCCCAATAAGCGCGCGCAATCTCCTCAATCTCCGCCTTGCTAGCATCGACGCAGGTAAGGTGCGCGGCGGGCGGAATGTCCGTCTCGCGCGCGATCCGCTCGACGGTCGCATGCGTTCGCTCGCGCGTCGATCCGCCCGCGCCATAGGTAACGGAAACGAAGCGGGGGCCGAGCGGCGCGAGCGTCTGGATCGCGCTCCACAGCGTCTCTTCCATCTTCTCCGTCCGGGGCGGGAAGAATTCGAACGACACCTCCGCATCGCCCGCCAGATCGGCATAGAGCGGCGCATCCAGCGCGCACCGCGCCTCTTCGAGTTGCGCCACCGAGAAAGTCATCACGCTACCACCTTGAACAGCTTTTCCGCGGGCTCCGCCTGTTCGCGGCGATGGCCCAGCCATAGTTTCACCGTCAGCTCGCCGCCGCGCAGCTCGACCGGCCTCGCCAGCTCCAGCCCCGCCGCGGCAAACCATTTCCCGATCTGCTCGTCGGCGAAGCCCAGCCGCGCATGCGCGTCCTGCATGCGCAGATCTTCCCGCTCATGGCTCGCGAAATCGACGATCAGCAGCCGCCCGCCCGGCACCAGCAGCCGCGCCGCCTCGGAAATGGCCGCACCCGGCTGCTGCGCATAATGGAGCACTTGATGCACGATCACCGTATCCGCCGAGCCATTGGCGAGCGGCAGCGCATACATATCGGCCTGGCGCAGCTCGACCTGCGGATTATCGCCCAGCTTGGCCCGCGCGAAGCGGAGCATTTCCGGGCTGCGATCGATGCCGATCGCGCTCGTCGCATCGCCGCCGAACAGCTCGATCATCCGCCCCGTGCCCGTGCCGATATCGACCAGCCGGCCCACCGGCCCCGTGCCGAGCGCCTCGGCGATCGCCGCCTCCACCTGCGCCTCGGCGACATGAAGCGAACGGATCGCATCCCATTCGGCCGCATGCGCGGCGAAATATTGCTCGGCCGCCGCCACCCGGTCGGCGCGCACCGCGGCGAGGCGTGCCGTATCCGCCACCGCCCAATGATCGCCGTCCCCGGCGCTCCAATCGTCGATCGCGGCGAGCAGCGCGCTGTCCTGCGATCCGGGCCCACGCGCCGCCGGCCCCAGCCCCAGGAACACCCAGCTTCCTTCCTTGCGCCGTTCGGCCAGCCCGGCATCGGCGAGGATCTTCACATGGCGGGACACGCGCGGCTGGCTCTGCCCCAGCACTTGCGCCAGCTCGCCCACGGAAAGCTCCATCGAGCGCAAGAGCGCGAGGATCCGGAGCCGCGTCGGATCGGCGAGCGCGCGGAATATGGCGAGGGCAGTTCGCATGGCGTAGCATCAGATATAAAGATATCTTTATATGTGGTCAACCTCTTGTGACCTCCCCCCGCCTATGGCACCGCCCCTGTTCGGAACAGAAAAGGGGTAAGGCTTCATGCGCGCATTCGCCGCCGCCGCCGCGCTGGCGCTCCTGTCGGGCTGCGCCACCGTGCCTGGCGAGGACAGGCTCGCCGAGCGCGATCCGCTGGAAGGCTTCAATCGCGGTGTCTGGGACGTCAACCAGGCGGCGGACAAGGTGGTGCTGAAACCCGTCTCGTCGGTCTATCGGACGATCACGCCCAAGGTGGCGCGACGCGGGATCAGCAATGCCTTCGCCAATCTTACCGAGCCCTGGTCGTTCATCAACAATCTCCTCCAGGGCAAGCCGAAGCGTGCGATCAACTCGTTCGGCCGCTTCGTCGTGAACACGACGATCGGCGTCGCCGGCCTCGGCGATCCGGCGACCAAGATGGGGATGAAGCCGACGCCCGAGGATTTCGGCCAGACGCTCGCCCATTGGGGCGCCAATGGCGGGCCCTATCTCGTCCTCCCGCTGCTCGGCCCCTCGACGCTGCGCGACGGCGTCGGATCGGGCGTGGCCTTCTTCGCCGATCCCTTCAACATCGCGATGAATTCGGAGCTTTCGAGCCAGGAGCGACTCGCGGTCCGCGCAGCCAACATCATCAGCGCGCGGGCGGACCTCACCGAATCCGGCGGCGATGCCTTTCTGGAAAGCAGCCTCGATCCCTATGCGGCGGCCCGCTCCGCCTATCTGCAGCACCGCCGTGCCCAGATACTGGATCAGGAGGGTGCCGAAGGCGCCGAGGACCAGATCGTGCCGACCCCAGCCGACAGCGGCACGCCACCCGCGGAAGAGGAGCCGATCGTCCCGACCGAGGCGGATAGCGCCCCGGAAGCGCCGACACCGACGCCAACATCTCCGGAAAGCCCGCCCGAAACGCCGTCACCGGCCGATCCGGCACAGCCCGCGCCAACAGAATGACTACTAATTAAAGAGACATTGCGTCCGCCCAAGCGACCCGGTAAAGCGGGCTTAGCCTGTTTCAGGGGGAAACACGGCCGTCATAATTCGGATGATCGCCGCTCGCGTCACCGCATTCCGTTACAACTAGGAGGGTTCAAACCCATGAAGAAGACCGTTGCTCTTTCGCTCGTCCTCGCTGCTTCGCTCGGCCTCGCCGCCTGCTCCAAGCCGGCTGCGGAAAATGCCGTCGATGCGAACGCGGCTGCGGCCGACCTGAACGCGACGGCGGACGAGACGCTCGGCGACGTCAACGCCGCGATCGACAACGCCGCCGATGCGGCGCTCGACAACGCTGCCGCGGCGACCGCCGACAACGCGGCGAACGCGCTCTGATCTTCGCCGGCGGGGCGTCTCGCTTCGCCGGACAGAGAACAGGAAAGGGCCGTGCTCCCAAAAGGGAGCGCGGCCCTTTTGCATTGCACAATCCAGAGCTAAAGTGCCGGCAGAGCCACAGGCCGGAGGCTGATAATGGATGGCATGAGACGAGCCCTGCCCCTCGTCGCGCTGGCGGTGCTGATGCTGGCTTCGGCCTGCGACGGAAATGACAGCCCGCCCGCCAATTCCCCTTCCCCGGAAGAGGCCGCCGCGATCAATGGCGCGGCCGAGATATTGGACGCCTCACCCGACAGCCTTGCCGCGCCGGAGAATATGGCGATTGGCGCAGAGAGCGACGCGAACCTCGCTTACTGACGGGACTTATCCAGCGCGGGACATCCTTCGCCTGACCACACTCACCCCGCGTCTGTCGAAGCGTGCCGAGACTCAGACAAGCCCAGCCTGAGCGCGATGCAATCCTGGCGAAGTCGGCCTGGGCCAAAAAGAAAGGGCCGGAGGATCGCTCCTCCGGCCCTTCCCTTTCATGGCGTTTGAACGGGGACTTAGAAGTCCATGCCGCCCATGCCGCCCATGCCGCCCGGCATGCCACCAGCCGCGGGCTTCTCCTCGGGGATGTCCGAGACCGCCGCTTCGGTGGTGATCAGCAGGCCGGCGACCGAGGCCGCATCCTGCAGCGCGGTGCGCACTACCTTGGTCGGGTCGATCACGCCGGCGGACACCAGATTCTCATAGGCGTCGGTCGCGGCGTTGAAGCCCAGCGTCTCGTCATTGCCGTCGAGCAGCTTGCCCGCGATGACCGCGCCGTCATGACCGGCATTCTGCGCGATCTGACGGACCGGCGCCTGGAGCGCGCGGCGGATGATGTCGATGCCGCGGGTCTGGTCGTCATTGATGCCCTTCAGGCCGTCCAGCACCTTGGTCGCATAGAGGAGCGCCGTGCCGCCGCCGGGCACGATGCCTTCTTCGACCGCCGCGCGGGTCGCGTGCAGCGCGTCGTCGACGCGGTCCTTGCGCTCCTTCACCTCGACCTCGGTCGCACCGCCGACCTTGATCACCGCGACGCCGCCGGCGAGCTTGGCCAGACGCTCCTGGAGCTTCTCGCGGTCATAGTCGCTGGTGGTGTTCTCGATCTGGCGACGGATCGCCTCGACGCGGCCCTTGATCGCATCGGCCTGGCCCGCACCATCGACGATGGTGGTGTTGTCCTTGTCGATCGAGACGCGCTTGGCGGTGCCGAGCATGCCGATGGTGACATTTTCGAGCTTGATGCCGAGATCCTCGGAGATCAGCTCGCCGTCCGTCAGGATGGCGATGTCCTCGAGCATCGCCTTGCGGCGATCACCGAAGCCCGGCGCCTTGACGGCCGCGACCTTCAGGCCGCCGCGCAGCTTGTTGACGACCAGCGTGGCGAGCGCCTCGCCCTCAATATCCTCGGCGATGATGAGGAGCGGACGGCCCGACTGCACGACCGCTTCGAGGATCGGCAGGATCGCCTGCAGGTTGGAGAGCTTCTTCTCGTGGATCAGGATGTACGGATCCTGGAGCTCGACGAGCATCTTCTCCGGGTTGGTGATGAAATAGGGCGAGAGATAGCCGCGGTCGAACTGCATGCCTTCGACGACGTCGAGCTCGAAATCGAGGCCCTTGGCTTCCTCGACCGTGATCACGCCTTCCTTGCCGACCTTCTCCATCGCCTCGGCGATCTTCTCGCCGACGACGGTGTCGCCATTGGCGGAGATCACGCCGACCTGGGCAACTTCATTGGTGCCGGCAACGGGCTTGGAACGCGACTTGAGGTCGATCACGACCTTCTCGACCGCAAGGTCGATGCCGCGCTTCAGGTCCATCGGGTTGATGCCGGCAGCCACCGAGCGCAGGCCCTCGCGAACGATCGCCTGGGCGAGCACGGTCGCGGTGGTGGTGCCGTCACCGGCGACGTCGTTCGTCTTCGACGCGACTTCGCGGACGAGCTGGGCGCCGATATTCTCGAACTTGTCCTTGAGCTCGATTTCCTTGGCGACGGTCACGCCATCCTTGGTGATCCGCGGCGCGCCGAACGACTTGTCGATGACGACATTGCGGCCCTTCGGGCCCAGCGTCACCTTCACCGCGTCGGCGAGAATGTCGACGCCGCGCAGGATGCGCTCACGGGCGTCACGCGAAAACTTGACGTCTTTCGCTGCCATGTTCGTAATTCCTCTGATTACAGGTCTATGTGCAAGCCGCCGCGCTCACCCGGCCTCGACAGGCCCGGCCCGAGCGGCGTCGAGTCTCGAATGAGATCAGCCGACGATCCCGAGGATGTCGCTTTCCTTCATGATCAGCAGGTCTTCGCCATTGATCTTGACCTCGGTGCCGCTCCACTTGCCGAAGAGGATGCGGTCGCCCGCCTTCACCTCGAGCGGGGTCACCTTGCCGTCGTCGGACTTGAGGCCGGAACCGGCGGCGACGACTTCGCCTTCCTGCGGCTTTTCCTTGGCGGTGTCGGGGATGATAATGCCGCCGGCCGTCTTTTCCTCGGCCTCCACGCGGCGAACCAGCACACGATCGTGCAGCGGACGGAAACTCATGCGCGTCACCCTTTCCTGTCGGTACGGGGAAGACCGGCAGCGCCGACCTCATTCCCCCATACTGGTCTGGCGTTGAAACTGTTGGCACTCTCCCTTGGTGAGTGCCAACGGCCATATGTGCCTCTGCCCCGTCCCTGTCAAGCGAGCCCGCCGGCGCCTTTCTGGCGTCTCGCCCCGGTCCGCGCCAGAGGGCGGTGCATCTCTCTGAGATGACAGGCCGCCACCTTGCGGCCAGAGGAAGACGGGATCGGAAATATCCTGGGCCGGCATGGACGAAACAGGCGTTTCCACATGCCCCGCCGATGCTCTACCATCGCGCATTCCCGCCAAATTCCGTGGCGGCCGGGAGATTGAACCGATGCGTGTCCTGCGTGGCGTATGGAAGCTGCTTGTCGGCATCAAGGACGGGCTGGTGCTCGTCATGATGCTGCTTTTCTTCGGGCTCCTCTTCGCCGCACTCTCCGCCACGCCCAACCCCTCCGTCCCGGCGAGCGGCGCGCTGCTGCTGAAATTCGACGGCGCACTGGTCGAGCAGCCGGCCGATGCCGATCCGCTGTCGCTTCTGTCCGGCAGCTCGCCGGAGCAGCGCGAATATCGGCTGCGCGACGTCACCCGCTCGCTGCGCGCCGCCGCGACCGACGCCCGCGTCAAGGCGGTCGTGCTCGATCTGGACGGCTTTGCCGGCGGCCGGCCCGCGACGATCGACGAAGCGGCACAGGCGGTGGACATCGTCCGCCGCGCCGGCAAGCCCGTGCTCGCTTATGCCACCGGCTATAGCGATGACGGCTATCAGCTCGCCGCCCATGCGAGCGAAATCTGGCTCGACCCGTTCGGCGCGGTGCTGATCTCCGGCCCGGGCGGCTCGCAGCTTTATTATAAGGGCCTGCTCGACAAGCTGGGCGTGGAGACCAAGGTCTATCGTGTCGGCCAGTTCAAGTCGGCGGTCGAGCCCTTCACCCGCACCGATCAGTCGCCCGAGGCACGCGCCGCCAATCAAGCACTGGCCGATTCTCTGTGGGCGAGCTGGCGGCAGGGCGTCGCGACCGCCCGGCCGCAGGCCCGCCTCGCCGCCTATGTCGCCGATCCCGCAGCCGCCATCACGGCAGCGAAGGGCGACATAGCCGGGGCGGCGCTGGCCGCCGGTCTCGTCGACAGGATCGGCGACCGCATCGCCTTCGGCCGGCGCGTGGCATCGCTCGCCGGCGCGGGCGACCTGAGGCAGCCGGGCAGCTTCCGCTCCATCGCCTTGTCCAACTGGGCCTCGGCCAATCCGGAAAAGAGCAGCGGCGATGCGATCGGCGTGCTCACCGTCGCCGGCACGATCGTCGATGGCGAGGCGCCGGCCGGCTCCGCCGGCGGGGACAGCATCGCCCGCCTGCTGCTCGACGAGCTGGCGAAGAACCGCATCAAGGCGCTGGTCGTGCGCGTCGACTCGCCCGGCGGCTCGGTCACCGGGTCGGAGCGGATCCGCAGCGCGATCCTGCAGGCCAAGGCGCGCAAGCTGCCCGTGATCGTCTCGATGGGCGGGCTGGCGGCAAGCGGCGGCTATTGGGTCTCGACGCCCGCCGATCGCATCTTCGCCGAACCCTCCACCATCACCGGCTCGATCGGCGTGTTCGGCCTGCTGCCGAATTTCCGCGGCACGCTCGACAAGCTCGGCCTCTCGGCGGACGGGGTGAAGACCACGCCGCTTTCCGGCGAACCCGATCTCCTGCGCGGCACCTCGCCTTTGTTCGATGCGCTGATGCAGCGCGGCGTGGAAAATATGTATCGCCGCTTCACCAGCCTCGTCGCCCAGTCGCGCAAAATGCCGGTGGCGCGGGTCGATGAGATCGGCCAGGGCCGCGTCTGGGCCGGCGGCACGGCGCGGCAGATCGGCCTGGTCGATCAGTTCGGCACGCTCGACGACGCCATTGACGAGGCCGCGCGCCGCGCCGGGCTCGATCGCGCCAATGTCCGGCCGATCTTCATCGAGCGCCAGCCCAGCTTCCTCAAGCAGCAGCTGCGCGAGCTGCTCGCCGGGCCCAGCCGCGAGACGAGCGACGCCTCCGCCCGCGATCCCTGGACGCACCTTGCCCGCCGGCCCGAAGCGCTGCTCGCCCAGGCGCTCGGCGACGCGCGGTCGATCGCCGCCGGCCCGGCGATCCAGGTCCGCTGCCTCGAATGCCCGGCGGCGGCACCCGTCCCCACTTCGGGGACACGCACGCTCGCCGGCCTGATCGCGGCGAGGCTCGGCCTATGAGCTTCCGCATCCGCGCCGTCACGCCCGACGATGCCGGGGCGATCGCCGCCATCTACGCGCCCTATGTCGAGGACACGGCGATCACCTTCGAGCTCGCCCCCGCGCCCGACGCCGCGGAAATGCGCCGCCGCATCGCCTCGATCGCGGGCCGCTTTCCCTATCTGGTCGCGGAACAGGATGGCGCGCTGCTCGGCTATGCCTATGCCGGCCTTTATCGCACGCGCCCAGCCTATCGCTGGGTGGTCGAAACGACCGTCTATGTCGCCATGGACGCGCAGCGCCGCGGCATCGGCCGCGCGCTTTATGCGGAGCTGCTCGATCGGCTGAAGGCGCTGGGCCATGTCGCGGCCGTCGGCGTCATCGCTCTGCCCAACGCCGCCAGCGTCGCGCTGCACGAAGCGCTCGGCTTCACCCATGCCGGCACGCAGCGCGCGATCGGCCACAAGCTGTCGCAATGGTATGATGTCGGCTTCTGGCAGGTCGAGCTGGCCGAACGCATCGCCGATCCCCCGCTGCCGCTGGAAAGCTGAGGCGCGGACTGGACATAGGGAGGCTTCTGACATGCGCTTGGGTTTGATCGGCGGCAGCGGCTTCTATCAGCTATCCGGCCTGGAAGAAGCGGAATGGCACGCGGTGGAGACGCCCTGGGGCCAGCCTTCGGACAGGCTGCTGTTCGGCCGCATCGGCGATACCGAGCTGGTCTTCCTGCCCCGCCACGGGCGCGGCCATCACCTCACCCCGTCCGAAATCAATTATCGCGCCAATATCGATGCCATGAAGCGGGTCGGCTGCCAGGCGGTGCTGTCGCTCGCGGCCTGCGGCTCCTATCGCGAGGAACTGCGCCCAGGCATGTTCGTGCTGGTCGATCAGTTTCTCGATCGCACCTTCCGTCGTGTGAACAGCTTCTTCGGCGACGGCGTTGTGGCCCATGTCGCGATGGCGGAGCCGACCTGCGCCGATCTCTCCGCCATCGTCGCCGAAGCGGCGAAGGCGCTCGAAATTCCCCATGCGCGCGGCGGCACCTATGTCGCCACCGAAGGCCCGCATTTCTCCACCCGCGCGGAATCGCTGCTGCACCGCGCCGCCGGCCATCATGTGGTGGGCATGACCAACATGCCCGAAGCGATCCTCGCTCGCGAGGCGGAGCTCTGCTACCTCACCGTTGCGATGGTGACCGACTATGACAGCTGGCTCGGCGGCGATCAGGCGGTCGACGTGGCGCAGATCCTGTCGGTGATGCGCGACAATGTCGGCCGCGCCAAACGGCTGGTGGAGGAGGTCGCCCGGCGTCTTCCGGCGGACGGCGCCTTCTGCTTCAGCGGCTGCCGCCATGCGCTGGACAATGCGATATTGAGCGATCCCAGCGTCCATCCGCCCGAAACGGTCGCGCGGCTCGATGTCGTGGCCGGCCGCGTCCTGCGGTAGAAGACGATCAGCCTCCCGCCGGCGGCAGCCCGCCGCCGAGCGCGACATAGAGCGAAACCAGATTGCGCAGGTCCGCCGCGCGCAGCTCGATCATCGCCTGCTCCGCCGAAAACAGATTCCGCTCCGCATCGAGCACCTCGATATATTGGGCGACGCCATTCTCGTAACGCAGCCGGGCGAGCCGGGTCAGCCGGCGCTGCGCCTCCAGCGCACGCTCCTGCGAAGCGATCTGCTCGGCCAGATAGCGACGCCCGGCAAGCCCGTCCGCCACCTCGCGGAAGGCGATCTGTACCGCCTTCTCATAGCTGGCGACCGCGATATTCTCGCGCGCTTCCGCCACCGTCAGATTGCCCCTGGTCCGCCCCCAGTCGAAGATCGGCAGGCTGATCGAGGGGCCGAAGCTCCATCGCAGCCCATCATTGCCGACGAGATCGCTCAGATCATTGGATGCGAAGCCGGCCGATCCGGTGAGCGAGATGGTGGGGAAGAAGGCCGCCCGCACCGCACCGATATTGGCGCGCGCGGCGCGAAGCTGCTCCTCCGCCGCGATGATGTCCGGCCGGTTGGCCAGCAGTTCGGATGGGAGGCCCGGCCCGATCTCCCGCGCGATCCCCTGCCGCGCCATGGACAGCGGCTCGGGCAGGTCCGCCGGCACCGGCGCGCCGATCAGCACATAGGAGAAGTTGCGCGTTTCCGCCCGCGACCGGCGCAGCACGGCAAGCTCGGTCTCCGCCTGGGTCAGCAGCGTCTCTGCCTGGCGGAAATCGAGCGCGGAGGTCACGCCCGCATCGAGCCGCTTGCGCGCGATGCGCAATCCTTCCCGCCGGCTGGCAACGGTCGATTCGGCAAGCGCGATCCGCTCGGCCAGCTCGCGCGCGGTGAGATAGTTGATCGCCACGTCGCGGATCAGCGACAGGCGGAAGGCGCGCTCGGCGGCGACGGTCGAGAGATAATTGGCCCGCGCCGCATCGGAGAGATTGCGCACCCGCCCCCAGAAATCGAGCTCGAATGCGCTGACGCCCACGCCAATGTCATAGCGGTTGAAGGTGAAGGAGCCGCCCTGCGTCGGCACGCCCGCGGCGACGCCGCCCGCACCCACCCGGCTGCGCGTAGCGCTGCCGCTCGCGTCCAGCGTCGGCAGCCGGGCCGCATCCTGGATACGATATTGGCCGCGCGCCTCCGCGATCCGCGCGACCGACACGCGCAGGTCGCGATTATTGTCGAGCGCCATGCCGATCAGCTGTTGCAGCCGCGGATCGGTGAAGAATGTGTGCCAGCCTAGGTCCGTCGCCTTCAGGCTGCCCTGTAGCGGCCGCCCCTCCTCGGGATAGGCGCTCGGCACGGGCATGGCGGGCGTGACATGTTTCGGCGCGAAATTGCAGCCGGCAAGCGCCGTGACGCCGGCGAGCGCGAGGAAGATCTTACGCATGGCCCGGCGCCTCCCCGCCCCGCGCAGCGACCGGCGCATGGGGTGCGTGCGGTGTCCCGCGCGTCAGCCAGCGGCGCACCGCAATGTAGAATAGCGGGATGAAGAATATGCCGAGCAGGGTCGCCGCGATCATGCCCCCCATCACGCCCGTGCCCACCGCGCGCCGGCTGGCGGAGCCCGCGCCGGTCGAGATGAACAGCGGCACCATGCCGAGAATGAACGCCATCGACGTCATGATGATCGGCCGCAGCCGGAGCTTCACCGCCTCCATCGTCGCCTCGAACATGCTCGCCCCTTCCGCCTCGCGCTCGATCGCGAATTCGACGATCAGGATCGCATTCTTGGCGGCGAGGCCGATGATGGTGATCAGGCCCACATTGAAATAGACGTCCGCCGCAAGCCCGCGCATCATCGAAAAGAGCACCGCGCCGAGCACGCCCAGCGGCACCACCAGCAGCACCGCGATCGGCACCGTCCAGCTTTCATAGAGCGCCGCCAGCAGCAGGAAGACGACGATCAGCGACAGGCCGAGCAGCGCGCCCACCTGCCCCGCCGACTGGCGTTCCTCGAAAGAGGTGCCGGTCCATTCGAAGGAGAAGCCGGGGGGAAGCTGGGCGGCGAGCCGCTCCATCTCGTCCATCGCCTCGCCGCTCGACCGGCCGGGTGCCGCGATGCCCGAGATCGTCATGGCGGGATAGCCATTATAGTGCTGGAGCTGCGGCGGCCCGGCGGTCCATTCGGCGGTGGTGAAGGCGCCGAAGGGCACCATCTCGCCCATCGCGTTGCGCACGCGCAGCGCCAGCACATGCGCCGGCGTCATGCGATAGGGCGCATCCGCCTGGAGCAGCACGCGCAGCACGCGGCCATCGCGGTTGAAGTCATTGGCATAGGCCGAGCCGAAGGCGATCGCGAGCGTGTTGTTCACATCGCCGATCGACAGGCCCAGCGCGCGCGCCTTCACCCGATCGATATTCACCCGAAGCTGCGGCGAATCCTCCATATCCTCGGGCCGCACACCGGCAAGCAGCTTGCTCTGCCCGGCAAGGCCCAGAAGCTGGTTGCGCGCCTGGACGAGCGCTTCCATGCCCCGGCCGCCGCGATCCTCCAGCTTCATCGTGAAGCCGCTCGCATTGCCCAGCGCCGGGATCGGCGGCGGATTGAGCGTGAAGACCAGCGCCTCCTTGATGCCCAGCAGCGTGCCGAGCGCCTTGCCGACCAGCGTATCGGCCGAATTTTCCGCGCCCGGCCGCTCCTCCCAGGGCTTCAAGGGCACGAAGCTGATCGCCGCGGTCTGCCCCTGGCCGAAGAAGCTGAAGCCACGCACGAACACCACGTCCTGCACCTGCGGCTGCTGCGCGTAGAAGGCCTTGACCTGCTCGATCGCCTCGTTGGTGCGCTCGATCGTGGCGCCCGGCGGCGCCTGGACCACGCTGATGACATAGCCCTGATCCTCGGACGGCAGGAAACCGCTCGGTAGGCGGAGGAACAGCAGCACCGTCACCGCCACCATCGCCACGAATATGGCGAGCCAGCGCAGCGGCGCCGAAACCAGCCGGCGCACGCCGCCCTGATAGCGTTCGGTCGTCCGCCCGAACCAGCGGTTGAAGCCCGCGAAGAAGCGGTCGAGAAAGGCGAAGCGGCGCGGCTTCGCATCCTTGGCATGCGGTTTCAGCAGCGTGGCGCAGAGCGCGGGCGTGAGCGTGAGCGCGAGCAGCGCGGAGAAGGCGATGGAGATGGCCAGCGTCACCGAAAATTGGCGATAGATGCCGCCGGTCGATCCGGGGAAGAAGGCCATCGGCACGAACACCGCGATCAGCACCAGCGTGATACCGATGATCGCGGTCGTGATCTGGCCCATCGCCTTGATCGTCGCTTCCCTGGGGCTCAGATGCTCCTCGGCCATGATCCGCTCGACATTCTCGATTACGACGATCGCATCGTCGACGAGGATGCCGATCGCCAGCACCATGCCGAACAGCGTCAGCACGTTGATCGAGAAGCCGAACAGCCACAGGCCGAGGCAGGCGCCCGCCAGCGCGATCGGCACGACGACCGAGGGGATCACCGTCGCGCGCCAATTCTGGAGGAACAGGAACATGACGAGGAAGACGAGCGCCATCGCCTCGAGCAGCGTCTTGATCACCTCGTCGATCGACGTGACGACGAAGGGCGTCGTATCGAACGGCACGGACCATTGGACATCGGGGGGAAGCCCGCCGGCCAGCTCGGCCATGCGCGCCTTTACGCCCTCCGCCGTCGCCAGCGCATTGGCGCCCGTGGCGAGCTGGACGGCCATGCCGGCCATCGGCTTGCCGTTGAGCTCGGTGGTGAACAGATAGTCCTGCGCGCCCAGCTCCACGCGCGCGACATCGCCCAGCCGGATCGTCGATCCGTCGGGATTGGCACGCAGGATGATGTTGCGGAACTGCTCGGCATTGGTGAAGCGGTTCTGCGTGACGATGGTGGCGTTGAGCTCGCTGCCGTTCGCGATCGGCTGGTCGCCCAGGCTGCCGCCCGCCGTCTGGCTATTCTGCTCCTGCACCGCCGCCAGCGCCTCCGCCGCGGACAGCCGATATCCGGCCAGCTTGTCGGGATCGAGCCAGATGCGCATCGCATAGGGCGATCCGAACAGCTGGACATTGCCCACCCCCTGCACGCGGCGAAGCTCGTCGACCACCTGATTGGAGGCGACATTGCCGAGATCCAGGCTCGACGTCCCGCCGCTCTTGGAGGTGAGCGCGATGATCATCAGGAAGGAGGGATTGGCCTGCGCGATCGGTATGCCCTGGCGACGCACTTCCTCGGGCAGGCGCTGCTCGACGCGGCCGAGCCGGTTCTGCACCTCCATCTGCGCGATGTCGATGTCGGTGCCGGCCTGAAATGTGAGGGTGATCTCCGCCGTGCCGTTCGATCGGCTGGTCGAAGACATATAGAGGAAACCCTCTACGCCGTTCAGCTCCTGCTCGATGATCTGGGTGACATTCTGCTGGATCGTCTCCGCATCCGCACCGGGATAGACGACGGTCAGGCTGAGCGAGGGCGGCGCGACATTGGGATATTGCTCGACCGGAAGCGAGCGCAGCGCGATAATGCCGGCAAGCAATATGCCGAGCGCGATCACCCAGGCGAAGACCGGGCGACCGATGAAGAAGCGCGAGAGCATGGGCCCGCCTCCTCAGCGCGCTGCCGAGGCCGGCTGCGGACCGCCGCGCGCGGGCAGGACCGTCACCTTCCCGCCCGGCCGCACCTTCTGCAATCCGTTGACGATCACTCGCTCGCCTGCCTTCAGGCCGGAGCGCACCACCCAATTGTCGCCCTGCAGGTCGCCCACCTCGATCGGTCGCGCCATCGCCACATCGTCGCGGCCGACCACCATCACCGACGCGCCCTTCGGGCTTACCTGCACCGCGCGCTGCGGCACGAGCAGGCCACCCTGGGTCGTCCCGCCCTCGATCCGGGCGCGCACGAACTGGCCGGGCAGCAGATAGCGCTGCGGATTGGGGAACTGGGCGCGCAGCGACACCGTGCCGGTATTCTCGTCCACCGACATGTCGAGGAAGTTGAGATGGCCGACCGGGCCATATTCCGTCCCGTCCTCCAGGATCAGCCGCACCTGGACGCGATTGAGCGCCGGCGACACCACCCGGCCGGCGGCGATGTCGCGGCGCAGCCTGAGCAGCTCGCTGCTGGACTGGGAGAAGTTCACATAAATGGGATCGAGCTGCTCGATCCGCGTCATCAGCGTCGCGCCCGAGGCGCTGACGAGCGCGCCCTCGGTCACTTCGGCGCGCCCGACCCGGCCCGAAATCGGCGCGGTGACGCTGGCATAGGCAAGGTTCAGCCGCGCACGATCGACCGCCGCGCCAGCTTCCGCGACATCCGCCTGCCCGCCGCGCTGCTGCGCCACGGCCGCATCATATTCCTGTCCGCTGATCGCCTGCTCGCGCACCAGCGGGCGATAGCGGCCGACCACCTGGCCGGCATTGGTCGCCGCCGCCCGGGCGCGGTTGAGCGCGGCCACGGCGGAGGCATAGGCTGCCTGCATCTCGCGCGGATCGATGCGGAATAGCGGCTGGCCGGCGCGCACGTCCGTGCCCTCCGCATAGAGCCGCCGTTCGACGATCCCATCCACGCGTGCGCGGACTTCCGCCGTGCGCACCGCCTGGACGCGGCCGGGAAGCTCGATGATGTTGGCCACGGGCCGGGCGCTGAGCGTGACCACTTCGACGGGCGGCGGCGGCGGCGCAGGCGGCGGCGGCTGGTCGCAACCTGCAAGCGCGATCAGGCTGCATCCCGTCACCGTTGCGGACAGGCGTGCCACAATCCCTCTCATCGAAGCCAGCATCCCGATCCCTACTCCCTGCATTCTACGGGGGCCCCGCCCTTGTCGCGCATGAATGTGTAATGTACGCTACACTACGCGTCAAACAGGATCTGGGGAGCCGAGTGGAGACGGCATTGGATGTTGAGGACGGGAAGACCGACCGGAGGGAGCAGCGCCGCCGCGCGATGATCGAAGCAGCGCGCAAATTGTTCCTGGAACGCGGCTTCGATGCGGTGAACGTGTCCGACGTCGTCCGCCGGTCCGGTGGGTCGCTCTCGACGCTCTATGATCTGTTCGAGAACAAGCAGGGCCTGCTCGCCGCGGTCGCGCTGGAGCATCATTCGACCGGCACCGAGCGGATCGATGCGATCATCGCGCAGGGCGAGGATCCGCCGGCAACGCTCGCCGCCATCGCCCAGGCGATCCATGAGGAGTGCATGCATCCCGGCAAGGTCGGCATGATGCGCGTGGTGATGGCCGAAAGCCTGCGTAGCCCGGATTTCGCCCAGCGCCTGTTCGAAACGCTGCACGTGCCGCTGGTGGAGCGGCTGGCGAGGCTGTTCGCCGGCTGGGCCGAGGCGGGGCTCGCCGATATTTCCGATGCTCGCCTCGCCGCGAATCTATTCCTGGGCCTGCTGCTCTACGGCCATCAGATGCGCGCCTTCGTGGGCGAGCGCCACGATCCCGATCCCGCACTGTACGAGGCGGCAATCCGCGACTCGGTGCGCCTGTTCGCCGCCGGCTACAATGTCCGCGCGCGGCCGGCCTGAGCTGCGCCGACCGCCAACGGATCAGGACCAGAGATCGGGGATCACGCCCTTGCCCGGATAGGCGACCAGCAGGTCGCTGCCCTCGTCCAGCCCCAGCCGGGCCTCATCCTCCACCAGCCACACGCCCCCCGCCTCGAAGGGCTGGCCATCAATCTCGCCGCCGCCCGCCAGCGGCACCAGCCAGATCGGCCGGCCGTCGCTCCGGAGCGTCCCCCCGCCCATGCGCGCCCAGCGTTCCAGCACGAAGGCCGGCCCGTCCGCCAGGATGAGGCGGTCCGGCTCCACCTCATGCGGAATATAGGGCGCGACATAGGGAACGGGCTCGCTCACCGCGACGCCCTCCTCCAGATGCAACTCGCGCGGCCGGCCATAATCATAGAGCCGATAGGTCAGGTCCACATTCTGCTGCACCTCGACCAGCGTCAGCCCGGGCCCGATCGCATGGACGGTGCCGGCGGCGGAATAGAAGCTGTCACCGGCCTTCACCGCTTTCCAGTCCATCTTCTCCTCGAGCGTGCCGTCGAGCGCGGAGGCCCTGAGTTCCTCCTTGCTCATCACCTCCAGCGTGCCGATCGCGATCGAGGCATGGGGCTCGGCGGCGAGCACCACCCAGGCCTCGTCCTTGCCGCGCGGATAGCCGCGCGCCTGCGCCGCCTTGTCGTCCGGATGCACCTGGATCGATAATTTCTCGCTGGTGAAGAGATATTTGACGAGCAGTTCGGGATCGCCGCCGCCGGGCAGCTCGAACCAGATTTCGCCCACCGGCGCGCCGCCGGGCGCGACATCGTCAAATCCCGGCCACAGATCGGTCCGGCCCCAGGGCTTCTCGACGCGCTTTGTGATAAGACGAGTGGCGGCCATCAAGCTCTCCGGAAATTGCTGCAACGCTTAATGCCCCCGAACGTAGTCAAAGGCGATGCGTTTCGTGCCCGTAGTGAGGATAATTTTCATCGCCGCCTTGCTTGCGGCAGGCTTTATTTTGTTCGCGATCGGCCGCCGCAGCCCACAGGACCTGCCCTGGACGCGGCTCGATCTGGGCGCCCCCATCGGCCTGTTCACCGGGCGCAAGGTAGCCACACTGACCGAGAATGCGCCGCTGTGCCGGGCGCTGCTCGATCGAGCGGGCGTGCGCTACATGACGCTCACGCCACGGGCCGAGGGCGCGCATTGCGGCCATTCCGATGCGGTGCGCTTCACGGCTGGCGGATCGCGGCGAATCGCCTATGCGCCGCGCCCTCCCGGCACCTCCTGCGCCGTCGCTGCGGCGCTCGCAATGTGGGAATGGAATGTCGTCCAGCCCGCCGCACTTCGCCATCTGGGCCGGACGGTAACGCGAATCGAGCATCTCGGAAGCTATAATTGCCGCCGCATCTATGGACGCGAAAATGGCAATTGGAGCGAGCACAGCCGGGCCAATGCGATCGACATTACAGGCTTCCGGCTGGACGACGGCCACCATGTCACCATCCTGAAAGGCTGGGACGGGGCGCCCGAGGAAGCGGCCTTCCTGCGCGAGGTCCGCGACGGGGCGTGCAAGCTCTTCTCGACGACGCTGTCACCCGATTACAATGCGGCCCATGCCGATCATCTTCACCTGGACGAGGCGAAACGCGGCATCGCCGGCTGGCGCACCTGCCGATAGCCCCTTCCCCGCCGGCAAGGAAGGGGCGTGGCCTCAATTGGGTAGATTGGGCAGCTTCTTCTCTTCCACCTTGTCCACCCATTCCGGGTAGAAGCAGGGTTCGCGATTGGACCAGCCCGGCGCGGTCGCTGCGGCCTCGCTGATCGACTGGAGCAGCGTACGGCGCTTTTCGGGATGGAGATGCGGCAGCGCCGCCGCCGCGCAGAAGGCGCCCGGCAGCCAGGGCCGCACATTGGCGCCGATCAGCCGTTCGTAGAGGAAGCGATAGGCGCCGAAGCTGGCGAGTCGGTCCTGCCCCAGATCGAAGGCGGAGATCGTCACCAGCGGCGCGAAGAAAGGCTCCACCGCATCCAGGCCACTGTCGTCGGGAACATTTTCGCGAATATGATCGAGCCGCAGATAGATGCGCGACTGCGCCCGGATGCTCGCCGCCTCGATCAGATCGCGAGACCAGCGCTTCATCGCATCCTCGCGATGCAACCCGACGTCGAGAGACCTTCGGATATAACGTTGCGTTGCAGCGGAGAAGGTGGCGAACTCCTTCATCTCCGCCAATGTCATCGTGCCGTCCGCCGGTCTCATCCTGGTGCCCATCGATACTCACCCCGCTACTGGCTGCCGACGCCGATGATGCACCTCTCTGGATTTCGGGCGCCTGAACCGTTCGGCGTTCGCGATAACCGGATCGGAGCATGTTTCGTGCTGCAATGCAACACGACTTTAACGCTTGGGTTGTAATTCGTTAACAAAAGAGGCCGCCCGGACACAGCGGACGGCCTCCACAGCTATAATGGTGAATCGCCTTTCGAGCAGGCGACCTATTTCCTGTCGGCCCGGCGCTCCTTCTCCGCCTCTTCGTCATAGCCCGAGGAAGGGGCGGGGTCCCCGCCCCGGCCCGGCTGGGTGTTGGCCGGCGCGTCGGAAGTCGGAAAGGTCTCGTCCAGCCCGACGTCCAGCTTCGCATCCTCATTGCTCGGATCGCGCTTCAGCCGCATGTCATCGTCCGCATCATGGGCGGGGCGGATCGCGGGCGGTTCGGAATGCTCGCGATGCGCATGTTGTTCCGCGTGCTGAACCAGCTTCTCGTCAATCATGGTCAGCCTCCTGTCAGCTATTCAGGGCCAACGCATCGTTCTCCCCACCGTTCCGCCCGGCCCCGAGGCTGAACTTTCGATGAACGACAGCACGGCTTCGACCGGGAACAAGCTGATGGATGGGCATATCCGCCGGGACCGCGCTATAGCAGCGACATGAATGAACATGCGCCAGCGGGCGGGGCGGTGATCGGCCTGCGCACCGCGCTGATTTCGATTGTCGGGTTCTGGCTCTTCTATTTCGTCATCGCCACGCTCCGCTCGCTCGTGATCGGCTTCGAGGATCAGGTCGAGCTGCTCGGGCGCCGGCTGATCGTCTCGGCCGGCAGCATCGGCATAACCTTCCTGCTCTATCTCGCGCTCCGCCGGATCGCAACGCTGTCGCTGCGCCATGCGGTCGCGATCGCCGCCATCGCCTCGCTGCCGGCGGCGATCGGCTATGCGACGATCACCTGGTATGCGTTCGACGGCTATATATCGCGCACCATGCCCAGGGTGATCGTGCGCAAGCAGGAAGAGGACAGGACGGTCACCATCTCGGTCGGCGGCGATGCAGCGGAGAAGGAGCTGGGGCCGATGAAGATGGTCGCCGATCACAGCATGAACGGCTATTTCTTCATGATCGCCTGGTCGGCGCTGTTCCTGGCGCTGAGCTATGCCGCCGCCGTACGCGAGGCGGAGCGGCGCGCCGCCGCCTTCCGCACCGCCGCCCAATCGGCCGAGCTGCGCGCGCTGCGTTATCAGGTGAGCCCGCATTTCCTGTTCAACACGCTCAACTCGCTCTCCTCGCTGGTGCTTAAGGGCAATCGCGACGAGGCCGAGCGGATGATCATGAATCTCGCCACCTTCTTCCGCACCAGCCTCACCGCCGAGCCGACCGAGGATGTCCCTCTCGCCGAGGAGATCCGTCTCCAGAATCTCTATCTGGATATAGAGATGGTGCGTTTCCCCGGGCGACTGATCGTCGACATCGCGATTCCCGACGATCTGCGCGACGTCTGCGTGCCCGGGCTGATCCTCCAGCCGCTCGTCGAAAATGCGATCAAGCATGGCGTTTCCTGCTCGCGGCGCGCGGTCACGCTCCGCATCCATGCGCGGCGGGATTCGCATGGCCTGCTGATCAGCGTGGAGGATGATGCCGATCCGCTGCCCACCGACGAGGCGGAACGCGTGATCGGCACCGGCGTCGGCCTCGCCAATGTCCGCGACCGGCTGTTCGCGCGCTTCGGCGACGCCGCCTTCTGTCGCTGGGGCCCGCTGCCGCAGGGGGGCTTCGCGGTCACGCTCGGCATGCCTTTGGTGCATCGTGGCTGCTGATCGGCCGCTGCGCACGCTCGTCGTCGATGACGAGCCGCTCGCCATCGAACGACTCCAAATACTCTGCGCGCGCGAGCCCGCGATCGATCTGGTCGGCACCGCATCCGATGGGGAGGCGGCGCTGCGCCTGATCGACGCGCTCGAGCCCGATCTGCTGCTGCTCGACATCGCCATGCCGGGGCTGGACGGCATGGGCGTCGCCCGCGCGCTGGAAAGCCGGTCGCGCCGCCCGGCGATCATCTTCTGCACCGCCTTCGATCGGTTCGCGGTGGAGGCGTTCGACGTGGCGGCGGTGGATTATGTGCTGAAGCCGGTCGCGCCCGATCGCCTGTCCCGCGCCGTCGCCCGCGTCGCCGAGCATCTGCGCGGGCCCGCTGCGGACACGCCCGCCACGGCCGGGGAAAATGCCTTCACCAACGAATTCTGGGTACCCCATCGCTCGGAGATGATCCGCATCGCGGCGCTCGACATCGACCGGATCGAGGCGGAGCGCGACTATATGCGCCTTCATGTGGGCGCGCGCAGCTTCCTGCTTCACCAGACGATCGGCGAGCTCGAGCGGCGGCTCGATCCCGGCTGCTTCATTCGCCTGCACCGTTCGACGATCGTGCGCCGCGATCGCATCGCCAAGCTGGTGCATGACGGGCTGGGCGTGTGGCATGCGGTGCTGACCGACGGCAGCAAGCTCCGCATCGGCCGCACCTATCTGCCCGCCGCACGCGCGATCGCGGGGCGCTGAGCGCTCCGCTCAGCCCTTCGCCTCGCTCGCGATCCAGGCGTCGATCCGCGCCTCCAGCAGGTCGAGCGGCACCGCGCCGCCGCCCAGCACCGCGTCATGGAAACGCCGAAGGTCGAAGCGCGCGCCCAGCGCCTTCTCCGCCCGCGCCCGGAGTTCCCGGATCTTGAGCTCGCCGATCTTGTAGGCCAGCGCCTGTGCTGGCCAGGAGATATAACGGTTCACCTCCGCCTCGATATTGGCATCGCTGAGCGCGCTATTCTCCTTCATGAAGGCGATCGCCTGCGCCTTCGTCCAGCCCATGGCATGGATGCCCGTATCGACCACCAGCCGGCAGGCGCGCCACATTTCGTAGGACAGCCGGCCCATATCCTTTTCGGGCGTATCATATAGCCCCATCTCGATGCCGAGATGCTCGGTATAGAGCGCCCAGCCCTCGACAAAGGCCGTGAACGAGGCCTGATGCTTGCGGAATTCGGACAGGTCCAGCTCCTGCTGGAGCGCGATCTGATTATGATGGCCGGGCACCGCCTCATGCGCGGTCAGCGCGGGCAGCTCCCACAAGGGCCGCTGATCGAGCTTCGACGTGTTGACATAATAAGTGCCCGCTATGCCCGATGCCGGGCTCCCCGGGCTGTAATAAGCGGTCGTCGTCCCTTCCGCCGTCTCCGCCGGAATCGGGCGCAGGCCATAAGGCAGGCGCGGCAGCTTGCCGAAATAAGCGGGCAGCTTGCCGTCGATCGTCTTGGCGACGAACGCCGCCGCCTGGAGCAGCGCCTCGGGCGTCTTCGCATAATAAGACGGATCGGTGCGCAGCTTCGCGATGAAGGCGGCACGGTCGGCATAGCCTGCCTTGCGCGCCACCGTCTCCATCTCGGCCCGGATGCGCGCCACTTCGGACAGGCCGAGCGCATGGATCTGCGCTGGCGTCATGTCGGTGGTCGTCATCACCTTCGCCTCGGCCGCATACCAGCCCGCCCCGCCCGGCATCGCCGACGCACCCAGCGTCTTGCGGCAGTTGGGCGCATAGCCCTTGCGATAATAATCGAGCAGCGCGCGGTTCTCGGGATAGATGCTATCGCGGATCAGCGCTGCCGCACGCCGGCGCATCGCCGCCCAGTCGGCCTCGCTCATGTCCGCCGGCCGCGCGCCCTGGAAAGGCCGGTAATAGCGTGATTGGCTGGGATCCTCCGCGATCAGCCCGCTGATCGTCCTGTCATATCCCGCCATCGCCTCGCAGGGCTGGGCCAGGCCGTCCGCAACGGCCTTCTGGGTGATCCGCATCGCCTCGCGATTATAGGCCGGATAGGCCGCCAGCCGGTCGAGATAGCTTTGATAATCGGCCCGCGTGCGGAAGGGCAGATCGTTCGCCAGCCCGGCAAATTCCTGATGCCAGGCCGAATAGGTGGTGAGCAATATCTCGCGCTGCGCGAAGCGATTGGCCTCCACCTGCTCGCGCAGCAGCCGCGCGAGGATCGCCTTATTCTCGCGCTCGGGCCCGTTCAGCCCGGCATCCGGAATCGCCTCCAGCCGATCGAGGAACGCCCCGGCGCGCTCTGCGTCGCGATCCCGCGCGGCGAGGCTGATGTCCGCCAGCCTGCCGTCGCCCGATCGGTCGCCGAGCGAGGAAGCGAGCGTGGGATGCGTATCAAGATGCCAGCGCCAATGATCGGCGATCAGCGCGCGCAGATCGTCGCCCGGCGCAGCCGTCGCAGGCGCGGATAGGGCGAGGGCTGCGGCGAAGAGGAAGAAACGCATTGCAAACTCCGGATTGAACCCTTCGCACCCTCGGCTGTTGGCCTTTCCGAAGCAATGGCAAGCGAGGAGAAGGTCATGAGCAACCATGTCTACAAGCTGATCGAGATCGTCGGCAGCTCGCCCGACGGCATCGAGCCTGCGATCCGCAACGCCATCGCCAAGGCCGGCGAGACGGTCCACAATCTCAAATGGTTCGAGGTGAACGAGACACGCGGCCATATCGAAGACGGCAAGATTGCCCATTTCCAGGTGACGCTGAAGGTCGGCTTCACGGTCGATGCCTGACCGCTTGCAAGCCCCTGCCATGCCGATAAGCTCGCCCCCATGACAATCGGGGGGCGGACAAGCGGATGATCGATCGCAGAGCAGCGGAGCGCAGGACGGATCAGGATCCTTCGCGGAGGCGGGGCCGATGACCGCCGAACCCCTCGCCCCGCCGATCGCCCCGCCCCACGCGGAAGGCACATTTTTCGGCCAGCCGCGCGGCCTGCTCTACCTCGCCTTCACCGAGGCGTTCGAGCGCTTCTCCTTCTATGGCATGACGTCGCTGCTCGTCCTCTACATGATCGGCCAGCTCCTCCTGCCCGGCCATGTCGAGAATATTGCGGGCTTCGCCACCTTCCGCGCGCTGATCGAGGCTTTGCGCGGGCCGCTGTCGACACAGGCGCTCGCCTCCCAAATCTATGGCCTTTATGCGGGCTTCATCTATTTCACGCCGGTGCTGGGCGGGATCATCGCGGATCGCCTGCTCGGCCGGCGCCATGCCGTCATGATCGGCGCAGTGCTGATGAGCGCAGGCCATGTCGCCATGGCGTTCGATGTCTCCTTCCTGCTCGCGCTGCTGCTGCTCGTCGTCGGCTGCGGCTTCCTCAAGGGCAATATCTCCTCGCAGGTCGGCAGCCTCTATCCCTTGGCGGATGCCGCCGGCCGCACGCGCGGCTTCGCCATCTTCAGCATGGCGATCAATTTCGGCGCGGTCGCCGGTCCGTTCAGCTGCGGGCTCCTGGCCCAGCTTTATGGCTGGCATGTCGGTTTCGGCGCCGCGGGGCTGCTGATGCTGATCGGCCTCGCAATCTATCTATCCGGCTATCGCTATCTGCCCGTAGACGGGGCCGCGCCCCGCGCAAAGGCGCCGAAGACCGCGCGCGCCGGCAATGGCGAATGGCGCAGGATCGCGGCGCTGATCGCGCTGATGCTGATCAGCATGTTCCACTCGATCGCTTATTATCAGGTCTCCAACACCGCGCCCGTGTGGATCAGCGGCAATGTCGATCTGACCTTCTTCGGCCTCACCGTTCCCGTGCCCTGGTTCCAGTCGGTCGATCCCTTCTTCAGCGTGATCGGCGTGCCCCTGCTCTTCGCACTGTGGAAACGGCAGGCGGCGGGGCGCGGCGAGCCGGGGGACATCGCCAAGATCGGCATCGGCGCTGCAATCTGCGCCGCGAGCAACCTGCTGCTCGCGCTCGCCTCGCTGGGATCGGGCAAGGCGAGCATCCTCTGGCCGCTCGCTTATTCCGCCGGGCTCGGCATCGCCTTCCTCTATTATTGGCCCACCTTGCTCGCCTTGGTATCGCGCGCAGCGCCGCCCGCGATCAACGCGACGATGATCGGCGGCCTGTTCCTTACCTTGTTCCTCGGCAACAATATCATCGGCTGGCTCGGCTCCTTCTATGAAGCCATGTCGCATGCCGCCTTCTGGACGATGCACGCCGCGATCGCCGCCACGGGCGCCCTATGCATCCTGCTGTTCGGCCGGTCGCTGGAACGGCTGCTCGCGACGGAGCCGAAGCCGAATGCATGACAGGCGGGATCGGAAGGCGGATGCACATCGTCACGCTTGCGGCCGAGGATGATTTCGAAGGCTGGCGCGCCGCCGCCCGCGCGCTGGCCCTCGCGCAGGTCCCGCCCGAGGAGATCGGCTGGCAGATAGGCGAGGCCGCCTCCTTCGGCGAAGCCGATACACCCGCCGGCACCGGCTTCTCCGTCCCCCGCCGCTTCGTCGACATCGCCCGCACCGCCATCTGCCACAGCGATCCCGAACGTTTCGCACTACTCTATGCGCTGCTCCTCCGCCTGCGCGGCCAGCCCCGGCTGATAGACGACCATGCCGATCCGCTCGTCCAGCAACTTGAGCGCATGGCGCGCGACGTCCGCCGCGACATGCACGGGATGCGCACCCGCCTCCGCTTCCGCGAAGCAGAGCAACCGGAACATCGCCATATCGCCCGCTTCGAGCCCAACCATCATATTCTGCGCGCCAATGCCGACTTCTTTGTCCGCCATTTCGGCGCCATGCGCTGGTCGATCCTGACGCGCCGGCTTTGCACCCATTGGGACGGCAAGGCGCTGAGCTTCTCCCCCGGCACGGCCGGCAATGGGTCCGACCTACCCGACACCGCGTTGATACCGGGCCTGGCCGCAGATGCGCAGGCAGGGGAAACGAGCATGGTCGAGGCATCGCGCGCCGAAATCGGCGGCAATATCGAAATGGCGTGGGAGGCCCTGCGCGAGGAAGCCGCCGCCTGCACCCGCTGCCCGCTCTACAAAAATGCGACGCAGACGGTGTTTGGCGAAGGGCGGGTCGATGCCACGCTGATGTTCGTCGGCGAACAGCCGGGCGATCAGGAGGATCTTGCCGGCCGGCCCTTTGTCGGCCCCGCCGGCCAGCTTTTGGACCGGGCGCTGGGCGAGGCCGGCATCGATCGCACACGCACCTATGTCACCAACGCCGTCAAGCATTTCAAATTTGAGCTGCGCGGCAGGCGCCGCCTCCACGCCAAGCCCAATGGCGTGGAGATCGAGGCCTGCCGCTGGTGGTATGAGCAGGAACGGATGCTGATCCGCCCGCCCGTCACGATGGCGCTCGGCGCCACCGCCGCGCGCGCGATGCTGGGCAAGGTCGTCACCATCTCCGCCTCACGCGGCCGTCCGCACCGGCTGGAGGATGGCGGCGAAGGCTGGGTGACGGTGCACCCCAGCTATTTGCTGCGCATCACCGACCGGGCGGAGGCCGACCGCGAATATGCCCGCTTCGTCCAGGATCTGAAGCGCGTGGGCGATCGGATCGCGGCGCTTCCCTGAAGGATTAGACGCTGGCCGGATCCGGTCCGATCCGCCCGTCCGCACGATCCAGCGCGCTGATCGCGGCGATATCCTCCTCATCCAGCCGGAACTCGATCGCCGCCAGATTCTCCCCGAGGCGCGCGGGATTGCCCGTCTTGGGAATGGAGATCAGGCCCAACTCGAGATGCCAGCGCAGCACCACCTGCGCCGCCGTCCGCTCATGTTTCGCCGCGATCGCCGCGATGGTGGGCTCGCCCAGCACGGCGCCCCGGCCCAGCGGCGCCCAGCTCTCGGTCACGATGCCATGCGCGGCATGGAATTCGCGCAGCGCCTTCTGCTGGAAATGCGGATGGAGCTCGATCTGGTTGACCGCCGGGACCACGCCCGTCTCGCCGATCAGCCGTTCGAGATGGGATGGATTGAAATTGGATACGCCGATCGACTTGGCCCGGCCCTCCTCGCGCAGCCGGATCAGCGCGCGCCAGCTCTGGATATAGAGATCCTCATCCTGCCCCGGCCAGTGGATCAGATAGAGGTCGATGCTGTCGCGATCGAGCCGCTCCAGCGAGGCATCGAAGGCGCGGAGCGAGGCATCATAGCCCATGTCCGTCCGCCACAATTTGGTGGTGAGGAAAATGCCGTCCGTGCCGCGCAGCCCCTCGGCCACGCCGCGCTCATTCTCGTAGAAGGATGCCGTGTCGACCGAGCGATAGCCCGTCGCGACCGCCTTCCGGACGAGCTCGGCCGTCTCGCTGTCCGGTAGCTCATACACGCCGAGCCCGATCTGCGGCATATCGCGGCCGTCATTAAGGGTGATCAGCGGCTGATCCGTCATGCGCGTCTCCTTTTTGGGGGTGAACCCCGCTTATAGACCGCATCACTCCGCTGCCAACAGCGACTCCGCCCCGCCCAGATCGACCGACACCAGCCGGCTCACGCCCCGCTCGATCATCGTCACGCCGAACAGCCGGTGCATCCGGCTCATCGTCACGCTGTTATGGGTAACGATCAGGTAGCGCGTCTCCGTCTCGCGCACCATGCGGTCGAGCATGTCGCAGAAACGCTCGATATTGGCATCGTCGAGCGGCGCATCCACCTCGTCCAGCACGCAGATCGGCGCGGGATTGGTGAGGAACAAGGCGAAGATCAGCGCGACCGCCGTCAGCGCCTGCTCGCCGCCCGAAAGCAGCGTCAGCGCGGCAAGCTTCTTGCCCGGCGGCTGGGCCATGATCTCCAGCCCCGCCTCCAGCGGATCCTCCGAATCGATCAGCGCCAGATGCGCCTCGCCGCCTGCGAAAAGCGTGGTGAAGAGCCGGCGGAAATGGCCGTCCACCGCCTCGAAGGCGGCAAGCAGCCGAGCGCGTCCCTCGCGATTGAGATTGCCGATCGATCCGCGCAGCCGGTTGATCGCCTGCCCCAGCTCCTCGCGCTCGGCGAGTGCCGCGGCATGGCCCTGCTCCAGCTCGTTGAGCTCGGTTTCGGCGACGAGATTGACCGGGCCCAGCCGCTCGCGATCGGCGATCAGCCGATCATGCCGCGCCGCCTCGCTCGCCGCGTCGCCCACTTCCGCGCTCGCGAAACCCGCTTTTTCCGGCAGCACGGGCGCGGGGCATTCGAAGCGCTCGCCCGAAAGCCGGCCGAGCTCGACCCGGCGCGCCTCGGCATGTTCCTGCCGCGCGACTGCGCCCGCCCGTGCCTCGCGCGCAGAAGCGAGCGCCTCGCCGCTTTCCGCCAGCGCCTTCTCGCTCCGGCGCAGAACGTCGCCGGCCTTGTGCTCTGCCTCCTGCGTCATGGCCGCCGCCGCATCCGCCGCCTGCACCTCCGCCGCGAGTTCGGCCAGCTTGCCGTCCAGCTCGGCCGGCATGGTGGCGAGCGAGGCGAGCTCGCTCTCCACCGCCGCCATGCGCTTGGCCATTTCATCGATGCGGCGGGCGGCATCCCCCGCGCGCGAGCGCCAGCCCTTCGCCTCGGCCCGTACCGCCTGGAGCCGCCGCCCGTCCGCCTCGATCCGCTGGACCAGCGCCGCCGCATGTGCGCGCGCCTCGGCGAGCGCGGCGCGGGCCGCCTCGGTCGCGACGCGCAACCCATCGACCATCTGCCGCGTCGCCTCACCATCGGGCAGTGCCGCCAGCGCAGCCCGGGCGGCGGCCTCCGCCCCCTCCGCCTCCTCCCGCTCGGCGGACGCACGGGACTGGCGTTCGGCGAGACTCGCGCGCGCGGCGGTATGACGTTCGATCCGGGCGGCGGCGGCATCCTCTTCGCGTATCGCCATGCGCGCTGCAGCCTCGCCCTCGGACTGGGCACGCCGCGCGGCATCGATCGCCGCGCGCACCTCGCCGAGCGTGGCGCTTGCAGCCGCAAGCGCGGCGGCGGCTTGCTCCACCATGTCGCGGGCGGACGGCAAACTCCGTTCCAGCTCAGCAAGACGATTGGCGCGGATCAGCCGCTCGGCAGCGGCCGCGCCGACATCGCGCGCGACATAGCCGTCCCATCGCCTGAGCCGTCCGTCATGCGTGACGAGGCGCTGGCCGACAGCGAGGTCGATGCCGCCATCATCCGTCTTCACCACCCCGATCTGGGCAAGGCGGCGAGACAGTTCGGGTGGGGCGTTCACATGCTCATTCAGTGCTGTGACGCCCTTGGGCAGAGTTGGATCCTTTTCTTTCCGCTCCGATCCTGCCCAGCCGCGCGGCCCCTTGTCGCCGATCGGCGCGTCGAGATCGTCGCCCAGCGCGGCAGCCAGAGCGCGTTCATAGCCGGGCGCGGCGCGGATCTGGGCGAGCGCCTTGGTGCCGCCGCTCTCAAGCCCCTTGGCCAAGGCTCGCGCTTCGGATTCGAGCGCGGCGAGCGCGGCGCGGGCGCTCGCCCCCTCGCTTTCCGCCCGGTCGCGCGTGGTGGAGGCGGCGTCGCGCCGCGCCTCGGCTTCGGCGAGGGAAGCAATGGCGGCGGCGATCGCGGCTTCGGCCTTGGCGCGCGCGGCCCTCGCCGTATCGAGCGCGGCGTGGAAGGCTTCGTCATCTCCCAGCGCCGCCAGTTCGCGATCGATCCGCTGGCATTCGGCAACCGCCCGGTCGAGCCGTTGCCGCGCCTGAGCGAGCGCCGCCTGCGCCACGCGCGCCTCGGCCTGCTCGGCCGCCTGCGCCGCCATGGCGCGCGCCAGCTCCACCTCGCCATCGCGCGCGGCGCGCTCGGCCTCGGCGACCTTGGTCTCCAGCTCGCCGCGCTGCGCCTCGGCCTCGCCGAGAGAGAGGGTGAGCACCTTCTCCTCCTCCGCCAGCCGGGCGAGCGCTTCGGAGGCGTCGATGGCGAGCCTATCCTCGCGCATGCGGTCGCGGGCGAGCGCATCGCGCTGTTCGGCAAGCTCCCTCAGGCGCCGCTCGACACTCGCCCGCTCGGTCCTGAGCGCGGCCAGCCGATGGCCGGCCTCGCTCGCCGCCTCGCGCGCGGACTGGGCGGCGGCGCGTGCCTCGGCGACGGTTCGGATCGCCGCCGCCTGATGCGCCGCGGCCGCGCGCTGCGCCTCGGCTGCGGCCGATACCCGCTCCCCGGCCGCCGCCGCTTCCTTCACCGCGGCATCGGCCGCTCGCGCCGCCTCGCGCCATCGGGCGAAGATGGTGCGCCCCTCCGCCACCCTGATCTGCGTGCTCAAGGCGCGATAGCGCTCCGCCGTCCGCGCCTGCCGCCTGAGCGAATTGGCGCGGCTTTCCATGTCGCCGAGAAGATCGTCCAGCCGGGCGAGATTGGCCTCGGTGCCGCGCAGCTTCTGCTCCGCCTCGCGCCTGCGGACATGGAGACCGGCGATCCCCGCCGCCTCTTCCAGCATCTGCCGCCGCTCGATCGGCTTGGCGGCGATCACGGCGGCGATCCGGCCCTGGCTGACGAGCGCGGGGCTGTGCGCGCCGGTCGCGGCATCGGCGAACATCAGCGCCACGTCGCGCTGGCGCACGTCGCGTCCGTTGATGCGATAGGCCGATCCCGCGCCCCGCTCGATCCGGCGGACGACCTCGGTCTCCTCGGGGCCCTGCTCGCCGGGAGATTCGGTCAGGATCGTGACTTCGGCGAAGTCGCGCTTGGCGCGCGTCGCGGTGCCGGCGAAGATCACATCCTCCATGCCGCCGCCGCGCAGCGACTTGGACGAGGTTTCGCCCATCGCCCAGCGGATCGCCTCGAGCAGATTGGATTTGCCGCAGCCATTGGGCCCGACGACGCCGGTCAGCCCCGGCTCGATGATGAGCTCAGCCGGCTCGACGAAGCTCTTGAACCCGGAAAGCCTGAGCTTCTTGATCTTCAAACGCGCCACCTCCGGGGATGAGGATAGCCTTTTTCTTCGCGCTGGCGAAAGCTGGCGTTCCTGGTTTCGTTAGATCATCCTGGAACGATGCAGGGCGGGTGGATTTACATCATGACGGACAAGCCGCACGGCACACTCTACATCGGCGTGACGGCGGATCTGGCGGCGCGAATATATCAGCACCGCACCGGGACCGGATCTGATTTCTGCAAGCGCTACGGATTGAAAAGGCTCGTCTATGTCGAGCCTTATCCTACGATTGGCGAGGCAATCATGCGCGAGAAGGCGATGAAGGCCTGGAAGCGAATCTGGAAGACGGCACTTATTTCCAAGACCAATCCCGATTGGGAGGATCTCTATCCGAGGATTAACGGGTAGGAATCGCTCTCATCCCAAACACCGTCACCCCAGCGAAGGCTGGGGTCCCTCCACGGTAGACGCAGGCGGAGAGCCTGGAGGGATGCCAGCCTGCGCTGGCATGACGGATTAAGGAAGGGGCGGGATCAGCCCACCGCCTCGCGCAGCTTGGCCTCGAGCAGCGTCCAGTCATAGACGCTTTCCTGGAGCTCGCCATTGATCAGGAAGCTGGGCGTGCCCGTGATCTTGTCCTGATTGGTGCCGAGATCGCGGATCTTGACGATCTCGTCGAGCGCGGCCTTGTCCGACAGGCAGGCGTCGATCTTCGCCTGCGGCAAGCCGCGCGCGCGGAAGAAACCGTCGAGCCCGGCGGCCCCGGCCAGCGCGCGGAACTGCTGCTCGGGCGGCAGCGCCTGGATCCGCTGTGCCTCAGCCTCAGGCAGCGCCTGGAAACGGCCGATCCACGCCCCCTGATCGGCATAGACCTGCTCGGCCAGCTTGAAATAGGGCGCCGGCCCCTGACAGCGGGTGAGCAGCGTTGCCGCCACATCGAGCGAATTCAACACATAGGGCCGGAATTCCCAGCTCACCTTGCCGCTCTTGATATAATTTTCGCGCAAAGGCTCGGCCGCCGCCGCGGTGAAATCGCGGCAATGCGGGCAGGTGAGCGAAGCATATTCGACCAGCTTCACCGGCGCTTCAGGGTTGCCCATGATGAAGCCGCCCTGCGGCGTCTTGGCGACGATATCGGTCCATTGCTGCCCCGCGGGCGGCGCGACCGCGGCCACCGGCGCGGAGGGCTTGGCGCTATTGTCGCTCCCTGCCTTGTCGCAGCCTGCAAGCGCGACGGCGGCGACGATCATGGGCGCAACGGACCAGCGAAGCTTCATATCATTCTTCCTCAAATGCGAGCGCCGAGGCGGCTTGGGCGCGGCTTTAGACCAGCTTCGGCCATCAGAAAACCTGTCGCGCGGGCGCGGGGCCGGCGGCACCTATTTCAGCGCCGCCTTCAGCTTGGGCTCCAGATCGGCCCAGCTCCCTACGCCTTCCTGCGCGACGCCGTTGATCAGGAAGGCGGGCGTGCCTCCGATCTTGCGCCCATTCCAGGCCTCGTCCGCCATGTCGGCGAGCAGCTTCTGCTGCGCGGGATCGCCGAGGCAGGCCCTGATCCGCGCCGGCGCCATGCCCCGCGCACGGAACAGCGCGTCGAGCCCCGATCCTTCCGCGAAGCCCACGAGCCGATCGGCGGCGGACAGTGTCCGCGGGTCCTTCTCAACATAGGTCTGGGCGCGTGCGATCCACTCTTCCTGACGCGCGAACACCGCTTCGGCCGCCGGGAAATAGCTCGCCGGGCCGTCGCAACGGGCGAGCAAGACCGCCGTCAGATCGAACGGATCGCGCAGCGCATGGCGCACCTCCAGGCTGACGAGGCCTGTGCGGATATAGCCCGCCTTGAGCGGCGCCATCGCCTCGCCCGCGAAATGGGCGCAGTGCGAGCAGCTGAGCGACAGATATTCGACCAGCTTCACCTTCGCCGCCGGATTGCCGAGCAGGAAGCTGCCCGATGCGGTGCGGCTCGCCACCTTGCTCCAATCCTGCTTCGCCGGCGCGGCGGCGATCGGCGCCGAAGCGATGGGGCCGAGCGCGGCCCCAAGCGCGGCAAGGGCAAGGCCGATGGCGGCGGCGAGACGCATGCTCATTCCTTGTCGTTGGAGGCGAAGACGGGCGGGCCGCTGCTGGCGGCCAGCGCGCCGGCCAGCGCGGCGAGGCAATCGCGCAGTTCCGGATCGCCGATGGTACGCAGGCTCTCGCCCAGCTCCGCCGGCACCGGCTGGGGCGCGGGAACGGCGCGACGCGGCGTGGGGCGCAGCGGCGGCCCCTGGCGGATAGCGACGCGCGCGACGGCGGGATAGCCGAAGAAGCGGTTGACCCGCTCGACGATGGCGGGCGCCACATGCTGGAGCATCGGCCCATGCGCGCCATCCACCGACAAGGTCAGCACGCCCTCGCTGCGCCGGCCGGGCGGGAAGCGGATCGATTCGGGAGTGGTGACGCCGGCATAGCGGGGGCCGACAATCTCAGGCCAGCGACTCACCACCGAGGATTGGACGAAGCCGAAGCGGCGAAATGCGGCGCGGCCGATATGGGGCACGATATCCGCCACGGCGCGGGCACCGCGACCGCGCGGCCGCTCCTCCTCCATGGGGGTTTGCTTGGGCTTGCGTTCCTTCATCGGCCTTCCCATGCCATAGCCGCGCCATGCCCGTCGACATGACTTTATCGAAAGCCGAAACGCCCTTTCCCCAGGGCCAGGTGAGCGCCGCGCTGCTCGCCTGGTATGACCGGAATGCGCGCCGCCTGCCATGGCGCGCGGGGCCGGACGAGGCAGCGGATCCCTATCGCGTCTGGCTTTCAGAGATCATGCTGCAACAGACCACCGTGGCGGCGGTGAAGCCCTATTTCGCGGCCTTCACGACGCGCTGGCCGACCGTCGAGGCGCTGGCGGCGGCAGAGGAGAGCGCGGTCATGGCCGCCTGGGCGGGGCTCGGCTATTATGCCCGGGCGCGCAACCTGATCGCCTGCGCGCGGGTCGTGGCCGCCGATCATGGCGGGCATTTTCCGGACGAGGAGGCGGCGTTGCGCGCGCTTCCCGGCCTCGGCCGCTATACGGCGGCGGCGGTGGCGGCGATCGCCTTCGGGCGGCGCGCGGTGGTGGTCGATGCCAATGTCGAGCGGGTGGTGGCGCGGCTCTTCGCTCTGTCCGATCCGCTGCCGGGCGCGCGCGACAGCCTCTATGCGCTTGCCGATTCGATCACGCCCGACATGCGCGCCGGCGATTTCGCCCAGGCAATGATGGATCTGGGCGCCACCATCTGCACGCCGCGCAATCCCGCCTGCGCCATCTGCCCCTTGCGCGACGGTTGCGCGGCGGCACGGACCGGTACGACCGAAGCCTTCCCCGTCAAGGCTGCGAAGAAGGCGAAGCCCGTGCGGCGCGGCACCGCCTTCTGGCTGGAGCGGGACGGCACGGTGCTGCTCGTAAGGCGGCCGGCAAAAGGACTGCTGGGCGGCATGATGGCGCTCCCCACCGGCGAATGGACGGCGGCCGATCCGGGGCTGGCGGGCGCACCGACCGAGGCGCAGTGGCGACCGGCGGGAACCGTGTCGCACATCTTCACCCATTTCGCGCTGGAGCTGGCCGTCGTCGTGGCGCGCGGGGATGCGGAGGGGATATGGTGGCCGATCGAGCGGATCGAGCAAGCGGGATTGCCGACAATATTTGCCAAGGCGGCCGCCTCGGCGCAGAGCGTCGATCCGTGACCGATGCCATTCCCCTGCCGGGCTTCACCGGCTCGCCGCTCGACCGCGCCGATCATCTGCGCGGCGATCCCGAAATCTGGGCGGCGCTCGTCCGCGATCCGGCGGCACGGCTGCTCCTGCTCGACGGATATGATCCGCTCACCGGGCCGGAGGGCAGGCTCGGCTGGGGACTGCTGAACGGCGGTGTCGACGGCCGCGACATGGCCCTTCTCGGCCTGATCGACGGCAGCCCGCGCTTCATCGAGATACGATCGCCCGCACCCGCGGCACGGCGCTCGCCGGCGCTGATGGCCATGCTCGATTCGCTGCCCGAGGGGGAGGCCGCGACCTACGCCGCCGCGCGCAGCCTCGCCGACTGGCATGCGCGGCACCATTTCTGCGCCAATTGCGGCAGCGCGACCGCGCCGTTCCGCGCGGGCTGGGGGCGGCATTGCGACGCTTGCGGCACGGATCATTTCCCGCGCACCGATCCGGTCGTCATCATGCTCGCCGAATATCGGGGCCGCGTGCTCGTCGGCCGCCAGCCGGCGTTCCCCCCCGGCCGCTATTCGGCGCTGGCGGGATTCCTGGAGGTGGGCGAGTCGATGGAGGAAGCGGTGGCGCGCGAGCTGGCGGAAGAAGCGGGCGTGCGCGTGGGGCCGGTCCGCTATGTCGCGAGCCAGCCCTGGCCCTTCCCTTCCTCGCTGATGCTCGCCTGCATCGCCGAGGCCGAGAGCGAAACGATCAGGCTGGACGAGAATGAGCTTGAGGATGCGATGTGGGTGACGCGCGAGGAAGTCGCCGCCGCACTTGGCGGCGATCCCGACGCACGGTTCGGCGCGCCGCCGCCTTATGCCATCGCCAACACGCTGTTCCGGAAGTGGCTGGCAGGCGCCTGAGCAGGCGTCAGGCGATGACCCGCGCGCGCGCCTGCGGATAGGTGCCCAGGATGCGCACCCATTTGCTGTGGAAGCGCAGCTCCTCCAGCGCACGCGCGACCGCCGGATCGCCGGGATGTCCCTCGATATCGGCATAGAATTCGGTCGCGGCGAAGCTCGCCCCGCGCTGATAGCTTTCCAGCTTCGTCATGTTGACGCCGTTGGTCGCGAAACCGCCCAGCGCCTTGTAGAGCGCCGCCGGAATATTCTTCACCTCGAAGATGAAGGTCGTCATCGACGGGCCCATCACGGGATGCGTCGCCGCCCCGCGCGCGAGAATGACGAAGCGGGTGGTATTGTCCTCCGAATCCTCCAGCCCCTCGGCGATCACCTTCAGGCCGTAGAGATCTGCGGCGAGGCGCGGCGCGATCGCGCCGATTCCCGGCCGGCCGAGCTCCGCCACCTGCGCCGCAGCGCCCGCCGTGTCGGGATAGGCGACCGGCTTGATGCCCCGCGCGCGCAACCAGTGGCGGCATTGGCCCAGCGCTTGAGGATGGCTCATCGCCTCCGTCACGGCCACCTCGTCCAGCGCGAGCAGGCAGTAGCGGATCGGCATGAAATGTTCGCCGATGATGGTGAGGCCGGATTCGGGCAGCAGGAAATGGATGTCCGCCACGCGGCCGTGCAACGAATTTTCGATCGGGATCATCGCGCAATCGGCGCGCCCCTCGCGCACCGCATCGAGCGCATCCTCGAAATGGAAGCAGGGCAGCGGCAGGCAATCGGGAAAGGCGCGGAGTGCGGCGATATGCGAATTGCAGCCGGGCGCGCCCTGAAAGGCGACCGTGCGGCCCGGTTCGGCGGCGGCAGCGGCCGTCATCTCGGCGACGAGGGCGCGGGCGGGGGCGGGATAGCTCTCCATGACGGCCGATGCGCTTAGGAGCATCGGCGGCGGGCGGCAAGCGCCCCCGGGAGCGTCCCAAGCTTGCGGGGCCGCCCAAGCGATTCTAAAGAAAGCTGCCTTATTGTCGCGCGACAGATGCGCGGGGCCTTAGGACCTGAGGATAGAGCGGCATGAACGACCGGGGGAACACAATAGCCGGCTGGGTGCTCGCCGGCGGTATTGCGGCGCTGGGTCTCTCGATCGTGACAGGCGAATATTTCCACGCCGAACGGCCCGAGAAGATGGGCTATGTGGTCGAAGGCGTCGAACAGGAAAGCGGCGAGAGCGGTGGCGCACCGGCCCAGCCGATCGAATTTTTTCTCGCCAAGGCCGATCCGCAGAAGGGCGCGCAGGTCTTCAAGAAATGCGCTGCCTGCCACACCGACGCCAAGGGCGGGTCGAACGGCCTGGGCCCGAACCTGTGGGGCACGGTCGGCAAGGCGCATGGCCATGTCCCCGGCTTCGCTTATTCGGACGCGCTGAAATCCGTCCCCGGCAATTGGGACTGGAAAAGCCTCGACGCCTGGCTGACCAGCCCGAAAAAATATGCGCCGGGCACCAAGATGACCTTCGCGGGCCTGTCCAAGCCGGAAGATCGCGCCGACGTGATCGCCTATCTCAACACGATGGGGGACAGCCCGCTGCCGCTGCCCGCCGCTCCGGCCGAGGCCGCGACGCCCGCCGGCGCCGAGGCCGAGCCGGCCAAGCCCGCGGACGCCGAGGGCGCGCAGAAGGCTGCGAACGAGCCGGTGCAGACCGAGACTCAGGCCGCCAAGCAGCCTCGCGGCAATATCGCGGGCGAAGGTGCGCCCGCGCCTGCCTCCGGCCATTAAGCCGGGCTTCCGCCCGAATAGACCAAGCCTTCGCCCGGATTGAATCACCGCGCAATCACGACACCGCGCTCAGGGTGAGCGCGGCCCGGGCCTCGGAGCGGGGCGCAGGGCGCGAGATTTCAGCCCCGCACCCCGGCCCCGGCCCCGCCGGGGCCCTGCATCACACCGCCGGATGCGCGTGCGCGCCGCGGCCCTTCAGCCAGACGCGCTCCTTGGTAGCGGCATAATAATCATTGACCGCTTCCCATGCCTCGTCGGCCGTCTCGACGAAGCGGATCAGGTCGAGATCGGTGGGCGAGCAGACGCCCTCCTCCACCAGCGCCTCGAAATCGACGACGCGGTCCCAGAACTCCTTGCCGAACAGCAGGATCGGCAGCACCGCCATCTTGCCTGTCTGGACGAGCGTCAGCAGCTCGAAAAATTCGTCGAACGTGCCGAAGCCGCCGGGGAACACCGCTACCGCGCGCGCGCGCAACAGGAAATGCATCTTCCTGAGCGCGAAATAATGGAATTGGAAGCTCAGCCTCGGCGTCACATAGGCATTGGGCGCCTGCTCGAACGGCAGCACGATGTTGAGCCCGATCGATTCGGCGCCGGCCTCCATCGCGCCGCGATTGGCCGCCTCCATGATCGAAGGGCCGCCGCCCGAGCAGACCACGAACTGGCGCCTGCCATCCTCGCCCGGCGGGGTCGCGCTGGCGAGCATGGCAAGCCTGCGCGCCTCGTCATAATATTTGGCCTTGGCCTTGAGCCGCTCGGCGATGCGGCGCTGCGTATCCGTATGGGCGGCGGCAATGATCGCATCGGCCTTGGCCGGCTCGGGAATGCGCGCGGACCCATAAAAGACGAAAGTGGAACCGATGCCGGCCTCGTCGAGCAGCAGCTCGGGCTTCAGCAGCTCGAGCTGGAAACGGACGGGGCGCAGATCGTCGCGCAGCAGGAAATCGGGATCCTGATAGGCGAGGCGATAGGCGGGATCGGCGGTCTGCGGCGTTTCCACCACCCCCTTGGCGACGGCCGCATCCTCGGCCGCCTTGGGGAATACGCGCTTGGGAATATCCTTCTTCATGCCTGTGGAATGGCCTTCCATCCGTCGCTCCCGGGAAGCCCGCCGCAGGGACACGGCAGGCCATGCAGAATCCCCTCGCTTAGCGGCAATAGGGACCCTTGCCCATATCGAAATGGAAATGATCCCGGTGAAACGCGTTCGCATCGGGCCCGAGCACGATGCCGAAGCGTCGGCAGGCGGATCGATGCACCGCGCGCAGAAAGGCACGGACATTGGGATCGGAGCCGCTCCATCCTTCCTTCACCGTGATCCGGCGCCCATCCGATAGCTGGAATGCCGATATATCGACCGCATTGGCACGGCCATGCTCGGAAAGACGGTTGCCGATCTGCCCGTTGACCGGTCGGCAGCTATAGGTGCCGAAGCTTTCCATTTTCGTGACATAGCCGTCGAGCCAGGCGCGCGCCGCCTGCTGCACGGCCTCGCGCACCCATTGGGAGAAGGGCAGCGCCACACCGCATTTGAGCGCGCCCAAATTGGTGACGGGAATGCCGATCGCGACCAGCTTCACCGATCCCGTCGCCGAACAGCCGCCCGCGAAACGCCGGTCGGGCAATATCTCATATTTCACGCCCATCGCGCTGAGGTCGGCGCGGCACTGGCGGAGCTTGCGCGGATCGTCCGGCTGCTCCGCCGGCGTCGAGGGCCTGGCCGGCGGACGGCGCGACGGCGGCCCGGCGCATGCCGCCAGCAGCACCAGCAATATTACCACCCCCCAATTCTTCATATGGGCCAGGTGGCGCGGCGCGGCTTGCCGGTCAATGAATGGACGCTGCCCCGGAGTCGGAACGAGGCACCGATACGACGGAACGAGATACTGCTATTTCACCTTGCCCGCGACCATCGACCGGGCGACCAGATCCACCACCTCGGCGACCGTCATGGTGAAGGGCGCGCCCTTCTGCCGATGCCATTGGACATAGCCGCTGGAGGGATCGGGAAAGACGGCGTCGCTGTCCACGCGCCGCATCACGCTGCGGTCCAGCGCCGCCTCGGTGATCGGCAGATGCTGGATATCGGGCATTTGCGGGCTCCCGCGCGGCGTGCCGAGGCCGATCACGCTGACATGGAAGACGCGCTGGCCATCCCCCATCCGGTCGATCTTCCAGATGCGCAACAGCGAACCGCGATCGATGGCACGCGCCTTATAGCTCCACACCTGCCGCTCGGCATAGCGGAACGGCCCGGCCGCCGGCGCCACGGCGCCGGAAAGCAATGCCGCCAGCAGGATCAGCATCCGCATCATCGCCGGAAATCCTAGCCCACACCCGTCAAGACAAGGTTAATCGCGGCTGGAAGAGCGGCCATGCGAAAACATTCACGACGCACTTTCCTCACCGCGAAATGCTTGACAGCCCGCCTCGCGCCACTAAAGCCGCCGGCGGGCCACGCCGTCCCAACGCGGCGCGTGCTCTCTGTGAGGAGAGTCATTCATGACTGAGATTACCCGCCCCGGCCTGAAGCCGGCGCGTCCGCATTTTTCCTCCGGCCCCTGCGCCAAGCCGCCGGGCTGGCATCCGGAAGGCCTCGCTCTCGGTTCGCTCGGCCGCTCGCATCGCTCCAAGCTCGGCAAGAGCCGCCTCGCCCATGCGATCGACCTCACCCGCACCATCCTGAAGATCCCCGCGACGCACCGCATCGGCATCGTGCCGGGTTCGGATACGGGCGCGGTGGAAATGGCGCTCTGGTCGATGCTGGGCGCGCGCGCCGTGACGATGCTCGCCTGGGAAAGCTTCGGCGAAGGCTGGGTGACGGACGTCGTCAAGCAGCTCAAGCTGCCGGATGCGAAGGTGGTCAAGGCGCCCTATGGCGCGATTCCCGATCTGGGCGCGGTCGATCAGTCGGGCGATGTGGTCTTCACCTGGAACGGCACCACGTCCGGCGTGCGCGTGCCGGACGGCGAGTGGATCCGCGACGATCGCGAAGGCCTGACCTTCGCCGACGCGACGTCCGCCGTGTTCGCGCAGGACCTGCCCTGGGACAAGCTCGACGTCACCACCTTCAGCTGGCAGAAGGTGCTGGGCGGTGAAGGCGGCCATGGCGTCATCATCCTCGGCCCTCGCGCGGTCGAGCGGCTGGAGAGCTATCAGCCTTCCTGGCCGCTGCCGAAGATCTTCCGCATGACGAAGGGCGGCAAGCTGATCGAGGGCATCTTCAAGGGCGACACGATCAACACGCCCTCGATGCTCGCGGTCGAGGACTATATTTACGCGCTGGAATGGGCGCAGTCGCTGGGCGGGCTCGAGGCGCTGATCGCGCGCGCCAATGACAATGCCGAAGCGCTCGACGCCTGGGTTTCCGCGACGCCCTGGATCGAGCATCTCGCCGCCGATCCGGCGACACGCTCCAACACCTCGGTCTGCCTCAAATTCGCGGATGCGGCGGTGCAGGGCCTGGACGACGATGCCAAGGCCGCGCTCGTCAAGAAGATGGCGTCGCTGCTCGAGGCGGAGGATGCCGCCTATGACGTCGCCGGCTATCGCGATGCGCCTCCGGGCCTGCGCGTCTGGTGCGGCGCGACGGTCGATGCGGGCGACATCCAGGCGCTCGGCCCCTGGCTCGACTGGGCCTGGGCGCAGGCGCACGGCTGACCACCCTCTCTCATTCCACGTCACCCCAGCGAAGGCTGGGGTCCCTCCCCGCTTCCAGCATGTGACGACTTAGGAGGGATGCCAGCCTTCGCTGGCATGACGGTCTAGTTCCAAGGACCCAGAATCATGCCCAAGGTACTGATTTCCGACAAGATGGACCCCAAGGCCGCGCAGATCTTCCGCGAGCGCGGCATCCAGGTGGACGAGATTACCGGCAAGACCAAGGAGGAGCTGATCGCCATCATCGGCGATTATGACGGCCTCGCCATCCGCTCCTCGACCAAGGTCACCAAGGACGTTCTCGCCGCCGCGAAGAACCTCAAGGTGGTCGGCCGCGCCGGCATCGGCGTCGACAATGTCGACATTCCGGCCGCCTCCGCCGCCGGCGTCGTCGTGATGAACACGCCCTTCGGCAATTCGATCACGACGGCCGAACATGCCATCGCGCTGATGTTCGCGCTCGCCCGCGACCTGCCCGCCGCCGACGCCTCGACCCAGGCCGGCAAGTGGGAGAAGAACCGCTTCATGGGCGTCGAGGTCACGTCCAAGACGCTCGGCCTGATCGGCGCGGGCAATATCGGCTCGATCGTCGCGGACCGGGCGCTGGGCCTCAAGATGAAGGTGATCGCCTATGATCCCTTCCTGACGCCCGAGCGCGCGCTGGAGCTGGGCATCGAGAAGGTGACGCTCGACGATCTGCTCGCGCGTGCCGACTTCATCACGCTCCACACGCCGCTCACGGATTCGACGCGCAACATCCTCAGCCGCGAGAACATCGCCAAGACCAAGAAGGGCGTGCGCATCATCAACTGCGCGCGCGGCGGGCTGGTCGACGAGGCGGCGCTCAAGGAGGCGCTCGATTCGGGCCATGTCGCGGGTGCCGCACTCGACGTGTTCGTCGAGGAGCCGGCCAAGGTGAGCCCGCTGTTCGGCACGCCCAACTTCATCTCCACGCCGCATCTGGGCGCGTCGACCAGCGAGGCGCAGGTCAATGTCGCCATCCAGGTCGCCGAGCAGATGGCGGATTTTCTCGTCTCGGGCGGCGTCACCAACGCGCTCAACATGCCGTCGCTGTCCGCCGAGGAAGCGCCCAAGCTCAAGCCCTATATGGCGCTCGCCGAAGGGCTCGGCAGCCTCGTCGGCCAGCTGGTCGGCGATGATGTGAAGGCCGTCGCGATCGAGGTCGAGGGAGCCGCTGCCGAGCTCAACCAGAAGCCGATCACGGGCGCGGTGCTCGCGGGCCTGATGCGCGTCTATTCGGACACGGTGAACATGGTGAACGCGCCCTTCCTGGCGAAGGAACGCGGGCTCGACGTGCGCGAGGTGCGCCATGATCGCGAGGGCGACTATCACACGCTGGTGCGCGTGACGGTCCGCACCTCGGCCGGCGAAAAGTCGGTCGCGGGCACGCTCTTCGCCAATTCGGAGCCGCGCCTGGTCGAGATTTTCGGCATCAAGGTCGAGGCCGATCTCGCTGGCACCATGCTCTATGTCGTGAATGAGGATGCGCCCGGCTTCATCGGCCGCCTCGGCACCGCGCTCGGCGAGGCGGGCGTCAATATCGGCACCTTCCATCTCGGCCGTCGCGCGGCGGGTGGGGAAGCGGTGCTGCTCCTCTCGGTCGATTCGCCCGTGACCGAGCCGGTGCTGTGGGACGTCTGCCGCCTCCCCGGCGTGAAGACCGTCAAGCCGCTGACCTTCTGAGATGGTCCGTCGCCCCGGCGCAGGCCGGGGCCCATGGCTCTCACCACAAGGGACACCGTTCGAGGCGATAGACATGGGCCCCGGCCTGCGCCGGGGCGACGGGTCAGCCGTTAATCTCCTCGAACAAGTCCCGCCACTCGGGATTGGTCTTGCCGATGAGGTTCAGCTTCCACGTCCGCTGCCATTTCTTGAGCGCTTTCTCGCGCGCGATCGCTTCGAGCATCGTTTCATGACGTTCGATATAAACCAGCCGGTTCAGTCTATGCTTGCGACAGAAATCGGAGCCTTGCCCGGTCCGATGCTGATGGATGCGCGCAGCGAGGTTGGCGGTCACGCCGACATAGAGCGTCCCGCTCGGCCCATTGGTCATGATGTAGACAAAGCCTCCCGCCATAGCGGCATCATGCGCGGCAATAGCCATGGACACCAGCCTTCGCTGGTGCGACGGCGCGAACTGGCGACGCTCCAAGCTGGCATGACGCGAAAAGCACGTTAAAGGCCTCTCCCCATGACCATCGCCCCCGGCCTGCTCCCCGAAGGATATCGCGATCGCCTGCCCCCGCAGGCCGAAGCCGCATCGCGGCTGCTGCATCGGGTGATCGTCGCGATCGGGCGGCATGGCTATGATCGCGTCACGCCCCCGCTCGCCGAATTTGAGGAAAGCCTGGTCGGTCGGCTGAAATCGGCGCGCGCGCAGGATCTGCTGCGCTTCGTCGATCCCGTGTCGCAGCGCACGCTCGCATTCCGGCCGGACATTACCGGCCAGGTCGGCCGCATCGCCGTCACGCGCATGGGCCATCGCGCCCGGCCGCTCCGCCTCGCTTATGGCGGCCCCGTCCTCAAGCTGCGCGCCACCCAGCTCCGTCCCGAGCGCGAGCTGACCCAGGCCGGCGCCGAGCTGATCGGCAGCGACGGCCTCGCCGCCGTGATCGAATGTCTGAGCGTCGCGATCGAGGCGCTGGAGACGGCAGGCGTCACCGGCATCACCGTCGACCTCACGCTGCCCGACCTCGTCGAGACGCTGGCGGCGGGCCCGATGCACCTGCCGGCCGACCGCATCGATGCGGTACGCGAGCTGCTCGACGCCAAGGATGCCGGCGGGCTCGCGGCGCTCGGTGCGGAGGCCTATCTCCCCTTCATCGCCGCCGCCGGGCCGCTCGATACCGCGCTCGAACGGCTGCGCGCGCTCGATCCCGCCCAGGCGCTCGACAGCCGTCTCGCCGCGATCGAGACGATCGCCGCCGCGATCGGCAATCGCGCAACGCTCACGCTCGATCCGACCGAGCGGCACGGCTTCGAATATCAGAGCTGGATCGGCTTCTCGCTGTTCGGCGAGGGCCTGTCCGGCGAAATCGGACGCGGTGGCAGCTACACGATCCTTCATCCCGACGGGCGCGAGGAAGCCGCGGTCGGCTTCTCCCTCTATCTCGATCCGCTGGTCGATGCCGGGCTGGGTGCGGAACCGCGTCGGCGCATCTTCCTGCCGCTCGGCAGCGATGCGGCGGCCGGGCGGGTGCTGCGCGGCCAGGGCTGGACGACGATCGCGGCGCTCGTGGAGGGCGACGATCCGGCGGCGCTCGGCTGCACCCATATCTGGAACGGCACAGAGACGATCGAACTTTAACGCCCCTCTCCCGCCGAGAGGCGAGAGGGCCCTGCAAAGAACGGACTGAAATAATGGCCAACGTCACCGTCATCGGCGCCCAGTGGGGCGATGAAGGCAAGGGCAAGATCGTCGACTGGCTCTCCGCGCGCGCCGATGTCGTCGTACGCTTCCAGGGCGGGCATAATGCCGGCCATACGCTGGTGGTCGGCAACCAGACCTACAAGCTCTCGCTGCTCCCCTCGGGCATCGTGCGCGGCACGCTTTCGGTGATCGGCAATGGCGTGGTGCTCGATCCCTGGCATTTCCGCGACGAGGTGGCGAAGCTCGCCGCGCAGGGCGTCGAGATCACGCCGGACAATCTCCACCTGGCCGAGACCTGCCCGCTGATCCTGCCCTTCCACCGCGATCTCGACGCGCTGCGCGAGGATGCGTCGGGCGCGGGCAAGATCGGTACCACGCGGCGCGGCATCGGCCCTGCTTATGAGGACAAGGTCGGCCGCCGCGCGATCCGCGTATGCGACCTCGCCCATCTCGACGATCTCGGGCCCCAGCTCGAACGGCTGCTGGCGCATCATAATGCGCTGCGCGCGGGCTTCGGCGTCGAGCCGATCGATTGCGACGCGCTCGTCGCCGAGCTGGAGGGGATCGCCAGCTTCATCCTGCCCTATGCCAAGCCCGTCTGGCTGACGCTGAACGAAGCGCGCAAGCGCGGCGACAAGATATTGTTCGAAGGCGCGCAGGGCGTGCTGCTCGATGTCGATCACGGCACCTATCCCTTCGTCACCTCGTCCAACACCATCGCCGGCACGGCGGCCAGCGGCTCGGGCCTCGGCCCCTCCGCGGCGGGCTTCGTGCTCGGCATCGTCAAGGCCTATACGACGCGTGTCGGCTCCGGCCCCTTCCCCACCGAGCTGGAGGATGAGACGGGCGAGCGGCTGGGCGTGCGCGGCCATGAATTCGGCACGGTCACGGGGCGCAAGCGGCGCTGCGGCTGGTTCGACTCCGTGCTGGTGCGGCAATCGGTCGCGGTCTCGGGCGTCACCGGCATCGCGCTCACCAAGCTCGACGTGCTCGACGGCTTCGAGGAGATCAAGATCTGCACCGGCTATATGGTCGGCGATCGTCAATATGACTATCTCCCGCCCCATCCCGCCGATCAGGCACGCGCGACGCCGATCTACGAGACGATCGAGGGCTGGAGCGAATCTACCGCCGGCGCGCGGAGCTGGGCCGACCTGCCTGCGCAGGCGATCAAATATATCCGCCGCGTGGAAGAGCTGATCCACTGCCCGGTGGCGCTGGTTTCGACCAGCCCGGAGCGCGACGACACCATTCTCGTCCGCGATCCCTTCCGCGACTGATCATGAGGCGGCCGGGCACCCCGCCCGGCCGCCCCCTTGCACCCGGTCAGCGCCCCGAAGGCATGAGCGATGCATTCGCTCCGGCATTGACCCTGGCATCGACGCCGCTGTCGGCACGGGCGCGGCTCGCCCCCGCATCGGCATTGCCATTGACGTTGGCATTGGCGCCGACCCCGACGCCCACATTCGCGCCGGCGCGCGGCATGGACACGCTGCGGACTTCACCCTGCGCCCGTCCGGCGACGGCCGAGGCGCGATGGCGCGCACGATCGGCTGCACGATAAGTCTTGCGTTTGGCGGCTATGGCGGTGCGGCGGCCGGCATCGGCCGCGCCCTTGGCAGTGGCGCGCGTCGTGCCGGCCACGCCGCCAACCGTCGCGCGCGCCGTTCCCGTCACGCCGCTGACGGTCGATCCCACCGTTCCCACGACGTCCGGCATGGTGACGCCGCCATTCAGCGTGCCCCCTGCCGCACCCGAGACAGCCGGCATATTGACCGCGCCGCTACCGGCTGCACCCACATTCACCTGGGCTATTGCCGTCATCGGCAGGGCGGCGGAAAGCGCCATGGCAAGGGGAATGATACGCATTAAAATCTCCTCTTTTCCGTCGCGGAGGGACCGTCGAAGGCCGAGCGCCCCGACCGCTTGCAAGAGGAGAACGACGGCCGGACCCGATTTCATCCGGGATTGACGGCAAGGGTGGTTCGCGCCAAGCACGTGCCGCCGAGGGGCCGGGAGTGGAGTTGCATGGCGAGTACGGGTGGTGGTTCGACTCCTCAGGCGCTTTTCAACCTCCCCCGCCTCCTCGCCCTGGGCCGCGCCGCGAGCGATGCGCTGTTCGTCGGCGCGTTCGGCGCGATCGGCTGGCCCTGGCTGCTGAAAAGCCTCGGCGATGGCGGTGCCGAGGCGCGCGCAGCACTGCTCGAACGCACCGGCCTGCCCGATGATGCGCTGCCCGAACAGCTTGGAAGCTGGCGCGCGGATGCCGGGCTGCTGCTGCTGATCGCCGAACATATTCTCGATCGCCGGCCGCTCAGCGTCGTCGAATTCGGCGGCGGCACGACCACGCTGGTCGCCGCGCACTGCCTGGCGCGGAACGGGGATGGCGGCCTCGTCACCAGTATCGACAATCATCCCGACTTCGCCGGCTCGACGCGCGACATGCTCGCCGCGCAGGGGCTGGAGGCGGATGTCCGCGCCGTACCGCTCGACACGCCGCCGCAGGGCTGGCCGGGCCTGTGGTATGATCATGGGCCGCTTCCCGATCGGATCGACATGCTGATCGTCGATGGCCCGCCCTGGGTGATCCATCCCTTCGTGCGCGGTGCCGCGGCCTCGGTATTCGATCGCATCCCAAGCGGCGGCACGGTGATGCTGGACGATGCCGCGCGGCCGGGCGAGCGGCTGGTGGCGCGTCGCTGGAAGCGCGAATGGCCCGAATTCGACTGGGATTATGTCCCCGGCGCCGCCGGCACGCTGGTGGGCGTGCGGCGCTAGGGGGGACTTGCGGCTGGAGTATATCGCCGCGCTTGAGCCACCATGCCCAAGGCGAGCGCGGATGAAGCGATAGGCCTCCGCGTCCGCAGGGGCGACGGAGAGACTATTGCGTCGCCCGCCGGGTGAAGCCCGGCGCCACCGCCTCGCCGCTCTCCTCCACCTCGACCCGATCGACCCGCGCCGCGGGCGGCCCTTCATGGCAAAGCGCCACGAAGCGCGCGATCACCTGCGCCTCGCCTGAAACCAGCGCCTCCACACTGCCGTCCGCCCGGTTGCGCACCCAGCCATCCAGCCCCAGCGACCGCGCCGTCTCCACCGTCCAGTCGCGGAAGAAGACGCCCTGCACCCGTCCGTGGATGAGGAGCCGGCGGCTCATCCCACCTGCGCCCGGTGGAGCAGCTTCTGATCCGCCAGCACCAGCGCCATCATCGCCTCCACCACCGGCGCCGCGCGAATGCCGACGCAGGGATCGTGCCGCCCCTTGGTGCGGATATCGGCCGCCTGGCCGTGGCGCCCGATCGTCTCGACCGGAGTCAGGATCGACGAGGTGGGCTTGAGCGCCACGCGCACCACCACCGGCTGTCCGGTCGCGATGCCGCCCGCGATGCCGCCGGCATGGTTGGCAAGGAAGATCGGCTTGCCATCATTGCCCGGCCGCATCGGATCGGCATTGGTCTCGCCCGTCAGCCGCGCCGCTGCGAAGCCGTCGCCAATCTCGACGCCTTTCACCGCATTGATCGACATCATCGCGGAGGCAAGCTCGCTGTCGAGCTTGGCATAGAGCGGCGCGCCCCAGCCGGCGGGCACGCCTTCGGCCACGCATTCGACGATGGCGCCCACCGACGATCCCGCCTTGCGCGCGCCATCGACGATCGCTTCCCAGCGCGCCGCCGCAGCCGCATCGGGGCAAAAGAAGGGATTGGCGTCGATCTGCGCATCGTCGAAAGCGTCCCGGTCGATCGCGTCGCCGCCCAGCTCCACCAGATAGGCGCGGATCCGTACCTCGGGGATCACCGCGCGGGCGACCGCGCCTGCCGCCACCCGCGCCGCCGTCTCGCGCGCAGAGGAACGGCCGCCGCCGCGATAGTCGCGAAAGCCATATTTGGCGTCATAGGCATAATCGGCATGGCCCGGCCGATAGGCGAGCGCCACTTCCGAATAATCCTTGGACCGCTGGTCGACATTCTCGATCATCAGGCTGATCGGCGTGCCGGTGGTGCGGCCCTCGAACGTGCCGGAAAGGATGCACACCCGGTCCGGCTCCTGCCGCTGGGTGGTGAAGCGCGACGTGCCCGGACGGCGCTTGTCGAGCCAGGGCTGGATATCCTCCTCGGACAGCGCCAGCCCCGGCGGGCACCCATCCACCACCGCGCCCAGCGCCGGCCCATGGGATTCGCCCCAAGTCGTGAACCGGAAAACGCGACCGAATGTGTTGAAGCTCATATCCCCTCTCCCTGCAGGGGAGAGGGAGGGGCCCGCTCGGCGGAACCGAGCGGGAGGGTGAGGGCCTCGCGGATCACCGCCAGCACGCCTTCCGGATTATCGAGCATGTCATTGTTCCAGAAACGGATCACCCGGAATCCCTCATGTTTGAAGAAGGCTGTGCGCCGCGCGTCATATTCCACCTGCTCATCATGCTGTCCGCCATCCGCCTCGACGACCAGCTTCGCTTCAGCACAGAAAAAATCGGCGACATAGTTGCCGATCCACGCCTGTCGCCGAAACTTGCAGCCCTCCAGCCGGCGACCGCGCAATCGCGACCAGAGCCGCGTCTCGGCCTGGGTGCCGAACCGTCGCATTCCGCGCGCACGATCGAGAGCCTCCGTGCCGGGCGGCCGCTTCATCCCCTCACCCTTCCCACCGCTCCGCGGCGGGCCCCTTCCCTCTCCCCTGCAGGGAGAGGGAACAGCTCAAGCAAGCGCGATGTCCGGCGCGTCCTCGGCCTTCATGCCGATCACATTATAGCCCGCATCGACATGATGGATCTCGCCCGTCACGCCGCCCGCCAGATCGGACAGAAGATAGAGGCCCGCGCCGCCCACATCCTCGATCGTCACATTGCGGCGGAGCGGCGAATTCAGTTCGTTCCACTTCATGATGTAGCGGAAATCGCCGATGCCGGACGCGGCGAGCGTCTTGATCGGGCCAGCGGAAATGGCGTTTACCCGGATCTTCTCCGGCCCCAGGTCCATCGCCAGATATTTGACGCTGGTTTCCAGTGCCGCCTTGGCCACGCCCATCACATTATAATGGGGCACCACCTTCTCGGCGCCATAATAGGAAAGCGTCAGGATCGATCCGCCCTCGGGCATCAGCTTGCGCGCCGCGCGCGTGACCGCGACGAAGCTGTAGGCCGAGACGTTCATCGTCAGCAGGAAATTGTCGAGGCTGGTGTCGACATATTTGCCGCGCAGCTCATTCTTGTCCGAAAAGCCGATGGCGTGGACGAGGAAATCGATCGTCGGCCATTTCGCGCCCAGCGTCTCGAACGCGGCATCGAGCGCGCCCATGTCGGTCACGTCGCAATCGATCAGCAGATCGGAACCGAGCTCCTCCGCAAGCGGACGCACGCGTTTTGCCATGGCATCGCCCTGATAGCTGAAGGCGAGTTCGGCGCCATGCGAATGAAGCGCCTTGGCGATCCCCCACGCAAGCGAACGATCATTGGCGAGGCCCATGATCAGTCCCCGCTTCCCTTCCATCAAGCCGGCCATCTTTGCTCCCTTACGCCTGCACCGGCGCTCCCTTTACGCTTGCCGAAGGGGTTTCCGCCAGTGCCGCGTTGAGATGCGCGCCGATGACGAGGCCGAAGCCCACCAGCCAGAAGAAAAAAAGCGCGATGATCACGCCTGCCAGGCTGCCATAAGTGAGGTCATAGCTGCCGAGCAGCGCCAGCACATCGGGCAGCGCCATCGTCACCGTCACCCACCATAAAGCGGTGAAGAAGGCGCCCGGCCATTTGGGGCAGGGCGCATAGCGATATTTGGCGGGGGTCAGCGTGTAGAACAAAGCATAGAGCGCGACGAACAGCGTTGCCATCGGCGCCAGCCGCGACAGGCCGATCAGGCTGACGAGGTCGCTCGCGAAAGGCAGCAGCCGATAGACGAACTCCTCCGCCGCAGTCAGCACCACCTGCGCCGAAAAGGCGGTGAGCACCAGCACGACCGAGATGATGATCATCAACAGCGATCCCAGCCGATAATGCCAGAAGCCGCGGCTGTAATTGGTGCCATAGGCGCGGCGGAGGATGTCGCGGATCGTCTCGATGAAGCTGCCGACGGTCCACAGGCCGACGAGTGCGCCCAGCCAGAGCAGCGATCCGGTGCGCTGGGCGAGCACGTCGATGATCGGCTGGCGCAGCAATGCAGCGACCGCGGGCGGCAGGGTGCGCAGGAAATTCTCGACCGCCACTATCGTATCCGGCCCGCGATCGAGGAACTGCGCCAGCGCGGCGGTGACGATGAAGAAGGGGAAGAGCGAGATCAGCGCCAGATAGGCGAGATTGCCGGCATGGATGAAGCCGTCCGAATAGACGCCGACCAGGACGCGCTTGATTATCTCGAACAATGCCCCACCCGGCCGGACATGATCGAGCGACCGGTCGAGGCGGCTGCGCTTGGCGCGCTGTTCGGGCGATTCGGGCGAGACTTCCTGCAAGCGGCTCCCCTTCCCCTCCTCATGCCCGTTCTTCGTCATGCCGGCGAAAGCCGGGCATCCCTTCAAGCTACCATATAAGGGCTCCGATCTTCCGGAGTGACGAAACGCCCCCTGTTATACGCCCAGCGCCGCGCGTGGGTTGCGCGCATGATCCGCCTCCCAGCTTTCGACGAACTGGCGCAGCGCCGGATCATCGGGCGGAATGTCGACCATCAGCGTTACATATTGATAGCCGCGCGTGCCGTCCTTCCGATGGAAACCGCGATCCTTGAGCCGCAGCACCTTGCCCGAATTGGCGCCTTCGGGAATGTTCAGCATCACCGCGCCCTCGACGGTCGGCACCTTCACCCGCGCGCCCTTCACCGCCTCGTCGAGCCGGATCGGCAGATCGATCCGCACATCATCGCCGTCGCGGCGGAAGAAGCGGTGCGGCTTCACCTCGATCGTGACGATCGCATCGCCCCGGCCACCGGGCCCCTCATCGCCCTGTCCCGCGAGCCGCATCGGCGTTCCGGAAACCGCGTCGGCCGTGATCTTCAGGTCGATCGTCTTGCCGCTGGCGAGCGTGATCCGCTGGGGTTTGAGCGCCGCCGCCTCCTCGAACGGTACGGCAAGGCGATAGCTGACGTCCGCCCCCTTGGCTGCCGCGCGCTGGCGGAAGCCGCCGCCAAAGCCGCCCCCCGGCCCAGCGGCGCCGGCGCGCCCACCCCGGCCGCCGAACAGCCCCTCGAATATGTCGCCGAAATCGACGCCCTCACCGCCAAATTCGAAGGATGCGCCGCCCTGCCCCGGATGGCCGCGACGGAATCCACCCGCGCCGCCGGCCGCCCCCGCGCCATAGCCGAAGGGCATTTTGGGATTGCCATGCTCGTCTATCTCGCCGCGATCATATTGGGCGCGCTTGTCCCGATCGGTCAGCAGGTCATAGGCGGCGGTCACCTCGGCGAAACGCGCCGCCGCCTTGGGATTGTCCCGGTTGCGATCGGGATGAAGCTCCTTGGCGAGCTTGCGATACGCCGTCTTGATCGTCGCGTCGTCCGCGTTGCGGGGCACGCCCAGCCGTGAATAGAGATCCGCCATGTCCAACCGTTTCGCTCATCAGGGGCAGGACGCCAACTGTTGCCCTGCCGCAACAGTGCAGATGTGTCAGGCCACGCCGCCGCACAAGGGGAAAGATGCGGGAATATGCGGGGGCAGGCACCTTCGCGGCGCTGCCGCGTTCTCCCGGCCCATTTGACCGAAGCGACCGGAGATCTGCCACATGGCGCCCTTCGCCTGCCCCAACTGCGCCCGCCTGCTGCATTTCGAGGTGCGCGTCTGCCCCAATTGCAGCTTCACGCTGGGCTATGATCCGCTGGACGACCGGTTCCTGTTCCTAGGCGATGCCGCCACCACCTGGCGCGACGCGAAGGGCGAGGCGCATGACATGGTCGTCTGCGCCAACAACAACGAATATGGGGTATGCAACTGGCTGGTGCCGCGCGACAGCGACACGGCCCTTTGTCGCGCCTGCCGCCACAACCGCACCATCCCCGACCTGACCGGTCCGAACGTGCCCGAACGCTGGGGCAAGATCGAGGCGGCCAAGCGGCGGCTGTTCCACACGCTCATAAAGCTCGGCCTGCCGATCGAGACGCCGGCGGAGGCGAAGCAGGGCCAGGGCCTCGCCTTCGACTTCCTCTACGATCCCGCCGCCGAGCAGACGGGCAATCCGCAGGTCATGACCGGCCATGACAGCGGCCTCATCACGCTCAACCTGATCGAGGCGGACGATGTCGAGCGCGAGCGCATCCGCCGCACGCTCGGCGAGCCCTATCGCACGCTGCTCGGCCATTTCCGCCATGAGGTGGGTCATCATTACTGGTCCCGCCTGATCGAGGGCAGGGAGGAGGAATTAAGCGCCTTCCGCGCCGTCTTTGGCGACGAGACGATCGACTATGCCGCCGCGATGCAGAAACATTATGGCGATGGCGGCTCCACCTGGACCACCGACTATGTCAGCGCCTATGCAACCATGCATCCTTGGGAGGATTTTGCGGAGACGTTCGCGCATCTCCTCCACATCGTCGATACGCTGGCCACGATCGGGGGCTTCGGCATGCGGATGACGACATGGCCGAGCATGGCCGAGCAACCGGTGGTCGATTTCGATCCCTACAAGGCGGATACGGGCCAGCTCGTCGCCGAATGGACGCCATTCTCCTTCGCGGAAAATGCGATCAACCGCTCGATGGGCCAGCCGGACCTTTATCCCTTCCACCTCCCCCCGGCGGTCGTGACCAAGCTCGATCATGTCAATCGGCTGCTCAAAAAGGCCGCCGCCCCTGCCGAGGCGCGCGCGGCCTGAGACGCCAATGGGCCTAAGATGCCAATGGGAAAGCGCCCCCGGGGCCGGGGGGCTCCGGGGGCGCATGCGACACGCGCGGCGGGGACGTTGGGACGGGTAACCGCGCGTGCCGATCAGAGGCCGTTGCCGGTGGAAGCGGAGCCCCGCGCGGCATAGGCGGCGCGATCCTTGGCGCGAGCGATCGCCAGCTCGACGCGCTGCGCCGCATTCGCGACCGCCACCCGGCGGCACTCCATCGCCTTTTGCAGCGTGGCGACATCCCGCGCGTCGGAAACATTGCACGCCCGGTTGGCCGCCCGGCGGATGCGATGGTTCAGTTCGGTGACGCCTGCGGCCGTGCGCAGGTCCAGGTCGCCATGATTGGCATAAACGCTCTTCTGCTCGGTCTCGGCCGCTTGAGCAGGCAGCGCGACGGCGGCGGCGGCGATCAGGGCCATGGCGGAAAGGCCCTTGGAAACGGTGCTGAACATGGTCTTTCTCCTCGAGCGACACCGGCGAGAAAAACCCGATGTCCGTTGCTGTTGGAGGAGGTTTAGACCCGGCCCGCCGGCCGTTCATGCGTGCTTCGACCGGCGCGCGAGACGCGTTGACGAACGACCGCCGGGCCGACGAACGCCCTATCCGGATCGACGAACCGTTTACGCATTTCCGCAATCCAGCGCGGGCCGGCCTCAGCCCGTCGCCGAATCAGCAGCGGCGAAGCCCCGCGAACAGCGCCTTGTGCCCCGCCAGGATGCGCGCGCGGGTCGCCATGTCCGGCTCCAGCGAGAAATTGTCGAGATCGCCCGTCCCGCCCAGCAATATGCCGTCGGTGCGCGAGAACATATAGATCCCGCCCGGCGCGGAGACGGCGTAGCGCACCTCCGGCTGGGGCAGCAGGAAGCTCAGCTGGCCGCGCATCGCGGTCAGCTCCCGGTCGCCGAACAGGTCGCGGCTGCCCAACCCCGTGCAGTTGATCACCACCCGTTCGGGGAGCGCCGCGATCTCGGCCACATTGGCGAACGGGCGCACCACCACCTTGCCGCCCGCGCCATAGACGTCGATCAGCATTTCGCGCAGGAAGATGGACGGCTCGACGATCATCCCGTCCTGCTGGCGCACATAGGCATGGGGCCAGGGATTCTCCGTCTTCGCCAGCATGCGCGTTTCGGGCAGCAGATCGGGGATCAGCGAACTGTAAGGATCGACGTCGAACGGCCTGTCCGAGCAATAATAATTCTTCATCCAGCGTATGCCGTAACGCGCGCCTGCGAGAAGCTGGTAGCGGCGATAGGCATAGACGCTGGCCGCGCGAAACTGCGCGACGAAGGCATCGCTCGCATGCCCCTTCTGGAAGGCGCGCGCGGGAAACCATTGCCCGCCGGCAATGTTGGAGGTCGTCTCGGGCGGCAGCGCCTTGGCGTAGATGGTCACGGGAAAGCCCGCTTCCTGCACCAGCCTTGCCGTCGCCAGCCCCACTGCGCCCGCGCCCAGCACCGCGACCGGCCCCGAATGGCCCGGCAGCGCCAATTCGGTGGCGAGCTTCGCCGTGCCCCAGCAGAGCGTTATGCCCGCACCGCCATGGCCATAATTATGGACGAGTCTCTTGTCCCCCAAAGCCTCGGCACGGACGACGAAGCCCGACGGACGGAAGGGACGCAGGCCGACGACGGTGCGAATCACCCGATCCTCGGCCACATGCACCGGCGGCAGCGCGCAATTGTCGGATATGTCGGGCATCGCCATCTGCGTCGGCCAACCCGAGCCCGCCCGGGTGCAGGCCTGCAGCGCCAGCGCCCCGGCCGCCGCCGATCCCCCCTTCAGAAACAGCCTGCGATCCATGAAGCACGTCCCCCTTTCATCCGATGGCGCCCCGCAGGCCGGGACACCTGCAGTTCAGAACTCGATATCGAGCTCCTCCACCTCCTCCGGCTCGGCCTTTGCGGCTGCGATCCATTCCTCCATCAGCGGCCAGGCCATTATCGTATCGCGATAGGCCGCCGGCACGGGCCGGAGCGGCACGTCATAGGTGACGAAGCGCGTGGCGGCGGGCGCGAACATCGCATCCGCCACGCTCGGCCGCGCGCCGAACAGCCAAGGCCCGCCATAATGAGACAGGCACTCCTCCCAGATCGCCTGCACCCGCTCGATATCGGGCCGCGCGCCGGTGAAGATGCGGAAATTGGGGTGATGCGCCTTCAGGTTCATCGGCAATGCCGAGCGCAGGTTGAAAAAGCCCGAATGCATCTCCCCCGATACGGCGCGGCACAGCGCCCGCGCCGCCCGGTCGGCGGGATAGAGCTGCGCCTCGGGGAAGCGCTCGTTCAGATATTCGGCGATGGCGAGCGTGTCCCACACGCTCAACCCCTCATGCTCCAGCCGCGGCACCAGCACCGAGGGCGAGAGCAGCAGCAACTCCGCCCGGTTCGCCGGATCGTCGATCGGCACGATCCGCTCCTCGATGTCGAGCCCCGCCATCCGGCACAGCAGCCAGCCGCGCAGCGACCAGGAGGAATAATTTTTGCTCGAGATCGTCAGCACCGCGTCCGCCATCGCCTCCCCCGAACAATTGCATGCCCGTCAAATATGCCTGTCGCACCGCAGCACCTAATGCATTATTCGGGATCGGAAGAAAGGGGGGGGAGTCGTCCCCCGGGTCTGGTCCAGAGGCCGGCCTTGTCTGTGGGGGGAGCGGCAGGCGCATGCTGTACGATGTCTATCAGGGGCTGGAGGACGTTCTCGCCCCTTTCCGTGCGGGCGCCGCCGGCGCGCTCGAGGCACGCGACCGGTTCGGCGGGCTTGCCCATTGGCCGCTGCCCAAAAGCATGTTCGCGCTGATCGAGGTCGGCGCGGGCGCGCGGCTCACCCATAAACGCCCGGCCTATGGCATCGAAAGCGTCACCGTCGGCAATGCCGAGGTCGCCGTGCGCGAGGAAGTGGTCTTCTCGCTGCCCTTCGGAAGCCTGCTCCATTTCGCCAAGGACGATGTGCAGACGCCCCAGCCCAAGATGCTGGTCGCAGCCCCCCTGTCCGGCCATTTCGCGACCCTGCTGCGCAGCACGATCGCCACGCTGCTCCACGATCATGACGTCTATGTCACCGACTGGGCCAATGCGCGCGACGTGCCGCTGTCCGCCGGGTCGTTCGGTTTCGACGATTATGTCGATTATCTGATCCGCTTTCTGGTCGAGCTCGGCCCCGGCGCGAACCTGCTGGCGGTGTGCCAGCCCTGCGTGCAGGCGCTCGCCGCCACTGCGGTGATGGCGGAGGACGGCCATCCCGCCCAGCCCCGGACCATGACGTTGATGGCAGGACCCGTGGACGTGCGGATCAACCCCAGCTCGGTCAACGCGCTCGCCACCGCGCATGATCTCGACTGGTTCGAGCGCAATCTCATCACGCGCGTGCCCTGGCGCTATGCCGGGCGGGGGCGGCGCGTCTATCCCGGTTTCCTCCAGCTTACCGCCTTCATGTCGATGAATATGGGCCGCCATGCCGCACAGCATCGCGCGCTCTATCAGTTCCTCGCCGATGGCGATGCGGAGGAAGCGACGAAGATCCGCGACTTTTACGACGAATATTTCGCCGTGCTCGACCTTACCGCCGAATTTTATCTGGAAACGATCGACAAGGTGTTCCAGCGCGCGGAGCTGGCGCGGGGCGAGCTCGATTTCCGGGGCGCGCGCGTCAATCCCGGCAAGATCCGCCGCACCGCGCTGCTGACGGTCGAGGGCGAGCGCGACGATATTTGCGCGGTCGGCCAGACGGCGGCCGCGCATGATCTCTGCACCGGCCTGCGCCCGCATCTCAAGCGCCACCATCTTCAGGCGGGCGTAGGCCATTATGGCGTCTTTTCCGGCCGGAAGTGGGAGACGCAGGTCTATCCCCAGATCCGGAATCTCGTGCTCGCAATGTCATAAGCCAGGCGCGCGGATCTGTATTGCTCTGGCAAAGCACCTCGTTTCGGCCTACCCCTTCGCCAACGCCAAATTTGGGGGAACCGAAACTGATGCACATATTCGCCCGGATCGGCGCCGCTGCATTGCTGGCCCTTTCCGCCACGACCGCGCTTGCCGCCGACGATCCCGCGCCGAAGAAGGAGGAGATCGCGCTCGCGCCGCTCCCGTCCGATCGCACCATCCGCCAGACCAGCAGCATCGCCGGGCGCAAGCTCGCCTATGACGCCACCGTCGGCAGCCTTCCCGTGCGCGACGAGAAGGGCAAGACGATCGGCGAGGTCGTCTATACCGCCTATACCGTGCCCGGCACACGTGCCGCCGGCCGTCCCGTCACCTTCGCCTTCAACGGCGGGCCGGGCGCATCGTCCGTCTATCTCAATCTCGGCGCGATCGGGCCCAAGCGCGTCCAGTTCGGCGCGGAGGGCGATGCGCCGTCCGACAGCGCGGTCGCGGTCGACAATCCCGGCACCTGGCTCGACTTCACCGATCTCGTCTTCATCGATCCGATCGGCACCGGCTTCAGCCGCAGCCTGGTGGAGGAGGAGAAGAGCAAGAAGGCCTTTTACGGCGCCAAGCCCGACATCGAATATCTGTCGCGCATCGTCTATGACTGGCTGGTCAAGAATGGCCGGCTGACCTCGCCCAAATATATCGTCGGCGAAAGCTATGGCGGCTATCGCGTGCCGCGGCTCGCCTATCATCTCCAGACGCAGCTCGGCGTCGGCCTGAACGGCATCGTCATGGTCTCGCCCTATCTCGATCCCACCGCGCAGGATGATGAGGGCGGCGGCACCGCGCTTTCGCCGCTGCCCTGGATGATCAACCTGCCGTCGATGGCCGCAGGCCATCTCGAGCGGCAGGGCAAGCTCAGCGAAGCGGCGCTGCGCGATGTCGAGACCTATGCCCGCGGCGAATATCTCCAGGATTTCCTACGCGGCCGTTCCGATCCGCAGGCGATCGAGCGCATGTCGGCCAAGGTCGCGGCCTATACCGGGCTCGATCCGGCGCTGGTGCGCAAGCTTCAGGGCCGTGTCGATATCGGCACCTATCTGCGCGAAACCTATCGCACGGACGGCAAGATCGGCAGCGTCTATGACAGCAATGTCACGGCCTTCGATCCCTTCCCGGCCTCGCCCCAGCGCCGCTCGGGCGATCCGATCCTGGAGGCGCTGATCGCGCCCACCACCAGCGCGATGGTCGATTTCGTCACCAACCAGGTCGGCTACAAGATCGACGCGCGCTATTATGCGCTGTCCTACAAGGTGAACGAGCTGTGGGATCGCGACAATAAGGACGAACCCGTCACCGATCTGCGCAAGGCGATCGCGAATGACGGCAAGATGGGCGTGCTGATCGTCCATGGCATGGACGACCTCTCCTGCCCCTATTTCGCCTCGCGGCTGCTGATCGATCAGATGCCGAGCTATGGCCGGCCGGACCGGGTGAAGCTCGCCCTCTATCCGGGCGGCCACATGTTCTACAGCCGCCCCGACAGCGCCGCCGCCTTCCGCCAGGAAGCGATGCGCCTCTACGGCACGCACTGATTGCCCTTCCCCCTCTCCGCCCGCTCGGGCGGAGAGGGAATGCCTCATACCGGACCGTCGCCCTTGCCTTCGCAGGGATGACGGTATTGTTTACGATCCCCGCGTCTCGCTCGCCCTGATCTCGCCCGCATCGCCAACGGGCCGGCCGAGAAACACCACCGACTCGATCAGCACGAACAGCGCCGCGCCGATTATGGCGAGCAGCAGCGCCTGCCGCCTGCCCGCCCCCGTCCGTCCCTTGTCGAACAAGGCGGCCAGCGCGATCGCCGCCAGCAGCACGGAAAGCCCCGCGCCCAGCCCGAGCAGCAGCGCATGCAGCCTATAGTCCGCTATGTCCTGCGTCAGCCGATCCACCACTCTGCAGCCGGGAAGTGCGAGGAAGATCAGCGGCACGACACTCCGCATCACGCGCCTGCCACCGCCCTGACTGGGTCCGTCCACCGCCGCGCTCCGCCCTCTCCCGTGCCTTGGAGCATCGTTCCCCTGCGCGCGCCCTAACATGCCGCAGGATTCGGCCGTCCGCGCCCTTGCCCTTGGCGTCCACGCAATCCATCTTGGCCCGAGCGGCCCCGCGCCTTGGCGCAGACCCTCTTGCCCATCCAGAACAAATGTGGAACTTGCTCGAAGATGCTGACCAACATCTCCGTCCGCGGCGCGCGCGAACATAATCTCAAGGGCGTGGACGTCGATATTCCGCGCGACAGGCTCGTCGTCATCACGGGTCTTTCGGGATCGGGCAAGTCGAGCCTCGCCTTCGACACAATCTATGCCGAAGGGCAGCGCCGCTATGTCGAGTCGCTCTCGGCCTATGCGCGCCAGTTTCTCGAGCTGATGCAGAAGCCTGACGTCGATCATATCGAGGGCCTCTCGCCCGCAATCTCGATCGAGCAGAAGACGACCTCGCGCAATCCGCGCTCGACGGTCGCCACCGTCACCGAGATCTATGATTATATGCGCCTGCTCTGGGCGCGCGTCGGCGTGCCCTACAGCCCCGCCACGGGCCTGCCCATCTCCGCCCAGACGGTCAGCCAGATGGTCGATCGGGTGATGCAGCTCCCCGAAGGCACGCGCTTCTATCTGCTCGCCCCCACGGTACGCGGCCGCAAGGGCGAATATCGCAAGGAGCTGGCCGAATGGCAGAAGGCCGGCTTCACCCGCGTCCGCATCGATGGCGAGATGCATGAAATCGAGGAGGCTCCCGCCCTCGACAAGAAATATAAGCATGACATCGAGGTCGTCATCGACCGCCTCGTCGTCCGCGAAGGCATAGAGACGCGCCTCGCGCAAAGCTTCGAGACCGCGCTCAAGCTCACCGACGGCCTTGCCTATGTCGATGTCGTCGATGGCGAGCGCATCACCTTCTCGGAGAAGTTCGCCTGCCCCGTCTCGGGCTTCACCATCGCCGAGATCGAGCCGCGCCTCTTCTCCTTCAACGCGCCGCAGGGCGCCTGCCCCGCCTGCGACGGCCTGGGCGAGAAGCTCTATTTCGATCCGCGCCTCGTCGTCCCCAACGAGCAGCTGTCGATCAAGGCCGGCGCGGTCGTGCCCTGGGCAAAGTCCAACCCGCCCAGCCCTTATTATATGCAGGTGCTCGCCTCGGTCGCGAAACATTATGGCTTCGATCTCGCCACCCCCTGGAACGAGCTTCCGGACGAAGCGCAGGACGCGGTGCTCCACGGCACCAAGGGCAAGCCGATCATCCTCAAATTCATCGACGGCAAGAAGAGCTACGAAGTCAACAAGCCCTTCGAGGGCGTGATCGGCAATCTCGATCGCCGCATGGCCTCCACCGAATCCGCCTGGATGCGCGAGGAGCTGGCCAAATATCAGTCCGCCGCTCCCTGCGAGGTCTGCCGGGGCGCGCGCCTCAAGCCCGAGGCGCTCGCGGTCAAGATTGCGGGCGAGGATATCAGCATGTCGACGCGCCGCGCGGTCGGCCCCGCTTTGGCCTTCTTCCGCGACATGCCCAATCATTTGAACGACCAGCAGAAGGCGATCGCCGAACGCATCCTCAAGGAAATCGTCGAGCGCCTCGGCTTCCTCGACAATGTCGGGCTCGACTATCTCAATCTCGACCGCACCTCGGGTACGCTGTCGGGCGGCGAGAGCCAGCGCATCCGTCTCGCCAGCCAGATCGGCTCGGGCCTCTCAGGCGTGCTCTACGTTCTCGACGAGCCCTCGATCGGCCTTCACCAGCGCGACAATGACCGCCTCATCGTCACCTTGAAACGCCTGCGCGATCTCGGCAACACGGTGATCGTCGTCGAGCATGACGAGGATGCGATCCGCACCGCCGACCATATCATCGACATGGGGCCGGGCGCGGGCGTCCATGGCGGCCGGATCATCGCCGAGGGCACGCTCGCCGACATCCTCGCCAATGAGGACAGCCTCACCGGCCAATATCTGTCCGGCCAGCGCGAGGTCGCCGTGCCTGCGAAGCGCCGCAAGGGCAATGGCAAGAAGCTCATGGTGCGCGGCGCCACCGCCAACAATCTCAAGAATGTCACCGCCAGCATCCCGCTCGGCACCTTCACCTGCATCACCGGCGTCTCGGGATCGGGCAAGTCGACCTTCACCATCGACACGCTCTTCGCCACCGCCGCGCGTCAGCTGAACGGCGCGCGCATGCTCGCCGGCCATCATGAGAAGATCGAGGGGCTGCAGCATCTCGACAAGGTGATCGACATCGATCAATCCCCGATCGGCCGCACGCCCCGCTCCAACCCCGCCACCTATACCGGCGCCTTCACCAACATCCGCGACTGGTTCGCGGGCCTGCCCGAGGCGCAGGCGCGCGGCTACAAGCCCGGCCGCTTCAGCTTCAACGTCAAGGGCGGTCGCTGCGAAGCCTGCCAGGGCGATGGCGTGCTCAAGATCGAGATGCACTTCCTGCCCGACGTCTATGTCACCTGCGACGTCTGCCACGGCGCGCGCTACAATCGCGAGACGCTGGAGGTGAAGTTCCGCGACAAGTCGATCGCCGACGTGCTCGACATGACAGTCGAGGACGCGGTCGAATTCTTCAAGGCCGTGCCCCCCATCCGCGACAAGATGGCGATGCTCGCCGAAGTGGGCTTGGGCTATGTCAAGGTCGGCCAGCAGGCGACGACGCTGTCGGGCGGCGAGGCGCAGCGCGTCAAGCTCGCCAAGGAACTCAGCCGCAGAGCCACCGGCAACACTCTCTATATTCTCGACGAGCCCACCACCGGCCTTCATTTCGAGGATGTGCGCAAGCTCCTCGAAGTGCTCCACGCCCTCGTCGAGCAGGGCAATACGGTGGTCGTGATCGAGCATAATCTGGAGGTCATCAAGACCGCCGACTGGCTGATCGACCTTGGCCCCGAGGGCGGCGACAAGGGCGGCGAGATCGTCGCCACCGGCACGCCCGAGCAGGTGGCGAAGGAACCCCGCAGCTATACCGGCTACTATCTCAAGCCGCTGCTGGAAAAGAGCGGAACGGCAAAGGTCGCGGCCGAATAACCCTCTCCCCTCGGGGGAGAGGGCAGGGTGAGGGCAAGCCTCCGAACCGATCGCGCAATATCAGCGACTGCAAGCCGCCCCCGGCCACGCTCCCCGCGCTGGCTCCGGAGCATGGCTTTTTGCGACTTTTCGTCGCCATCGCCCGCCATATCGCCGGTCCGCGTGTCGAACGGACCGGCCGGGCACGGGACAAGGCCGGCTGTGCCGCGGCGGGCAACCCTCGGCTACGCCGCTCGTTCGAACAGTCCCCCTCCAATGAGCAAGGAGCTCCATCATGCTAGGCAAGGACCACGACATCCGCGTGCTCAATTCGCTGATCGCGACCACCTTCGACAGCATCGACGGCTATCGCGAGGCCGCCAAGGATGTAGGCAGCGGCCGCTTCGCCACGATCTTCACCGCGCGCGCCGCCGAGCGGGTGGAGGTCGCCACAAGGCTGCAGGCGGAGGTGAGTCGGCTGGGCGGCGAGCCGGAAAATAGCGGCACCGCGCTCGGTGCCGCGCATCGCGTTTTCCTCAACCTCAAGGACGCCGTCACCGGATCGGACGAGAAGGCGATCGTTGACGAGGTCGAGCGCGGCGAGGACCATATCAAGCGCAAGTTCGAGGAGGCGCTGGCCGATACCGACCTGTCGCCCGAGACCAGGGCCGTCATCCGCGAGACGTTCACCTCGGTGAAGAGGGGCCATGACGAGGCGAGCGCGCTCAAACATTCGCTCGCCGCGACGCACTGATCCGGCGGGCATGCGGGCGGACGCGGGGGATCGACCCCGCGCCCGCCTGCTCCGCTCCGGTTAGCGACTCCCATGCTCCGGGGCGTCGGCGCCCGTCATGGGCCCATGCGGCGCGCTGACCAGCTCGACCTTGCCGCCGCCGGCCGCCGGATCCTCGTCATAATCCTCCGGGGCGCCGCCGCCGCCAGCACCCGCGCCGCTGCCCGTCACCATGCCGCCCACCTCGCCGGGCCATTGGCCGCGATTGGTAGCGCCCGGGTCGATCTCCCGCTCGCGGGCGATGCTCGTTCCGGGCGGCCGCTGTCCGGTGGGAGGGTTCTGTTCCATGTCGTCCATCATCCCTCTCCAACCCATCTTCTCGCCCCCGTCTCCGTGAAAACCCTTAGCGCAGCGCGGAGTTGCCCGGTCATGCATCCCGTACGCGCCCCATTCGTTGCCCACCCACGAACCGAAGCCCGAAGGAGGAATCCCGCCATGAACATCTTCGGAACGATCAAGGACGCCATTTTCGGCAAGGCCAAGGCGCCCGCCCAACCCGCCCCCAAGCCGCAAGCAGCCCCCGCCGGCCAGGCCGCCGCACCCCGGCCCGCACCTGCCCCTGCCCAGCCCACGCCGGCCCAGCCGGTCGATGTCGAGGCCATCCTGACCGAGCTTGCCGCCAAGAGCGGCCGCCCCAGCAATTGGCGCGTTTCGATCGTCGATCTGATGACGCTGCTCGGCCTCGATTCCAGCCGCGCCAACCGGACAGATCTCGCCCGCGAGCTGGGCTATACCGGCGACACCAATGACAGTGCGACGATGAACATCTGGCTGCACAAGCAGGTGATGCGCAAACTCGCCGAAAATGGAGGCAAGGTGCCCGCCGAGCTGCAGCATTGATCCAGGGATGAAGGAGCGGGGCTGTCCGGACAGCCGGCTGCCCCGCCTCCGATAGCCGCCGAACGCCCGCCCCGCATATCGGCGGACGGGAAGAGCATAGGAAAAGGGGCCGCCTCGGCGACCCCTTCCATCATGTCTGATATGTTTAGGTGGCCGTGGCTCAGCGGTTGCGACTGCCTCCGCCTTTGTCCTCCTCATCGCGATCCATCTGGCCGCGACTGCGGTCGCCCTGCTGCTGGTCACGCTGTTGCTGGTCACGCTGCTGCTGGTCGCGCTGTGCCTGCTGCTGCCGGTCGGTGCGCTGCTGGCTGTCGCGCTGCTGGTCGGCACTGCCCTGGCCGCGGCCTTGGCCACCCTGCTGGCCGCCTTGGCCACCTTGCTTCTGGTTCGGCATCTCGTCCACTCCTCCTGGTCGGGCTCATCCGGGGAAAAAGGGGCCGGAAGAGCCGGAAGGAGAACAAGGGCCGGACAGTCCCGTTCCGCCGGATGCGGTGGAGCGTCCCGCCGGGCAGGATATTCTGCGCGTGCAACGATCACCGGAAAGCACGCCGTCCCGCATCAAACGAGGTTCTCAAGCGCCGTCCCTCCCTCTAGGAGGCTCCCCGCCACATGTTGGGGAAGGAGTTTCGATGACGCAGCCTCTGAAGATCGCGCTGGCCGGCCTGGGCACGGTAGGCGCTGGCGTGATCAAGCTCCTCGGCGAAAATGCTGCGCTGATCGAGCGCCGTGCCGGCCGGCCGATCGAGATTATCGCCGTCTCCGCGCGCGACCGCACGCGCGACCGCGGCGTCGATCTTTCCCGCTTCGCCTGGGTCGATGATGCGGGCGAGCTTTCGCATCGCGACGATGTGGACGCGGTGGTCGAGCTGATCGGCGGTTCAGACGGCCCCGCGCTGACGATCGCCCGCGCGGCGCTCACCAACGGCAAGGCCTTCGTCACGGCGAACAAGGCGATGATCGCGCATCATGGGCTGGAACTCGCCGCCACCGCCGAGAAAACGGGCGCCGCGCTCAAATATGAAGCGGCCGTGGCTGGCGGCATTCCGGTGATCAAGGGCCTGCGCGAAGGCGCCGCCGCGAACGAGATCGGCCATGTCTATGGCATTCTCAACGGCACCTGCAATTATATCCTGACCGCGATGGAGGAAGCGGGGCGCGACTTTGCCGACGTGCTCGCCGAGGCGCAGGCGCTTGGCTATGCCGAGGCCGATCCCAGCTTCGACATCGATGGGGTGGATGCCGCGCACAAGCTGTCGATCCTCGCCAGCCTCGCCTTCGGCACGACGATCGATTTCGATGCGGTCGCGATCACCGGCATCCGCCACATCATCGCCGCCGACATTGCCGAGGCGGCAGCACTCGGCTTCCGCGTGCGACTCGTCGGCTTCGGCGAGGCAGGGCCGAAGGGACTGTTCCAGCGCGTCCATCCCTGCCTGGTGCCGATCGGCCATCCGCTGGCCCATGTGGTGGGCTCGCTCAATGCCGTGGTGGCCGAGGGCAATTATGTCGGCCGGCTGATCTTCCAGGGCCGGGGCGCGGGCGAGGGGCCGACCGCGTCCGCCGTCGTCGCCGATCTGGTGGATATTGCGCGCGGCGAATATGGCCCCGCCTTCGCCATGCCCGTCGCCAGCCTTGCCCGGCTCGCCCCGGCGCCCGCCGGCGAACGCAATGGCCGCGCCTATCTGCGCTTCACCGTCGCCGACCGGCCCGGCGTTCTCGCCGAGATCACCGCGGCGATGCGCGATGCCGGCGTGTCGATCGAAAGCCTGATTCAGCGCGGCGCTGCTGCCGACGGCAGCGTGCTGCTCGTCATGGTGACGCATGAGTGCCCGGAAAGCAGCGTGACCGACGCGCTCGCCCGCCTGCAGGGCTCGCAGAGCCTGATCGGCAAGCCCATGCTGATGCATATATTGGACGTGTGAGCCGCCAATTCCCGGGGCCGACAATCGCTCCGGGAATTTTGCCTAGGGAATCGGGCTTCGGCCGCCGCCTCAATCGTCGGAGCCAAAGATCGCCTCGATCGCATTTCCGATCGCCTGAAAGTCGATTCCCGTGGAGCAGCCACGGATCGGACAGGGCTCGCCCGGATCCTGATTCAGCTCCCCGAGCGCCTGGCGCGGCCCCTCGCGCGGACCGCGTTCGCCCGGCAATGTCAGGCGCTGGCGGCGTTGTTCCGCCCGCTGCCGCCGCTCTTGGCCACCACAGACGACGATCTCGCTTCCCTCCCCCCGCGCATCGCAGGAGGGATCGGGAATGCGCGTCATCAGGGGCGGTAGGATGCCATTGCCCGATCGGCGTCGGGCGGCGGGGAAGGCGGTGTTTCGATCGTCGTCGAGGCGGGTGCGAAGAGGAGAAATGCTGCGGCCATTCTCGACAACGTCATGCGGCTCACCTATCGCCATGGCATAACCCGGGCACAAGGAAGAGGCATAGCATGGTACAGGCAAGCAAAGCGCTCGATCGGGTACTGGTTCTAGAAATGGTGCGCGTCACCGAAGCCGCAGCGATCGCGGCCTCCACCCTCGTCGGCCGGGGTGACGAGAAGGCCGCCGATGCCGCCGCGGTCGAGGCGATGCGCGCGGCCTTCAACGGCCTCGCCTTCGACGGCACCGTCGTGATCGGCGAAGGCGAGCGCGACGAGGCGCCGATGCTCTTCATCGGAGAGAAGGTCGGCTCGGCGCAGGGCGCTGGCCCGAAGATCGACATTGCGCTCGATCCGCTGGAAGGCACCACGATCACCGCGAAGGCGGGGCCCAACGCGCTCGCCGTGCTCGCCATCGCGGAGGAAGGCTGCCTCCTCAACGCGCCCGACGTCTATATGGACAAGCTCGCCATCGGCCCTGGCTACGAACCCGGCCTCGTCAGCCTGGAGCAGAGCCCGAGCGACAATGTCCGCGCGCTCGCCGCCGCCAAGGGAGTGAAGCCCAGCGAGATCATCGCCTGCGTGCTCGATCGCCCGCGCCATGAGAAACTGATCGCGGAGCTCCGCTCGCTCGGCTGCGGCATCGTGCTGATCCCGGACGGCGACGTGGCCGGCGTGATCGCGGTCACCGATCCGGAAACGACGATCGACATCTATATGGGTCAGGGCGGCGCGCCGGAAGGCGTGCTCGCGGCGGCGGCACTGCGCTGCGTCGGCGGCCAGTTCCAGGGCCGGCTCCTGTTCCGCAACGATGACGAGCGCGCGCGTGCCGCCCGCTGGGGCGTCAACGATCTCGACCATATCTACCAGCTCGACGAGCTGGTGAAGGGCGATGCCATCTTCGCCGCCACGGGCGTGACCGACGGCTCGCTGCTGAAGGGCGTCAAGCGCCACAAGAACGGCTATCTCACCACCGAAAGCGTGGTGATGCGCGCGAGTTCAGGCACGGTGCGCTGGGTGAAGGGCGAGCATCGCACGGGCAAGTCCGACATCTGATCGCGGCTCCGAAGGGCCCCGCTCCCTCGCCTACCCAGGGGAGACCGGGGCCCATTCAGGCGATTCCTCTTTGCGCCCCGATGGCCTATGAAGAGCGGATGAACTTCCCCGTCTGCGGCGTCACCCGCTCGATCCTCGGCCAGCCCTGGCATTGGCGCGGCACCGCCACCGACACGCGCGACGAAGGCTTCCAGCCCGACGATCTGATAAGCCAGCTGCTGCTCGCGCGCGGCTGCCCGCGCGACGCGGTGGAGAGCCATCGCCAGCCCACCATCCGGGCGTTCATGCCCGATCCCTCCATCTTTCGCGACATGGACAAGGCCGCCCAGCGGCTCGCCGATGCGGTGGTAGCGCGCGAGCCCGTCACCATCTTCGGCGATTATGACGTGGATGGCGCCACCTCGGCGGCGCTGCTGATCCGCCTGCTGCGCGATCTCGGCCTCGCCCCCCAGGCCTATATCCCCGATCGGCTGATGGAGGGATATGGCCCCTCGGGCGAGGCGCTGGTCCGCATCGCGCGCGGCGGCGCGCGGCTGATCGTCACGGTCGATTGCGGCGCGCAGGCGTTCGAGGCGCTGGAAATGGCCCGCGCTGAAGGCGTCGATGTGATCGTCGTCGATCATCATAAATGCACCGCCGCCCTGCCCCCTGCCCTCGCGCTGGTAAATCCCAATCGACTCGACGAGGAGGAAGGCACCGCGCACGGCCATCTCGCCGCGGTCGGCGTCGCCTTCCTGCTCGGCGCGGCGCTGCTCCGCGAGCTGCGCGCGCGCGGCCATTTCGCGCGCCGGGCGGAGCCGAAGCTGATCGAGCTGCTGGATATAGTGGCGCTCGGCACGGTCGCCGACGTGGCCGCGCTCCGTGGGCTCAACCGCGCCTTCGTGGCGCAGGGGCTGAAGGTGATGGCCGGCCGCCGCAATATCGGCCTGGCCGCGCTGATCGAGGCCGCCCGGCTGGAACGCGCGCCGACCTGCACCGATCTGGGCTTCGCGCTCGGGCCCAGGATCAATGCCGGCGGGCGTGTCGGCAAGTCCGATCTCGGCGTGCGCCTGCTCACCACCGAGGATCCGGACGAAGCCCGCGCCATCGCCGGCGAGCTCGACCGGCTCAATGAGGAGCGCCGCGCGATCGAGGCCGCCGTGACCGAAGCAGCCGAAGCGGCCGCCGCCACCCAGGGCAATCGCGCCGTCATACTGGTTTCCGGCGCCGGCTGGCATCCCGGCGTGATCGGCATCGTCGCCGGCCGCTTGAAGGAAAAGCTCGCCCGCCCCGCGATCGTGGTCGCGCTCGACGAGCAGGGCGTGGGCAAGGGCTCGGGCCGCTCGATCGGCGGCGTCGATCTCGGCGCGGCGGTGCTCGCCGCCAAGGATATGGGGCTGCTCGTCGCGGGCGGCGGCCATGCCATGGCGGCGGGGCTGACGGTCGCGGCCGAACAGATCGAGGCGCTCGCCGACTTTCTCGATACGCGGCTGGCCGCCGATGTCGCCCGCGCCCGTGACGATCGGGCGCTGCTGCTTGATGCGGTGCTCGCGCCGGGCGGGGTCGGCCCCTCGCTGGTCGAGGCGCTGGAGGCGGGCGGCCCCTATGGCGCCGGCTGGCCCGCGCCGCGCGTCGCCGCCGGGCCGGTGCGCGTGATCAAGGCGGATATTGTCGGCAACGGCCATGTCCGCGCGATCGTCGCCGGGCGCGACGGTCGCTCGATCAAGACGATCGCCTTCCGCCAGGCCGAAAGTCCGCTGGGCCAAGCGCTGCTCGGCGCGGGGCCGGGCCGCCATCTCTGGGTGGCGGGCCGCGCGCGGATCGACGATTGGGGCAGCCGCCCGGCCGCCGAACTGCATCTCGAGGACGCCGCCTGGGCCGATTGACATAAACTTGTCTTGAGCGCCTTGACCCGGCGCCCCCGCTCCCCTATCCGGCGCGCACCGCCGATGGCCCCATCGTCTAGCGGTCTAGGACGTCGCCCTTTCACGGCGAAAACACGGGTTCGAGTCCCGTTGGGGTCACCAAGCGTTTTCAGTGACTTAGCTGATATTAGCGTCACTGCGTTCCCGAATTTCGGTAATGGATCGGTAATAAGCGCTCCTGAGCAGCGGTGCATATTCAGGGACGTTCGCGGACATTCCGTTGCCGCAGCGCCCGAGTCTCAAGCTTCCCAATCATCCGGCGGAATATAGTCGGGATAGAAGTCGTCACCGCTCGGCGGCGGAGCCGATGACCTGGGGTGAGGCAGAGTCGGCTCCTCGCCCCCGAGATTTACCCGAATCACGGCATTCGTCCGCCCGGCTTCCTGAAAGACGGCGCGCATATCCATCCCCTGCGCGATCTTGCCGCCAATCCACCCACAGCGCTCGGCGCTCAGATAGCCGATCTGAATTCCGCGTTCGCTGATGACCGCCACAGCCGACGGATCGACGGGGTTCTTAGGCTCGGGCACCAGATAGACGCGCTCACCCGGGCTACACATAGCCACCTCGAACTGCCGATTGCTTCCGTCCTTGTTCAGGAAGGCAACACCGACAACGGCCAGGCTCAGTTCTCGTCCGCTCATGCGCGGCGCATAGCATGACAGCCCTTGAGCAAGGGATATGCGATAGCCCTGCCTGTGGCCCGTCGAGGCTCGGCAGGAATATTCGGCAGGAATATAGAGTCTATGTCAGGGGGCAGCGGGAAATCGTTCTGCCAGGAGCAAATCATCTTGGCCGTGACATAGTCATGGCTTCGGGGTAGCGAGAGCTCTGATCAGCTTTTGGCTGGCCTAACGGTGGCTGGAACCACTATAATGAGCGTTGCCACCGACAATCTTGCGAACAAGAAACGAATGTGATTGAGGAAGGTTGTTATTCACGCGCATTTGCGTATGGCAGAACCCATTTTTGAGCAATAGGGGTTCGTGAAATGACTGATGTGTATCAAAACTCTCTGGTTGAATTGGTCGCGGATATCGTTTCCGCGCACGTCTCGCACAACAGCGTTGCCGTCGCTGACGTACCGTCGCTGATCCAGAACGTCCATGATGCACTGGCTGGACTTGACGCACCCGCCGCGGAAAGCGTGGTGGAAAAGCCGGAGCCGGCCGTCTCAATCCGTGCGTCCGTGAAGCCCGACTATATCGTCGATCTGTTCACGGGTAAGAAGCTCAAGATGCTGAAGCGTCATCTCGCCACGCATCACAATATGACGCCGGCCGAATATCGCGCTTATTGGAACCTGCCGTCCGATTATCCGATGGTCGCGCCCAACTATGCCGCGCAGCGCAAGGAACTGGCGCACAAGATCGGTCTCGGCCGCAAGCCCAAGGCGGCTCCGGAGCCCGCAAAGCCCGTGAAGGCGACGCGGAAGGGCCGGGCGAAAAAGGCTGACCCCGTCGAAGCCTGATCGGATAAGGGGCGATCGGCATTGATCGCCCCCGCTTACTGACACGGTCGACGCTGCACCGCTGCTTCCAGCGCCATGACATCTCGCGCTTGCCGAATGTCGAAGGCGACAAGCCGAAGCGAAGCAAGTTCCGGGCCTATCCAATCGGCTATTTCCATATCGACATTGCCGGGGTCCGGACCGAACAGGGCAAGCTATACATGTTGGTCGCGATCGGCCGGACCTCGAAGTTTGCCTTCGTCGAACTGCACGTGAAGGCGAAAACTGCGACCTCCCGGGAAATTCCGACAGGCGCCCCCTTTAAGCGGGTCAGGTGCCCCCTCCTCTCCCCCTGGCAGCGTCCCAACTCCAGCAAATATTGACAAGACCCCCCGAATAGCGGCGGAAGTCGAGCAAAATAGGTGGGGATGGATATGTCGGGGGCGATTATGATTCGGGGAGGAGCGGCCTGTCGCGCTGGGTCCGGCCTTGCAGCGCGGCAGTAATGCGAACGGCGTGCGCCGTTACAATGAGCGGCTCGTTCTTGCGACGATCCGCCGGCTGAACGGGGCCTCCAAGGCCGATCTGTCCAAAAGCACCGGCCTGTCGCCGCAGGCGATGGTGCGGATCGTCGAGGATCTCGAAAGAGACGGCCTTCTGCTCCGCGCAGGCAAGCGGATGGGCGGCCTCGGCCAACCGTCCGTCATCTACAAGATCAATGGCGAAAACGGCTATACGATCGGGGTCGAGATCGGCCGGCACAGGCTGACGGCGGTGCTGCTGAACTTCGACGGCGTTGTGCTGGCCACCCATGGCCGGGCAATGGCCTTCCCCAAGCTCGCGACGATCATCGCCGAAGTGCGCGGCTTCGCGGAGGCCCAGCTCTCGTCGCTCACCGCGTCGCAGCGCGCATCCTTTCTCGGCATCGGCATCGCCATGCCCTGGTTCCTCGGCGAGTGGCAGAAGGAGATCGGCATCTCCGCCGAGCAGGCGCGCGAATGGCAGCAAGCCGATGTCGAGGAGACATTTCGCTCCGGGCTCGATTGCCCGATCTTCTTCGAGAATGACGGCAATGCCGGCGCCCTGGCCGAATTGCTGTGCGGGGTTGGGCTGAGCCTGAACAATTATCTCTACTGCCATCTCGGAACGTTCGTCGGCGGCGGTCTCATCCTGGGAGGCCAGATCCAGACCGGCCGGCACGGCAATGCCGCAGCGCTCGCCTCAATGCCGGTGCCGGGCAGGGGCGGGAAAGGCCATGATTATCTGCTCCATCGCGCGTCGCTTTACCGCTTCGAATCCTTGCTGCGCGATGCTCCGTTGCGGGATGGCGCCTCACCCTCGATGGTGGAATTTCTCGAAGGACATCCCAACATGGCGCAGGTCTGGATCGAGGAATGCGCGGACGCGCTCGCCTTTGCCGTCATCGGTGCCAACAGCCTGCTCGATCTCGATGCGATCGTGCTGAACGGTGCGCTCCCCGATGCGGTGATCGACAGGCTGATCGAGGTGCTCCGGCAGCGGATCAGGCGCGATGCGCCACGCGATTTCTTCGAACCCGTCCTGCTGCGCGGCAGGATGGGCGAGATCGCACCTGCGGTCGGCGCCGGCCTGCTGCCGCTCCATGCCGCTTTCTCGCCCAATCTCGGCTCGCTTCTGAAGGGCGCAGAGGATTGATGCGCCTTGACCGGCCATGGGAAATAGGGACGGTTTTTTGCCCAGGAGCGGGCCCGGATTGCACGGCCTGTCGCAATAGAGGGTCGATTCCCTTGGACGGGCCCCAAAGCCTTATCCACGCCTTGACGATCCTTCGCCTTAAGGGCCGCCGAGCGCGCGCTTAGGACTGTTGACCCGACTAAGTCACTTCAATAGATTTAGTTCACGCCACATAGATGGCGAAAAGAATAAGCGCGATTGCGCGCAGGAGAGGAAGAATATGACCCTGAAAGCATGCGGCTGCATGTCCGTTTCGGCGCTTGCCCTGCCGATGGCCGGGGCGCGGAAGCGCCTCACCCTTCCGGCCTCCTTTCTGGAAGGCGCGGCCGATGCGTGAGCGATCCCATGATGCAACCCCGGTAACGCTCGCCATGATCCTGAGCGCGGCAGGTGCTGCGCTGGGCGGGCTGTTGTTCGGATTCGACACCGCCGTCATCTCCGGCACCACCTCCGCCCTGCAGGCGCGGTTCGGGCTGAGCGATGCCGCACTCGGCTTCACCGTGGCGTCGGCGCTGATCGGCACGGTGCTGGGCTCGCTCGTCGCCGGCTGGCCGGCCGACCGCTTCGGCCGCAAGCCGATGCTGCTGACGGTCGCGCTCTTCTATGTCCTGTCCTCGCTCGGCAGCGGCCTGGCGGGGAGCTGGTCGAGCCTGCTGCTGTTCCGCTTCCTGGGCGGGCTCGCGATCGGCGCGGCGTCGGTCGTCACGCCAATCTATATCGCCGAGGTCTCGCCTGCCCATTTCCGCGGCCGGCTGGTTGCGCTCAACCAGCTCAACATCGTGCTCGGCATCCTGATCGCCTTCCTTTCCAACCTCATCATCGCGCGACTGGCGCCGGCGGACGTGGCGTGGCGGTGGATGCTCGGCATCGTCGCCATCCCCTCCTTCCTGTTCCTCGTCGTCACGCTCCTCCTGCCCGACAGCCCCCGCTGGCTGGTTCAGAATGGCCGCTTGGATGCGGCGCGTGCGGTCATGACGCGGCTGGGCTTTCCCGCGCCCGAGGAGGAGGTGCGCCACATGCAGGCCGCGGCCGCGCGCGAGGCCGGCGCCGTCGCGCCGCGCCTGTTCGAGCGCAAACATGCGCTGCCGGTGGCCTGCGCGATCGCCATCGCGATGTTCAACCAACTTTCGGGCATCAATGCGCTGCTTTATTATGCGCCGCGCATCTTCGAGCTGGGCGGTGCCGGCGCCGACAGCGCGCTGCTCCAGGCGGTGGCGGTCGGCGGCACGAATCTCGTCTTCACCATCCTCGCGCTGTTCCTGATCGATCGCTTCGGCCGCAAGCCGCTGCTCTATTTCGGCTCGGTCGCTACGGCGGCCGCGCTGTTCCTGGTTGCAGCCCAGCTTTCGAGCGATCGCCCGGACGGCACGGCCGTGCTGCTGGGCCTGCTCGGCTTCATCGCCGCTTTCGCCATTTCGCAGGGCGCGGTGATCTGGGTGTTCATCTCGGAGGTCTTCCCCAGCGCCGTGCGTGGCAAGGGGCAGGCGCTCGGCAGCACCACCCATTGGGTGATGGCGGCGGCGATCACCTGGACCTTCCCCGTCTTCGCGACCAGCCTCGGCGGCTATGTCTTCGTCTTCTTCGGCACGATGATGCTGCTGCAGCTGCTGTTCGTCTGGAAGATGATGCCCGAAACCAACGGCATCGCGCTCGAGGATATGGATCTCGGCTTCGGCCCCCGCCGGGCCGACGAAACGCGGGGAGCTGCGACCATATGAGCAGGAAATGTCCCATGGGCGCGGCCCTGGCCGCGATCGCTGTCGCGATGATGGCGACCATGCCGCTCGCGGCGGCAAGCCCCTCCGCCCCGGCTCGAACGCCTGCGGGCGACGTTCATCGCCCCCAATATCATTTCACGCCGGCGCGCAACTGGCTGAACGACCCGAACGGCCTGGTCTATTATGAAGGGGAATATCACCTCTTCTACCAATATAATCCCCATGGCGACCGCTGGGGCCATATGAGCTGGGGCCATGCGGTCAGCCGCGACCTCGTCCATTGGCAGGAGCTGCCGGTCGCCATCCCCGAGACCGACGTCATGGCCTTTTCGGGCAGCGCGGTGATCGACTGGAAGAACAGCAGCGGGCTCGGAAAGGGCGGCCGCCCGCCGCTGATCGCGGTCTATACCGGCCATGATCCGCGCACGGGATCGCAGGCGCAGTTCCTCGCCTACAGCAATGACAAGGGGCGGAGCTGGACACGCTACGGCACCGGACCCGTGCTCGACATCGACTCCACCGAATTCCGCGATCCCAAGGTCTTCTGGCATGCCCCCACCAAACGCTGGGTGATGGTGGTGGTGATGGCGGCGGAGAACAGGGTCGCCCTCTACACCTCGCCCGACCTCAAGAGCTGGATGCTCGCCAGCCATTTCGGCCCGGCTGGCGCACAGGGCAAGAATTGGGAATGCCCCGATCTGTTCGAGCTGCCGGTCGAGGGGCGGCCGGGCGAGACGCGCTGGGTGCTGAGCGTCAATCTTGGCGACAATGCGGTCGGTGGCGGCTCGGGCGGCCAATATTTCGTCGGCGATTTCGACGGCACCCGCTTCACGCCCGATCCGAGCTGGGGCGAGGCGCCGGCATGGATGGACTATGGCGCGGATTTCTACGCCGCCGTTTCGTGGAACGACCTGCCCAAGAGCGATCCGCGCCGCATCTGGATCGGCTGGGCGAATGACTGGCGCTATGCCGAGTCCATTCCGACCTATCCGTCGCGCGGGGCGATGTCGCTGCCGCGCACCGTGGCACTGCGCAAGACGGCGGAGGGCTATCGCATCGCCCAGGCGCCGGTGCGCGAGCTTGCGGGGCTGCGTTCGAACCACCGGACGACCTCCAACCTCCGTCTGGGCGAACAGCCGGTGGTGCTCGCCCCCCATGGCGTCGAGGGAGGCGCGGTCGAGCTCGACCTCGATATCGACACCGGCACGGCGGATCAGCTCAGCTTCGTCCTCACCGACGGCCAGGGCTATGAGACGCTGATCGGCGTCAATCCTACGGTGAACGAGGTCTTCATCGACCGGACGCGCTCGGGCCCGCATTTCCACGATGGTTTCCCGAACCGGCACGTCGCCCCCGTCGACCTTCGTACCGGCCGACTGAAGCTGCGCATCTTCGTCGATCAGTCGATCATCGAGCTGTTCGTCAATGATGGCACACAGACAATTACCGACCGCTTCTATCGTGGCGGCGGCCCGCTCTCCTGGTCGGCCGTCGCCCGCAATGGCACCGCCACCATCCGTACGCTCGACGCCTGGACTCTCGCCGATGCCGGCGCCGATTCCAGCCGTCTCGCACGCCGCTAAAATCATAAAGTCAGCCCAAAAGCGTAAAACGATTTCTAGTCATACAGACTCAGATCTGACGGCTCTGAAATCGCAGCAAAACAAGGGTTTAGGGCGGTTGATCCGATACAATCGGATCAACCGCCCTAGCGTCGTCATCGTACGGCGTCCGGCCGGCGAAGCGACAAAATAAGCGCCCCAAGGCGCATGATAGGGAGGAGAATAGGATGATTTCCCGGACTTCGGGCATTGCCCTGTTGCGGCAGAATATCTCGATCTTCGCGTGCGCGACGGCCTTGATAGCCTCGCCCGTCATGGCGCAGGATGCGGCGCCACAAGGCGCTCAGGCCGAGCGGGACGCCGCGGAACAAAATCCCGACGATGTCGCGTAGATCGTCGTTACCGGCGTTACCGAAAATACGCGCAAGCTCGACGCGACCTTCTCGATCAACACCATCGGCGCCGAAGACATTCAGATCCTGGCGCCGGCGAGCACGGCCGATCTGCTCGGCAATATTCCCGGCCTGTTTCCCGAAGGGGGCACGGCGGGCGAGGCGAGCAACAATATCACGGTGCGCGGCCTGCCCGTCACGGGCGGCTATCGCTATGCGCCGCAGTTGATCGACGGGCTTCCGACGTTCGAGGATCCGGAAACGCCGTTCATGAACAACGACGTGTTCATCCGGGTCGATCTGATGACGGAGCGCGTCGAAGCCATCAAGGGCGGCCCCGGCGGCATCCTCTACTCGAACGGCCTCGGCGCGGTCGTGAACTACATCACCCGCACCGGCAAGCAGGAGTTTGAAGGCGGCTATAAGATCGAGCTCAGCGATTATGGGCTGGTCCGAAACGAGGCGTTCGTATCGGGGCCGATCAACAAGAATCTGACCTTCGCGCTGGGCGGTTTCTATCGCATCTCAAATGGCATGCGCGACGTCGGCTTCACTGCCGACAATGGTGGCCAGATCCGTGGGAACCTCGTCTACAAGAGCGATGATGAATCCACGGTCATCGAGACGCACGCCCTGATCCTGCGCGACAAGACTGCTTTCTATCAGAATATTCCCTTCACCATCCCGGCGATCTCGCAGCGCGGCACGCCGGAAAATCCGACGATCATCGACCAGGACAATATCCAGAGCGTGGGGATCAACTTCCGCGACGGCGCGCTGACGTCGCCGGGGCTGCGCTATTTCGAGCTGCTGGACCAGAATGGTCGCAAGTCGGTCGACATCGCCGACGGGATCAATCCCGAGTTCGATATCTCCACCATCAAGTTCAGCAAGGAGCTCGATTCGGGGTGGAAATTCGGCGCGGGCCTTCGCTACACGACCGGGGTCAGCGGCTTCAACGCGATCTTCGTGGATCCGGCCGTGGAGCGCGAGCGCTTTCTCTCGCAGCGCGCGAACAACGAGATCAACAATCCCGCTTTCGTCGCAGCGCAGAATTGCGATCTCGATGATGTGCGGCTCACCGGCTATTTCAGCGGCATCAATCAGAGCAACTGCGGAGCCAACCTGCCCGCGAGCACCTTGGCGCAGTTCGTCCAGCAATTTGCGAACTACGACCGTGTTCAGGCCAACTATCTCGATACGGGCAAGGAAGTAACTGATGCACAATATCTGAACCTCCCCGTCCCGTTCATCACGACGGTGGAAGCCGACAGCTTTTCCGGCGATTTCCGCATCCAGAAGTCGCTTAACCTTGCCGGCAAGCACGATCTGACGCTCGGCGGCTATGTCAGCAACTATAATTACGACATGAATTTTCAGGCGGCGCTGCTCGTCAGCGACGTAAGCGAAAACGCCCGTCTTATCGATCTGATCGCGGTGGACGCGAACGGCCAGCAGGTCGGTCCCTCGCTCACCGATCGCGGCGTGCTGGTGCCATCGCTCTTCGGCCAGAATTCGGACGCAGCGTTCCGGGGATATGCGCTCTATGCGCTCGATCATTGGGAGCTGTTCGACAATCGCCTGAAGATCGATATGGGCGTGCGCTGGCAGAAGCTGGATGTCGACGTCGTGACCCAGCCGCTCGAACTTCGGCGGAACCTCACGCCATCGGATGTGGAGCCCGGCAGCACCGAAGACACGCTCGCCGACAATCTCGTGAACCTGCCTGGCGATCCGCGTTTCCAGGAAAAAAGCTATGACGCTTTCGGCTGGTCGATCGGCGGAAACTATTCGTTCACCAACAATTTCGCGATCTATGGTCTGGTTTCGGACTCTTTCCGCCTGCCAAGTCCGGAGGACGTCGTCTTCCGTGGCTCGGCGACCAATCAGACATCGCCTTCAGGCTCCGTCGAGCTCAATCAGGTCGAACGAATCCTGCAGATCGAGGGCGGCACACGCTATTTCAGCCGTGAATTCGACGCAGCGCTTGCCGTTTTCTACAACGACTTTTCGGCACGCGACCGGGCCAGCGCCTATCGCGATTTCACGGACCCGAGCTGCGCGGTGCCCAGCGGCGTTTCCGATCTTGCGGACTGCCCGATCGTCGATCAGGTCTTCAACGAGGGCGTGAGCAATATCGGCGTCGAGTTCGAGGCCGGCCTGCGCCCGACATTTCTCGAGGGCTTCGAGCTGAAGGGAAGCTTCGTCTACCAAAAGCCCGAATTCAAGGGGACGTCGCGCACCGATGTCCGCGCGATCGTCGACAGTCTGGGCACGATCACCGGTTATGAGTTCACCGAGGTCAATTCGGATGGGCGTCGTCCGCAGCGCCTTTCCGAAATCCTTGTGAATGTGCGCCCGTCCTTCGACTTCAAGCCGACAACGGGCCTGCCGCTGACCATCTATGGCCAGATGCTGTATTTCAGCGATCGCTTCGCTTCGGCAAGCGACATCGATGTGACGGTCTTTCCCAGCTATACCGAGTTCGACATCGGCGCGCTCGTCAACTTCACCGAAGGGCTGACAGGGCAGGTCCATGTCAACAATCTCACCAACGCGGTTTCGCTGACCGAGGGCGGGACGATCGGCATCGACAACCGCACGACCGACGGCACGCGCAATTTCGGCGTTGGCCGGCCGCTCTTCGGTCGAATAATACGGGCAAGCCTCACCTATCGGTTCTGACATGGCCAGGCCGGGGGCGCTTCACCGCTCCCGGCCGCACAAAGGCACAGGTTTCGCCTATATCAATCCATCGACCGGGAACCGGCATTTCGGCAGGCGGAAGGGCCGAGATGCCGCATCTCCTCGCGGTGCGCGACACCCGCTTGACAAAATCCTCCGCTCGATTATTTAGCAAGCATACTAACTAATAAATACGCGGACATGTATCGCACCCGCAATCTGGTTGCCCGGCTGTTTCGCCTGCCGCGCCTCTACCGCCGTCATATGGATCGATCGCTGACGCCGCTCGGCCTGTCGCAGGCGACGGCCTTGCCGGTGATGCTGCTCGGGCGGCTGGGCGACGGTACGCGACCGGGCGTGCTGGCGGACGAGCTCGGAGTGGAGGGCCCGTCGCTGGCCCGCATTCTCGATCAACTCGTCCGCAGCGGCCTGATCGAACGCCATCCCGATCCGACCGACGGCCGCGCCAAGACGCTTCATCTCACCGCCGCCGGCCGCGCGCTGGCGGAACAGGCCGAAATGATCATGGCCGTCATTCGCGAGAAGCTGTTCGCCGGCATAGCCGACGAGGATATCGACACGACCATCCGCGTCCTGACGCGGATGGAGGAGGCGCTGAACGCCGCCGACATGACGCCGCTCGGCCAATAAGCCATGCCCGCCGCGCTGCGCCATGGCATCTTCTCGCTCAATTGCTTCGCGGCGGCGATGCTGGCGCTGTACGTGTCGCTCGGCCTTGGCCTCGATCGGCCCTATTGGGCGATGATCACCGTCTATATCACCAGCCAGCCGCTCGCCGGCGCGCTGCGTTCCAAGGCGCTGTACCGGCTGCTCGGCACGCTGCTCGGCGCGGCCGCATCGCTGACGCTGGTGCCTGCGCTGATCAATGTACCCGCGCTGCTCAGCCTCGCGCTTGCCGCCTGGCTTGGCCTGTGCCTGTTCGTGGCGCTGCTCGATCGCACGCCGCGATCCTATCTGTTCATGCTCGCGGGCTATTCGGCGATGCTGATCGCCTTCCCCCAGGTGGAGCAGCCGCAGGGGCTGTTCGACACCGCCATATTACGCGTGCAGGAAATCGCGATCGGCGTGGTGTCGGCTGCGCTCGTCCACACCATCGTCTTTCCGCAAAGCGTGATGGTGGTGCTTGCCGATCGGGTGCGCGGGGTGCTCGCCGATGCCAATTGCTGGATCGCCGACTCGCTGTCCGGGCGGCAGCATCCGCGCATCGCCGCCGAACGGCGGAAATTCGCTGCGGACGCGACCGAAATCCACCTGATGGCGACGCATCTGCCGTTCGACACCGCCAATCTGCGCCCGCGCCGCCGCCTGCTGGTAGCACTTCAGGATCAGCTCGTCCGGCTGCTGCCGCTGACGACGGCGGTGGAGGATCGGCTCCAGGCGCTGGGCGGGCCCGATGCGCTGCCCGAGCCGGCAGCGCTGCTGCTCGCCGATGCCGCCGCCTGGGCGGGCGATGCCGACCGGCCCAATGAAGAGGCGGTGTCGCTCGCTGCGCGCGCGGCGCGCCTCGTCGAGGCGCTGGAGGCCGATGCCGCCGCCCGGCCCGAAGGCGCATCCTGGTCCGATCTGCTGCTGATGAGCCTGTTCACCCGGCTCGGCGAAATGATCGGGACGCATGCCCGCGCCCGCGCGCTGGCGGCGCATGTCGACGATCCCGGCCGGCCGGCGGACGAGACGCTTGCCAGCCTGCCGGAAAGCGCGGACCGGCAATTGCATCGCGATCCCGGAATGGCCTTGCTGTCGGCGATGAGCGCTGCCGCCGGTGTGCTCGTCTGCTGCGCCTTCTGGATCGCCACCGCCTGGCCGGAAGGCGCCATCGCCGCAATGTTCGCGGGCGTGCTGGGTTCGCTCTTCGCCGGGCTCGACGATCCGACGCCCCATCAGAACAAATTCTTCCTGATGACGCTCCTCTCCATCCCGCTCGCGGCATTCTATCTGTTCGCGGTCATGCCGCACATCGACGGCTTCGCAATGCTCGCGTTGGTGCTGGCGCCGGTGCTGCTGCCGTTCGGCATGCTGCTCGCGCTCCCGGCACAGATGATGACCGCGCTGCCGATGTTCATCGGCTTCCTCGGCGCGCTCGCCATCGGCCCGGCCTATGCCGGCCAATTTGAAAGCTTCCTGAACATCAATTTCGCCCAGGCGATCGGCGTGCTGGTGGCGCTCGTCATGACGCGGCTCGTCCGCGTCGTCGGCGCGGCGGGCGCGGCGCGGCGGCTGGTGCGCGCCACCGATCGGGCGCTGATCGCCATCGCCCAGCGGCGCGACCGTACCGACCTGGCCGGCTGGACGAGCCGCATGATCGACACGACCGGCCTGCTCGCGCCGCGCCTCGCGGCGGCAGGCGGAGCGCCCGATCTGGCGACGGTCGATCCGCTGCGCGACCTGCGGCTGGGCGTCACGCTGCTCCAGCTTCGCATGCTGATCCCCATCGCCGGCGCCACGCTGGCGCATCTGCTGGACGGCATTGCGCGCCATCTCGCCGGACGGCTGGCGCCCGGCCGGCCGCAGCAAATCTCCGATCCCGCGCTGCTTGCCATGCTCGACGAAGCAATCGGCCATGTCGCCGGACTCGCGTCGCGCGCGCGCCGCGACGGCCTCGTCGCGCTCACCGGCCTCAGGCGCAATCTCTTCCCCGATGCCCCCGCCTATCGGGCGATGCCGAAAGGTGCAGGCTGATGGCCGAGATCGACTTTTTCGGCGTCTATGTGAACACGCTGTTCGTGGCGGCGATACTCGCCTTCCTGCTCGGCCGCGTGGGCCAATGGCTGCTCGCGCGATGCGGCGTCTACCGCTTCGTCTGGCATCGCGGCCTGTTCGATATCGCACTGTTCGTGATCCTCTGGGGGCAGATCGCCGTGCTCCTCATCTTCCACATATCGGGCTGATCCATGTCGCCGACCTTGCTCCGGATTCTTCGTGTCCTGATGACGCTCACCGCCGTCCTCGCCGCCATCGTCGTGGGGCGCGCCGTGTGGATCGCCTATGAGGTCGAGCCCTGGACGCGCGACGGCCGCGTCAGCGCGGAAGTGGCGCAGATCGCCGCCGACGTGACCGGGCCCGTGGTGCGCGTCGCGGTCCGGGACGACCAGTTCGTCCATAAGGGCGACCTGCTGTTCGAGGTCGATCCCGAACGCTTCCGCCTCGCCGTCATCCGCGCCCAGGCGGACATCGCCCGTGCCCGCGCCGAGCTGGCGCAGGTCCGCCGCGAGATCCGCCGCAGCATCGGCCTGGGCGATCTGGTAGCCGCCGAGGATACCGAGCGGCTGCGCGCCAAGGCCGAGCAGATCGAGGCCGATCTCGCCATCGCGCGCAATGCGCTGGACGTCGCCCGGCTCAATCTGGCGCGCTGCCGGGTTCGCGCGACCGTCACCGGCCGGGTCGCGAATCTCGTGCTCCGGCCGGGCGACTATGCCACCGCCGGGCATCCCGTGCTCGCGCTGATCGATGCGCAGACGATTCATATCGTCGGCTATTTCGAGGAGCCGAAGATCGCGCGCATCCATATGGGCGATCCCGTGCGCGTGAAGCTGATGGGCGAGAAGCGGCCGATCATCGGCCATGTTCAGAGCATCGCCGGCGGCATCGAGGATCGCGAGCGCGCCGAGGGCGAGTCGCTCCTCGCCAACGTCAATCCCACCTTCAGCTGGGTCCGGCTGGCACAGCGCATCCCCGTGCGCATCGCCATCGACCGGACCCCGCCCGGCATGCGGCTGATCGCCGGGCGGACCGCAACCGTGGAAGTGCTGCCCGGAAAGACGCAGTCATGATCCGCAACGGGATCGTGGCGGGCGCTGCGGCGCTGCTGCTCGCCGGATGCGGCACGGTCGGCCCCGACTATCACGGCCCCGCGAGCGCACTCCCAAAGAGCTCCAAGGCGACCGGCGCGTTCGTCAGCGCCGAACATGTGCCCGTCACCGATGCGCCCCTGCCGCCCGACTGGTGGCGCCTCTATCAGGACGCCACGCTCGACCGGCTGATCAGCGAGGCGCTCGCCGCCAATAGCGATCTGCGCGTCGCCGCCGCCAATATCCGCCGTGCCGAAGCCGCCCATTTAGGCATTGAGGACGAACGCCGCGTTCAGACCAGCGTTCAGGGCGGCCCCGCTTACATCAAGCCCTCCGCGATCGAGGAGGTGATGCCGGGCGAGCCGATCCCCAACGTCTCCATCTATTCCGCGACTGCCGGCATCTCCTATCAGGTCGATCTGTTCGGCCAGATCGAGCGCGCCATCGCTGCCTCCAGCGCCGAGACCGAGGCGGCGCGCGCCGCCTATGACGCGACGCGCGTGACGATCGTGGCGGACGTCACCCGCGCCTATCTGGACGCCTGCTCCGCCGGCCGCGAAATCGCGATTGCCGAACGCTCGATCGAGCTGCAGCGCCGCAGCACCGAGCTGACCGAACGGCTCGTCCGGGGCGGACGCGGCTCCTCGCTCGACGCCACCCGCTCGCGCGCGCAGGAGAAGCAGATATTGGCGACCCTGCCTGCGCTTGCCGGGCGGCGGCGGATCGCGGCCTTCCGCCTCGCGGTGCTGACAGGCAAGCCGCCCGCCGACTTCGCGCCCGAGGTCGATCGCTGCGCGGCCGAGCCGCGCCTGTCCCGCCCGATCCCGGTGGGGGACGGTGCTGCGCTCCTCAAGCGCCGGCCGGATATTCGCGCCGCCGAGCGCCGGCTGGCCGCCGCCGTCATGCGCATCGGCGTCGCCACCGCCGATCTCTATCCCCATATCTCCTTCGGCGCCTCGGCCGGATCGGTCGGCTTCCTCGAAAATCCGCTCAGCGCCGATTCCTTCAAATTCTCGATCGGCCCGCTCATCAGCTGGGAATTTCCCAATCGCGACCGTGCCCGCGCGCGGATCGCCGGGGCGGAAGCCGAAAGCGACGCAGCACTTGCCCGCTTCGACGGCGCGGTGCTGACCGCGCTGGACGAGACCGAGCGCGCGCTCAGCATCTATGGCCATGATCTGGAGGAACGCGCCGCGACGCTCGCCGCGCGGGACGAGGCGGCGCGCGCGGCGGCGGATGCCGATCGGCTGTTCCGCGCCGGGCGGACCGGCTTTCTCACCGCGCTCGACGCGCAGCGCACCGCGATCGCCGCCGATCAGCAACTCGCCGCGATCGATACGCGCATCGCGCGCGATCAGGTCGCGATCTTCCTCGCGCTCGGCGGCGGATGGGAGGCGACGAACGCGCCCTGAGCTGTGCGCTGCGCGGCGGGCCCGCATGACGATATTCCACAAGGGAGGGGACGATGATCGATCATCAACGGATCAGGAATGCCGCGCTGCGCGCGAAGGTGATGAGCGCCGAGGAGGCGGCGCTGCTCATCCCCTGCGGCAGCACGGTCGGCATGAGCGGCTTTACCGGATCGGGCTATCCCAAGGCGGTGCCGCTCGCGCTCGCCGCGCGGATCGAGGCGGAGCGCGCCGCCGGCAATCCCTTCCGGCTGAAAGTCTGGACGGGCGCCTCCACCGGGCCGGAGCTGGATGGCGCGCTCGCCCGGGCGGACGGCATCGAATTCCGCCTGCCCTATAATAGCGACCCGATCGCGCGCGAGCGGATCAACAAGGGCGAGATGGAATATCTCGACATGCATCTGAGCCAGGTCGCGCCCCTCGCATGGCAAGGTTTTCTGGGCCCGCTCGACACCGCCGTGATCGAGATTTCCGGCATCCGGCCCGATGGCGCGCTCATCCCCTCCTCCTCGGTCGGCAACAACAAGACATGGCTCGATCGCGCGGGTCAGCTGATCCTCGAGGTCAATAGCTGGCAGAATCCGGCGCTCGAGGGGATGCACGACATTTATTACGGCACCGCGCTTCCCCCCGATCGCCGGCCGATCCCGCTCGTCCGCCCCGATGATCGTATCGGCGAGGCCGCCTTCCGCTGCGATCCCGACAAGATCGTCGCGATCGTCGAGACGCACGCCCCCGATCGCAACGCACCCTTCGCCGCGCCGGACGCCGCCGCGCGCGCGATTGCGGGCCATCTGCTCGAATTTTTCCGGCATGAGGTGGCGAAGGGTCGGCTGCCCGCCTCGCTTCTCCCCTTGCAATCGGGCGTCGGCAATGTCGCCAATGCCGTCCTGTCCGGTCTGCTCGACGGCCCCTTCGAGAATATGACCGCCTATACCGAGGTGATCCAGGACGGGATGCTCGATCTCCTCGCCAGCGGCAAGCTCCGCATGGCGTCCGCGACCGCCTTCTCGCTGAGCCCGGAGGCCGCCGCCGCGCTCAACGCGCGCATGGCCGATTTCCGGAACAAGATGATCCTCCGTCCGCAGGAGATCAGCAACCATCCCGAGCTGATCCGCCGCCTCGGCTGCATCGCGATGAACGGGCTGATCGAGGCCGACATATATGGCAATGTCAATTCGACGCAGGTGATGGGATCGCGCATCCAGAATGGCATAGGCGGATCGGGCGATTTCGCGCGCAACGCCTATCTTTCCATCTTCATGACGCCGTCCACCGCGAAGAATGGCGCCATCTCCGCGATCGTGCCTTTCGCCTCGCATGTCGATCATATCACGCAGGACGTGCAGGTGATCGTCACCGAACAGGGGCTGGCCGATCTGCGCGGCCTCTCGCCCAAGCAGCGCGCGACGCTCATCATCGAAAATTGCGCGCATCCGGACTATCGCCCCGCGCTCGCCGATTATTTCCGCCGCGCGCGCCAAGGCTCCTATGGCCAGCAATCGCCCCTGCTGCTGGACGACGCGCTTTCCTGGCACCGGCGCTTCATCGAGACCGGATCGATGCGCGTTTCCTAGCGCACATAGACGCGCCGGCCGTCGCGATCGATATAATAGCGGTTGCCGTCGCGATCCCGATAATATTTGCGCTTGTCGGCGGTGATCGCGCCGACCGCGGCGCCGCCCAGCGCGCCGACCGCGGCACCTTCACCGATGCCAATGTCCGGCGCGACCACGCCGACCGCGGCGCCGCCCGCGCCGCCGATCGCCGCACCGCGCGCGGCGCCGCGAAGCGTGGGATCCTCGATCGACGAACAGGCGCCGAGCGCCAGTCCGGCCGTCACCAGGGAGGATAGAAGATATTTTCCGTGCATGGCTCGTCTCTGAAGCTGGGCAACGGCCGCAAGGCCGCGCCACGAAAATGACCCATGCTAAGGAAAACGATCCGGCGCGCCTTTCGTTCTGCCGTCCCCTCGGGACCGCTCAGACGATCGGATGAAGCGAGGAAAGGCACCCCGTAAAAACCACCCGAGTTATTTTTTGCCGCCTTCGCTGCGATATTGCGCAGCAATATTACGTTTCCACGTCCGGCCTGCTGGACAGAAGCTTGGCCGAGGGGCTAGTCCGCGCATATGATCGCTCTTCCCCAATTGCGCGTTGCCCGGCCGACGGACGATCTCGAAGCCGTCATCCGATTCTATCGCGACGGGCCGGGGCTGGAGGAGCTGTCCCGCTTCGAAAATCCGGACGGATATCGGATCCTGCTCCAAAATGCCGCCTGGCCCACCTGATCGAAACCCAAAACCAGCACCGAATGATCCCGCCCCTTGCCGATGCCCGCCAGCCGGGCGAAAGGGCGAGTAACGGAGGCACATAAATGACGACTAGAACTTCCAGTGCCGCACTTCTTCTCTATGGCGCGACGGGCGATCTTGCGCAGCGCATGCTGCTGCCCTCGCTGTTCGGGCTGGACGCGGACGGGCTGCTGCCCGCCGATTTCCGCATCATCGGCACGGCGCGCAGCGATATGGACGATGCCGGCTTCCGCGAACATGCCGCCGATGCGCTCAAGCGTTTCATCGATTCCGATCGGCTGACCAAGGATGCCGTCGCGCGCTTCCTGGCGCGGCTGAGCTATGTCACCGCCGACGTCTCCGATCCGGCGGGCTTCACGCGCCTCGCCGAGGCGGTGCCCGACAAGGGCGAGCTTTCGATCTTCCTGTCGACCGCACCCTCGCTGTTCGCGGCGACGATCGCGGGGATGGACGCGGCCGGCCTTGCGGGGCCGGACGTGCGCCTCGCGCTCGAAAAGCCGCTCGGCCATGATCTCGCCTCCTCGCGCCAGATCAACGATGCGGTGAAGTCGGTCTTCCCCGAGGAGCGGACCTTCCGCATCGACCATTATCTCGGCAAGGAGACGGTGCAGAATCTGCTCGCGCTGCGCTTCGGCAATGCGCTGTTCGAGCCGATGTGGAACGCGCAGGGGATCGAGCATGTCCAGATCACCGTCGCCGAGACGGTCGGGCTGGAAGGGCGCATCGCCTATTTCGACGGCTCGGGCAGCCTGCGCGACATGGTGCAGAACCATATGCTCCAGCTGCTCGCGCTGGTCGCGATGGAGCCGCCGTCGCAGTTCGACGCCGCCGCCGTGCGTGACGAGAAGGTCAAGGTGCTGCGCTCGCTGCGCAAGATCGGCCCGGCCGATGCCGCGCGGCACAGCGTGATCGGCCAATATGGCCCGGGTGCCGTGGGCGGCGCCCCGGTGCGCGGCTATGCCGACGAGCTCGGCCATGCCTCCGATACGGAGACGTTCGTGGCGCTCAAGGCGCATGTCGACAATTGGCGCTGGAAGGACGTGCCCTTCTATCTGCGCACCGGCAAAAGGCTTCCCGCCCGTCAGTCGGAAATCGTGATCCAGTTCAAGCCGGTGCCGCATTCGATCTTCGCCACCGGCGGCGCCGTGCTGCGCCCCAACAAGCTGGTGATCCGCCTCCAGCCGGAGGAGAATATCCGCCTTCTGATGATGGCCAAGCAGCCCGGGCTCGATCGCGAGGGCATCCGCCTGCGCGAAATCCCGCTCGATCTCAGCATGGCCAATGCCTTTGCCGATGTGCGCCGGCGCATCGCCTATGAACGGCTGCTGCTCGATCTCATCGAGGGCGATCCCACCTTGTTCGTCCGGCGCGACGAGGTGGAGGCGCAATGGGAATGGATCGACGCGATCCGCCAGGGCTGGGAAGCCAATTGCATGACGCCCAAGCCCTATGCAGCGGGCACATGGGGGCCCTCCGCCGCGATCGCTCTCACCGAACGGGATGGGGTGAGCTGGCATGACTGATATCGTCTGGGCGGCGCATGCCGATGCCGAGGCCGTTGCCGATCGCATCGCCTCGGTCCTGTCCCGCCCCGGGCCGCGATCGATCGCGGTGCCCGGCGGACGCACGCCGATTCCGATCTTCGATCTGCTGCGCCGCCAGCCGCTCCCCTGGGGCAAGGCGACGGTGACGCTCACCGACGACCGGATCGTGCCGCACGATCATCCGGCAAGCAATTTCGGCCTTCTGTCCCAGGCGCTCGATGCGACGCCCGCCCATCTCGTTCCGCTGAGCGAGGGCATGGCTCTCTCCCGCTTCGATCTGGTCTGGCTCGGCATGGGGGCGGATGGGCATATCGCCTCGATCTTCCCAGGCTCGAACCTGCCGGAAAGCCCCGCCACCGTGCTGCGCACCCTGCCCGATCCGCTGCCCCCCGAAGCGCCGTTCGAGCGTCTGACGCTCAGCCAGTCGGCGCTGCTCGATACCGACGAGCTGATCCTCGTCCTGCGCGGCGCGGACAAGCGCGCAGTGCTCGAAGCCGCCATCGCCGGCGAGAATGATCTGCCGATCGCCCGGCTGATCCGCGCCGCTACCTCCCCGATCACAATCTTCTGGAGCCGGACATGAGCTTGCACCCTGCCGTAGAAGAGATCACCGCGCGGATCGTCGAACGGTCCCGCCCGACGCGCGCCGCCTATCTCGATCTCATCGCCCGCGAACGCGATTCGGGCGTCGATCGGCCGCTTCTGAGCTGCGGCAATCTCGCCCATGGCTTCGCCGCGGCGGGCGAGGACAAGGCCGCCATCCGCGGCGGCAAGGCGATGAACATCGGCATCGTCACCGCCTATAATGACATGCTCTCCGCGCATCAGCCCTATGGTCGCTATCCCGACCAGATGAAGCTCTATGCGCGCGAGGTGGGCGCCACCGCGCAGGTGGCGGGCGGCGTGCCGGCGATGTGCGACGGCGTGACGCAGGGCCAGCGCGGCATGGAGCTGTCGCTGTTCAGCCGCGACACCATCGCGCTCTCGACTGTCGTCGCGCTCAGCCATGGCATGTTCGAGGGCGCGGCACTGCTCGGCATCTGCGACAAGATCGTGCCCGGCCTGCTGATCGGCGCGCTGCGCTTCGGCCATCTGCCGACGATCCTGGTGCCTGCCGGTCCCATGCCCTCAGGCCTCGCCAACAAGGAGAAGCAGCGCGTCCGCCAGCTTTATGCCGAGGGCAAGGTCGGCCGCGCCGAGCTGCTCGAAGCGGAAGCCGCCTCCTATCATGGCGCGGGCACCTGCACCTTCTATGGCACGGCCAATAGCAACCAGATGATGATGGAGGTGATGGGCCTCCACATTCCGGGCGCCGCCTTCGTCAATCCGGGCACCAAGCTGCGCCAGGAGCTGACCCGCGCCGCGGTCCACCGCATCTCCGAAATCGGCTGGGACGGGAATGACTATCGTCCGCTGGGGCTCTGCGTCGATGAAAAGGCGATCGTCAACGCCGCCGTCGGCCTGCTCGCCACGGGCGGTTCGACCAACCATGCCATCCACCTGCCCGCGATCGCGCGCGCGGCCGGCATCGTCATCGACTGGGAGGATCTGGACAAGCTTTCGGCCGCCGTGCCGCTGATCGCGCGCGTCTATCCCAACGGATCGGGCGACGTGAACCATTTCCAGGCAGCCGGCGGCATGGCCTATGCCATCGCCACGCTGCTCGATGCGGGCCTGCTCCATCGCGACATCATGACGGTCGGCGGGCAGGATCTCGCCGATTATGCGCGCGAGCCCCGGCTCCAGGACGATATTCTGGTCTGGGAGGACGCGCCCGCCGCCTCGCTCGACGAGACGATGCTGCGCCCCGCGAGCAACCCCTTCCAACCGGACGGCGGCATGCGTCTCGTCCAGGGCAATCTCGGCCGCGCCGTGTTCAAGACGAGCGCGGTCGATCCGTCCCGCTGGACGATCGAGGCGCCCGCGCGCGTCTTCTCCGATCAGGATGACGTGCTGAAGGCCTATAAGGCCGGCGAGCTGGAGCGCGACGTGGTGGTGGTCGTCCGCTTCCAGGGGCCGCGCGCTAATGGCATGCCCGAGCTGCACAAGCTCACCCCGCCCTTGGGCGTGCTGCAGGACAAGGGCTTCCGCGTCGCGCTGGTGACCGACGGACGCATGTCGGGCGCGTCGGGCAAGGTGCCGGCCGCGATCCATCTCAGCCCCGAAGCGCTTGGCGGCGGCCCCGTCGCCAAGCTGCGCGACGGCGATATCGTCCGGCTTTCGGCCGAACATGGCACGCTCGACGCGCTGGTCGACGCCGCCGAATGGGCCGCGCGCGAGGACGCCTCCGCGCCGCCGCCCGCTTCGGGCACCGGCCGCGAGCTTTTCGCCTTCATGCGCCATGGCGCGGACGAGGCGGAAAAGGGCGCGTCCGCCATGCTCGCGGCAGCAGGGCTCTGACGATGGCGGAGATCGTCACGGTCGATATCGGCGGCACCCATGCCCGCTTCGCCATCGCCGAGGTGGAGGATGGGCGCGTCCTGTCGCTCGGGCCCGAAACCACGCTCAAGACGGCCGAACATGGCAGCTTCCGCCTAGCCTGGGAGACCTTCGCCATGCAGGTCGCCCGCGAACAGGGCCGGCCGCTGCCGCGCGCGGCGGGCATCGCCATCGCCTGCCCGGTGGGCGGCGAGGTGCTCAAGCTCACCAACAATCCCTGGATCATCCGCCCCGCGCTGATCCCCGAGCGGCTGGGCGTGGACAGCTACACGCTGGTCAATGATTTCGGCGCGGTCGGCCATGCCGTGGCGCAGGTCGGGCCCGAACATCTGCGCCATCTGTGCGGGCCGGATATCCCTCTGCCGCCCGAAGGCGTCACCACCATCGTCGGCCCCGGCACGGGCCTCGGCGTGGGGCAATTGCTGCGTCGGCGGGAGCAGAGCTTCGTCATCGAGACGGAGGGCGGCCATATCGATTTCGCGCCGCTCGACGCGATCGACGACGCGATCCTCGTCCGCCTGCGCGCGCGCTATCGCCGCGTCTCGGTCGAACGCATCGTCTCCGGCCCGGGGCTCATCAGCATCTATGAGGCCTTGGCCTCGATCGAAGGCCGGCCGATCCAGCCGCTCGACGACAAGAGCCTGTGGACGGCGGCGCTCGAGGGCAGCGACAGTCTCGCGGCAGCGGCGCTCGACCGCTTCTGCCAGAGCCTCGGCGCAGTGGCGGGCGATCTCGCTCTGGCGCAGGGCGGCACCAGCGTCGTCATTGCCGGCGGGCTCGGCCTGCGCCTTGCCGGGCAACTGCCCAATTCGGGCTTCCGCCAGCGCTTCGTCGCGAAGGGGCGGTTCGAATCGCGCATGGCCAAGCTGCCCGTCAAACTCATCACCCATCCCCAGCCCGGCCTGTTCGGCGCGGCTGCCGCCTATGCCCAGGAGCATACTCAATGACCGATATCGATGCCGTGATGACGCTCGCCCCCGTGATCCCCGTGCTGGTGATCGACGATGTGGCGCATGCCCGGCCGATCGCCGAGGCGCTGGTCGCGGGCGGCCTGCCCGTGCTCGAAGTCACGCTGCGCACCGCCGCGGCGCTCGACGTGATCCGTGAGATGAGCCAGGTCGAAGGCGCGGTGGTGGGTGCCGGCACGGTGCTCAACGCCGCCGATCTCGATGCGGCCATCGGCGCGGGTGCGCGCTTCATCGTCTCGCCCGGCCTCACCGAGCCGCTCGGCCGCGCCGCTATCGATCGCGGCATTCCCTTCCTGCCCGGCATCGCCAATGCGGGCGATATCATGCGCGGTCTCGATCTCGGCCTCACCCGCTTCAAATTCTTCCCAGCGGAAGCAGCCGGCGGAATCAAGGCATTGAAATCGCTGGCGGCGCCTTTCCATCAGGTCCGCTTCTGCCCCACCGGCGGCATCACCCAGGCGACCGCGCCCGATTGGCTCGCCATCGGTGCCGTGCGCTGCGTCGGCGGCAGCTGGCTCGTCCCCGCCGGCGCGCCCGACACCGACGCGATAACCGCCGCCGCCAAGGCCGCCTCCGCGCTCGCCAAGGCCTGAACCAAGGCTCGTTACCCCCTCACAGGGGGGTAACGAGCCAACTCATCCGCGATAGGCCGGCAGCGCCAGTCCCCGCCCGATCGCCAGCGCCCTCAGGCCGAACCCGGCCAGCGCGCCCACCGCCGCCGCGATCTGCGGCGCCACGCCCAGCTCGCCGAGCCCGACATAGGCCACCGCCGCCAGCGCCGCCGCCGTCACATAGATTTCCGGTCTCAGCAGGATCGACGGCTCGCCCGCCAGAACGTCGCGGATGATCCCGCCCATACAGGCCGTCACCACGCCCATCCCGGCCGCCGGCAGCGGCGATATGCCGAAGGCCAGCGCCTTGGCCGCCCCATAGACGGCATAGACGGCAAGGCCTACCGCATCGAACCAATCGAGCGCCTTGGGTCGCCACCAGCGCCGCGGCGTCATCCATACGGCGAGCCCCGCGATCAGGCAGGCCGCCAGCGCCCGGCTGTCCTGCATCCAGAAGACCGGCGCCCCGATCAGCAGATCGCGCACCGTGCCGCCGCCCGTGGCCGTCACCACCGCGAAGAAGAGGAAGGTCACGATCGTCTGCCGCGCCCGCGCCGCCGCCAACGCGCCCGATGCCGCGAACATCGCGATCCCAGCCAGGTCGAGCCAGGCCAGCAGCGCCGGCACGATCCTCATCTGCTCCACCCCTATCATCCGGCCCCCATTCCACCACGCGGCTGATCAGCGGCAGCACAGATAGCCGCCTGCCCGACAGTGGAAAATGGATGATATGCGCCGGATGGCAGGCGTCACATGTGGATAGGCTTGCCCTGCACCGCCATCGCGGCTTCCTTGAGCGCTTCCGAATGGGTCGGATGCGCATGGCAGGTATAGGCGATGTCCTCGGACGTGGCGCCGAATTCCATCGCCTGCGCCGCCTGCGCGATCATCGTGCCGGCGACGGAGGAGATGATATGGACGCCCAGAACGCGGTCCGTCTTCGCGTCGGCGATCACCTTCACGAAACCGTCCGTGTCATGGTTCGCCTTGGCGCGGCTGTTGGCAAGGAAGGGGAATTTGCCGACCTTGACCTCGCCCTTCGCCTTCGCCTGCTCCTCGGTCAGGCCGACGCCGGCAATCTCCGGACGGGTGTAGACGACGCTCGGGATCACCTCATGATTCACGATGCCGGTCAGGCCCGCAATATTCTCGGCGACCGCGACGCCCTCATCCTCCGCCTTGTGCGCGAGCATGGGGCCCGGGACCACGTCTCCGATCGCCCAGATGCCGGGGACCTTAGTGGCGAAATCATGATCGATCTCGATCTGGCCGCGATTATTGGTGTCGAGCCCCGCCTTCTCCAGGCCCAACCTGTCCGTATTGGGGCGACGGCCGATCGAGACGAGCACCACGTCCGCCTCGATCGTCTGCGCCGCGCCACCTGCCGCGGGCTCGATCGTGATGATCGCGCCCTTGCCGTTGCGCTCCACCTTCGTCACCTTGGTCGAGGTCTTGATGTCGAAGCCCTGCTTCTTGAAGAGCTTGGCTGCTTCCTTGCGGACGTCGCCATCCATACCCGGCAGTATCTGGTCGACATATTCGACGACCGTGACCTTGGCACCCAGCCGCCGCCAGACCGAGCCCAGCTCGAGCCCGATCACGCCGCCGCCGATCACGACCAGATGCCCCGGCACCTGCGGTAGTTCGAGCGCGCTGGTGGAATCGACCACCACTTCATGGTCGATCTCGACGCCCGGCAGCGGCGTCACCGAGGAGCCCGTGGCGATCACGATATTCTTCGCCCGCACAAGGCGTCCAGCGACATCGACCGTATCGGCCGAGACGAAGGTCGCATGCCCCTTCAGCCATTCGACCTTATTCTTCTTGAAGAGGAATTCGACGCCGCCGGTAAGCCCCTTCACCGCATCGATGCGCGAGCCATGCATCACATCGAGATCGAGCGCCGCGCCATCGATCTTCACGCCGAACTTCGCGAGCGCACCCGTATGCGCCTCCTCGAACAATTCGGAGGCATGGAGCAGCGCCTTGGACGGGATGCAGCCGACATTGAGGCAGGTGCCGCCGAGCGTCGCGCGACTTTCGGCGCAGGCGGTCTTGAGCCCGAGCTGCGCGGCGCGGATCGCCGCGACATAACCGCCGGGACCGGCACCGATGACGAGGACGTCGAAGTCGTAATCAGCCATTTCAGCCTTCCTCTTGCGTCATCCCGGCGGACATCGCGCTCCCATCCCTTCGGAGCGAATTCTACGCCGCAGGAAACCCCGGCTTCGGGTTCCCGTCAAAGCAGATTTTGACGGGAGGCCCGCGCCGGGGCGACATGTCACAAAAAATCAGAGATCGATCAGCAGGCGGGTCGGATCCTCGATCGCATTCTTGAGCGCGACGAGGAAGGTGACGGCCTCGCGGCCATCGATCAGGCGATGGTCGTAGCTGAGCGCGAGATACATCATCGGCCGCGCGACGATCTGCCCCTTCACCACCACCGGGCGCTCCTCGATGCGATGGAGACCGAGCACGGCGGACTGCGGCGGATTGATGATCGGCGTGGACAGCAGCGATCCGAATACACCACCGTTGGAGATGGTGATCGTACCGCCCTTCATCTCCTCCATCTTGAGCGTGCCTTCGCGCGCGCGCTTGCCGAAATCGCCGATCGTCTTCTCGATCTCGGCGACCGACTTGTCCTGCGCATCACGGATCACCGGCACGACCAGGCCGTTGGGCGCGGAGACGGCGACCGAAACGTCGACATAGTCGTGATAGACGATGTCCTCGCCCTCGATCTTGGCATTGACCGCCGGCACGTCGCGCGCGGCAAGCACGGCAGCCTTCACGAAGAAGCCCATGAAGCCCAGGCGGACACCATGCTTCTTCTCGAACAGATCCTTATATTTGGTGCGCGCCTCGATCACCGCCGTCATGTCGACGTCGTTGAAGGTGGTTAGCATCGCGGCGGTGTTCTGCGCTTCCTTGAGCCGGGTCGCGACCGTCTTGCGCAGGCGCGTCATCTTGACGCGTTCCTCCTTGCGGGCGGGCGCGGCCGCCGGAGCAGCCGGAACCGGCGCCGGCGCCGGCGCGACCTTCGCCTCGGCCTGTCCACTCTTGGCGGCGAGCAGCACATCATCCTTGGTCAGGCGGCCATCCTTACCCGTGCCCCGGATCTTGGACGGATCGACGCCATATTCGAGCACCGCGCGGCGCACCGAGGGCGAAAGCGTCTGCGCCTCGCCCGCCACGACCGCCTCCTCGACGGGGGCGGCGGCGCGCTCCGGCGCGGCAGCGGCCTCGGCCTTGCCCACCGCGGTGCGATCCTCGACCGCGGGCGTCGCACTGGTGGCAGCGGCCTTGCCCGCCTCGATCCGCGCGATCACCGCGCCGACATTCACCGTATCGCCCTCGGCCGCGACCAGCTCGCCGATCACGCCATCGACCGGCGAAGGCACATCGACCGCAACCTTGTCCGTCTCCAGGCTGGCGATCGGCTCGTCCGCCTTCACCGCCTCACCCGGCTGCTTCAGCCATTGGCCGAGCGTCGCTTCCGTGATCGATTCGCCGAGCGTCGGCACCACCACATCGGTCGCCATTGTCACTTGTCCTCTACTTCGTGGCCGAGCGCCTGGGCGACGAGCGCCGCCTGCTGCACGGCATGATTTCTGGCGAGACCGGTGGCCGTCGCCGCCGAGGCCTTGCGGCCGGCATAGATTGCGCGGGCGGGCTTTGCCCCCACGCTCTTCAAGACTTCCTCGATCAGCGGCTCGACGAAGAACCAGGCGCCATTATTGCGCGGCTCTTCCTGCGCCCAGACCACCGTTTCGAGATTGGGCCAGCGCTGGACCAGCTCCGCGATCGCATCCGCCGGGAAGGGATAGATCTGCTCCAGCCGGACGATCGCCGTATTGGCATCGCCCGCCGCGTCGCGCGCCTCGGCGAGGTCGTAATAGACCTTGCCCGAGCAGAGCACGAGCCGCTTCACATCCGCATCGGCCGGCGCCTTGGGATCCCACAGCACGCGATGGAAGCTGCTGTCACCGATGAAATCGTCGATCGACGACACCGCCAGCTTGTGCCGCAGCAGCGACTTGGGCGTCATGATCACCAGCGGCTTGCGGAACTTGCGGACCATCTGGCGACGCAGGATGTGGAAATAATTGGCCGGCGTCGTGCAGTTGGCGACCTGCATATTATCTTCGGCGCAGAGCTGAAGATAACGTTCGAGCCGCGCCGAGCTATGCTCGGGCCCCTGCCCTTCATAGCCATGGGGGAGCAGCATCACGAGGCCGTTGACGCGCAGCCACTTCGCCTCGCCGGCGGCGATGAACTGATCGATCATCACCTGCGCGCCATTGGCGAAATCGCCGAACTGCGCCTCCCACAGTACCAGCGTGTTGGGCGCCTGGCTGGCATAGCCATATTCAAAGCCGAGCACGCCGAATTCGGAGAGCGGGCTGTCCAGCACCTGGAATTTGCGGTCGAGCGCCGAAAGCGGGATATATTTATGCCCGTCCTTCTGATCGACCCAGACGGCGTGACGCTGGCTGAACGTGCCGCGGCCCGAATCCTGGCCGGACAGACGGACGCCATAACCTTCCTGAAGCAGCGAGCCGAAGGCGAGCGCCTCGGCGGTCGCCCAGTCGAAACCCTGGCCCGAAGCGAACATCTGCTTCTTGGCCTCGAGGATGCGGGCGAGCGTCTTGTGGATCGTCAGCCCCTCGGGAACCGTGGTGAGCTGCTTCGCCAGCAGGTCGACCTGCTCCGCCTTGATGCCCGTGACGGCCGAACGCCGCTCGGTGATCGCCTCGCGCGGCGCCGCGAAGCCGGTCCAGTCGCCCTCGAACCAGTCGGCCTTGTTGACCTTGTAGCTCTTGGCGCTCTCGAACTCCGCCTCCAGCTTGGCGATGAATTCGCTTTGCGTGCGGTCGACCCACTCCTGATCGATCACGCCCTCGGCGATCAGCCGGTCGCCATAGATTTTCGATACCGGCGGATGCGCCTTGATCGCGTCATACATCAGCGGCTGGGTGAAGCCCGGCTCGTCGCTCTCATTATGGCCGAAGCGACGATAGCACCACATGTCGATGACGACGTCGCGCTTGAACGTCTGACGGAAATCGGTCGCCAGCTTGCAGGCGAAGGTCACCGCTTCCGGATCGTCGCCATTCACATGCAGGATCGGCGCCTGCACCATCTTCGCGATATCCGACGGATAGGGCGAGGAGCGCGCGAATTGCGGCGAGGTGGTGAAGCCCACCTGATTGTTGATCACGAAATGGACCGTGCCGCCGGTGGAATAGCCGGCGAGGCCGGAGAAGCCGAAACATTCCATGATGATGCCCTGGCCGGCAAAGGCCGCGTCGCCATGGAGCAAGATGGGCAGCACCTTCTCGCGCTTCAGATCGTCGAGCTTGGTCTGCTTCGCGCGGGCCTTGCCGAGCACGACCGGATCGACCGCTTCGAGATGGCTGGGATTGGGTGCCAGCGACATATGCACCTTCACGCCATCGAACTCGCGATCGGTGGAGGTGCCGAGATGATATTTGACGTCGCCCGAACCGCCGACATCCTCGGGATTGGCGGAGCCGCCGGCGAACTCGCTGAAGAGCGCGCGATAGGGCTTGGCCATGACATTGGTGAGCACGTTCAGCCGGCCGCGATGGGCCATGCCGATCACCATCTCGCTGATCCCGGAAAGGCCGCCATATTTTATGACGGCTTCGAGCGCGGGGATCATCGACTCGCCGCCATCGAGGCCGAAGCGCTTCGTGCCGACATATTTGCGGCCGAGGAACTTCTCCCACTGCTCGGCTTCGATCACCTTGTTGAGAATCGCCTTCTTGCCCTCGGGCGTGAAGTGGATCTCCTTGTCGCGACCCTCCATCCGGGCCTGCAGGAAACGGCGCTCCTCGACATCGCCGATATGCATATATTCGAGGCCGACATGGCCGCAATAATTGGCGCGAAGCACCTTCAGCAGCTCGCGCACCGTCGCCGTCTCGAAGCCGAGCGTGCCGCCGAGATAGATGGGCCGATCCATATCGGCTTCGGTGAAGCCGTGAAATTCGGGCGTCAGGTCGCCCGGCGTCTCGCGGCGGGCCAGGCCCAGCGGATCGAGATTGGCGAGGAGATGACCGCGCACGCGATAGGTGCGGATCAGCATCTGCGCCCGGATCGAATCCCCCGCGGCGCGGGCGATCGCATCAGCCGAAGGCGCTGCGGGCGCCACGGCGGCGGCAGGAGCAGGAGCGACGGCGGGCTTGGCGCCCTTGGCCGGCTTGGGCTCGACCGCCATCTGCGTGGGATCAAGCCCCGCGGTCAGCGCATCCGTGTCCGACAGCGGCCAATTGGGGCGGGCCCAGCTCGGCCCCGAAACCGTCGTTTCCAATCCGGCGAAATAGCCTCGCCAATCACCATCGACGCTCTGTGGATCGGCGCGGTATCGCTGGTACAACGCCTCTACAAATGAAGGACTTACACCCTCGAGCCCATCGAAGCCGATACCCTCGATACCCATTTTTCCATCCTTGCCATTCCGCCGCACTCAGCGTCCAGGCCACCCACCGACCCGGACGTGATGCGGCGGTGCTTCCCAATCAACCCTTGAGCACCTCCGCGAGGGTCGTGCCGAGTTCCGAGGGGCTCGCCGCCACCCGGATTCCCGCCTCTTCCATCGCCGCAATCTTGTCCTCGGCGCCGCCCTGGCCACCGGAAACGATCGCACCGGCATGACCCATGCGCCGCCCCGGGGGCGCCGTGCGGCCCGCGATGAAGCCGGCCATCGGCTTCTTGCGGCCACGCTTCGCCTCATCCTTCAGGAACTGCGCCGCTTCCTCCTCGGCCGAGCCGCCGATCTCGCCGATCATGATGATCGACTTGGTATCATCGTCCGCAAGGAAGAGCTCGAGCACGTCGATGAAGTTGGTGCCGTTGACCGGATCGCCACCGATGCCGACCGCCGTGGTCTGGCCGAGGCCGATCGCGGTGGTCTGGAACACCGCCTCATAGGTAAGCGTACCTGAACGGGAGACAACACCGACCGATCCCTTGGAGAAGATCGAGCCCGGCATGATGCCGATCTTGCATTCACCCGGCGTGAGGACGCCCGGGCAGTTCGGACCGATCAGGCGCGACTTGGAACCGGACAAAGCCCGCTTGACGCGCACCATGTCGAGCACCGGAATGCCCTCGGTGATCGCCACGATCAGCGGCACCTCGGCGTCGATCGCCTCAAGGATCGAGTCGGCCGCGAAGGGCGGCGGAACATAGATTACGGAAGCGTCGGCGCCCGTGACCTTCACCGCTTCCTTGACGGTGTCGAAGACGGGAACGCCGATATGCGTCGTACCGCCCTTGCCCGGGGTGACGCCGCCGACGACCTTGGTGCCATAGGCCAGCGCCTGTTCGGAGTGGAAGGTACCCTGGCTGCCGGTGATGCCCTGGGTGATGACCTTGGTGTTCGCGTTGACGAGGATCGACATGGATTTCAGATGCCTTCTTGATCTGGTGAGGCGAGCGGAAGGAGCGGATCAGCCCAGCGAGCTGTCGATCCCCTTGCACGCGACCAGCAGTTCCTTGACCGCGTCGACCGAGACCTGGAAATTCACCTTGGCCTGATCGTTGAGCGCGATCTCGACGATCCGCTCGACACCGCCGGCACCGATCACGACGGGCACGCCGACATAAAGGCCGTCGACGCCATATTTGCCATCGAGATAGGCGGCGCAGGGCAGAACCCGCTTCTTGTCCTTCAGATAGGCTTCGGCCATCTCGATCGCGCTGGTGGCCGGTGCATAATAAGCCGAGCCCGTCTTGAGCAGCGCCACGATCTCGCCGCCGCCCGAGCGGGTGCGCTGCACGATCGCGTCGATCTTCTCCTGGGTCGACCAGCCCATCTTGACCAGATCGGGGATCGGAATGCCCGCGACGGTCGAATATTCCACGACCGGCACCATCGTGTCGCCATGACCGCCCAGCACGAAGGCGGTGACGTCCTGCACCGACACATCGAATTCCTCGGCGAGGAAATGGCGGAAGCGCGCCGAGTCGAGCACGCCTGCCATGCCCACCACCTTATTGTGCGGCAGGCCCGAAAATTCGCGCAGCGCCCAGACCATGGCGTCGAGCGGATTGGTGATGCAGATCACGAAGGCGTCGGGGGCGTTGGCGGCGATGCCCTCGCCGACGGCCTTCATCACCTTGAGATTGATGCCGAGCAGATCGTCGCGGCTCATGCCCGGCTTGCGGGGCACGCCGGCGGTGACGATAATCACGTCCGCACCCGCAATATCGGCATAGTCGTTGGTGCCCTTCAGCCGGGCATCGAAGCCTTCGACAGGGCCGGACTGGGCGAGATCGAGCGCCTTGCCCTGGGGAACGCCTTCGACGACGTCGAACAGGACAATGTCGCCCAATTCCTTGATTGCTGCCAGATGGGCGAGCGTGCCGCCGATATTGCCTGCGCCGATGAGCGCGATCTTCTTACGAGCCATCTAGTGCCCCCGTTTAGCCATCCTCTTGAGTGACGCGGCAGCACGGCAGCGCACCGCCACGAACGACGCGTCCGCTTAGACCCATGAACCCCCCGGGGCAACCGCTCGCATGCGCCCCAGCGACAAGTTTTTCGCAGTCGCGAGGAAAGCGGCAAAAATGGCTGTCACGCCCTGCCATGGCCGGCGGCGAGATAGTCTTCCGACTGCATCTCCATGAGGCGCGAAACGGTGCGCTCGAACTCGAACGCGCCATCGCCCGACGGGTAGAGCGCCTCGGGCTCGGCATCCGCCGTGGCGAGAAGCTTCACCTTATGCTCGTATAAGGCGTCGATCAGCACCTTGAATCGCGCCGCCTCATTGCGCCTGTCCGGCCCCATGATCGGAATAGCGACAATGATTACAGTATGATAATGGCGCGCGATGGCGAGATAATCGGCCGCGCCGCGCGGCTCCCCGCACAGCCGCTTGAAGGAGAAGACGGCAACGCCCTTGAGCGCCTTGGGAACGTGCAGCATCCGCCCGCCCGGCACCTTGATATCCTCCGAGGGCACATTGGCCCGATCCTCCGGCGGATAGTCGGTCAGGCGGAAAAAGGCATGCCGCACCGCAGCGGTCGCCACCGGGCCGATCGGCACATGCCAGGTCGGATGCCCCCCGAGTCTCGCGAGGCGATAGTCGGTCGGGCCGTTCAGCGGCAGGACATCGAGTCGCCGCTCGATCAACGCGATGAAGGGCAGGAAATGCTCGCGATTGAGCCCGTCCTTATAGAGGTCCGCGGGCGGCCGGTTGGATGTGGTGACGACCGTGACGCCCGCATTCATCAGGCCGGTGAACAGCCGGCTGAGGATCATCGCATCGGCGCTGTTGTTGACGACCATCTCGTCGAAGCAGAGCAATTCCGCCTCGCCGGCGATCACGGCGACGACCGCGGCGATCGGATCGCCCTTCTCCTTCGCCCGCTCGGCACGAAGCCGGTCATGCACCTCGATCATGAATTCGTGGAAATGGACGCGGCGCTTGGGCGAAATGGAGACGCAGCCGAAGAACAGGTCCATCAGCATCGATTTGCCGCGCCCGACCCCGCCCCACATATAGAGGCCGCGCGGGCGCGGCGGCGCCTTGCCCGCCAGACGGGCGAGGAAGCTTTGCTTCACCGGCGCGGCCAGTTCCGCGGCGAGGCGGTCGAGTCGTTCGACCGTGGCGCGCTGATCGGGGTCCGGCCGGAGCTCGCCTGCCTCGATCAACCGGTCGTAGCGCGCAATGACGTCCGTCATCCGCGCGCCTTGCGCAGCGTGCCGGAGAAAGCGGCGACCGCTTCCCCCTCTTGCTCGACCAGCCCGCGCAGGAAGATCATCCGGCCCGTCTCCCGCAGCAACTCGACCACAAGCTCGATCGGCGGCCCGATCGAGACGGTGCGCAGAAACTGGGTCGCGCTGTCGACGGTGACGCCGCCCAGCCCGCCCGAGATGCCGAGCGCTATCGTCGCGATGAAATAGGATTGATCGATCGCGGCGAGCAGAAAGCCGCCATGCACCGTGCCGTTGAGATTGCGCTGGCCATCATGCGTGTCGAGCCGCATGCGCACGCTGCGGTCGCCTTCGATGCGAAGCCGGATATCCCCGAAAATATCGGCGAATCCCGTGCCGTCGCTTGCGGGCCGGACAAGCCAGCCCGCATTCTCGGCATCCGGGACGAACCCGTATCGACTGTCCGTCACGCTGCCCGGGCGCCCGTCAGAGCTGGCGCTCCACCACCATCTTCTTCACTTCCGCGATCGCGCGCGCCGGGGACAGCCCCTTGGGACAGACGTTCGAGCAGTTCATGATCGTGTGGCAGCGATAGAGGCGGAACGGATCCTCGAGCTCGTCGAGCCGCTCGCCCGTAAATTCGTCGCGGCTGTCGGCGAGCCAGCGATAGGCCTGGAGCAGGATCGCCGGCCCCAGAAACTTGTCGCTGTTCCACCAATAGCTCGGGCAGGAGGTCGAGCAGCAGGCACAGAGGATGCACTCGTAAAGCCCGTCGAGCTTGGCGCGATCCTCCGGCGACTGGAGCCGCTCCTTGCCCGAAGGCGTGGGCGTCACCGTCTTCAGCCAGGGCTGGATCGAGGCATATTGCGCATAGAAATGCGTAAAATCGGGCACGAGATCCTTGATCACGTCCATGTGCGGCAGCGGCGTGATCCGCACCTCGCCTTTGCAATCCTCGATCGCGGTGGTGCAGGCGAGGCCATTCCTGCCATCGATGTTCATCGAGCAGGAGCCGCAAATCCCCTCGCGACAGGAGCGGCGGAAGGTGAGCGACGGATCCTGCTCGCTCTTTATCTTGATGAGGGCATCCAGCACCATCGGGCCGGTCTCGTCGAGATCGAGCTCGAACGTGTCGTAGCGCGGATTCTCGCCCGAGTCGGGATCGTAACGATAGACCTTGAACGTCTTGACGCTCTTCGCGTCCGGCGCAGCCTTGTGAACCTTGCCCTGCTTCCGGATCTTCGAGTTCTTCGGGAGTGCGAATTCGGCCATCGCTGTGCTTTTCCTCGTGGTTGCGATCCCGATAGCGCCAAATTCCACAGGGTGAAAGGCCGTGGATCGCCCGAGAGGCCGTCCGTCCTCAATCTGTCGCCGAAGCCATCTACGCTCGGCCTGCCGCACGGCCGTTCCGGCGGCGAGTTCAGAGTTCCAAAGGCGAGCAGATGCGCGGCCGAGTCCTGATTTACGTTCATGATCTGCGATCCAGCGGCGTGGTGCGCAACGCACTTTCGATCGCGGCCCGGCTGGCACTGTCGCACGATGTGCTCCTCCTGTCGGGCCATGGCGCAGGCCTCTTCTCGGGCGAGCTCGCACAGGCACGCTTCCGGCATGAAACGCTCTGCACGGCGGAACGGCCCGCGCCCGGCCTATGGGAAACCGCCTGGCGCCTCCGCCGGACAATCCTTGCCGAACGGCCGGACGCGATCCTTTCCGCCGGCAATCGCGGGCATTTCGCGCCCTGGCTTGCGAGCCTCGGCATTCCCGGCCTCCGCCGGGCCTATCGAATCAGCAACGCGATCGATCGCGACGGCGATGGAACATCCTTCATCCGGCGCATGAAGGCCGGGCTGATCGCGAATCAGGCGGACAGGCTACTGCTGGTGGGCACAGCGACGGGAAGATCACCGGTCTTCGCGCCCACGCTTGCCGACGGCCGGGCGATCATCGTTCCAAACGGCGTCGATCCTGTTCGGGCCCGTGCGCTCGGAACCGCTCCTTCGCCGCATCCCTGGCTCGACGCGGACATTCCGGTGATCCTGTCGATCGGGCGGCTGCACGCGCAAAAGGATTTCCCGACGCTGATCCGGGCGGCGGCGGCGGTCAACCGGCAGAGGCCGATCCGGCTGGTCATCCTCGGGGGCGGCAGCGCATCGCTTGCCGCGGGGCTCCGGGAAATTGCCGCCGAGGAGGGGCTGGCCGAGTCGCTCCTGCTCGCGGGCGAGACGAACAATGTGTTCGCCTGGCTCGCCCGCGCCTCGGCATTCGCGCTCAGCTCGCGCTGGGAAGGCTCGTCGATGGCCCTGCTCGAGGCGATGGCGCTGAACCTGCCCCTGGTCGTCAGCCGCTCGGCGGGCGACGCGGCGACCGTGCTGCGCAACGGGCGGGACGGCATGCTCGCGCCGGCTGGCGATGTGGACGCCTTCGCCGCGGCCATCCTCCGCCAGATCTCCGCCGATGCGATCCGCCCCGGCGACCGGATCGAAGCCTATGGCCTCGAACGCTCGCTCGCGCTGTCGGCGGCAGCCATCGCCGAACTGGCCGAGGCCAAGTCCGCCGAACGCCGCCGCCGGCCGATCAGTACACCCGCGCCTTCGGCTTGATATAGTCGATATCGTCGGTGAGCGTGTAATCGTGCACCGGCCGATAATCGATCGAGACCGAGCCTTTATCGAACCAGCTGATGGTATGCTTCATCCAGTTCGCATCGTCGCGGTTCGGGAAATCCTCATGCATGTGCGCGCCGCGGCTTTCCTTGCGGTTCGCGGCCGAATGCATGGTGACGACCGCCTGCGGCAGCATGTTGTCGAGCTCGAGCGTCTCGATCAGGTCGGTGTTCCAGATCAGCGACCGATCGGTGACGCCCACATCCTCGAGACGCGTATAGACGCGGTCGATCTTCTCGATGCCCTCGCCCAGCGTCTTGGCCGTGCGGAAGACGGCGCAGTCGGCCTGCATCGTCCGCTGCATCTCCAGGCGGATCTCCGCCGTGGGCGAGCCGCCCTTGGCATGACGATAACGATCGAGGCGGGTGAGCGCGGCCTCGTCCGCCGCAGCCACGACGGGCCGGTGCTTGGTGCCGGGCTGGATAATCTCGGCGATGCGATGGCCGGCGGCGCGGCCGAACACGACGAGGTCGATCAGCGAATTGGAGCCGAGGCGGTTCGCGCCATGGACCGAGACGCAGGCCGCCTCGCCCACCGCGAACAGGCCGGGGACGACCGTGTCCGGATTGCCGTCCTTCAGCGTCACCACCTCGCCATGATAGTTGGTCGGGATGCCGCCCATATTATAGTGGACGGTCGGCGTGACGGGCAGCGGCTGGCGCGTGAGATCGACGCCCGCGAAGATCTTGCCCGTCTCGGTGATGCCCGGCAGCCGCTCGGCCAGCACCTTCGCATCGATATGATCGAGGTGCAGGTAGATATGGTCCTTGTTCTTGCCGACGCCGCGCCCTTCGCGAATCTCCATCGCCATCGAACGCGAGACGACGTCGCGCGAGGCGAGATCCTTGGCGGACGGGGCATAGCGCTCCATGAAGCGCTCGCCTTCGCTATTGGTGAGATAGCCGCCCTCGCCACGCGCGCCCTCGGTGATGAGCACGCCCGCGCCATAGATGCCGGTCGGGTGGAACTGGACGAATTCCATGTCTTGCAGCGGCAGCCCTGCGCGCAGCACCATGCCGCCGCCGTCGCCGGTGCAGGTATGCGCCGAGGTGGCGGAGAAATAGCAGCGACCATAGCCGCCCGTGGCGAGCACGGTCGCATGGCTGCGGAAGCGGTGGATCGTGCCGTCTTCCATGCACATGGCGATCACGCCACGGCATTCGCCGCCTTCCATGATCAGATCGAGCGCGAAATATTCGACGAAGAAGTCGGCGTCATATTTCAGGCTCTGCTGATAGAGCGCATGAAGCATGGCATGGCCGGTGCGGTCGGCGGCGGCGCAGGTGCGCTGCGCGGCCGGGCCCTGGCCCATATTCTGCATCATGCCGCCGAAGGGACGCTGATAGATCTTGCCTTCATTCGTGCGGCTGAACGGCACGCCGGCATGTTCCAGCTCATAGACGGCGGCGGGCGCCTCGCGGCACAGATATTCGATCGCGTCCTGATCGCCCAGCCAGTCCGACCCCTTGACGGTGTCGTACATATGCCAGGTCCAATGATCCGGCCCCATATTGCCGAGCGAGGCGGCAATGCCGCCCTGCGCCGCCACCGTGTGCGAACGCGTGGGGAACACCTTGGTGATGCAGGCGGTCTTGAGGCCGCTTTCGGCGATGCCCATCGTGGCGCGCAGGCCCGATCCGCCCGCGCCGACGACGACGGCATCATAGATATGATCGATGATCTTATAAGCCTCGGCCATCAGGCGGGCACTCCCCCGAACGCGATCTTGAGGATCGAGAAGATCGCCAGCGCGCCGCCGCCGATCGCATAGAAATTGAGCAGGATCAGGCCGAGTATCTTCGTCTGGTCATGCTGATAATCCTCCAGCACGACCTGCAGCCCCAGCCGGAAATGCCAGAATGTGTTGATCACCATCAGGATCAGCAGCACCGCGTTGAGCGGCGAGGCGAGCCACAGATAGACGACCTTATGATCCATCAGCGGCAGCCGAAGGAGCGATACGACGAACCACAGGACGAGCAGGAGATTGCCCGCCGCGGTGACGCGCTGAAGCCACCAGTGATGCGCGCCCGACTTGGCCGAACCAAGCCCGCGGACGCGGCCGATGCCCGTTCCCGTACCCATCAGTGCCTCGCGATGATCGGCGCCCAGACGAGCGCGGTGACGACGGTCGATCCGACCATGGTGGCGATCGCCCAGGCCCGGTTGGTCTTGAGCTCATAGCCCGCGCCCGTATCGAGCAGCAGGTGGCGGATGCCCGAGAACATATGCTGGAAGAAGGACCAGCTCAGCCCGATCGCGACGATCCAGCCGATCGGCGAGGTCGCGACCTTGAGGAAGGTGGCATAGGCTTCAGGGCCGCTCGCAAGTGCGACCAGCCACCAGACGAAGCCGATGCCGCCAATGATCGCCAGCGCGGAACCCGTGGCACGATGCAAGATGGAAACCGCCATATGCGGCCCCCATTTCCAGATCGTCAGATGCGGTGACAGCGGCCGCCCCGGATTGCGCGACATGGATCCTCCCGTTCGTCTAACGCCCGTCCTTTAGCCGAACATGCTCATGTTGCAACTGCTGGCGGCACGGAATGCGGCAGCTAACGACATGTTTACCACCCCGCTTTATCCCACGTCAGAATGGCGGACAAAGGGTTAGTCGCGATGATGATGATGGGCTCGCAGTTGCAACCGGGAGAAGTCTCGCTCGACGAGAGCGAAATCGCCCTGCGCCTGTCCGCCTATAATGGCGACGGACGGCTGCGGCAGGATCTCGCGCGCCTGTGGGATCGGGCCGGGTCCGTGGTGATGGAGGCGACGCGCGCCTTTCTGCGGCCGTCGCCCGACGACCATCATCCCTCGCCGATCGGCGCGACCTCGCGGCGTTTCGGCGAGACGGTCGAGCGGCTCGTACGGACGATGTTCGAACAGCCGATCGACGCCGCCTGGATCCAGGCGATCGCGCATCACGGCACGATCATCGCGGAAGAGGGCGTAGCACTTCCGCTCGTCACCGATCTGATCGCGCGTCACTGGTCTGCCGTCCATCGGCGGATCGCGGCGCGTTTTGGGGATGACGCCGCATTCGTGACCTTTGCCGGCGAGCTGCTGTTCCGCCTCCTCGCGGTGGAGCTCGAGATCATCAATGCCCAGCTCGGCGCGATCGGCCGGCTGGAGACGACGCTCGCCCGCGTCGTCGAAAGCAATGCCTTCCGCAGCGATATTTCGGAGATCCTCACCGAAACGCTGCAGGATTCGAAGAAATTGCGCAGCCATACGGGTGACGTTTCCTCCTCCGCGCGCGGCATGCTGGGCAAGGCGTCCGAAGTGGCCGCCGCCGCCGAACAGTCCGCCGTGGCGATGCGCGAGGCGGCGCGGACCGCCGCCGGGCTGATCCGGGCGATCGAGGAGGCACGCGGCGAGGTCGAAGTCGCCGCCGGCATCGCGACTCGCGCTACGGACCAGTCGGCCAAGGCGGTCGCCATATCGCAGGCGCTGTCCGGCCATGCCCAGGCGATCGAGTCGATCCTCGGCCTGATCCGCGACATTGCCGGCCAGACCAACCTGCTCGCGCTCAACGCCACGATCGAGGCGGCGCGCGCAGGCGATGCCGGGCGCGGCTTCGCCGTGGTGGCGCAGGAAGTGAAGAGCCTCGCCAACCAGACGGCGCGCGCAACCGACGATATTGCCGCCAAGATCCTCGCCATCCAGGCCGCGACCCGCCAGACGGTGGACGCCAATGGCTCGATTCGCGACACGGTGGGCGAGGTGCAGACCTCCGCCCAGCGCATCCGCGAGGCGATGGAAATACAGGCGCAGACGGTGACGATGATCACCGCCGCGGTCGACGAGACGGCGCTGGCGGCGGATTCCATGTCCTCCACCATCGCCGCCATTCGCAGCGAGACGGAGAATGTCGCCGGCGACATCGATCAGTTGAGCGCACGCTTCCGCGCCGTCGACACGCAATTGTCGCGGCTGGAGACGACCACCAGCGAATTCGTCTCGCGCATCGCCGCCTGAGAGGCCCTTCCCTGATGCGCCCCGGCCGCCTATCGGCGGGCGCATGACCACCCATATTCTCGTTACCGGCTCCAGCCGGGGCATCGGCCGCGCCGTGATGCAGGCCTTCCGGGATCGCGACGTCCACCTCGTCGGCCATGCCAGCCGCGCGTCGGACAAGACCGCAATCGCCGCCGACCTGTCGCGCGAAGGGGCTGCGGCGGAGCTGTGGGAACAGGCGCTCGATCGGCTCGACGGCCGCATCGACGCGATCGTCAATAATGCCGGCATCTTCGAGGCCGCACCGCTCGACATGGCCGATGCCGAATGGTCGGCCGCCTGGGAGCGGACGATGCGGATCAATCTCACCGCCTCGGCCGAGCTTTGCCGGCTGGCGGTGCGCCATTTCCGGGAGCAAGCACGCGGCGGCCGGATCATCAACATCGCCAGCCGCGCCGCCTATCGCGGCGACAGCCCCGCCCATTGGCATTATGCCGCGTCCAAGGCGGGCATGGTGGCGATGACCAAGACGATCGCGCGCGGCCACGCGGCGGAGAATATCCTCGCCTTCGCGGTCTGCCCCGGCTTCACCATGACCGGCATGGCCGAGGATTATCTCGCCAGCCGGGGCGGCGACAGGCTGCTTGCGGACATCCCGCTCGGCCGCGTCGCCATGCCTGAGGAGGTGGCCGAAACCGTCCGCTTCCTCGCCCTGGAAGCGCCGCCGTCCATGACGGGCGCGGTGATCGACGTGAATGGAGCAAGCTATGTCCGATAGCGGCAATCTGCCGGACTGGACGCCGCAGGCGAGCCAGAGCTGGAAACTTACCCTGCCCTGCAACAAGGAGGAGGCCGAGGCACTTTCCGGCCATGTCGCCGCGTTCGACGATATGGACGCGCCGCCCGTGCTGATGACCAGCGAGCCCGATCCGGCCAGGCCCGACGATTGGCAACTCGACGCCTATTTCGAGGGCGAGCCCGATCCGGCGACGATCGCGCTGATCCGCGAGCTGGTGCCCAGCGCGCGTGGGATCGAGGCGCTGATCGAGCCCGTCGAGGATGCCGACTGGGTGACGATCAGCCAGAACTGGCTGGAGCCGATCCGCGCCGGACGCTTCTTCGTCCATACCGCCGCCCATGCCGATGCCGTTCCCGCCGAGACGGTCGCCTTCCATATCGAGGCGGGCCGCGCCTTCGGCACGGGGCATCATGAGACGACCACGGGCTGCCTGCTGATGCTCGACCGGCTGGCCGAGGACGGCGCGATCTTCGCCAATATCGCCGATATCGGCACGGGCACGGGTCTGCTCGCCTTCGCCGCCCGCGCGCTCTGGCCACAGGCACGGATCATCGCGTCCGACATCGACCCCGTCTCGATCGATGTGAGCGAGGAAAATGCCGTGGCGAACGGCATTCCGACCGGCGAAGGCCCCGATCACCTCGAACTGATCGTGGCGCCCGGCGTGGAGCATGAGCGGCTGCAAGCACGCGCGCCCTACGACCTGCTGATCGCGAACATCCTTGCCGGTCCGCTGATCGATCTGGCCCCGTCCTTTTGCGCCGCTGTCGCGCCGGGCGGATCGGTGATCCTGGCGGGGCTGCTGGATCATCAGGCCGATGCGGTGATCGCCGCCTATGCGGACGAAGGCCTCCTGCCCGCCGACCGCATCGACCGCGGCGATTGGCCCACGCTCCGCTTGAAGAAACAGAGCTGAGAGCCCGAACGGCCGAGGCGACAAACGCCTCGGCCGCGAAGCGCCGCTTTGCCTTAAAAGGCCGCGGAGATCGAGAAGACCACCGTCGCGTCGGCGATCGACTCGGTGCCGCCCTTGCTGAAGTTCGGCAGCAGATAGGCCGACTCGCTGCGCGAGATGTCGGTATCGACATAAGAGACGCCGACCGTCAGATTCTTATAGACGGCCCAGTCCGCGCCCGCCGACCAATCGAAATATTCGCCCGTCGGCGCGACGCTGGTGCCGTTCGGGCCCAGGCCGGGATTGCCGTCCGAATAGCCCGCATGCGCCTTCAGCGTGATGGGCAGGTTCGGGATGGCCGCCGCCGCATCGCCGGAGATATAGAGATTATCCTCTTTCTGGCCCCGGCTGTTGGGCGCGTTGGACACGTTGGCGAGGGCGAATTGCTTCGGCGCATAGGCCACGCCCGCGGTAAGCGTCGCCGGGCCCACCGTGTGGCTCAGCTTGGCATAAAGCTCGGCGAAATCGGTTTCGTTGGCGCCGCCCGGATACATGTACCAGAGCAGGCCGACATCGATCGCGCTGCCATCGTTGATCGGCATCTTGAAGCCGCCGAATAGGTCGAGCTCCATGTTCGATCCGCCGAACGTGCCCCAGCCGGAGAGATTGGACCCCCATGTGCCCACATAAAAGCCGCTCTCGTGCGAAATGGTGAGGCCGCCCTGAACCGCCATTTCCTCGTCGCTCTGGGAAACGCCGCGGAAGCGATAATCAGACACGAGAGCAACACTACCGCTGATCGTGATCGGGCTGGACGCCTCTTCCTGCGCAAAGGCAGGCGCCGCCATCGCCGCAGCTATGACCGACAGGAAAAGAGCACAGGAATTCTTGCGCATAGAGAAATCCCCCCTCGTGGTTACTGGCCCAGTTCCGCCCTGCGCAAAAAGGACCGGATCTCTTTTCCCCGACAAGCGGACGGACCCGATGACCTTCCTGCAGCTATTTTTATTGCAGAATTACAATGCACCGCACAACTTACCCAAATCAGAAAAAATGCTTTCACGCATCGACTGTTGCTTGACAGCAACAAGATAAGATCAGTTCAGTTACTTTTCACGCAATATAGTCGGCATGATTGGGAATTTATACGTAAGTAAAACGTCTTAGCCCGCGCGCCAGATCATCGATCAGATCTGCCGGATCTTCCAGGCCGATATGCAGCCGCACAAGCAGCCCTTCCCCCTGCCAGCGCCGGGCGGTGCGGATACGCGCCGGATCGACAGGAAGCGCCAGGCTCTCGAAACCGCCCCATGAAAAGCCGATGCCGAAAAGCTCCAGTCCATCGATCAGCCGCGCGCGCGCCGCATCGTCGCCGCCCTTGAGCATGAAGGCGAACAGGCCCGAGGCGCCCGCAAAGTCCCGCGCCCAATATTCATGGCCGGGGCATCCGGGCAGCGCGGGATGAAGCACGCGCGCGACCTCGGGCTGCTCGGCGAGCCATTGGGCCACCGCGATCGAGCCCTCGCCATGCGCCTTCAGCCGCACGCCCAGCGTACGCAATCCGCGGCTGCCGAGAAAGGCATCGTCGGGGCTGATGCATTGACCGAGCAGATGGGTATAGCGGCGCAGCGCCTCGAAATGGCCGGGCGCCGCTGTCACCGATCCGAGCATCGCGTCGGAATGGCCGACGACATATTTGGTGCAGGCGAGAATCGAGAGATCGACGCCATGACCGATCGCGGGGAAGAGGAGCGGCGTCGCCCATGTATTGTCGAGCAGGGTGACGATGCCGCGCGCCTTTGCCGCCGCGCAGATGGCAGGCACATCCTGCACCTCGAAGGTCAGGCTGCCCGGGCTTTCGAGGAACACCGCCTTGGTCGCATCGGTGAACAGATCGGCGATGCCGGCGCCGATCAGCGGATCATAATAGCGCGTCTTGATGCCGAGCGGCGCGAGCATTGCGTCGCAAAAGGCGCGCGTCGGCTCATAGGCGCTGTCGACCATCAATAATTCGTCGCCGGGCGAGAGGACGGAGAGCAGCGCGGTCGTGACCGCCGCCACGCCCGAGGGATAGAGCATCGTGCCCGCAGCGCCCGGCTCGAGCTCGGTCAGCGCATCGGCGAGCGCCCACTGGGTCGGCCCGCCGCGTCGGCCATAATAGAGCCGGTCATTGGGCGAGCGGACGGCCGCGCGCAGATCGGCGACGCTGTCGAACAATATGGTGGAGGCGCGCCAGACGGGCGGGCTGACGATGCCGGCGGTCCATTCCTTGCGGCGGCCGGCGGTGACGAGACGGGTGGCGGGGCGGTCGGCGGGCGAATGTGTCATACACATTCCTTGCACCGAACATCCCCGCCGGGAAAGACGGGAGCGAAAAGCCTCAGGCCAGCGCCTTCTCGGTCCCCGCATCCGCGCCCCATTCGCTCCAAGAGCCGTCGTAGAGCGCGACATCCTTCTTGCCGAGCAGCGCCGCACCGAACAGCAGCACGGCCGCCGTGATCCCCGATCCGCAAGTCGTGACCAGCGGCCGGGACAGATCGACGCCCGCTTCCTCGAACACGCCGCGCAGTTCCTCGCCGCGCTTCCATGTCCCGTCCGTGTGGAACAGCCGGTCATAGGGCAGGTTGACGCTACCCGGGATATGGCCGGGGGCAACGCCGGGGCGCGGATCGGATTCCTGCCCCGAGAAGCGCGCCGCCGAGCGGGCATCGACAACCTGCTCGGCCCCGCTGCGCAGATTGGCCTTCATCTGATCGAGCGTGCGGATGGTGGCGCTGTCCTTCCAGACGGTGAAGTGGCGGTGGCGCAACGTCTCCTTGCCGCTGGCGAGCGGCCGTCCCTCGGCCTTCCACTTGTACAGCCCGCCATCGAGGATCGCCACATCATGCGCGCCGAACAGCTTGAACATCCACCAGGCGCGCGCCGAGGTGTGATGCGGGCTATTGTCGTAAAGGACGATGCGGCTGCCATCGCCGAGCCCCAGCGCCTGCATGCGGCTGGCGAACTTCTCGGCGGGCGGCAAGGTCGAGGGGAGCGCCGAGTCGCTGTCCACCAGCCCGCCCAGATCCATGAACACCGCGCCCGGAATATGCTCCGCCTCATATTCCGCCCGCGCGTCACGCTCGGGCGACAAGGCGAAATAGCTGGCATCGACCACCCGAAGATCGGGCGTGCCCATTTCGCCGGAAAGCCATTCGGTGGTGACCAGTAATTCCATGACTTGCATCCTTCCACAACGATCACAGGCGCGCCGAACAAGCGGAACCGAAAAGCGTTCCGAAAACGGCCGCGCTTGCCTTTGCCTGGGGAGGAGGAAGCAGCGAAACTGATATGCCTTATCTTAATCATTTGCGGAGCTTGCGTCGAGCCCCCTATTGGCGATCGCTCGCCCTTGGTTGCGCGGTGCCGCGGCGCACCCTAGATCGTGGAGCCATGAGCCCCATCCATCTCGGCCAGACATCGGCCCTGCCCCAGACGCCCGAAGCGGCGATCCTCGATTATGTCCCCAATCCGCGCCCCGGCCGCCCTTATCTGGTGCGCTTCACCGCACCCGAATTCACCTCGCTCTGCCCGGTGACGGGCCAGCCCGATTTCGCCCATCTGGTGATCGACTATGCGCCGGGCGAAACGATCGTCGAATCGAAGTCGCTCAAGCTGTTCCTCGGTTCCTTCCGCAATCATGCCGCCTTCCACGAGGATTGCACGGTCGGCATAGGCGAGCGGCTGACAAGCGAGATGAAGCCGCTCTGGCTGCGCATCGGCGGCTATTGGTATCCGCGCGGCGGGATACCGATCGACGTATTCTGGCAATCGGGCCCCGTGCCGGAGGGGCTGTGGCTGCCCGATCAGGGCGTGCCGAGCTATAGGGGGAGAGGATGATGCGCCTGCTGGCCGCCCTGTTGACCACGGCCCTGATCGCGACGCCCGTGGCGGCGCAGCAGCCGAAGCCGAAACCCAATCCGTTCAGCGACCGGCTGGAGAAGCTGGACGATATTCCCCGCCGCGCGACGCTGCGCCGGGCGATCCTCGACTCGGGTCAATATTGCAACCGGGTCGATGCCGCCGGCCGGCAGCAGGACTACAAGAATCTGGTGATGTGGACCGCGCGCTGCGGTCGCGGCGGCGATTATGCGCTGTTCATCGGGCCGGACGCGTCGGTGCAGGTGCGGCGCTGCCCCGAGCTCAAGACGCTGGGCCTGCCCGAATGCAGGCCCCGCAAATAGCGTTCAGACCAGCTTGATCTCGCGCAGCCGCTGCCAGAGATACTGATCCGCCGTGATCGGCTCCGGATAGAGGTTCGGCCGCTCTGCATCGATGCAGGAAGGCAGCGTCTCGATCAGGAAATCGGGGCGGAAATGCAGGAAGAAGGGCATCGAATAGCGCGAGAAGCCGCGCCGTTCGGGCGGCGGGTTCATCACCCGGTGCGTAGTGGAGCGCAGCACATTGTTGGTGAGCCGCTGCAGCATGTCGCCGACATTGACGACCAGCTCGCCCTCGCGCGGCGCGACCGCCAGCCACTCGCCATTGCGGTCGAGAAGCTGGAGCCCCGCTTCCTCGGCGCCGAGCAGCAGCGTGATGGTGTTGATATCCTCATGCGCACCGGCGCGGATGCCGGGAGCGTCGGGCGAGACCGGAGGATAATGGAGCAGGCGCAGCACGCTGTTGCCATCCGCCACCGTATCGTCGAACCAGTCGGGCGCGAGGCCGAGATGGCGCGCGATCGCGGAAAGCAGCCGCTCGCCCGTATCCTCGAACGCCGCGAACAGAGCGAGCTGCGTCTCGCGGAAATCGGCACTCTCGTCTGGCCAGAGATTGGGCTGCATATATTGGGCGAAGCGATGCCCTTCGGGCAGCTCGCGGCCGACATGCCAAAATTCCTTCAGATCGACATGGGTCGCATCCTTGGCGGTCTCGATCCCGAAAGGCGTGTAGCCGCGCGCACCGCCGGTGCCGGGCACATGATAGCGCCGCTTCACCTCGTCCGGCAGCGCGAAGAAGGCCCGCGCGGCGGCATCGGCGCGGGCGATCAGCGCGGAATCGATGCCATGGTCGGAAACAACGGCGAAGCCGAACCGCTCGAAAGAGGTGCCGAGCGCATGAGCGAAACCTTCCGGGTCACGCGCCTCCCCGGCGAGCGAGACGGAGGCGATCGTGGCGGGTTCTGCGGTGATGGTCATGCGCGCCTTCTAGCGCGCCGCCGTAACGGCGCAAAGCGGGAGGATCGCGCTCAGCGCGCCTTGAAAAGCCCGCCGAGCAGCCCGCGCAGCAGCTCGCTGCCGACCCGGCCGGCAATCTGGCGCCCGATCGAGGAGGCAGCCGAGCGCGCGGCGGAGTGGATCATCTTCTCCGTCATGCTGGGCTTGGCCGCCTCGCGCGCGGCGGCGGCGCGGGCACGCTCCTCGGCGCGAGCCTGGGCGGCAGCGGCACGCGCGGCCTCGCGCTCGGCAGCCGCACGCTGGCGCGCATCGAGCTGGGCCTGGCGCGCGGCGGCCTTGGCCTCCTCCGCCTGTGCCTTGGCCGCTTCCGCCTCGAGACGCGCCTGCTCGGCGGCGGCCTTCGCATCGCCCGCCTTGGCCGCGAGCATTTCCTGCGCCGACTCGCGATTGACGAGCGCATCATATTTGCCCTCGAGCGGCGAGAGCGAACGCAGCATCGCACGCTCCTTCTCCGTCAACGGCCCGACGCGCGAGGAAGGCGCGCGGATCAGCGTGCGCTCGACCGGCGAGGGCGCGCCATCGGGCTGGAGCAGCGAAACGAGCGCCTCGCCCACCCTGAGCTCGGTGATCGCGGTGGCGACGTCGAGGCCGGGGCTCGCGCGGAACGTCTCCGCCGCGGCGCGGATCGCCTTCTGGTCGCGCGGCGTGAAGGCGCGCAGCGCATGCTGGATGCGGTTGCCGAGCTGTCCCGCCACATCCTCCGGCACGTCGATCGGATTCTGGGTGATGAAATAGACGCCGACGCCCTTGGAACGGATCAGGCGCACCACTTGCTCGATCTTGTCGTTGAGCGCCTTGGGCGCGTCGTCGAACAGCAGATGCGCCTCGTCGAAGAAGAAGACGAGCTTGGGCTTGTCCGGATCTCCGACCTCGGGAAGCGTCTCGAACAGTTCGGACAGCAGCCAGAGGAGGAAGGTGGCGTAAAGCTTCGGCGCGGCCATCAGCCGGTCGGCGGCGAGGATGTTGATGCGTCCCCGCCCCTGTTCGTCGAGGCCCAGAAAATCATGGATGTCGAGCGCGGGCTCGCCGAAGAAGCGGTCCCCGCCCTGTCCTTCGAGCTGGAGCAGCTGGCGCTGGATCGCGCCGACGCTGGCGCGGGTGACATTGCCGTAGCGGGCGGAAAGATCGGCGGCATTTTCGGCCGTCCAGGCAAGCATCGCCTGAAGATCGGCCAGATCGAGGAGCAGCATTCCCTGCTCATCTGCCGCGCGGAAGGCGATCGAGAGCACGCCTTCCTGCACCTCGTTCAACCCCATCAGCCGGCCGAGCAGCAGCGGCCCCATCTCGCTGATGGTGGTGCGGATCGGATGGCCTTGCTCGCCGAACAGATCCCAGAAGACGACCGGATTGTCGGCATAGGACCAGCCCGTATCGCCAATCTCGGCAGCGCGCGCGGCAAGCGTGGCATGGATCGAGGCGGTGGGCGATCCGGCCATGGCGAGGCCGGCGAGATCGCCTTTCACATCCGCGACGAAGACGGGCACGCCCGCGCGCGAAAAGCCTTCGGCAATGCCCTGGAGCGTGACCGTCTTGCCCGTGCCGGTCGCACCCGCGATCAACCCATGGCGATTGGCACGGCGCATGTTGAGGATCTGGCGGCTGCCCGTCGATCCGGCGCCGATGAAGATGCCCGGCGCGTCGGTCATGCCCATCCCCTTTATTCTACAGACGCCCTGTCCCGGAAATCGATCGTCCGTCCCGTAGATGGCGGACCGGCGTCGCCCACGTCGCTCGCGACCCTCCCGTCACCGGCGGGAGGGTCGCAAGGTCGCCATCAATTCTGGCGCAGGTCAACCCCGACATAGAGCGCCGGCGAATTGCCCCGCTGGACGAGCAGGAGCACCGTCTTCTGCCCGGCACGGCGCGCGGCGTCGATCGCGGCGGCGGCTTCCTGCGTGGTCGCGACGGGACGCTGGGCAATGGCGATGATCACGTCGCGCGGCTGGAGGCCCTTGGCGGCTGCATCGCTCGACGGATCGACCGCCGCGATGGCGACACCGCGGGTATTGGGCGGCAGGCGAAGCTGGCGCGCAATCTCCGGCGTGACCGTCTGGAGCGACAGGCCGATCGCGGCCCGGGCCGATTGCGGCGCGGCTTCGCTGCCCTGGCCGGACGACGGCCCTTCGCCAAACTCCTCCTCGGCCGTCGCCGCGAGCTGCTCCTCGGGCGGACGTTCGGCGACGATGACCGTCACCGTCTGGCGCTTGCCATCGCGGATCAGCTCGACCGGCACGCGCGAGCCGATCGGCGCATTGGCGACGATGTAGGAGAGCGTATTGTCCGGCGAGACATCGCGATCATTGACCTTCACGATCACATCGCCCTGGCGGATGCCGGCACGCGCGGCGGGCTGACCCGGCTCGACGCGGCTGACGATCTCGCCCCGATCCTTGGGCAGGCCCAGCGAAGCGGCGATGTCCTCCGTCATCGGCTGGATGCCGACGCCCAGATAGCCGCGGCGCACGCGGCCGCCCTTCATCAGCGCGTCGATGACGGGCTTGGCCTCTTCCGCCGGAATGGCGAAGCCGATGCCGACATTGCCGCCGGTGGGCGAGAAGATGGCGGTGTTGATGCCGACGACATTGCCGTTCAGATCGAACATCGGGCCGCCCGAATTGCCCTGGTTGATCGCTGCATCCGTCTGGATGTAGCGATCATAGGCGCCGCCCTGGTTGATCGAGCGGTGGATCGCCGAGACGATGCCCGCCGTGACCGTGCCGCCGAGCGCGAAGGGGTTTCCGATCGCCACCACCCAGTCGCCGACGCGGGTGCGCGTGGAATCGCCGAACTGGACGAAGGGCAGGTCGCGCGCCTCGATCTTCAGCACCGCCAGATCCGACTGCGCATCCTTGCCGATCACGCGCGCCGTATATTCCTTGCGATCCGGCAGCGTCACCTTGATCGAGGAGACGGTGGCATTGCCCGCCGAGGTGGGACCGCCCGAGATCACATGATTGTTGGTGACGATATAGCCATCGGGCGAAATGATGAAGCCCGAGCCAAGCGACTGGGCCTCACGCGTGATCGGCCGGCCGTCCGGCGAGGAGCCGCCACCGCCGCCGAAACGGCGGAAGAAATCATCGAGGGGCGTGCCCGCGAAGGGATTTTGCTGCTGCACCTCGACACGCTGCGTGGTCGAGATGTTGACGACGGCAGGCTGGAGACGGGCGGCGAGGTCCGCGAAGCTCATCGGCGCGCCGACGCGCGGCGGGGCGGCATTGATCGCCCCCGGCGCATTCTGCGCGATCTGCGCCGCGACGGGCTGCTGGAGCGTCATTGTGGCAGTCGCACCACCAGCGAGCAGAGCCGCGGTGATGGCATAGGCGTAACGCACGATAGCAAACCTCCTCGACATTCAATCCGCCCGGCCGGGCCGTGCAGGGGCGGAAAATTCCGGATACGAGTCTGAACGTTTATTGAACGGCATCGGGCCCGGTGCGGCCGATCAGGGCCGCCGCCCCTTGAATTCCCTCATATATTCATTGTCCGGCGAGAGGATCACCGAGGCCGAACCGCGCGGCTGATCGTCATCCGTGCCGAAGGTGGTGCGATAGGACTGCATCGCCCGGTAGAAATTGTAGAAATCCGCATCCTTGCCAAAGCTTTCGGCATAGACGCGCGCGGCTTCCGCATCGGCATCCGCACGGATCACCTGCGCCTCGCGCATGCCCTGCGCGCGGATCGTCAGCGCTTCCTGCTGGCGCGCGGTGCGCATCCGCTGATAGGCGCTGTCGAGCGGCGTACCGTCGGGCAGGTCGGCGCGCTTGATCCGCACGTCGACGATCTCCGCGCCATATTGGCGAGCGACGCGATTAAGCCCGGCCTGGATATTGTCCATCACCTGCCCCCGCTCGGGGCTCAGCAGCGCGACGAAGGGCCGCTTGCCAAGCTCGTTGCGCAGCGCCGAGCCAAGGATCGGGCGCAGCGCCTCCGCCACGCGCCGCTCGCTGCCCGCCGCAATATACATGCGCAGCGGGTTGACGATGCGGTAGCGCGCATAGGCGTCCACCTCGAGCCGGAGCTGATCGGTCGACAGCACCGACTGGCGCTCCATGTCGAAATCGAGCACGCGCTTGTCGATCCAGACGATATTGTCGACGAAAGGGATGCGCGCGACCAGGCCGGCGCCGGTGCGGCCGAAGTCCTGATTGGGCTGGTAGGGGTTGTAGACGCGCCTCGGCTCGCCCAGCCGCACGATCAGCGCCTGCTTGGTTTCGGGCACGACCACGAACACGCTGGACATGATGATGATGGCAATCACCGCCAGCACGGCCCAGGCGATCGGATGGCGGCTGATCTGGCTCGCGGCGCTCATCGCGGCTGGCTCCCGCGCTGAAGCTGCCCCAGCGGCAGATAGGGGGTCACGCCCGGCGCCTCCACCACGGTCTTGTCGGTCTTGGCCAGGACTTTCTCCATCGTCTCATAATACATGCGCTTGCGGGTCACGTCGGGCGCGAGGCGATATTCGGCATAGACGCGGTCGAACGCCGCCGCCTCGCCGGCCGCCTTCTCGCGCAGCTGCTGCGCATAGGCGCGCGCGCCGTTCAGATAGGATTGCGCCTCCTGCTGCGCGGCGGACACTTCCTTGAAGGCATCGTTCACCGCCTGGGGCGGATCGGCCTGCTTGATGGCGATGCCCTGGATGGTGACGCCGGCGCGATAGCCGTCAAGTATCTCCTGCATGCGGCTGGCGACGCGGGCCTCGATCTGGCTGCGCTGCGGGCCGATCGCATCGTCCAGCGTGACGCGCGCGATTTCGGCGCGCATCGCGCTTTCCGCCACCTCGCCGACCGTATCGTCCGGATCGGCCAGTTCGTAGAGATAGAGTTCGGGATCGCGGATGTTCCAGCGCACCGAATAAGCGAGATCGATGATGTTCTGATCGCCCGTCAGCATCAGATTCTGCGAATTGGGCGCGGTCGATCCGATATCCTTGGTGCGGATATCCTCGACCGCGACGGTCGCCACCCGGTCGATCGGCGCGGGGAAGGACAGGCTGATGCCCGGATTCAGCACGCCGGCGAACCGGCCGAGCCGGGTGATCACGCCGCGCTCGCCCGGCTCGATCCGGTGGACGCTGGTGAATAGCAGCCAGAGCAGCGCGAAGGCCGCGACGAACCAGAACCAGATCGGCTTGCCATTGCCCTGCGGGAAGCCACCGCCAAACCTGTCGCGCCCGCGCCGCAGCAGCTCGTCGAGCGCACTGGGGCCGAGATTGGGCTTGCCGCCCGACGGCCGCCGGCGCGGCGGCTGGTTCCACGGATTACGGGGCCCAAGCCCGCCGCCTTCGCCGCCCGACCCGCCATTCTGACCACCGCGGCCGCCCCAGGGGCCGCCCTCGTTCAACATGGCCTGGCCATCGGCATCCTGTCCGGAAATACTATTCATGCGGGTCATTATAGGAAGGGCCGTCGGGAAAAACAGTGCCCTTTGCCCGGCGAACCGCCTATGGCACCGCGCATGAGCAGCAAGGACCCTCTTTCGGCCGCCCTCGATCGCATCGCCGACCCTTCCGGTGGAGCGGGCCTGATCGCCTCGGGCCGCGCCGCCCCGCCCCGCCTGGCGGACGGCACGGCCGACGTGATCCTGGATGTGACGGGCCTCGACGATGCCGAGCGGGCCGCGCTCGAAACGCAGGTGAAGGCGGAACTCGGCCGCGTGCCGGGCGTGTCGCGCGTGCGCGTTGCGCTCACCGCTGCCAAGCGTGAACGCAGGCTGATCGCGGTCGGCAGCGGCAAGGGCGGGGTCGGCAAATCGACGCTCGCCGCGAATCTTGCGGTGGCGCTTGCCCGGAGCGGTTTCAAGGTAGGGCTGGTCGATGCCGATATTTACGGTCCCTCCCAGCCCCGGCTGATGCATGCCGAAGAGGCAAAGCCGGTCGCGGTGGACAAGCAGCTCGTGCCGGTCGAGACCGATTATGGCGTGCCGATGCTCTCCATGGGCCAGCTCGTGCCCAGCGGACAGGCGATCGCCTGGCGCGGGCCGATGGCGGCGAGCGCTTTGGGCCAGCTCGTCGATGCGCGCTGGGACGATGCGGAGATATTGATCCTCGATCTTCCGCCCGGCACCGGCGACGTGCAGCTCAGCATGATCCAGAAGCACCGCCCGGCCGGCGCCCTGATCGTCTCCACGCCGCAGGATCTGGCGCTGATGGACGCGACGCGCGCGATCGACCTGTTCAACAAGGCGAACGTGCCCGTGATCGGGCTGGTCGAGAATATGGCCGGCTATATCTGCCCGCATTGCGGGGAGGCGTCCGATCCGTTCGGCACAGGCGGCGCGGAGGCGGCGGCGCAGGGGCTGGGCCTCCCCTTTCTCGGCCGGGTGCCGCTGGCGATCGGCATCCGCACCGCATCCGACGCCGGCACCCCGCCCGCCGCCGGAGAGGGGCCCGAGGCCGAGCCCTTCCGCGCGATCGCGACGCGGATCGCAGCCTGGTTGAACCCGTCGCCGCCCGGCGGGTTCTGATCCGCGACTGCCCCGGACAGGGAGTAGATCATGCCGCTCACCACCGATGCCGAGATCGCCACGCTGCTGAACGAGACGCGGACCATCGCACTGGTCGGCCTGTCGGACCGGCCCGACCGGCCGAGCTACAGGGTGATGAAGTTCCTGCAGGATCATGGCTATCGCGTGCTGCCGGTGAATCCGCAGATAACGGGAGAGCATGTCCATGGCGAATATGTCTGGCGCGAGCTTTCGCAGATCGGGGAGCCGATCGACCTGGTCGACATCTTCCGTCGGCCCGAAGCCGCCGGCGAGGCGGTGGATCAGGCGATCGAAGCGGGCACCAGGGCGGTGTGGATGCAACTCGGCGTCGTCAACGAGGCGGCCGCCGCGCGCGCCGAGGCGGCGGGCCTCAAGGTGGTGATGGATCGCTGCCCGGCGATCGACATACCCCGTCTGGGACTGGCGAAGATCGGCTGAGGCGGCGCGCGCCGCCGCGCCTGCATGCCGGGCGGCCGCTTTCCCGTTCGTTGGCGGGGCGCACCGATTGCGCATCGCCCGCCCGACCCCATATGCGTCGCCGAAATCAGATCGGGGATAGAATGAGCGAGGATAAGATAGGCTGGCACGGCACGACAATCCTGTCGGTGCGGCGCGGCGGCAAGGTGGTGGTGGCCGGCGACGGGCAGGTTTCGCTCGGCAATACGGTGATCAAGCCCAATGCGCGCAAGGTGCGCCGCCTGGGCGACGGGCAGGTGGTGGGCGGCTTTGCGGGCGCCACGGCGGATGCCTTCACCCTGTTCGAGCGGCTGGAGGCGAAGCTGGAACGGCATAGCGGCCATCTGATGCGCGCCGCGGTCGAGCTCGCGAAGGATTGGCGGACGGACAAATATCTCCGCAACCTGGAGGCGATGATGATCGTGGCCGACAAGGAGACGACGCTGATCCTGACCGGCAATGGCGATGTGCTGGAGCCCGAAGCCGGCATCGCCGCGATCGGATCGGGCGGCAATTTCGCGCTCTCCGCCGCCCGCGCGCTGGTGGACTATGAAGAGGATGCCGAGACGATCTGCCGCAAGGCGATGGGCATCGCCGCCGATGTCTGCGTCTTCACCAATGGCAATCTAACGGTCGAGACGCTGGACAGCCTTTCTTGATATTCATCGGCCCCGCAAGGGATCGATGCCTTCCTTGTCGCGTCCGGCGGAGACAGTCCCCCTGCCTCACCGGACCGATCACCAAAGAGTTTCGAGAATGAACGACGCCCTTACTCCCAAAGCCATCGTCGCGGCGCTCGACGCGCATATCGTCGGCCAGGATGACGCCAAGCGCGCGGTCGCCGTGGCGCTGCGCAATCGCTGGCGGCGCCAGCATCTGCCCGACGGGCTGCGCGACGAGGTGTCGCCCAAGAATATCCTGATGATCGGGCCCACCGGCTGCGGCAAGACGGAGATCAGCCGGCGGCTGGCGAGGCTCGCCGACGCGCCCTTCGTCAAGGTGGAGGCGACCAAGTTCACCGAGGTCGGCTATGTCGGCCGCGACGTGGAGCAGATCGCGCGCGATCTGGTCGAGGAAGCCGTGCGGCTCGAAAAGGAACGCCGCCGCAATGCAGTGAAGGACAAGGCGGAGGAAGCAGCCCTCGCCCGGCTGCTCGACGCACTCGTCGGCAAGGATGCGAGCGAGGCGACCCGCGCCTCCTTCGTCCAGCGCTTCCGCGACGGCCATCTTGACGACAAGGAGATCGAGCTGGAGCTGGAGGATGCGGGCGGCATGCCGCTGGAAATCCCCGGCATGGGCGGCCAGGTCGGCATGATCAATCTCAGCGACATGATGGGCAAGGCGTTCGGCCATGCCCGCACCAAGCGCCGCCGCCTGCCGGTACGCGCCGCCTGGGCCAAGCTGGTCGACGAGGAGGCGGACAAGCGGCTCGACCAGGATGAGGTGAACCGCGCGGCCTTGGCCGATGCCGAGGCGAACGGCATCGTCTTCCTCGACGAGATCGACAAGATCGCCGTTTCCGACGTGCGTGGCGGATCGGTCAGCCGCGAGGGCGTGCAGCGCGATCTGCTGCCGCTGATCGAGGGCACGACCGTCGCCACCAAATATGGTCCGATGAAGACGGACCATATCCTCTTCATCGCCTCCGGTGCCTTCCATGTCGCCAAGCCGTCCGATCTGTTGCCCGAGCTTCAGGGCCGCCTGCCCATCCGCGTCGAGCTGAAGGCGCTGACCGAGGCGGATTTCGTGCGCATTCTCTCCTCCACCCGCGCCTCGCTCACCGAGCAATATCGCGCGTTGATCGGCACGGAAGGTGTGGAAATCGGCTTCACCGACGACGGCATCGCCGCCATCGCCCGCATCGCGGCGGAGGTGAACGGCCAGATCGAGAATATCGGCGCGCGGCGGCTCTCGACGGTGATGGAAAAGCTGCTCGAAGAAGTGAGCTTCGACGCGGAGGATCGGAAGGGCAGCGCGCTGACGATCAACGCGGCCTATGTGGAGCAGCAGCTCGCGGCGATCGCGCGCAACACCGATCTCAGCAAATATGTGCTCTGAATCTCTTCGTCATGCCGGCGCAAGCCGGCATGACGAAGGATAAGGGCATTAGCGGCTACCGAACTTCTTCACCGCATTCTTGTGCGCGCCGGGCGCGCCCTTGGGGCGGCTGAAGCGGCGCTTGGGGGCGCCATCCGGGCGAGCGGCACCACGCTCGCCATCGTGCCGGCGCGGACCACGATCGCCGCGCGGCGCCTCGGGGGCCTGGACAGCGGGCTTTGGCAGCTTCGCTTTTTCCGCGAGGAAATTCTCCGGCAGCGGCTGGATTGCCAGCTTCACCCGGGTGAGCTTCTCGATCTGGCGGAGATAGGCCCGCTCGTCGTCCGCCACGAAGGCGATGGCGATGCCCGTGGCACCCGCGCGCGCGGTGCGGCCGATGCGGTGGACATATTGTTCGGCGACGTTGGGCAGCTCGAAATTGAACACATGGCTGACCCCGCCCACATCGATGCCACGCGCGGCGATATCGGTGGCGACGAGAATCTTGATCTCGCCCTTGCGGAACAGGCCCAGCGCGCGCTCACGCTGCGGCTGGCTCTTATTGCCATGGATCGCCTCGGCGCCGATGCCGGCAGCCTTGAGATGCTTCACCACGCGATCCGCGCCATGCTTGGTGCGGGTGAAGACGAGCGCGCGATCGATCGGCTCGGATCGGATGCGCAGGGTGAGCAGCGCCTGCTTCTCCGTCTGGTTGACGAAGGTCGCGAACTGCTCGACCCGCTCGGCCGTAGTGGACTGGGGTGCCACCGAAACCTTGACCGGATCGGTCAGGAAGCGATCGCCCAGATCCGCGATCGCCTTGGGCATCGTGGCCGAGAAGAACAGGCTCTGGCGCTTCTTGGGCAGGAGCTGGTCGATCCGCTTCAGCGCATGGATGAAGCCGAGGTCGAGCATCTGGTCCGCCTCGTCGAGCACGAAGATCTCGACATATTTCAGGCTGAGCGCGCGCTGGTCGATCAGGTCGAGCAGGCGGCCGGGGGTGGCGACGAGGATGTCGACACCCGCCTGGAGCTGGCGGACCTGCCGGTTGATCGGCACGCCGCCGAACACGGTCGCGACCGACAAGCGCAGGAACTTGCCATAAGCGACGAAGCTCTCAGCGATCTGGCTGGCGAGCTCGCGCGTCGGCGAGAGCACGAGCATGCGGCAGCCCTGCGGCGGACGATGCTTGAGATTATCCGCAAGGCGATGGAGCGAGGGCAGCGCGAAGGCCGCCGTCTTGCCCGTGCCCGTCTGCGCGATGCCGCACAGATCGCGGCCGTCGAGCAGCGGCGGGATCGACTGGATCTGGATCGGCGTGGGCTGATCATAGCCCTTGGCGGCAAGCGCCTTCTGGATCGGTTCGAGAAGGCCGAGCTGCGAGAATTTGGTCAAGTGATTATGCTTTCGATCAGGCGCATGCGCCCCCAACCCGAAAAGGGGGCGGCGCAGCGGGTTCATCTGACGACCCGCGTGAAAAGGGAAGCCTGGGGCTTGGGCGTCGCGAGGGGGGAGCACGACCGGCATTTTGGAAGGGCCGGGAGATCACGCTGCTCCTCACCAATGCCCGGCGGACCAGGCATCGACACTGTCTCCCTATGCTGCATCGCGGCCGAAATGGCAAGATGGCTTGGCCGAGCCCATTCGGCCCGCTAGCCTGCCGGCGGAATGATGGGGGGACATATGATCCGGACGATCCTTGCGGCGGCCCTGATGGCATCGGCAGCACTTCCGGCGCAGGCGGCGCTGAGCGGGGCGGAAGCGAAGATGGCGGCGACGGTGGATGCCGAGACCGGCAGGTCGATCGGGCTGCTTGAGAAGCTCGTTACCACCAATAGCGGCACGCTGAATCTGGAAGGCGTTGAAAAAGTTGGAGAAATGATGCGCGCCGAATTGGCGCCGCTCGGCTTCGACGTGCAATGGCTGCCGATGAAAGAGGCCGGCCGCGCGGGGCATATCGTCGCCACGCACAAGGGCGACGGCAAGGGCAAGCGGATGCTGGTGATCGGCCATCTCGATACGGTGTTCGAGCCGGAGTCACCCTTCCAGAGCTTCACCCGCAATGGCGACATCGTCACCGGGCCCGGCGTCAACGACATGAAGGGCGGGCTGGTCGTGATCGTCTCCGCGCTGCGCGCGATGCAGGCGGCAGGCACGCTCAAGAAGGCCGATATCGTCGTGATGCTGACCGGCGACGAGGAACGGCCGGGATCGCCGCTCGACAAGGTGCGCGCAGACCTGATCGCGGCGGGCAAATGGGCCGATGCCGCGCTCGATTTCGAGACGCTGGCGCGCGAAAATGGCCGCGACATGGGATCGATCGCGCGGCGCTCCGCTTCCTCCTGGATGCTCAGGACCACCGGCAAACCGGGCCATTCGAGCGGCATATTCAGCAAGAATGCGGGCGACGGCGCAATCTACGAGATGGCGCGCATCCTCGCCGCCTTCCGCACCGAACTGCCCGAGCCCAATCTGACCTTCAATGTCGGCCTGCTGGCGGGCGGCACGACTGCGGGCACCGATGCGAAAGGCGTCACCGCGACCGCGAGCGGCAAGACCAATGTGATCCCCGGCCTCGCCGAGGCGCGCGGCGACCTGCGCACGCTTTCCGACGAGCAGACCGAGCGGGTGCGCGCCAAGATGCTGGCGATCGTCGCGCGCCATCTGCCGGGCACGGGCGCGGAGCTGACCTTCGCGGGCGACGGCTATCCGCCGATGGCGCCGACCGAAGGCAGCCGCGCGCTGCTGGGGCAGCTCAACGGCGTCAATCGCGATCTGGGCCTGCCGGAGATGGCGGCACTCGATCCGCTCAAGCGCGGCGCGGGCGACATCGGCTTCGTCGCGCGCGACGTCGACGGGCTGGTGGGCCTAGGCATGGCGGGCGAAGGTTCGCATGCGCCGGGCGAGACGGCGGACCTCAAGAGCCTGACCGTGCAGGCCAAGCGCGCGGCGATATTGATGACGCGGCTGAGCCGGGAGACGCGGGGACGCTGAGGCAGGCGCCCCCTTCACATCGTCGCGCTCAGGGCGAGCGCGGTCGGGTGAAAGCCGCGCGGGGGAAAGGGTTACGCCTCTTCCGCTGCGCCCTGCGGACGGATCGCGGCTTCGAGCCAGTCGGGCAGAAGCACGCCTTCCTCGGCCTTCAGCGCCTCGATCCGGCGATGCTCCACCGCGAGGCCGAGATCGGGATAATAGATGCGCGCGGCATCGCCCGGATCGGCCTCGACCCGCCGCACGACGAGGCGGCGATTGACCTTGCTGCGATAGTTCATCCGCGCGGTATTTTCCTGGCCGACATAGCAGCCCTTGGTGAAGCTGACGCCGCCCAGCTCGCGCGCATTGCATTCGAGCCACAGCGTCTTGTCCGACCCCAGCTCGGCCACGCCTTCGGGAACGCCCAGCGACAGCCGGTGCACGCGCCAGCCCTCGGCCGGCGCGCCGGGGGCCGCCAGCCAGCGGCGGCCGAGCGCGGCAAGGCGCGGATCCTCCGCCCCTTCCCCGCCCGATGGCGCCCAATGGACGGCCAGCTTCTCCTCGCGCGCGATCGTGATCGGGCGGCGCAGCCGGTACATGGTCAGGCGCCGCGCGAGCGCATCGGCCTGATCCGCCTCGCAATCGATCAATATATCGTCGCCATCCGCCCAGAGGAGGAAATCGAACAGCGCCTTGCCCTGCGCCGTCAGCAACCCCGCCCATTTGGGCGCGCCTTCGCGGACGGTGGACAGGTCCTGCGTGACGAGGCCTTGCAGGAAGCCGCGCACATCCTCGCCCGAAACACGCAGCAGGGCACGATCGATCAGGGTGGTTCCGCTCATGCCGAACAGGTAGGGAGCGGCATCGAGAAAGGAAAGCGCGATGGCGAACTACGATCTGATCCTGAAGAATGGCACCGTCTGGACACCGGGCGGCCCGGTGGAGGCCGATATCGGCGTGCGCGACGGCAGGATCGCTGCCATTGGCGCATCGGGCGATGCGGGCGAGACGATCGACTGCGCAGGGCTGACCATCCTTCCGGGCGTGATCGACAGCCAGGTGCATTTCCGCGAGCCGGGGCTGGAGGCCAAGGAGGATCTGGAAAGCGGCAGCCGCGCCGCCGTGCTGGGCGGCGTGACGGCCGTGTTCGAAATGCCCAACACCAAGCCCAATACCGACAGCGAGGAGGCCGTGCGCGACAAGCTCGCCCGCGCCAAGGGGCGGATGTGGTGCGATCATGCCTTCTATGTCGGCGCGACCTCCGCCAATGCCGAGCGGCTGGCGGAGCTGGAGCGGCTGCCCGGCACGGCGGGCGTCAAGATCTTCATGGGCGCATCGACGGGCGACCTGCTCGTCTCCGAGGATACGGAGCTGGCGCGCGTGCTGGCGTCCGGCCACCGCCGCGTCGCCATCCATGCCGAGGATGAGGCGCGGATGCAGGCGCGGCTCAATGAACGGATCGAGGGCGATCCCGCATCGCATCCGGTGTGGCGCGACGATGAGAGCGCGCTGCTCGCCACACGCCGCATCCTGAGGCTTGCGCGCGAGGCCAAGCGCCGCATCCATATATTGCACGTGACGACGCCGGCCGAGCTGGAGCTGATCGCCGAACATAAGGACATCGCCACCTGCGAGGTGACGCCGCAGCATCTGACCCTGGCGGGCGAGGAGGCCTATCCCCGGCTCGGCAGCTATGCGCAGATGAACCCGCCGATCCGCTCCGCCGCGCATCGCGAGGGCTTATGGCACTGGCTGAACCAGGGCGTGCCCGACGTGCTGGGATCGGACCATGCGCCGCATCTGAAGGAGGAGAAAGCGAAACCCTATCCCGCCTCGCCGAGCGGCATGCCGGGCGTGCAGACGCTGCTGCCGCTGATGCTCGATCATGTCGCCAAGGGGCGGCTGACGCTCCAGCGGCTGGTGGAGCTTACCTCGGCCGGGCCGCAGCGCGTGTTCGGCCTGACCGCCAAGGGGCGGATCGCGGCGGGCTATGATGCGGATTTCTCGATCGTCGACCTGAAGGCGCAATGGACGGTGGAGGAAAGCTGGCTCGCATCCAAATGCGGCTGGTCCCCCTTCACGGGCATGGCGCTGACCGGAAAGCCCGTCGGCACGATCATCCGCGGCCGGCGCGTGATGTGGGAAGCCACGCTCGCCAACCAGGCGGAAGGCCAGCCGCTGCGGTTCGACCCGCTGCTGTGGGGATAGGGCCGATCCGGGTGGACGGGCCGGGGAACGGCCAATATAGGGCGGCGCCATGGATTTCCCTTCCACGCCGCCCGCGACGCGATCGGAGCGTCCCGGTCCGCTCCCCCTCCTGATCTTCGGATCGCGCTGGCTGCAGCTGCCGCTCTATCTGGGCCTGATCGTCGCCCAGGGCGTCTATATGTTCCTGTTCCTCAAGGAATTATGGCACCTGGTGCTGCATGCGCGCGACTTTGGCGAGCAGCAGATCATGCTGGTGGTGCTCGGCCTGATCGACGTGGTGATGATCTCCAACCTGCTCGTGATGGTGATCGTCGGCGGCTATGAGACATTCGTCTCGCGGCTGCGGCTGGAGAACCATCCCGATCAGCCGGAATGGCTGAGCCACGTCAATGCGGGCGTGCTCAAGGTGAAGCTCGCAATGGCGATCATCGGCATTTCGTCGATCCATCTGCTGCGCACCTTCATCGAGGCGGGCAATATCGGCACCGCCACGGCGCGCGTCGTCACCACCGGCGTGATGTGGCAGACGGCGATCCATCTCGTCTTCATCATTTCGGCGATCGGCATCGCCTATGTCGACCGCCTGTCGCAGCAGCGGCATTAATCCCTCTGGAAAGCTATAACGATGACCGACACGCCTCCCGACCGCCTCTCGATCGATCCCAAGAGCCCCTATTTCGACGCGGAAGCGCTGCGCCGCGGCGTCGGCATCCGCTTCAAGGGCGTCGAGAAGACCAATATCGAGGAATATTGCGTGAGCGAGAGCTGGGTGCGGATGGCCGTCGGCAATTCGCGCGATCGCCATGGCAATCCGATGACGATGAAGCTTTCCGGTCCCGTCGAGCCCTATTTCCGCGGTCCGACGCCCGACGACGCGGGCGCCGAATCCGCCGACTGAGCTTTTCGAGCGATCATATCGGAGGCGGATCGTCTCCCGATGCGTTAGGCTGTCCTACCCGCCCGAAAGGGCGAAGAGGACAGGACGAACGCTATCATGGAATCCGAAACGCCCGAGACCGAAGCCGAACTGACCGGGGCCAGCCCACGCCGGCGGCCCCGCCAGCAGCCGCTGGAAATAAGCGGGCGGCGCTTGAGCCCCGCCACGCTGATGATGGGCCATGGCTATGATCCGATGCTGTCCGAAGGATCGCTGAAGCCGCCCATCTTCCTCACCTCCACCTTCGTCTTCGAAAGTGCTGCAGCCGGCAAGCGCCATTTCGAAGGCGTCACCGGCAAACGGCCGGGCGGCGCGGAAGGGCTGATCTATTCGCGCTTCAACGGCCCCAATCAGGAAATATTGGAGGATCGGCTCGGCATATGGGAGGATGCGGAGGACGCGCTCAGCTTCTCCTCCGGCATGGCGGCGATCGCGACCGTGATGCTGGCGCTCGTCAGGCCGGGCGACACGATCGTCCATTCCGCGCCGCTTTATGCCGCGACCGAGACGCTGATCGGCAAGATACTCGGCCGCTTCGGGATCAACTGGCTCGATTTCCCGGCGGGCGCGACGCGCGCACAGATAGACGAGGTGCTGGAACGTGCGCGCAAGGCGGGGCGGGTGGCAATGGTCTATCTCGAAAGCCCGGCCAATCCCACCAATGCGCTGGTCGATATCGAGGCGGTGACGGCGGCGCGCGACGCGCTGTTCGCCGAGGAGACCGAAAAGCCGCCGATCGTGATCGACAACACCTTCCTGGGGCCGCTCTGGCAGCAGCCATTGAAGCATGGCGCGGACATGGTGCTCTATTCGCTCACCAAATATGCGGGCGGGCATAGCGATCTGGTGGCGGGCGGCGCGGTCGGGTCGAAAGCGGTGATCGATCCGGTGCGCGCGATGCGCAACACGATCGGCACGATCACCGATCCGCATTCGGCCTGGATGCTGCTCCGCAGCCTCGAGACGCTGGAGCTGCGCATGACGCGAGCGGGCGAGAATGCGGCGAAGGTCTGCGCCTTTCTGCGCGATCATCCCAAGGTGGAACGGATCGGCTATCTCGGCTTCCTGGAGGAAGGCAGCCGGCAGGCGGATATTTATCGCCGCCACTGCACGGGCGCGGGATCGACCTTCTCGCTCTACCTCAAGGGCGGCGAGGCGGAGGCGTTCGATTTCCTCGACCGGCTGCGCATCGCCAAGCTGGCGGTGAGCCTAGGCGGCACCGAGACGCTCGCCAGCCATCCGGCGGGGATGACGCATCTTTCCGTGCCCGACGAACGCAAGAAGGCGCTCGATATCGGCGACAATCTGGTGCGCATCTCGATCGGCGTGGAAAATGCCGACGACCTGATCGCGGATTTCGATCAGGCATTGCGATAGGCCCCTCTCCCAACCCTCTCCCCGGTGGGGAGAGGGCTTTTGCTCAGAGGCCCCAGTTGACCAGCGGCCAGCCACGTTCGCCGGCGAGGCGGCGAAGCCGGGCGCTGGCATTGACCGCGAAGGGCTCGTCCGCCCATTCGAGCACGGGTGCGTCCGAGACATGATCGGAATAGAAGCGGATGCGCGCGGCGCCGCGCTCTATCCCCTGTGCTGCGAGCCAGGCCTCGATCATGCGCAGCTTGGCGGGGCCGTAGCAATTTTCGCCATCGACCTTCGCCCGGATGCGATCGTCGAGCCCGTAGAGGCTGTTCGTGGCGATGACATCGTCGAAGCCGAGCTTCGCGGCGATCGCCTCGACATAGAGGCGGTAGGAGGCGGTGGCGAGCACCAGCCGGCGGCCGGCGGCGCGATCCTCTTCGATCTGCGTCAGCGCGCCGGGATGGATGTTCGTCTTCCAGATCAGCTCGGCGAAGGCGGCGGTGACGGGCCGGAGCGCGGCGGCGGGGAGATGATCGCCGAGCAGCAGCGAATGGTTGATCTCCTTCAGCCGCTTGCGATCGATCAGCTTCGCCGCATAGGCGACCATCGCGCCGAAGGCGGCGGGTGCCAGCAGCAGCCGCCAGGGCGCGAGCCGGCGCGCGGCATGGAGCAGGAAGGGCGTATAGGTTCCGGTCCGCGTGATCGTGCGGTCCATGTCGTAGATGGCGAGGTCCGTCATGGGCCCCGTCCCTAAAGCGCGCGGCGCCGATTCCGAAATGCTTTCGAACGGCTCCGCGCAGGGATGCTTGCCGCACCGATTTTTCTGGGCCACTGTCCGCCCGCATGAGCGAACGGGCCGACTTCATCCTCGACGACGGGCAGGATCGGCGCACGCTGCGCTTCACCGGCGCGCTGACGCTCGCCCGGATCGGCGACCTGCCGGCGCGGCTCGACGCGCTCGATCCCCTGCCCGACCGGATCGACCTGAGCGGGGTCGAGCGGATGGACACGATCGGCGCCTGGCTGGTCCACCGGCTCGCCCAGCATGAGGCGGAGGTGACGGGCGCGGATCCGGACCAGGCGCATCTGCTCGAACAGGTTTCCGCGGCGGACAAGCCGCTCAAGATCAGGCCGGATACGCGTCCGCCCTTCCTGCGCGTGATGGACGAAATCGGCGCGGCGACCCTCCAGGCGGGGCGCACGCTGATCGGCCTGATCGGTTTCTTCGGCCTGACCGTCATCACCGGATGGCGGCTGATCCGCGAGCCGCGGCGATTCCGCTTCAACGCGATCGTGCGGCAGTTCGAGGTGGTGGGCGTCGAGGCGCTGGCGATCATCGGGCTGATGAGCTTCCTGATCGGCATCGTCATCGCCCAGCAGGGCGCGGTGCAGCTCCGCCAGTTCGGCGCGGAGGTGTTCGCGATCAACCTGATCGGGCGGATCACGCTGCGCGAGCTGGGCGTGCTGATGACCGCGATCATGGTAGCGGGCCGATCGGGATCGGCCTTCGCGGCACAGATCGGATCGATGCGGCTGGCCGAGGAGGTGGATGCGATGCGCACCATCGGCGTCTCGCCGATGGAAGCGCTGGTGCTGCCGCGCGTGATCGCGGGGACGGTGCTGATGCCGCTGCTCGGCTTCTATGCCTCGATCGTGGCGATGATCGGCGGCGGCATATTCTGCTGGCTCTCGCTCGACATCCCGCCCGTCACCTTCGTCCAGCGCATCCGCGAGGTGGTGCCGATGACGGACCTGTGGGTGGGGCTGATCAAAGCGCCCGTATTCGGCGTGATCATCGCCATGTCCGGCTGCTTTCAGGGCATGCAGGTGAAGGGCAATGCCGAGGAGGTGGGCCTGCGCACGACGGCGGCGGTGGTGCAGGCGATCTTCCTCGTGATCGTGCTCGACGCGGTCTTCGCGGTCTTCTTCAGCTCGATCGGATGGATATGAGCGAGAAAGGCGCCATCATCCGCATCCGTGGCCTGAAGAACAGCTTCGGCGACCAGATCGTCCATGACGGGCTCGACCTCGATGTCAGGCGCGGCGAGATATTGGGCGTGGTAGGTGGATCGGGCACGGGCAAGTCGGTGCTGATGCGATCGATCGTCGGCCTCCAGCAGCCGGTCGCGGGCACGATAGAGGTGTTCGGCGAGCCGATCGCGGGCCGCAGCGAGGAGGAAGCGCAGGATATGCGCCGGCGCTGGGGCGTGCTGTTCCAGGGCGGCGCGCTCTTCTCGACGCTGACGGTCGCCGAAAATGTGCAGGTGCCGCTGCGCGAATTTTATGGCGATCTCGACGATCGGCTGCTCGACGAGATCGCGGCCTATAAGGTGGCGATGAGCGGGCTGCCGGCGGAAGCCGGGCCCAAATATCCATCCGAGCTTTCGGGCGGCATGCGCAAGCGCGCCGGCCTCGCCCGCGCGCTCGCACTTGATCCTGAACTGCTGTTCCTCGACGAACCAACGGCTGGTCTCGACCCGATCGGGGCCGCCAATTTCGACGAGCTGACCGAAAGTCTGAAGAAGACGCTGGGGCTCACCGTGTTCCTCATCACGCATGATCTGGACACGCTCTACGCCATTTGCGACCGCGTCGCCGTGCTGGCCGACAAGCGGGTGATCGCGGTCGGAACGATCCCGGAATTGCTGGCGTTGGACCATCCGTGGATCCAGGAATATTTCAACGGGCCGCGCGGGCGGGTTGCCGCCGACGCGACGAAGCGCCATTCGGGCAACGGGCGCGACGCGGATCGGCCCATGACGGAATTGGGGGCATAGGGGACTGATGGAAAACCGATCCAACCATGTCCTGGTGGGCGGGGTGGTGCTGGCGCTCCTGGTGATCGCGCTGGCCTTCATCGTCTGGCTCGCGGGCTTCCACGGCACCGACGACAAGCAATATGACATCTTCTTCAAGACATCGGTCGAGGGATTGTCCAAGGGATCGAGCGTGACCTTCGCCGGCGTGCCGGTGGGCAAGGTCGACGAGATTGCGCTGATGCCCGAAAAGCCGGAATTCGTGCGCGTGCGCATCAGCGTGAAGAAGGATACGCCGATCCTGCAGGGCACCACCGCGACGATCGCGGGCGTGGGTTTCACGGGCGTGTCGCAGATCAATCTGGAAGGCGCGGTGCGCGGTGCGCCGCCGATCACCCAGCCGGGCGAACATGGCGTGCCGACGATCCCGACCAAGCCGGGCGCATTGGGCGAACTGCTCAACAGCGCGCCGGAACTGCTCGAACGGCTTTCCACCCTGACCGAGCGGCTGGCCGACACGGTTTCGCCCCAGAACCAGCGTTCGATCACCGGCATCCTCACCAATCTTGACCGGCTGAGCGGATCGCTCGCGGATCGCGGGCCGGAAATCGCCGCGACGCTCGCCGAGACGCGCATCGCCGTGCGGCAGGCGGGCATCGCCGCCGAACAGATCGGCAAGCTCGCGGCGACAACCAATGGCGTGCTCGATGCCGATGTGCGGCCGGTGCTGACCAATCTCAACCGGACGGTGATATCCGCGCAGCGCAGCATGGAGACGCTGGACGCCGCGATCAACGACGCGCGCCCCGGATTGCAGGCATTTTCCGCCCGCACCGCGCCGGAACTGGGCCAGCTCGTCCGCGACCTGAGCGAAATGTCCGAGGCGCTGACCGCCGTCGCCGGCCGCTTCGATCGCGGCGGCGCGGGCGCCGTGCTCGGCGGCAGCAAACTTCCGGATTACGAGCCGAAGAAATGACCATGCACCAGCGCCGTCCGCTCCTCTCCCTCCTCCCCATTCTCCTGGGCCTGCCGCTCGCGGCCTGCATCAGCCTCGGCGAGAAGCCGCCCAGGACGCTGCTGACGTTGAACGCGGCCTCGCCGGTCGCGGTGGGCACGAGCCATAGCGTACAGAATGGCAGCGTGGTGGCCGTACTGGTGCCGACCGTACCGCAGGCGCTCATGACGCAGCGCGTGCCCGTGCGGACCGGAAACAATTCGGTGGCCTATCTCAAGGACGCGCTCTGGGTGGAACAGCCCTCCCGCCTGTTCCGTGCGCTGCTTGCCGAGACGATCGCCGCGCGGACGGGCCGGATCGTGCCGGATCTGCGCCTCGCCTCCTTCGCGCCCGATACGCGGCTGACGGGACGGCTGCTCAATTTCGGCCTCGACGCGCCATCGTCCAATGTGATCGTGACCTATGACGCGATGCTCCTGCGCAGCGGCTCCAGCGAGACGCGCCGTTTCGAGGCGCGCGTGCCGGTGGCCGACCATGATCCGGAAACGGTCGCGACGGCGCTCAACCAGGCGGCCAATCAGGTGGCGGCTGAAGTTTCGGACTGGCTGGGGCGATAGGACAGCCCGCCTGGATTGAATCGCCGCGCTCGGGCTGAGCTGTCGAAACCTGCATTGAGCGCGTCGGGAGGACGCGCTTTATCGGACAGGTTTCTTCGCCCTACGCCAGGCTCTTCGACACCTGCTCGAAGACGTCGCGCGACAGATCGGGCGCGGCCAGCACCCGTTCCAGCTCGGCGCGCATCCGGGCGGCGCGGGTGGCGTCGAAGCGGCGCCAGCGGCCGAGCGGAGGCACGAGCTTCGCCGCCGTTTGCGGATTGAGACGATCGACGCGCAGCACCATGTCCGCCAGGAAGCGATAGCCGCGCCCGGCCAGGTCGTGGAACGCGCGCTGATTGGCCGCGAAGGCGCCGACCAGCGAGCGCAGCCGGTTCGGATTGGCGATGGTGAAATCGGGATGCGCCGCCAGCCGCTCGACCTGCTCCACCGTATCGTCGCGGGTGGAGAGCGCCTGGGTGGTGAACCATTTGTCGAGCACCAGCGCATCGCCGCGATAACGTTCGTAGAAGGCGGCGAGCGCCTTCTCCCGCTCGGGCGACATGCTGTTGGCAAGCACGCCGAGCGCGCCCTGCCGATCCGTCATATTGTCCGCCTGCCCGAACTGATCGAAGGCGAGTGCCGGTGCGTCCGCAGCGCCGCTCGCCGCGATATAGCCGAGCGACACGGTACGCAGGCGGCGCGCGCCCTTCGCGGTCGGCGAATATTCGTAGCGATTGGCGGCGTTCGCGGCATAGGCTTCCCGCCAGTCGGTGAGCAGGCTGCGGCCGAGATCCGTCCGAAGCGCCTCGCGCGCGCGATGGATCGCATCGGGATCGACCAGCGGCATCTGATCCCCGATGAAGCTTTCGGACGGCAGCAGCACCGCTTCCGCCACGAAGGCGGCATCGAGCGCGGGATCGGCGAGCGTATCGCGCACCGCCTGGATCACCGGCGCATGATCGGCCGAGCCATGCGCGATGCGCGCCACCAGCGTATCGAGCATGAGCTGCTGCATCGCCTCATAACGGGCGAAGGGATCGTCGTCATGCGCCGACAGGAAGGCGAGATCGTCGGCCGTGCGGTTGGTCTCCACGATCACCGGCGCCGAAAAGCCGCGATTGATCGACAGGATGGGCCGCTCGCTTATGCCCTCGAACAATATCTCATGCTTCTCGTCGTCGAGCAGGACGAGTTGCTCGCCGCCGAATATCTCGCCCGAACGCTCGCCGAACAGCGCGATGCGCAGCGGGATCGGCATCGCCAGCTTCTCCGGTTGCCCCGGCGTCGCGGGCACGGTCTGCTCCAGCTCCAGCCGGGCGCGCCCGCCGGGCGCGTCGTGGGAGAGCGACGCCTTCACCCGCGGCGTGCCCGCCTGCGAATACCAGCGACGGAAATCGGTGAGATCCTCGCCGCTCGCATCCTCCATCGCGCGGACGAAATCCTCGCAGGTGGCAGCGGTGCCGTCATGCCGCTCGAAATAAAGGTCGCTGCCCTGACGGAACCGCTCCGCACCCAGCATGGTGCGGAGCATGCGGATCACCTCCGCGCCCTTATTGTAGACGGTGGCGGTGTAGAAGTTCGAAATCTCGATATAGCTTTCGGGCCGGATCGGATGGGCGAGCGGACCGGCATCCTCCGGAAACTGGGCGGCGCGCAGGCAGCGCACATCCTCGATCCGCTTGACCGCGGCCGATCCCTGATCGGCGGAGAAGCACTGATCACGAAAGACGGTGAACCCCTCCTTCAGCGATAACTGGAACCAATCCCGGCAGGTGACGCGGTTGCCCGACCAATTGTGGAAATATTCATGCGCGACGACGCCGGCGACCGCATCGAAATCGGCATCCGTCGCCGTTTCGGGATCGGCGAGGATGTAGCGCGAATTGAAGATGTTGAGGCCCTTATTCTCCATCGCACCGAAATTGAAATCGGAAACGGCGACGATGTTGAACATGGCCAGATCATATTCGCGGCCATAGACATGTTCGTCCCACGCCATCGACGCCTTGAGCGCGGCCATGGCATGATCCGTCTTGGGAAGATCGGCCTCGCGCACCCAGATCGCCAGATCCACCTCGCGGCCCGAGCGGGTGGTGAAATTGGCCCGATTGGCGACGAGATCGCCCGCCACCAGCGCGAAGAGATAGCAGGGCTTGAGGAAGGGATCGCGCCATTCGGCCCAGTGGCGGCCATCGCCAAGCTCGCCCGCGCCCACCGGATCGCCATTGGCGAGCAGGATCGGATAGCGCGTGCGATCCGCCTCCATCCGCACCGTATAGCGGCTGAGCACGTCCGGCCGGTCGGGGAAGAAGGTGATACGACGGAATCCTTCCGCCTCGCATTGGGTACAGAGCAGCCCGCCCGAAGCATAAAGGCCCATGAGCTGGCTGTTCGCCTCGGGCGCGATCTCCACCTCGGTTTCGACGATATGCGTATCGCCCGGCAGGTCGATCAGCAGCGCGCCGCCGTCGAGCCGCCAGGAATCGGCGAGCGGCGCACCATCGACCAGCACCGAGAGCGGCACCAGCCCGTCGCCGTCGAGCCGCAGCGGATGCGCATGCTCGCCGTTGCGCTGCACCTCCAGCCGGGCACGTACCCGCGTCGCCGCCGGATCGAGCGCGAAATCGAGCGCGATATCGGGCACCAGCCATTCGGGCGGCCGATAATCCTCCCGATGGATAACGGGCGGCGGAGCGACGGTGGACGAGATATCGGGCATTTGCAGTATCTACGTGCGCGGCGATGCCGTTACAATGGATGGATGCCCCATATGCTCATCCTCGGCCTCGGTTATGCGGCCGGTCGCATCGCATCCCGGCTCGAGGCAGAGGGCTGGTGGGTGAGCGCGACGCGGCGGAGCGCGGAAGGGGGAGCTATCGCTTTCGACGACCGCAACGCCGTCCATGCCGCGATCGCATCGGCGACGCATATATTGTCCTCCGTGCCGCCCGAGGGGGAGAGCGATCCGGTGCTCGCCGCTTATGGCCCGGCGCTGGCGGCGGCGCCGGCACGCTGGATCGGCTATCTTTCCTCCACCGGCGTCTATGGCGATGTGGCAGGCGCCTGGGTGGACGAGGCGAGCCCGACCGGGGGCGGACGGCGCGGGGCGCGTGCCGCGGCCGATCGCGCCTGGGCGGCGCTCCACCCGCAAGCGCGCATCTTCCGCCTGCCGGGCATTTATGGCCCCGGCCGATCGGCGCTGGAGCGGGTGGCACAGGGCCGGGCGCACCGCATCGACCTGCCCGGCCAAATATTCAGCCGCATCCATGTCGACGACATTGCAGGTGGCGTGCTGGCGAGCATCGCGCGCGGACCGGCGGGCATCTACAATCTGGCGGACGATCTGCCGGCGCATCAGAATCGCGTGATCGAATATGGCTGCGACCTTCTCGGCAAACCCTGGCCGCCACTCCTCCCGCTCGACAAGGCAGGGCTGTCGCCCGCGGCGCGCGCCTTCTATGCGGAGAACCGACGGGTGGCGAACGGCAAGGCGAAGCGGCTGCTCGGCTGGCGGCCGCTCTATCCCGATTATCGCGCCGGGCTGCGTGCGCTGATCGGCTGAGCCGGCGCGTTCACAGTGCGGCGATCGCGTCCGCCAGCAGGGCCACATCCGCTTCGCTCTGGTGCCAGCTCGTCACCAGCCGCGCCTCGCCCGGCCCCCAATCGTAGAAATCGAAGCCCTTGCCACGCAGCGCCGCCGCCGCCTCCGGCGTCACGCGCAGGAAGATCTCGTTTGCCTGGACGGGATGGATCAGCCGCGCGCCCGCCGCCGCCGCGAGCCGCGACGCGGCCGCATTGGCTGCGCGGCCATTGGCGATCCACAGATCCTCCTCCAGCATCGCCAATAGCTGGGCTGCGAGATAGCGGCCCTTGGAAAGAAGATGGCCGGCGCGCTTGCGGCGATAGCGCGCCGCGCGCGCCAGCTCGGGATCGAAGAAGATCAGCGCCTCGGCGGACATGCCGCCATTTTTGACGAAGCCGAAACTCAGCACGTCCACGCCCGCGCGCCATGTCAGTTCCGCCGGGTCGCAGCCGAGATGCGCGACGGCATTGGCGAAACGCGCGCCGTCCATATGGAAGCCCAAGCCCCGTGCCTTGGCGAAGTCGCCAAGTGCCGCCACCTCGTCGGGCGCATAGACCAGCCCATATTCGGTGGCGTTGGTGATCGACAGCGCGTGCGGCTGCACCCGATGGACATCGTCGGCAATAGCATCGGCAACCGCGCGGACGCCCTCGGGGCTGAGCTTCGCCCCCTCCCCCTCGGCGAGCAGCAGCTTGGCGCCATGGGTGAAGAATTCGGGCGCGCCGCATTCGTCATTCTGGATATGCGCATCGCGATGCGTGATGACGCCGCCATAAGGCGGGCAGAGCGCGGCGAGCGCGAGCGCGTTGGCCGCCGTTCCGGTCGCGACCCACAAGGCCGCCACATCGCGCCCGAACAGATCGGAAAAGGCCGAATCGAGCGCCGCGCTCAGCGCATCGCCATCATAAGCGGCATCGACGCCATTGGCGGCGAGGATCGCGTCGATCACGCGCGGATGGACGGGGGCGGCATTGTCGGAGAAGAAGCGCATGGCGCCGTTCTTGGGCGGCAGCCGGCCATGCGTCAATCATCGCCCGCGCCCCTTCCCACACTCATTCCATGACCATCAACTGCGACGGATAGGGTGCCGCGAGCGGCAGCACATCGGCCATGTCGGCCGTCATCCAACGCTCATGATCCTCTTCATGAAGGATGACCGGCATGGCCTTGGGGTGGACCGCCCCGACCAGCGGATTGGGCTCGCAGGTCAGAAAGGCATAGGCCCCGCCGCCTTCGAACGGCCGCCAGAGCCCGGCAAAGGCGAAGATCGGGCGATCGACCAGGCGGAACCAGCGCGCGACCTTATGGCCCTTCTCCCCCTCCCATTCGCAAAATTCGCCGACCGGCACGAGGCAGCGCCGATCCGGCCGGGAAAGCGCCGTCCGCCAGAAGGGGCTGGCGAGATTGCGGACATTGGTGACGGGCCGGTTGCCGGACGGCGGCGGGAAGCCCCAGGACATGATGTCGAGCAGCCGCTCGCCGCCCTCGCGCCGGACGACATAGGCGAGCCGCTTGGGGAACAACTCCGGATCGGGCAGGCGATCATATTCGGGAACGACCGTGACGTCGAAGGCGTCGGCAAGCTCCACCCGATCGGTCGTCACGCGATAACGGTTGCACATGGCCCGCAGCCTAGCGGCTCGGCGCGGGCGATCCTTATCCTCGGTTGGGGTGGCGCCCGCTTTCCCGATTCGCCCATTTGGCGAGTGCTGAAGGGGAAAGCGCCCTATCGACGAGATGGCGCTTTCGCTTGCGCCTGGCCGGATTTGCAGATGCTGGTGCTGCCGGTGAGGATTGAACTCACGACCTCAGCCTTACCAAGGATGCGCTCTACCACTGAGCTACGGCAGCATCGCCAGCATGATCCGCGAAGCGGACCCCGCTCTTTTCGAGCGGTGGTGCGGCGCTATGGAGAAAGTGCCGCGGCACGTCAAGGCGGCTTGCGCGCTCCTGGCCGATCGTTTTACGCGCTCCCCATGACCGACCAAGCCGAGGAACGCGCCCGCCGCCTGGCCGAGGCGCTCCGCGAAAATCTGAAGCGTCGCAAGGCTCAGGCGCGCGAGGCGGCGGCTAAGCCCGCCGCGCCGGAGCCTTCAGCGCCGCCTCGATCGCAGCCTTGACCGCGGGATCGTCCGGCGTCGTCTTGGTGCCGAAGGCCGCGATCAGCCGGCCGTCACGGCCGATCAGATATTTGTGGAAATTCCATTTGGGCGTGTTGTCCGGTCCCAGCTTCGCCGCTGCCCAGCGATAGATTGGCAGCGCATTCGGCCCAACCACGTCCGATTTCTCCGCCATGGGGAAGCGGATGCCGAAGGTTGCCTTGCAGAAGCCGGCAATTTCCTTGTTGGTCGCCAGTTCCTGCCCGGCGAAATCACCGGACGGCACGCCGAGCACGGTGAAGCCCTTGGGCGCATAGTCGCTATGGACCTTCTGCAGCGCCTCATATTGAGGCGTGAAGCCGCATTTGCTGGCGGTGTTGACGAGCAGCACCACCTTGCCGCGGAATTTGTTCATCGGCAGCGGCGCGCCGTCGATCGCGACCAGCCGGAAATCGAAGGCATTGAGCTTCGCGGCCTCGGCCGCCGCCATGGGCGGGGTCGGCGGCACATCGAACTTGGCATAGGCCACCGCACCGGCGCCTGCCACGGCAAGCGCGGCCGCTGCGATCAATAACCCCTTCTTCCCCATTTTCATGCTCCCTCAAGCGGCCGGCAGGCCCCCTCCAGCCAATCGCGCACATCCAGCGGCACGAGCGGGCCGATCAGATCGGCCACCTTCGCATGATAGGCGTCGACCCAGGCCCGCTCGCCCGAGTCGAGCAGCGTGACGTCGATCAGATTCCGATCGATCGGCGCGAAGGTCAATGTCTCGAAGCCGAACACCCGCTTCTCGGCGCCGGCCACGTCGCGCGGTTCGACCAGCACGAGATTCTCGATGCGGATGCCATAGTCGCCCGACTTGTAATAGCCGGGCTCGTTGGAGAGGATCATGCCGGCGCGCAACGGCTCGTCCCCGCCGGCATAGCCGCTGCCGACCGGCGCGATGCGCTGCGGCCCTTCATGCACCGACAGGAAGGCGCCGACGCCATGGCCGGTGCCATGGGCATAATCGAGCCCGGCGGCCCAGAGATATTGGCGCGCGAGCGTATCGAGCTGGCTGCCGCGCGTCCCTTCCGGGAAAAGCGCGCGGGCGAGCGCGATATGGCCCTTGAGCACGCGGGTGAAGCGATCCTTCATCTCCGCCGTCGGCGTGCCGACGATGATGGTACGCGTCACGTCGGTCGTGCCGTCCTGATATTGGCCGCCCGAATCGACCAGATAGATGGAATCGATCTCGATCCGCCGGTCGCTCTGCGCGCTCACCCGATAATGGGGAATGGCCGCATTGGGCCCGGCCGCCGAGATGGTGTCGAAGGACAGATCGCGCAGCAGGCCATTCTCCTCGCGGAACGCGAGCAGCTTCGCGGCGGCGGAAAGCTCGGTGAGGCCACCCTTCGGCGCCTCGATCGAAAGCCAGTGGAGGAAGCGGGTGAGCGCGGCACCATCGCGTGCCTGGGCGGCGCGATGGCCGGCGATTTCGGTCTCGTTCTTCACCGCCTTGGACAGCACGGCGGGATCGCGTGCCTCGAAGATGGTGGCACCGGCAGCATCCAGCGCCTCGAAGATCGCGGCAACCGCCCGTTCCGGATCGGCAACGACGCACTTGCCCGATAGCTGGCCAAGCGCCGGCTGGAAGGCCGCGCGATCATGGATGCGCACCGCATTGCCGAGATGCTGGCGCACCTCGTCGTCCAGCTTGTCGGGTGCGACGAACAGGTCCGCCGTGGCATCGGCATGGACCAGCGCATAAGCGAGCGCGACGGGCGTGCGATCGACGTCCGCGCCCCGGATATTGAGCGCCCAGGCGATCGAATCGAGCGCGGAAAGGACGGCGACATCCGCGCCATGCGCATCGAGCCAGTCGGCTATCTCCTGCCGCTTGATGGAGGAAGGCTTGCCGGCGAGCGCATCCGGCTGGACGAGCAGCCGCGCGTCGGACGGGCGGGGCTGATCCGGCCAGATGGCGTCCACCGGATTGGTCTCCACCGCCACCAGCTCGGCCCCCTTGGCGGCGAGCGCGGCGCGCGCGGCGGCGACCCAGCCGCGCGTATGCAGCCAGGGATCATAGCCGATCCGCGCATCCGCGCCGGCATGTTCCCGGAGCCATTGGGCAATGCTCGTCTGCGGCACCGACTGATAGCTCCAATGCGCGCCATCGACCTGCTCGCGCACCTGCAGCGTATAGCGGCCGTCGACGAAGATGGCGGCTTCGGCCGGCAGCACCACCGCCGATCCGGCCGAGCCCTGAAAACCGGTGAGCCAGGCGAGGCGCTGGGCATAGGCGCCGACATATTCGCTCATATGCTCGTCGGTGAGCGGCACGACGAATCCGTCGAGCCGGCGGCGCGCCAGTTCCTCGCGAAGCGCCTTCAAACGGTCTTCATAGGTGGACATCGTGTCCCGTCCTTCTATCTCTGAACGGCGAAGATAGGCGCGGGCGCTGCGCCACGCCAGCAGGAGCTTTGTTCCTCCCTACCCCCACGCCCCTTCGCGCTTTCCTGTCTCTTGCCGTCCGAGGTCGCCTTGTCCGAGCCAGCCATTTCCCAGCCCGCACCGTCCCAGCCGGCCGAAACCCTGCCGCCTCCGCCCGTCGCCGCGCGCAAGCCGCACAGCTATACGCGCCACGGCATCACCGTGGAGGATCCCTGGTTCTGGCTGAAGGATCCGGGCTATCCCAAGGTCGAGGACAAGGAGGTGCTCGACTATCTCAACGCCGAAAACGCCTATTTCGAAGCGGCGATGAAGCCGCGCGAGGCGCTGGTCGACACGCTGTTCGAGGAATTGAAGGGCCGGCTGAAGCAGGACGACGCCAGCGTGCCGCAGAAGGATGGCGCCTGGGTCTACTGGTGGGCTTTCAAGCCGGGCGACCAATATCGCCGCTGGTATCGCAGACCCGTCACGGGCGGCGCGGAACAGATCATCATCGACGAGCCGACGCTGGCCGAGGGCAAGGAATATTTCCGGCTGGGCACGGCGGAAGTGAGCCCCGACGGTCGGCTGCTCGCTTATTCGACCGACGATAATGGCTCCGAACGCTTCACCATCCATGTCCGCGACCTGATGACGGGCGAGCTGCTGCCGGATGCCATCCCCGGCACGCTGGGCGGCATCGCCTGGAGCGCGGATTCGAAGAGCTTCGCTTATGGGCTGGTGAACGCCAACTGGCGGATCGACACGGCCAAGCTGCATGTCGTGGGCAGCGATCCGACGGAGGACCCCATACTCTATCATGAGCTGGACGAGGGATTCCGCATCGATGTGGGGCTCACCCATTCGCGCCGCTTCATCATGCTGGCGACGGGCGACCATGTGACGAGCGAGGTGCGGCTGATCCCCGCATCCGACCCTACCGCCGATCCGATCCTCGTCTCGCCGCGCAAGGCCGGGCGGCAATATGAGGTGGAGGAGCATGAGGGCATGCTCCTCATCCGCACCAACGACACGCATGTGAACTTCCGCATCGCGGCGGCACCGCTCGAGCGGCCCGACGCCTGGACCGAGCTGGTCGCGCCGTCCGACCGCTTCTACATTCGCGGGCTCACCACCTTCCACGACTTCTATGTCGTGCAGGGGCGCGATGCGGGGCTCGATCAGGTGGAGCTCAGGCCCTATGGCGAGGGCATCGCGACGCGCATCGCCTTCCCCGAGGCGAGCTATGCCGCGAGCCTCGGCAACAATCCCGAATATGCCGTCGCGAAGCTGCGCCTCGCCTATCAGTCGATGGTGACGCCACCGACCGTCTATGATTATGATCTGGCGACGGGCACGCTGACGACCCTGAAGGTGCAGGAGATACCGAGCGGCTATGATCCGTCGCGCTACGCCACCGAGCGGCTGACGATCAGCGCGCGGGACGGGACGCAGATCCCTGTCTCGATCGTCTATGCCAAGGATTTCCCGAAGGACGGATCGGGCCCGCTCCACCTTTATGGCTATGGCGCCTATGGCATCGCCATGTCGCCTTCCTTCTCGACGAGCCGGCTGTCGCTCGTCGATCGCGGCTTCGCTTATGCCATCGCCCATATCAGGGGCGGCGACGATCTGGGCTATCAATGGTATCTGGATGGCAAGCTGGAGAAGCGCGCCAACACGTTCGACGATTTCGTCGACGTGGCGAAGGGGCTGATCGCGGCGGGCTATACCAGGCCGGGCCGGATCACCGCATCGGGCGGATCGGCGGGCGGCGAACTGATGGGCGCGATCATGAACCAGGCGCCCGAGCTGTGGGGCGCGATCGTGGCACATGTGCCCTTTGTGGACGTGCTCAACACGATGCAGGACGAAAGCCTGCCGCTGACCCCGGGCGAATGGCCCGAATGGGGCAATCCGATCAGCGACAAGGCGGCGTTCGAGCTGATCCGAAGCTACAGCCCCTATGATAATGTGGCGGCCAAGGCCTATCCGCCGCTGCTGATCACGGCCGGGCTCAACGATCCGCGCGTGACCTATTGGGAGCCCGCAAAATGGGCTGCGAAACTCCGCGCGACCAAGACCGACCGCAACATCCTGCTGCTCAAGACCAATATGGGCGCGGGCCATGGCGGCAAGTCCGGCCGGTTCGAGCATCTGCGCGAGACCGCCGAGGAACAGGCCTTCATCCTGTGGCAGCTCGGCATGGCATAACGACCTTCCCGGCGCGCGGGGGGATTCGCCTTCCGCGCCCCGATAGGCTATGAATGGCTACCGTCGCCGGGGCCCGCCTTTTCCGCAAGCAGCGACGGCCGAGAGACGATCATGCTCCCGCTTGCTGAGCAGGAGAGGCCCGATGACCGGCCATGAGGACCATATCTATTTCGCCGCGCGCGAACGGGCGGAGAAAAGGCTCGCCGAAGTGGCGACCGATCCCGCCGTGCGCCACATCCATCTCACCTTGGCATCGAGCTATCGTGAGAGGATCACCGTGCTGACCGGAAAGGCGATCGAGGCGGAACAGGAACGCTGATCGCCCGCCGGGCGACGGCCGCCGTGCGCCCCTTTTCGTTGCATTGCGGCAACGGCTGGCGCGACAGGGCGGAGTTTACGGATTTTGATCTTGTGATGATGTAACATTCCTTTTAGGCCCCGGATGAACAGGTTCGGGAGGCCTAGTCGATGAAATCAACCTGCTTTTTCGCCGCCGGCGTCGCACTCGCTGCGCTTGCCAGCCCCACCTTCGCCCAGCAGCAGCAGCAGCAGGCAGCCGGCACGGGCGACTATCATGCCGCGCCGCCGCAGGACATCGTCGTCACCGCAGCCCCCTTCGCGCGCAATGTGGCGGACATATTGTCGGGCACGTCGGTGCTGACGGGCGAGGCGCTGACGCGTACCATCCGGCCCACGATCGGCGAGACGCTGGCGAAGCTGCCCGGCGTTTCCGCCACCTCCTTCGGCCCCAACGCCTCGCGCCCGATATTGCGCGGCTTCCAGGGCGAGCGCGTGCGCATCCTCACCGACGGCATCGGCAGCTTCGACGCGTCCAACACCTCAGTCGATCATGCGGTCGTCATCAATCCGCTGACGTCCGACCGGATCGAGGTTCTGCGCGGACCGGCCTCGCTGCTCTATGGCTCCTCCGCGATCGGCGGCGTCGTCAATGTGATCGACAGCCGCATCCCGACGCATGTGCCCGACGAGCCGATCCATATCGACGCGATCGGAAGCTATGGCTCGGCGGCGAACGAACGATCGGGCAGCGGCGCGATACAGGTGCCGGTCGGCGACAAGATCGTGCTCCATGCCGATGGCAGCTATTCCAAGACGGGCGATCTCGAGACGGGCGGCCATATCCTTTCGCCCGCGCTCCGCGCGGAGGCGGCGGCGAGCGACGATCCGGAGATTGCGGCGCTCGCCGACCTCAAGGGCAAGCTGCCCAACAGCAGCGCGCGCACCTGGGAAGTGGCCGGTGGCGCGGCGCTCATCACCGAAGGCGGCAATCTGGGTTTCTCGGTCAGCCGCTATGACAGCCTTTACGCCGTGCCCATCCGCTACTCGCTCGAGCCGGGCGCGGAGGCCGAGGCGGTGCGCATCGACGTGAAGCAGACGCGCGCCGACCTGCGCGGCGAGGTGGAGACGGGCGGCGGCCTTCTCGACCGCATCCGCCTGCGCGCGGGCTTCGCCGATTACCAGCATAGCGAGCTGGAGGAGGACGGCGCGGTCGGCACCACCTTCTTCAACAAGTCGATCGAGAGCCGGCTGGAATTCGTCCAGGCCGAGCGCGGCGGCTGGCGCGGCGCGTTCGGCGGGCAGCTCTTCATCCGTGATTTCGACGTGATCGGCGAGGAAGCCTTCGTGCCGCGCAACGAGACGCTTCAGGCTGGCCTGTTCACGCTGCAGAGCTTCGACATCGGCGCGCTGAGGGCGGAGCTTGGCGGGCGTTACGAGCATAGCAAGGTTTCCGCCGACGCCAGCGAGCAGATCGGCAATCCGGATATCAGCCGCAGCTTCGACGCCTTTTCGGGATCGGCGGGCGCAAGCCTGGCGGTGGCGCCGGGCCTGCGCCTCGGCCTCAACGTCTCGCGCACCGAACGCGCGCCGTCCGCGGAGGAGCTGTTCGCCAATGGCCCGCATGCCGGCACCCAGTCGTTCGAACTCGGCAATCCCGGCTTTTCCAAGGAAAAGAGCTGGGGCGTGGAAGGCACGCTGCGGTTCGCCGGCGACGGCTATAATCTCGCCCTTTCCGGCTATCATAGCTGGTTCAGCGACTATATTTACGATGCCCAGATGCCGCAGGCAGTGTGCGAGGCGGCGGTGGCGCCCGGCCGCGAGATCGACCTGCCCTGCTTCCAATATAATCAGGCCGATGCGCGCTATTATGGCTTCGAGGCGGAGGCTTCGGCGCGCGTGGCGCAGATCGGCGGCTATGCGATCAATCTCGACGGCGTGGCCGATTATGTCCATGCGAAGATCAACTCGGTCGGCCCCGCGCCGCGCATCCCGCCGCTGCGCCTGCTGGGCGGGATCGAGGCGCAGGGCGACATGGCGCAGGGCCGGATCGAGCTCGAGCATGTCTTCGAGCAGGATCGCGTCACCAGCTTCGAAACGCCGACGGGCGGCTATACGATGGTGAACGCCTCCGTCTCGCTCAAGCCCTTCGGCCCGAACAATGGCAGCAGCCTGATCCTCTCGGCGAACAATATCTTCGACGTGGTGGCCCGCCGCCATGCGAGCTTTCTGAAGGACCATGCCCCGCTCGCCGGTCGCGACCTGCGCGTGACGGCGCGTTTCGCCTTCTAGGAGGACTGACGGGAAGCGTCAGCGCGCAAGCCAGCGCGCTGCCGCCTCCGGCGTCGCCTTGTCCCGATCGCGATCGACCATGTAATTGGCTTCGCGCATCCGATCGACCGGGATCGACCCGACCAGGGGCTTGAGCGCCCCCACGAAACGCGCGTCGCGTGCGCGGCGCGGGGAGACGAGCAGCAGCGCGTCATAGGCGGGCACCGCTCCTTTCGGATCGGCCAGCACGGTGAGCCTGTCGGCGGCGATCCGCCCGTCCGAGGAGAAAGCCGAGATCACGTCCGCCTGCCCCGACCGCAGCGCGCGATACATGAAGGTGGGGCTGTAGGCGCGGGTCTCCCGAAAATTCAGCTCATAGGCGCGGCGGATGCCCGCCCATTCGGGACGATCGAGAAATTCGAGATCCGCGCCCAGCAGCAGCCGGGGCGCGGCACGCGCCAGATCGCCGATCGATGCGATGCCGAGCCGCGCCGCCGCATCGCGCCGCATCGCCAGCACATAGGCATTTTCGAAGCCGAGCGAACCCACCAGCCCCGTCCCCGGCCCGGCGGCCATCCAGCGCGCAATTTCGGCATTCATGAGCCCATGCGGGACGACATCGCTGCGGCCCATCGGCCCCGTCCAAAGCGTGCCCGAATAATCGACATAGACGTCGATATCCCCGCCCGCGAGCGCGCGGAAGGCAACCGCCGATCCCAGCCCCTCGCGATAGCGGACCGCATAGCCGGCGCGTTCCAGCCGATCGGCGATCAGCCGGGCCAATATATATTGTTCGGAGAAATTCTTGGCGCCGACAGTGACGCTCTCCCGCGCGGGCGCGAGCGTAAAGGCAAGCGCGCCGCCGAGCGCGAGGAGCAGCGGCGCCAGCCCTGCCACGATCCGACCGCGCCTGCCCCTGGCGATACCCGATTCGACCAGCGCGAGCAGGGCATCGACCGCAAGCGCCAGCCCCGCCGCCGCGATGCAGCCGGCGAGCACCAGCACCCAATTTTCCGTCTGGAGCCCGGCGAATATGGGATTGCCGAGGCTCGGCTGGCCGACCGTGGTCGAAAGCGTCGCAGCGCCGATCGTCCAGACGGCAGCAGTGCGGATGCCCGCCATCATCACGGGTGCGGCGAGCGGCGCCTCGACCAGCCACAGACGCTGGCGAAGCGTCATGCCCACGCCATCGGCCGCCTCCAGCACTGCCGGATCAATGCTGCGCAGCCCCGCGACCATGTTGCGCAATATCGGCAGCAGCGCATAGAGGGCGAGCGCCAGCAGCGAGGGCAGGAAGCCCAGCGCGGGGATGGCGCCGCCCACCAGCGACGAGAGCGCGAGCAGCAGCGGGTAGAAGAGCGCCAGCAGCGCGAGGCCGGGTATCGTCTGGATCAGGCTCGCCGCACCAAGCGCGACACGGCCCAGGTGCGGCCGCCGCGACGCCGCGACGCCGAGCGGCAATCCGACGAGCAATGCGAGGCCCAGCGCCGCGCCGGACAGCAGGAGATGGCTCGCCACCAACGGCGGGAGCGCAACCAGCGCCGCGATCATGCCCCCAGCGCCCGCAGCCGATCCGTCTGCCGCCGGGGCACGGCGACGAGTTCGGCAGCCTCCGCCCCCGCCTCGCCCGACAGCATCGCGCGCGGACTGGCATCGGCCACAATCTGCCCCCGCGCCATCACCAGCACGCGATCCGCGAGCAGCAGCGCTTCGGCCATGTCATGCGTCACCAGGATCGTGGTGAGGCCCAGCCGCTCGTGCAGCGCGCGCATGGAAGCACCGATCCGGTCGCGCGTCAGCGGATCGAGCGCGCCGAACGGCTCGTCCATCAGCATCAGCCCCGGCTGCCCGGCAAGCGCGCGCGCCACGCCGACGCGCTGCTGCTCGCCTCCCGAAAGCGCATGCGGACGGCGCATGGCATAGTCTACCGGCAGGCCGACCAGATCGAGCAGCGCCGCCACATCCGCGTCGTCCTTCCCGCCGATGCGCGGGATGATCGCGACATTCTCGGCCACGCTCATATGCGGGAAGAGGCCGATATTCTGGAAGACATAGCCGATGCCCCGGCGCAGCATGGCGGGATCGGCAGCGGAAATATCCCGTCCCGCGATGCGGACGGTGCCGCTGTCGGGCTCGACCAGCCGGTTGATCATGCGCAGCAGCGTCGACTTGCCCGATCCCGACGCACCGACCAACGCAACGAAACTGCCGGCGGCGATCTCCAGCGACACGCCGTCCACCGCAGCCTGACCGCCGAAGCGCCGGGTGACGGCATCCAGGCTGACCGCCGGGCCACTCATTCGATCAGCGCGTCGATCGCCTGCGCCATGCTGATGTCGCGCGACGAAAGGCCGCCCGCCTCATGCGTCGTCAGCATGATATCCACCCGGTTCCAGACATTTGTCCATTCGGGATGATGATCCGCCTTCTCCGCCAGCAGCGCCACGCGCGTCATGAAGGCGAAGGCTTCCGAAAAATCGGCGAAGGTGAAGCGGCGCGTGATCGCGTCGCGCGCCTCGTCAAAATCCCAGTCGGGCAGGCCATCCAGCGCGTCGGCCCGTTCGGCCTCGTCCAGCGGCTCGATCGTCATTCCATCCTCTCCCTCATGCTGGCGCGACGCGGCATCCCCGCTTATGTCGCTTGGCCATGACGACAGGTCAAACCTTCGCGCCCGACGCGGACCGGATCGAGGCGCTGGCACGCGACGCGATCGCGCGGCTGCCCCAGCAGTTCCGCCGCTATCTCGACACTGTGGTCCTGCGCGTCGAGGATTTCGCGGATGAGGAGACGCTGGCCGAGCTCGGCATCGACAATCCGTTCGAGCTTTCCGGCCTCTATACGGGCCGGCCGATCGGCGAGAAATCCATCACCGAATCGGGTGCCTTGCCGGACATGATCCATCTCTATCGCCGCGCGCTGCTCGACGAATGGGTGGAGACGGGCGTCAGCCTGGAGGCGCTGGTCGCCCATGTGCTGATCCATGAAGTGGGCCATCATTTCGGCCTTTCGGACGCGGACATGCACGCGCTGGAGCAGGCCGCCGGATGAGGAGCCCGGCGGGGCTGAGCTTCGAGGCCATATCCTGCCTGCGCGGGAACCGGCTGCTGTTCGAGGATCTGAGCTTCGCGCTCGGGCCCGGCGCCGCGCTGATGATCCGGGGGCCGAACGGCGCGGGCAAATCGAGCCTGCTCAGGATCGCAGGCGGCCTGCTTGCGCCCGCCGCCGGCCGGGTGGTGCGATCGGGCGACATGGCCTTCACAAGCGAGGCGGCGGCGCTGGACGAACGGCTGCCGCTGGCGGACGCGCTCCATTTTTGGGCGCGGATCGATGGGCGCGGCCGGAACGATGTCGACCGGGGGCTGGAGGCAATGGGGCTTGGGCCGCTCGATCAGGTGCCCGTCAGGATGCTTTCCACCGGGCAGCGCAGGCGCGCGGCCCTGGCACGGGTGATCGCGGGCAAGGCAGCGATCTGGCTGCTCGACGAGCCCGCCAACGGGCTCGATACGGCCTCGCTCGACCGGCTCGCCGCTGCGATGACGGCGCACCGGGCGGAGGGTGGCATCGTGCTTGCCGCGAGCCATCAGCCGCTCGGGCTGGATGATCCGCAGGAGCTGGCGCTGTGAGGGCGCTCGCACTGATCGTGCGGCGCGATCTGGCGCTGAGCTTCGCCGGCGGCGGGGCGATGATGCCGCTGATCTTCTTCCTGCTGGTGGCGACGCTCTTCCCCTTCGCGGTGGGGCCGGACGCGGCGCTGCTCGGCCGGGTGGGCGGCGGCGCCTTGTGGATGGCGGCGCTGCTGGCAGCACTTCTGCCCGTCGACCGGCTGATCGAGCCGGACGCGCGCGCGGGGATTCTCGATCAATATGTGGTGCGCGGGATCAGCGACGAGGCGGTGGCGGGCGCCAAGATCCTCGCCCATTGGCTGGGCTTCGGCCCGCCGCTGATGCTGGCGGCGCTGCCGGCGGCAGCATTGCTCAAGCTCGACGGAGCGACGGTCATGCGACTCGAAGCGGGGCTCGCGCTCGGCACGCCGGGGCTGGCCGCGCTCGCGGTCGCGACCAGCGCGCTGACGGCGGGCCTGCGCGGCGCGGGTGCGCTGGCAGGGCTGGTGATGCTGCCGCTCGCCGTGCCGCTCCTCATCTTCGGCGCGGGCGGGCTCGGCGTTCAGGGCCATGGCGCGCTCAAGCTGCTCGCCGCAAGCTCGCTGCTGCTGCTCGCGGGTGCGCCCTTCGCGGCGGGCGCCGCGCTGCGGGCGGGGCGGGATTAATCGCCACCCGACCGCGCTCAGCCTGAACGCGGCTGATTTGGAAAAGGCCCTAGTCCCGCACCCAGCGGGCGAAAATGGCGGTGGGGAGGAGGAGGCCGCGCGCTTCCTCGCGCACCGCCATCTCGCCGACCTCGACCCGACCGCCGAGCCCGGCCATCGCCTGATTCAAAAGCTCGCCGATCGCCAGCGCCGACATGCGGACCGCATAGACCGTCAGCACGAGGAATTTGGAGCGTTCGTCGAGCAGCTTGCGGCAATCGGCGATCAGGCTAGGCAGGCTTTCCTCCAACCGCCACACCTCGCCCGTCGGCCCGCGCCCGAATTTGGGCGGATCGAGAAAGATGCCGTCATAGCGCCGCCCGCGCCGCACCTCGCGCGCCGCGAATTTGGCGGCATCGTCGATAATCCAGCGGATCGGCCGGTCCGCGAGATCGGCGAGCAGCGCATTGGCGCGGCCGCCCTCGACCGATTTCTTGGACGCATCGACATGCACCATCTCGGCGCCCTTGGCCGCAAGCGCCAAGGTGCCGACGCCGGTATAGCCGAACAGGTTGAGGACCTGATCACCCTCCCCCGTGCGCTCGCGCATCCAGGCCCATTGCGGCGCCATGTCGGGGAAGAAAGCGAGATGGCGGAAAGGCGTGCACATCGCCGTGAAGCGCACATCCTCCCATTTCAATGGCCAGCCGCCGCGCGGCACATCGCGCGACAAATGCCATTTGCCGCCGCCTTCATCGTCCGAAGCCGCGATGAAATCGCCATCGGCCGACCAGTTGGGATCGGCCGGCGCCCACATCGCCTGCGGTTCGGGACGGATGAAGCGGAAACGGCCATAGCGCTCCAGCTTGCGGCCATGGCCCGAATCGACCAGCCCATAATCGGCCCAGGGTTCGGCAACGAGCGTGAGGAGGTTCATGCGACCTTCGCGAGCCTTCCGCCCACCGTCGCCAGCGCCTCGCCGCCCGCCAGCGCCGCGGCCCCGGCGGCGCGCGCATGGGCGACCGTGACCGATTCGATCGCCGCCACCGTCTCGGCCACGGGCACGATGCGGCCATGGACCTGGATCTGGCGCGCAAGATGGTCGCAGCGCGATCCGACCGCCTCCAGCCCCATCAGCAGCCCCGCCTTGGCCTGCGCCTTGGCGCGCGCCAGCTCCGCCTCATCGAGCGTCTCGGCCGTCTCGGCGAGGATGCGGCGGGCAAGCGCCAGCGCTTCTCCCGCCTGCGCGCGCGTGGCGGCGCAATAGACGCCGAACAGCCCGGTTTCGGCATAAGGCTGCGTCCAGGCATAGATGGAATAGGCAAGCCCGCGCTGCTCGCGCACCTGCTGGAACAGACGCGAGGACATGCCCCCACCCGCCGCGCTGGCGAAGAGCGACAGGGCATGAAGATCGCGATGCGCCTGCCCCACGCCGGGATGCGCGAGCGCCACATGAAGCTGGTCGAAGCGGCGCCGGTCATGATGCGCGCCGCCCGCGAAGACGGCCGAGGCATGCGGCGGTGGGGCACCCGCCGCCATGTCGCCGAAGCGCGCCTCGGCTAGCTTGAGGAGCTGATCCTCGTCCACCTTGCCTGCGGCGGCGATCACCAGCGCATCGGGGTGATATTGCGTCCTGAGCCACTCGCCCAGCGCCTCCGCGTCGATCGCGGCGATGCTCTCCTCCGTGCCCAGCACGGGAAGACCGAGCGGCTGATCGGGGAAGGCGGCGGCCTGGAGATGATCGAAGATGATGTCGTCGGGCGTATCGCGCGCCTCGCCCAGCTCGGCCAGCACGACGCCCTTCTCGCGCTCCAGCTCGTCCGCGTCGAAATGCGGCGCGCGGACGAGATCGGCGATCACCTCGAGCCCGAGCGGCAGATCCTCCGCCAGCATGCGCGCGTGAAAGACGGTATGGTCGCGCGCCGTCCAGGCGTTGAGCGAGCCGCCGGCATCCTCGATCGTCTCGGCGATGGCGCGCGCATCGCGCGTGCCCGCGCCCTTGAACACCATATGCTCGACCATATGGGCAAGGCCGGCGAGCCCCGCCGGCTCGGACCGCGCGCCGACATCGGCATAGAGGCCGACCGCGAGCGTCTCGACCCCCGTCATCGGCTCGACGGCGATGGTGATGCCGTTCGCCAGCCGGTGGAGGCGCGCGGTCATGCCGGTGCCACGCTCCGCTCCGCGACATGGGCCTTGATCGCCTCCAGCGTCGCCGGCAGCGTGGTGTAGCGCTCCTCGCGCTCGAACAGGCCGCCGACACGTGCCGGAAGCGAAGGCCGCTGCCCGGTGGCGCGTTCCACCGCATCGCTGAACTTCGCCGGATGCGCCGTCGCCAGCGTCACCACCGGAATCTCGCGCGGCAGATCGGCGCTGCGCGCAGCAGCCAGGCCGATCGCCGTATGCGGATCGATGATCTCGCCCGCTTCCTGGCAGGCCCAGCGCATCGCCAGCGCCATGCCGTCCGCATCGATGCGCGCGCTGTCGAAGATCGCGGCCGCCTCCTGGCGCATGGCGGCGGGAATGGCGAGCGCGCGGGTCGCCTCGAAGCCGCGCATCGCCTCGGCCAGCGCGGCGCCATCGCGGCCGTGAAGATCGAACAGCAGCCGCTCGAAATTGGAGCTCACCTGAATGTCCATCGAGGGGGCGGCGGTCGGCGTCACGATACCCGTCGAATAGTCGCCCGCCGAAAGCGCGCGATGGAGGATGTCGTTGACGTTGGTGGCGACGATCAGCCGGGCGACCGGCAGGCCCATGCGCGCGGCGACATAGCCCGCGAACACATCGCCGAAATTGCCCGTCGGCACGGAGAAGGCGACCGCCCGATCGGGCGCGCCGAGCCGGACGGCAGCGTAGAAATAATAGACGATCTGAGCCATCAGCCGCGCCCAGTTGATCGAATTGACCGCCGACAACGTATAGCGTTGCGTAAATTCGCGATCGGCGAAGGCCGCCTTCACCAGCGCCTGCGCATCATCGAAGCTGCCCTCGATCGCGATATTATGGACGTTGGGCGCGAGCACGGTCGTCATCTGCCGCCGCTGCACGTCGGACACACGACCGAGCGGGTGGAGCATGAAGATGTCGACCTTCTCGCGGCCGGCCAGCGCGTCGATCGCAGCCGATCCGGTGTCGCCACTGGTGGCGCCGATCACCGTCAGATGCGTGTCGCGACATTTAAGGAAGCGCTCGAACAGCAGACCGAGCAGTTGCAGCGCCACATCCTTGAAGGCGAGCGTCGGCCCATGGAACAGCTCGAGCAGGAAATGGCGCGCGTCGAGCTGGACGAGCGGCGTGACCGCGGCATGGCTGAAGCGACCATAAGCGGCCTCGCAAAGATCGCGCAGTTCCTCATCCGAGAGCGATCCCGCGACGAAGGGCCGCATCACCGCGACCGCCGTATCGACATAGGAGAGACCGGCGAGCGCGCGGATGTCTTCCGCCGTGAAGCTGGGCCAGACTTCGGGCACATAGAGCCCTCCGTCCGCGGCAAGCCCCGTCAGGGTGACGTCTTCAAAGTCGAGCGTGGGGGCCTGCCCCCTCGTGCTGATGTAGCGCATGGTGGCGGCGGCTTAGCGCCGGCGCCCGGTCGCGGCAACTTTTTAGGGCTTAGGCTCCCGGCCGCGACGGCTGAACGCAAGGCCGGAGATTATCAGCGCCACACCCGCGAACAGGAACCATTGCACCGCATAGGCGCGATGATTGTTGGGAATCTGCTCCGGCGAAGGCAGAGCGGAGGGCTCCAGCCCCGGCGCGGCGCGGTCCGAGACGAGCAGGATCACATGCTCGCGATCCGATTCGATCACGCCCGTGACCCGCCCGCCGCGCCAGCTCTTGGGCGGATCGGCGCTTTTCGACCAGCCCATGTCGACATTGAGGCCGGGTCCCTCCGCACCCCCGGTGCGGCACGCGGCGATATGGCGCCAGCCCGATTCGCCCGCGCGGTTGCGCCCCGCCCGCGCCGTCCAGCCCGTCGGCTGGAGGCAGAAGCCGCCCGCGCGGCGGAAGAGCAGGCTGCCGTCGGTCGGCGGCACGGCGGGCCAGGCCATAGGCGGCAGGCGCGATGCCTGCGCATAGCGTGCCAACAGCCCTTCCTTCCACTCGGCACGACGCAACTGCCAGAGGCCGAGCCCGATCATCAGCAGGACGGCCAGCGCCACGACGATCATGGGGATGAGGGGGATGCGCTTCATGGCCGATCGACGATCCGTCCCTCGCGCGCGGCGTTGCGATATTCGAGCGCGATGAGCGCCCCCTTGCTCAGCCGCATCGCCCCGACCACCGCGGCGATGGTGAGCGGCACCCAGAGCAGGAGATGAAGCCAGAAAGGCGGATGGACCGTCCGCTCGAAGAGAATCGCGATCGCCGAGATCAGCGCGCCGAGGATCAGTGTAAGGAAGGCGGCCGGCCCGTCACCCACATTGAAGCTTGAGAAATCGAGGCCGCAGACACGGCAGCGCGGCGCGAAGCGGACAGCGCCCAGGAACAGGCCCGGCGCGCCGCAGCGGGGGCAGAGCCCCCGGAGGCCGGCCTGGATCGGGGAGGGCGCGACGGGATCGTTCATGGAATCATCGCGCCGCGCGCACCAGGGCGCGTCAGCCGTGGACCGGCGCGCCCCAGCCACCCCAGACATAGATGGAGACGAACAGGAACAGCCATACGACATCGACGAAATGCCAGTACCAGGCCGCCGCCTCGAAGCCGAAATGCTGCTTGGGCGTGAAATCGCCGCGATAGGCACGGATCAGGCAGACGGTGAGGAAGATGGTGCCGATGATCACATGGAAGCCGTGAAAGCCGGTCGCCATGAAGAAGGCGGCGCCATAGTTCAGCCCTTTGAAGGCGAAGGGCGCATGGGCATATTCATAGGCCTGGATCGACGAGAAGATCAGGCCGAGCGCGATGGTGCACCACAGGCCCTTCTGCATCCCGTCGCGATCGCCATGCAGCAGCGCATGATGCGCCCAGGTGACGGTGGTGCCCGAGCAGAGCAGGATCAGCGTGTTGAGCAGCGGCAGATGGAAGGGATCGATCACCTCGACGCCCTTGGGCGGCCAGACGCCGCCGACCGCCTCGACGGTCGAGGGGAAGAGCGCGAAATCGAACCAGGCCCAGAACCAGCCGACGAAGAACATCACCTCGGAGGCGATGAACAGGATCATGCCGTAGCGCAGATGGAGCTGCACCACCGGCGTATGCTCGCCGGCATTGGCCTCGCGGATCACATCGGCCCACCAGCAGAACATGGTGCCGAGAACGCCTGCAAGGCCGAGGAAGAACAGCCAGCTTCCGGCGGGATGACTGTGCATCCACATGACCGCGCCGACCGCCAGGACGAGCGCCGCGATCGAGCCGATGAACGGCCAGGGGCTCGGCGGCAGGATATGATAATCGTGGCTCTTCGCTCCGGCCATGTCCGCCCTTCCCCTCATTCTTCCGCTTGTCGTTCTGCCTAATTCTTAATCCTTGCCCTTGCCGGAATCCACCGGGAAGAAAGTGTAGGACAGGGTGATCTCGCTGATGCCCTTCGCGTCCGGATCGTCGAGCAGCCTGGGATCGACATAATAGATTACAGGCATGCGCACCGTCTCGCCCGGCCGCAGCGTCTGCTCGGTGAAGCAGAAGCATTGGATCTTGGTGAAATATTGCCCGGCCTGATCGGGCGTGACGTTGAAGCTCGCCGTGCCCGTGATCGGCTTGTCGGAAAGATTGGTCGCGGTGAAGAAGGCCATTTCCCGCGCGCCGACGGCGACGCGATCGACATGTTTTTCCGGCTGGAAGCGCCAGGCGAGCGCGGGCGCGACATTGGCGTCGAAACGGACGTCCAGCATCTTGCCGACCACCGCGCCGGGCGCTTCCGCGCCGATGGCCTTCTGCGTCGTGCCGTTGAGGCCCGTCACCTGGCAGAAGAGGCGATAGAGCGGCACGCTGGCATAGCCGAGCCCCAGCATCGCCAGTGCGATCAGCAGCGCCGCGAGCCCGATGCGACGATTCTTCCGGGCAAGCGCGGCGGCGGCGGTCATGACATTTTCGCGATCGAAATGGCGTAGAAGAGGATCACGAGCGCGCCGAGGATCAGCGCGGTGACGACCGCGCGCGCATGCTGGCGGCGGCGGACCTCCTTCATATCGGGATCCTCAATCACAGCCCGAGCAGCCTGTCGACGACGAGCGCGCCGAACAGGGCGAAGAGATAGAGGATCGAGAAGGCGAACAGCCGCCGTTCGGGCCGCATCTTCGCCTGATCCGTCTCGCGGCTGAGCGCGACCTGGCCCGCCAGCAGCAGGAAGAAGCCGGTCAGCCCCGTCGCGACGACGCCATAGACATAGCCGGCAAGGCCGAGCGGCCAGGGCGCCACCGCCACCCCCGCCATCGGCAGGCTGTACAGGAACACTTGGTTGCGCGTCGTGCGCGTGCCGGCGACGACCGGCAGCATCGGCACGCCCGCCGCCGCATAATCGGTGCGGATGAACAGCGACAGCGCCCAGAAATGGGGCGGCGTCCAGAAGAAGATGAGCGCGAACAGCAGCGCCGGCAGCGGATCGACCGTGCCCGTCGCCGCCGCCCAGCCGATCAGCGGCGGAAAGGCGCCCGCGGCGCCGCCGATGACGATATTCTGCGGCGTGCGGCGCTTCAGCCACACCGTATAGACCAGCACGTAGAAGAGGATGGAGGCCGTCAGGATCGCGGCCGCCAGCAGATTGACCGCAAGCCCCATCAGCAGAACGGAAAAGACCGCAAGGCCGACGCCGAAATGGAGGGCCGAGGAGCGCTCCATCCGGCCGGCGGGAAGCGGGCGGCCGGCGGTGCGCTTCATCAGCGCATCCAGATCCGCCTCATACCATTGGTTGAGCGCGCCGGAGGCCCCCGCGCCGAGCGCGATGCAAAGGATCGCGGTAAAGCCGATCACCGGATGGATCGGGGCGGGCGCGGCCAGCATGCCGCACAGGCCGGTGAAGACGACGAGCGTCATCACCCTGGGCTTGGTGAGCGCGAGAAAGTCGCGCCATTCGGCCGGCATGGCGGCGGCGGCGGTGGGAAGCGGACTGGTGGCCATGTTCATCTTGCTTTTGCGGCTCTCACCCCGGCCGCGGCGGGGGTGAAAGGGCAGCTTAGTCGATCCTCGGCAATTGTTCGAACTGGTGGAAGGGCGGCGGGCTGGGCAGCGTCCATTCGAGCGTCGTCGCGCCCTCGCCCCACGGATTGGCTGCGGCCTTCCGGCCGGCGACGAGCGAGACGATGACGTTCACGAAGAAGACGAGCATGCCCAGCAGCATCACGCCATAGCCGATCGACGCGAAATGATTCCAGTAGGAATAGGCATCCGGATAATCGGGATAGCGGCGCGGCATGCCCTGCAGGCCCAGGAAATGCATCGGGAAGAACAGCATGTTCACGCCGGCGAAGAACAGCCAGAAATGGAGCTGGCCGAGCAATTCGCTGTAATTCTTGCCCGACATCTTCGGGAACCAGTAATAGAAACCCGCGAACAGCGCGAACACCGCGCCGAGCGACAGAACATAATGGAAGTGCGCGATGACATAATAAGTGTCGTGCACATAATTATCGATGCCGCCATTGGCGAGCACGACGCCCGTGACGCCGCCGACCGTGAACATGAACACGAAGCCGAGCGCCCAGACCATCGGCGTCCTGAACGACAGCGAACCGCCCCACATCGTTGCGATCCAGGAGAAGATCTTGATGCCGGTCGGCACCGCGATCACCATCGTCGCCGCGGTGAAATACATTTTGGTGTTCACGCTGAGGCCGGTCGTGAACATGTGGTGCGCCCACACGATGAAGCCGACCACGCCGATCGCGACCATCGCATAGGCCATGCCGAGATAGCCGAATACCGGCTTGCGGCTGAAGGTGGCGATGATGTGGCTGATCATGCCGAAGCCCGGCAGGATCATGATATAAACTTCCGGATGGCCGAAGAACCAGAAGAGATGCTGGTAGAGGATCGGATCGCCGCCGCCCGAAGCATCGAAGAAGGTCGTGCCGAAATTGCGATCCGTCAGCAGCATCGTGATCGCCGCCGCGAGCACCGGAAGCGCCAGCAGCAGCAGGAAGGAGGTAACGAGCATCGACCAGGCGAAGAGCGGCATCTTGTGCAGCGTCATGCCCGGCGCGCGCATGTTGAGGATGGTGGTGATGAAGTTGATCGCGCCCAGGATCGACGACGCGCCCGCAATGTGCAGCGCGAGTATGCCGAGATCGACCGCGGGCCCCGCCGAGCCGCTCGTCGAGAGCGGCGCATAGACCGTCCAGCCGGTGCCCGCGCCGGGCCCCGTGCCGCCCGACACGAAGGTCGAGCTCAAGAGCAGGATGAAGGCCGGGACGAGCAGCCAGAAGCTGATATTGTTCATCCGCGGAAAGGCCATGTCCGGCGCGCCGATCATGATCGGCACGAAATAATTGCCGAAGCCGCCGACCATCGCGGGCATCACCATGAAGAAGACCATGATGAGGCCATGCGCGGTGATGAGCACGTTCCACAGATGGAGCGCCGTGTCGAAATTGTCCGTGCCCGCCCAGAGCGGCAGATATTGGATGCCCGGCGCGGCGAGCTCGAGGCGCATCAGGCCCGATATCGCGCCGCCGACGATACCGGCGAAGATCGCGAAGATCAGATAGAGTATGCCGATATCCTTGTGGTTCGTGGACATGAACCAGCGCTGGAAGAAGCCCGGCAGATGTTCGGCATGATGCCCATGCCCATGATCCTCATAGAGCTGGAAAGGGGCGGCGGTCGCGGTCGTGTCGGTCATGGCTGCGGGGCCTCAGCTCGCGGTGGCGCCCTGCGCCGGGGCGGCGGCAGGAACGGTCTCGTTGGCGGCGGGTGCTGCGGGTGCCGCGCCCTTCATCGTGCCGCCCTTGGAGGCGACCCAAGCGGCGAAACGCGCGGGCGGCACCACCTCGACGGCGATCGGCATATAAGCGTGGCGTGCGCCGCACAGTTCCGAGCATTGGCCATAATAGACGCCCGGGCGATCGACCTTGAACCAGGTCTCGTTCAGGCGGCCGGGAACCGCGTCCATCTTGGCCCAGAAGGCGGGAACGGCGAAGCTGTGGATCACATCGTTCGAGGTGACGATCAGCTTCACGACCGCGCCGGCGGGCACCACCATCCGCTCGTCCACCGCGAGCAGGCGGGGGCCGTCCGCGTCGGTGCGGGCGCGCTGGCCGGCGGGGATCTCATCCTTCTCCCTGAGCATGTTGGAGACGATCTCGAAATCGCCATTGTCCGGATATTGATAGGTCCAGTACCACTGGTTGCCGATCACCTTCACGGTGAGGTCCGCCCTGGGCGCGGCATATTGCTTCGCGAGGAGCTGGATCGAGGGCACCGCGATCACGACCAGGATGACCACCGGCGCGAGCGTCCACATCACCTCGATGAAGGTGTTGTGCGAGGTTCCGGACGGAAGCGGGTTCACCTTGGCGCGATAGCGGAAGACGGCATAGAGCAGCAGCAGCAGGACGAACAGCGAGATGACCGTGATGATCGGCATCAGCACGGCATTGTGCATCCACCGCGCATCGGCGCCGACCTCGGTGAACTGCGGCTGGAGCGTGATGGCACCGGGGACCGGCTGGCCGATTCCGGCCTCGGGCGCGGCATGGGCGAAGGCGGGCGCGGCCGGAGTCGCGGGCACCGCGGCCGGAGCGGCGGCGGGCGGGGCCGCTTCCTGCACCACGGGAGCAGGCACGGGCGCCTGGGCCAGCGTCGGAACGGCCGCCATAATGGCGCCTGCCAACGCCATTATCGCCACTATCGGTTTCAGCGTCGTCATCCTTACCCCCGCAAGCGCCCCGGCGGGTGCCCTTCAAATATTCGGGCCGGCCGGACCGCGATTATCTTTTGGCATAGCTCAAAGGGTTCTCAACACCGGATCGCGCCGAATTGCAAGCGGTTGAAGCCGCGTCACGAGCGGCCTATCTGGCGCATGTCCGATGAAATGGGGGTATGAATGATGACCGACGAGGAGGTGCTGGCCGAATTCCGCACCGCGGATGCGCTTCTCGAAGGCCATTTCATCCTCTCGTCCGGCCTGCGCAGCCCGCGTTACCTGCAATGCGCGCGCGTGCTGATGAACCCGGCGCGCGCCGGGCGGCTGGCCGAGGAATTGGCCCGGAGGATTCCCGACAAGGTAAAAATTCGCCTCGGCGCGGTCGTCTCGCCCGCCATGGGCGGCGTGATCGCCGGGCATGAGATGGGGCGTGCGCTGGGGCTCGACGCGATGTTCGTCGAGCGGCCCGACGGCACCTTCGGCCTGCGCCGCGGCTTTTCGCTCTATCCGGGGCAGAAGGTGCTGCTGATGGAGGATGTCGTCACCACCGGCCTGTCCTCGCGCGAGGCGATCGCGGCGGTGACGGCGGCGGGCGGCGAGGTGATCGCGGCGGCGGCGCTGGTCGATCGTTCGGGCGGCAAGGCCGATCTGGGCGTGCCCTTCTATCCGCTGATCCGGATCGACGTGCCGACCTACCAGCCGGATGCGCTTCCGCCCGAGCTGGCGGCGATTCCCGCCGTAAAGCCCGGAAGCCGGGTCGTGGCGGGATGAACGCACCTTGCTGAACCGCCACCTCCGCCTGGGGGTCAATATCGATCATGTCGCCACCATCCGCAACGCGCGCGGCGGCGACCATCCCGATCCGCTGCGCGCGGCGCTCGCCGCCGCCGAGGCCGGCGCCGATGGCATCACCGCCCATCTGCGCGAGGATCGCCGCCACATCACTGACGAGGATATCGCACGGCTTGAGGATTCGCTGGCGATCCCGCTCAATCTGGAAATGGCGGCGACCGAGGAGATGCTGGCGATCGCGCTCCGCCACCGGCCGCACGCCGCCTGCATCGTGCCCGAGCGGCGCGAGGAGCGGACGACCGAAGGCGGGCTCGACGCGGCCGGCCAGCATGCGCATCTGGCGCCCTTCGTCGCCCGGCTGGGCGATGCGGGGATCCGCGTCAGCCTGTTCATCGAGCCCGATCCCCGCCAGATCGAGGCAGCGCTGAAGCTGGGCGCGCCGGTGGTGGAATTCCACACGGGCGCCTATGCACATGCCGAGGGCGAGGCGCGCGCGCAGGAGCTGCGCCGCATCGCCGATGCCGCGGCTCTCGCCGCCAAAAATGGGATAGAGGCGCATGCCGGCCATGGCCTGACCTTCGCCAATGTGACGGCGATCGCCGCCATTCCCCAAATAGCGGAGCTCAATATCGGCCATTTCCTGATCGGCGAGGCGATCTTCACCGGCCTGGACGAAAGCGTCCGCCGGATGCGCGCGCTGATGGACGCCGCTCGATGACGATCCGGCGCGCGGGAAACGGGCCGCGATGATCGTCGGCATCGGATCGGACCTGTGCAATATCGAGCGCATCCAGAATTCGCTCGACCGCTTCGGCGAGCGGTTCGTGGAACGGGTGTTCACCGATATCGAACGCGCCAAGGCTGAGCGGCGGACGCTCACCCGCGCGGCCACTTATGCCAAGCGCTTCGCCGCCAAGGAGGCTTTTTCCAAGGCGGTCGGCACAGGTTTCCGCGTCGGCGTGTTCATGAAGGATATCGGCGTGGTGAACGCGCCGTCGGGCGCGCCGACGCTGGCGCTGACCGGGGGCGCGCGGTCGAGGCTTGACGCGCTGACGCCGCCGGGCCACGCCATTGAAATACATTTGACGCTTACCGACGATCATCCCTGGGCGCAGGCGTTCGTCATTCTTTATGCGCGCCCCTGTGAGGAGAAGATCGCGTGAGCGATCGCCAGATGTCCATGTCCGCCAAAAGCATCGAGAAGAAGGGAAAGCCCGAAGGAAAAGCGGGCACGGACTGGTGGGCCGAGGCGCGGGGCATATTGTGGCTGGTGCTGGCGGTGCTCGCCTTCCACAGCTTCATCGCCAAGCCCTTCTACATCCCGTCCGAATCGATGATGCCGACGCTCATCAAGGGCGACCGGCTGGTCGTGACCAAATATCCCTATGGCTGGTCCTATGTGTCGCCTTCCTTCCACGTCCTCCCCTTCATCGAGGGTCGGCTGTTCGGACGGATGCCGGAGCGCGGCGACATCGTGATCGTCAAGCCGCCGCTCGAGGATGCGGACTATATCAAGCGCGTCATCGGCCTGCCGGGCGACCGGCTGGAGGTGCGCGGCGGCACGGTGATCCTGAACGGCGCGCCCGTGAAGCGCGTGGCCGAAGCGCCGGCGCGTATCCCGATCGACGCCAATGTACCGTGCGACTCGGCCGCCGTGATGGACCTGCAGGTGACGGACAAGGACGGCCGCCGCTATTGCGCCATGCCCCGCGTGCGCGAGACGCTGCCCAATGGCGTGAGCTTCGACACGATCGACCTTGGACCGAGCCAGACCGACGATTATCCGGAAATCACCATTCCCGCCGGCCATGTCTTCCTGATGGGCGATAATCGCGACCAGTCGGCCGACAGCCGCGTGCCTGCCGAGCTCAACGGCCTGGGCGGGCCCGTGCCGGTCGAAAATCTCGGTGGCCGCGCCGAATTCATCACCTTCTCGCTCGACGGCACGTCGAACCTGTGGAACCCGGTGAGCTGGTTCACCGCGATGCGTGGTGGCCGCGCGGGCAGCAGCCTCCATCCCGACAAGGTCGGCAGCGGAGCCCCGGCGAAATGAACGAGCGGCCCGGCGGCCATATAGAGGAACCGGGCCCGGCGGACTTTCGCGACCCGCTCACCCAGCGTGAGCTGAAGCGGGCGATCATCTGGCTCGGCACGGCGGTGGCGATCGTTGCGGCCTGGTTCCTCGCCCAGTCGATCCTGCTGATCCTCGGCGGGCTGGTCTTCGCCACAATGCTCGACGGCGGCGCGCGGCTGCTCGGCCGCGTCCTGCCGATCGGGCGGGGCTGGCGGCTGGCGATCATCTGCATCGCCTTTCTCGCCTTCATAGTCTGGATATTCTATTTCGCGGGCTATCAGCTCGCCGGCCAGGCGGAAGCGCTGCGCACCGTCATCACCGCCCAGTTCAACCGCCTGTTCGGCTGGGCGCAGTCGATCGGCCTCGTCACGCGCGGCACGGGAGCGGGCGAGATCGGCCAGCGACTGCTGGGCTCGCTCGGCCAGGTGACGGCGGCGCTGGGCAATGCGCTGGGCGCGATATCGAGCCTCGCCATGATCGTCGTGATCGGCATCTTCGTTGCGATCGAGCCGCGCCTCTATGAACGCGGCGTAGCCTGGATGCTGCCGATGGAAAGGCGGGCGGCCTTTTATGAGACCTCGGCCAAGCTCGGATGGACGATGCGCCGGCTCATGGCGGGCCGGCTGCTCGGCATGGCGGTGGAAGGCGTCGGCACCTGGATCCTCCTCGCGCTGGGCGGCGTGCCGATGGCGGCGCTGCTCGGCATTCTCACCGGCCTGCTCGCCTTCCTGCCCAATATCGGCGCGATCGTGTCAGGCGTTCTGATCGTGCTGGTCGGCTTCTCTGCCAGCGCGGAGGCGGGCTTCTGGGCGATTGCCGTCTATGTCATCGTGCAGTCGGTCGACGGTTATCTGATCGTGCCGATGGTGGCGAAGCGCTCGGTCGATCTCGCGCCCGCGCTGATATTGGGCGCGCAGCTCCTGTTTGGCGCGCTGTTCGGCATATTGGGGCTGGCGCTGGCCGATCCGATCGTCGCGATGATCAAGGTCCTGCTCGAGGAACGCTCGGGCAATGCCGCGCAAGAAGCCGGCTCCAGGGCCGCCTGATCCCTGCCGGCTCCAGGGCGTCGCCCGGAGCCTTTTCCGATCCGGCGCTCACCCCTGGGCTGTCGAAGGGCGCTGAGATTCCCGACGAGCCCGCGTAGGTTTCGATAAGCTCAGCCTGCGCGCGGCAATGCGATTAAGGTAGAGGGCCGGAGGTTCGCCCAAGAAAAAAGGGCCGGTTCGAAACCGGCCCCTTTCGGGATCACATCTGCGGCGCGGCGCCCATGCCACCCATTCCGGGCGGGGCGATGGCGAGCAGCTCGACATCGAAGATGGTGACCGCATTGGGCGGGATCACGCCGCCGCCCGCGCCGCGATCGCCATAAGCGAGCTTGGGCGGGAACCAGAAGCGGTATTTCGCGCCCTGCTTCATGAGCTGCAGCCCCTCGGTCCAGCCTGGGATCATGCCGCCGCCGACGGGAAGGACGGCCGGCCCACCCTGGCGCGAGCTCGAATCGAAGGCTTCGCCATTCACCAGCTTGCCGTCATAATTGACGAGGACGGTATCGCCGGCGCTGGGCTTGGGGCCCTGGCCTTCCTTCAGCACCTGATATTGCAGGCCCGATGCGGTGGTGACGACGCCCGAGCGCTTGCCGTTGGCGGCGAGGAACTCGGCCGCCGGCTGCGCCATCGCCACCTGCGAACGGGTGCCGAAATAGGCCGTGCCGACGCCCGCCGCGACGAGCAGGCCGACGCCGATCCAGAGCGTGGCGAGCGACCCTTTGCCGATCGGACGCAAGGGAACGGCGGTCACTTCCGACATCGGCGAATATTCCTGCTTATCAATCAGTTCCGCCATCCTGCCCCGGCCGGGGCCATGGCGCAAGGGGCGCAGGACGCGCCCCGCCGTGAAAACGGCTCAGGCCGGATCAGTGCCGGACTCAGCGGACGCCGTCGCGCTCCAGCCGCTTGCGCTCCAGCTTGCGCGCGCGGCGGATCGCGGCGGCGCGCTCGCGGGCGCGCTTCTCGGAGGGCTTCTCGTAATGACGGCGCAGCTTCATCTCGCGGTACACGCCTTCACGCTGCAGCTTCTTCTTGAGTGCGCGGAGGGCCTGGTCGACATTATTGTCGCGAACGATGATCTGCATAAACCCGTCAATCTCCAGTCGTGCGAGCGGCAGAAGGCGACCCCATATCGGGCCCCATCCATCGGATCGCGCAAATATGTGCGGCAGCGCGAAAACCGGATTTCGCGCCGTGAGCCGCCGCCCCTAGCAGCGACGCCGCGATTCTTCAAGCCCGGGCGGCCATATGCTTTCCAAGCCCGCCCCCTTTCCGCTATTCGCCGGCGGGTAATGACCCGCTTCACCGTCAATGGCCAGCCCGTCCATTATCGCATGGACGCCCGCACTCCGCTGCTCTGGGCGCTGCGCGACGCATCCAACCTCACCGGCACCAAATATGGCTGCGGCGCGGGGCAATGCGGCGCCTGCACCGTGCATATAGACGGCGCGCCCGCCCGCGCCTGCCAGGTAACGATCGGATCGATCGAGGGCGCCTTCGTCACCACCATCGAGGCCTTGTCGCGCGACCGCAGCCATCCCGTGCAGCAGGCCTGGGTGGCGGAAAATGTGCCGCAATGCGGCTATTGCCAGTCGGGCATGATCATGGCGGCGGCCGCGCTGATCGAGAAGAATCCCGATCCGTCCGACGAGGAGATCGACCAGGCGATCACCAATATCTGTCGCTGCGGCACTTATCCGCGCATCCGCCGCGCGATTCGCCGCGCAGCGCAGGCCATGCGGCAGGATAGTGGGATCGATGCCGCGCCGCCGCCCGGAATCGATCCCGCCGACGCCGCGCGCGCCGTGCCCGCGCTAGCCCCGCCGGCGGGAAAGCTTTCGGATCGCTGAAGAATGGGTTCAGCCCTATTTCACCCCTTAGGGCGCAAAGCGGCACCGACGGCGGCGATCGTGCCGCCCCGCATGAGGTGCATTTTCATGGTGAGGACCCTTACCGCCCTGCTGCTCGCCGCGACGGCCGCGATCCCGACCGTCGCCTCGGCGCAGACTCCCTCCCCCCGGCCGGAACATGATCGCCGCGACCGGGATTGGCGCGAGGAGCAGCGCGACGACCGCCGCGACTGGAATGAGGATCGCGGACAGGAACGTCGCGACTGGCGCGAGGATCGACACGACGAACGTGGCGACTGGCAGGAGAATCAGCGCGATTGGGAGGACGACCGGCGCGAGGATCGCCAGGACTGGCGGGACGATCGTCGCGAGGGACGTGATTGGCGCGATGACCGGCGCTGGGACCGCGACTGGCGCAATGATCGCCGCTATGACTGGCAGCGCTGGCGCGAGCGCAACCGGCCGCTCTATCGCGCGCCGCGTTATTATCCCCCGCGCGGCTATGACCATGGCTATCGCCGCTGGGTGCCGGGCCATCGCATCCCGCGCTATTATTATGGCCGGCCCTATTGGATCGTCGATCCCTGGCAATATCGCCTGCCGCCGGCTTATGGCCGCTATCGCTGGGTGCGCTACCATGACGATGTGATGCTGGTGGACATCACCGACGGCATCATCCGCGACATCATCCATTCCTTCTTCTGGTAGCCTCGCACGGGGCACCATCGCCGATCGGGCCCGGAGCCGCCGCTCCGGGCCCTTTTTCGTTTCAGCACATGTCAAAGCTGAAATCCGTCGCCGCCTTCCCGCCTTAAGCCTGTCGGCATGATGACAGGCCGGTTCCCACGCCATTCAGGGCGATTCGACTAGAAGAAAGGAGTCGACCTACCAAGGAGCTGGTCATGCGTAAGCTTATCCTTTTCGGCCTGATGGCCGCCACCGCCATCCCCTCCCTCGCCCATGCACAGACGCGCGAACTGCATGAGGATCGGCGCGACATCCGCCAGGAGCAGCGCGACGTGGATCGCGCGATCCGCTACGGCGCGCCGCCCCATGTGGTCCGCGAGGAACAGCGCGACGTGCGCAGGGCCGAGCGCGAATATCGCGAGGATTGGCGCGACTATCGCCGCAGCCATCGCGAGGTCTATCGACGTCCTGCCTATGCCGGTCCGCGCGGCTATAGCTATCGCCGGGTCGTGGTCGGCCATCGCTTCGCGCCGGTCTATTATGCGCCGCGCTATGTGATCGCCGATCCCCGGCGTTATCGCCTGCCCCACCCCGTCGGCGCCAATCGCTGGGTGCGCTACGGCAATGACGCGGTGCTGGTGGACGCCCGCACCGGCCGCGTGCGCGCGGTCCATTACGGCTTCTTCTGGTAGGAAGAAGCCTAATCCAGCCGGCCGAAGGGCAGCAGCTCGCGCGCGAGCGCGGCGGCTGCCTTGCCGTCATGGGCGCGCAGCGCGGGCAGCAGGGCGGCCGCGTTGCGCTTCATCAGCCGGTCGAGCGGGGTCGGCGCCGGGGCCGTCGCGGCGGCCTCGGCGAGCCGGCGGGCGCGGGCGACATCGTCCTTGTCCGCGCGGATGCGCATCAGGCTGGCGACGCCAGGAAAGAAGGCGCGATCGCCGCCCAGCGCCACCGCCCGGTCGAGCGCCGCCAGTCCCTCCCCCTCGCGCGCGCCGATCGCCATGCGCGCAAGCATCCCGCCAAGCTGATCGATCGCGTCGAGATGCCAGCCGGCAATCGCCACCTGCGCCTCGGCATCGCGCGGATCGGCGGCGGCCAGCGCCTCGAACATGCGATGCGACGTCTTCGCATCACCCCGGTTGCGCGTGAGCTTGGCGCGATAGCCGATCCCGATCGCGCGCTGGAGCTGCGCCTCCCGATCACGGGGATTGGCGGCGAGGATCGCATCGGCCGCCTCGATCGCGCGACCGACCTCCGCCAGCGCCGCCTTCCGGTCGCTCGTCTGGAATGCCGCCGCCATCAGAATCTCGCGCGGCTTGGCGGCCAAAACGGGCGTCGCCGCCAGCATCGCCGCCACCGCCACGCCCGCTATTTCCCGGCGCATCACTCCCGTCTCCCCGGAACCTCTTCCGCGCGATCAGCGCACGACTACTGTCCCGGTTCCGGGGGGGCCGGGTCAAGCCAGCGCTTCGGCGATCAGGCGGCGGGTGTTGGCAATGCCATAGACTTTGATGAAGCTGCCCATGCGCGGCCCCTGCGAACTGCCGAGCAGCGTTTCGTAGAGCGCCTTGAACCAGTCGCGCAGATTTTCGAATTGGGCGCGCTTGCCGGCCTCATAGACCTCATTCTGGATCGTCTCGGCATCCGCATCCTCGGGCAGCGCCGCCAGCTGCGCGTCGAGATCGGCAAGCGCCCCGGCCTCGCGCGCATCGGGCGCGCGGCGCTGGAGCGTCGGCGCGATGAAATCGCGATGATAGGCGACGGCATGGCCGATCAGCCCATCGAGCGCCGGATAGGTCACCGGATTAGCATCGGGCAGATAGTTGCGCAGATAGCCCCAGATGATGTCGCGATCCGCCTCGCCCAGCACGCCGACAAGGTTGAGCAGCAGGCCGAAGCCGATCGGCAGCGCCTCCTCCGGCACATCGCCATTGTGGATATGGTGGACGGGATTGCCGAGCTTCTTGTCCAGCTCCTGCCCCGGCCAAGCCTGGCGGAACTGCCAATATTCGTCGATCGCGCGCGGGATCACGCCCATATGGAGCTGCTTGGCGCGCTTGGGCTCGCGATAGATGTAGAAGGCCAGGCTCTCCTGCGGGCCATAGGTCAGCCATTGCTCGAGGCTGAGTCCATTGCCCTTGGACTTGGAGATCTTCTCGCCCTTCTCGTCGAGGAACATCTCGTAATTGAAGCCCTCGGGCGGCTTGGCGCCGAGCACGCGGGCGATCTTGGAGGACTGGACCACCGAATCGATCAGATCCTTGCCCGCCATCTCATAATCGACACCGAGCGCGGTCCAGCGCATCGCCCAATCGACCTTCCACTGGAGCTTGGCGCCGCCCGACAGGATGGAGACGATCATCTCCTCCCCGTCATTGGGATCGGTGTAGCGCACGATACCCTGATCGACATCGACCACCTGGAGCGGCACCTGCAGCACCACACCCGTCTTGGGATCGACCGGCAGCACGGGCGAATAGGTCGCCTGCCGCTCCTGGCGCAGCGTCGGCAGCATCACGTCCATGATCGCATCATAGCGTGCGAGGACCAGCTTCAGCGTCTCGTCGAACCGGCCCGCGCGATAGAGTTCGGTCGCCGAAAGAAATTCATATTCGAAGCCGTAACGATCGAGGAATTCGCGCAGCATCGCATTATTGTGGTGCGCGAACGACTCGAACTTGCCGAACGGGTCCGGAATCGCCGTGAGGGGCCTGCCGAGATGCTCAGCCAGCATCGCCTGATTGGGGACATTGTCCGGCACCTTGCGCAGCCCGTCCATATCGTCGCTGAAGGCGATCAGCCGCGTCGGAATGTCGGACAGCGTTTCGAAGGCATGGCGCACCATGGTGGTGCGCAGCACCTCGTTGAACGTGCCGATATGCGGCAGGCCCGACGGGCCATAGCCCGTTTCGAACAGCACATGGCCCTTGTCCGGCGCGCCGTCCGGATAGCGCTTGAGCAGCTTGCGCGCCTCCTCATAGGGCCAGGCCTTGGACGCGAGCGCCGTGGCCCGAAGCTCGGGAAAGCGCAGAACAGGATCGTTTGCCATTTGTTCTTTCATCTTCTAGCGAATCCGGGTGGCCTTACCCGCAAAGACCGAGCGACTTGAAGCCCCGATGCGCGCGATCCGCCTCATCGAGCCCGCGACCGGCCCCTATGACGAGAGGGTCCGCTATGTCGCGCGGCCCGGATTGCGCGCGCTGCCCGCCGGATCGGCAGCGGCGCTGGGCTTTGCCGTACCGCAGCTGATCGTGCTCGCCTTCTTCCTCTGGGTGCTATGGTCGCCCGAAGCCTCGACGGGGCGCAATCTCGCCTTCAGCCTGTCGATGACGGTGGCGCTGCTCGCGGTCGGCGCGGGCGTGATCTGGCTGCTCGTCCGCCGCAACCTGCCGCTTCTCCTCGGCATCGTCCGCGCGCCCTTCATCCGGCTGACCGTCACCGACCGGCGCGTGCTGTGGAGCCTGCCCTGGACGCCCGAGCCGCTGATGGAGATTGAGGCCGCCCGCATCCGCGGCGGCATAGTGGGCGAGCTTGACGCCCAGGGGCGCGGCAATGCCGTGATCCTGCTCAATCCGGGCGACTATGCCGGCGATTTCGACGGCAATATCCATCTCGATCGGCTGCCCGACGCCGCTGCCTTCGTCGATGCGCTGCGGCTGCTCGCATGACGATGCTGCCCTGGCCCGCGCTGCACGCCACGCATGGCGGCATCTGGATCGCGCAAGCCGATGGCGCGGTGCGCGCGGTGGGTCGCGGCGAGGCGATCGCGATCGCCGCCGAGACGCCGATGATCCTGCTCAACGCGCCCGTCATCGCCACGCGGCTGGGCTATGGCGAGCTTTCGGGGCTCGACCTGCTCGAACTTTACGCCTTCCTTCACCCCGCCCGCTTCGCCGTGCCGACGCCTGCCGGCATGGCGCGCGCGCTGGGCCTCACCCCGCCCGAAAGCGATGCGAAGGCCGCCCCGCTGCTGCGCGAGCTTGCGGCGGCACTGCTCGCGCGGATCGAGGATCCCGATTGGCCCGAACGCGAAGGCGCGTGGAGCGGCGCGCAGGCGCTCCTCCGCCTGCGCTGGCCCTGGGCCTCCGCCGTCGCCGACCGGATCGAGAAGCCCGAGCGCGCCGAACGCTGGCTCTTCTCCCGACTGCCCGAATGGCAGGAGATGCCGCCCCGGCCGCAGCCGCGCCCCGTGCAGCTCGGCGAGGCGGAGACGCTCGACCGGTTGTCGCGCCTCGTCGGGAAGGGCGCGGAGCCACGCGAGGGGCAGCGCGCCTATGCCGCCGCCGCCGCACGCGCCTTCGATCCGCGCACCGCCGAGGGCCGGCCGCACATGCTGCTCGCCGAAGCGGGCACCGGCATCGGCAAGACGCTGGGCTATCTCGCCCCCGCCTCGCTCTGGTCCGAAAATGCCGACGGGCCGGTGTGGATCTCCACCTATACCAAGGCGCTGCAACGCCAGCTCGACCGGGAAAGCGCGCGCATCTTCCCCGATCCGGCGCTCAGGCGGGAGAAGGTGGTCGTCCGCAAGGGGCGCGAAAATTATCTCTGCCTGCTCAATCTGGAAGATGCGCTGCAGGGCGGCTTCCAGGGCCGCGCGGCGATATTGGCGCAGCTCGTCGCACGCTGGGCAGCCTATAGCCGCGATGGCGACATGGTGGGGGGCGACCTGCCCGGCTGGCTGCCGACGCTGTTCCGCCGCGCAGGCTCGACCGCGCTCACCGACCGGCGCGGTGAATGCGTCTATGCCGGCTGCCCCCATTATCGCAAATGCTTCATCGAGCGCTCCGCCCGCGCCGCCGAGGGGGCGGACATCGTCATCGGCAATCATGCGCTGGTGATGATTCTCGCCCAGCGCCGGCGCGAGGAAGGAAGCCCGCTTTCCCGCCTCGTCTTCGACGAGGGCCATCATCTGTTCGACGCCGCCGATTCGACCTTCTCGGCCGCGCTCACCGGGCAGGAGGCGATCGAGCTGCGCCGCTGGATCATCGGCCCCGAATCGCGCGCGCGCGGGCGCCGCCGGGGGCTGGCCGCGCGGCTGTCCGATGTTGCCTCCTATGACGAGGAAGGGGCGCTCGCGATCGAAGCCGCCTGCATCGCCGCCAGCCAGCTTCCCGCGGACGGCTGGCTCGGCCGGCTGGCGGAGGATCTGCCGCTCGGCCCCGTCGAACGGCTGCTCACGGCAGTGCGCGGCACCGTCTATGCGCGCGCCCGGGCGGCGGACGCCGGCTATGGGCTGGAGACGGAGGCCGCCAATCTCGATGCTCCGCTGATCGAGGCGGCGGCGCCCGCCGCGCAGGCGCTGGAGGATCTGATCCGTCCGCTCGCCCGGCTGCGCCAGCGGCTCGAGACGGTGATCGAGGATGCGCCCGACTGGCTGGACGCGCAGGCCCGCGCACGGATCGAAGGCGCGCTGGCGGGGCTCACGCATCGCGGCCAGTTGCTCGGCGCCTGGGTGGCGCTGCTCGGCCGGATCGGCGGGCCGGTCGATCCCGATTTCGTCGACTGGCTGGCGGTCGATCGGGTCGAGGGGCGCGAATATGATGTCGGCCTCCACCGCCACTGGCTCGACCCTACCCGCCCGCTCGCGGAAACGGTGCTGAAGCCCGCCCATGGCCTGATCGTCACTTCGGCCACGCTGCGCGGCGGCGAGGAGTGGGACGCGGCCGAGGCGCTCACCGGCGCGGTCCATCTCGATCATGCCCCCGCCCGCTTCGCTGCGCCCAGCCCGTTCGACTATCCTTCGCGCGCGGAGGTGCTGATCGTCACCGACTTGAAGCGCGGCGACATGGCCGCGCTCGCCGGCGCCTATGCCCGGCTGATCGCGGCGGCGGGCGGCGGCACGCTGGGCCTGTTCACCGCGATCCAGCGGTTGAAGGCGGTGCATGCGCGCATCGCCGATCGCCTCGCGCGCGACGGGCTGCCGCTCTATGCCCAGCATGTCGATCCGATCGACACGGGCACGCTGGTCGATATCTTCCGCGATGATCCCCGCGCCTCGCTCCTCGGCACGGATGCGCTGCGCGACGGGGTGGACGTGCCCGGATCGTCGCTGCGCATGGTGGTGATGGAGGGCGTGCCCTGGCCCCGGCCCACCGTGCTCCATGCCGCGCGCCGCGCGGCCGGCGGCGGATCGGCGCATGACGATCGAGTGGTCCGCGCACGGCTCGCCCAGGCGTTCGGCCGGCTGATCCGCCGCGCGGACGATCGGGGCATGTTCGTGCTGCTCGCCGCCGCCACGCCTTCGCGCCTGCTCGATGCCTTTCCGCCCGGCGTGCCCGTCCACCGGCTGACGCTCGACGAAGCCGTGCGGCGGGTTACGTCACGTCTTTCCTCTGACGCATCTTTGGGGCATCAGGCGAGCACGGACATCCTTTCGGAGAAGGCATGAAACGGCTCGCGCTGCTCCGCCACGCCAAGTCGGGATGGGATGATCCGGTCGCGCGCGATTTCGATCGCCCGCTGAACGCGAAGGGCAAGCGCGCGGCGCAGACGATGGGCCGCTATATGCGCGACCATGGCCTGCATTATGATCGGGTCACGGCATCCCCCGCCATCCGGGTGGTGGAGACGCTCGATCAAATGGCGATCGGCCTGGGCGAGACGCTCGCGCCGAGCTGGGATCGGCGCGCCTATCTCGCCTCCGCAACGACCCTGCTCGATCTGGTGCAGGAGGCGCCGGACGTGGCGAACAGCCTGCTGCTTGTCGGCCATAATCCGGGGCTGGAGGATCTTGCGCTGCTGCTCGTGCCCGATCGCGCGGGCGATGCGGTGCGCGATCGGGTGGAGCAGAAATATCCGACCGCCAGCCTCGTCGAGATCGGCTTCGACGCCGATCGCTGGAGCGACATCCGCGCGGGCGCGGGCAGGATGCTCCGCTTCATCCGCCCACGCGATCTCGATCCCGCGCTCGGCCCGGATGCCAAGGGCTAGGCCAAGTTTCGCCCAACCGCGCTCCGGCTAAGCGCCGTCAGGCGAAAAATGCCCGATCCTCGGCGAGCGCGCGTGCCAGATCGTCCCGGATCGCCCGCAATTCGGCGAACAGGCCCGGCACGGGGGTAGCGGGAGCGGCCACCGGCGACTCGGGTGGCGTTTCAGGCTCCGGTGCGGCCGGGGCAGGCTCGCCCGCATCGCCGGCGGCGAGCAACTTCTGCACGCCCTTGATCGTATAGCCTTCCTCGTTGAGCAGGCGGTTGATCCGGTGCGCGAGCGCCACGTCGGCCGGGCGATAATAGCGACGGTTGCCCGCGCGCTGGAGGGGACGCAACTCCGGAAAGCGCGTTTCCCAATAGCGCAATATATGCTGCGGCACGCCAAGTTCGGCGGCAAGCTCGCCGATCGTCCGGAACGCGCCTGCCGCCTTGTCTGTCATATCAGTCCGCTTCGATGATCCGCTCGCGCATCGCCTGCGACGCGCGGAAGGTCAGCACACGGCGCGGCGCGATCGGCACCTCCACGCCCGTCTTGGGATTGCGGCCGATCCGTTCCGCCTTGTCGCGCAGGACGAAGCTGCCGAAGCCCGAAATCTTCACATTCTCACCCGAGGCCAACGCCTCGCACATATGGCCGAGAATCTGCTCGACGAGCATTGCCGATTCAGCACGTGACAAGCCAATATCACCATGCAGCACCTCGGCAAGGTCGGCACGGGTCAAGGTCCCGGTTTGAACCATTCGTCTCCCCCATCAGACACGTGGAGGAACCATATTATCGCGCCCGAAGCCGCTTGAGAACCCGCATCAATAGCGAACTGCGGCAGCGCCCCAGGTGAAACCGCCGCCCATCGCCTCCAGCACCAGCAGGTCGCCCCGCCTGATCCGCCCGTCGCGCACCGCGACGTCGAGCGCGAGCGGCACCGAGGCCGCCGAGGTATTGGCATGAAGATCGACCGTGACGACCACCTTCTCGGGCGGCAGGCCGAGCTTGCGCGCGGTCGCCTCCAGGATGCGGCGATTGGCCTGATGCGGCACCACCCAGTCGACATCCGCCACCGACAGCCCGGCCCGGTCGAGCGCCTCGCCCAGCACCGTGGCGAGATTGACGACGGCGTGGCGGAACACCTCCTGCCCCTTCATACGCAGCTTGCCGACCGTGCCCGTGGTGGACGGGCCGCCATCGACATAGAGCAGCGAATTATGGCGGCCATCGGCGTGGAGACTGACGGACAGGACGCCGCGATCCTCGCTATCCTCGGCCTTCAGCACCACGGCGCCCGCGCCGTCGCCGAACAAGACGCAGGTGGTGCGATCCTCCCAGTCGAGGATGCGGCTGAACGTCTCGGCACCGATGACGAGCGCGACATCCGCCGATCCGGCGCGGATCATGCTTTCGGCGACCGACAGAGCGTAGAGGAAGCCCGAGCAGACCGCCTGCACGTCGAAGGCGACGCAATCGTCGATCCCGAGCGCGGTCTGCACCTTGGTGGCGGTCGAGGGGAAGGTCTGGTCGGGCGTCGCGGTCGCGAGAACGATCAGGCCCACCGCATTCGGCGCGATGCCCGCCGCATCGAGCGCCGTACGCGCGGCATCGGCGCCCAGCGTCGCGGTCGTCTCGCCCTCTCCGGCGATATGGCGGAAACGGATGCCGGTGCGCTCGACGATCCACTCGTCGGACGTGTCGACCCTTTCCGCCAGCTCCGCATTGGACATGCGGCGCTTGGGCAGCGCCGATCCGGTGCCGGCGATGACAGCCCGTCTGGTCAAGCGACCTTCTCCGACGCGCGGGTGGGGAAATTGGCGAGATCTTCGGCGATGCGGCGGCTGATATCCTCGCTCGCGAGCTTCACCGCAACGCCGATCGCATTGGCGACGCCGTCCGCCGTGGCGCCTCCATGGCTCTTCACGACAATGCCGTTGAGGCCGAGGAAGACCGCGCCATTATGATTGTTCGGATCGAGATGGACGCGCAGCAGGTGCAGCGCCGGGCGCGACAGCAGGAAGCCCGCCTTGGACCGCAGCGAGCTGGTGAAGGCGCGTTTCAGAAGGTCGGTCACGAAGCGCGCCGTGCCTTCCATCGTCTTCAATGCGATATTGCCCGAAAAGCCGTCGGTGACGACCACATCGGCCTCGCCCCGGCCGAGCCGGTCGCTTTCGATGAAGCCGTCGAAGCGCATGTGGAGATGCGGCGTCGCGCGCAGCATCGCGGCGGCGTCCTTCAGCGCGTCGGTGCCCTTCAGCTCCTCGGTGCCGATGTTGAGCAGCGAGACGCGCGGCGCCTCCACCCCCAGCACGATGCGCGCATAGGCCGCACCCATCACCGCGAACTGCACCAGATTCTGGCTGTCGCACTCGGTATTCGCGCCGAGGTCGAGCATCACCAGATCATTTTCGCCGAGCGTCGGCAGCAGGGCGGCGAGCGCGGGCCGGTCGATTCCGGCCATGGTGCGCAGCGCGAGCTTCGACATCGCCATCAGCGCGCCGGTATTGCCGGCGGAGACGGCGGCATGCGCCTCGCCCGCCTTCACGGCGGCGATGGCACGCCCCATGGAGGTGGTCTTGGCGCGGCGGATCGCCTGGCTCGGCTTGTCCTCGCCCGAAATCATATCGGGCGTGTGGACGATCTCGACATGGCCGGCGAGGCCCGGATGGCGTGCGCATTCGCCCGCCAGCACGGTTTCGTCGCCGAACAGCAGGAAGCTCAGCCCCTGATGCTTCGCCCTGGCCCGCGCGGCGGCGGCGACCATGACAGAGGGACCGCCATCGCCGCCCATCGCGTCGATTGCGATTCGCGGCGCAACAATCACCCGCAAAGCCTCCGCTGGTACGTCTTACGCCTCGACGGAAACGATCTCGCGACCGTTATAATGGCCGCAGGCGTTGCACAGATTGTGCGGGCGCTTCAGCTCGCCGCAGTTCGAGCATTCCTGAAAGGCTTCCGCCGTCAGGGCATGGTGGCTGCGACGCATGTTGCGCCGCGAGGGCGAGGTCTTTCTCTTGGGGACGGCCATGTCGGCACCTGTTCCATTCGGTCAAAAAATAAACGACGAGCTTCGCCGACAGGTCGCGTGCGGCCATATGGCCGCGGACCAGCGGCCGGGCTCGTCGCGAGCGCTAGGGCCTATAGCGATTTCGGCTCGCGTTGCAAGCGCGGAGCGGTCATGAGCGCGTCATGCACAGCATATTGGGAGAATAATACGTGCCCGCCTTCACCCCGCCCTCCGTCACGCTGATCATCGCCGCGGCGCTTGGCCTCATCAATCTGTGGCTATCCTTCCGCGTCGGCCGAGTGCGCCTTCCCTCCAAGATCGCGATTGGCGACGGCGGCAATGAAATGCTGCGCGCACGCATGCGAGCGCATGCGAATTTCAATGAATATGTCCCGATCGCACTGATTCTGATGCTGCTGATCGAGTTGCGCGTGGGCGCAGCGACCGGCCTGTGGGTGCTGGGCCTGGCGCTGGTCGTGGGCCGGCTCGTCCATCCCTTCGGCATGGAACGGCCCGTGCCAAACCCGCTGCGCGGCGGCGGCATAGCGCTGACGGGCCTGGCGAGCCTCGCGCTGGTGATCTGGGCGATCTACCTCGCCTTCACGCCGGCCCAGACCCAGATCACCTATTTCTGATTCCGATTCGCGACGGGCGGGACGAGACGCAGCTCAGCGAATCTCCCGCCCCAGCGCGCGATCGCCGACGAACGGGTTGCTCGCCCGCTCATGCGCGAAATTGGACATGGGGCCATGGCCTGGCACGAAGGCGGTCTCGCCGCCGAGCGGCCAGAGCTTCTGCGTGATCGAGGAGATCAGATCGTCGTGATTGCCGCGCGGGAAATCGGTGCGGCCGATCGATCCCTGGAAGATTACATCGCCCACCAGCGCCAGCTTCGACGGCGCATGGTAGAAGACGACATGGCCCGGCGTATGGCCGGGGCAATGGATCACGTCGAGCGTCAGATCGCCCACCGTCACCGTGTCGCCATCGACCAGCCAGCGATCGGGCTCGAACGGCTTGCCCGGAATGCCATAGGCACGGCCATCCTCGTCGAGCCGGGCGATCCAGAAACGATCCTCCTCATGCGGCCCCTCGATCGGCACGCCCAGCTCGGCAGCGAAAATGCCGGTGCCGCCGCAATGATCGATATGGCCATGAGTGACGAGCAGCTTCTCGATCGTCACCCCATGTTGCGCAGCGGCGGCCTTGAGCCGGTCGAGATCGCCGCCCGCATCGACGAAGGCGCCCTTCATCGTCCTGGTGCACCAGATGAGGGTGCAATTCTGCTGGAAGGCCGTGACCGGGATGATCGCGGCCTTGAGGGGAGGTATGCTCGTCATGGCTCAAGACATGGCGGCTGCGCGCCGCCCGATCAATCCCGCAGCAGCTCGTTGATGCCCGTCTTGGCGCGCGTCTGCGCATCGACGCGCTTGACGATCACCGCGCAATAGAGCGACGGGCCGGGCGTGCCGTCCGGCAGCGGCTTGCCCGGAAGCGTCCCCGGCACCACCACCGAATAGGCCGGCACGCGGCCCATGAACACCTCGCCCGTGGCGCGATCGATGATCTTGGTGGAGGCGCCCAGATAGACGCCCATCGAGAGCACCGCGCCCTCCTCCACGATCACGCCCTCGGCCACCTCGGCACGCGCGCCGATGAAGCAATTATCCTCGATCACGACGGGATTGGCCTGGAGCGGCTCGAGCACGCCGCCAATGCCGACGCCGCCCGACAGATGCACATTCTTGCCGATCTGCGCGCAGGAGCCGACCGTCGCCCAGCCATCGACCATCGTGCCCTCGTCCACATAGGCGCCGATATTGACGAAGCTCGGCATCAGCACGACGCCCTTGGCGATGAAGGCACCGCGCCGCGCGACCGATCCGGGCACCGCGCGGAAGCCCGCGGCGCGGAAGTGCGCCTCGCCCCAGCCGGCGAACTTGCTCGGCACCTTGTCCCACCAATTGGCGTCGCCCGGCCCTTCGATGATCGCATTGTCGTTCAGGCGGAAGGAGAGCAGAACCGCCTTTTTGAGCCACTGGTTGACGGTCCAGGCGCCATCCACCTTCTCGGCGACGCGCAGCGTGCCCGCGTCGAGCCCGGCCAGCGCCTGCTCCACCGCGTCGCGCACCTCGCCCTTCGTCGCGAAGCTCAGGCCCTCGCGCGCGTCCCACGCCGCCTCGATCACGCCTGCCAGATCAGCGCTCATTCGTCATGTCCCCCAAAATATCATGCAGCCATTCGCCGACATCGGCGATCTCATAATCGATGAAGTCCGGCGGCGATCCGTCGTCGACCTGCTCGGACCCGTTGTTCACCCACACCGTCGTCATGCCCAGCGCCTTGGCAGGCTTCAGGTTGCGCGCCATATCCTCGACGAACAGCGCGGTCCGCGGATTCACGTCCAGCGCGGCGCACATGCGCGCATAGCTCGAAGGATGGGGCTTCGGCTGATAGGCGCAGGCATGGATGTCGTGGATCGCCTCGAAGCTTTCGGACAGGCCGACGCGGGCGAGGACGCGGCGCGCATAGGGTTCGTCGCCATTGGTGAAGATCAGCTTGCGGCCGGGCAGCCGCGCGATCGCATCGACCAGCCGGCGATCCTCCTCCAGCACATCCATCTCGATATCATGCACGTCCGCCAGAAATTCGTGCGGATCGATGTCATGCACCGTCATCAGGCCGGAAAGTGTGGTGCCATGCTCGTGGAAATAGCGCTTCTGGATCGCGCGGGCCTCATTCCAGTCGGTGCCGGTCAGCCGCGCGACATAGGCCGTCATCCGCGCGTCGATCAGACCGAACAGGTCGCACGACGCCGGATAGAGCGTATTGTCCAGATCGAAGATCCAGGTATCGACATGGGCGAGCGCGGGAAGCATTGCGCGCCTGCTAGTCGCCGCCGCGCGGCGGGGCAAGCATCGTCAGACCGTGAAGCTCTCGCCGCAGCCGCAACTGCCCTTGGCGTTGGGATTGTCGAAGACGAAGCCGGCGGTGAAATCATCCTCCACCCAGTTCATCGTCGATCCGATCAGATAGAGGATCGAGCCCGCATCGACATAGAAATCGCCGCCGGGGGTCGCGATCTTCTCGTCCATCGGATCGGGCGCGGTGACATAGTCGACCGAATAGGCCAGCCCCGAGCAGCCACGGCGCGGCGTGGAAAGCTTCACGCCAACCGCGCCTTCCGGAGCATTCGTCATAAGCGTCGCGATACGCTCCTCGGCCGAGGGCGTGAGGATCAGCGCAGCAGGGCGAACGCGGGTAGCAGTAGCCACTTTTCTTCCTTCCTCGACCTTACAACATTCCAAGTTCGAGCTTGGCGTCGTCGGACATTTTCTGCGGGTCCCATGGCGGATCCCAGACGAGATTCACCTCGGCCGATCCGACCCCCGGCACCGCGCCGACGCGCAATTCCACCTCGCCCGGCATCGATTCGGCAACGGGACAATGGGGCGTCGTCAGCGTCATCGTCACCACCACATGGCCGTCGCTCGTGACGTCGACGCCATAGATCAGGCCCAGATCATAAATGTTCACCGGGATCTCGGGATCATAGATCTCGCGCAGCGCCTCGATCACGCCCTCGTATAGATCGCCACCCGGCTCGCCTTTGGCCGGCGCGGATGGCTTCTGGGCGAGGAAGCCTTCGAGATAGTCGCGCGGGCGCTCGGCGGGCGCCGCCTCCTCCGCCTGGTCCACGCGGGCACGGGGCGGCGGCGGCGGGGCCGCGTCCATCTCCTCGACGACGATCTTGCGCTCTTCGTTCATTCCCTCATCCATCAGGCGAATATCCGTGTCACCCGCTCGATGCCGCGGATCAGCGCCGCCACATCTTGCTCCCCATTATAGACGCCGAAGCTCGCCCGTGCGGTGGCGGGCACGCCGAGATGGTCCATCAGCGGCTGGGCGCAATGATGCCCGGCGCGGATGGCGACCCGCTCCTCGTCCAATATGGTGCCGATATCGTGGGGATGAACCCCCTCGATCGCGAAGCTGACGATGCCCGCAGAATCTTCCGGGCCGAACAGTTTGACGCTGTTGATCGACGCCAGCGCCTCGCGCGCCATGCCGACCAGCGCGGCCTCATGCGTGTGGATCGCATCGAGGCCGATCGCCTCGACATAATCGATCGCGGCATGGAGGCCGAGGCTGCCGACGATATGCGGCGTGCCCGCCTCGAAACGCGCGGGCGGCGGGGCATAAGTGGTGCGCTCGAACGTCACCCGGTCGATCATCGCGCCCCCGCCCTGCCATGGCGGCATGGCATCGAGTATCTCGGGCCGCGCCCAGAGCGCGCCGATGCCGGTCGGGCCATAAAGCTTGTGGCCGGAGAAGACATAGAAGTCGCAATCGAGCGCGGCGACATCGACCTTGAGACGCGGCACCGCCTGGCAGCCGTCCAGCAACAATTTCGCGCCCACCCCATGCGCGATCGTAGCGGCGCGGCGCGCGTCGAGGATAGAACCCAGCACATTGGAGACATGCGCGAGCGCCACCAGCCTGTGCCGGGGCGTCAGCATCTCCGCCATGCGGTCGAGATCGATCCGGCCATCTTCGGTCAGCGGCGCGACGTCGATCTCTATGCCTGCGCGGTCGCGCAGCAACTGCCAGGGCACGATATTGCTGTGATGCTCCAGCCGGCTCAGCATGATCCGGTCACCGGGCTTGAGCAGGCTGCCCCAGCTTTGCGCGACGAGGTTGATCGCCTCGGTCGCGCCCCGCACGAACACGATCTCGTCGGCCGATCCCGCATTGAGGAAGCGCGCCACGCGGCGACGCGCGGCTTCATAGGCAAGCGTCATGTCCGCCGAGCGCTGATAGACGCCGCGATGGACGGTAGCATAGGTCTCGCCATAAGCCGCCGCGATCGCATCGAGCACGGGCTTGGGCTTCTGCGCGGTGGCGGCGGTGTCGAGATAGGCCCAGCCCTCGGGGATGGCCGGGAAATCCGCGACCAGATCGAGCGGGCGGGCGTCGGCAACAATGGTCATGCGGCAGCCCCCAGCCATGTATCCGCGTCGCGCAGGAAGGCGTCGTGCACCGCCTCCTCGCCGATCCGCTCCAGCGCGTCGGCGACGAAGGCGCGGGTGAGCAGCGCCTTAGCCTCGACCGGCGGCACGCCGCGCGATTCGAGATAGAAGAGCGCGCGCGCATCGAGCTCGCCGACGGTCGCGCCATGCGCGCATTTCACATCGTCGGCGAAAATCTCCAGCTCGGGCTTGAGATTGATCGTCGCAGCGCGCTTGAGAAGCAGGCCGCGCAGCGATTGCTCACCATCCGTCTTCTGCGCGCCGCGCGCCACCTCGACGCGTGCGGCGAGGCTCGCCGTGGCGCGATCGTCGGCAACCGCGCGCCAGATCTGCCGGCTGGTGCCGCCTTCGGCCGCATGGCGGACGACCACCGCCGCATCGTGCCGCTGCGTGCCGCGCGCGAGCAGCGCACCGCCGAACTCGGCATAGGCGCCATGGCCGGCGAGCAATATCTCCGCATCGATCCGCGTGCCCGCGGCGCCTGCGCCCAGGATAGTGGTGACGAGGCTGCCGCCGTTCAGAATCTCGCTTTCCTCACGGATCGAGCCGAAGCCCGTATCCTGCATCAGGCGGATAGCGCGCATCAGCCGCGCCTCGGGGCCGATGGCGATCGCGGTCAGCCGGTTGGTCCAGCCATCGCCCACGAAAGTCTCGACGATGCTCGCCTGCGCGCCCTCGCCCAGCCGGATATAGCCGGGAACATGATTGGCGCCGCCGGTCGCGACATGGACGATCTCGATCAGGCCGGACGCCGCGACATTGGACGCAAGATCGAGCGTCCAGCCCTCGCCCGTCGCGAGCCGGCCAAGCGGATGGCCGCTCTGTGCCGCCACCGAGCCGACGATAAGGTCGCCGGGCTCGCTCAGCGCGTTGTCCAGCCGGCCGTCGACGAACAGCAGGCGAGGCCCGTCGCCGATCCACAGATCGCTGGTATCGATCACGCCGCCCTGCGGCTCGGCCTCGGCCAGCGCGGGCAGGCCCGACAGGTCGGACCAGCGCCACGCCTCCTCGCGCGTCGATGGGAGGGTGAGATTCACGCCGCTATCGCTCCATAGCCCTCGCGTTCCAGCTCATGCGCCAGCTCCGGCCCGCCCGAACGGACGATGCGGCCGGCGGCGAGCACATGGACGAAATCGGGCCGGACATAATCGAGCAGCCGCTGATAATGGGTGATGAGCAGCACCGCCTTGTCGGGCGTGCGCATGATGCGGTTGATCCCCTCGCCCACCGTGCGCAGCGCATCGATGTCGAGGCCCGAATCGGTCTCGTCGAGAATGGCAAGCTTGGGATCGATGATCCCCATCTGCACCATCTCGTTGCGCTTCTTCTCGCCGCCCGAAAAGCCGACATTCACGGGCCGCTTGAGCATGTCCATCGACAGGCCGAGCGCATCCGCCTGCGTGCGCGCGAGCTTCAGGAACTCGGCGCCCGAAAGCTCCTCCTCGCCGCGCTGGCGGCGCTGCGCGTTGAGCGCGGTACGCAGGAACTGGACGTTGGAGACGCCCGGAATCTCGACCGGATATTGGAAACCCAGGAACAGGCCCGCCGCCGCGCGCTCATGCGGCTCCATCGCCAGCAGATCCTCGCCGTTGAACGTCACCGCGCCGCCCGTCACCTCATAGCCGGGCCGTCCGCCCAGCACATAAGCGAGCGTCGACTTGCCCGCGCCATTGGGCCCCATGATCGCATGGATCTCGCCCGCATTCAGCGCGAGCGTCAGCCCCTTGAGGATCGGCTTGCCATCGACTTCGGCGTGGAGGTCTTCAATCCTGAGCATCATTCTTCCCGACCGTCACCCCTGCGCAGGCAGGGGCCTATTTCTCTATTCACGAACGCCACCGCGCGTTGCGGCAAATATGAGCCCCGGAGGGGCGACGCATTAATTAACCGACCGACCCTTCCAGGCTGATGCCCAGCAGCTTCTGCGCCTCGACCGCAAACTCCATCGGCAGCTGCTGCAGCACTTCCTTGGCGAAGCCGTTGACGATCAGCGCCACCGCCTGCTCCTGATCGAGCCCGCGCGCCATGGCGTAGAAGAGCTGATCGTCGCTGATCTTGGAGGTAGTCGCCTCATGCTCGATCGTGGCGCTGGGGTTCTTCACCTCGATATAGGGCACGGTGTGCGCGCCGCATTGATCGCCCAGCAGCAGCGAGTCGCACTGGGTGAAGTTGCGCACATTCTCCGCCGTCGGCCCGACGCGGACGAGACCGCGATAGGTGTTGTTCGAGCGTCCCGCGCTGATGCCCTTGGACACGATCGTCGATCGGCTGCCCTTGCCGAGATGGATCATCTTGGTGCCGGTATCGGCCTGCTGGCGGTTATTGGTGACGGCGACCGAATAAAATTCGCCGACGCTATTCTCGCCCGCCAGCACGCAGCTCGGATATTTCCAGGTGATGGCGGAACCCGTCTCCACCTGCGTCCAGCTCACCTTCGAATTGCGTCCCTGGCACAGCGCGCGCTTGGTGACGAAATTATAGATGCCGCCACGCCCCTGCTCGTCGCCGGGATACCAATTCTGCACGGTCGAATATTTGATCTCGGCATCGTCGAGCGCAACCAGCTCGACCACAGCGGCATGAAGCTGGTTCTCGTCGCGCTGCGGCGCGGTGCAGCCTTCGAGATAGCTGACATAGCTGCCCTTGTCGGCGACGATCAGCGTGCGCTCGAACTGGCCGGTATTGGCCGCGTTGATACGGAAATAGGTGGAAAGCTCCATCGGGCAGCGCACGCCTTCGGGCACGTAGACGAAGGTGCCGTCGGAAAAGACCGCCGAATTGAGCGCCGCGAAATAATTGTCCTGGGTGGGCACCACCTTGCCCAGCCACTTCTTCACCAGATCGGGATATTCGCGGATCGCTTCCGAGATGGAGAGGAAGATGACGCCCGCCTTCTTCAGCTCCTCGCGGAAGGTGGTCGCGACCGAGACCGAGTCGAACACCGCGTCGACCGCCACCTTGCGCGCGCCTTCCACCCCGGCGAGCACCTTCTGCTCCTCGATCGGGATACCCAGCTTCTCATAGGTGCGGCGGATTTCGGGATCGAGCTCATCGAGCGAGGCGAGCGTCGGCTTCGCCTTGGGCGCGGCATAATAATAAGCGTCCTGATAGTCGATCGGCGGCACGTCGAGCTTCGCCCAATCGGGGCTCTGCATCGTCTGCCACAGGCGATAGGCCTTCAGCCGCCATTCGAGCATCCATTCGGGCTCGCCTTTCTTGGCGGAGATGAAGCGGACGATATCCTCGTTCAGCCCCTTGGGCGCGAATTCCTGCTCAATCTCGGAGGTGAAGCCCCATTTATATTTGGCCGCCTCCTCGGCCGCTTCGAAGGCTTCCCGGTTCCGCACATCGGTCATGCGACTTCTCCCGCCAATGTCGCGAGACTTACCCCGCCAAGCGCGCCCTTGACGGCGCTGTTCACTGCCGACCAGTGCGGCTTCACGCGGCAATCATGTTCCAGCCCGCAATCATGCCGGCCATTTTCGACACAGGCCGTCATCGCGATCGGCCCTTCCACCGCCTCGATGATCTCGGCAAGCGTGATGAGGCCGGGATCGCGGGCGAGCGCGAAGCCGCCGCCCGTGCCGCGCGCGGAGCTCAACAGTCCCGCCGCCGCCAGCCGGCCCATCAGCTTCTGCGCGGTCGGCAGCGGCACGCCCGTCTCCTCGGACAGCGACGCCGCCGACAGCCGCTCGGCGCAACCATGGCGTGCGGCGGCGGACATCATCACCACGGCATAATCGGTAAGGCTCGACAGGCGCATTATCTTCAATCGGATTGAATTGATCCGATTGGCAGATGGCCTTTCGGGCGCGCGAGGTCAAGGCCGTTTCTCCCTCTCCTCGGGGGAGAGGGCCGGGGTGAGGGGATCGGGCAAGCGGGCTCTATGCCCGATTGCCCGATTTATCGGCAAAATCCCCTCATCCTCCACCGCTTCACGGCGGGCCCCTCCCTCTCTCCCGAGGGGAGAGGGGTGATTACTTCCCCGCTGCGATCCAGGCGTCGACGCGGTCCTCCAGCATGTCGAGCGGCAGCGGCCCGCTCTTCAGCACCAGATCATGGAAGGCGCGGACATCATATTTGGGGCCGAGCTCGCGCTCCGCCTTCGCCCTCAGCTCGCTGATCTTGAGGCGGCCGATCATGTAAGCTGTCGCCTGCCCCGGATAGACGATGTAGCGCTCGATCGCCTTGACGATCCCGCCCGGCGCGTCGGCGGAATTGTCCTCGACATATTTGATCGCCTGTTCGCGGGTCCAGCGCTTGTGATGAATGCCGGTATCGACGACCAGCCGGATCGCGCGATGCAGTTCGAGCTGGAGCCGCCCGAAATCGCGATAGGGATCGGTGTAGAGCCCCATATCCTTGGCGAGCTTCTCCGAATAGAGGCCCCAGCCCTCGGTATAGGCGGTGAAGCCGCCGAAGCGGCGGAAGGGCGGCACATCCTTGAGCTCGGTCTGGATCGTGCGCTGGAGATGATGGCCCGGAATGCCCTCATGATAGAAGAGCGCCTCCACCTCGTAGAGCGGCATGTCCTTCATGTCATAGAGGTTCACATAATAAGTGCCGGGGCGCGATCCGTCCGGCGTCGGGCCCTGATAGAAGGCCTTGCCCGCGGATTTCTCGCGGAAGGGCTCGACCGGCTTCACCACCATCGGCGCCTGCGGCAGCACGCCGAACCATAAAGGCAGCTTCGCCGTCATGGCTGCCTTGGCCTTCTCCGTCTCGGCCAGATAGACGTCGCGGCCCGCCTGGTCGTTGGAGACGTAGAAGCCCTTGTCATCCCGCATATGCGCGAAAAAGGCCTGGAGATCGCCCTTGAAGCCGACCCGCTTCATGATCTCGCGCATCTCGCCATGGATGCGCGCGACATTGTCGAGCCCGACCTGGTGGATCTGGTCCGGCGTCATCGCGGTGGTGGTATAATTGGCCAGCCGCTCGGCATAATAGTCCGCGCCCCTGGGGAAGCGCCACACGCCGTCGTCGCTGCCGGCAAGCTTCTCCTGCCGCTCCATCTCGGCGATCAGCCGCACATAAGCAGGCTTCACCGATTTCAGCAGAGCATCGGTCCCTGCCGCCAGCAGCGCATCCTTCTCCGCCTGCGACATTGCGAGCTTGCCGACCTTCGCCTTCAGATCGGCATAGAGCGGTGCCTCGGTCGCGATCCGGGTGAAGGGAAAGCCCGAAATCACATTCTTCGCGTCGGAGAGGATATAGGGATAGACCCATTTGGGCGGCATCAGCCTCTGATCCGCGCGCTTGGCCGATTCCGCGACAAGCTGGTCGATGGCGGGGCCGAGGCCGTTCAGCCGGCTCACATAGGCTTCGGCATCGCTCTTGCTGTCGACCCGATGGATGTTGATGAGGAAGGCCGGGAACTGGCTCTGCGCGCCGTTCATCTGGTCGAAGACATAGTCGTAATCGCGAAATTGATAGGCTTTCGCGCTGCGCTCGATCTTCTTTTCGAACAGGCTGTAGGAAAGCCGTCCCTCCGCATCGAGCGTCGCCGGATCGAAGCGCGCATGCAGATCCTTCAGCGCCGCCCGATCGGCCTGATAGTCGCGCTCCTCGGCAGCGTCGCTGAACTCGTCCCACTTGCCATAATCGCCATCCTTGATGCCGCGATAGGATTTGGCGAGCGGCGAACGGGCGAGCTGGGCATCGTCATAGGCCTGGAAGAAAGCGGCGAGCGCCGCCTTCTGGTCGGCGGGCGCCACATGTGGCGCGGCGGTTTCGGGCGCCGCGACGGGCGCGGCAACGGTCGTGCAGCCCGCGACGAGCACCGTCGTCGCCAGCAGGAATGGGCGCAGCATCGAATATCCCCCTTTGATCAGGACGTTGCGCGCGACCCTAGCGGCCTCGCCCGGCCGGTGCCATAGGCGAGGCCATGTCGCTCTATCCGCTCCTCCGCCCGCTCATCTTCCGCCTCGATGCCGAACGCGCGCATCGCCTGACGATCAATGCGCTGAAGATCCTGCCCGCGGGCGCTCCGCCGGCGACCGATCCGGTGCTGGGCATCCGTGTGGCGGGGATCGACTTTCCCAATCCGGTCGGGCTGGCCGCGGGCTTCGACAAGGATGCCGAGGTGCCCGATCAGATGCTGGGCCTGGGCTTCGGCTTCGTCGAGGTGGGCACGCTCACCCCGCTTCCCCAGGCGGGCAACCCCAAGCCCCGCCTGTTCCGGCTGGCGGAGGACCGGGCAGTGATCAACCGCATGGGATTCAACAATGGCGGGCAGGCGGACGCGCTGGCCCGGCTCGACGCGCGGGGTGACCGGCCGGGCATCGTCGGCGTCAATATCGGCGCGAACAAGGATGCCGCCGATCGCATCGCAGATTATGCGGCGGGCGTGCGGGCGATGGCAGGCGTGGCCAGCTATCTGACGGTCAACATCTCCTCCCCCAACACGCCGGGCCTGCGCGCGCTGCAGGACAGGCAGGCGCTCGATGCGCTGCTCGTCGCGGTGGCCGAGGCGCGGGGGGCGGGCGGCCCGCCCGTCTTCCTGAAGGTAGCGCCCGATCTCACGCCGGCGGATGTGGACGATATCGCGCAGGTGGCGATCGAACGCGGCATAGACGCGCTGATTGTGTCCAACACGACCATCGCCCGCCCGCCGCTGAAATCGGCGCATGCGGGCGAGAGCGGCGGACTTTCCGGCGCGCCGCTCGCGGATGCCGCGCTCGAACGGCTGCGCGATTTCCGCCGCGCGACGGGCGGGCGGCTGCCGCTGATCGCGGCGGGCGGGATCGGCGATGGAGCGGCCGCCTATGCCCGCATCCGCGCGGGCGCGAGCCTGATCCAGCTCTATTCGGCGCTCGTCTATGAAGGGCCCGGGCTCGCCCGCCGCATCGCGCGCGAGCTCAAGACGCGGCTCCTGCGCGACGGCTTCGCGACGCTCGCCGATGCGGTCGGCAGCGAGGAACAGGATCGATCGGCGGCAGCGTGACCGCCAGCCGCCGGAATATTTTCGTAGGTGAAACGGCTTGCCGCACGGGCAAAGCTGGCTAGTCTGCGGCTTCATGCTGAAGCGTATCCTGATCCTCCTCGCCGCAGCCCTGCTGCCTACCGCCGCGATCGCAGAAGGGGGCGTCGTCGCCGCCGCCGATCCCAGAGCCTCCGACGCCGGCCGCGAAATATTGCGTGCGGGCGGCAGCGCCACCGACGCGGCAATGGCGATGATGCTGGCACTGACGGTGGTCGAGCCGCAATCTTCCGGCATTGGCGGCGGCGGCCTGCTGCTTCATCATGACGGCAAGACCGGCCTGATCGGCACGATCGACGGGCGCGAGACCGCGCCCGCCGCCGCCCGGCCCGATCGCTTCATGGGGCCGGACGGCAAGCCGCTGCCCTTCGTGGAGGCCTTTCCCGGCGGCAAATCGGTAGGCGTGCCCGGCAATATCCGGCTAATGGCGCGCGCGCATCAGCGCTGGGGCAAGCTACCCTGGGCCCGGCTGTTCGAGCCCGCGATCCGCCTGGCCGAGAACGGCTTCGAGGCATCCACCTATACCAGCAAGGCGAGCGGCCCCGTCTCCAAGCTATGGGGCGATTTCCCGGAGATCGCGGCGCTCTATAGCGATAATGGCACCCCCAAGGCGGCCGGCACGAAGATCAGCAATCCCGCGCTCGCTACATTGCTGCGCCGCATCGCCGCCGAAGGACCCGAAGCCTTTTACAGCGGCGCCAATGCCGATGCGATCATCGCCGCGACCGCCAATGCGAAGCGCAATCCCGCGCCCATCACCGCCGCAGACCTCGCCGGCTATCAGGCGAAGGAGCGGCCGGCGGTGTGCGGCCATTATCGCGGCTACAAGATTTGCGGCATGGGGCCGCCCTCCTCGGGTGCCACCACCATCCTCCAGATGCTGGGCATGCTCGAACGCTTCGACATGAAGAAGCTCGGCAAGGATTCGCCCGTCGCCTGGCATCTGATCGCGGAGGCGATGCAGCTCGCTTATGCCGATCGCGAAAAATATCTGGGCGATCGCGATTTCGTGTCCGTGCCGCTCGCCGGCCTGATCGATCCGGCCTATCTGCGTCAGCGCTCGAAGCTGATCTCGCCGGTGCGCTCGCTTAAAAAATATGAGGCAGGCACGCCGCCCGGCGCCGAGCCCCGCACCGCCGCCATTTCGGGCGAGGTGTCCGGCACCACCCATTTCGTCGCGGTCGACGGCAATGGCGACGTCGTGTCGATGACGTCCACGGTGGAAGGGCCGTTCGGCAGTCAGCTCATCGCAAATGGCATGGTGCTCAACAACGAGCTCACCGACTTCACCTTCGCGCCCGAGAAGGACGGCGCCCCCGTCGCCAACCGGGTCGAGCCCGGCAAGCGTCCGCTCTCCTCCATGGCGCCGACGATCGTTTATGACCCTGAGGGCCGGGCGGTGCTGGCGATCGGATCGGCGGGCGGCAAGCGCATCATCATGCATGTGATGAAGTCGCTGGTCGGCGTGATCGACTGGGGCCTGCCCGCGGGCGAGGCAATCGCGCTTCCCAACATCTTCTTCGGCGGCGGCGCGGTGCTGGTCGAAAAGGGCACGGCGCTGGAGGCGATGGCGCCCGCGATCGAGAAGCTCGGCCAGACGGTGACGCCTTCGGAACTGGTCTCCAAGCTCGCCACGGTCCAGCGCACGCCCAGCGGCTGGGTCGGCGCGGCAGACCCGCATTTCGGCGGCGTCGCGCTGGTGGAGTAAGCTTCCTCCCTCATCCCTGCCTTCGCAGGGATGAGGATGCGATTCCCTTCCCGCCAGCCGAAGGCTAAAACTTCCACTCGGGCGACGCGGCGAAGCCCGCGCGGCAGGAGTGGATATGCGGACGTTCGGGCCCTTCCCCAATCTCGTGGAGATGTTCTTCGCCCGCGCGGCCGAGCGGGGCGACGCGCCATTCCTCTGGTCCAAGCAGGACGGGAAATGGGCCGCGACGAGCTGGGCCGAGGCCGCGCGCAAGGTGGCGGCGCTCGCCGAGGGGCTGAAATCGATCGGTCTCGAGCGCGGCGACCGGGTAATGCTCGTCTCCGAGAACCGGCCCGAATGGTGCTTGTCCGATCTCGCGATCATGACCGCCGGCTGCGTGACGGTGCCGACCTATGTCACCAATACCGAGCGCGACCATGCCCATATCTTCGAGAATAGCGGCGCCCGCGCGCTGATCCTTTCCACCGCCAAGCTCGCCAGGACGGTGCTGCCGGCGGCGATGCGATCGGCCTGCGAGCATGTGATCGGGATCGAGCCGATGCGCATCGGCCAGAATGGTACGCTGCGCGTCCATGACTGGGCCGATCTGATCGCCGGCCAGCCAGGCGACGTCGCCGCCGCCCGCGCTGGCGCGGCCTTCACGCGCGACGATCTCGCCTGCATCATCTATACCAGCGGCACGGGCGGCGCACCGCGCGGCGTGTGCCAGCATCATGGCGCGATCCTCCATAATGTCGCCGCCTGCATCGAGATCATCGAACAGGATTTCGGCTGGGGCGAGGAGATATTTCTGAGCCTGCTGCCGCTCAGCCATTCCTATGAGCATAGCGGCGGCCAATTCCTGCCGATCGGGCTGGGTGGGCAGATCTATTATGCCGAAAGCCTGGAAAAGCTCGCCGCCAATATCGAGGAAGTGGGCCCGACGATCATGGTGGTCGTCCCCCGCCTGTTCGAGCTGCTGCGCCAGCGCATCCTGAAGGCGGTGGAGAAGCAGGGCGCGCTGCCCCGCTGGCTGATGGCGGGCGCGATCGGCCTAGGCGCCAAGAACAAGGTCGGGCTGGCGGACATGCCGCTCGATTTCCTTCTCTCGCGCACGCTCCGGCCGAAGATCGCCAGGCGGTTCGGCGGGCGGCTGAAGGCGATGGTCTCGGGCGGCGCGCCGCTCAATCCGGAGGTCGGCAATTTCTTCCGCGCGCTCGGCATCACCTTACTGCAAGGCTATGGCCAGACGGAGGCGGCGCCCGTCATTTCCTGCAACCGGCCGCGCGCGGGCATAGCGCTGGAAACGGTCGGCCCCCCGCTCAAGGACACGGAAGTGCGCATCGCCGAGGATGGCGAGATATTGGTACGCGGCGAAAATGTGATGCACGGCTATTGGCGCAATCCGGAGGAGACGGCGCGCGTGCTGGTCGACGGATGGCTCCACACGGGCGACATTGGCCATCTCGACAATGCCGGCCGGCTGATGATCACCGATCGCAAGAAGGATCTGATCGTCAACGACAAGGGCGACAATATCGCGCCCCAGCGGATCGAAGGCATGCTTACGCTCGAGCCCGAAATATTGCAGGCGATGGTGGCAGGCGACCGGCGGCCCTATCTGGTCGGGCTGATCGTGCCCGATCCCGAATGGGCGGCGACATGGGCGAAGGCAGAGGGCGTATCGGCCGATCCCGCGACGCTCGCCGCCAATCCCGCCTTTCAGCGCGCGCTGTCGGCGGCGGTCGACCGGGTCAATGCCGGGCTGTCGGTGATCGAGAAGCTGCGCCGCTTCCTGATCGCCGACGAGCCCTTCAGCATCGCCAATGAGGAGCTGACGCCTTCGCTCAAGATCCGCCGCCACATATTGCGCAAGCGCTATGGCGAGCGGCTGGACGCGCTCTACCGGAAATAATCACTTCACCTTGCGATAGGGCACGAAGTCGCCCAGCACGCAGCTTCCGAACTCCATTGGGCTCGGCGGATCGATCACGCGCACGATATCGCCGCGGCAGAGCTGGTTGGTCGGCGTGCGCGTGACGATCGCGCGATCGCGACGCAGCGACGTGCAGCTGCCATGGTCCGGCCGGTTGACATACCAGAGCCGCGACGTGTCCTCATAGATGATCGCCGTTTCATCGATGATCTGCGAACGCAGCGTGGGCCGGAGCGTGATGCAGCTCCTCGGCTTTTCGGCGACCCGGCCCTTCAGCGCTTCCGTGAGTTTCGCGGAGGGCGGCGGTACCTTCTCGGCCGCCATGGCGGGAACGGCAAGGGCGAGCAGCAGCGGCAGGGTGAACAGGATGCGCATGGATTTGGCTCCTCTCGATCTTCGGCCGGAGCCTACTGCTTTTCCGCCTGCCCGCCATCCGGCTTCACCTTGCGATAGGGAGTGAAGTCGCCGAGGATGCAGTAGCCGAATGGGATACTGCCCGACGGCTCGACCATCTCGACGAGATCGCCCCGGCAGAGCTGGCTCGAAAAGGCGCGCGTGACGAGGATGCGATAGTGGCGCAGCGACGGACAACGCCCCTCGCTCGGGCGGTTGACATACCAGAGCCGGCTCGATTCCTGATAGATGATCGCCGTCCCGTCGATGATCCGCGTGCCCGTCTGGGGGTTCATCGAGATGCAGCTTTGCGGCTTTTCCGCGACACGGTCCTTCAGCGCCTCATCCAGCTCGGGCGAGGGCGGCGGCGCTTTCTTGGCAGCGGGGGCCGCGCCTGCCGCGATCAGCAGCAGGGCGGGAAACAATAGCAGGCGGCGCATTACATGGACTCCTTATCTTTCCTCACGCCCCCGATTTCCCCTGCTTCACCCCCGAAACGCGTCCTTCGCGGCGCGGCGGCGGCCCAGCTCGGCGGCGCTGCCGGCGCGCATGAAGGGATTGGTGGCACGCTCCAGCGCGATCGTCGTCGGCACCGTCGCCTCGCCCGCCGCGCGCGCCCTATCCACGGCCTGCATCCGCTCAACGATCGCCCGATTGTCCGGCTCCGCCACCAGCGCGAAGCGGCCGTTCGATTGGGTATATTCATGCGCGCAATAGACGAGCGTCTCGGGCGGCAGCGCCGCGAGCCGGACCATATTCGCCCACATCTGCTCCGCCGTCCCCTCGAACAGCCGGCCGCAGCCCATGGCGAACAGCGTGTCGCCGACGAAGGCGATGCCCGCATCGGGCAGATGATAGGCGATATGCCCCGCCGTATGCGCGGGCACCTCCATCACCACGCCTTCATGCCGGCCGATCCTCACCCGGTCGCCCTCGCCGACCGACCGGTCGAGCCCCGGAATCCTGTCCGCCTCGGCGGCGGGACCGGTGACGGTGCAGCCCGTCGCCGCCTTGATCGCCAGATTGCCGCCGACATGGTCGCCATGCCAATGGCTGTTCCAGATCTGGCCGATCCGCCAGCCCCGCGCATCCGCCTCGGCAAGCACCGGCTCGGCCACGGCCGGATCGACCGCGACCGTGTCGCCACTCTCCATATCATGCGCCAGCCAGACATAATTGTCGCTGAGCACGGGGATGCGGACGACCTCGATCATCTCACCAGCTGCCTATGTTGGGCATCGACGCCCAGGGCTCGGCGGGGGCGAGATTGTCGCCCGCCTGGAGGAGCTCGATCGAGATATTGTCGGGCGTGCGGACGAAGGCCATGTGGCCGTCGCGCGGCGGCCGGTTGATGGTGACGCCAGCATCCATCAGCCGCTGGCAGGTCGCGTAGATATTGTCGACGCGATAGGCGATGTGGCCGAAATTGCGGCCGCCATCATAGCCCTTTTCATCCCAATTATGGGTAAGCTCGACCTGCGCATCCTCATCGCCGGGCGCGGCGAGGAAGATCAGCGTGAAGCGCCCCTGCTCATTGTCGAAGCGGCGCACTTCCTTCAGCCCGAGCAACTCGAAAAAGGCGACGGTCGCGTCCGGATCGGATATGCGGATCATGGTGTGGAGATATTTCATGGCTCCACAGTCTAGAGCCTGTTCGGCCCGAGTTGAACACCTCGTCATCCCTGCCTGCGCGGGGATGACGAGGGGATGAATTTCGCTCAGGCCTTCTCCGCCAGCAGCTCGCTCACCAGCGCGTCGAACTCTGCGGTCGCCTTCTTGTTGAGCTCGCCCGTCGCGGGGCCGGCATAGCCGGTGTGGATGGTGCGCAGCCGGCCCTTGCGGTCGATGAACAAAGTGGTCGGATAGACCCGCACGCCATCGAGCTGCGGCAGCGCCTTCTTGCTCCCCTCCGCCCCGGACTTGCCCGCGATCAGCAGCGGATATTCGATATTGTAGCGCTGGGCGAAGCGCCGCGACTGGGCGGCCGAGCGCGCCGGATCGTCGGTATATTCGAGCTGCAGGCCGATCACCTCCAGCCCCTCCGCCTTGCGCCGCTTGGCATAGGGCGCGAGGAACAGCGCCTCGTCATGGCAATTGGGGCACCAGGTGCCGCCGATCGCGACGACCACCACCTTGCCCTTATATTGCGGGTCGGAGAGCGAGACGGGCTTGCCGTTCGCGTCCGGGAAGGTGAAGTCGATCCGCTCGACGGGCGGCTTTTCCTCGCCGATCGCGACAACCTGATCGGCGGGCGCGGCGCTTTGCGGGTGCGCGATCCACTTGGTGGGCGTCTTGGCGGTCGCGCCGAAATTCTCGCCCCGAAGCGTGCCGTCGGCGAACCGCTTGCCGCGCCACACCGATCCCTGATTGCCGTCGAAGGTGGAGAGCGCGAATTCGTCGCCGGAAACCTGGCCGGCCAGATAGCGCACGTCGCCGGTGGGGAACTGGATCGTGCCTTCCAGCACGCCGTTCGTCTCCTTGACCAGCAACAGGCCCTTTTCCGGCTCGTCGCCCTGCGTCTCGAGCAGCCAGGTGCCGCCGATCGCCCCCGTCGCCGCAGCCGGCGTCTCGTAGAAGCGCCAGGCCTGACCCGGCACGGCGGCGAACTTCACCGGCACCGGCCCGTCCTTGCGCCGCAGCGTGGCGGTGCCGGAAAGGCTGCCGTCGGGCTGCGCCTCCGCCACCAGCGTCGAATCATAGGAAGGGAAAGCGAGCGTCAGGCGATTGCCCTCGACGGTCGTGCTCTCCGCCCGGGTGCGATTCCCGCCATTGACGAGATAGGCGGTGATCACGCCCCCTTCCTCGACCAGATCGAGGCCCACGGGTAGCTGGCCGACGGGGAAATCCAGCGTCAGCCGATATTGGCCCGGCTTCACCCCTTCGGCCTGCTTCGCGCCCGAACAGGCGGTGAGCAGCAGGAGCAACGCGGCAAGCGCCGCGGCCACGACGAGCAGCGTGAAGGGGCGTTGGCGGGCAAGCGATCGGTTCATGGATGAAACGACTCCGAAAATAGCGGCATGCGGCTAAAGCAAATCGGTAGAAAATACAAAAAGGGACCCGACCGGCGCTCAGGCGCGGGTCGGGTCCAGATGTAGGGAGTGATCGGAAAGCATGATCGGCCCCCAACTGGCCGGACCGAAAACGGGGAGTCTGCCGGCCAGGAACGGTGAATCTCAGGTGAAACTCAGCGGCCGGCGTCGAGCCGGGCCCAGAATTCGTCGAGCGAGAGGGGGCCGGGCGCAGCTGGGGCGCTTTCGGCACGGGCATCGGTGCGGGCCGGCCGGACCGCGCGGGACGGCGCGGCGGGGCGCTGATCGGCAGGCTGGATAGCATGGGCAGCCGACATCGGCATCTCCTTCGCAAACGGCATGGCAACGTCCATGCCTGTATTTCCTACTTAATGAGTAGAGATATGGCCGCGCCACAATAGTTTTCTTCATGCCGACATAGCCGGGCTGTTACCGATCGGTCCGTGCGGTTTGCCGCACATGCCGCGCCGCGCCCGCTTCATGCCATGTTGACGGCCCCCTTCTTGCGCAGCATTTTCGCCGCCGGGGCCGGCGGAGAGCGCATTTGCGAATTGCGATCGTAGATGAAAGCGGCCTGCGCGCGACGATCCTGGAGGAAGGCCTGCGCGAGGCGGGCTATGACGATATAGAGGTGGTGCCGCCGCGGGGGGCCTTCGTCGCCCGACTCGAACGACTCGCGCCCGATGTGGTGCTGATGGATCTCGGCACGCCCAGCCGCGATTCACTGGAAGAGATGCTCGCCGTCAGCCGGGCGCTGGCGCGGCCGATCGCGATGTTCGTCGATCAGTCGGACGAGGCGATGATCGGCGCCGCGATCGATGCAGGCGTATCGGCCTATGTCGTCGATGGCCTGCGCAAGGACAGGGTGAAGCCGATCCTCGATCTCGCCGTCCGCCGCTTCAACGCCTTCGCGACGCTCAAGGCGGAGCTGGACGAGGCGCGCACCGCGCTCGCCGATCGCAAGACGATCGATCGCGCCAAGACGATCCTGATGGACAGCCGCAATCTTACGGAAAGCGAGGCCTATGCATTGCTGCGTTCGACCGCGATGAATCAGGGGCGCAAGCTGGTCGACGTGGCCAATGCGCTGATCACCGCCAGCGCGCTTCTGGGAGGCACGAAATGACGACCCCGCTCGCCATCGCCTTCCTGCCCCTCACCGACAGCGCCGTGCTCGTCGCGGCGAAGGAGATGGGCTTTGCCGAGGCCGAGGGAATCGATCTCAGGCTGGTCCGCGATACGAGCTGGGCCACGGTGCGCGACCGGCTGGTCTATGGCCAGGTGCAGGCGGCGCATCTGCTGGCGCCGCTCGCCGTCGCGGTGACGCTCGGGCTCAGCCAGCATCCCGCCTCGATCGCCGCCCCCTTCAAGCTCAACGTCAACGGCAATGCGCTGACGCTCGCCGCCGAGTTCGCCGCGGCGCTCGATCCCCATCCGGCCAATCGCATCGCCGATCCGATCGCCACCGCGCATGATTTCGCGGGCGCGATCGGCCTTCACCGGCGCAAGCCCGTGATCGGCATCGTCCATCGCTTTTCCAGCCATGCGCTGATGCTGCGCTACTGGCTCGGCTATGCCGGCGTCGATCCGGATCGGGACCTGAACCTGCGCGTGCTGCCGCCCTCGCTGATGGTGGAGGCATTGCGCGCGGGCGAGCTGGACGGCTTCATCGCGGGCGAGCCATGGAGCAGCGTCGCCGTTGCCGAGGGGCTGGGCGAGATCGCGGCGGTCGGCTGCAACATCTGGCAGCGCGGGGTCGAGAAGGTCGTCGGCGTGCGCGAGGCATGGGCGGACGCCAATCCCGAGCTGCTCGACCGGCTGCTCCGCGCGCTCGACGCGGCTGCCCTCTGGTGCGACCATCCCGCCAACCGCGCGACGCTCGCCACGATGCTGGCGGACCCGGCCTATGTCGGCCAGCCTGCCGCCCTGATCGAGCAGGCGCTTGCCGGCCGCATGGTGCTGCGCCAGGGCGAGGCGCCGGTCGACATACCCGATTTCCTGCTGTTCCATCGCGAGGCCGCCAATTTTCCGTGGCGCAGCCAGGGCTTATGGATCTATTCGCAGCTCGTTCGCTGGAAGATGGTGGAACCGAGCGCCGCGGCCGAGCGGGCATCGGCCGGGGTGTTCCGGTCCGATCTCTATCGCCGGGCGCTGGCGGGCGGCACGACGCCGATGCCGGGCGCCAGCCTGAAACTCGAAGGCGCGCTCAGCCAGCCGCTCGGTGTCGGCACGAATCGCGGCGCGCTGACGCTCGGCGCGGATCGCTTCTTCGACGGACGGATCTTCGATCCCGACGCGATCGAGGCCTATCTTCAAGGATTTGGCCGGCGCTGACCGGCTTTTTCATTTTGCACTTGCGAAAAAGGCGCGAATCAGAAATCCTATAAGCGAAATCGGATGGCCGCCCGACGATGGGGCCGGCCCTCCACCGACAGACAGCAAAGCCGCTGTCCGGCCACCGCATCCAGGCGGGGGGCCGGAGGCGGCTTTTTTCGTGCCCGCGAAACATCGGGCAACGAGGGAAAGCGCTTTGGCGAAGGCCGTTGAATCCAGCTTCCATCGCCCCCGCGAAGGCAGGGGCCCATGTCTCTCGCCACTCGGGACAGCCGATGTGGAGGGAGATATGGGCCTATCGCATCGCCAGCGCGATGAACATGCCCAGCGCGAGGAGCAGGCTCACCCCCTGCCAGAAACGCACCGGATGCCGCTCGATCAGCGGTGCGCGCGGCCGGGGCGTGATCGCCCGGGCGTTGCCGCTTTCCAGCACATGCACCAGTTCGGTCACATCGCCGAAACGGTCGGCAGGATTGACTGCCACCGCGCGGAGCAGCGCCGCGCCGAGCCAGGCGGGCATGTCGCCGCGATGGCGCGATGCGGGCAGGGGCGGCCGATCGAAGCGCGGCCGGCTGAACGCCTCCGGCTCGCCATAAGGAAAGCGCCCGGTGAACATGCGATAGAGGGTGACGCCCAGCGCGAACTGGTCGCTCACCGCGTCGCCCGGCTGCCCGTCATACAGTTCGGGCGCCATATAGCCCGGCGTGCCGGGAATCTCCTCGGGCGCGAAATCGGGCAGGCGCGGCAGGCGCGCGACGCCCAGGTCGATCAGCTTCAGCCCGCCCTCGGCGGTCAGCATCACATTGTCCGGCTTGATGTCGCGATGGACGACCTCCAGCCGGTGGAGCGCCGCGACGCCCTTCGCCAGCCGGATCGCTATCTCCACACCCTGGCGGATGGTGACGGGCGCGCGCGTCAGCCGCGCCTCCAGCGTCTCGCCCGAGTGGAAGGGCATGGCGATGTAGAGCCGGCTCTGCCGCTCGGGCGCGATCGCGATCGTGCCGCCGACGAAGGGGCTTTCCACGCGCCGTCCGATCAGCGTCTCGCGCAGGAAGGCGCGCCGCGCGCCGCTTTCGGAAAGCAGCGCGGGCTTCGGGAATTTCAGCACCAGCGGATCGCCCCTCCCCTCATCGCGGGCGAGGAAGATACGGCTGTAGCGCCCGTCGGACAGCAATCGTTCGAGCGTGAACCCGTCCACCGCATCGCCCGTCTTGGGCGGCGGCTCGACCGGCAGCCGCTCCGCCTCCGCGCCGATCGCATCCTGGTCGATCGCGGGCAGCCGGATCAGGTCGATCAGCACCACGGTCGAATTGTCCTGCGTGCCCGCCGCGATCGCCGCATCGACGATCGCCGCCGCATCGGCCTCGGGCGAGCCATGTGCCGCGAGCAGCCGGGCGAGCGCCCGGTCGGACAGCGCATTATGCACACCATCGGTCGCCAGCAGCAACCGATCGTGCGGTTCCAACACGATCCGGCCGATATCGATCCGAAGCTCCGGCTCGATTCCAAGCGCGCGATAGAGCACATGGCGCAGCTCGGGCTGGGGCAGCACATGGTCCTGCGTCAGCCGGCGGACCATGCCGCCGCGATAGAGCCAAGCGCGGCTGTCGCCGACATGGAACAAGGTCGCCTCGCGTCCCCTCAGCACCAGCGCGGTGAAGGTGGTCGCCGCCCCCTCCATCGTGGAGTCGGTGCGCGCGCGATCGTTCAGCCAGCGATTATAGCTGGCGAGCGCGCGGATGCCGCCCGCCTCCACGCCGATCGTCGGGCTCTGCGCGGGATAGCCCTCGATGAAGCTGCGCACGGCGAGTTCGGCGGCGATGCGCCCGCCCTTGGCGCCGCCCACTCCATCCGCCACCGCGGCGATGATGCCATGGCTGAGTTCCTCGGCCGCGCTGCCGCGATGGACCGCGCCGAAATCCTGATTGTCGGGTCGCGGCCCCTGCGCCGTCGCGAATCCGGCCGCGATCTCAAGCCTGCCTTCGGGCCGCATGCCTCTCTTCTCCTCGGCGCGACTTGCGCTCCGGGGTCCTTTCACGTCAAGCCAGCAGCGGGAGTTGATCCATGAAATCGAGTTTCTGGAGCGCGGGCCACAGGCCGACGCTCATCGCCGCCTTCCTCTATTTCGACGTGGCCTTCATGTGCTGGGTGCTGCTCGGCCCGCTCGGGCCGGAAATCGCCCGCGATCTCGGCCTCTCGCCCGCTGAGAAGGGGCTGATGGTCGCGGTGCCGACGCTTGCGGGCGCGGTGCTGCGGATGGTGAACGGCCTGTTCGTGGATCGGATCGGGCCGAAGCGCACCGGCGCGATCAACCAGCTCATCGTCATATTCGGCCTCGCTGCCGCCTGGATCCTGGGCATCCACAGCTTCGGCGCGACGCTCCTCACCGGCGTCATCCTGGGCTTTGCGGGCGCCAGCTTCGCCATCGCGCTCCCGCTCGCCAGCCGCTGGTATCCGCCCGAGCATCAGGGCAAGGCGCTGGGCATTGCCGGCATGGGCAATTCGGGCACCGTCTTCGCAGCCCTATTCGCGCCGACGCTTGCCAAGCTGTTCGGCTGGAATGCGGTGCTGGGCCTTGCGGTGATTCCGCTCACCATCGTCTTCCTGGCCTATATGGCGCTCGCCAAGGATGCGCCCAACCCGCCCGCGCCCAAGCCGATCGTCGCCTATCTCGAGCCGTTGAAGATGGTCGATGCCTGGTGGTTCATGCTCTTCTACGGCGTCACCTTCGGCGGCTTCGTCGGCCTCTCCTCCTCGCTCACAATCTATTTCACCGATCAGTTCGCGCTAACGACGGTGATGGCGGGCTATTGCACCGCGGCCTGCGTCTTCGCCGGCTCGCTCGTCCGGCCGCTCGGCGGCGCGCTAGCGGACCGGATCGGCGGCATCCGTGCGCTCAGCATCGTCTATGCGGTGGCCGCAGTGGCGCTGGTGGGCGTCAGCACGGGGCCTGCCAATGTTTTCTCCGCGCTCGCCTTCTTCGTTGTCGCGATGCTCGCGCTCGGCACCGGCAATGGCGCGGTGTTCCAGCTCGTGCCGCAACGTTTCCGCGCCGAGATCGGGGTGATGACCGGGCTCGTCGGCATGGCCGGCGGCATTGGCGGCTTCTATCTCGCCTCCTCGCTCGGCCTCGCCAAGCAGATCACCGGCACTTATGAGCCGGGCTTCCTGATCTTCGCCGCGCTGGCGGGCCTCGCGCTGATCGGCCTCAACTTCGTCAAGCGCAAGTGGCGGACGACCTGGGGCGCCGCAATCCAGGGCGTGCGCATCTGATCCATTGCCGGCCCTCCCGCCGCGCTCAGGTCGAGCAGCGGCCAGGGGAAATCCTCTGGCCGCCGCTCGACTGGATGCTCCGATTCGCCGGGATTCCGCCTCGACCGCTGCTGCGCTGCAAAAAAAGCACTTGATGGCAGTCCCGATTCGGGACATGTTGATGTCGTTCAGGCGATGTAGCCGGAACGGGACATAGTCGCGCCTGCCAATGTTGGCAGATCCGCGGCGCATCGCACCGGAAGGGATCGGCCGAACGCCCCCGACCGGACATACGATGAATGGCAAGGCCGCCATGCAGGCGCTGGAAATCCAGCGTCCGCATGGCGGCCTTTTTCGTTTCGGAGCCGGGAAAATGGATAGATTCGTGACGGATTTGAGCAACATGGAGGATGGCGCGACCACCCCTCCCGCAGGACGTGAACGCCTGGTGGTGATCGGCAACGGCATGGCCGGCTGCCGCGCGGTGGAGGAGCTGCTGGCGCGCGATCCGGGCCGCTACTGGATCACCATCTTCGGCGCCGAGCCGCATGTGAACTATAATCGCATCATGCTCTCGCCCGTGCTCGCGGGCGAAAAGGCGTTCGACGATATCGTGATCAACGATCGCGCCTGGTATGACGATAATGGCATCCGCCTGATCGTCTCCGATCCGGTCGTCTCGATCGATCGCGCCAACCGGCTGGTGCAAAGCCGCTCGGGCCGCGTCGAAAGCTATGACCGGCTGCTGATCGCCACCGGCTCCGATCCCTTCATCATCCCCGTGCCGGGCCATAGGCTCGATGGCGTCATCAGCTTCCGCGACATGAACGATGTCGATCGCATGCTCACCGCGGCGGACAAGGGCGGCGATGCGGTGGTGATCGGCGGCGGCCTGCTCGGGCTCGAGGCCGCGCATGGCCTGACGCTGCGCGGCATGAAGGTCACGGTACTGCACCTCATGCCGACGCTGATGGAAAGGCAGCTCGACGAAGCCGCCGGCTGGCTCCTCAAATCCGCGCTCGAGGCGCGCGGCCAGACGATCCTCACCGGCGCCGACACCGCCGAGATCGTCGGCGAGGATCATGTCGAGGGCGTCCGCCTCAAGGATGGCCGCTTCATCCCGGCGAGCCTGGTGGTGATGGCGGTCGGCATTCGCCCCTCGGTGGCGCTCGCGCGCGAGGCCGGCCTTGCCGTCGGCCGCGGCATCCAGGTGGACGACCATATGGTCACCTCCGATCCCGCCATCCTCGCGGTCGGCGAATGCGTCGAGCATGACGGCCAGGTCTATGGCCTCGTCGCTCCGCTATGGGACATGTGCCGCGCGCTCGCCGACGGGCTCACCGATAGCCCCAGCGGCTATCGCGGCTCGGTCACCTCGACCAAGCTCAAGGTCTCCGGCATCGACGTCTTCTCCGCGGGCGATTTCTCGGGCGGGGAGGATGCGCAGGATATCGTGCTGCGCGATGCCGCGCGCGGCATCTACAAGCGCGTCGTCGTCAAGGAGGATCGCATCGTCGGCGCGGTGCTCTATGGCGATACCGCGGACGGCGCCTGGTATTTCGATCTTCTGAAGAAAGGCGAGGATATCGCCTCCATCCGCGATTATCTGATCTTCGGACAGGCTTTCGCCCAGGGAGGGGGCGCGACGGACCCTAAGGCGGCCGTTGCGGCGCTCTCGGACGATGCCGAGATTTGCGGCTGCAACGGCGTTTCCAAGGGCAAGGTGGTCGCCGCGATCGAAGGCGGGGCCTGCACGCTCGATGCGGTGCGCGCCTGCTCCAAGGCGTCGGCCTCCTGCGGCTCCTGCACCGGCCTCGTCGAAACGCTTCTCGCCATCACGCTCGGCGATGAATATGCCGGCGAGCGCACGGTCCGGACGATGTGTAAATGCACCAGCTTCGGCCATGACGATGTCCGCCGCGCGATCGTCGAAAAGGGGCTGAAGGCGATCCCGCAGGTGATGCAGGAACTGCACTGGTCCACGCCCGACGGCTGCTCCTCCTGCCGCCCCGCGCTCAACTATTATCTGCTCTGCGCCTGGCCCGGCGAATATGTCGACGATCAGCAGAGCCGCTTCGTCAATGAGCGGATGCACGCCAATATCCAGAAGGACGGCACCTATTCGGTCGTGCCGCGCATGTGGGGCGGGCTCACCAGCCCCAAGGAGCTGCGCGCCATCGCCGATGTGGTGGAAAAATATAACGCCCCGATGGTGAAGGTCACGGGCGGCCAGCGGCTCGATATCTTCGGCATCAAGAAGGAGGATCTGCCCGCCGTCTGGGCCGATCTCAACGCTGCCGGAATGGTTTCGGGCCATGCCTATGGCAAGTCGCTGCGCACGGTGAAGACCTGCGTCGGCTCCGAATGGTGCCGCTTCGGCACGCAGGATTCGACCGGGCTCGGCGTCAAGATCGAGCGCATGACCTGGGGCTCCTGGATGCCGCACAAGTTCAAGATCGCGGTTTCGGGATGTCCGCGAAACTGCGCGGAAGCGACGATCAAGGATTTCGGCGTGGTCTGCGTCGATTCGGGCTATGAGCTCCATGTCGGCGGCAATGGCGGCATCAAGGTCCGCGCGACCGACCTGCTCTGCAAGGTCGAGACGGAGGAGCAGGCGATGGAATATTGCGCCGCCTTCATCCAGCTCTACCGCGAGGAAGCCCGCTATCTGGAGCGGACCGCGCCCTGGATCGAGCGCGTCGGCCTTGCCCATGTCCAGCAGCGTGTCGTCGAGGATGCGGAGGGCCGTGCGGCGCTCGCCGACCGCTTCCGCGTCTCGCAGAGCTTCAGCCAGGAAGATCCCTGGGCCGCCCGCGCCGCGGGCCATGAAAGCCATCTCCACCAGCCCCTGGCCGTCGCGGCCGAATGAAGGATCCGATCATGACCCAGTGGATCGACGTGGGCGCCATCGCCGACATCCCCCGCCAGGGCGCGCGCACCGTGGCGCTGGGCGGGCACGACCCCATCGCCATCTTCCGCACGCTCGACGACCGGATCTTCGCGCTGGTCGATCGCTGCCCGCACAAGCATGGCCCGCTGAGCCAGGGCATCGTCCATGGCCATGCCGTTTCCTGCCCGCTCCATAATTGGAAGATCGCGCTGGCAACGGGCGAGGCGCAGGACGAGGATAAGGGCTGCACGCCCACCATCCCTCTCCGGCTGGAGGCCGATCGCATCCTGATCGGCGTCAATGCCGGGCTGGCGACGGCGGCCTGAGGCGATGGCCGCGATCCGCACCACCTGCCCCTATTGTGGCGTAGGCTGCGGCGTCGCCGCCACCGTCACAGGCGAGCGCGAGGTCACCATAAAGGGGGATGCCGCCCATCCCGCGAATGGCGGCCGGCTCTGCTCCAAGGGCACGAATCTGGGCGAAACCGTCCGGCTCACGGGCCGCCTGCTCCATCCGATGATCGGGGACAGGCGGGCCGGTTGGGACGAGGCGCTCGATCTGGTGGCGCGGCGCTTCGCCGAAACGATCGCCGAACATGGGCCGGAAAGCGTCGCTTTCTACGGCTCGGGCCAGCTCCTCACCGAAGATTATTACGCCTTCAACAAGCTGATGAAGGGCTATATCGGCGCGGCCAATATCGACACGAATTCGCGCCTGTGCATGGCGAGCGCGGTTGCCGCCCATATCCGCGCCTTTGGCGAGGATGCGGTGCCCGCCAGCTATGATGATCTGGACGAGGCCGATCTGATCGTGCTCGTCGGCTCGAACACCGCATGGTGCCATCCGATCGTCTGGCAGCGGATCGAGGCAGCGCGCGCCGCGCGTGGCACCAAGCTCGTTGTCATCGACCCCCGCCGCACCGAGACGGCCGAGGGCGCGGATCTGCATCTGCCGCTCCGCCCGGGAAGCGATGTCGCGCTGTTCACCGGGCTGCTGGCGCATCTTCACGCCATCGATGCGCTCGACCAGACCTTTCTCTCCGATCATGTCGCGGTGCCCACCGGCTTCTGGGATCGGCTGTCGGACGACCCCGCCGCGACCGCGCGGCTCTGCGACGTGACGCAAGCCGATCTCAGCGCCTTCTACACGCTCTTTGCCGCCACGCCGCGCACCGTCACCCTGTTCAGCATGGGCGTGAACCAGTCCGTGCAGGGCACGGACAAGGCCAATGCGATCATCAACTGCCATCTCGCCACGGGGCGGATCGGCAAGCCCGGCGCCGCGCCCTTCTCGCTCACCGGCCAGCCTAATGCGATGGGCGGGCGCGAGGTGGGCGGGCTCGCCAACACGCTCGCCGCGCATATGGATTTTTCCGCCCCGAACGTCGATCGGGTCGCCCGCTTCTGGGGATCGGATCGCGTCGCCGATCGTCCCGGGCTGAAGGCGGTCGACATGTTCCGGGCCGTTGCCGAAGGGCGGATCAAGGCGATCTGGATCGCGGGCACCAATCCCGCCGTCAGCATGCCCGATGCCGGCCGCGTCCGCGCGGCGCTCGCCAAATGCCCCTTCGTCGTCGTGTCGGACGTGATCGCCGATACCGACACCACGCGCTTCGCCCATATCCGCCTGCCCGCCGCTGCCTGGAGCGAAAAGAACGGCACCGTCACGAACAGCGAGCGCCGCATCAGCCGCCAGCGCCCCTTCTTCCCGCTCCCCGGCGAGGCGCGGCCGGACTGGTGGATCGTGGCTGAGGTCGCGCGCCGCATGGGCCATGGCGCCGCCTTCGCCTGGGAAACGCCCGCCGCCATCTTCCGCGAGCATGCGGCACTTACAGCTTTCGAAAATGGCGGCCAGCGCAAGCTCGACCTGTCCGATTGGGCCGATCTTTCCGACGCCGACTATGACGCGCTCGAACCCGTCCGCTGGGGCGGCGCGCGCCTCTTCGCCGACGGCCGCTTTCCTACAGCGGATGGCCGCGCCCGCCTGCTGGAAATCGTCCAAAGCCCCCTCGATCGCCATAATGGGATACTCAACACCGGCCGCTATCGCGACCAGTGGCACACCATGACCCGCACCGGCCTTTCGCCGCGCCTCTCCCAGCACCGCCGCGAACCCCTGCTCGAAATCCACCCCGAGGATGCGCTCGCCAACGGCCTCCGCGAGGGCGACCTCGCCCGCGTCACGACGCCGCAGGGGACGAGCCTCTTCCGCGTCGCCGTCACCGACGCGCAGCGCAGGCACGAATATTTCGTGCCGATGCACTGGACCGACCGGATGAGCAGCGGCGGTCGCACGGGGCTCCTTACCGACGATGCGGTCGATCCCGTCTCGGGCCAGCCCGGCTTCAAGCTGACCGCTGCCACGGTCGAGAAGGTCGCGACCGACTGGCGCGGCTTCCTTCTCTGCCGCGACGACATTGCCCTGCCGCCCGATTGCCTATGGGCCACGCGCATCACCGTCCCCGCCGGCACGCTCTACGAACTCGCCGGCAATGGCGATCCCGCCGCGCTGGAAGCCTGCCTGCCCGCCGGAGACCGGATCCAGGCCGAGGATCGCGCGCAAGGCACGCGCCGCATCGGCGTGATCGCGGACGGCCGCCTCGCCGCGGCGCTGCTCGTCACCCGCACCGGCATCTTGCCGCAGCGCGACTGGCTGATCGCCCAGCTTGCGCAAGCGGATGTCGTTCCCAATGTCCTGGCCGGCCGGGCGCCAGGCGCTGCGGTCGATCGCGGCGCGATCGTCTGTCTCTGCTTCGATGTCGGCGTCCGCACCATCGTCGCCGCCATCGCCGAACAGGGGCTGAGCGACGTCGCCGCGATCGGCAAGGCGCTCGGCGCGGGAACCAATTGCGGTTCCTGCCGTCCCGCCCTTGCGAAGCTCATCGCCGAAACGGAGATGCTCGATGCCGCAGAATGATCCGATCCGCCCCGGCGAGGTGTGGCTGGTGGGTGCCGGCCCCGGCGATCCCGATCTGCTGACCCGCAAGGCCGAGCGGCTGATCCGCGCGGCGGACATCGTCTTTTACGATGCGCTGGTGGGCCCGGCGGTGCTCGATCTGGTGCCGCCAAAGGCCGAGCGAATCGGCGTGGGCAAGCGATCCGGGCGCCATTCGAAGGATCAGGGCTCGATCAACGATCTGATGCTGGCGGCTGCCCAGGCCGGACGCCGCGTTGTACGCTTGAAGGGCGGCGATCCGTCCGTCTTCGGCCGTTCGACCGAGGAAATAGAGCATCTGCGGGCCCATGGCGTTCCGGTGCAGATCTGCCCGGGGATCACCGCCGCCAGCGCCGCCGCCGCCAATGCCGGCGTCTCGCTCACGCTGCGCGGCCTCGCACGCCGGCTCCAGTTCGTGACCGCCCATGCCCGGGCCGGCGAGGCGCTGGATCTGGACTGGGCGGCGCTCGCCGATCCTTCCGCCACGCTCGCAATCTATATGGGCCGCGCCGCCGCCCCTGAAATAGCACGCAAGCTTCTGGCGCATGGCATAGCAGCGGACACGCCCGTGCTGATCGCGGTCAATGTCAGCCTGCCGCAGGAAAGGCTGCTCTCGACCCGGCTCGACCTCCTGCCGCTCAGCGTCCGCGCGCTGGCCGAGGAGGATCCCGCACTGCTGCTGATCGGCGCGGCCGTCCGGCCGATCGCCGAAACGCCGTCGCAGGCGCTTGAAGCCCGGCCCGTCAGGCCCAAGGCCAAGCCCGCGGCAAAATGATCGGGAAGGGCCGCCAAGACGGCCAGGATGCTGCAGGGTAGGTCATTTTCCACCTGACAGCGCTCACCCCGAGCTGTCGAAGGGTGCCGAGACTCATGTCTCGCCAAAACTTAACGCGGGCTCCGACGACAGGCTCAGCCTCTGCGCGATGATTCACTCCGGTCGGAAGTCGGTCGAGCGCATCGGATGCCCTCCGCGGCCGCAATTTGCTGTGGCACGACATCATGAATCAAAAAAAGGCCGGCGAGTTGCCTCGCCGGCCAGTCGTTCGCAGGAGGAACCCCGTGGGGGAGGCGGCTTCTGCCGGCCGCCTCCCGAACCCTGAAATCAGTAGTTATAGGCCCGTTCGCCATGCTCGGAGAGGTCGAGGCCTTCGGTCTCCACTTCAGCCGAGGGACGCAGGCCGATGGTCTTGTCCACGATGAAGTAGAGGATCGCGGAGACCACGCCCGACCAGACGAGCGTCAGCAGCACCGCCTTGATCTGGGTGACGACCTGGCCAGCCATGTCATAGGTGCCGGGAACGGCGGGCATGACGGTATAGTCGAACCAGCCCTGACCGCCGAGCGCCGGATCCGCGACAATGCCCGTGGCGATCGCGCCGACGATGCCGCCGACGCAGTGGACGCCGAACACGTCGAGCGAGTCGTCATAACCGAGCTTGTTCTTCACCGTGGTGACGAAGAAGAAGCAGATGATCGCGGCGGCGAAGCCGAGCAGGATCGAGGTCATCGGCGCGGCGAAGCCGGCAGCCGGGGTGATCGCCACGAGGCCCGCGACGGCGCCGGTGGCGGCACCCAGCAGAGACGGCTTCTTGTGGATGATCTGTTCGATCACCGCCCAGGCCACGGCAGCGGCGGCGGTCGCAACATAGGTGTTGATGAAGGCGACCGCGGTCACGCCGTTCGATTCGAGGTTGGAGCCGGCGTTGAAGCCGAACCAGCCCACCCACAGCAGCGAGGCGCCGATCATCGTCATGGTCAGCGAGTGCGGCGGCATGGGCTCCTGCTTGTAGCCGATGCGCTTGCCGATCATGAGGCAGCCGACGAGGCCAGCGATGCCCGCATTGATGTGGACCACGGTGCCGCCCGCGAAATCGAGCGCCCCCCAGCCATAGAGCAGGCCAAAGTCGCCGGGCTGGTTCGGCAGGAAGTCCGGGCCCGCCCAATACCAGACCATGTGCGCCATCGGGAAATAGACCACCGTCAGCCACAGCACGACGAAGATGATCAGCGCGGAGAATTTCACGCGCTCGGCGAAGGCGCCGACGATCAGCGCCGGCGTGATGCAGGCGAAGGTCATCTGGAAGACGATATAGGCATATTCAGGGATGTAGACGCCGTTCGAGAAGGTCGCGGCGAGCGTCGTGGCGTCGACACCCTTGAGGAAGGCCTTGGAAAGGCCGCCAATATAAGGCGAGCCGCCGGTGAAGGCGAGGCTGTAGCCATAGGTCACCCAGATCAGCGAGGCGACCGCGACGATCGTCAGCACCTGCATCAGAATGGACAGCATATTCTTGGTGCGGACGAGGCCGCCATAGAAGAGCGCGAGGCCCGGCACCGACATCATCAGCACCAGCGCCGAGGAGATGAGCATCCAGGTAGTATCGCCCTTTTCGGGCGCGGGCGGCGCGGCGGGCGCGGCGGCGGCAGCCTCCTGCGCCCAGGCGGGCATGGCGGCGAAGGCAGCGACGCCCGCAGCCCCCAGCCCCGCCGCAATCTTGGTAGAAAGCTTCATGTTTCCCCCCTTGCTTGTCAGAGAGCCATATCGTCGGTTTCGCCGGTACGGATACGGACGACCTGAGACAGATCCAACACGAAGATCTTGCCGTCGCCGATCGCCCCCGTATTCGCCGACTGCTGGATCGCCTCCACCACGCGCGGCGCCAGATCCGAGGAGGTCGCGACCTCGACCTTGATCTTGGGCACCATGTTCGTGCTGTATTCGGCACCGCGATAGATTTCGGTCTGCCCCTTCTGCCGCCCGAAACCCTTGACCTCCGTGACGGTCATGCCCTGCACGCCAAGACCGGACAGGGCATCGCGCACCTCGTCCAGCTTGAACGGCTTGATGATGGCAATGACGAGTTTCATGTCGCCTCCCTGCTCTACCCCCATTTGCACCGTGCAAGGGGCGTGCCAGAACGACAAGGCAGGGAATCCCGGGGCGAAATTCTCGCCTTTCATAGAGAAATAGGCGTATAGACGCCTATGCTTTAGGCAATATCCGCAATCTGCCTAGTTATCGGGCAGTCATCAACGCCCGGATTTGAGGCAATGCCGCCTCGGCCGCATCACGGCCGATCGCGATCAATTCGTCGGCGCGGGTAAAGTTCCCGATGTCGATATGGCCGACGGGAAGCGACAGCTCGAGATCGGGTGGGCACAGCCTGAGCGACTGGCGCGCGAGATGCGCCATGGTGAGGCCGATCGCCGAACGGAGTACGCCGAACGAGCTGAGCAGCGGTGTGGTACCGCTCAGCCCCACCGCCTCCGAACGGCGCAGATAATCGCCCTGAAGATTGATCGCGACCACGGGGAGAGTGGAGGCGAGGCGGCGGGCGGCCTCCACGGGCACGGGCATCACCGCCCCGCCATCGATCAGGATGCGCCCCTCGCGAAACACTGGGTAGAAGATGCCGGGCAGCGCCATCGACGCGCGCACCGCCTCCGCCACGGGCCCATGATCGATCACCACCGCCTCGCCGGTCGCGAGATCGGTAGCGACCACCGCAACGGGAATGGGCAGATGCTCGAAGCGGAAGGCGCCGAGATGCCGCTCCAGCTCGCGCGCGATCGTCCGCCCGCCAAGCACCGCGCCACGGCCCATATGCGGATCGAGATAGCGCAGGATCGTGCGTAACGTGGCGGTGCGGGCTATCTCCTCCAGCACGTCCAGCCGATCGGCGGCGAAGCAGACGCCGGCCAGCGCACCGATCGAGGTGCCGGCGACCGCCCTTACCTCGACCTTCGCCTCGATGAGCGCGCGCAGCACGCCGATATGTGCCCAGCCAAGCGCCGCGCCGCCACCCAGCGCAAGGGCAATGGCCTGCCGTCCGCCTTCCGGCTCCGCCCCCCGCACATCGGACGGCCGGCCCGGACGACCTTCCGCGGACAGGAACGGAAGGCGGAAGGCCATAGTCGTCAGGCGGCCGTGCCGCCCACGGTGAGGCCGTCGATCAGGAGCGTGGGCTGGCCGACGCCCGCAGGCACGGACTGGCCACCCTTGCCGCAAATGCCGACGCCTTCGTCGAGCGCCATGTCGTTGCCGATCGCCGCCACCTTGGTCAGCACCGACGGGCCGTCGCCGATCAGGGTCGCCCCCTTGATCGGCGCGCCCAGCCGGCCATTCTCGATCTTGTAAGCCTCGGTGCAGGAGAAGACGAACTTGCCCGAGGTGATGTCCACCTGGCCGCCGCCAAAGCTCTTGGCATAGATGCCGTTCTTCACGCGCGACAGGATTTCGGCCGGATCGTCGTTGCCGCCGAGCATGAAGGTGTTGGTCATGCGCGGCATCGGCGCATGGGCGAAGCTTTCGCGCCGGCCATTGCCGGTGGGCGCGACGCCCATCAGCCGCGCGTTCAGCCGATCCTGCATATAGCCTTTGAGGATGCCATTCTCGATCAGGACATTGGCCTGGGTCGGCGTGCCTTCATCGTCGATGGTGAGCGACCCACGCCGCGCGCCGATCGATCCGTCGTCGACCACGGTTACGCCCGGCGCCGCCACCCGCTCGCCGATCCGGCCGGAGAAGGCGGAAGAGCCCTTGCGATTGAAATCGCCTTCCAGCCCATGGCCGACCGCTTCGTGCAGCAGCACGCCCGGCCAGCCGGGGCCGCACACCACCGTCATCTCGCCCGCCGGCGCAGCGACGGCCTCGAGATTGACGAGCGCCTGGCCCAGCGCCTCGTCGATCGCGCGATTCCAGCTCTCCGGCTCGAACAGCCGATCGTAGAGATAGCGGCCGCCCAGCCCGAAGAAGCCGCTCTCGCGCCGGCCATTCTGCTCGACGACGATGCTGACGTTGAGGCGGACGAGCGGGCGCACATCCTGCGCGATGAAGCCGTCGGGCCGCACGATCTCGACCACGCTCCACGATCCCGAAAGGCCGACCGTGACCTGCACGACGCGCGGATCGCGCGCACGGGCGGCAGCGTCGATCCGCTGGCAGAGATCGACCTTGCGGGCGAAGGGGATCAGGCCCAGCGGATCTTCCGCCGTATAGAGAGTGGCGTTGGTGCGGCGCGGCGGCGGCGCCTTGGCGCCCTTGGCCGGATCGAGCAGCGTCATCGTCTCGGCCGCGCGGCGAATCGCCTGCTCGCTCAGCTCATTGGCATGGGCGAAGGCGGTGGTCTCGCCCGATATGCCGCGCAGGCCAAAGCCCGCCTGGGTGTTGAAATCCGCCGTCTTCAGCCGGCCGTCATCGAAGCCGAAGCTCTCCGACGCGATATATTGAAGATAGAGCTCGCCATCGTCGCAGCCCTTCAGCGCCTCCGCGGTCAGGCGGAGCGCCCGGTCCGGATCGAGCGCATCGTCGCGATAGAGGAAGCGGCGGGGGTCGGTGATGATCGTCATGACCCCGATATAGGGCGTTCAGGCCGCCTTGGCATCCCCATCCGCAGCGACATCCGCCGGCCCGCCGACCAGGATGAAGCGGCGATCGCAATAACCGCAATCGACATAGCCCTTCTCGTCAATCTCCAGCCAGACGCGGGGATGGCCGAGCGCGGCCCCGCCGGGAATCTGGCTGGCGCCGTCACAGGCGACGCGCGGGCTGGTGACACGGGTGGTTTCGGGCGGTGCGATCATGGCGGCAAGAATTAGCAAGCTCCGCAGGCCCACGCAATTATGCTCGATACTGTCCGCGACTTGGCTTTGCGCGCGCCCCGCGCAACGGCTATGCGCTCAGGCCATGAACGACGTTGCGATCAGCATCCAGAATCTCTCCAAAACCTATAAGGGCGGCAAGCAGGCGCTTTCAGGCGTGACGCTGGATATTCCCCGGGGGCAGATATTCGGCCTGCTCGGGCCCAATGGCGCGGGCAAATCGACGATGATCAACATATTGGCCGGACTGGTCACCAAGAGCGGGGGCAGCGCCGCCATCTGGGGCTTCGACATCGATCGCCATCCGCGCAACGCGCGCGCCTCGATCGGCATCGTGCCGCAGGAAATATTGTTCGATCCCTTCTTCACGCCGTTCGAGACGCTGGAAATCTATGCCGGCCTCTATGGCGTGCCCAAGGCGAAGCGCCGCTCGATGGAACTGCTGCGCGCTGTCCATCTCGCCGATAAGGCCAATGCCCCCGCGCGCACGCTTTCGGGCGGCATGAAGCGGCGGCTGCTGGTGGCCAAGGCGCTGGTCCACGCGCCGCCCGTCCTCGTGCTCGACGAGCCGACCGCCGGCGTCGATATCGAGCTTCGCCAGCAGCTCTGGGCCTATGTGCGCGAATTGAATGCGCAGGGCACCACCGTCGTCCTCACCACCCATTATCTGGAGGAAGCGGAGGAGCTGTGCGATCGCATCGCGATCATCAACCATGGCCGCCTCATCGCCAATGAGCCGACCCGCGCGCTCGTCGGCATGGCGCAGGAAAAGGCGGTGGAAGTGACCGTCGACCGCGACCTGACCGAAGCGCCCACCGCCTCCTGCTTCGAGAAGATCGAGCTCAAGAGCCAGCGCACCGTGGTCATCACTTACTCCAAGGACAAGGTGAATGCGGGCGAGGTGCTGGCGGCGCTGCAATCCGCCGGGCTCGGCATCGTCGACGTCTCGACCCGCGAGGCGGACCTGGAGGATGTGTTCCTGAATCTCACGCGCGCGGGCGCGCCGGAACGCGCAAATGCCTGATCACTCCCATGACGTCGTCGTGATCGGTTCGGGCGCGGCGGGGCTTACCGCGGCGCTCAACCTGGCGGATCATCATCGCGTCGTCGTGCTTGCCAAGGCCGGCATTTCGGAAGGCTCCACCGCGCGCGCGCAGGGCGGGATCGCGGCGGTGCTGGAGCCGGGCGACACGTTCGAATCGCATATCGAGGACACGATGACGGCCGGCGCCGGCCTCAACGACCGACGCACCGTGGAATTCGTCGTCGAAAACGCCCCCGCCGCGATCGAGCGGCTGGCCGAGCTCGGCGTGCCCTTCAATCCGGGCGAGCAGCAGGAACGCTGGCACCTCACGCGTGAGGGCGGCCACAGCCATCGCCGTATCGTCCATGTCGACGACGCGACCGGCTGGGCGGTGCAGCAGGCGCTCGAACGGGCGGCGATCGCGCATCCGAACATCACGCTCGTGCCCGACATGGCGGCGATCGACCTCATCACCGGCCGGCATGGCGTGCGCTATTCGGGCGACGGCCATGTCTGGGGCGTCTATGCGCTCGATCGCGCGACGGGCCAGGTGGAACCCTTCACCGGCCGGGCGACGATCCTCGCGACCGGCGGGGCGAGCCGCGCCTATCTCTTCTCCACCTCCCCGCGTGGTGCCACGGGAGACGGGATCGCCATGGCCTGGCGGGCGGGCTGCCGCATCTCCAACATGGAGTTCAACCAGTTCCACCCGACCTGCCTGTTCCACCCGGAGGTCAAGAATTTCCTGATCACCGAGGCCATGCGCGGCGAGGGCGGGCAGCTCAAACTGCCCACCGACGGCCATCGCTTCATGCCGGATTTCGATCCCCGCGCCGAGCTCGCCCCGCGCGACATCGTCGCCCGCGCGATCGACCATGAGATCAAGCGGCTGGGCCTAGACTATGTCCATCTCGACATTAGCCATCGCCCGCCCGAATTCATCGAGGCGCATTTCCCGACCATCGCCAAGCGGCTGCTGGAAATCGGCATCGACATCAAGACGCAGCCGATCCCGGTCGTGCCCGCCGCCCATTATACCTGCGGCGGCATCGTCATCGATCGCCATGGGCGAACCGACCTGCCCGGCCTCTATGCGGCCGGCGAATGCACCCAGTCGGGCCTGCACGGCGCCAACCGGCTCGCCTCCAACTCGCTGCTCGAATGCTTCGTCTTCGGGCAGAGCGCTGCCGAGCATATCAAGGCCAATTGGACGGATCTGCCGCCCCCGCCGCTGATCCGCGCCTGGGACGAAAGCCGCGTGTCCGATTCGGACGAGGATGTCGTCGTCCAGCATAATTGGCGCGAGATCCGCCGCTTCATGTGGGACTATGTCGGCATTGTGCGCACCACCAAGCGGCTGGAGCGCGCGCAGCACCGCGTCGCGCTGCTCCGCCAGGAAGTAGCCGAATATTATGGCAATTATCGCGTCACGCCCGACCTGATCGAGCTGCGCAACCTCGTCGAGGTTGCCGACCTGATCGTGCGCTCGGCGCTCCACCGCAAGGAGAGCCGGGGGCTGCACTATACGCTCGACTATCCCGGTCTGCTGCCCGAGGCGGTCGACACGGTTCTGGTGCCCTGAATCCCGCTGCCCCTGCCCTGCGCAGGGGCGACGATCTTTCGCTTATTCCAAGAACGCCCGCATCTCGCTCCGGAAGCGCGCGGGATTGTCGAACATGATGAAATGCGCGCTGTCCGGCACGCGGACCAGCTTCGCGCCCTTCAGCCCCGCGAAGGAGAATTTGTAGAATCCGTCCACCTGCGCATCGCTCAGCGGCACACCGCCGGGCGTCACATAGAGTATCGTCGTCGGCACGGTGACATGGGGCAGTTCGGGGCGCAGATCGGTGACGATCAGCTCGCGGAAGCTGCGCGCGGCGACATCCGGGTCGCTCTTCACCCCCTCCTCCACCGCCGCCGGCCGTTCGCTCTCCGTGCGGATCATGCCCCCGATCGTCTGGACGATGCGGGCGCGGCGCGCATCGCCGGTCGAGGCCTTCAAGCCCGCCGCAATCTGGTCGGCAATCGGCCTGACGCTCTCGGCCGTAGTGCCGGGCGGGCCGAACAGCGCGCCCATGAAGGGCAGCATATCCACCACCATCAGCCGGGAGAGCGACGCCGGGTGGCGCGCGGCGATCATCATGCCGATCGTGCCGCCCATCGAATGGCCGATCACCGCCGGCCTCTTCAGCTTCGCATCATCGATATAGCGCGCAATCTCCTCCGCGACGCCCGCCGCCACGTCGCCGCGCGCATTGCCGCCCGCGGGCACGCCCGCAAAACCGCGCACATGCACCAGATGGTAGCGATAGCCGGGCAGCGCCGCCACGGTCGATTCCCACATTCGCGGCGCGGAGCTGAGCCCCGGGATCAGGATCACATCCGGCCCCTTGCCTCGTGCCTCGACGATGATGCGATCGGACGCGAAAGGCGCCCTGGCATAAGCCGGAACGGCCGAAAGCGTGGCGCAGGCGATACTCGCGGCCAGGAAAAATCTGCGGTTCATATCCTCTCCCCTTTATCCGTCTCGTTATGCCCTGCCTCGCCGCTGGCAAGCGGAGCGCGGCCTTGCTACATCGCGGGCCTTCATGACCACGAACCATCTCTATCTCGTCGACGGCTCGGGCTATATCTTCCGAGCCTATCATCGGCTGCCGCCGCTCACCAACCGGCATGGCGTGCCGGCTGGCGCCGTCTATGGCTTCACCACCATGCTCTGGAAGCTGGTCGACGATCTCCACAAGGCGGACGGGCCGACGCATCTGGCGGTGATCTTCGATGCCTCGTCCAAGACGTTCCGCAACGATCTCTACGACAAGTACAAGGCGCACCGGCCGCCGCCGCCTGAGGATCTCGTTCCCCAATTCCCGCTGATCCGCGATGCCACCCGCGCCTTTTCGGTGCCCTGCATCGAACAGCCGGGGCTGGAGGCGGACGACATCATCGCCTGCTATGCCAAGGCCGCACTCGCCAAGGGCTGGCAGGTGACGATCGTTTCCTCCGACAAGGATCTGATGCAGCTGATCGAGCCCGGGCTCGACATGCTCGACACGATGAACAACCGCCGCCTCGGCGCGGACTATGTGGTCGAGAAATTCGGCGTGCCGCCCGCGCAGCTCGGCGAGGTGCTGGCGCTGATGGGCGACAGCGTCGACAATGTTCCCGGCGTGCCGGGCATCGGGCCCAAGACCGCATCGCAGCTCATTCAGCAGTTCGGCGATGTCGAGGCGGTACTCGCCAATGCGGAGACGATCACCAAGCCCAAGCTGCGCCAGTCGCTGATCGACCATGCCGCCAATGCGCGGCTTTCGCGCGAGCTGGTGCGGCTCGTCTGCGATCAGCCGCTGCCCGAGCCGCTCGACGATCTGGCGCTGAAGGGCCTGCCGCCCGAGCCGCTACGCGCTTTCCTGGAGGAACAGGGCTTCCGCTCGCTGCTGCTCAAGGTCGGCGGTCCCTCGGCCGAGCCCGTGTCTGCGCCCGCCGCGATCGCGGAGGAGGCGGAGCCGCCCTTCGTCCATAAGGAGTATGAAACGGTTGTCACCGAGGAGGCGCTCGACCGCTGGATCGCGGACGGGTTCGCGGCCAGCATGATCGCGGTCGATACCGAAACGGACCATATCGACTGCATGCGCGCGCGGCTGGTGGGGGTGAGCCTCGCCACGGCGCCGGGCAAGGCCTGCTACATCCCCGTCGGCCACACCGGCGACGGGCTGCTCAGCGAAACGCCCGCGCAGCTTCCGCTCGATCTGGTGCTGACGAAGCTCAAGCCGCTGCTTGAGGATCCGGCGACGCTCAAGATCGGCCAGAATCTGAAATATGATCTGGTCATGCTGCGCCGCAACGGCGTCGATGTCGCGCCTTATGACGATACGATGCTGCTCAGCTATGATCTCGATGCCGGGCTCACCGCGCATGGCATGGACGATCTCGCGATGCGCCATCTCGACCATGCCTGCATCGAGTTCAAGACGGTGTGCGGCACGGGCAAGAATCAGATCAGCTTCGACAAGGTGCCGCTCGACCGGGCGACCGAATATGCCGCCGAGGATGCGGATGTGACGCTCCGCCTGTGGCGCAAGCTCAAGCCCCGCCTGTCGCCAGAGGCGGCGACGCGTGTCTATGAGCTGGTCGATCGCCCGCTCGTGCCCGTCGTGGCCGAAATGGAGCGCGCCGGCGTGCATGTCGATCGCGAGGAGCTGGCGCGCCTGTCGGGCGAGTTCGCGGGCGAGATCGCCCGGCTGGAGGCGGAAATCCACGCCCTCGCCGGCAGCCCCTTCACCATCGGCAGCCCCAAGCAGCTGGGCGAGATATTGTTCGATCGGCTCGGCCTGAAGGGCGGACGCAAGGGCAAGACCGGCGTCTATTCGACCGACGTGAACGAGCTTGAGCGGCTCGCCGGCGACGGCGCGGAGATCGCCGCCAAGGTGCTCGAATGGCGCCAGCTCGCCAAGCTCAAGAGCACCTATACCGACGCGCTCCAGGCGCAGATCAATCCGGCCACCAACCGCGTCCACACCAGCTTCAGCCTCGCCGTCGCGCAGACCGGGCGGCTTTCCTCCACCGATCCCAACCTGCAGAATATCCCGATCCGCACCGCGATCGGCCGCCGCATCCGCGACGCCTTCGTCGCCGCCCCCGGCAAGCTGATCCTGTCAGCGGACTATTCGCAGATCGAGCTCCGTCTCGCCGCGCACATGGCCGAGGTGCCCGCGCTCCGCGACGCCTTCGCCAGAGGTGAGGACATTCACAACCTCACCGCGATGGAGCTGTTCGGCGAGGTCAACCGCGAGACGCGCGGGCGCGCCAAGACGATCAATTTCGCGATCCTCTACGGCATCTCCTCCTGGGGGTTGGCCGGGCGGCTGGGGGTCGATCGCATCGAGGCGCAGGCGATGATCGACCGCTATTTCGATCGTTTCCCCGGCATCAACCGCTACATCGCCGAAACGCTCACCAAGGTGCGCGAGCAGGGCTATGTCACCACCCTTTTCGGCCGCAAGACGCATCTGCCCGGCATCCGTTCGTCCAAGCAGGGCGAGCGGCAGGCGGCCGAGCGCCAGGCGATCAACGCGCCGATCCAGGGGACGAGCGCCGACATCATCAAGCGCGCCATGGTCCGCATGGGGCCCGCGCTCGCCGAAGCCGGCCTGGCCGACGTGACAATGCTCCTCCAGGTCCATGACGAGCTCGTCTTCGAGCTGCCCGAGAGCGATGTTCCCGCCGCCAGCGCGGTGATCCGCCGCGTGATGGAGACGGCCGCCGAGCCCGCCATCCGCCTTTCGGTGCCGCTCGGCGTCGAAATCGGCACGGGCCATAGCTGGGGCGCCGCGCATTGACGGCGCATCCGGCGCGGGGTGCGCCGCCGCCGCTCAAGCCCGGGGAGGACATCGCCGTCCTCGCCAAGGGCGGCCGCACCAACTTCTTCGGCTTCCTGATCCGGCTGGCGGCGCGGCTGCCCTTCCTGTTCGTGGCGGGCCGCATCTATGGCGCGGACGCGCTGGGCCGTTTCGCCTATGCCGTGATCGTCGTCGAATTCGCCGCGCAGATCGCGACGCTCGGCCTCAAGCGCGGGCTGGCTGAGCAGCTTTCGGGCACCGAGCGGCCGCATGTCCATGTCGTATGGGATGCGATGCTGGTCGCCGCCCTCGCCTCCGCGATCGCGGCGGGCATACTCGCCCTCTTCCCGCAGATGATGTTCCCAAACAGCGACATGTTCGGGTCGGAAGCGCTGCTTCCGCTCACCATCTTCGCGCTCGCCTGGTCGGACATAGCGCTCTCCGCCCTCGCCTATCGGCGGGATATCGGCGCCACCGTCATGGCGCGCTCGATCGTCGAGCCCTGGACGATCAGCATCGGCGCGCTGGCGCTGAGTTGGTATTCGCTGCGCGACGGGCTGATCCTGTCCTATGTGCTTTCGGTGGTCGCGGCGCTCGCGGCCTCGATCTGGCCCTTGATGCGCAGCTACGGCCGCCCACGCGGCTGGCGGCCGCAGCCGAGCCGGCTGCTCGGCATCGCCAAGCGCAACGTGCCGCTCGCCGCCGCGGACGCGATCGAATGGGGCTCGCGCCGGCTCGACATCGCCATACTCGGCCTGTTCTTCTCGCCCGCCATTGTCGGCATCTATTATGTCGCGCAGCAGGTCGCCTCGCTGCCGCAGAAGCTCAAGACCAGCTTCGATCCGATATTGGGCCCCGTCATCACCCAGAATCTGGAGGCGGGGAACAAGGCCGCCGTCGCCAAGCAGGTGCGCCAGGTGGGCTTCTGGATTCTCGCCGCGCAGACCGGCATCGCGCTCGCGCTCGGCATTCCGGGCGAGGCGGTGATGGGCCTTGTCGGCCCCACCTTCGTCAGCGGCACGGGCGCGCTCGCCTTCCTGCTCGCGGCCGAGGTGGTGGCGGCCACCGCCGTCGTCTCGGAATCGGCGCTGATCTATGTGGCACGCAAGCGCAACCTGCTGATATCGCTCGGCATGATCGGCGTGCAGGCGGGGCTGAGCTTCGCGCTGGTACATGGCATCCATGCAGCACTGGACGGGCATGTGCCGATGCGCGACGACCTGTTCGCCGCCGCCGGCCCGGCGATCGCGATGATGCTCGCGCTCGGCCTCGCCTCGATCCTCAAGGCGCGCCTTCTCGCCCGACTGCTCGGCGCGCCGGTGCAGGGCTGGCGCTGGGCGCTGGTCCATGCCGCGATCGTGGGAGCGGCGGTCGGCGCGGCCGCGACACAGCTTCCGGAATGGGCCGAGCTGATCTTCGGCATCCCGCTCATCCTGCTGAGCTATGGCGCGGTGATCTGGTATCGCGGCTTCACGCATGAGGATCGCGTCCTTTTCCGCATGAAATCGCCGGGAAAACCTGCCTCCAGCTGAGGCGATGGTTCTCATCCGCGTCCGCCTGTCCTAGAGGTGGGCGATGGACAGAAGCGACGTCATCATCCTCGGCGGCGGGCTGGTCGGCCTGGCGCTCGCCACCGCGCTCGACGCGCATGGCCTTTCGAGCATCGTCATCGATCCGGCCGATCCGGTGGCGACGCTCGCCATCGGCTTCGACGGGCGCGCCTCGGCGGTTTCCAGCGCCTCCTGGCGCATGCTCGATGCGATTGGCGTGGGCGAGCGGCTGGCGCCCTTCGGCTGCCCGATCGAATCGATCCGGGTGAGCGACGGCCTCTCCCCCCAGGCGCTGATCTTCGACCCGAGCGCGGAGGAAGGCCCGCTCGGCCACATGTTCGAGAATCGTATCCTGCGCGGCATGCTGCGCGCCTCGGCGGAGGAAGCCGCCAATGTCACGCTGCTGATGCCCGCGCGCGCCGAGCGGGTGGAGCGCGACGGCACGGGCGTGACGGTGACGCTCACCGACGGCCGCATGCTTCATGCCCGATTGCTGGTCGGCGCGGAGGGGCGCAATTCGCCGACGCGCGACACCGCCGGAATCAATGTCGCGCGGTGGCGCTACGATCATGCCGCGATCATCGCCTCGATCGGCCATGAACGGCCGCACGGGCAGATCGCGTACGAAATATTCTACCCCGCCGGCCCCTTCGCCATGCTGCCACTGCCGGACGATGAGAGCGGACCCCGCTCGGCGATCGTCTGGACGGTGAAGGCGTCGGATGCGCATGCCATGCTGAACCTGCCCGACCGCGCCTTTCTGGCAGAGGCGGAGAAGCGGATGGGGCGCATGCTCGGCGCGCTCCGGGTGGCAAGCCCGCGCAGCGCCTATCCGCTCGGTTTCCATCATGCCGCGCGGATCACAGGCGAGCGGCTGGCGCTGGCCGGCGATGCGGCGCACGGCATCCATCCGATTGCGGGCCAGGGCGTCAATCTCGGCTTCCGCGACGCAGCGGCGCTGGTCGAGGTGCTGGTCGATGGCGCGCGGCTCGGCCTCGATCCGGGCGATGCGCAGCTCCTCGCGCGCTATGAACGCTGGCGGTCGCTCGACACCTTCATGGTTGCCGCCGCGACCGACGGGCTCACCCGGCTGTTCGGCATACCCGGCCCGGCGGCGGCCGCCGTCCGCCGCTTCGGGCTGGGAATGGTTCAGCGCCTGCCCCCGCTCAAGGCGCTGTTCATGGCGGAAGCACGCGGCGAATCGGGCGAGTTGCCCAGGCTGCTGCGCGGACAGCTGGTCTAATCGTTGCCCCTGCGGAGGCAGGGGCAACGGGGAAGTTTATGGCGCAACCTGCCTTGCTTCCTCCACCAGCATCACGGGCACGCCATCCCGGACCGGAAAGGCGAGTCCCGCCGCCTCGGAGATCAGCTCGCTCGCCTGCGCGTCATAGCGCAGCGGCCCGCGCGTGACGGGGCAGACGAGGATCGCAAGCAGATCGGGGTCGAGACCATCGTTCATTGGAGCGTCGTATCATCCTCGTCGCCGCGCGCGAAGAAATTGAGGAACTGGACGAGCAGGTCCGCCCGCTCCGCGATCGTCGGCGTCTCCAGCAGCGCCTGCTTGGCGGCGACATCGAAGGGCGCGATCTGGGCAATGCCGTTGACGAGCGCTTCATCGTCCAGCCGGCTCACCGCATCCCAATCGAGCACATAGCCGCGCGCTTCCGCGAACCGGCGCGATTCGCGCTCCAGCTCCGCGCGCAGCACGCTCGCCAGCGGCGGCGGCGGGACACTGTCGTCAAAGCCCTCGAAGCTCGCCTCGATCTGGCGGAAGGGGGTGGCGGCGTCGATCTCGCTCAGCAGACGGAAGCGGGTCAGCCCTTCCAGCACGATGTTGAACCGGCCGTCATCCAGCGCCTCGACCTTGGCGATCCGGCCGACGCAGCCGACATCGAACAGCGCGGGCGGCTCGTTCCGGTCGCGCGGCTGGATCATGCCGATCCGCCGATCGCGGGCGAGTGCGTCCGTCACCAGCGCGCGATAGCGCGGCTCGAATATGTGCAGCGGCAGATGCGAACGCGGAAACAGCAATGCCCCGCCCAGAGGGAAGATGGAAAGCCGGTTGCCGCTCGACGCCATCAGGTGAACAGCACGGCGGAAAGACGGCGGCGTTGCGCGCTGACCCAGGGATCCTCAAGCCCGACCGCGTTGAACAGCGTCAACAGCCGCTGACGCGCGGCGCCCTCGTTCCAGTTGCGATCACGCGCGATGCTGGCAAGCAGCACGTCCGCCGCCGCATCCCTGTCGCCGATCGCCATATAGCCGCCGGCCAGCCGATAGGCCGCCTCATGATCGTCCGGATCGGCCGCGACCTGCGCCGCCAGCCCGGCGAGATCGTCCACCGGCTGCGCTTCCTTCGCCAGCGCCAGCGCGGCACGCGCCTGGGCGAGCGCCGGATCCTTGGCCTTGTCCTCCGGCACCGCGTCGATCAGCGCCTGCGCCTCCTCCGCCCGCCCCGCGGCGAGCAGCGCGCGCGCATGGCCCGCGATCACCGCCGGCTCCTCCGGCGCCATCTCCGTGATCTGCGCGAAGATCGACACGGCGCGCGCCGCATCGCCCGCGGCGAGCACTTCCTCGCCCATCACGACCAGCGACGCGATGTCGGCCGCCTGCTCCTGCTCCGGCGCCTGGATCGGAAGCTGGCGCAATATCTGGTCGAGCATCCGGCCGAGCTGCGACTCGGTGCGCGCGGGCGTGAGATCGGCGACGAGCTGGCCCTGGAACACGGCATAGACTGTGGGGATGGATTGCACGCGAAACTGCGCGGCAATCATCTTATTCTCGTCGACATTGATCTTGGCGAGCTTGACGCCCTTGGCCGCATAATCGGCCGCGACCTTTTCCAGCACGGGCGTCAGCGTCTTGCACGGCCCGCACCATTCCGCCCAGAAATCGAGGATCACGAGCGACGTCATCGACGGCTCGATCACGTCGCGCTTGAAGGCCTCGATCGCATCACGGTCGGCCGCACTCATTCCCAACGTCGCCACGCATTGCTCCCTATATTCCTTATGCCCCTTATGTGGGCGTGCGCGCCGTGGTGCCAAGCCCCGGGGGGATCAAACCCCGTCGAACAGCCCGTCCTGCCCCGCCTCGGGCGGGGGATTGAGGCCGAGATGCTTCCATCCGCGCGCATTGAGGCAGCGTCCTCGCGCCGTCCGCGCGATCAGCCCGAGCTGGATCAAATAGGGTTCGATCACTTCCTCGACCGTGTCGCGCGGCTCGGAAAGCCCCGCCGCCAGCGTCTCCACGCCCACCGGTCCGCCGCGATAGATGTCGGCAATCATGTGGAGATAGCGCCGGTCCATTGCGTCGAGGCCGAGCCCGTCCACCTCCAGCCGGTTGAGCGCGGCATCGGCCACCTTCTCGTCGACGATCGCGGCACCCGCGAAATTGGCAAAGTCGCGCACGCGGCGCAGCAGCCGGCCGGCGATGCGCGGCGTGCCCCGCGCGCGCCGCCCGATCTCGCGCGCGCCATCGGGAGAGATTGGCAGGTCGAGCAGCCCGGCGGCGCGGCGCACCACCTGCTCCAGCTCGTCCACCGTATAGAATTGCAGCCGGACCGGAATGCCGAAACGGTCGCGCAGCGGCGTGGTGATCAGCCCCTGCCGCGTGGTGGCGCCTACCAAGGTGAAGCGCGGCAGGTCGATGCGCACCGAGCGCGCCGACGGCCCTTCGCCGATCATCAGATCGAGCGCGCGATCCTCCATCGCCGGATAGAGCACCTCCTCCACCGCCGGCTGGAGTCGGTGGATCTCGTCGATGAACAGCACGTCGCCATCCTCGAGATTGGTGAGCAACGCCGCCAGATCGCCCGACTTGGCGATCACCGGGCCCGACGTGGCGCGGAAGCCGACCCCCATCTCGCGCGCGATGATCTGCGCGAGCGTGGTCTTGCCGAGGCCGGGGGGCCCGAAGAACAGCACATGATCGAGCGCATCGCCGCGTTCGCGCGCCGCATGGATGAAGATGCGCAGATTCTCGCGCGCCGCCTTCTGGCCGACGAAATCCTCGAGCGACTTGGGCCGCAGCGCCGCGTCCACATCCTCGGGACGGCGGCTAGTAGTGAGCAGGCGATCGGTATCGGTCATGGAGAATCAATAGCCTAAAGCCCAGCATAAATCCCCCTCTCCCCTCGGGGGAGAGGGCTGATTATCACTTCGCCGCCTTGCGGAGCGCCAGCCGCACCAGCGCGTCGAGGCTGGCGCCGTCGCCCAACTCCTCCTCGGCCGCCGCTACCGCCGCCGATGCCTCGGCCGGGCGGAAGCCGAGATTAGCGAGCGCCGACAGCGCATCGGCCGAGGCTCCGCCGCGCGCCACGGGCACCGCACCCGCCGGCCCGAGTGCCACGCCACCCACCTTGTCCTTCAGCTCGTTGACGATGCGCTGGGCGAGCTTGGGACCTACGCCGTTAGCACGCGCGACCATCGCCCGGTCCCCGCCCGCCACCGCGCGCGAAAGCTCCAGCGGATCGAGCACCGAGAGAATGGCGAGCGCCAGCCGGCCACCGACACCCTGAACCGAGGTCAGCAGGCGGAACCAGTCCCGCTCGCTCGCCGATCCGAAGCCGAAGAGGGTGATCGCATCCTCGCGCACCTGCATCTCGGTGAAGATCGTCACCGATCCGCCGACGGGCCCGAGCGCGCCCAGCGTACGGGCGGAAAGATGGACGAGATAGCCAACGCCACCGACATCGACCACGGCATGGTCCGCCGCCGATTCGGCCAGCCGGCCGGCGAGACGCGCGATCATGCGACGATCCTCGCCCGGGCCTTTGCGGAAGCGAGATGATGCGCATGGGTGATTGCCACCGCCAGCGCATCCGCCGCGTCCGATCCGGCGATCTTCGCGCCGGGCAGCAGCCGGGCCACCATCGCATGCACCTGCGCCTTCTCCGCCGCTCCGGTTCCCACCACCGCCTTCTTCACCAGCCGCGAGGCATATTCGCCTACCCTTATCCCGCTCCGCGCGGCAGCGAGCAGGATCACGCCGCGCGCCTGGCCGAGCTTCAGCGTCGATTGCGGATTGGCGTTGACGAACACCTCCTCCACCGCCGCGCCATCGGGCCGATGCCTGAGCAGCATGTCCACCAGCGCGTCGTGCAGCGCGACCAGACGGTCGGGCAAGGGCGCCGCGGCGTCCGTCCTGATCTGGCCGTTGGCGATGTGGCCGAGGCGGTTGCCGTCCGCGGCGATCACGCCCCAGCCGGTGCAGGCCAGCCCCGGATCGAGGCCGATCAGGATCATGCCTCCCTCTCCTCCGGCGGAGAGGGGCGTGAGGTCAACCCAGCTTCTCCATCACCTCGTCCGGAACCTCATAATTGCCCCAGACGGTCTGGACGTCGTCATCATCGTCGAGCGCGTCGATCAGCTTGAAGAGCTGCGCCGCCTCGCCCTCGCCGATCGAAACCATCGTCTGCGGCCGCCAGGCGAGCTTCGCGCCCTCGGGCTCGCCGAGCACAGGCTCGAGCGCCTTGAGCACCTCATGGAGCGCATCCTGCGCGGTCCAGATCTCATGCCCCTCCTCGGTGGAGGTCACATCCTCGGCCCCCGCCTCCAGCGCGGCCTCGAACACCCTGTCGGCATCGCCCGCACTCGCCGGATAGTTGATCAGGCCCATCCGGTCGAAGCCATGGCTGACCGAGCCGCCCGCGCCGAGATTGCCGCCATTCTTGGAAACGGCGGTGCGCACATTGGTCGCCGTGCGGTTGCGGTTGTCGGTCAGCGTCTCAATGATGAGCGACACGCCACCCGGGCCGAAGCCCTCGTAGCGAACCTCCTCATAGGCATCGCCCTCGCCGCCCTCGGCCTTCTTGATCGATCGCTCGATATTGTCCTTGGGCATGCCGCCCGCGCGCGCGGCGAGCACGGCGGAACGCAGTCGCGCGTTCATCGCCGGATCGGGCAACCCCGATTTGGCCGCGACCGTGATCTCGCGGCTGAGCTTGGAGAAGAGCGCCGAGCGCTTCTTGTCCTGCGCACCCTTGCGGTGCATGATATTCTTGAATTTGGAATGGCCGGCCATGTGCCGTCGCTCGCCTCTTTTCGATAGTCCTTCGCCGGCGCTGCTCTAACCCCGGCAGCCGGAGGCTTCAACCGGGCCGCCGACTCATGCCAGCCGGACGGCCGTGCCCGAGACGGACACCATCAGCATCGATCCGTCCTTGCCGATCACCTCATAATCGATGTCGACGCCGACGACCGCGCCCGCGCCGAGCGCGGCGGCCTCCGCCTCCAGCTCGGCAAAAGCCTGTTCGCGCGCCCCGCGCAGGGCGTTTTCATAAGCGCCCGATCGGCCGCCGACGATGTCGCGTATCCCCGCGAAGAGATCGCGGAAGATGTTGGCGCCGACGATCACCTCGCCGGTGACAACACCCAGATAAGCGGTAATCTGCCGGCCCTCGACGCTCTGCGTGGTGGTGACGATCATCGGCGGCCTCCTTCTGCTTCCCGTCCGCACCCATGCTGGACCTGTCCGGGGGCGCTGTCACCCCGGCCCGGACGGGCCCGCCCCGAAGGATCAGTGCAGGCCGAGCGCGTTGCGATAGGTTTCGAGCAGCGCGTCCATCTCGTCGCGCGCATCCTTCTCCATCTTCCGCAGGCGAACGACGGAGCGCATGGTCTTGGGATCGAAGCCTTGGCTCTTGGCTTCGAGATAGACGTCCTTGATGTCGTCCATCATGCCCTTCTTTTCCTCCTCGAGCCGTTCGATCCGCTCGATGAACAGGCGCAGCTGATCCGCCGCGACATTGTCGTCCGACATGAAACCCCTTCCCGCATTGGTATGAAGGGGCCGCCTCTAAGGGACGGGACGGGACGGCTCAAGGATTCGATCGCCCGATCGAGCGGAAAAACCCACCGAATCGTCAGGGGCGGTTGCGCGCCACGCTCTCCGCCATGCGCCGGAGCTGCTCCTCGGTCGCCTCCTGCTGGTAACGCTCCTTCCATTCGGCATAGGGCATGCCATAGACGATATGCCGCGCGGCCTCCTTGTCGAGCCGGCCGCCGGACGCCTCGCTCACCCAGTCCGCCAGGCAGTTACGGCAGAAGCCGGCAAGCCCCATCAGATCGACATTCTGTGCGTCGCTGCGATGCCGCAGATGGGGGAGGAGCCGGCGAAAGGCGGCCGCCGCGGTCGCGTCGTCCAGCTCGGCGATATGATCGGATGTAAACATGGGGGCGAAACTCCGTGGTTGATCCTTACGAGCAATAGCCTAGTTGCATGCGCGACAACGCAGCCATTCTGAGAGGATTTTTGTGCCGATCCAGATCGCGCCCCGCAGCCGCAAGGTCCGTGTGCTCGCAACGCTCGGACCCGCCAGCAACTCGCCGGAAATGATCCGCAAGCTCTTCGTGGCCGGCGCCGATGCCTTCCGCATCAACATGAGCCATGGTGCCCATGCCGACAAGGCGCCCGTAATCGCGGCGATTCGCGCGCTGGAGAAGGAATTCAGCCGGCCGACGACCATCCTGTTCGACCTTCAGGGGCCGAAGCTGCGCGTCGGCAAGTTCGCGGACGGCGTGGTGACGCTGCGCACGGGCGACCGATTCATCCTCGACCGCGATTCCACGCCGGGCGACGCAACTCGCGTCGAGCTGCCGCATAGCGAAATTTTCGAGGCGTTGGAGGTGGGTGCGCGCCTGCTGCTGGACGATGGCAAGCTGGTGCTGCGCGTCACCGCCATGGAGGAGGGCCAGGTCGAGACCAAGGTCGAGGTCGGCGGCGCGCTTTCCAATCATAAGGGCCTGAACGTCCCCGACGTGGTGGTGCCGATGGCGGCGCTGACGCCGAAGGATCGCGCGGACCTCGATTTCGCGCTGGATCAGGGGGCCGACTGGATCGCGCTCTCCTTCGTCCAGCGGCCCGAGGACGTGGCGGAGGCGCGCCGCCTGATCGGCGGCAAGGCGGCGCTGCTTGCCAAGATCGAGAAGCCCGCGGCGGTCGATCGGCTGGAGGAGATATTGGAGCTGGCGGACGCGGTGATGGTCGCACGCGGCGATCTCGGCGTCGAGCTGCCGCCACAGAATGTCCCGCCGCTCCAGAAGCGCATCGTCGAGACGGCGCGCCGGCTCGGTCGGCCGGTGGTGGTCGCCACCCAAATGCTCGAATCGATGATCCAGGCGCCGACGCCGACGCGCGCCGAAGTGTCCGACGTCGCCACCGCAATCTATGACGGTGCGGACGCGATCATGCTGTCCGCCGAATCGGCTGCCGGTTCCTGGCCGGCCGAATCGGTCGCAATGATGGACAGCATCGCCGTCACGGTGGAAGGCGATCCCGGCTATGCGGCGCGCATCCATTTCACCGAGACGGTGCCCGACGCCACCACCGCGGACGCGCTCGCGGCCGCGGCCGGCGATATCGCGCGCACCGTGTCCGCGGCGGCGATTATCTGCTTCACCCTGTCCGGATCGACCGCGCGGCGGATCGCGCGCGAACGCCCCTCCGTGCCGCTGCTCGTGCTGACGCCGAAGGAGGAGACGGCGCGGCGCATGGGCCTGCTGTGGGGCGCGCATGCGGTGCGCACCGAGGATATCGCCAGTGTCGAGGAAATGGTCGCCAAGGCCAAGCGCATGGCGCTGCACCATGGCATCGCCAAGGCCGGCGAGCGGATCATCATCATGGCCGGCGTGCCCTTCGCCACGCCCGGATCGACCAACATGCTCCATGTCCAGCGGCTGACCGGGCAGGAGCTCGACGGCTATACGGGCTGAGCCGCAATCCCCTCCCCTCATCCGGCATCAGCGGGGATGAGGGGAGGAAGCGCCTGCCGATGGGTCACGGAAACCGGACATGACAAATCGCCGCCTGTGTCGATACACGGGCGGCGTTGCCATTTTCCGTCAGTTAAGCCGGCCGCCTCACAGGCGGCCGGGCCGGGGCATCAGCCCTGGCGCGCCTTGAAGCGACGGTTCGTCTTGTTAATGACGTAGGTGCGGCCGCGACGACGGATCACGCGATTGTCGCGATGACGTCCCTTGAGGGACTTCAGGGAATTGCGGATCTTCATGGCCGAAACGCCTGCCTGTTCTGGTCTGGATGTTGAAAAATGAGGCGCTCCCCTATGCGGCGGGGCGTAATGAGTCAAGTCACGCACCCAATTCTCGGCCGATGCAGCAAAATCCGTTGAACGCGCGTTCCGATCGGCACAGGAGAAATTCGTCCGTCCAAAGGAGAGGGAGAATGACCGTAACCCTGTTTCGTGCCGCCGCCTTCGGCGCCGCGCTGGCGCTGGCCGGCTGCGCGTCGAACGCGCCCGAAACGCGCGTGACCCGATTCCATCTGGGCCAGCCCATCGCCACCGCCCAGATCAGCGTCGAGCCGCGCGATCCCAAGGCTCGTTCCAGCCTGGAATTCGGCAACTATGCCGGCGCCGTCTCCGCCGAGCTCGCACAGCATGGCTTCGTCATCACGCCGGGCCTCGCCCGCTCGGAGCTGATCGCCATAATCGACATCACGCGCGGCACGCGCGAGGCGCTGGCCGAACGCTCGCCCGTCTCCGTCGGCATAGGCGGGGGGTCGTTCGGCGGAAATGTCGGCGTCAGCGGCGGGATCAGCTTCCCCCTCGGCCGGCCGCGTTCGCGCGAGATCGTCGCGACCGAGCTTGCCGTGCAGATCAAGCGCCGCTCGGAAGGCACGGTGATATGGGAAGGCCGTGCCCTGACCGAGGCGCAGGCCGGCAGCCCTGCGGCCGATCCGGCCGCGACCGCGCGCCGGCTGGCCGCGGCATTGTTCAAGGATTTTCCAGGTGAATCGGGCAGGACGGTAACGATAAAATGAGTGCAGCCATTTCCGCCGCCTTCGACAGCGGCAATATCCGGGTCGCGGGTCAGGAGGAGGACCGGTTCGATCTGGAGATCGTCGCCGATCATCTGTCCGATTTCTACCAATGGTTCCATTTCCGCCTGACCGGGGCGGCCGGCCGGCCGGTGACGCTGCGCATCCTGAATGCGGGCGAATCCGCCTATCCGGACGGCTGGCCCGGCTATTCGGCCTGCGTGTCGAGCGACCGCGACGCATGGACGCGCGTGCCGACCGACTATGCGGACGGCATTCTCACCATCCGTCACACGCCCGAGACGGACAATGTCTGGTTCGCCTATTTCGCGCCCTATTCGATGGAGCGGCACCATGATCTGGTCGCCACCATCGCCGGCCTTCCCGGCGTCGCCTATGAATCGCTCGGCCGCACGCTGGACGGCCAGGAGATGGACTATCTGCGAATCGGCGACGGGCCGCTCCAGATCTGGCTCTATGCCCGCCAGCATCCGGGCGAGACGATGGCCGAATGGTGGATGGAAGGCGCGCTCGAACGGCTGACCGATGAACATGATCCGGTCGCCCGCGCGCTGCGCGACAAGGCGACATTCCATATCGTGCCCAATATGAATCCGGACGGATCGCGGCGCGGCCATCTGCGCACCAATGCGGCGGGCGTGAACCTCAATCGCGAATGGCACGAGCCTTCGCCCGAGCGCAGCCCGGAAGTGCTTCATGTCCGCGCGAAGATGGACGAGACCGGCGTCGATTTCGCGATGGACGTGCATGGCGACGAGGCGATCCCCTATGTCTTCATCGCCGGTTTCGAGGGCATCCCCAACTGGACCGATCGCCAGGGCGCGCTCTACCATCGCTTCCGCGACACGCTCGCCCGCCGCTCGCCCGATTTCCAGACGGCCCGGGGCTATCAGGCGGCGGAGCCCGGCAAGGCCAATCTATCCATGTCCACCAACCAGCTCGCCAACCGCTTCGGAGCGGTCGCGATGACGCTGGAAATGCCGTTCAAGGACAATGAGGATCTGCCCGATGCCGTCCATGGCTGGTCGCCCGAACGCTCGATCCAGCTCGCCCGCGACTGCCTGGGCACGCTCTACGAGATGATCGACGATCTGAAACGCTAGGCCGACATCCCCCCTTCGAAGCGCCGTTCAGGAATTACCGCGCTCAGGGTGAGCGCACGCCGGTAGCGAGCGCGTCCCAGGACGGGCTTACGGTTGGGCAATGGCGGGGATGACGAACCCGCCATTGCCCGCTAAGGCGAGCCGAAATCTACGGGAGATCGCGCCTCATGCCCACGCTCGTCCTGATCCGCCACGGCCAGTCGGCCTGGAATCTCGAAAATCGCTTCACCGGCTGGTGGGACGTCAACCTGACCGAGCTGGGCATCGCCGAAGCCAAGGAAGCGGGCGAGCTGATGGCCTCCAAGGGGCTCGATTTCGATTATTGCTTCACCAGCCTGCAAACGCGCGCGATCAAGACGCTCAACATCGCGCTGGAAGCAATGGGCCGGCTGTGGCTGCCGGTGGAGAAGGACTGGCGGCTGAACGAGCGCCATTATGGCGGCCTCACCGGCCTCAACAAGGCCGAGACCGCCGCCCGCCATGGCGACGAGCAGGTCAAGATCTGGCGCCGCAGCTTCGATGTGCCGCCGCCCGTGCTCGAAGCCGGCAGCGAATGGGATCTCGGCCGCGACCGCCGCTATGCCGGCATCGCCATCCCCAACACCGAAAGCCTGAAGGACACGATCGCCCGCGTGCTGCCTTATTGGGAGCAGCGGATCGCGCCCGAGCTCAAGGCCGGCAAGCGTGTCGTCATCTCCGCGCACGGCAATTCGCTGCGCGCGCTGGTCAAGCATCTCTCGCACATCAGCGACGCCGAGATCACCGGCCTCGAAATCCCGACCGGCCAACCGATCGTCTATGAGCTGGACGAGGATCTGAACGCGCTCGACCGCTATTATCTCTCCGAGCGCTGAGGAGGCATCATCGTGGCGCGTATCGGCATCATCATGGGCAGCCGCTCCGATTGGGAGACGATGCGCCATGCCGCCGACATACTGACCGAGCTCGGCGTGGAGCATGAGACGAAGGTCGTCTCCGCGCATCGCACGCCCGAGCGGCTCTATGACTATGCCAAATCGGCGGTCGATCGCGGGCTGGTCGCGATCATCGCCGGTGCTGGCGGGGCGGCGCATCTGCCGGGCATGACCGCGTCGATGACGCGGCTGCCCGTGCTCGGCGTGCCCGTGGAATCAAAGGCGCTGAAGGGCATGGACAGCCTGCTGTCGATCGTCCAGATGCCCGGCGGCATTCCGGTGGGCACGCTCGCCATCGGCAAGCCCGGCGCGATCAATGCCGGCCTGCTCGCCGCCGCCATCGCCGCCACCGCCGATCCCGCGCTCGCCGCCCGGATCGACGCCTGGCGTGCGAAGCAGACCGAGAATGTGGCGATCGACCCCGAATGAAGCCTGTTCCGCCCGGCTCCACCATCGGCATTTTGGGCGGCGGCCAGCTCGGCCGGATGCTGGCGATGGCGGCGGCCAATCTCGGCTATCGCTGCCACATCTATGCGCCCGAGCCGAGCGGGCCCGCCTCCGAGGTTTCCGCCGCCTGGACGCAGGGCCGCTATGACGATGATGCGGCGCTCGCCGCCTTCGCCGCGCGGGTCGATGTCGTCACCTATGAGTTCGAGAATGTCGATGCGGCAGCACTCGTCCGGCTCGGGGCGGCCGGCGGCTGCACGCCCATTCATCCCACGCCGCGCGCGCTCGAAGTCGCGCAGGACCGGCTGAACGAAAAGGACTTCGTCACCGGCCTGGGCGGGCGCACCGCCCCCTATCGCGCCATCGACTCGCTCGATGGGCTGAAGGAGGCGCTGGCCGCGATCGGCACGCCCGCCATCCTCAAGACGCGCCGCATGGGCTATGATGGCAAGGGTCAGGCCCGCATCATGCACCCCGACGATGCTGGGGCCGCATGGGAAGCGATCGGCGGGGCTCCGGCCATCCTCGAAGGCTTCGTCGCCTTCGACCGCGAATATTCAATCCTCCTCGCGCGCGGCGCGGATGGCGAGACGGCGCTGTGGGATCCCGTCACCAACTTCCACGCCGCCGGCATCCTCGATCTGTCGACCGTGCCCTCCAGCGGCATCGTTCTCGATCAGCTCGGGGAAGCCTCGGCACTCGCGCGGCGCATCGCCGATGCGCTCGGCTATGTCGGCGTGATGGCATTCGAATTTTTCGCGGGCGCCGAGGGCCCGGTGTTCAACGAAATGGCGCCGCGCGTCCATAATAGCGGCCATTGGACGATCGAAGGCGCGATCACCTCGCAATTCGAGAATCATATCCGCGCCGTGTGCGGGCTTCCGCTCGGATCGACCGCGCTGGCGGCGAATCGCGTCGAGATGCGCAACCTGATCGGGGCTGCCGCCAATGACTGGCTGTCGATCCTCGCGGAACGCAGCGCGCATCTCCATCTCTACGGCAAGGGCGATCCCCGCCCCGGCCGCAAGATGGGCCATGTGACCCGGCTGTTCTTCGACTGATAATCCCCTGCCCGCCTCCGGGCGGCCATGGGAAGATCAGGCCGGCATCCGCACGCCCGTCACCGGGAAGGTGCCGAAAATCCCGGCGATCACATCGCCCTCGATCCGATCGCCCGACACGCTCGCCTGACAGCGCACCGTCGTCGGAAAAGGCGCCTTCACCGACATCGACCATTTGATCGTGTCGCCCTCGACCATCCCGTCGGGAATCTCCAGCGATCCCAGCGCGCCCGAAGCTGATCCGGAGAAGCGGTCGCCCGCGCTCTTCACGGTCAGCACGAATGGCTGGTCCCCCATTGGCGACTTCACCACGCAATCCCAGGCGCCATCCACGTTCGACATCATTCTTTCCCTTGTTTCGCGGCCGCGACCGTCTCGACCGGAAGCTTGAGCGCATCAAGCTGCGGCCGCACCGTCTTCGCATCCCCCACGACCACCCAGATGAGCCTGCCCGGATCGAAGGCGGCACGCGCCGCCCGGTCCAGATCCGCCGCACCGAGCGCCCGATAGCGATCGGCGAGGCCGTCATAATAATCGTCCGGCCGGTCATAGAGCATATTGTTCTGCATGCCCGAAAGAACGGCCGATGCCGTCTCGAAGCCGCCCGGAAGCTCGCGGACATTGCCCGTGATCGTGCGGTCGCGCTCCGCCTGGGTGACGCCCTTGCTGGTGACGAATTCGCCTATGTCCGCCACCATCGCCGCGATCGAGGCGCCCGTCCTGTCCGCCTGCACCGGAGCTGAGACGATGAAGGGCACGGTTTCCGCAACACGGCTGACAGAACTGCTCGCGCCATAGGCCCAGCCCTTGCTCTCGCGCAGGTCCATATTGAGCCGCGACAGGAAATCGCCGCCCAGCACCTCGTTCGCCGCAAGCAGCGGCAGAAGCTCGTCCCTGCCCTTCACCGGCAGCAGCGCGCCGCCCAGGATCAGCGACTGGGGCGATCCCGGCCGGTCGATCAGAAGGATGCGCGGCGTGACGGCGGGCGTCGCTACCGCGAAATCCTTGGTGCCGCGCGGCCCGCTCGCCGCCCAGTCGCCGAAATTGCGTTCGAGCAGCGGCACGAGATCCGCCAGCGGCGCGTCGCTCACCACCAGGATGGTGAGATTGTCCGGCCGCAGCCAGCGCCGATGGAAGGCGATCAGTTCGTCGCGCGTCAGCTTCGCCACCACCGCCGGATCGCCCGTGCCGGTGAAAGGCGCACCATAAGGATGCGCCTCGCCATAAAGCAGCGGCGGCAGCGCGCGCAGCGCAAGGCCCTGAGGCTGTGCCATTTCCTGCGCGATGCGGGCGAGCTGCTGGCCGCGCAACCGCTCCACCTCGGCAGGCGCGAAGGCGGGGTTGCGCGCGATATCGGCGAGCAGATCCAGCGACGGCGCGAGATTGGGCGTGAGCGCGGACAGGCCGATGCTCGTGCGGTCCATCGAGGCGCTCGCCCCGATCGATGCGCCCAGCCGCTCCTGCGCCTCGGCGATCTCGACCGAGCTGCGGCCTTTGGTCCCCTCGTCGAGCAGCGCCAGCATCAGCGACTGGGTGCCCAGCCGGTCCTTCGGATCGGCGGCATTGCCGGCATCGAAGCTCAATTGCACGCGCGTCATCGGCACGGCGGCGCGCCGGGCATAGATGATCCCTATGCCGTTGGAGAGCTTCGTCCGCTCGACATCCGGGAAATCGAAGTCGGGGATCTTACCTACTTCCGGCATCGTCACCTTGCGCGGCGCGGGCTTCGCCTGCGGCTGGTCCGGCACGGGCGGCGCGGCGGGCTTAGCCTCATCCGCCTTCTTCGCCTCCTCATAAGCGCCGCGCTCGCCGGGTGCGACGGTGAGCTGATAGGCCGGCCGGCCGATCCATTTGGCAAGCGCCGCCCTGGCTGCCGCGGGCGTTACCGCTGCATAGGCCGCAAGATCCTTCTTGTAGCGGCCCGGATCGTCGAAATAGAGCGCACCCTGCGCCAGCGCCACGGCCTTGCCGCCGAAGCCGCCGATCGCCTCCAGCCCGGCAATCTCGCCCGCGACCTGGCTCGTCACGACGCGCTGGACCTCATCCGCGGTCGGCCCCTCCTTGAGATATTGCGCGACAATCTCGTCCAGCCGGCGGGAGACAAACGCCGGATCGACGCCCGGCTTCACATCCGCCGATATCTGGAACAGGCCCACGCTCTCGAAGGGAGAGGTGCCCGCCGAGACGGCGACCGCGATCTTCTCCTGCCGCACGAGGATATTGTCGAGCCGCGAGCTGGAAAGGCCGCCCAGCACCGCCGCACCGACCGAGAGCGGCACCCGGTCCGGATCGGCCAGCCCCGGCACCGTCCAGGCACGATAGATTCGCGTAGTGGCGACGCGATCGTGCAGCGTCTCACTCTTCGGCGCGGCCAGAGTCGGCACCGGCGCCGGAATGCGCGGCACGGTCGGCCCGCTTGCTATATCCCCGAAATATTTCTCGACCAGCGGCTTGGCGGTTTCGACATCGATATCGCCGGCCAGCACCAGCACGGCATTGTTCGGCCCATATTTGGCGCGGAACCAGTTCTTCACATCATCCAGGCTGGCTGCGTCCAGATCGGCCATCGATCCGATCGTCGCATGGCGATAGGGATGATCTTCGGGAAACAGCCCCTCGAACAACGCATAGCGGACGAGACCATAGGGCTGGTTGTCGCCCTGCCTTTTCTCATTCTGGACGACGCCGCGCTGATTATCGAGAGTCTGCTGCGTCACCGCGCCGAGCAGATGGCCCATGCGGTCGCTTTCCAGGAACAAGGCGGTTTCGAGCGCGGGCGTCGGCACCGTTTCGAAATAATTGGTCCGGTCGAAGGAGGTGGTGCCGTTCAGATTGGTCGCGCCGATCCGCTTGAGCGGCTCGAAAAAGTCGCCTGGAGCATTTTCCGATCCGTTGAACATCAGATGCTCGAACAGATGGGCGAAGCCGGTCTTACCCTTCGGCTCATCCTTCGATCCGACATGATACCAGACGGAAACCGCCACGATCGGCGCCTTGCGATCGGTGTGCACCACCACGCGCAGCCCGTTCTTCAGCATGAACTGGCGATAGGGGATATCGACATGGGCGACGAGATCGGCGGTGGGAACGGCCTGCGTCGCCGCGAAGGACGGGGGCGCAGCAGCGATGGCGGAAATGCTGACGGCCGAAGCGAAAAACGGAAGCAGGACGAGAAAGGATCGGCGCATCTGAATTCCTTGGAACTTTGCTGGCCCGACCATAATGGGCCGGACCGGCGGAACAACCACCCGTCGCCCGGCCCTGATCGTCATCCCTGCGCAGGCAAAGCGGCAGGCAAAGCAATTGTGCAGCCCGTCGCACAATTGCTTCCGTCATGCCGAACTTGTTTCGGCATCCATGCCTCATCCGCACCGTCGCGTGGGTTGGAGGGTGGACCCTGAAACAAGTTCAGCGCGACGATGCTCATACGCCGGGGCAACGGAGTGGCCGGAAGCCCTCGCCTCCATCCCGCCAAAGAAAAAGGCCCGGCCCGCCATGTGACGGACCGGGCCCTTTGTCCCGGAGAAGTGACTTTCGTCAGATCCCGCTGAGGTTCACCGCCGCATATTTGCCGCGACGATCGACCTCGAGCTCGAACTCGAGCCGGTCGCCCTCGTTCAGGTTCGTCATCCCCGCACGCTCGACGGCGGAGATGTGGACGAACGCGTCCGGCTGGCCATCATCACGCTGGATGAAGCCGAAGCCCTTCATGGCGTTGAAGAACTTCACCGTGCCGGTGGCCTTCTCGCCGGTGAGCTGGCGCTGCGGGCCACGACCGCCGCCGGCAGCGGCGGCATCGCGCGGAGCACGCTCTTCCACCGGCAGCGGCTCACCCTCGATCTTGAGGTCGGTCGCCGAAATGCGGCCGCCGCGATCGACGAGCGTGAATGCCAGCGGCTGGCCGTCAGCCAGGCCGGTCAGGCCCGCCTGTTCGACCGCAGAGATGTGGACGAACACATCCTCGCCGCCATCATCACGAACGATGAAGCCGAAGCCCTTCTGCGCATTGAAGAATTTGACGACGCCCTTGCCCTCGCCGATGACCTGGGCGGGCATTCCGCGACCGCCGCCGCCACCGCCGCCGCGGAAACCACCGCCGCCGCCGCCATAGCCGCCGCCGCCGAAGCGATCGCCGCCGCCACCAAAGCGATCACCACCGCCATAGCCGCCACCGCCGAAACGATCGCCGCCACCATAGCCGCCACCGCCACCGCCATAGCCGCCGCCGTAACCACCGCCGCCGCTGAAGCCGCCGTAGTTATCGTCGCCGAAGCTGTCGCGCTTGTCCCTGCCGCGCTGACCGCGCCGCCCTCTATCGAAACTCATGCCTTCCAAATCTTCCCGAATATCGCCCCGACTCGTCGAAAGCTCCTCACGCCGGGCGCAGCGCGCGAATCCTTCAGCGCGCAAGCCAAGTCGCGCCAGTGGATGCGTGTAAACGAAAAAGCGAATGGCTGCGAGTGCTTTTGCCACAAGATGTTTTTATTGTGCGTCAAGCGTATCCTTGACGCCACGAAGCTTGCTCATCGCCCGATCGGGAAAGAGTGGGTGATTTACGGTTTCGACGCGGCAAGGGCCTCCGGAACCGAAACGACAGGGGACATCATGGCTGACATCCTCGCCCTCTTTCTGGATCCCGCCGTCTGGGCGGCGCTCGTCACGCTCATCGTGATGGAGGTGGTGCTGGGCATCGACAATCTCGTCTTCGTCTCGATCCTCTCGAACAAGCTGCCGCTGCATCAGCGGCAGAAGGCGCGTCGCCTGGGCATCGGCCTTGCGCTGGCGATGCGCCTCGTCCTGCTCTCCATGATCGCCTGGATCGTCGGGCTGACGGCGCCCGTCTTCAATCTTGGAATCGTCGGGCCACCCGACAGCCATGGCGAGCCGAGCTTCGAGACGATGTTTTCCTGGCGCGACCTGATCCTCTTCGCGGGCGGCCTCTTCCTGGTGTGGAAAGCAACCAGGGAGATTCACCAGACGGTGGATGTCGATCCCGCCCACGAGGGGCTCGGCGCGAAAGCGGCGCTCGGATTCGGCGCCGCGATCGTGCAGATCATCCTGCTCGATCTCGTCTTCTCGATCGATTCGATCCTGACGGCGGTCGGCATGACCGATCATCTGCCGGTGATGGTGGTGGCGGTGATCGTGGCGGTCATGGTGATGCTGCTCGCCGCCGATCCGCTCGCCGATTTCATCCACCACAATCCTTCCGTGGTGATGCTCGCGCTCGGCTTCCTGCTGATGATCGGCATGGTGCTGATCGCGGAAAGCTTCGGGGCGCATATCCCGAAGGGCTATATCTATGCGGCGATGGGTTTTTCGGCGGGAGTCGAGAGCCTCAACATCTGGTCTCGGCGCACCAGGGCACGGAAGGAAGCGGCGCTTCTCGCCCGGACGCGGTCGCCCGAGGCCTGAACGGCCGGCACCCGAGCGGAGGCGCGCCCGCCCCGGCGGCGGGACGAAATTCCCCACCTGCCAGCCATTGAGCGTTAAGCGCTGCGCGCCTATGCGGATCGGATGACTGTCCATCTGCATGAAGAAGATCTGCCGGCCGGCATCCTCGCCCCCGGCCCCGTCGCCGTCGATACCGAAACCATGGGGCTCATCACGCCGCGCGACCGGCTGTGCGTCGTCCAGATTTCCGACGGGCTGGGCGACGAGCACCTCATCCGCTTCCGCCCCGGCAGCGACTATGCCGCGCCCAATCTTCGCGCCGTTCTGGCCGATCCCGCCCGGCTCAAACTCTATCATTTCGCGCGGTTCGATCTCGCCGCGATCCGCCATTATATGGGCGTCGTCGCGGCCCCGGTCTATTGCACCAAGACGGCCTCGCGCCTGATCCGCACCTATACGGACCGGCACGGGCTGAAAGAGCTCGTACGCGAGCTGCTCGGCCAGGAAATCTCCAAACAGCAGCAATCCTCCGACTGGGGCGCGCCCGAGCTTTCCGACGCGCAGAAGGAATATGCCGCCTCGGACGTGCGCTATCTGCACGCGATGAAGGAAAAGCTCGACGAAAGGCTGATCCGCGAGGGCCGCATGGAACTGGCGCAAGCCTGCTTCGATTTCCTGCCGGCACGCGCCGAGCTCGATCTTGCGGGCTGGCCGGAAATCGACATTTTCGCCCACGTATAATCCGGGGGCGCACGGAGAGGAGCATGTCGGAACTCGCCGACAAGGTACGCACCAGACGACAGCTTTGGGCCGCCGCGGGCAGCAGCCATGATCGCGTGATCCGCACGGTGCGCATCCTGCTACCGCTGTCGATCGCGGGGCTTGCGACCGTGCTCGCATTGGCGCCGCTCACCATGGGCCGGGACATCAGCTTCGTCCTCGCCAAGGATCGGGTGGAGGTGGCGCGCGAACGCATGCGCGTGTCGCGCGCTGTCTATCGCGGCGAGGATGCCAAGGGCCAGCCCTTCCAGCTCAGCGCCGCCTCCGCCGTGCAGGTCACGTCGCGCGATCCGGTGGTGCGTCTCGACACGCTGTCCGCGCAGATCGCGCTCGCCGACGGCCCCGCCACGATCAACGCGCCCAAGGGCCGTTACGACATGTCGAGCGAGCGGGTGGCGGTCGATGGCCCCGTGCTGTTCAACGGGCCCGACGGATATCATGTGGAAACGCGCGACGTGACGGTCGATCTCAAAAGCCGCCGCGTCACCAGCAGTGGCGCGGTGGACGGCCGGATGCCGCTCGGTACCTTCAGCGCCAACCAGCTCCGCGCCGATCTCAACAACCGCATCGTAATTCTCGACGGGCGCGCGCGCTTGCATATCGTGCAAGGCCAGTCCAGAGGGGCGCGATGAACCGCTCGCCGTTCGCCCTGCTGCCCTTGCTCCTCTGCCTCGGCGCACCATTCGCTGCGCCGGCCGTCGCGCAAGATGCCGTCTCGGCATTGAGGGGGCATAACAGCAATGCGCCCGTCGACGTCGCCGCCGACCGGATCGAGCTGCAGGACCGCGCCGACCGGGCCATATTGTCCGGCAATGTGCAGGTCCGCCAGGCGGACCTCACCATGACGGCGCAGCGCCTGACCGTCGCCTATAGCCGTGCCGGCGGCACCCAGATCCAGCGACTCGACGCGAGCGGCGGGGTCACGGTGCGCAGCCCTTCGGAAACGGCGCGCGGCAATTTCGCCATTTACGATCTCAACCGCCGCCTGATCACGATGATCGGCAATGTCGTGCTGACGCGCGGGCCGCAGGAAGTGCGTGGCGGCCGGCTGGTGATCAATCTCACCACCGGCCGCGCGACCGTGGACGGCAGCACGGTGGGTGCCGGCGGCACGAGCAGCAGCGGCGGGCGTGTGACGGGCCGCTTCACCGTTCCCCAGCGCAACTGACCCGGACCCGTCCCTCCGGACGGCAAGAAAGGGATTCCAGCTTCGGCGGGAATGACGATAGACAGGCATGCACGAACCCTGCCAACCGGCAGGCCGCGAGGAGCCAATGAACGACACCGCCCTTCTCAAGCATCCCCGCCGTGTCACGGACGGCGCGATCCGGGGCCTTTCGATCGTCTCGATCGCCAAGGCCTATGACAAGCGCCAGGTGCTGTCGGACGTGTCGCTGGACGTGGCGCGCGGAGAGGTGGTGGGCCTGCTCGGCCCCAATGGCGCGGGCAAGACGACCTGCTTCTATTCGGTGATGGGCCTCGCCAAGCCCGATGCCGGCCGCATCCTGCTCGATGGCGACGATATCACCGGCCTGCCAATGTATCGCCGCGCGATCCTCGGCCTCGGCTATCTGCCGCAGGAAACTTCGATCTTCCGCGGGCTGACCGTCGCGCAGAATATCATGGCCGTGCTCGAAATGGCCGAACCCGACCATAAGGTCCGGCGCGAGCGGCTCGACGAGCTGCTCGGCGAATTCCATCTCGATCGCCTGCGCGATTCGCCCGCCATGGCGCTGTCGGGCGGCGAGCGGCGGCGCTGCGAGATTGCGCGGGCGCTGGCCGCCAATCCCTCGATCATGCTGCTCGACGAGCCCTTCGCCGGCATCGATCCCATTTCGATCGCCGACATTCGCGATCTGGTGAAGGACCTCAAGCGCCGCGACATCGGTGTGCTCATCACCGACCATAATGTCCGCGAGACGCTCGACATCGTCGATCGCGCCTGCATCATCTATGACGGCAAGGTGCTGTTCCAGGGCAGCCCCGAGGCGCTCGTCGCCGACGAGAATGTCCGCCGCCTCTATCTGGGCGAGGGCTTCTCGCTCTGATCCGATGCGGGACAGCGCCCTCCTTCCGTCCGCGCTGATCCTGTCGAGGCGCATCCGCCGCCGGGCGGAGGCATGCGAAAGGGGCTAGGCCATGTCGCTCGCCCCCCGCCTCGACCTGCGCCAGAGCCAGTCGCTGGTGATGACGCCGCAGCTCCAGCAGGCGATCAAGCTGCTGGCGCTCTCCAATCTCGAGATCGAGGCCTATATCGCCGAGGAGCTGGAGAAGAATCCGCTGCTCGAGGCGGGCGGCGAAGATCGCGATCCCGCCGATCCGCCGCCCGACATGGCCGATATGCAGGAAGGCGATGCCGACTTCGCCGACGAGCCCGTCACCGCCGATCGCCTGATCGCTGCGGGCGATGCGGATGCCGATGCCCCGCTCGACGTCGATTATGATGCCGAGACCTTCCATCATGACAGCCTCGCCGACAGCGGCCGGGCGCCCGATGGCGGGCTCGGCCTGGACGGCGGCAATGCCGGCGCGGCCCCGGAGGACGGCCCCGATTTCGAATCGATCGCGGCGGCCGATCTGTCGCTCCACGATCATCTTACCGCCCAGGCGGGCGCCGTCCTGTCCGGGCGCGACCTCCTGATCGCTACCTATATCATCGACCAGATCGACGAGGCGGGCTATCTCGAAGCGCCGCTCACCGAGATCGCACAACGGCTTGAAACGCCGCTCCATCATGTCGAACGGCTGCTCGCCATCATCCAGAATTTCGACCCCACCGGCGTCGGCGCGCGCAGCCTCGCCGAATGCCTCGCGCTGCAGGCGAAGGAGGCGGATCGCTACGATCCCTGCATGGCGCGGCTGATCGACAATCTCGATCTGCTCGCGCGCGGCGCGCTGCCTCAGCTCCGTCGGATGTGCGGCGTGGACGAGGAGGATTTCGTGGATATGATCCGCGAGCTGCGCGGCTATGATCCCAAGCCCGGCCTGCGTTTCGGCGGCGAGCGCATCCAGGCCGTGTCGCCCGACATCTTCGTCGCGCGGACGCGGACCGGCTGGTCCGTGGAGCTGAACGGCACGACGCTCCCCCGCCTGCTTGTCAACCAAAGCTATTATGTTGAGCTTTCGGCCGGCCAGCAGGATCGCGCGGGCAAGGCCTGGCTGTCCGATTGCCTCGCCAGCGCCAATTGGCTGGTGAAGGCGCTCGACCAGCGCGCGCGCACCATAATCAAGGTCGCGACCGAGCTGGTGAAGCAGCAGGAGGCCTTCTTCGCCCATGGCGTCGAGCATCTGAAGCCGATGACGCTGAAGGCGGTGGCGGATGCGATCGGCATGCATGAATCGACCGTCAGCCGCGTTACTTCCAACAAATATCTCGCCTGCGAGCGCGGTCTGTTCGAGCTCAAATATTTCTTCACCAGCGGCATCCAGACGGCGGACGGCGGCGAGGCCGCGTCGGCCGAGGCGGTGAAGAGCCATATCGCCCGGCTGATCGCGGCCGAAAGCCCCAAGGATATTTTATCCGACGACAGGCTGGTCGAGCTGCTCAAGGCCAAGGGCTTCGACATCGCGCGCCGCACCGTCGCAAAATATCGCGAGGCGATCGGCCTCGGCTCCTCCGTCCAGCGCCGCCGCCAAAAAGCGCTCGGCGGCTGAATCCGAGAGCATTTTCAAGTCAGGCGGAAACGCCTGACGACTCGGAAAATACGGGGAAACAAAGAAGAATTAGAACATGTGATTACGTCTAATCACATGTTCTAGAATCCTCGCCCCAAGGGGAAATCCCGGCCGGGCATATCCGCCGCCCTATCCTGCGCAAAGATAAGCAGAATATCCTCCAAGAGCGCCGGCTGGGCCGGCACGCCCCCGCGCAAGGGAGATAAGGGGTGGCGATCGGGAAGCTGCGTGCCCACATAGCGCCCGGACATCGAGACAGGGCCCGCTTCCGCCTTCGCCAGTCGCAGCTTGCATCCGCTATGGCCGCCGATACCGAGATCGCCTTCCTCTTCATTGGCGGCGCACATCAGGTCTTCCATCTGGCGCCGGTCGCAGCGGAACTCAGCCGGCTGCTGCCGGATACCCTGATCAACTGCTTCTTCCCGGACGAGGAGACGGGCGCCGCCCTCCTCCGGGTCAAGACGGTGATGAACGCCCGCGCCATGCGGCTGACCCGCATCGCCACGCCGCGCTGGGCGGCGGCGCTGGCACGGATCTTCCGGCATCATTCGCTGCTGAAGGGCCCCCTTCTGCTCAGGCTCGCGCCGCACCTCGCGCATGTGCAAGCAATCGTCACGCCCGAGCGCACCTCCGCCGCGCTGCGCTTCATAGGACTGCGCCACAAGCTGATGATCCATTTCCGCCATGGCGCGGGCGATCGCGCGCCGCATTCCGAGGCGCGGCTCAAGGCGTTCGACCTCATCGTGGTGCCCGGCGAGAAGGATCTGGCCCGCGCGGTCGAGGTGCAGCATGTCGATCCGGCGCGTCTCGGCCGCTGCGGCTATGTGAAGCTCGATTTCCTGAGCAAAATCTCCGCCTCGCCGCATCGCTATTTCGACAATGATCGGCCCGTCATCATCTATAATCCGCATTTCGATCCTGCCCTGTCCTCCTGGCCGATGGCACGCGCCGTGCTCGCGCTTTTCAGCCGGCAGGACCGCTACAACCTCATCTTCGCCCCGCATATCCGCCTGTCCGAAGACATGACGGCGGAGGAGATCGAAAGCTGGAATGCATTGGCGGAAAAGGACCATATCCTGATCGACCTGCATTCCCCCCGCCTGCTCGACATGAGCTATATCGCCGCCGCCGACATCTATCTCGGTGACATGTCGAGCCAGCTCTACGAGTTTCTCGCACGGCCACGGCCCGCCGTGTTCCTCAACACACACAAAGTGTCCTGGAGGGGCGATCCCCGCTATGCCGGATGGCAGCTCGGCGAAGTCGTCGACGATCTGGCCGACCTCATGGCAGCGATCGACCGCGCGGTGGCAAATCACCCCGCTTTGGCCAAGGAACAGGCCGCCGCCGTGCGCGCCGCCTTCGGCCCCTATGCCGGCGCCATCGGCTGCGGCGCCAGGCTCATCGCATCGGCGACCGGGCGGAGGACAAACCCGCCGTCCGACCGTCTCAAAAATTCGGGGATTCATTCGCCAGAATGACAATCTGCACAGGCCGCTGCTGGATCTTACACCCGGTCTTGTCAAAGGCGCTCCACGCACCTTGCCAGCGACAGACTTCGCCATGGCCCTCCGTGGAACGCCCGCCAAGAACCGTATTTCGCCTCAGACGATAAGCGGGCGTCGTTTTCCTACACCGCCTCGATCTGTCATCATTCCTTCAGAGACCGGCTTCGTCCGGCCCTCGGCGAAGCTCTTTCTCACTCTTCATTGGCATGACTTTCTGTGACCTTTCGCGCCATCGGACGCGTCATGCAGTCATAACACGCGATATGGCACCACGTCGCGCAAGTCAGGATCGATCGCAATGGCACGGTCGGCGGGCGGAAAAGCGCGCTGGTCGCAATCGGCACGCGGGCAGAGGCGGCAGGAAATGCCGATCGGCGTCGCAGCGGACGCATTCGCCACATCGAGCCCGTCGGCATAGATGAAGTCGCGCGCCTGCTCGACCTCGCAGCCGAGCGCCACCGCATAGCGGCGCGGCGCGCGCGCATAGCTGCCGGAGGGCTTAACCAGCCCCTTGGCCATCTGCACATAACGCACCCCGTCCGGCGTCTCGGCGAGCTGGACGAGGATGCGGTCGGGGATCGCCACCGCCTCATGCACGATCCATAACGGACAGGCGCCGCCGAAGCGGGCGAATTGCAGCCGCGTCGCCGAATGGCGCTTGGTGATGTTGCCCGCCATGTCGACCCGGCAAAAGAAGAAGGGGATGCCGCGCTGCCCCGCCCGCTGCAGTGTCGAAAGCCGGTGGCAGGCCTGCTCGAAGCTCACCCCGAAGCGCCGGCGCAGCCGGTCGATATCGTGGCGCAGCATCCGCGCCATCTCGCGAAACCGGCCATAGGGCATCAGGAGCGCGCCCGCCGCATAGTTGGCGAGGCCCACCGAGAGCAGCCTCCGCGCCTCGGCCGAGCGCAGATCCGCTCCCGCCGTCACACCTGCGATCGCATCGGCGAATTCGAGCAGCGCCAGTTGATGCGCTAGGAAGAAGCGCCGCGTCTCCGCCGGCATCGCCCGATCGAGCGTCAGCAGGCCCCGCGCCCGGTCGAAGCGCCGGAGCGGCGGGCTGCCCGCCTCCTCGCCCGCCGAGACAGTGTCCACGCCATGCACCATCTTGAGCCGCCCTTCGATCAGCGCCTCGGAAAGCGGCTCCGCGCCCAGCTCGGCGGCGAGCGCTTCCGCCGCCTCGTCGAGCGGACCGGCATAATTGCCGGCTTGGTGGAACCAGTCGCGCACCTCTTCCCAGGGCAGCCGTCCGCCGCCGGGTACGTCGCTGGCGATCGCGTCATCGGCGATCTGCCGCCGCTCCTCCGCCTGGCGATAGGCGGCATGGAGGCGGATGAAACGGTCCGCGAGCCCTGGCTGCTGCTCGACCGCGCGGTGCAGTCCCTCGGGAAAGTCGAGATCGGCGAACAGCGGATCGGCCATCACCTCGCGCATCGCCGCCAGCCGGAGCGCGCCCGCATCGACCTGCTCCGCGCTCCAGTCGAGCGGGAAGGTCCGCGCCAGCGCCTCCGACACCGCCGCCGTTATCGGCCGGTCGTCATTTTCGAGCTGCGAAAGATAGCTCACCGACAGACCGAGCCGTACCGCCATCGCCGCCTGCCCCAGCCCGACGCGGCGCCGCAGCGCCCTCAGCTCCGCGCCCGCGAACAGCCTGTGCCTGCCCATATTTGCAAACTTACCCTTCACAATTTCGCAAATTCACATTTGCACTCTTCGCCAAGGCTTGGAAGGGGGAGTTTTCGTAAGTCTCGACGGGCGAGGGCATATGCTGGCCATATTGCGGAAGCTGGAAGAAAAGCAGGCGCAGGCAAGGCTCGGCGGCGGCCAGGCGCGGATCGACGCGCAGCACCGCAAGGGCCGGCTTACGGCGCGCGAACGGCTGGACGTTCTGCTCGATCCCGGCTCGTTCGAGGAGATCGACGCCTATGTCGAGCATAATTGCGTCGATTTCGGCATGGCGGATCAGAAGATCCCCGGCGACGGGGTCGTCACCGGATCGGGCATGATCAACGGCCGCCTCGTCTTCGTCTTCAGCCAGGATTTCACCGTCTTCGGCGGATCACTGTCCGAACGGCACGCACAGAAGATCTGCAAGATCATGGACATGGCGCTGAAGGTGGGCGCGCCCGTGATCGGCCTCAACGACAGCGGCGGCGCGCGCATCCAGGAAGGCGTCGCCAGCCTCGGCGGCTATGCCGAGGTGTTCCAGCGCAACGTGCTCGCCTCCGGCGTCGTCCCGCAGATCAGCCTCATCATGGGCCCCTGCGCCGGCGGCGCGGTCTACAGCCCTGCGATGACCGACTTCATCTTCATGGTGAAGGACTCATCCTACATGTTCGTCACCGGCCCCGACGTGGTGAAGACCGTCACCAATGAAATGGTCTCACAAGAGGAACTCGGCGGGGCGGTGGCGCATGCCACGAAGTCGGGGGTCGCCGATCTAGCCTTCGAAAATGATATCGAAGCGCTGCTCGGCGCCCGCGACTTCGTGGACTTTTTGCCCTTGTCCAACCGGCACGATCTGCCCGTGCGCCCAACCAGCGATCCCTGGGATCGGCAGGAGCCCAGCCTCGACACGCTGATCCCCGACAGCGCGAACCGGCCCTATGACATGAAGGAGCTCATCCGGAAGGTCGTCGACGAGGGCGATTTCTTCGAGACGCAGCCGACGCACGCCGCCAATATACTCACTGGCTTCGGCCGGATCGAGGGGCGCCCCGTGGGCATCGTCGCCAATCAGCCGCTGGTGCTGGCGGGTGTGCTCGACATCAATTCAGCCAGGAAGGCCGGCCGCTTCGTCCGCTTCTGCGATGCCTTCGACATTCCGATCGTCACTTTCGTCGACGTGCCCGGCTTCCTGCCGGGCACCGCGCAGGAGCATAATGGCATCATCAAGCATGGCGCGAAGCTGCTCTTCGCCTATGCCGAGGCGACCGTGCCCAAGATCACCATCATCACGCGCAAGGCCTATGGCGGCGCCTATGACGTGATGAGCTCCAAGCATCTGCGCGGTGATTTCAACTATGCCTGGCCTACTGCCGAGATCGCGGTGATGGGCGCCCGGGGCGCGGTGGAGATCATCTTCCGCAAGGATATGGGCGATCCGGAGAAGATCACGCAGCGCACCGCCGAATATGAGGAACGCTTCGCCAACCCCTTCGTGGCGGCCTCCAAGGGCTTCATCGATGACGTGATCATGCCGCGCGACACGCGCCGGCGGATCGCGCTGGGCTTGCGCAAGCTACGCAATAAGCAGCTCGAAAATCCATGGAAAAAACACGGGAATATTCCCCTTTGACGAGCTCCGGCCAGTGGGAGAGAAACGAAGGGAGAGGATAAGACGATGACGATCGGCCGTCTCAATCATGTCGGCATCGCCACCCCCTCGATCGAGGCGTCGATCGCGCTCTACCGCGACCTGCTCGGCGCGACGAAGATTCACGAGCCGTTCGATCTGCCGCCGCAGGGCGTGCGTATCTGCTTCGTCGATACGCCGAACAGCCAGATCGAACTGATCGAACCCTATGGCGAGAACAGCCCGATCCATGGCTTCCTCGCCAGAAATCCGGCGGGCGGCCAACATCATCTCTGCTTCGAGGTGCCCGACATCCATGCGGCCGCGGCGGACATGAAAGCCAAGGGCGCAAAGGTGCTTGGCGAGCCACGCATCGGCGCGCACGGCACGCCCGTCATCTTCGTCCATCCCAAGGATATGGGCGGCGTACTAGTCGAACTAATGGAGACGCCCCTTGGCGAGCATTGAAGACTGGAAGAAGGCCGCCGACAAGGAGGTCAAGGGACGCAACCTTATCCGGCAAACACCCGAGGGCATAGCCGTCAAGCCGCTCTATACAGCGGAGGACGTGGCCGACATCGATCCTGGCCTGCCGGGCTTCGCACCCTTCACGCGTGGCGTGCGCGCGTCCATGTATGCCGGGCGGCCCTGGACGATCCGCCAATATGCCGGCTTCTCGACGGCCGAGGAGTCGAACGCCTTCTACCACCGCAACCTCGCCGCCGGACAAAAAGGCCTTTCGGTCGCCTTCGATCTGGCGACGCATCGCGGCTATGATTCCGATCATCCGCGCGTGACCGGCGATGTCGGCAAGGCGGGCGTCGCGATCGACACGGTCGAGGACATGAAGATCCTGTTCGACGGTATCCCGCTCGATCGGATGTCGGTGTCGATGACGATGAACGGGGCGGTGATCCCGATCCTCGCCTTCTTCATCGTCGCGGCGGAGGAACAGGGCGTAGATCAATCCCTGCTCGACGGGACCATCCAGAACGACATCCTCAAGGAGTTCATGGTCCGTAACACCTATATCTATCCGCCCGAATCCTCGATGCGGATCGTCTCGGACATCATCGGCCACACCTCGGCCCACATGCCCAAGTTCAACAGCATCTCGATCTCCGGCTATCATATGCAGGAGGCGGGGGCGACGCAGCTTCAGGAACTGGCCTTCACCATCGCCGACGGCAAGGAATATGCCCGCGCCGCGATGGCGACCGGGCTCGATCTGGACAAGTTCGCCGGTCGTCTCAGCTTCTTCTTCGCGATCGGCATGAACTTCTTCATGGAAGTCGCCAAGCTCCGCGCCGCGCGCAAGCTGTGGCACCGGGTGATGACCGATCTCGGCGCCAAGGACGAGCGCTCCAAGATGCTGCGCACCCATTGCCAGACGTCGGGCGTGTCGCTGACCGAGCAGGATCCGTACAACAATGTCATCCGCACGACCGTCGAGGCGATGGCGGCGGCGCTGGGCGGCACGCAGAGCCTGCATACCAACGCGCTGGACGAGGCAATCGCGCTTCCCACCGACTTTTCCGCCCGCATCGCGCGCAACACCCAGATCGTGCTGCAGGAAGAAACCGGGATCACCAAGGTCGTCGATCCCCTGGGCGGCTCTTATTATGTCGAGGCGCTGACGCAGGAGCTTTACGATAAGGCCTGGGAGATCATCGAGCGCATCGAGACCGAGGGCGGCATGGCGAAGGCGGTCGCGGCCGGCTGGCCCAAAGCAATGATTGAGGAAGCGTCTGCCGCCCGCGCCGCACGGGTCGACCGGGGCGAGGACGTGATCGTTGGCGTCAACAAATATAAGCTCACCGACGAGGATGCGATCGACATTCTCGACGTGGACAATGTCGCCGTGCGCGAGGCGCAGATCCGCCGTATCGAACAGGTGAAGGCGACGCGCGACGAGGTGGCTTGCCAAAAGGCGCTCGATACGTTGCGCGAAGGCGCGCGCGGCAAGGCGAATCTCCTTGCTCTCGCGATCGAAGCCGCGCGAAGGCGCGCGACGCTGGGCGAGATATCCGGCGCGATGGAGGATGTGTTCGGCCGCCACGGCACCGAACCGACGCCAGTCTCCGGAATCTATGGCGGCGCCCATATAGGAGATGCGCGCTGGTCCAGCCTCATCGAAGGCATAGCCTCGATCGAGCGCCGCAAGGGCCGCAAACCCCGCATGCTGGTCGCCAAGATGGGTCAGGACGGGCATGATCGCGGCGCGAACCTCGTCTCCTCGGCCTTCGGCGATCTCGGCTTCGAGGTGATCGCCGGCCCACTGTTCCAGACGCCGAAGGAGGTCGCCGATCTCGCGATCGGGGCGGATATCGACATCGTCGGCGTCTCCAGCCTCGCGGCGGGACATAGGACGCTGATCCCCGAATTGATCGCCCATCTGCGCGATGCCGGCCGTTCCGACATCAGGATCGTCGCCGGCGGCGTGATCCCCGCGCAGGATTATCCGTTCCTGCGCGATGCCGGCGTGCAGGGCATTTTCGGCCCGGGCACCAATCTGCTCGACGCGGCTGCCTCCATCCTCCAGTTGCTGGGCCATAATGTGCCACCCAAAGATATAGACGAGGCAGCAGAATGACCGTTCGCACCGACTGGACCCGCGAGGAGATAGCGGATCTTTTCGATCTTCCCTTCAACGATCTGCTGTGGCGGGCCCAGTCGGTCCACCGCCAGCATCATGATCCGAATGCCGTCCAGCTTTCCACGCTGCTGTCGATCAAGACGGGCGGCTGCGCGGAGGATTGCGGCTATTGCAGCCAGTCCGCCTTCGCCACGTCCGGGCTGAAGGCCGAGAAGCTGATGGCGGTCGATGATGTGCTCGCCGCCGCGCGCGAGGCCCGGGCCAAGGGATCGGACCGTTTCTGCATGGGTGCCGCCTGGCGCGAGCCCAAGGATCGCGACATGGATGCGATCGTCGCGATGATCGAAGGCGTGAAGGCCATGGGCCTCGAAACCTGCATGACGCTCGGCATGCTGAGCGAGGATCAGGCCGGCCGGCTCGCCGAGGCGGGGCTCGATTATTATAATCATAATCTCGATACCTCGCCCGAATATTATGGCGAGGTCATCACCACGCGGACCTATGATGATCGGCTCGACACGCTGGAAAAGGTCAGGAATGCAGGCATCAACGTCTGCTGCGGCGGCATCGTCGGCATGGGCGAGACGCGCGCCGATCGCATCGGCTTCCTCCATGCGCTCGCGACGCTTCCGGCGCATCCCGAAAGCGTGCCGATCAACGCGCTCGTGCCCGTCGCCGGTACGGTGCTGGGCGACATGCTGAAGGATGTAGCTGAAGCCCGGATCGACGATATCGAATTCGTCCGCACCGTTGCTGTCGCGCGCATCACCATGCCGCACGCGATCGTCCGGCTTTCGGCGGGGCGCGAGAGCATGTCGGATTCGACGCAGGCGCTCTGCTTCCTGGCGGGGGCCAATTCGATCTTCACCGGCGACAGGCTGCTGACCACGGGCAATGCCGGCGACGATGCCGATGCGCGGCTATTCGCCCGGCTCGGCCTTCATCCACTCCATTCGGGCAGCGAGCCCGTGCGCGAGGCGGCGGAATAAGGGATGTTCAGGAAAGTCCTGATCGCCAATCGCGGCGAGATCGCCTGTCGCGTGATCCGCACCGCACGATCCATGGGGATCAGGACCGTCGCCGTCTATTCGGATGCGGACGCGCGCGCCAAGCATGTCGAACTGGCCGACGAGAAGGTGCGGCTCGGGCCGCCGCCCGCATCCGAATCCTATCTGCTGGCGGATGCGATCCTGCTCGCCGCGCAGGAGACAGGCGCCGATGCCGTCCATCCCGGCTATGGCTTCCTTTCGGAACGGGCGGGCTTCGCGCAGCTGCTGGCGGATAATGGCATCGCCTTCATCGGCCCGCCGCCGCAAGCCATCGCCGCGATGGGCGACAAGATCGAATCGAAGCGGCTCGCCCAGGCCGCTGGAGTCTCGGTCGTCCCCGGCTTCATCGGCGAGATCCGCGACACCGACCATGCGGCCGAGATCGCGGGCGGAATCGGCTATCCGGTAATGATGAAGGCCTCGGCCGGCGGCGGCGGCAAGGGCATGCGGCTGGCCTATGGCGAGAAGGATGTCCACGAGGCCTTCGAATCCGTCCGCCGCGAAAGCCTGTCCAGCTTCGGCGACGACCGCGTCCTGATCGAGAAGTTCATCGAATCCCCGCGCCATATCGAGATCCAGTTGCTCGGCGACCGGCATGGCAACATCGTCTATCTGGGCGAGCGCGAATGTTCGGTGCAGCGCCGTCACCAGAAGGTGGTGGAGGAGGCGCCCTCCCCCTTCGTCACGCCGGAAATGCGCAGGGCAATGGGCGAGCAGGCCGTCCGCCTCGCCCGGGCGGTCGGCTATCATAGCGCGGGCACGGTGGAATTCATCGCGGGCGGGGATCGCAGCTTCTACTTTCTGGAGATGAACACCCGCCTCCAGGTAGAGCATCCCGTGACCGAATATGTCACCGGGCTCGATCTGGTGGAGCAGATGATCCGCATCGCGCATGGCGAGAGGCTGGCCTTCACGCAGGAGGATGTCCGGCTGGACGGATGGGCGATCGAGAGCCGCGTCTATGCCGAGGATCCCTATCGCGGTTTCCTGCCTTCCACGGGCCGGCTCGTCCGCTATCGCCCGCCTGCGCAGATCCCCGGCATCCGCGTCGACGATGGCGTGACCGAAGGATCGGACATCTCGATCTTCTATGATCCGATGATCGCCAAGCTCATCACCCATGGCGACACGCGCGAGGCGGCGATCGACCGGCAGATCGCCGCACTCGATCGTTTCGAGATCGACGGCATCGGCCATAATGTCGATTTCCTCTCCGCACTGATGCAGCATCCGCGCTTCCGCGAGGGCCGGCTCACCACCGGCTTCATCGCCGAGGAATATCCGGAGGGCTTTGCCGGCGCGCCCATGGCCGATGGCCTCACGGCGCGGCTTGCGGCGGTCGCCGGCATCGTCGCGAGCATCGATGCCGGGCGCGCGGCGCATATTGACGGCCGGCTCGACGGCCCGGGGCCGATCCCGGCCGAATGGATCGTCACCATGGACGGCGCCCGGCATCATGTCCTGATCGAGGCGGAAGCGGTGACGGTCGATGGCAGCACCATCGTGGCGGATGCGCCCTATCTGCCTGGCCAGCGGCTGATCGAGGCGACGATCGATGGCGAGCCGCTCGCAATCCGTGTCGAGCGCAAGCGCAGCGGCTGGCGTTTCACGACGCGCGGCGCCTCGCATGAGCTCAGCGTCCTGCCGCCGCATATCGCCGATCTCACGCGGCACATGATCGAGAAGGGACCGCCGGACCTGTCGCGCTTCCTGCTCTGCCCGATGCCGGGCCTGCTCAGCACGATCCATGTCGCGGCAGGCGACAGCGTGGAGGCGGGCCAGCCGCTCGCGGTGGTCGAGGCGATGAAGATGGAGAATATATTGCGCGCCGAAAAGGCGGGCAGGGTGAAGGCGGTCAAGGCCGTCGCCGGCGACAGCCTCTCCGTCGATGCGGTGATCCTCGAATTCGAATGAGGCGAGCCCCGAGGACGGGGCGTCAGGGCTTCCTATTTTCCGCGAGCGCGGCTGCGGCGGCCTTGCCCGCGGGGCTGTCCGGCGCGAGCTTCACCGCCTGCGCCCAGGCGACTTCGGCCGCCTCAGCAGATCCTGCAAGCGCGGCGATATTGCCCGCTTCAAAAGCGACCGCGCCATCATCCGGCGAGAGGCGGACGGCTTCGTCTATATCCTTGCGCGCGCGCGCCAGATCATTCTGCCGGCGCGCGAGCGTCGCGGACAGCAGCCAGGCCATGGGATCGGCGGGCACCAGCGCCAGCGCACGATCGAGATCGGCACGCGCACCCGCCATGTCGCGAAGCGCCACGGCGGCACGGGCGCGATCGAGATGCGCCTCGCCCCGCATCGGCCCGTTCAGCACCGGAAGCGCCAGCCCCCGATCGAGGAAGCCGCGCGCCTTGGCCGGATCGTCCCCCGCCAGCGCGGCATTGCCGGCCTGCACCCAGAGCTGCGCGGCGCGCCCGTCGCGCTGGATTTCGGCGTCGCGCGCCGCCTGCTCGAAGACGATCGCAGCCGGCGCCCAGCGCTCCTGCGCGACATAAGCGAGGCCCAGACATTGGCGCGCGGGCACGCCGCCGCTGCGCAGCCGCCAGTCATCCGCCTCGGCCGCGGCCTGTTTCGGATCGGCCGCGACGAGCTTGGTGCAGGCGTTGAATCGCGCCTCGTCCCCGCCCGGCAGGGTGGCGATGGAAGCGGCGAGGAGGAGCAAGGACGTCATTGCGTTTCCATAAGCTGCGCGACGGTGGCGATCAGGAGGGCGATGTCGCCCTCGCGCGAAAGACGATGATCCCCATTTTTGACGAGGATCGTCTGCACATCGGCTGAACGGAGCGCCCGGCCGAGCCGGAGCGCGATCGAGACGGGCACCACCCTGTCGCCCATGCCGTGCAGCAGGCGCACCGGCCCGTCGAAGGGAATGCCGATGTCGAGCAGCAGATTGGCCTGCCCGCTCTCCCAGAAACCCCGCAGCGTGACCTGCGGTGGGGCACCATCCTCCGCTTCCTCGACCAGCAGGCCGTCGCGCGACAATATTTCGCGCCGCTGCTCGTCGAAACCCCATTCGGTGAAGTCGGGTGCTGCGGCGATTCCGACCAGCGCCTTCACCCGATCCGGCCGGGCGAGCGCCACGAGCAGCATCAGCCAGCCGCCCATGGACGAGCCGACGAGGATCAGCGGCCCAGCGGTAAGCCGATCGATCAGCAGCAGCGCATCGTCGCGCCACCCGTCGATCGTACCTTCGGCAAAGACGCCTTCGCTGACGCCGCAACCGGCATAATCGAGCCGGAGCATCGCCCTGCCCTCACGCTCGGCCCAGGCGGCGACCGCGCTCGCCTTGCCGCCGCTCATGTCGGAGGCATAGCCGGGCAGGAAGACGATGGTCGGCCCCTCCCCCTCGACCAGTTCATAAGCAAGGCGAAGGCCATCCGGGCGGGCGAGGAAATTCGGCATGGGCGCCCTTTATCCCATCCCGCCGCCTGCGTCATTCCATCGCCAAGCCGATGGCGCGCATCATGCACGCCATGCCGCTTCAAACCGGCGCCGCCATGTTCTAGGCCAGGGCCATGGATCTCTATCTGCCGATCGCCGGCCTGTCCGTGAACATGCTCGTGATCGTCGGGCTGGGCGGGCTTGTCGGCGTACTTTCGGGCATGTTCGGCGTGGGCGGCGGATTCCTCACCACGCCGCTGCTGATCTTCTACGGCATCCCGCCTTCGGTCGCGGTCGCCTCCGCCGCGACGCAGATCACGGGGGCGAGCGTTTCGGGCGTGCTCGCACACACGCAGCGGCAGGGCGTGGATTTCCGCATGGGCTGGGTGCTGGTCGCGGGCGGCGCGGTCGGATCCTTCGCCGGCGGCTTCGCCTTCCGCGCGCTGCAGAAGAGCGGCCAGATCGATACGGTGGTCGGCATCCTCTATGTGCTGCTGCTGGGATCGATCGGCATATTGATGGCGCGCGAGGCGGCATCGAGCCTGCGCGCGATCCGCAGCGGCGAACCCGTGAAGGCGCGCGCCAGGCGCCATCTCGCCATCGTCGCGGCGCTTCCCTTTCGCTGGCGCTTCTATCGTTCCGGCCTCTATATCTCCCCCCTCGCCCCCTTGCTGCTCGGTGCGAGCACCGGCCTGCTGACGGTGTTGATGGGGGTCGGCGGCGGATTCCTGCTGGTGCCGGCGATGATCTATGGCCTTGGAATGTCCACCCGCGTGGTGGTCGGCACCTCGCTGTTCCAGATATTGTTCGTCACTGCCGCGACCACGCTCGTCCATGCGACGACCAGCCGGGCGGTGGACATAGTGCTCGCCTGCCTGCTGCTGATCGGCAGCGTCACCGGCGCGCAGTTCGGCGCCCGCTTCGCCCAGACGGTGCGGCCCGAATATCTGCGGCTCATCCTCGCGCTGATCGTGCTGCTCGTGGCGGGACGGATGGCGCTGGGCCTCGGCTGGCGGCCGGACGAGATCTATACGGTGCAGGCGCTTTGAGCCGATTGCTGCTCCTGATCCTCGCGCCGCTGCTGATCAGCGCCGCCAAGCCGAAGCTGGTGCCCGACGTGTCGCAGCGGCGGATCGACATCATCTACAGCTTCACCGGTGCCGAACTGCTGCTGTTCGGCGCGATCCTCTATCCAGGCGGCCGCGTGCCCGACGCGCATGCGGACATAGCGGTCGTGCTCAAGGGGCCGGCCGAACCGGTCGTGGTACGCGAGAAGGCGAAGGTCGCCGGGATCTGGATGAACGTGCGCAGCGCGCGCTTCCGCTCGGTTCCGTCCTTCTACGCGCTCGCGGCATCGCGGCCGATCGAGCGGCTCGTCGACAGGCGCACCGCCGCGATCTACGAGCTCGGCATCGACAATATCCAGCTCTCGCCGGCGAGCGGCGCACCACCCGAGGAGCAGCGCCGCTTCGAGGCGGGCCTGGTCGATCTCAAGCGCCGCTCAGGCCTCTATAGCGAAAGCGCGACCGGCGTGGAGATCACCGACGACGTTCTCTATCGCGCGCGGATCAGCATCCCCGCGCGCGTGCCGACGGGCCGCTATACGGCCGAGACCTTCCTGATCCAGGACGGCCGCGTGCTGGCGGGCGCCACGCGCGAGATCGAGATCGACAAGTCGGGCTTCGAGCGTTTCGTGGCGGTAGCGGCGGAACGCTGGTCGCTGACCTATGGCCTGGTAGCGGTCGCCATCTCGCTGCTGCTCGGCTGGATCGCGGGAATAGCCTTCCGGCGGCTCAAATGAGTTTTGGCTGAACGCACAGAGCCCCCCCTCTGCTCCTGCCTGGAGCGGAGGGAATAGGATCAGCCCTTCTTTTCCGGTTTGGCGTCCTTCGCCTCGGCGCTCTGCACCGCCGCACCCGCGCCGACCCGCACACCCATCAGCCGTGCGAGCGTCGCGCGGAACTTGCGCAGCTCGGCCCCGGCAAGCTGGGCGGCGGTGGTGAACTTGATCGTCCCCGGATTGATCGCGACGCCGTTCTTGTACACCTCATAATGAAGGTGCGGGCCGGTCGAGAGGCCGGTGGAGCCGACATAGCCGATCACCTGCCCCGCCGACACGCGCTGGCCGGCGCGCGCGGCAATTCGGCTCATATGGCCATAGGCGGTGGCGAGCCCGCCGGCATGGGTAAGCTTCACGAAATTGCCATGGCCGCCATGCCAGCCGGCGAAGGCGACCACCCCGTCCGTCGCGGCGACGATCGGCGCGCCGGTGGGGGCGCCATAATCCTGCCCCTTGTGAAAGCGCGAATAGCCGAGCAACGGATGGCGGCGCATGCCGAAGCTGGAGGTGAGCCGGCCGACGACGGGCACGCGCATCAAGCCGCGCGTCTCGCCCACGCCCGACGCCTCGAACCACTGGTCGCGCCCGCCGCTCGTCCATTTGAGCAGGCGCGTCTTGCGGCTGCCCTGATCGAGCCCGGCGAAGAGCAGCTGGCCGATCTCCACCTCGCCCGTCGCGGCACGGCGCTGCTCGACGATGATATCGAAACGATCGCCTGACTTCACGTCGCGGCGGACCGACATGCGCTGGCCCAGCGCGCGGAGATAGGCTTCCACCGCCCCCGCGGGGGCGCCGGCATTGCGCGCCGACTGGAACAGGCTGGAGCCGACCCGGCCCTGGATGCGCAGCGGCGTATTGTCGACCGCGATGGGGATGCGGACGAGGCGCAGCGCGCCGCCCACCCGCTCGACGACGAGCGACAGATCGAACTTGGCACGGAAGGCGAGCCGGTCGAGCGGGCGCGATTCCGATCGGCTGGCGCGACGGCCCAGCGTGAGATTCATGCGCGTGCCCGACTTGATCTCGCCGAGACCGACCGCGCCGGAGACGAGCGAAGCGGCTTCGGCCGCCTGCTTCGCGCCGACACCATTGCGTTCGAGCACCCGGGCGAATCCGTCGCCCCGGCCGAGCGTAGCGTTCACGTCGATCGAAGGGCGTTCGGGCGTATCGGCGAGGCGCTCGACAATGGCGGTAGAAGCCATGCGGCGTCCGCTGTCCGCGCCATAGGCAAGCGGCGAGATCGCCTGAGCACGCGCCTCCTGCCATTGCGCCTCGCGCAGCGGTGCTTCGGCCGGCACGGCGAAAGGCTCGAAGCCCGGTGCCAAGGCGATTGCGGACGCACAGAGCAGGCCGAAGGTGACGAGCCCGCGCAGCCATTCGCGGCTGCCGATGCGCGCGCCGAGATCGACGATGAGATCGAGATCCGAGAGACGATCCAGATGGCGGCGCAGCACGCCCGCGCGATCGACGGCGCGAAAAGAGCCCGTCGCCAGCGACGAATCCCGGCCCAGCGCGACGGCCCCGCCGCCGATGCCGAGCTCATGCTCGTTCCGCAAATACAATATGAGTCTTCCCCGTCCCTTCCGGCCGCGCGATGGCGACAGGCCAAATGACTGTGGATAAAGCGGATCAGAGTCAAACCGATACGGTGCCTTGGGCGAAAATGCTGCGATGAAACGTGGCTTTTGGCCGCTCGGGCGCGGAACCCCGCCAACCCTTGTGTTTCCGGCCAGATGCGCCGATCTTGGTGGCGAGATGTCCCGTTTCGCCGCCCGACCTCTTGTCGCCGTGCTCGGCCCCACCAATACGGGGAAGACCCATCTCGCGATCGAGCGGATGTGCGGCCATTCGAGCGGCATGATCGGCTTTCCGCTGCGCCTGCTGGCGCGCGAAGTCTATGACCGCGTCGTTGCGATCAAGGGGAAGGAATCGGTCGCGCTGATCACGGGCGAGGAGAAGATCCTGCCGGAAAAGGCGCGCTGGTTCCTCTGCACCGCCGAATCGATGCCGCTCGATCGCGAATTCGCCTTCGTCGCGCTGGACGAGGCGCAGCTCGGCGCCGATCCGGAACGCGGCCATGTCTTCACCGATCGGCTGCTGCGCGCCCGCGGCCGGGAGGAGACGATGATCCTCGGCTCCGAGGCGCTCCGCCCGATGCTGAAGACGCTCGCGCCGGACGCGGAGATCATCAACCGGCCGCGCTTCTCGACGCTCAGCTATGCCGGGCCGTCCAAGCTTTCGCGCCTGCCCCCACGCTCGGCAATCGTCGCCTTCTCGGCCGAGGAGGTCTATGCGGTGGCCGAGATGCTGCGCCGGCTGCGCGGCGGCGCGGCGGTGGTGATGGGCGCGCTCAGCCCGCGCACGCGCAACGCCCAGGTGGCGATGTTCCAGGCGGGCGAGGTCGATTATCTCGTCGCGACCGACGCGATCGGCATGGGCCTCAACATGGATGTTGCCCATGTCGCCTTCGCATCGCTCCGCAAGTTCGACGGACGGCGCCAGCGCCGGCTGACGGTGGCCGAAATGGCGCAGATTGCGGGCCGCGCCGGCCGGCATCAGCGCGACGGCAGCTTCGGCACGCTGGCGCTGGAAGGCGCGCGCGCCGCCGCCTTCGAGGAAGAGGAGGTGGAGGCGATCGAAAATCACCTCTTCCCCTCGCTCGACCATCTTCATTGGCGGGAAGGCAAGCCGGACCATGCCAGTATCGACCAGTTGATCGCCGATCTGGAGCGCCGGCCGGAATCGCCCGTGCTGCGCGCCGCACCCCAGGCCATCGATCTCGCCGTGCTCAAGCGGCTCGCCGCCGAGGATTGGGTGCGCGACCGGGCCCGGGAAAACGGGATGGTCCGCCGGCTCTGGGCCGCCTGCGGCCTGCCCGATTTCCGCAAGACCGGCGCGGAGCCGCACAGCCGCCTGGTCGGCCGCCTGTTCCGTCATTTGAGCGAGGGAACGGGCCATCTGCCGGTGCCCTGGTTCGCCGACGGGCTGGCGCGGCTCGATACGGTGCAGGGCGATGTGGAGACGCTCGCCGATCGCATCGCGGCGGTGCGCACATGGGCCTATATCGCGCATCGGCCGGATTGGCTGGCCGATCCCGCCGCCTGGGCCGAACGCACGCGCCTGATCGAGGAGAAGCTGTCCGACGCGCTTCACCAGCGGCTGACCCAACGCTTCGTCGATCGCCGCACTGCCGTGCTGATGCGCGAGATCGGCGCGAAGGGATCGGATGTGCTGCCGGTGAAGGTGGCCGAGGATGGGGTGGTGACGGTGGATGGCGAGCCGATCGGCCATCTGATCGGCTTCCGCTTCAAGGCCGATCCGCGCGCGCGCCATGGCGACATGAAGCGGCTGCTGGCAGCGGCCGAACGACGGCTGGGCACTGAACTTTCGCGGCGGGCGAAAGCGCTGGCGGCGGACGAGGATTCCGCCTTCACGCTTGCAACCGATGCGGATCGGCCGGTGGCCCTGTTCTGGCAAGGCGACGTGGTTGCGCGGCTGGAACGCGGCCGGACGCCGCTCACGCCCCGCATCCGGTTGCATCGTGCGCTGGACGCGCTTCATGCCGCCGATCGCGTCGCCGTGGAGGAACGATTGGCTGCCTGGCTCGAGGCCGGGATCGCCCGCAATCTCGGCCCACTCGTCGAGATTGCTGCGGCGGCGCGCGATCCGGACCGTCCACCGGCGCTCCGCGCGCTCTTCGCGCCGCTCGCCGAATCCGGCGGAGTGATCGAGCGCAAGCTGCTGGAAAGCGCGATCAGCGGGATCGACCGGCCGATGCGGCAGGCCGCGGCCAGGCTGGGGATCAAGATCGGGACGCTGGACCTATATTGCCCCGCCCTCCTCAAGCCCGAGCCGCTACGCTGGCGGCTTGCCCTTGCCGCCGTCCAGGAAGGCGCGGTCATGCCTGCCTTGCCCCCGTCAGGAGCAGCCGCGCTGCCGACGCCGGACGAAGCGCAAGCCTTCGCCGCCTTCCAGCGCGCCGGCTATCGCGCGCTGGGCGCGCAGATGCTGCGCATCGACCTCGTCGAGCGGCTGGCGCGCATCGCCCATGACGCGCGCAGCGGCCGGGCCGCCTTCGCGCCCGATCCCAAATTGGCCACCTCGCTCGGCCTGCGCCCTCCCAGCTTCGCGCAATTGATGCTGGCGCTCGGCTTCCGCCCTGCGGGCGCGGTGGAGGAACGTAGCTGGATATGGCGCGGCAAGAAGCCACAGCAGCGGGCGGCCGTGCCCCGGCCGGGCAACGCCTTCGGCGCGCTGGCCGCGCTGCGTCGCTGATGCGGCTCGACAAATATTTGTGGTTCGTGCGCCTCGCCAAGACGCGCACGCTTGCCCAGCAGATCGCCGAGGCCGGCCATATGCGGATCGACGGCCGGGTGATCGATCGGGCGCATGCCACCGTCCGCATCGGCAATGTGCTAAGCTTTCCCTTGCACGGCCATGTCCGCGTGATCCGGATCGAGGCGCTGCCGTCGCGGCGCGGCCCGGCATCGGAGGCGCAGGCCTGCTACACCGATCTTTCGCCGCCCCTCCCGAAAGCGCAAGCCGATCCCCATCTCGGTCCCGATGTTGACGTAGCGGACGGTGCGCCATAGACGGCGCCCCGCGCTAATCTTTGGAACGGGGCCGCAATCCCCTTCTGGGAGCTTCATTCCATGACCTACGTCGTCACTGATGCCTGCATCCGCTGCAAGTATATGGATTGCGTCGAAGTCTGTCCGGTGGACTGCTTCTACGAAGGCGAGAACATGCTCGTCATCAATCCCAGCGAATGTATCGACTGCGGCGTCTGCGAACCGGAATGCCCGGCCGAAGCCATCCTGCCCGACACGGAAAACGGGCTGGAGAAGTGGATCGAGCTCAACAACACCTTCGCCAACCAGTGGCCGAACATCACCCGCAAGCGCGAAGCGCCGGCGGATGCGGACGAGTGGAAGAATGTGAAGGACAAGTTCGACACGCATTTCTCGCCCGAACCCGGCCAGGGCGACTGATCCGATCGCGAGGCGGCGGCGGACAGTTTTTGCCGCGCTTCGGGTGGCCCGTGCCGCCGCCTCGACGAATCCGTAGATTTCGTGCTGGGCATGCTCGCACGGAAATGGCAGCATCCATGACAGGATCGGGATGTTGTGCGCCCGGAAAGCTGGCATTTGCGCCTGAAAACTGTTATATGACCCTGCATCGAAGCGGATGCCGGTCGCATCCGCCGTCAGGAATCGGAGAATCGGCCGCTGGGTTCCGCTGTCCGGCCACGCCTGCCTAGGTGCGGACCAGACAGGGTTCAGCGGCTTCTCGCAGAAAGGTGTGAATAAATGGCTGCAAAGGCGCTGAGCTTCGTTGTCGGCGATTACGTGGTTTATCCCAAGCATGGGGTAGGCAAGGTGATCGAACTGCAAAGCCAGGAAATCGCCGGGGCCAAACTCGAGCTTTATGTGCTGCGCTTCGAAAAGGAGCGGATGACGCTCCGCGTGCCGACCAACAAGGCTGAAGCCGTCGGCATGCGCAAGCTGTCCTCGAACGTGACGATGAGCGAAGCGCTCGCCACGCTCAAGGGCAAGCCCAAGGTGAAGCGCACCATGTGGTCGCGCCGCGCGCAGGAATATGAAGCGAAGATCAACAGCGGCGATCTCGTTTCCATCTCGGAAGTGGTCCGTGATCTTTTCCGCGCCGACGATCAGCCCGAGCAGAGCTATTCGGAACGGCAGATCTTCGAAGCCGCGACCAGCCGGCTCGCCCGCGAGCTTGCCGCGATGGAAGCGGTCGACGAGCCCACCGCACAGCAGAAGATCCTCGATATCCTCCGCGCCGCGGCGGCCATTCACAACAAGTGACGGCCCGATCCGGGTGACAGAAAGGGCGGTCCCGCCGGGGCCGCCCTTTCTCTTTGCGCCCATTTCCCTTTGCGGACGGAGCGATCGGGAGCCACGCCAAGGGATTGCAGCTGGCCCTTCGCAAGCGTATTATATAAATAATACAGCCAAGGAGAAACGCCCGTGCGTCCCCTCATCCTGTCCGTGCTCCTGCTCGCCGCCTGGTCGACCGGCGCCTCCGCCGCGACCCGAAGCTTCGCTCCGGCCTCCTTCGACAGAATAGAGGTGACCGGCCCTTTCACCGTGGACGTGCGCACCGGCCCCGCTCCTTCGGCTCATGCCATAGGCAGCGACAAGGCGCTGGATCGTCTCGTGGTGGAAGTACGTGGCAGGACGCTGCTGGTCAGCGCCAAGCGCGACGATTGGGGCAATTGGATCGGCCTGAACGGTGGAGATCTCGGCAAGGTCGTGGTCCATGTCACCACGCCGGCGCTGCATGCCGCAGCACTTACCGGATCGGGCGATCTCACGGTCGATCGCGTCAGGGCGCCCCGCTTCAATCTCTCGCTCACCGGATCGGGCGACGTCGCCATCGGGGCGCTCAATAGCGGAAGGCTGGATGTCAGCGTCACCGGATCGGGAAATGCGCGCGTTGCCGGGCGCGCCCAGAAGCTCCGTCTCGCGCTTCAGGGATCGGGCGATATCGATGCGGCGAAGCTTGCCGCCGCCGATGCCGAGGTGAATGTCGCGGGCTCCGGCGATGCCGTCCTCAACGCATCGCGCACCGCCACCGTATCGCTCATGGGATCGGGCGACGTGAGAATCGGCGGCAAGGCACGCTGCACCGTCAACAAGCACGGATCCGGCGACGTGACCTGCGGGGGCTAGATCCGCGTCAGATCAGCGCCAGCGCCGAAAGCTCGCTGATCAGGCGCGGCGGCATGACGGAAAGATCGTCCTCGCCGCCGTCCAGATCGGCGGGCGCATCCTCCCCCTTCAGATAGCGCCAACCCTGATGCGCGCGCTTGGGGCGAGCGCGGACGGGCATGAGCCGCGATTCGAGGCGGATGATGCAATGGCCGCCCTCATCCTCGGCAAAGCCGATGATCCGCTGCCGCACGACCAGCCGATGCTTGATGATCCAGTAGAGCGAGCCGCCGATCAGCTCGTCCGCGCGCTTGGGCTTGTATCGCGTATGGACGGGCGCCTCGCCATTGACGCTGCGCCCCTCGATGCGGGCGCGCAGCGCGTCGACGTCGGCACAGCCGACCGCCACCTTGGTGATGTGGAGCGGATGCATCGCCGCCGATTTGGGCACCGCGCGCCTCCCGTCAAGATCAGCCGGCGAGCCCCGCCAGCGTGGCTAGGCCGAGGAAGGCGAGAAAGCCCATCGAATCGGTCACCATCGTGACGAAGACGGAGGAGGAGACGGCCGGATCGACATCCATCCGATCGAGCGTCACGGGCACGAGCACGCCGGCCAGCCCCGCCACCAGGATGTTCGTCATCATCGCCGCCGCGATCACCGCGCCAAGCGCGCCATTGCCGAAAACGAGCGCAACGCCGGAGCCGATCACCGCGGCGATCGTCGATCCATTGAGCAGCGCGATACGGATCTCGCGCATGATGGAGCGGACGGTATTCGCCTGGGTGAGCTTGTTGGTCGCGATCGCGCGCACCGTGACGGCCATGGTCTGCGTGCCGGCATTGCCGCCCACGCCCGCAACGATCGGCATCAGCGTGGCGAGCGCCACCATGCGCGCGATCGTCCCTTCGAACAGGCCGATGATCGTGGAGGCGACGAGCGCCGTGCCGAGATTGGCGATCAACCAGCGCACGCGGCTGCGATAGCTGTCCAGCACCGGCTCGTTGATGTCGCCGTCGCCCGCACCGGAAAGGCGGAGGATATCCTCGCCGGCCTCTTCCTGGATGATGTGGACGATGTCGTCGACGGTGATCATGCCGACCAGCCGGCCGTTCGGATCGACCACTGCCGCCGAGATCAGCCCATATTTCTGGAAGCGGAGCGCCACTTCCTCCTGATCCATGTCGACCGGGATCAATGTCTGCTCACGCTGCATCACGTCGCTGACGGCGATGTTGCGCGGGGTGCGCAGGATCCAGCTCAGCTTGCAGGTGCCGACAGGATGATGGCCGGCATCGACGACGAAGATTTCCCAGAAGTCGGTGGTGAGATCCTCGTTACGACGCAGATAGTCGAGCACGTCGCCGACGGCCCAATGTTCGGGCACCGCGATCAGGTCGCGCTGCATCAGGCGGCCGGCGGATTCCTCCGGATAGGACAGCGCCTCCTCGATCGCGGCGCGATCGTCCGGCTCCATGGCGCGGAGCACGGCGCGCTGCTCGTCCTCCCCCATATCCTCGATGATCGCGACGGCGTCATCGGTATCGAGCTGGGTGGCGATTTCCGCGACCTCATGGGGCGCGAGCGCCTCCATCAGCTCCTCGCGCACCCAGTCGTTCATCTCGGCAAGCACGTCGCCGCCAAGCAGATCGGCCAGCGCCGCGGCAAGCGGGCGGCGCGATTCGGAGGGCGCCAGCTCGAACAGGACGGCAATATCGGCGGGGTGCAGCGGGGCGACCAGCGCGCGCGCCGCATCCGCCTCACCCCGCTCGACATGATCGATCACCGCGCGCACGAATTCGGGCGTCAGCCGGTCATCCTGGTCATGGCTCGGCTCGGCGGCGGCATCGGCGGGCGTATCGATCCTGATCTCGCTCATGCGCCTCCACCCCGGCCGGACATCATCCGGCCATTTTGAACCAAATCCCGCTTAGGCCGCCAATTGTCTCCTGTCAGCCCTTGCCGCCCGATCGCAGCGACAAGATAGGGCTGGCGGAGGCGATGGCCGCTGCCTAGTTACGCACCGAATTTCGTCACCCCCGGCCACCGCCGGAATGACGGCTCACCAGAGGAGATTTCGAATGGCCGACGATCCCGAAAACACGCTGATCCTGACCGTCGACAGCGGCGATGTCGTCATCCGCCTGCGGCCCGACCTGGCGCCCAACCATGTCGCGCGCATCAAGGAGCTGGCGCGCGAAGGCTTTTACGACGGCGTGGTCTTCCATCGCGTGATCGCGGGCTTCATGGCGCAGGGCGGCGATCCCACCGGCACCGGCATGGGCGGATCGAAGAAGCCCGACCTCAAGGCCGAATTCTCGTCCGAGCCGCACGTCCGCGGCGTCTGCTCGATGGCGCGCAGCTCCAACCCGAACAGCGCCAACAGCCAGTTCTTCATCTGCTTCGACGACGCCACATTCCTCGACCGCCAATATACGGTGTGGGGCCAGGTCGTCTCCGGCATGGAGCATATCGATGCGCTGCCCAAGGGCGAGCCGCCGCGCGTGCCGGGCAAGATCATCTCCGCGAAGGTCGCCGCGGACGCCTGATCCCTCGGGCGCCCGGCCCCGGGGCCGGGCGCCCTCCTCACATCGCGAGCGTGCTGAACAGCCAGTCGTGGAAGATGCGCACGGCGCGGTTGGACAAGGCGGTGCGGCGGCAGGCGAACCAATAGCTGTAGCTGCTGTCGACATCATAATCGAACAGGTTCACCAGCCTCGCATCCTGCGATCCGGTGATATGTTCGTCGAGCAGGAAGGCGACGCCGAGCCCCTGCGCCGCGGCATCCAGCATCAGATGCCCCGAATCGAAATGATCGACCGCCGCCGGCTCGAGATCCGGAAGGCCGATCGCCGTCTTCCAGTTGACGAACGTCTCCGGCATGTCGCGATGAAGGAAGATCGTCATCCGCTGGAGATGTTCCGGCTTCGTCACCGGAAAACGCCCCTCCAGCAACGAGCGCGCGCCGATCGCCGCGACGGTGCTCCGCGCCAGCCGGCGGGAATAGAGGCTGGTGTCGACATCGCGAGCGAGCACGATCGCGGCGTCGATCCCCTCCCCCAACCGGGCGAGGCCATGGGGCGCGGTATCGATATCGATATGCAGTTCGGGATGGGCGATGCGCAGATCGGGCATATGGCCCATCAGCCGCTGCGAGGCGAAAAGCGGAGGCACTTTGAGGCGCAGACGCAGATGTTCGCCTTCCCCCGTCGTCGCATCGATCGCAACCGCCAGCGCATCGAGCGCGGGCGCGATCCGGCCGAGCAGCAATTCCCCCTCGCTGTTCAGGATCATGGCCTGATGTCGCCGCTCGAACAGCGGCCGGCCGATGAAGCGTTCGAGCGCCTGGACCCGGCGGCTGAGCGCGGGCGACGAAAGGGCAAGTTCCTCGGCAGCGGCCTTCACCGAGCCGAGGCGCGCTACCTGCACAAAGGCCTCAACGGCCGTTAGCGGGGGCAGCCGACGCAAAATGCTTCTCCCTAGGCAGGCGCTTCTTTTGTGCGCCGCAACATATCCCATATTCCATAATGCCAAAGCACCATGCAGGCAAAAGGCTTAGCGCAAGATTGCACATTATGCAATCGCATGATTGCCGTTCGCAATTGCACAATCACTGCCCGAGAGCCAGAAGGATCGGGCCTTTCAGGCATCCTCTCCTAAGACTTCGGGTCGATCTTTCGGGATCGGCCCGTTTTTTTATACCTTGTTGGGATCGAAACCCGACGACCGCCCCTTATGTCTACTTCGTCGAAGCGGAGGACGATGATGGCGGACGGGGAAAATGGACGACGGCTGCAGGTAGCGAATGCCCGGCCGGATGATTCCGGACGGGGCCTGGCCCGACTTTCACGCGCGACGATGGGCGCGCTCGGCCTCAACGAAGGCGATGTCGTGGAGATTGTGGGCAAGCGTGCCACGCCGGCGCGCGCCGTCCTGCCCTATCCCGAGGACGAAGGGTTGGAGATATTGCGGCTCGACGGCCTGCAACGCGCCAATGCCGGCGTCGGATCGGGCGATTTCGTGGAGGTGCGCCGCGCCGCCTCGCAACCCGCGCAGCGCGTGATATTCGCGCCGGCACAGCAGAATCTGCGCCTGCAGGGATCGGGCGCGGCGCTGAAGCGCAGCTTCGGATTGCGGCCGCTGACCGCAGGCGACATCGTCGCGACGGCCGGGCAGCAGCGCGTCGACCATGGCGAAATGCCGCCGCAGCTTCGCCAGATGCTCAACGCGCCGGCCTATGCGCTGCAGGAAATCCGCCTGACCGTGGTGAGCACCACGCCCAAGGGCATCGTCCATATCGATGCCGACACCGAAGTGGAGCTGCGCCCCGAATATGTCGAGCCCAAGGAAGCGCGTCGCGCCGACGTCACCTATGACGACATAGGCGGGCTCGGATCGACGATCGACCAGGTGCGCGAGATGGTGGAGCTGCCGCTGCGCTATCCCGAACTGTTCCAGCGGCTGGGCGTCGATCCGCCCAAGGGCGTGCTGCTCCATGGCCCGCCCGGCACGGGCAAGACGCGGCTCGCCCGCGCCGTCGCGAATGAGAGCCATGCCGAATTCTTCCACATCGCCGGGCCGGAAATCATGGGATCGGCTTATGGCGAGAGCGAGAAGCGGCTGCGCGAGATATTCGAGGAGGCGGGCAAGGCCGCGCCCTCGATCATCTTCATCGACGAGATCGATTCGATCGCGCCGAAGCGCGGGCAAGTGACCGGCGAGGCGGAAAAGCGGCTGGTGGCGCAACTCCTGACGCTGATGGATGGGCTCGAATCGCGCCAGAATACCGTCGTCATCGCGGCGACCAACCGCCCCGAGGCGATCGACGAGGCGCTGCGCCGGCCGGGTCGCTTCGATCGGGAGATCGTGATCGGCGTGCCGGACGAGCGCGGCCGGCGCGAGATATTGGGCATTCACACGCGCGGCATGCCGCTCGGCGACAAGGTCGACCTCGCGGAACTCGCGCGGACCACCTACGGCTTTGTCGGCGCGGACCTCGCCGCGCTCACTCGCGAGGCAGCGATCGAGGCGGTGCGGCGGATCATGCCCAGGCTGAACCTGGAGGAGAAGACCATACCGCCCGACGTGCTCGACACGCTTTCGGTGACGCGCGAGGATTTTCTGGAAGCGCTCAAGCGCGTCCAGCCTTCCGCGATGCGCGAGGTGATGGTCCAGGCGCCCAATGTCCGCTGGGACGATGTGGGCGGGCTCGACGTCGCGCGCGAGCGGCTGCGCGAGGGAATCGAGCTGCCACTGAAGGATCCGGACGCGTTCCGCCGGCTGGGCATCCGCCCGGCCAAGGGCTTCCTGCTGTTCGGGCCGCCCGGCACGGGCAAGACGCTGCTGGCCAAGGCGGCGGCGCGCGAGGCGGAAGCCAATTTCATCGCCACCAAATCGAGCGACCTCCTGTCCAAATGGTATGGCGAGAGCGAGCAGCAGATCGCCCGGCTGTTCGCCCGCGCACGGCAGGTGGCGCCGACCGTGATCTTCATCGACGAGCTCGATTCGCTGGTGCCTGCCCGTGGTGGCGGCATGGGCGAGCCACAGGTGACCGAACGGGTGGTGAACACCATCCTCGCGGAGATGGACGGGCTGGAGGAGCTGCAGTCGGTGGTCGTGATCGGCGCGACCAACCGGCCCAATCTGATCGATCCGGCGCTGCTGAGGCCCGGCCGGTTCGACGAGCTGGTCTATGTTTCCGTGCCCGACATGGGCGGGCGGCGGCGGATCCTGGCGATCCACACCGAATCGATGCCGCTGGCAAGCGATGTCGATCTCGACCGGATGGCCGAGCTCACCGAGCGGTTCACCGGCGCGGACCTGGAGGATCTGGTCCGCCGCGCCGGCCTGTTCGCGCTGCGCGAGTCGCTTTCGGCCAAGCAGGTGACGGCTGCGCATTTCGAGCATGCGCTGGAGGAGACCCGCGCCAGCGTGACGCCCGAAATGGAGCGCGAATATGAGCAGATGGCGGCGAAGCTGAAGCAGGACGCGCTCGCGATCGAGCCGATCGGCTTCATCGCGCCCGGCATGCTCAATCCGCGCGGACCCAAGGGCTGAGCCCGGCCATATGAGAAATGCACCGGGGAAATGGCGTGGAAACGCGCCTTCGGGCGGACGGCCTGCCCGCTCATTCCCCCGTGGATCCGGTTCGTCCCGGCGCGAAGAAGGGAAGGATCGGGCCACCCGCCGCGTCATGGCGATGCGACATGCCATCGCGGTCCCGAACGCGTCGGAACGCCTGCGCGCTTGCCTTTGCCGCCCGCATTTGCGAACGGGAGGCTCGTTTTTTCAGCTCGATAGGGAGCCGACATGAGTTCATCTTCTGCGGACCGCGCACTGGAATCGGCGGACGCGCGCCGCCGCGCCGCCAATATCGGTCCGCTCGGAATGTTCTTCCGAGGTTTCCTCAAGCATCCGGTGATGGTCGGATCGGTGATCCCCTCCTCGGGCAAGCTGATCGATCGCATGCTTTCGCGGGTCGATTGGGCCAACACCAAGGTCTTCGTCGAATATGGCCCGGGCGTCGGCACCTTCTGCCAGCCGATACTGGACCGGATGGCGCCGGATGCGACGCTGATCGCGATCGATACCAATGCCGATTTCGTCGACTATCTGCGGCGGCGGATCGTCGATTCGCGTTTCCGGCCGGTCCATGGCTCGGCGGCGGACGTGGGTGCGATCCTCGCCGAACATGGCCATGAGGCGGCGGACTATATCCTGTCCGGTCTGCCCTTCTCGACGCTGCCACCGGGCGTAGGCCCGGCCATCGCGCGTGAGACGCAAGCCGCGCTCAAGACTGGCGGCGCCTTCCTGGTCTATCAATTCTCGCCGAAGGTGCGCGATTTCCTGGTGCCGCATTTCCCGCGGATCGACCATGAGTTCGAGCTGATCAACATCCCGCCCGCCCAGCTCTACTGGGCCTGGAAGGACTAAGAGTTCGTTTGAGCGACCGGGGCGCCGCTCAGCGCCCCTCCGCCTCGAAATTGAGCCGGCGGGTGATGTTCCCGTCGAGCACGGCGACGATGAAATAGGCGATCGCCCATTTGATCCGGGCGATCAGGTTGCTCGCCCGCCTATGGCTTTCGCGCGTGATCTCCACCGATCGCGCCAGCTCGCCCTCCACATAATCGCGCATCCGCCGGGCGAAGGCGGGATCCTCGACGCACAGCATCAGCTCGAGATTGAGATAGAGGCTGCGGACGTCGAAATTGGCCGAGCCGACATGCACCCTGTCGTCGATCACGAACAATTTGGTGTGCAGCTTGGTCGGCAGATATTCGAAGATGCGGACGCCGCGCTTCAGCAGCCGATGATAAGTGTGGCGTGCGGCCGCGATGGTGGCGCCATTGTCCGACTGCGCGGCGGTCAGCAGCCGCGCCTCCCCGTCCCGCCGCGCGATGCGCTCGATCCGCCTGAGCATCGCCGGATTGGGCGCGAAATAGGCGACGACCATGTCCAGCCGCATCGCCCGGGCGAGATCCTGCTTCACCGCGAGCGCCCAGGGACTGAGCCAGCGCGTCGGCCCGCCGAACAGCCAGCGCACCGCGCCTTCCCGCTCGCTATGCGCCTTGAGCACATAGCGCAGATCGCGCAGCCGCGCCCTCGGGCGATGGACCCAATCCGACAGCGCGTCGAAATAGGAGGCGAGCCGCGCCGCCGCCGGCCCCTCGACGATCAGGCCCAGATCGCGCCAGGCATGGTCCGAGACCAGGCCGAAATAATCCTTCTCGACATTGAACCCGCCGACGATCACGCGCCGCTCGTCCGCCAGCGCCAGCTTCTGATGGTTGCGCAACAGGTAGCGCCGGCCGAAGCGGGGCAGGAAGCGGCAGATATTGGCGCCGGCCTGCTCCAGCGGCCGGAAGAAGGCCTCGGTCGCATCGCTGCCGAAACCGTCCACGATCAGCGCGACGGAGACGCCCCGGCCCAGCGCATCGACCAGCGCCTGCAGCACCTGCCGCCCGACATCATCGTCGCGATAGATATAATAAAGGAGGCGCAGGCTGCTGCGCGCGCCGGCGATCAGATCGAGCAGCGCCGTCAGCCGCTCCGGCCCTTCCGCCAGCAGGGTGATGCTGTTCCCGGCGACGTCGAAGACGCCATCGGATACCGCTCCCTGCCTATCTCTCCGCCTTATCTTCGTGGCCATTGCACCGATCAACGCGCGAGCAGCAAAGAGGGCTCCGCAGTCCACCCCCTTGCGCTTTCCATTGACATTAGGCCCCCCCGCCGTTATCCGCCAGCACTTTCCCGAGCCTTATGTGCTAGCCAAGCGGAGCGTTTCACATGGCGCGCGTTACCGTCGAGGATTGCGTCGACAAGATTTCCAACCGATTCGACCTGGTGCTGTTCGCCGCGCAGCGCGCGCGGCAGATTTCCGGCGGCGCCGAGCTGACGCTCGATCGCGACCGCGACAAGAATCCGGTCGTGGCCCTGCGCGAGATCGCGGAGGAGACGATCACGCCGGACGATCTGCACGAGGCGCTCGTCGGCAGCATGCAGCGCGTGCAGATCGACGATGAGGATGTGCCGGACGAGATCGGTTCGCTCTCGGCCTCGGCCGAGGCGCTGCGGCTCACCGCCGCCGCCCCGCCGCGCAACCAGAATATCGGCCCCGATTACGAATAAGCCGGATCCCGGACGCGCGGATGCGATAAATCGCTGAAATCCGCGCGTTCGGAGGTTGCATCTTGGCATATTGCCGCCACATGGTGGCGGGGTGCTGAGACAATATGAACTTGTTGACAGGGTCCTGAGCTACGACCCCGACGCCGACGAGGCGCTGCTCAATCGCGCCTATGTCTTCTCGATGCAGGCGCATGGCTCCCAGAAGCGCGCCTCGGGCGATCCCTATTTCAGCCATCCGATCGAGGTGGCCGGCATCCTGACCGATCTGCGTCTCGACGACGAGACGATCGTCACCGCCATATTGCACGACACGATCGAGGATACGGTCGCCACGCCCGAGCAGATCGAGAAGAGCTTCGGGTCATCCGTGGCGCGGCTCGTCGACGGCGTCACCAAGCTTTCCAAGATCGAGGCGCAGACCGAGAATGAGCGCGCCGCCGAGAATCTCCGCAAATTCCTGCTGGCGATGTCGGACGACATCCGCGTGCTGCTGGTGAAGCTGGCCGACCGGCTGCACAATATGCGCACGCTCCATCATATCCCGAGCGAGGCCAAGCGCCGCCGCATCGCCAAGGAGACGATGGACATATATGCCCCGCTCGCCGAGCGGATCGGCATGTACGAGTTCATGAAGGAGATGCAGACGCTCGCCTTCCAGCAGCTCGAACCCGAAGCCTATGCCTCGATCACCAAGCGGCTGGAGCAGCTTCAGCAGGGCGGCGGCGACCAGATCGCCCGGATCGGATCGGGCTTCCGCCTGCTGCTGGGCCAGAAGGGCATCCAGGCCGAGGTGGAGGGGCGCGAGAAGCATCCCTATTCGATCTGGCGCAAGATGGCCGAACGGCACATCAGTTTCGAGCAGCTTTCCGACATCATGGCCTTCCGCCTGATCGTGAACAGCGTCGAGGAATGCTATCGCGCGCTGGGCATCATCCATCAGCGCTGGCCGATGGTGCCGGGCCGGTTCAAGGATTATATTTCGACGCCCAAACGCAACGGCTATCGCTCGCTGCACACGGCGGTGATCCATAGCGAGCGGATGCGCATCGAGATCCAGATCCGCACCAAGGAGATGCACGCCCAGGCCGAATATGGCGTGGCCGCGCACTGGGCCTATAAGCAGGGCATATCCTATCAGCCCGAGGGGCGGACGAGCTGGATCAAGGATCTGGTCGAGATTCTCGATCATGCGGAGAGCCCCGAGGAGCTGCTCGAGCATACCCGCATGGCGATGTACCAGGATCGCATCTTCGCCTTCACGCCGAAGGGCGAGCTGATTCAGCTTCCCAAGGGCGCGACGCCGGTGGACTTCGCCTATGCGCTCCATACCGATCTTGGCGACCAGACGGTGGGCGCCAAGATCAACGGCCGCGTCGTGCCGCTCCGGACGCCGATCGAAAATGGCGATCAGGTGCTGATCCTGCGTTCGAAGGCGCAGCAGCCGCAGCCCGGCTGGATGAACTTCGTCGCCACCGGCAAGGCACGTTCGGCCATACGCCGCTTCATCCGCCAGAAGGAACAGGGCGAGACGATCGCGCTCGGCCGCAAATTCTATGACGAGATTATCGGCCGCCTGCCCGCGCAGCTCGGACCCGACGCGATCGATCATGCGCTGAAGCGGCTCAACATGCCCAATCAGGACCGGCTGATGGAAGCGATCGCGCGGCGCCAGATCACCGATGCCGCCGTGATGGACGCGCTGATGCCCGGATCGGGCATCCATGCGGTGCCGGGCGGGGTCGCCAAGCCCGTGCCGGTGCAGCGCGAGGCGATATCGATGAAGGGGCTGACGCCGGGCGTGGCCTTCACGTTGGCGGCCTGCTGCAACCCGCTGCCGGGCGACCGCATCGTCGGCCTGCGCCGGCCGGGCGAGGCGGTGGAAGTGCATGTGATCGACTGTCCGGAACTGTCCGAGGCGGCGGATGCGGACTGGGTGGACCTCGCCTGGGGCGATGGCAGCGACGGCGGCACCGCGCGGCTTTCCGTGATCGTCAAGAACGAGGCAGGCTCGCTTGGCGTGATGGCGGGCATATTGGGCGCGCACGGGGCGAATATCGTCAACCTCGCGCTGTTCCACCGCGATTCGAGCTTCCACACCTTCCATCTTTCGATCGAGGTGCGCGACCTGCAGCATCTGATGCGCATCCTCGCGGCGTTGCGCGCCGCCGACGCCATCGCCCAGGCGGAACGGCTCTAGGCCAGGTTCCGCCTGTCTTGCATCCCCGCGCTCGGGCCGAGCGCGACCAGATGATCTCATGCATCCGCCAAGTCATCGAAAGTAAGGAACCGAAGCAGCGACGCCACAGCTCCTCCGCATTGGAGACTGTTGACGACAGGCAAAGCTTTTCGCGCCAGACCTAACCGGCTAGATGAACGGAACGCATACGAAATGGCATGAGAATCATCCGGCACAGAAGCATCTTGTCCCTCAATTTCCTGCTGCTGTTTCTGGCATTTACAGGATCGGCCGGGGCCGTCGTGCTGAAGCCGCATTTCTGCCATGCCGTGACATCTTCGAATCACTTGCCGGGCCCGAACGGCTATCGCTGCGATGGCACACCCCGTGGATATGAAAAACAATGGCTCTGGCTCAGGCATGAGCTGACGCCCGACGAACGCGCCCGGACGGACTGGTCGCTGACCATACGCCAGACGCGCTTCCGGCAGCTCAGCGTCATCTTCCACTATGTCGACGGGCGAACCAACATCCACACCGTTCGCGCGGGCGATTTCGGGGATCATTGGGCGCTGAATGCGCATCTGGCCTTTCCCGCACCGTCCAGGGATGTGGAGCTGGACTCGGTGACGATCGGCTTCCAGGATCTGGCGGCCTATGATCTGCTGCGCGTCCGCCTGCTGCCCGAGCCCATCCGCGCGCGCGAGGCAGGGATCGTGGCGCTGCTCGCCGGCTGCGCGCTCAGCCTGCTTTTCGCCAGCCTGATCTACAATCTCTTCCTATTCGGCGTGGCCAAGCAGCGGTCCGCGCTCTGGCACAGCCTGTGGGTCGCCTGCATGATCGGCTGGGGCGCCTTCTGGTCCCAACTGGCGCTGGCCGTGGTGCCTGCGGCGGCAGGCATTGCGAGCGTGCGCATCTGCGCCATGCTCGCCGCCTTTGCCGAGGCTGCCGCGACGATGCTGCTGCTATCCTCGATCGAGCCCGGCATGCTGCCTCGCTGGGGCCGCATATCGCTCCGCGCGCTGGCCGCGGCGGTCGTTGCGGCCGCGGCGCTGGCCATCATGCCGCCGGCGGGAACGCCGAGCCTGCTCGCGAACATTCTGACCATCGTCGTCCTCGCGTTGGTCATCGGCGTGATCATGGCAACCGGCGTCGCGTGGCGCAGGGGCAGCCGGTTCGCGCGGGACTTCGCGCTCGCCTGGTCATTGCCGATCGCCGCAGTGCTCTACTCCATAATCTCCGACATCGTCGTGACGGATACGCGCATCTTCAGCGGCGAGCTGCTGGTGCTGCTCGTCGGCGCGTTTCAGACGGTGTGGCTGTCGGTGCGCGCGACCTTCACGCTCGCCGCGATGCGCGTCGAGCGGGACCGGGAACGTTCGCAACGCGCGCGGTTCGAGCAGCTTGCCGAAACCGACGACCTGACCGGCGTCTACAACCGTCGCGGCTTCCTCGTCCGCGCACGGCAGGAGCTGGCGCGCACCGACGGCAAGCAACGGACGGTCGGCCTCATCCTTGCCGATGTCGATCATTTCAAGCGGATCAACGACACGCATGGCCATGATGTGGGCGATCTCGTGCTGCGGCGCATCGCCGATGCATTGCGCGCGCTGAGCGGGGATGTGGTGGTCGGCCGGCTCGGCGGAGAGGAATTCGGGCTGGTCGTCGCGGGCGGACTCGCGCTCGACATTTTCGTCGAACAGGTACGCGAGACGATCAGCGCGATCGACATGACGGACATAGCGGCGACGCTGCCGGGCGTGACCGCGAGCTTCGGCTATGTGCGGGCGAGCGATCATCCCGATGCCAGCTTCGAGCCATTGCTCCGCGCCGCCGATCAGGCGCTCTACCGGGCCAAGGCGCTCGGCCGGAACCGGGGGGTGGAGGGCCATCCGGCGGACGTGCAGCGCGGCGAGGAGGAGCCACGCATAGGTCATGACCGCCGGACCCACCGATCCTCGCCCCTCTCCTTCCGTCAATAATCCTTCTTGTAGCGCAGGCTGACGTTCGAGCCGCCGAAGGAGCCCGCCTGGGACAGCAGGCTGAGCGCCCTGGACAGCGAGATTTCGAGTTGCGTCGCAGTGAAGCCGCGCGCGTCGGTGATGATCTCCACATAGATGCGGTTGGAAATATATTGGCCCGCCGCAAGCGCGGTGCCGCGGCCGGCAGCCCTGTCCGCACCGAGCACGCGGAGTCTATCTATCCCTGTGGCGGAGCGCAGCTTGCCCAGCGGATTGAGGCCGCCGCCCGATCCGCGCAGCGAATTGAGCGCGGCAGCGAGCTGGATCGCCTGGGTGGGCGAAAGCGTGGTGACCGACGTTCCGAACAGCAGACGGGCGAGCACCTCATCCTGCGGCAAGGCGGGCGTGGAGGTGAAGCTGATCTGCGGATTAGTCGCGCGGCCGCCGATATTGATCGTGGCGGTCACGCCTTCCACGCTGGTGCTGGCGGCGATCGAGAGCGCCGGATCGGTGACCGGCCCGCCCTGAAAGGTGACGGTGCCATTGTCGAGATCGAAGCGCCGGCCGGCGAAACTGTAAGTGCCGCGCACCACCTCCATCTCGCCGATGATGCGCGGATCGCTTGCCGTGCCCGTGACGCGCAGATCGGTGCGCCATTCGGCTTCCAGCCCCATGCCGCTGACGAAGATCTGATTGTTCGCATGCACGCGCAGATCGAGCTTCCAGATGCTGGGCGCGGCGGAAGGCGGCTCGGGCGGGACGGCGGGCGCGCCCTTGCGGCGGACGCCGGTCAGTTCCGTCACCTCGGCGGCGCCCTGGCGGATGATGCGGTAGCGCGCCTCGGGAATGTTGAGATCGCCCCGGATCAGCGCGCCTTCGGCCTGGTTGTTGGTGATGGCGAGCGTGCCAGAAACCGTCGCGCCCAGCGCGTCGCTCCGCGCGAGTTGCGCGCCATCGAGCTGCGCCGTTAGGTCGATCGGGAAACCGCTCGCCGCATCGAGGCCGATCGTGCCGCGCGCCGTGACCGATCCGCGGCCCGCGCGCGCGGTGAGGCTCGTCAGATCGAGCCGCGACTGGGTGAAGCGGCCCGCGACCGCCATGTTGCTGAGGACGGTGCCATAGGCTTCATTCTCATAGCGCAGAGCATTGGCGCGGATCAGGCCGTTGAGCGTCGGCCGATCGAGCCGCCCGCCGAAATCGGCCGCGACCGCCACCGGGCCGGAAACGCTCTGCCCGGCAATGCCGGTGAGCGCCCACAGCATCTCGGCGGGGCCATTATAGCGGATGCCGCCGGATAGCGGGGCGGCGAACAATCGCTCACCGAGCCCCGCGCCTTTCCCAAGCGGCGCGAGGCGCGCCTGCAAGCGGCCGACTATCGCCGCGCCGCGCCGGATAAGCGCGCGCATGTCGCCACCCGCATCGGACAGCGTGCCGAGCAGAGCCACGTCCAGCGGATCGGAAATGGTGAGCGCGCTCGTGCGGGTAAAGCGGGCGATGTCGAGCCGGGCGCGCGCGACGGGCACGGTTTTGCCGGAGGGAAGCGCATAATCGATCGTGCCCGATGCCTTGCCGCCGAGGCCGAGGCCAGGCGCGAAAGCCTGCGCCAGCGCGAGATCGACATTACGGAGCCGGGCATGGAGCGTGGTGGCCGCACCATAATCGCCGGAAAGATCGACCTCGCCCTGCGGCAGCAGGATGGTGGCGGGCTGGAGCTGCCAGCCGCCGCCGATCTTCACGATCTCAGCCGGCCGGGCGAGGCGGAAGGCGATATCGTTCGCGGTGCCGCGGATATTGGCGCGGATCGCCGTCGGGGAGAGCGCCGCCTGGAGGGCGATGTCGAAAGGAAGACCGCTATTGCCCGAGGCGATGAGAGCCGCATTTCCCTGGCCGGCCCGATAGCGGACGCGACCCTGGAGGCGGCTGAGCAGATATTCGCCCTGCTGGATGTTGGCGAGGCTGACGGCGCCGACAATTTCCGGCGCGTCCGGATAGAGGATCGCCGTCGCCCGGATCGTGCCGCTGCCGATCGTAATCGGCACATCGCCGGGAATACGCGCAGAGGCGGCGCGCAGATCGAAATCAGCGCGCTGATGAGCGCCGGCGGCGGCAAGACGCATCGTGCCGGCAAGCCCCGAGCCACTAAGCCTGAGCGTGCCGTCGAAAGGGCCGGCGGCGGTCTGGACGATGCGGCCGCCGAAATCGATGCCGGCGAAGCGCGCGGTGCGGATATCGAGCGCGAGCGGGCCCGCATCGGAACGGATCAGCAGATCGGCGAGGAAAGGCCCATAGGTTGATCCGCCACGAGCACGCACTTCATAGCCCTGTGCGGTCCCGACCAGCTCCGCCTCCACGTCGCGGAGCTGCACGCCGACATAGGGGCGCGGCGCGCGCAGGCGGACGAGCGGCTGATCCGCCGTGCCGGAGATCGCGACGGCGAGCGCGCCATATTGGGTGGAGCTGCCGACTGCGCGGAAGGCAATCCGCCCGTCCGGCCGATAGCTGCCTTCCCCGCCCGTGATGCGGAAGCGGGGCGAGGCCATGCGCAGATTACGGATGGTGGCTACACCCTCCTGGGTGAAGCCGACGTCGGCAGTGATGACGGCATTGCCGCCGAGCTGATCGCGCAGGGAGGCATTGTCCAGCCGCCGGGTGGTGACGCGTACCCGGCCCCGGATGCCGAAGCCGCCGCCGGGCGCCGTCACCAGCTCCGCATCGGTGACGAGCGCGATGCGGCCGATGCCATCGACCTGATAGTCATTCACCCGGCCCTTGAGCGCACCGGTATAGGTGCCGCCCGCAATATCGGCGAAGAGGATGGCGGTGGCGTCGATCCGATCCGAGCGCAGGCGCAGATTGTCCGACAAGAGCTTGCCGTCGCCATAAGCGAGATCACCATTGATCGAGATGTTGGTGAGCAGGCCGCCCGCCGCCGCGTTGAGCCCGGCGACGCGCCGCGCAGTCGCCGAGACGGGGATGAGAATGCGATCGGCATCGACCCGCGCCCGCCCCCGCGCATCGAGCCCCTCGACGAGCGTCTCGCCGAAGCCGAGCGCGGCCGCCCTCAGCCGATATTCCACGATCGGCGTGGCAAAGGGACCGTCGAGCAGGGCCTGGAAGGCGACATCGCGGCCGCGCACATTATCCGCGATCGCGCCGGGCGTGAGCAGCCGACCATTCAAGCGGAAATTGCCGAAGCGGCTTTGGCCGAGATCGATCAGCCCCGCCGCATCCAGCGCCAGCGCGCCGGAACGGGCGACGAGCCGCGTATCGGCACGGCGCTCGTCCAGCCGCGCCAGAAGATCGAGATCGACGCGCGGTTCGGTGAGCCGCGCGGCCGGTCCGCCCAGCGCCAGTCCGGGTCGCAGCGCGCCCTTCACGCGGAAATCGCCGTCACGGCCGAGGATCGCGAGATTGGCGAGTGGGGCGCCGGCCAGCCGGCCCACCGCCCTGCCCCGCCAGTTCGCCCAGTCGCCCCGGCCGTTGACGGCGAAAGTCAGAGGCTTGCCGAGCTTCGCAAAACTGTCGACCAGCCCGCCGGCCGGCGCAGCGAGATTCGCATCGATCAGCAGGCGATTGGCATCGGGCGCCGCATCGAGCCGCAGTGCCAGCCGGTCGCCGCCGGCCACGCCGGATGCTGCGAGCGCCATGGCATCGGCGCTGATCCGCGCGCGCCGATCGGCGAGGTCCGCCATGCCGGCGAAACGGACGATGTGGAGCCGACCCGTGACCGCCGGCTCCACGACCAGCCGATCGACCCGCAGCCGCCCCAACGCGAGATCGATGTCGGGCAGGATCGGCGCATCGGGTTCCGACGGAACAGGCTTCAGTTCAGGCAATCGGATCAGCCGGGCCTGGGTGGCGGAAAGCTCCCTGATATCGATCTTCGACCGGGCATAGGCGAAGGGACGCCAATCGAGCGTCAGCGCCGGCACGGTGAGAAAGGCGCCCTTTGGATCACGGATTTCCACGTCGCGCAGCAACATGCGGCCATAGAGCGACCCATCGATCCGCCCCGCCCGGATATTGAGGCCGGAGGCCGTTTCATAGGCGGCGAGCTGGCGGCGGACGAGATCGCGGCCCGGCCCGCTGTTGAGGCCGAGCAGCAGGAGCGCCACCAGCGCGATCAGGCCGCCGAACAGGATCGCGATCCATTTCAGGACCGTGCGGCCGCGATGGCGTGCCGGCGAAGGGGTTTCTTCCGCCATCAGAAGGCCTGTCCGATCGAGATATAGAGCGCGATCCTCGATTCGCCCGGCCTGCGGTTGATCGGGGTCGCGACATCGACGCGCATCGGCCCGAAATTGGTATAGTAACGCCCGCCTATGCCGGCGCCGTAGCGCATGCCCGAAAGGCTGGGCGTCGAGCCTTCGCCCAGCCGACCCGCATCGATGAAGGGCACGATGCCGAAATTGCCGAAGCGATAACGCGCCTCGAGCGCGAATTCGGTGAGCGAGCGGCCGCCGACCGGATCGTCATTCGCATCCTTGGGCCCGAGCTGCTGATAGCCGAAGCCGCGCACCGATCCGCCGCCGCCGACATAAAGACGGCGGGAAGGCGCGATGCTGTCGCGCGCCGCACCGACGATCGAGCCGACCCGCACTCGGCCGGCGAGCACGAGCGCATCGCTCACGGAATAATAGCCGCTGCCTTCGAGCAGCATACGCGCATAGGCGTCCGTTCCGCCGCGCAATGAGGCTTCGGGACTGAACCGGCCGGTGATGCGAAAGCCCTTTGTGGGATCGAGCAGGCTGTCCGACGCGTCATAGCCGAGCTGGAGCGGGATGGCCCCGATGAAATAGGTGTTGCGCCGCCTGTCGCTGCGCGCGACATCGAAGCGGCTTTCGTCGGTCGCGATCAACTCCGCGCCGAGCGAATAGGTCCATCTTTTCTGCCAGATCGGCGTGGAAGCGCGCGAGATGCTGCCCGACAGGGTGAAGGTCCGCGCGCTGAACGCCGCGAAATCCTGGAGCAGCGCAGAGGCGCCGGCCTGGACGGTGCGATCGCGCTTGCCGGCATTGGAGCGGCGGAAGGTGGCGCTGAGCCCCTGCTGCTGCGTGCCGGCGATCGCATCCACGCTGAGCGCGCCTTCGGGCGGGAAGAGATTGCGGTGCGTCCAGCTCCCCTGAACCTTGATGCCTTCGCCCGTGCCATAGCCGGCGCTGGCGGCAAGCGTTCGCCACGGCCCCTTGGTCTGGCGGACGAGCAGATCGACCGTCTCGGTGCCGTCCGGCTGGACTTGGCCGGTGCGGACGGGCTCGACCGAGACGGCGGAGAAGAGGCTGGTGCCGATCAGCGCCTGGCGCAGATCATCCACCTCGCGGCTGTCATAGATCTCGCCCCGATCGAAACGGGAGAGGATCTCGATATGATGCGGGTCGAAGACGGGATCACCCGCCGTGCGGAAACCGCCGAAGCGGGACAGCGGGCCGGATGTGACCGGCAGGCTATAATCGCCGCGCGTCGTGACGGGATCGAGCAATATGTCGCGCTGGCCGAGCTCGACGAAAGGATAGCCCTGCTCGGGCAGGCGGAGCGCGACACTGGCCTCCGCCGTCTCGATCGCGGCGGCGACGATCGGATCGCCCACCCTTAGCCCCAATGCCTCCTCAGCGAGCCGGGTTGGTTCCGGCGCGGCGCCGGTGACGGCGATGCTGCCCAGCGCATAGCGCGGGCCGGGGACGGCGGCGATGGTGACGGTGATGACGCCGCTCCTGTCCGCCTGGGGCGAGACGGCGGCGGTGACACTGCCGTCATAATAGCCTTCCGAACGGAGCAGCCGCTCAGCAAGCTTCACATCCTCCGCGGCACGGGCGGAAATCTGCGCGGCACTGGCGGCCTCCCGGCCATTGCCGAGCAGCGCGGAAAGATCACGGAACCGATCCTCCAGGCCGACCTCGTCGAGGCCGCTCAACGCCAGCCGGTAGCGCAGCCGTGCCTGTTCCTCACCAGTGGCGGCCTGGGCCGGGCTTTCCGCCGGCGGGGTCGTGTCGAATGTGGTGATGGGCGGCAGGGGAGCGGCAAGATCCACCTCCACCGCCGGATCGGGTGCCGGAACAGCGGGGGGCGGTGCGGCGGGCTCGGACGCGGCAGGTGGGGCGGCGGTCTCCTCCAGCGGCGGGAGTGCGGCATCGAAGGCCGGATCCTCGGGCGGCTCGGCGACGGTCTGACCCCGGGCCGCGCACAAGGGCGCGAGCGCCAGCAGCGTCGCCAAGCCGATCCGCACAGACCTGTCGTCCAACCCCGAAGCCTCCCTGCGCCGGGCGGCCTATTCCACCCCCGAAACAGCAGAAAGGATGTCTCGCCCGATGGTTCCTGTCGACGGCACGCGTAGCGGATCGGCGCTGCCCCAGGACCGGCGCCTAAAGCATTTTCCGAGCGGATGGAATCATGCTCGAAAAATGCTCCGGGCACCGGCGGGCAAGGATCGGATCAGTCGGCGAGCGCGATGGCGCCGCCATCGCCCGCAGCGCCCGCGAGGCGATCGAGGCCCCGGTTGGCCTTGTAGCCGTCCACCGCCATCAGTAGCCCGGCAACCTCGGCGGGCACGATGCCGGCGCGCAGATCGTGGCCGCCCTCCTCCTTGAACTTGAAGTTCCAGCTTTCGCTGCCGCCCTGCCGATAGCTGGCGGCGATGGCGCGCAACAACGGCTCGTCGACGGCGAAGCTGAGCCGCTTGGTGAGCACGCAATCGCCGTTTGTCTCGACATTGGGGCAGATATCGGCGCCATGCTCGGCCTTCAGCATCTCCGCGCGCTGGAGGCCGGCGGGGGTGGCATAGTTCACCGACCGATAGGCCCGCCGGGGACCGGCATAGCGGATGAACTGGTGAACCTCATAGCGTGTGGCACCCGTGCGGCGATCGACGATGGCGCGCAGATGATTGTCGTTCCACACGATCCTGAGCAGCGATCGGCCAGCGGTGAAGCCCGGCTCGGTCGAGATCAGCGTGTCGAATTCCAGCTCGTCCTCCTCGACCAGGGCGGAAGACTGGAAGGCAGCCGGCGTCATCGCCAGCAGGCGGCCCGGCTGTTTCACCTCCGCCGCCGCGGGCCCGGACAGGAGGGTACCGGACAGGGCGACCACCGCCACGGCACAGAGAATGGACCTCGGATGTCGCATGATTGTCTCCTCAAGACTGTTCCTCAGGCGCGCCTTGCAGAGGCTGGATCGGCTGCTCTCCGGGGCCTGTGCGTGACAGGAGGATGACCGCGCCGCTTTTCCGGCGATGGACTTCATCGTGACAAATCGTTTCTGGCGCACGACGGAATGCGCGTGGCGCGCGCCGGGCGATTGACGCGGCGCAGCGAGCCCCTAATTCCTTCCATCCTGCATGATGTTCACCGTCCCCCTTCGCCGGAGCGCCCGATGAGCGCCCCCATGATCCTGCTGGTCGAGGACGATCCCGGCCTGCGCACGCTCGTTTCGCGAGCGTTGCAGGGCAATGGATTCGCCGTTCGCCCAGCCGCCTCCGCGCCGGAAATGTGGATCGCGTTCGAGGCCGGCCCGGTCGATCTCGTCCTGCTCGATATCATGCTGCCCGGAACCAACGGCATCGATCTGTGTCGGCAGCTCCGCCAGCGCAGCGATGTGCCAATCATCTTCGCCAGCGCCAGGAATGACGAGACCGACCGGGTGGTCGGCCTCGAGCTGGGCGCGGACGATTATATCGCCAAGCCGTTCAGCACGCGCGAGCTGGTGGCGCGCGTCCGCGCGGTGCTGCGCCGGGGCGGGCTCGACCGGCGGCATGGCGATGGTACGGCCAAGGCGCGGTTCGCCGGCTGGACGGTCGATTTTCCGCGGCGCGAGCTGCTGTCGCCGAGCGGTGCCGTGATCGAGCTGACCGGCGCCGAATTCGACCTTCTCGCCAGCTTCATCGACAATCCGCAGCGCGTGCTGGGCCGCGAGCGGCTGATCGAGCTTTCGCGCACCCGGCTCGCCGACGCGTCCGACCGCAGCATCGACGTGCTCGTCAGCCGCCTGCGCCGCAAGCTTTCGGTGGATGGCGCCACCGCCCCGATCGTGACGGTCAGGGGCGCAGGCTATATGCTGAACGTGGAAGTCGCACGCAGTTGATGATGCTCGGCCGCCCGTCATTCGGCTTGATCGGCCGGCTGTTCGCGATATTGCTGCTCACCGTCGTGATCGAATTCGGCGCGAGCACGCTGCTCTACGAACGGGCGAGCCGGCTCAACATCCGCGAGGACGAGGCGCGGCGCGTGGCCGAGCAGCTCGCCGTCTCGCACCGGCTGCTGGCCGAACGCCCCCGATCCGACCGGGCCGAGCTGGCCGATCAGCTTTCCACGGGTCATCTGCTGATCCGCTGGCATCCCGAAAAGATCGCATCGCCACCCATAGCACCCCCGCTGGACGAGATGCGCACGCATATGATCGCCTGGGAGCCCGCGCTCGCCAAGGCCGGGCTGAAGGTGAAGCTGGTCTCGCCGGGGCGCGACAATCGGGTGTCCGGCACGTTGCAACTGCCCGACGGGACGTGGCTGAGCTTCACCACCTTCGGACTGGTCGACGGAACCGCGCTCGCGCCCGACCGGATCGTGCTGGCGCTGGTGCCGGCGATCGCGCTGATCGCGATCGGCGGCCTGCTCGTCCGCATCGTGCTGATCCCGATGCGGATGCTGGCGCAGGCGGCGGGGCGGGTCGGCCATGGCGACAGCATCGCGCTGGCCGAGGCGGGATCGAGCGAGATGCGCCGCGTGATCCGCGCCTTCAACGACATGCAGGCGCGCATCCACCAGCTGATCGCCAACCGGACGCAGGCGCTGGCCGCCGTCAGCCACGATCTGCGAACCCCGCTCGCACGGCTGCGGCTGCGCGCGGAGGCGATCGAGGAGGAGGAGCTGCGCAAGGCGGTCGACGCGGACATTGCGGAAATGGACGCAATGATCGCCTCGCTCCTCGCCTTCTTCGGCGGGGAGAATGATCCGGAAAAGCCCGCGCGGATCGACATCGCCGTGCTCGCCGCCACCATCGCCGACGATGCCGCCGACCGGGGGCATGAGGCGCGCTATTCGGGCGTCGCCCATCTCGACGCCTTCGTCCGTCCGCTCAGCATCAAGCGCGCGATCGCGAACCTTGTCGAGAATGGCCTCCATTATGGCGACGCGGTCGAGATTTCGGCGGGCGTGGAGGAAGGGCGGATCTTCATCCGCATCGACGATCAGGGCCCGGGCATCCCGCCCGACGCGCTCGATCGCGTGATGCAGCCCTTCGAGCGGCTCGACCCCGCGCGCGCGCGCAACACCGACGGGCTGGGCCTGGGCCTGCCGATCGTCGCCCGCGCGGTCGAGCGCGAAGAAGGCACGCTTCGCCTCCTCAACCGGCCCGAAGGCGGCCTGCGCGCGGAGATCATCCTGCCCCGGCAAGCCTCAGCAACACTTTCTTACAAAGTCGCTGCGCCGCAGCAAAAGTGATGAAGCACATTCCTTGCTCAGAAATCCGGCCGTGTGGCCGGGCCAGGTTCAAGCAAGGAAAAAGCCATGAACGAGCTTATCGGTCGTGTCTTCAGCTTCGAGAAACAGGTGTTTCCGAACCAGAGCGCGCTCTACAGCCAGCTCGCCCATGACGGGCAGCGTCCCAAGGCGCTGATGATCTCCTGCGCCGATTCGCGGATCGTGCCCGAACTCATTATGCAGGCCGATCCGGGCGACCTGTTCGTCTGCCGTAATGCAGGCAACATCGTGCCGCCCTTCGCCCAGGCTAATGGCGGCGTCTCCTCCGCGGTGGAATATGCGGTCGTGGCGCTCGGCGTACGCGACATCATCGTCTGCGGCCATTCGGACTGCGGCGCGATGAAGGGATTGATGAACAAGGATGCGCTTGAGCGCATGCCCAATGTCGCGGCCTGGCTGCGCCATGCCCATGCGGCGCATGAGGTGGTCTCCGAATGCTATCCGCATCTGGAGGGAGCCGAGCGCGTCCGCGCGGTCTCGCTCGAAAATATCGTGGCGCAGATCAACCATCTGCGCACCCACCCCTCGGTCGCGGCCGGCATCGCCCGCGGCGATATCGCGCTGCACGGCTGGTTCGTCGACATCCATGCCGGCCTGATCCTGGGCCTGGACGGCGAGACCGGCCGCTTCCGCCCGCTGCGTGACGACCAGCCGCTGCCGGTGGCGCTGCCGCACGGCCGCCGCCTCGCCGCGGACGAGACGCTGGAGGCGGCGGAATGAGCAGCGCGTCGCTCCCCGCGTCGAAGAGCTTCACGCGGGACTTCACCGCCTCGATCGTCGTCTTCCTGGTAGCGATGCCGCTCTGCATGGGCATCGCCATCGCGTCCGGCGTGCCGCCCGAAAAGGGCCTCATCACCGGCATGATCGGCGGCATCGTCGTCGGCGCGCTTGCCGGATCGCCGCTCCAGGTGAGCGGCCCGGCCGCCGGTCTGGCCGTGATCGTGTTCGAGATCGTGCGCGATCAGGGCCTGTCCGCGCTGGGGCCGATCCTGATGCTCGCCGGGCTGCTGCAGGTCGTGGCGGGCATCTTCCGGCTGGGCGGCTGGTTTCGCGCCATATCGCCCGCGGTGGTGCACGGCATGCTTGCCGGCATCGGCGTGCTGATCGTCGCCGGCCAGTTCCATGTGCTGTTCAACGGCAAGCCGCTGCCCAACGGTCTCGAAAATCTCGCCGCCATGCCGGGCCAGCTGCTCGGCCTGTCACCGACCAGCATCGATGCCACCGAGCAGGCCTTCCTGATCGGCATCGTCACCATCCTCGGCATGCTGGGCTGGGAACGCTTCCGCCCGGCCGCGCTGCGCCTCGTGCCCGGCGCGCTGATCGGCGTGGTCGCCGGCACGCTGGTCGCCTGGACGCTAGGCCTTGCGGTCACGCGCGTGAACGTGCCCGAATCGATCTTCGCCAGCATCGCGCTGCCTGGACCCGATCTGCTCGGCCGGCTGATCGATCCGTCGATCCTCGCCACCGCGCTCGCCATCGCCTTCATCGCCAGCGCCGAGACGCTGCTTTCGGCCGCCGCGGTGGACCGGATGCATGACGGCGTGCGCACCGATTACAACAAGGAGCTGCGCGCGCAGGGCATCGGCAATCTCCTCTGCGGCATTGCCGGCGCGCTGCCGATGACGGGCGTGATCGTGCGCAGCTCCGCCAATGTGCAGGCGGGCGCGCTCACCCGCGCCTCGGCGATGCTGCATGGCGTGTGGATCCTGGGCTTCGTCATGCTGCTGCCCTGGCTGCTGAGCGAAATCCCAATGGCGGCGCTGGCGGGCATATTGGTCGTCACCGGCTGGCGTCTCGTCAGCCTCCATCATGCGCGCCACCTGTTCCACCATTATGGCCTGTTGCCGACGATCATCTGGGCGGCGACGCTGGTGATGGTGGTGGCGACGGACCTGTTGACCGGCGTGCTCGTCGGCCTCGGCATCTCGCTGCTCGAACTGGTGCCGCATGTCCGCAAGCTCCGGCTGCGCGTGGACGAGGCGCAGCGCGACGGCGGGGCCGAGATCAGCCTGGATGGTGCCGCGACCTTCGTGGCGCTGCCCAAGCTCTCCACCGCGCTCGACCGCGTGCCCGAGGGAAGCACCCTCAGGCTCAATGTCGAGCGGCTGGCCTATCTCGACCATAGCTGCGCCGAGATGCTGACCGACTGGCTGCAGCGCAAGCGCAGCGCGGGCATGCGGATCGAGGTGGCGGGCGCCACGGGCTCCTTCCGCCGCCTGGCCGAAGCCGCCGCCTGATCAGGCGGCGAGCGGGAAACGCAACAGCCGGTCCGCCACCGGCACCAGCGCCGCGCAGGGCGCACCCATGGCGCGGGCGATCGCAGGATCGCCCGCGTCGAGCCCACCCGTCAGCGCACCGAAGGCAGGCAGAATCAGCTTCGTGCCGCTCGCCACGAAACAACGGCGCGCGACATTGCGGCCCTTGAGCGTGAGGCGCAGCTTCGGGTGGAAATGGCCGGAAAGCTCGGGACGGGGATCGGCGGGATCCGCCTCATGGCGCAGCACCAGCCCGTCCACCTCCGCCTCTTCCACTATCTCTCCGCCGACATGGCCGACGAAGCCGGCATCATGATTGCCGATGATCCATGTCCAGCGCGTCCTATCGATCAGCGCATCCAGCATCCGCCGCGCGGGCGCGGGCAGCCGCTCACACCCTTCCCGATCATGGAAACTATCCCCCAGGCACCAGATTTCCCGCGCCCCGGTCGTCCGGACGAGGGCCGCGAGATCGGTCAGCGTCGCCAGCGAATCATAGGGCGGCAGCATCTGCCCACCCTGCGCATAACAGCTCGCTTTCTCCAGATGCAGGTCGGCCACCAGCAGCGCCGAGCGCGCGGGCCAGAAAAGCGCGCCCTGGGCGAGCGCGGACAGCGCGATCCCACAGAACGAATAGGGAACCATATCATCCTGATAGACGGAAAATCGGCGGGAAGGCAACGCCTCTGGCCAAGCGGCCGAAGCGGCCCCATATCCGCCCGGTCGGCCCACATGAAGCGTGCGGCTTCCCTTTTTGCGGCTCAGACGCTAAGGCGGCGCGATTTTGCGGCCACCTGAATTTTAGACAAGAGGCTTGATGGCGAAGGAAGAACTGCTCGAAATGCGCGGCAGCGTTGTGGAACTGCTCCCCAACGCGATGTTCCGGGTGCGGCTCGAGAATGACCATGAGATTCTCGGCCACACGGCCGGCAAGATGCGCAAGAACCGCATCCGCGTCCTGGTGGGCGACGAGGTGCTGGTCGAGCTCACCCCTTATGATCTGACCAAGGGCCGGATCACCTACCGCTTCAAATAGGCGCCGTCGCGGCGCCATGAGCCTGATCCTTGCCTCCGCCAGCCCCCGGCGGCTGGAGCTGCTCGCGCGTCTGGGCGTCGTGCCCGATGCGGTCGATCCCGCCCATATCGACGAGACGCCGGACAAGAGCGAGCTTCCCGCCCCCCATGCCGCGCGCATGGCGGCGGAAAAGGCGGCCGTGGTCGCCCCGCGTCATCAAGGCGCGATCATCCTTTCCGCCGATACGGTCGTCGCGGCCGGGCGGCGCATCCTGCCCAAGGCCGAGGAGGAGGGCCAGGCGCGCGCTTGCCTGGAGCTTCTCTCCGGCCGGCGGCACCGCGTGCACAGCGCGGTCACGCTGATCGACGGGGCGGGCCAGGCGCGGCATCGCCTTTCCACCAGCATCGTCGCCTTCAAGCGGCTGAGTACGGCCGAGATCGATGCCTATCTCGCCAGCGGCGAATGGCATGGCAAGGCGGGCGGCTATGCCATTCAGGGCCGCGCCGAAAGCTTCGTGCGCTTCCTGTCGGGCAGCCATTCGGGCGTCGTCGGCCTGCCTCTGTTCGAAACGCGCGCGCTGCTCGAGGCAGCCGGGATCGGCCTTGGCTGAATGGCTCTACGAGGCCGGGATCGGCGAGGCGCGCGCCGCGCTCGTCGATCACGGCCGGATCGTGGAGATGGCGATCGAGCGCGAAGATGGCGCGTTGCGCGCCGGCACGCTGATCGAGGCGAAGCTGGTCCGCAAGGCGGATGCGACGGGGCGCGGCCTCGTCTCCTTTGCCGGCGGCGAGGCGCTGCTCTCGCCCGTGCCCGCGGGACTGACCGAAGGCGCGCGGCTGATGATCGAGATCGTCCGCGAGGCGATCCGCGAGCCGGGAAATGTCAAGCTGCCCAAGGCGCGCGCGGCGGCGCCCGGCGCGCTCCCCTCCCCCGGCCCCGACCTTAAAGCGCGCATCGCCGCGACCGGAGTCCCCGTCACGTCCCTGCTGCCGCACCAGCCCGACCGGCTGGAGGAGGCCGGCTGGTCCGAGGCGATCGAGGAAGCGGCGAGCGGCATCGTCGCCAGCCCCGCCGCGATGCTGCGCATCTTCGCTACGCCGGCGATGACGCTGATCGACGTGGACGGGACGAGCAAGGCGGAGACGCTCGCCTGCGCGGGAGCGGCCATGGCTGGGGCTGCGATCCGCCGTTTCGACATAGGCGGATCGATCGGCATCGACCTGCCGACGCTCTCCTCCAAGGCGGAGCGGCAGGCCGCCGCAGCCGCGCTCGACGAGGTGCTGCCGCAGCCCTTCGAGCGTACTGCGGTCAACGGCTTCGGCTTTCTCCAGATCATCCGCCGCCGCATGCGCCCCTCGCTGATCGAACTGATCGGCCAGGACCGGGCGACCGCCGAGGCGCTCGCCTTGCTGCGCCGGGCGGAGCGGGCGCGGGGCGCCGGACGCCGCACGCTGGTGGCGGCGCCTCCGGTGATCGCACGGATCGAGCGCGCGCCGGGCTGGATCGACCAGCTTGCCGTGCGAATCGGTGCAGGCATCGGCTTGCGCACCGATCCCGCGCTCGCCATATCCGCCGGGCATGTCGAGACGGACCACATCCAGGCGTGAGGGCTGCCCCGTTTGCGGCGGGGCGGTATCCCCGGCGTACGCCCCCTTCTGCGGCCAAGGCTGCCGCGATCGCGATCTTCTGCAATGGCTGAACGAGGGCTATCGTATCCCCGGCCCGGCCGCTGACGCGGATAACCGAGAAATTGATGCGGATGGGCTGGACAGCAGCCACGACCGCCCTTTATAGGCGCCCCTCCAACGCTTGCCGTGCCCAGGTAGCTCAGTTGGTAGAGCACGTGACTGAAAATCACGGTGTCGGCGGTTCGATTCCGTCCCTGGGCACCATCTCCCTGTCCTGAAGCATCCCACGCCGCGTCGGCTGTCCGTTGGCAGTCAGTCGCGCCTTCATGTGCCGCATGAAAAAGGCGCGGAAGGCGCAGTCAAGGCTAGCGAACAAACCAAAAGGATGGGCGAGGCTGAAGTCGGGTATATTTGCCTGATCTTCCTCCGATGAAGCCGGATCATGGCTCCGACCCCCAATAGAATGGACCGATGTGATCTGAAAGCCGGGGGGAAGAGATTGATGTCGCGGGGCGAAGACAGCATAAGCGGGCCGACATCCCGGAACCCAAGCCTTTGATGAAGACCGCCCGCTATCTTCTTGCTCCCTGGTGGGCGTTGCAGCTCGCCACCGGCGGCAAGGCATTTTGCGACAATCCGCTGATCGGCTCGCGACGGCTCAACCGGCTGGGTCTGCATGAAGCGCGGGTGCGCTTCGCCCATTGGATCGCCGCGTCGCGCCGCCGCCGGCTCGCGGCCGCGATCGATCCGGCGGACCGGATCGCCTTCGACCGTGACGGCTTCGTCGAGAAGCGCGATTTCCTGCCCCCCGCGCTTTTCGAGCGGTTGCGGGATGCCCTGCTGCGCCATGCCGCACCGGCGCGCGAGATGGTGCAGGGCGACACGATCACGCGGCGGATCGCCTTCGATCCGGCGCTGCTCGCGGCCGTGCCCGAAGCGCGCGCGCTGCTTGCCGATCCGGCGTGGCGCGGGCTCATCCGCTATGCCGGCAGCTTCGACAGCGAGCCGCTGACCTATGTCCAGACGATCCTCAACGGCCGCGTCGAGGCGCCGCCCGATCCGCAGACCAAGCTGCACGCCGACACCTTCCACCCCACGGTGAAGGCATGGCTGTTCCTGACCGACGTAGCGGCGGACGAGGGCGCCTTCTCCTATGTCCCGGGATCGCATCGGCCAACGCCGCAGCGTCTTGCCTGGGAACGGGCCAAGAGCATCGACGCAGCGAGGCTCGATCGGCTGTCCTCACGCGGATCGCTCCGCATCGAGGCGGATGAGCTTCCCGGTCTCGGCCTGCCGCAGCCCCGAATCCTGGCAGTTCCGGCCAATACGCTGGTCGTGGCAGACACGTTCGGCTTTCACGCCCGCGGGCCTTCGGTGCGCCCTTCGACGCGTATCGAGATATGGGCCTATGGCCGGCGCAATCCCTTCCTGCCCTGGACGGGGCTCGATCCGCTGAGCTTGCCCGGGCTCGCCGAGCGGCGGATTCCCTGGCTGTGGGCGCTGCGCGACCGGCTGGCGCCTTGGCTGGGCCAGCCTTGGCGGGATGTGGGGCGGATAAGGCCGGACGCATAGTCGATTTGGTCGGCAGATGGTTCGCGCGAATGACGGGCCGTGCTACTTCGCCCGTTCGAGAGATGATTTGCCGGAATAGCGGCATCGGCTAAGAGCCGGACAAAGGGGATAATAATGATGAGCAGCGGCAAATGGATTTCACGGGGCTAGCGCTTGGCGCGCTCACGATCCCCATGGTCCTGCTCAGCGCGGGCGCGGGGATTGCGGGGTTCTGGCTCATCATCCACGGCGATTGGCCCAAGCTGCTGACCGGCATCGTCGCCCTCGGCGTCGGCGCGGTCCTGGCGCCGATCCTGCCCAAGACGGGCGGCGGCCTCGCGGACGTCGCACGCTCGGCGACCATGGGAGGGCGTCGTGCGCTCGGCTATTTCGCCGGCTTCGTCCATAGCGCCCTGCCGGTGGCCATCATCATCATCTGGGAGGTGACCTCCTTTCACCTGCTTCAGCAGCGCGACACGCAGGAGGGCGGCATCGCCGACTGGCTATGGTCCTACGGCGTTGCGACGGGCGTGTGGAGCTGGCGCGCGCATCGCGCCGAGGGGCAGGACCGGACGTCGAGCGGGATCCAGGCCTATTCGGCCCATCTCGCCTATATGATCTTCTCGGCCGGCATGATCTTTCTGGGCTGGCCGATGCCGCTTGCGATCGCGGTCATGCTCCTGCCGATGCTCCTGCCGCTCACCGTCAGCACGCTTCTTGCCATCGCCGATCGCGACGCGTTGCGCGACGTCCAGATCTGAGCGATGCGTTCGCGGCAGTGCGTGTTGCGGTCCCCGCCCTTTCCAGGCGTGAAGCCTGACACGGGTGCACTCAGCGCACCCGGGGCGGTGCCCCTCGATGCGATCCTGACGGCCTGTTCGCAGACGGTTCTGGCCCCTGCCATGATCGATCGGGCCACGGCCTTGCAGCGCGCCATGGTGGAGCAGCGTGTCGGCGGAAGCTTTTGGGATCCGTACGTCGCGCATGAAATCATCTCGCCCATAGTCCTTCGGCCGGCGGACATGGGGCAGGCGCAGGCAATGCTGGCGGCATCGGCGGAGATCGGGTCGCGCCGATGCCTTGCCGTCCTGCCCGCTACGCGATGGGCCAAGGGCGCGGCCATGCTCTTCGAGCGAGAGGGCGTAGAGGTGCATGTCGGCCCCACCGATCCATGGTCTCTGCTGTCGGGGGCAGACAGCCTTCATGCCGATGGCAACGATGAACTCATCTTCTTGGCGCTTCTTGCGGGCATCCGGGTACGCACCGTTTCATCGGGGCTTTTCGCCGGCTGGGGATTGACCGAGGATGCGCCCGGCGTCGCGACCAAGGGAAAGCTCGATCTGCTCCGTCTGATCCATGCTATGCTGATCGAGGGCGCGACCTACCGTAACTGCTTTACGAGCGAGGCGATGACCGCCGAGGAGACGATTGCGCAGCTCGGCTTCTGGCGACAGGGCATCGACGCCAATCGCGGAATCGCCGCCGCCTGCGGGATCGCATGGTGGAAGCGTCGCGAAATCCGGGCCTTTCTGTGGGACGGAAGCGATAGCCCGCTGCACTTTCACCGGCGCGCCCGGCCCGCGGTTCGCACAGCGGCCATGAGGCGGGCCGATATCGCGGTCTGGCCGTCGCGCGCGCCGGCGGGGCTGGATGCGGCTGCGGCCGAAGCGCAAGTGCCCGTCCGGCAGGTCGAGGATGGCTTCATCCGCTCGGTAGGGCTGGGCAGCGCGCTCCACCCTCCCCTCTCGATCGTCGTCGACCGCAAGGGCATTTATTATGACCCGACCCGGCCGAGCGATCTCGAGACGCTGCTTTCCGAAACCCGCTTTTCGCAGGAGCTCCTCGACCGCGCCGAGCGGCTGATTTCGGTGATCGTCGCCGCAGGCATCAGCAAATATGCCAGTGGCCGCGGGCGTTTCACCGACATCCCCGCCGAGGGCCGGCGCGTGCTGGTGACGGGCCAGGTCGAGGATGACCGCTCGGTGCTGCTCGGAGGCGGCGGGGTCGCGGGCAATCTCGACCTCGTCCGCCGGGCCCGCGCCGCGGAACCGGACGCATATATTATCTTCAAGCCGCATCCGGACGTGGAAGCAGGACATCGCAAGGGCGCGGTGGCGGATGCCGTAATCCTGCGCTTCGCCGACAGGATCGTGCGCGACGCGGCGATGCCCGCCCTGCTCGACGCCGTCGATGCCGTGCATGTCTGGACGTCGCTGGCCGGATTCGAGGCGCTGTTGCGCGGGCGCGAGGTGTTCACCCATGGCCAGCCCTTCTTCGCCGGATGGGGGCTTACCACAGATTTGGGGCCTCCCGTCGCACGACGGACCCGGCGGCTATCGGTCACGGAGCTTGTTACGGGTGCGTTGATCCTCTATCCGCGCTATCTGGATCCGATGACCCTCCTCCCATGCGCACCCGAAATCCTTATCGCGCGACTGGCGCAGTCTGGCGGCGCGCAGCGCACGCTCCTTACCGAGCTGCGCCGTCTGCAAGGACGGATGCGGGTCAGGCTGGCAGGCCGGGCGGTATGAAATATCAGCCTCGCCTGCGGCGAAACTATCTGTTCCTGCAGGGGCCGCATGGCTCCTTCTTCCCGAAGCTCGGCGCGGCGCTCGTCGGGGCGGGCCATCGCACATGCCGGATCAACTTCAACGGCGGCGACCGCGCGACCTGGCCCGATGGGATAAGCTATCATGGCCGGGAGAAGCATTGGGAAGCCTTCATCAAGGCATTTTTTCGGCGCGAAGGCGTGACCGACCTCGTCCTGTTCGGCGATGGACGGCCAAAGCATGCGGTCGCGATCGCCGCCGCCCGGCGCGCTGGCATCCGCGTCCATGTCTTCGAGGAAGGCTATATCCGCCCCGACTGGGTCACGCTCGAGCGCGACGGCGTCAACGGCCATTCCAGCCTGCCGAGCGATCCCGACTGGTATCTGGCGGAGGCCCGGCGCCTGCCGCCGGTGCCAGTCCATCCGCCGCTGCCATCCTATTCGAGCGTACGTGGCTGGGCCGCCTTCTTTTATTATGCCGAGGTCGTGCTTCAATTTTGGCGCTTTCCCTTTCACCAGACCCACAGGGCGCATGACCCTGTGGGCGAAGGCGTTAGCTGGCTGAGGCGTTTCGCCGTCAGGAAAGGGGAATATACGCGCGCGGCCGAAACGCTGCGCAATTTGGAGGGCGCGGACTATGTCTTGTTTCCGCTCCAGCTCGATTCCGATTATCAGATCCGGCTGCACTCGCCCTTCGCCAATATACGCGCGGCGATCGCGCGGGTGATCGAAAGCTTCGCTGCCCACGCGCCCGCATCCTTGCGGCTTGCGATCAAGGAGCATCCGCTGGACAGCGGCCTGATCAACTGGCGGCGGGTCGTCGATGAGGAAGCGGCGCGCTTCGGCGTCGCCGATCGCGTCGATTTCCTGGAACATGGCGATGTCATCGCGCTCGTCCGCAATTCGCGCGGGCTCGTCACCGTGAACAGCACGACGGGCACTCTCGCGCTCGCCGAGAATGTTCCGGTCGTCGTGCTCGGCAGCGCGATCTACAATATTCGGGGAATCACGCATCAGACAGGCCTGGACAGCTTCTGGCGAACGCCGCAGCCGCCGGTTCCTGAGATTTACGATGCCTTTTATCGCGTGCTGGTGGAACGTTGCCTGCTGCACGGCGCATTCCTCAGTGAATCGGGCATCGAACTATTGATCGAGGGGGCGGTACGATCGCTGACCCGGGAAGGCGTGGATGCAGCGATGCTGGTGCAAGGGCCGTGAACTTCGCTGCTCTACCAAGCCAGGATGTGACGAGCCGGACAACGCGGCCTTCCGCGACCTCCGACCCCGAGGTCGTGCTCGATCTGTCGCGTCTGCTCTCCCGCGTGCTGCATGCGACCCCGACCGGCGTCGACCGGGTCGAGATGGCCTATGCGCGCGGCCTGATGGCCGTGATCCCAGATCGGCTTCGGTTCGCGGCCGTCCATCCCGGCGGGGTCTATGGGCGCCTGCCTCGCTCCGCCGTGCTGCGATTTCTCGATCGTACCGAGGCCCGTTGGGAGAATGATGGCCATATCAGTCAGTCGGCATTACGGCGCTTTGCGGCCGAGACATTGCTCTCGCTCCGTCCTCGGCCGGTATCCGGCAGGTCTTCGGACGCTACGGTCTATGTTCAGTCATCGCCCCATCATCTGACCCGGCCGAAGCTGGTAGGAAGGATATTGCAGCGGGAGCGCGCCCGTTTCATCTGCCTGGTGCATGATCTGATACCGCTCGAATATCCCGAATATGCCCGTCCGGACGGGGCGGCGCAGCATCGCAAACGCGTCGATACGATCGTCCGACATGCGGATGGAATCATCGCCAATTCCAATGCCACGCTTCGCGCGTTGGAGGCCTATCTAACGGAGGCGGGCCGCACGCCGCATGTCCGCGTTGCGCATCTTGGTACCTATGATGCGCCGAAGCCCGTGCCGCCCCTGTCCGATCGCCCCTATTTCGTCTGCATCGGGACGATCGAGCCTCGTAAGAACCACCTTCTCCTGCTCAACATCTGGCGGCGGCTATCCGAAATCCACGGCCCCCGGTCGATCCCCAAGCTGATCCTGATCGGACGCCGCGGCTGGGAAAATGAGCAGATCGTCGACATGCTCGATCGCTGTCCGGCCCTCAATAGCTGCGTGGAGGAATATTCCGGCCTACCCGACCGCCAAGTCCGCACGCTGCTGGCCGGCGCGCGCGCGCTTCTCCTGCCTTCGTTCGCCGAAGGATATGGCATGCCGGTTACCGAAGCGCTGGACATGGGTGTACCGGTCATCTGCAGCGATCTGCCGGCACTTCGTGAAGCCGGAGGCGATGCGCCGGACTATGTTGATCCGCTCGATGGCCCGGAATGGATCCGGCTATTGCAGAGCTATGCCCTAGAGGCCTCGCCCGAGCGTGCCGCGCAAATCGATCGGCTGTCGGCTTGGGTCCGTCCAACCTGGCAAAAGCATATTCAATATGTGCGCGAGATGATAGAGGACATCGTCGCATGACTATGACCAACGCAACCAAGCCCTCAGGGAGGCAGGTTTTTTTCGTGCGCTGGCCGTCCAGATGCGTGTCATCGGCGCATTACTGATGCGCGAACTGCATACGCACTACGGACGCGAGAATATCGGATATTTGTGGCTTATCGGCTAACCCTTGATGCTGGGCAGCGTCATCGCCCTTCTCCATAGCGGACAGAAATCACATGAGGGCGATATCGACCCAGTTGCCTTCACGGTTATTGGCCACCCGATCTTCATCATGTTTCGTGAAATAGTGAACCGCTCGGAGGGGCACTGGAAGGCAACCTTCCCCTGCTTTTCCATTGCATGGTCACGGTTTCGATATCGTGATATCGCGCGTGCCCCTTGAAGTCGCAAAAACATTTCTGTCATTATTATATTATTATTCATTAATTTCTTCGTTTGGATATGCTCAATTCCCTGTCCGTCCCTGATGATGCTGGCAGCTATCGGCCACGTCTTCGGGTTCTCCTTTGGAACTTCTCTCATCATTATGGGAGGAACGCATGAGAACCGCTTGCTTGAGCGCCTAAAGCATTGGGCCCGAAGTTGGAATCAGGGACGATTCCCAGGAGCGGAAAAATGTGATCCACCCTCATTGGAAGTGGATCATGGGGAAAGCCTATTTGCGAGATCTTCGGGATCGGATATCGTCGCATGTGGCAGCGGATCATTCACAGCGAGCCGCAACATTTTGGGGTGAGCGCGGTCAAGCTGCTCCAGAGAGTAGAGCGAACGGGATCGGTTGTTCCTGCCCCGCAGGCGCGCTCCTGCGGTGCCGGCAAACTGGTGCCGTATATGGCCAGGCCGATCAGGTGGGTGGACACGCAGCCCGACATCGCGATGGCGGAGTTGTCGAGGAAGCTTGAGGCTGCTGGCTCCTCATGCCCAAGCGAGGTTAGGAGCCGATCTGCTCTACGAGAGCCTAACGTCTAACCCTTGGAATGGCAGGGAATAAAGTGATCACCGCAACAGGTAGCTATCTAGGTGTTTAGTCCCGCGGAGTGATGATACGGGTCGATTTTGAATCGCTCGGGCTCTTCTGTCCAGATGCGGGCGACATATTCGTAGGGGGTGAGACCGCGCAGCGTCTTGAGCCTGCGGGCATGATTGTAGGCGTCGATGAATAGCTGGATGTGCTGCCGAAGCTGGTCATGGCTGTCGTAATGGTAACGCTTGACGGTGGCGTCCTTGATGGTGCGGTTCATCCGCTCGACCTGGCCGTTGATCCATGGATGGTTCGGCTTGGTGAGGCGATGTTCGATATCGTGGCGCCAACAGGCGCGGTCGAAGGGATGACCGCGCCAGCGGGCAGTCGGGCCGTTGCGGTTCTTGAGCAGGTCGGCGAACTGGATGCCATTGTCGGTGAGCACGGTGTGGATGTCTTAGGGCACGGCCTCGACCAGTTTGTCGAGAAAAGCGGTGGCCGTGACGGTGTTGGCTCTGTCGACCAGCCTCGCGAAGGCGAGCTTCGAGGTGCGATCGATCGCGACGAAGAGATAGAGCTTGCCTTCCCCGGTGCGGACTTCGGCGATGTCGATGTGGAAGTAGCCGATCGGGTAGGCCTTGAACTTCTTCTTCGCCGGCTTGTCGCCTTCCATCTCCGGCAACCGGTTGATGCCATGGCGCTGCAAACAGCGGTGGAGCGCCGAGCGGGTGAGGTGCGGGATCGTCGGCTGCAAGCTGTAGAGGCAGTCGTCCAGCGGCAACAGCGTGTGCCGCCGGAAGGCCACGATCATCGCCTCTTCTTCGATCGTCAGCACCGTGGAATGAATGGCCTTCGGCCCCATGGGCGCGTCCGCAACGCTCGTCCGTTTACGCCATTTCTGGACCGTGGTCGGGCTGATGCCGTGGCGCTTGGCCAGCGCCCTTATGCTCTCTTCACTCCGCTGTATCGCTCGACGGACCGCCTCAGTCGTGCGGGCGCTGCCGTGTAAAACCTGCCCCATAGCTCCTCCCGCCAGACGTGATGATTAGCCGTATCATCACTCCGCGGGACTAAACATCATCGGGCGGGAAGCGGTGGAGGAGTTCGCCGATGCGGTCGCAGACGGCATCGAAGGAGCGTTCGCCTGCCTTGCGGAGCAGCGTCTTGAGTTTGGCGAACACCTGCTCGATTGGGTTCAGGTCCGGGCTGTAGGGTGGGAGGAAGAGCAGCCTGGCGCCGGTGGAACGGATGGCGCGGCGCACGGCCTCCCCCTTGTGGCTGCCAAGATTGTCCATGATGACAACGTCGCCGGGCTTGAGCGTTGGGACGAGGAACTGCTCGACGTAGGC
>NZ_NWBU01000017.1 GCF_003050615.1 Sphingomonas oleivorans | reverse complement strand
CAGGCGCACCGTCCACTTCACAGGCTTCGCCCACCTCGCCGCCGTCATGATCTGGTTACGATGAATGTCGATTGCCCCTAGTGCTCGAACCCTATGGAGGTTGATCATGGCGAAACTGAAGCTCGGCCCGATCGCCGATGACAAGCCGGTCAAGGTCACGCTGGAGCTGCCCGTCAGTCTGCACCGTGACCTGACCGCCTATGCCGAAATCCTCGGCCGCGAGGCCGGACAGCCACCCGCCGATCCCACTAAGCTAATCGTCCCTATGCTGCAGCGATTTATTGCGACGGATCGGGGATTTGCTAAGGCTAAACGCTCGACGGAAACTCGCTAATCCTAAACTCCGCTCCGGCTGGTTCAGCGGGTCGTGCCGCCCCTCGAGCAAAGCTCAGCGATCGACGACAGGCTGAATTTATCGTTCCTCAGCGATCATAGTGCGCTGAAGGCTGGCGGCAGGCCAGCTTCCCCGTAGCCTTGGAGAAGCCGGCCTGCCTACGTCACTAGCCGATGACGACACTCATGCCACCGTCGGCCATGACGACCGAACCGACCATGAAGCTGGCCCGATCGGACGCTAGGAAGGCCACAATCTCAGCAATCTCGACAGCGTCAGCCGCGCGGCCGATCGGCGCGTTCTTGCCGTGTTCGGCAAGAAATTCACGTCCATCTTCCCGAAAGTGGTTGAGCAGGTTCGTGACGACGTCGCCAACGCCGATGGCATTGACGCGAATGCCATGCTCGATCGCTTCGAGCGCTTGGGTTCGCGTCATCTGAGCCAACGCACCCTTTGATGCGGTATAGGCCGAGATGCCAGGAAACGCGAAGTAGGAGGCGTAGGAGGCGATGTTAATGATCGCGCCCGACTTGTTCTTCATCATTGCCTTCTGCGCTTCACGGGAATGCAGAAATGCGCCGGTGACGTTGGTCTGCATCTGCCATTCCCACTCCTCGCGAGAAAGATCGACCAGGTTCTTGTAGATAATCCGGCCGGCATTGTTCACGAGGATGTCGAGTCTACCGAAAGTGTCGACCGCAAGAGCAACCGCTCGTTCCGCGACGCCATCGAGGGTAATGTCGGCGACCAGTGTCACGATGCCTTCGCGCTCAAGTTCCTTGACCGCCGGGTCGATATCCTCCGCGACTACTTTGGCACCACGAGCATGTAGCAATTCTGCGATGGCACGCCCGATGCCGCTAGCGGCGCCGGTCACGAGAGCAACCTTTCCTTCAACTTCATTCACATTTTGAGCGACCTTGGTCATGGTTCTTCTCCGATAGGATCAAGAAAAAACATAGCCAAACCACTGATCCTATTGTCGATCTGGCCACGTCGTTTGACGTTGGCCATTTATGTCACTGCCGAGCATGCGCTTCTCTCGGAGCCTTGTGGCTCCTGTCGGGATTTTGCTCAAATCAAGCGGAGCTTCGCATAGAGTAGTGCGCCCCCGCCTTCGGCGCCTCAGGGAACCAGAATCGGATTCGGGCCGATGCTACGGCTGGCGATATCGCGATGAGCCTGCGCGACATCCACCAAGCGATAACGGTGCAACTCGATTTCGCCGAAAATGCCCTCTCTCCACCGGTCGAAAAGTTCGGTCGATGCCTGCTGGAGCATGGCCCCCTTTACGGTAGCCGCTGCGCTGGCATGAGCGACCGTGACGGATCTCGCGCTTAACTCAGCCTGATCAATCTCCGGCGAACCGGATGCCGCCCCAATCGTGAAAATCTCACCGCCATCGCGCACGGCTTTCACCGAGGCTGGAAAAGTCGCTTTCCCAACAAACTCATAAACGACGTCGACCCCTTGCGGCGTGACAGCGCGAATACGGAGGCCCAGGTTTGGCTCATCAGAGGCAAGTGCATGATCGACCTCGTGCGCGATTCCTCCAAGCTTGGCTGCCGACCCGACGGCGATGACGGTCGCGCCTAGGGCTTTCGCCCAGCGCGTAACGAGTGAACCGACACCTCCGGTCGCACCCTGGACCAGTACCGTATCGCCCGGTTTGACCATATGGAGGTGCCGGACTGCGAGCCAGGCAGTGACGCCTTTGGTCAGGAAGCCAGCCGCGATGTCGGTGGCGATATCGTCGGGAATCCTGATGAGCGGAGCAACATCGATCACTCGTTCTGCCGCATAGGCGCCGGGAGCGAAGAAATAGGCTACGCGATCCCCAACCTCGAACTGGCGAACCCCTGGGCCAAGTTCGGTGACGATCCCGGCAGCTTCCACGCCGGTCACGAATGGCAGCGGCGCCCCGAAGGCACCGGACCGGAACATCGTGTCCACAAAGTTCACGCCGATGGCTTCGTGACGAAGCTTGACCTGTCCGGCACCGGGATGCCCGACCTCCTCCTCTTCAGTAACGAGGACTGACGGATCGCCAGCTTTGTACATGCGTATGACGGTGGTCATGGCGCGCTCCTCACTTCGTCAGTGGCGCGATCACGCCGAGCTGCTGGAGAACCCAATAGAGGTTTGCCACGCCCCAGTGATCGGTGATCTTGCCGTCCACCACGCGCATCGCGTCAACGGTTTCGAAGCTCACTTTCTTGCCGGTGGCCGGAACGCCGAGAAAATCACCCAGATGCGTGCCGTGATAGGTCTTGAAGGTCGTTACGACATCGCCATCTGCGCGCTGCCAATGGATTTCCGGCCTGAAATCAGGAAACGCGACGCGCAGGCGCTTATACAGCCCAAGAACGTTTGCTTTATCGCGCGCCATGCCCGGCTGGGGGGTATGGTCGTAAAAGTCGTCGGAGAACAGCGTGTCGAAGAGCGCCCAATCGCCTCCGCCCTGAACTTCCTCCGTATTGCGACGGATAACCGCTTTTGCCTGCTCACTAATGTCCTGCGTCATGGGATTTTCCTTCGTAGGTTAGAGTTCAAAGCCGCCGATGGTCATGCCGCCATCGACCACCAGCATTTGACCGAAGAGATAGCTCGAGGCGTTCGAGCTCAACCAAAGCGCGGCCTCCGCGAGTTCCTGCGGCTGCCCACCTCGTTTCGCTGGGATTGCCGTCCGTGCCAGTTCCGCGAAGGCGGGGTTTTGAGCGCTGTTGGCGACCACCATGGGCGTCTCGGTCCATCCCGGCGCCAAAGCGTTGACCCGAATGCCGCGCGCGGCATTTTCCATGGCCGCGACCCGTGTGAGGCCGTGAACGCCGTGTTTAGAGGCCGCGTAGGCGCTCATACCGCCCGGTCCCGTCAGAGCGGCCACCGATGCGGTGTTGACGATCACGCCGCCGCCGGCCCGGAGCATTGCGGGGATCTCATGCTTCATGCCGAGAAAGACACTGCGCAGGTTGACCGCGATGACCCTGTCGAACTCTTCGACCGGATACTCCTCGATACGATGAGTGCCGCCCGTAATGCCGGCATTGTTGAAAGCGATATCCAGTCGGCCAGCGCTTTGCTGAACATGGTCGATGAGCACTTTCACGTCCGTCTCACGAGAGACGTCGGTCCTTCGCGTGTCGATGGACCAGCCTGCAGATCGGATGAGAGCCTCGGTTTCGACGAGCCCGGCTTCGTTCAGATCGGCGCCGAAGACCTGGGCGCCTCTGGCGGCATACAATCGGGCGGCTTCGCGCCCGATCCCAGAGCCGGCGCCGGTCACAAGCACCACTTTGTCTTTGAAGTCCTCGGACATGGTTCCTCCTTTGCGAAGGGAGGGCGTCGCTTCGCATGAGCTGGTTTGTTGATTTCAGTTGGAGCGTCCCGGCTATGTGGCCGGTTTTATTGGATCAGCCGAAAAGTCTGGCCGCCGTCTTCGCGACGATTTCGCCCTGATGACGTGCGCCGTCCAGCTCGATCGCCGAAGGCTGGCGCGCGCCGTCGCCGCCGGCCACAGTCGTTGCGCCATAGGGAGCGCCACCCACGATCTCTTCGACCGTCATCTGGCCTGCATGGCTGTAGGGCAGACCAACGATTGTCATACCGAAGTGCAGCAGGTTGGTGATGATCGAGAAAAGCGTCGTCTCGTTCCCGCCATGTTGCGTCGCGGACGACGTGAACGCCGCGCCAACTTTGCCGTTCAGGGCGCCGCGGGCCCACAATCCGCCGGCCTGATCGAGGAAGGCAGCCAGCTGGCTCGACATCCGGCCAAAGCGCGTGCCGGTGCCAACGATGATCGCATCATAATGTTCGAGGTCAGCGACGCTGGCGACCGGTGCCGCCTGATCGAGCTTGAAATGCGCTTTCGTCGCGATCTCTTCGGGAACCGTTTCCGGCACGCGCTTGATATCGACGGTCGCACCAGCGGCGCGGGCGCCCTCGGCAATAGCATTCGCCATGCTCTCGATGTGCCCATAGGACGAGTAATAAAGCACGAGTACTTTGGCCATGATGAATTCTTCCTTTCGTAAGGGGGTGGTTTTGAACTGGCTTGCTGGGCATTTCTGCCGTCCATCGATCGCTTTGGAAATCCGAATACGATCGAGTGATAGGTTCGAAAAAATCGGTAAGGGCTCAGATCACGGCGAGCAGACCGCCATCGACTTGAAGCGCGATGCCCGTGACATAGCTCGATAGATCCGATCCCAGGAACGCGACGGCGTCGCCGATTTCCGACGGCTGCCCGAGCCGCCTCAGCGGCGTGCGCTGGCGAAAGCCCTCGCTGGCAGCAGCGATGTTGGGCGTCTTGCGCAGCAGCTCGGTATCGATGGTCCCAGGGGCGATGGCGTTCACGCGAATGCCGTCCGGGCCGAGCGCATCAGCAAGGGCTTTCGCCATGAGGACAACGCCGCCCTTGCTCGTCGAGTACGCCACGGTGATGCCGGCGCCGACAATGCCGCCCATGCTGGCCATGAGGACGATGCTGCCTGCCTTCCCGTGTGCCTTCATTTGCGTGGCAGCGGCTTGCGCCCCGAATAGCGTCCCATCGAGGTTGATGGACATCAGCCGTCGATAGTCCTCTTCGCTGACGTCGGCACCATCGGAGCGGAGCGAAATGCCGGCATTCAGCACCATCACGTCGACGCCGCCAAATTCATCTGCCGCGGCAACCAGAGCATCATTGTCGGCACGACTCGAAACATCGGCCTTGAAGAAGCGTGCTGGTACGCCGAGAGCTTCGATCTCGGATGTGGTCGGAGCGCCGCCTTCGCGCGGTGTCTCCGTAATGTCCGAGACGATCACGGCCTTGGCCCCGTGCCGCGCTGCCGCGACGGCGATTGCCCGCCCGATGCCGCTCGATGCTCCGGTAACGACGACCGTCTTATCTTTCAAAATATCGCTCATTGTCTATCTCCTGGGCGCGCGAACGCATTCCGCGGCCGTGCGGTTCTTGAGGTGTTTCTGGATAATGTGTTTGGGTTGAATGCTCGCTGCGCCTTCAGCCCTGCTTGATCAGGCTGTGAACCATCAGTGCGCCGCCGAACTGCTGAAGTCGGCCGCCCTCTGCGAGCTTTCCGAGGGCTATCGGGGCGAAGCCGAGACTATCGGCCAGTCCCTCCACCGTCTTCGATGCAGTGGTATCATTGCTCGATACGAAGATCGTGCGCCGACCATTCGGGCCGTCGGGCACGTCCGCAAGCACGGCGGCCGGCAGTGTGTTGAACGCCTTCACCAGGCGGGCGCCAGAAACAGCCTGCGCGACGATTTCGCTCGAAAGCCTGCCTCCGAGATCGGCTGGAGAGAAATCGGTGAAATTGATGGCGTTGGTGGCGTCGATCACGATGCGGCCGTTCCAGGGGCCGGCTGCTTTAACCGTGTCTTCGACAGCGGTGAAGGGGACGGCGAGGATGACAACATCGGCCGCCAGTGCCTCGGTGAGTTCGGCCGGCTGGATGTTTGCGCCAAGTTCGCTCGCAAGCGCCACAATCGACGCCGGACCACGGCTGTTGGCGATTTTGACCGGGATGGATTTGCGGGCGAATTGGCGCGCGAGTGCCGTGCCGATCGCACCGGCACCGATGATTGCGTAAGTCATGGAAATTTCCTTTCGTAGATTGTTCGTCGGGTCATTTGTGGTGAGGCTTGCAAAGCAACGCGCGGTTCACGCCGCCTGGCGCGGCTTTGCCGAGGGAAGAGGAATGAATTCGGGATCGCCCGGCACGATGGGAAATCTGCCGCCTTGCCAGTCGTCGGCGGCCTGCTCGATGCGCTCCCTGCGACTGGATACAAAGTTCCAGTAGATGTGCCGCTCGCCCTCAAGCGGCTCGCCGCCCAGAAGCATCAGGCGCGTCGGCCCGACAGCTTTCAGGATGATCTCCGCATCAGGCTTGAAGACGACCAGACGATCCTTTCCGAACCGGCCCGTCTGACCCGACACTTCGATTTCGCCCTCGACGACGTAGGCAGCGCGTTCGATATGGTCAGATGCGAGTTTGAGCGTTTTGCCGCCGGCGAGGACAGCATCGGCGTACAGGGTATCGGAGAAGATTGGCGTGGGTGATGTCACTCCTCCGAGACTGCCCGCCAGCAGCCGAATGTGAGCGCCGTGATCGTCAATGATGGGGATCGCATTTGCGCTTACGTGTCTAAAGCCGGGATCGGTCTCTTCCAGCGCCAACGGCAAGGCAAGCCACGCTTGGAAGCCGAACATCCGGTCTTCGCGTGCCCGAAAATCGGGGCCGCTGCGCTCGGAGTGGACGATACCGCGCCCCGCAGTCATCAAGTTGACTTCGCCCGGACGGATGGTCTGGAAATAGCCCTCGCTGTCGCGGTGATCCATCTCTCCCTCGATCAGATAGGTGAGCGTGGCGAGACCGATATGCGGATGAGGGCGAGTATCGACGCCTGCACCTTCGCGAAAAACGGCCGGACCGAAGCTGTCGAGGAAGATGAACGGGCCAACCATACGGCGGTGCGCCGACGGCAAAGCCCTGCGAACTTGAAAATCGCCCAGATCGCGCACGGACGGAAGCAGGACCTGGTCAACTTGAGAATTGTTAGACTGGATGCTCATGGACTTTTCCTCATCTGGGCTCGAAAGCCTGTGATCTTTGTGATGAGGAGAACCTATGCCTGGTAGACGAACGAAAAAACCGGCATAAGATAGGCATTTACGTTCTAGGAAATCGGCATGATATCAGAGCCAGGTACACCCACACTCGACCAACTCAAAGTCCTGCTTACCGTTGTCGATGTGGGCAGTTTTGCCGGTGCGGCGCGCAAGCTGAACCGCGCCACGTCCGTCATCAGCTATTCGATCGCGAACCTCGAGGCGCAGCTCGGCCTGACCCTTTTTGATCGCGAAACCACGCGCAAACCACAGCTTACAGAGGCCGGACGCATGGTTCTGGCCGAAGCGAGACGTGTCGCCAACGGGATCGATAATCTGCGGGCCAAGTCGAAAGGAATGCTGCAGGGACTGGAGTCGGAACTGCATATCGTCCTTGACACGTTGCTTCCCGAGCATCGGGTGGTTGATGCCCTGATCAGCTTTCGAGAGCATTTCCCGACGGTCAACCTCCATCTCTATGTGGAATCCCTTGGCGCCGTCACGCGGCTGGTCCTTGATCGGGTGGCAACCATTGGTGTCGCCGGTCCGTTGGTCACGGTCGATGGAATCGAGAAGATTGGCATTGGCAGCGTTCATATGATTCCTGTTGCCGCGCCCGGTCATCCGCTTGCCAGTGCCGAAGAGAGTCAACCCGGTGCAGGTCGTGAGCATGTTCAGCTCGTTCTCACCGACCGATCAGAATTCACCAAAGGCAGAGATATGGCGGTTGTTGGAACGAGCACCTGGCGCCTGGCCGACCTCAGTTCCAAGCATATGTTGCTGAAGGCGGGGATTGGGTGGGGAAACATGCCCGAGCCGATGGTTCGGGACGATCTCATCGCCGGCCGATTGGTCCACCTCGATATGCCGGACAGCATTGAAGGCTACTATGTCATGGACGCCATCTATCGCACGGACACGCCGCCGGGGCCGGCGGGCAGATGGTTGATCGAGCGCTTTCGATTTCAGGCGAAATGTGACGATGCCGAAACTGGAACAGTGGGCTGACGTGGCGCTGGGCTACTGCCGTCGCAATCGAGCGGTCCGCCCCGGTTACGAGCGGCGGTTCGAATTTGTCGAACCTAATCGTCGATACTATTCGTCTATTTCGACAAAGGGTGAACTGCCAAATTGATCCTGCAGCAGCGCTCCATGGGGGAGCGCGGTCTCAGGAAAGAAATCGTCATGTCACAGACCGCCACCGTATCTTCGAAATTGTCCAACACCGCTTCCACCGTCGGAGCTATCCAATCGTTCGCACCGTTGGCCGGGCGCCTCCTCATTGCTCCACTCTTTCTGCTCTCGGGTATTTCCAAGCTCTCGGCTCCCGCCGCTACTATCGGGATGATCGCAAGCTCGGGGCTGCCTCTCGCCCCGCTCGGTTTTGCGGCTGCCATTCTTGTCGAAGTGATAGGGAGCATCGCCCTTATCGTCGGCTATCGCACTCGCCTCGTCGCCGCAGTGATGGCGCTGTTCACCCTCGCCACCGCGCTCGCCTTCCATGCCAACCTCGCCGACCAGAATCAGTTCTTTCATTTTTTCAAGAACATATCGATTGTCGGCGGACTGCTGCAAATCGTGGCGTTTGGCGCCGGACGCTTCAGCCTCGACGCTCGCACCCACTAAGGATTGGGCCGGAGGGGGTTCCAGATATTCCTTCCGGCCTTGCTCCAATCTCAGCCAAGCCACGGTGAGCCCCTCCGTTCTCATGCTGGAGCGGCTGGTTGCTATCGAACGAGGCACCGCGAAAGCCCGACGGGCTCGCTGAGTATCATTGGCCCGCGGAAATCTGGTTAACTACGACGGTTGGAATCCCTTTCGCGATAGTGTTCTCGCCATACTCAGCAAGCGTCGTAGTGCGGGATTATCGTTCTTTGGCGACCAGACGGCACCGAACGGCAGCACCTCTGCCTTGATTGGCCGATAGGCAATACCCGGCAGTTGAGCCGCTGTGGTCGCTTCGCTCGCCAGCGTCAGGCCACGTCCTATCGCAACGAGCGATAGAAGATTGTCCCGACCAACAAACTGCGAATGAATCTCTGAGTGTCGCCCCAAGTTCACCAATCGCTGCACCAGATAGTCATGTATTTCCTGACCAGGTGCTGCCTCGCTCACAATGAAAATCTCATGAGCAAGGTCGTGCTACTCCAGCTCTTCCTTTTCAGTGAGTTTATGCCTTTCGGGAAGCACCGCGAACACCCTTTCATACCAAAGATGCGCGACGTCGCATTCCGGCCATTCATGCGTTCCAGTAACAAATGCTATGTCGAGCTGGAATTGCCGGATAGCTGCGACGTGTTCAGATGGATGGCCGTCGATCAGTTCGATCCGCACGCCTGCATGGCGCTGATCGTAAGATCGCAACAGGTCAGAGAGGAACCCCGAGGCTAGGGACGAAAAGATCCCAACTCGTACTTGACCCGCTTCACTGCGGCCGATGGCGGCGACATCCCTGGCGCCGTCACTGATGTGTCAGAGCGCTCTGCGTGCCTGGCGCAAAAAACGCTGTCCAGCCTGGGTCAGGAAAACTCCGCCGCTGTGTCGGTGAAACAGCGATGCGCCCAAGCGGTCCTCAAGATCTCGAATACGCCGGCTGATCGCCGACTCCTGGACACCGAGCGCAGCGCCTGCCTTTCGGAAGCTTCCATGGTCGGCAGCCGCCACAAAGTAGCGTAGATGACGGAGTTCAAAGGGGATGTGCGCGGAGCCATTCATTTCACTATTGAAGGGCGTCAGCGCTGCAAGTGGCGCCATTTCACCATGCGCTCGCGCAGGTCGAGCACATCTCCATCGGCGGTGAAGCTGCCGTCACCACGATGATGCATTGTTCGCTGTTCCTTTCGGCCCGCGTCGATCCAGATCCGCTCGGCTTCGAGGATGAAAAGATTGTACTCATCAACGAGGCTGGTATCGGCGACCCTGCATTCGATATTCGCGAGGCACTCCTTGATCAGCGGCGCTGCCACGTCGCTGGCTGGCTGCGGTGTCAAATCAAAGCGATCAAATTTGTTGACGGCGTCGCCTGAGCAGTTGCCGATATCGACGACCACTTCCGCGAGATCGACCGTCGGGATGGCAATGACGCATTCGCCGGTTGCTCTCAGAGCGCTGTAGCTATGATCCCAAGGGCCAATGATGCAGCCGATCAATGGTGGAGCGTGCTGGATCATCATGTGGAAACCCATCGTCATGATGTTGGGTTTTCCGTTCTGGCTGGTCGTCACGAGCACGATCGGACCTGGCTCGAGCAGGCGATAAGCCTGCGAGGCTGGCAATTCGTTCATGATGGAGTTCCTTGATCCTCGACCTTCCCGTCAACGACGGGAAGGCAGACGTTTTGTTGTGTGTGGGTTGGGCGCTTACCAGCCCTGGTCGATCGGCAGAACGAAGAGTTCCGCAACGTTGACGTGGGCCGGCGCCTGAAGCGCGAACAGGATGGTCTCGGCGATATCCGCCCCCTGCAGGAAGGTCATCTGCTTGGCTAGATCGTCCATCTGCTGGCGGTAACCGGCATCCGTGATCTGGTCATAAAGCTCGGTGGCGACTGCGCCGGGCTGGATGCAGGTGACGCGGATGTTGTGCTTCTGCCCGACCTCCATGCGCAGGCCATCGGAGAAAGCGGTAACGGCGTGCTTCGTCGCACAATAGACCGACAGCCCCTTGAAGACCTTGCGGCCGGCGATCGAGGATGTGTTGAAGATGTGACCGGAATGCTGCTTGATCATTTGCGGCAGCACGGCCGCCGTCGTGTTGAGCAAGCCCTTGACGTTGACGTCGACCATGCGGTGCCATTCGCTGGTCTTGAACTGGTCAACATCGGAGAGCGGCATCAGACCGGCATTGTTGAAGAGAATGTCGATCGAGCCGTAGGCATCGACCAGCTTACTGACGCCAGTTTCGACGGAGGCGGGATCGACCACGTCCATTTCGATCACGAGAGCTTCGTCGCCCTTTTTCGTGATTTCGGTTTTCAGAGCTTCGAGGCGATCGGTGCGCCGGGCAGCGATGCCGACCTTGACGCCCGCAGAAGCCAGCTTGAGGGCCGTCGCCGCGCCAATACCGCTCGATGCGCCGGTAATCAGCGCGACTTTTCCATTGATGTTCGTCATGGCTTGTCTCCTTGTTGCTTTCGAACTCTTTCCGGGAAGCGGAAAGGCGTTCGCGTTCGACAAGGAGAAATCTAGAAGACCTCGGCTTTTCTCTCTCCCGGCGCTTTGCGGAGGCTGTCGGGATTTTGCTCGTTTCCGACTTCGGACGAGCTTGACGCTTCAACCGCGGCGGTAATCGGTTGGCGAAAGGCCGGTCTCACGGCGGAAGATCTGCGCGAAATGGCTGGGGCTGGAGTAGCCGACGGTCATTCCGATCTCGATGATGCTGGTGTCGGTTTCCTGCAGCAGTTGCTGCGCCTTGGCCACCCGCTGGCGAATGAAGTAGAGCGATGGAGAAAGGCCCGTCGCCTTCTTGAAGAGCCGGCTGAAATGGAACTCGCTCATTCCCACCGCATGGGCCAGGCTGTGCAGATCAAATGGCTGATCGAGCCGGGCTGCCATAAAGGCAATCGCCCGTCGCAGTTTGGAGCCGGGCAAGGCGTTTCGGGCACGCGCTTCGGTATCTGCAACCGCATAGTGGCGCACGAGATGCACGGCCAGGCTCTGCGCCAGTCCTTCGACAAACAGTGCGCTGCCACTGTTTTCCGCGACCAATTCTCCATGAAGGAGGTTCAGGATATGCGAGATAGTCGTGTCCCGACCACCGGAGATATCCTTCAAGGTGACGTTGCCACCGGCCTTTTCCAGCATCTCTCGCACCACCTTTTCGAACAGTGGGACAGAGACATAGAGGTGCATCACCTGAAATGCCTGATCACCGTCAGCCTGCCATCGCATTTCATAGGGAGCAGGTGATCGCGTCAGGAAGAAATCGCCGACGCTCACGCGATTCACCGCCCAGTCACCTCCAAGATCCCGTTCTTCGACGGTGGCACTACCCGACATGACCCAGACGATGAGCGGCTCGGCGACGGCGGGAACCAGGAAAGGGTGTTGAACCCGGTGACGAGAGAAGACCTGCACGAAGACGTCTTTCCACGCCGGTCCGTCGCCGCTAATCAACGTGGTCCCGCTGATATAGCTTTCGAGCCCGATCGGGGAGGTCCGCTCAGGGGTGGACGGCGGACTGGACGGTTCGTTCGAAGCCAATATCGCCTCCCTTACGTTGTGGATTCCGACTTCATAGAAATGTAACACTGATGATATTGATATCATCCCGAACTACATAGAACAGAGTAATTGGCTTCTTGCGATTATCATGGCGTTTTTCCGGCGCGATACAGGACCATGCCGGCATGATAGAGAACACCCTCGATGAATTCGCCATCGGCGGTGAACCCGGTATCATCCCAATAGTCGATATGATTGCCGCGAACCTCGTAATGTCCCTGATAGGCACTCTCCCGACGACCGCGTGCTTCATCATAGCGACCATTCGGCAGCAGGTTATGGCGAATGTGACCATCCTCCGTGATCCACATGCCGACATAGGGGTGGGTCTGGTCAGGCACGGAGGCCGACGTTCGAGCATTGTTCATCTGCGTATATCCTTCCTGGGCCGAGGCCGTCGTTATGCACGCAAGAAGCCCTGCAACGACAGCGGCGGTTGCGAGTTGAAAGTGGTTTTCGGGTGACATCCCGGCCTCCGCTCAAGCGCTGGCGGTGGGGCGAATGACAATTTCGCTGGTGTCGACATCGGCGGGCTGACCGATCACATGAGCGATTGCGTCAGCAATGGCCTCGGGCTTCAATGCGATCTGGCGATAGGCGATCATCGCTTCCGCAGCGGCGGAATCGGTGATGGAATTGGCCAGCTCGGATTCTACCACGCCTGGATAAACGCAGGTCACGCGGATCTTGTCGCTCTCCTGACGCAGCCCGTCGGAAATTGCACGCACCGCGTATTTGGTGGCACAGTAGACCGCAGCCGTCGGTGAAACGGTGAGGCCACCGATGGATGAGACATTGATGACCTGGCCGGTGCCCTGACGGTTCATGGCCGGCAGCACAGCCGCAATCCCGTAAAGGACGCCCTTGATGTTGACGTCGACCATCCGGTCCCACTCGTCCACTTTCAGGGATGCCATCGGTGAAAGTGGCATGACGCCGGCATTGTTGACGATGACGTCAATGCGTCCGAAGGTATCGAGCGCCGCATCGGCGAAGGCTTGGACATCTTCGCGTGATGTGACATCCAGGCTCTTATAGATAGCCTTGCCGCCGGCAGCGGTAATCTCGGCGGCCAGATTTTCGAGGCGATCCGTTCGCCGCGCGCCGAGCACAACTACGGCTCCGGCTTTGCCAAGTGCTCGGGCTGTCGCCTCACCAATGCCGCTGCTGGCGCCTGTGATGAGAACGATCTTGTTTGCGATATTGCTCATGGGATGATCCTTTCTTTGAAGTTGGTTGGGGGGAGTCAGGCGGCGTCAGAGAGCCGCGTGAAGCTGCGCAGATCGAGATCGCCCTCGACCAGATCGGGTATCCGGGCGACGAAAGCCTGCATGTGCGGAAGCGCGAAGTGCCCGTCGAGATCGCCGGCAGACCGCCAGTTTTCATAGACCATCCTCAAGTCCGGATCGTCGTTTGAATGATGAACGTCATAGGAAAGGCAGGCATCTTCCGCGCGGGATGGTGCGACCAGAGACAGAAGAGCCTTGCCAAGGTCTTCGGAACGGCCTGCCTTGGCACGAATGAATACCAGGTTTGTGAAGTTCGACATTGCCGTACTCCTTTTGAAAGCGGGATGAATTCGAGTTAGGCTGGCGGGCTATGCCATTTCCCGGAAATCGGTGCCGCGGCTGACGTCCTCCCACCGCCGCAGGTCGTCATCAAAGCGATCGAGGCGGGTTTGAGCACGCTGGAGCGCGTCGCTGCCCAGCAGCAGATCGAGCGGCGGCTCGTCGGCATTGACGGCTTCGAGGATGGCAAGCGCTCCCCGACGTGGGTCGCCAGCCTGCTTGCCGTCTTTGGTCAGGAGTCCATCAACTGCCCGTCCACTGGTCGCGGCGTAGTCGTCGACGTTCGACCCCGTCCGGAGAACCGAGCGGCTGGAAAGAAAATCGGTGCGGAATGAGCCCGGCTCGACGGATGTCACCCAAAGCCCGAACGGCGCCAGTTCTTGTGCGAGAGCATAGGAGATGGCTGAGAGCGCCGCCTTCGTTCCGGCATAGATGCCTGAGCCGGGAGCGGGAGCGATGCCAGCAATCGACGAGATATTGATGATGTGCCCGCGCCCTTGGTCGCGCATCTTGGGGAGCGCGTGACGAATAATCGCGAGCGGGGCGAAGAGATTGATATTGAAGATGTCTCGCACCTCCTGATCGGAGGCGGTTTCGACCGGCCCGAGAAGGCCGTACCCCGCGTTATTGACCAGAACATCGATGCGATCGTGCAACGCGTAGGCCGAAGCGAACGCATGTTCGATCGACGTGGGGTCGCCCGCCTCGAGCGGCAGGACATCAAGGTTATGCGCTGGAAGACCGTCCGGTACGCGCCCGCTGCGTGTCGTACCGATGACTTGATCGCCGTGCTCAAGCGCGGCATGCGCGAGGGCATATCCCAGTCCCCTCGATATTCCGGTGATGAACCAGACTCTATTGGTCATGACCTGCTCCTTTCCTTCGCGGTGAAGGCCCTGAATGGCTCACCGGCTCTGGAAAGGAGATTAGTTTGTGAGTTTGTGATTTATAATCCGATGTCTTTCAACATGGCTTGTTAGCTGGATTGGTATAATGGATATGCCCAGAAGAAAATGCACCCAAGAGATTCGGGGTGCATCTGAAATGCTGAGCCTGATCCGGCTTTCGGCTCTGGCATCACGTTTCTTCGAGTTGAAGCCAATGAGGCGGTGAGGCCGCCAGTTCGGCCCAATCAAGCTCTTCTTGAATAGCATGGAAGACATCGTCTTCTATCGTGCCGGCTCCCCGTATGCTCGACAACGTTGCCCGCATCTCTATGAGCGTCAATCGACGCAATTGATCCGCCTCGCTTAGGGCACGGGGATCTCGGTACTGCGCGGCGACAGTTCGGTCAGCGATGTAACCCTCACGAAGATTCGAGGCCGCCGATCCTTCCAGGCCCGAAAGGCTCTGTAGCGCGGCATCGAGTAAAGCAACGCGCGTGACGGCAACTTCGTCGCCGAAGGAGTCGTCCGGTTTCAGGTGAAAGAGCCGTATCAGCGGCCCCAACGTGAGACCTTGCCCGATCAGAGTCCCGAGAACGACGGCAAGCGAGCTGAGAACAATCAGATCGCGGGCGGGAAAGTCGATCGGCAAAGAGAGAGCGGCCGCCAGCGTCACCACCCCCCTCATGCCGCACCACGATACGATGCACCCTTGAGACAGACTCGGCACGTTGGAGCCCCGCGCTGCACGTGCTCCGCGATACATGACGCGATTGAACAGTAGCACCCAAGCGATGCGGACAAGGACGACTGTCGCCAGAACGGCGCCGGCGAAGCCCAAGGCGTGCCAGATTTCGGTTGCGTCCAGGCGCGCTACAATAGCGCGAGCCTGTAAACCCATAAGCAGGAAGGCGAGCACGTTCAGAAGAAAGACCGCAGCTTCCCATACAGCGTAGGAATGGACGCGATCGCGGGCCGACTGCCGTTCCGGCATATAACGCGCCACTGCCATGGCGAACGCAACGACGGACAGGATTGCGGAGAGGTGCAACCGCTCGGCGATGACCCAGGCGCCGAAAGTTGCTACGAATTCCAGTAGTCGGCTACCAAGTGTCCCCGCGAAACTTGGCGCGAGACGGACATAGAACAAAGCGAGACCGATCCCCAGGGCAACACCGCCGGGAGCGGCGGTCAGAATCATCGAAATCCGATGGCTTGAGATTTCGGGTTGCGTCGCTGCAGAGACGGCGGCACCTAGGATCAGGAGCGCGACAGCGTCGTTGAAGAGGCTTTCTCCCTTGAGAACTGCGATCGTCCTCCTTGGCAATGGAAAACGAGCAAGGACTGCGGTTGCTGCAGCAGCGTCCGGAGGTGCGACAATCGCTCCCAAAGCAATTGCAGCAGCCAAAGGCAGTCCCGCGAAGGCAAAACCCACCCACGCAACGGCGGCCGTCGTGAGAACAACGGCAAGTGCCGCCAATGCCAGCAACGGCGCCCAGTTGCTTTTCAGCGCACGAGGCGAAAAATCGTAGGCTGCATCGAAGAGCGCCGGTGCAATAAAGAGCGCCAACGCCAGTTGTGGGTCTATTTCAATGACCGGAACCCAGGGCAGTGCCGCAACAAGTAAGCCTGCCAGAGCGAGCATTGTCGGATATGGGATGCTCAATCGTCGCGACACATGCAGCAATCCAACTGCTACGAGGACGAGGATGAGCATGTTCTCGAAGAGAGCCATCTGTATACTCTCCCAACTCACGTCGGCCGATGGGCCTGAGCGCGGGTTGAATGTGGAAGGCTGCGCCAACGTGCAGGGCGGGTGACGTTAGATGCCGCTGGGAGGGTCGAGACTTCCGAAAACGTCAGTAGTTCGAACTTCGGTTCGGCAAGGTGACGCAGAACGTTGAAATAGCCTTCCATCCGAGCATGCCGCAGGTTGTCCCTGAGATCCTGGCGTGACCGCCACGTTTCGTAGATGCACCAGACACCGGCTTCGTCTTCTGATTTGTGGACACGGTACTGGAGGCAGCCGATTGCGGCTCGGCATGGCTGGACGAGCCGTTCAAGCTCGCGGCCCAATACCTCTTCCAATCCGGGACGGGCGCGTAAGATTGTAATGTTCTTAAGGCTTTCCATGACACGCTCCCAATCTCTTTTCGAATAGCTGCGTGGTTGTCCGCTGATGGAAGGAGCATGCCTTGCGAAGGCATGGCTGATAATCGATTGAGTTCCACTGTTCTTTGTTAGCAGCGAAGATATAATCGAGGGGCGCAAAAGAAAGCCGCGTGCCTTTTTGGGACCGCAGCTTAGCTATGACTGATTGGCCGAAGAGGTATTCAACGGCGGCTGAACCGGTAGCCTGCGTGATGAAGCTGGCCATCCTTGAACTCGCCAAAGGCCCAGAAGCCGAGATCGTCCAGATAGATAATCCGTTCGCCCTGAATCCAGTAAGCCCCACGGTACGCGCTTCGCCGATCTCCGCGCGCCTCATCATATCGGCCGCCAGGTAACAACTCCTGACGGACGAAGTCGCTTTCGTCGACCCACATTCCCAGATAGGGATGGTTGTCGATCAATCCTTGGACGGGTGCGATTGCTTCGGCTGCTCTTTCCAGAGGCTTACCATCCCACTGAAGAATCTTGCCTGCGCCGATCAGGATATCGAGATGTCCGCATCGGGCAGGCACTGGGCCAACGGGGGCATTCTTCGGATCGGCGATGCGGACAACGGCAATGTCTGCCGTGGCCGCCGGGGTTAAAGTAGCTGCCGAGGTGGGGCTAGAGAAGTCCACGCGCGAGGGCAGGATCAATGTCCTCTCGCAGTCGATGACGATCGTGTCTTCATCCCCCGGCGCCGTGGATAGGCCGGGGCCAACGGCTACGCATAAATCAAAACGTCCGCCTTCTCCCAATCACCGATACCTGCCTCTAGCGTAAGGACGGCACCTCCTGCCAGTAGGATAGGGCGAGCCTTCGCCTTCGTTGGCGAGGAGTTCCCGAAGCACTTCGGAATTACGCCCAAAGCGCCCAGGGATGATGTCAACTTGGTTTGCTGTCATCGAAACTCCCATTCACCTTCAAGCCGCTTCAAGGGTCAGGCGCTTGAGCAGGCTATAGAAGTCGAAGTAGGAGTCGGCGCGCATGATCTTCCCGTCCTTGAGCCTGTAGACGTCGCAGAACTGGACTTCCATCTTGCGGCCGGTGGGCTGAATTTCGCCGGCCGGCGAGTTGAACACGCCGCTATGGGTGCCGCGGCCGATGCCCTGCGCGATGACGTAGTCTTCAAGGGCGATGAGGCTGCGCACCTCGCAGGTGGCGTCCGGGAAGATGTTGAACCAGTTCTTCCAGGGATCGATGATCGCCCGTTCGCCGGTCGCCCGATAATCGAAAGGCACATCTAGCCACTCACTTTCGGGAGCGCCGAAACCGGCAATGACTTCGAGGTTCTTGGCGTTCACGGCTTCATAGAGTTCGCGGATGCGCTGAGCGTTGGTTTCGTTGGTCATGGGAATTTCTCCGTGGGTTCCTGGAAACGACCCAGCCGGCCGCCTCGTCAGCATTTCTGCCATGCCCTCGCCGGTTAATAATTCCCGGATTTCGCAGTGACCTTGTTAGTTCCACGCACATAATCCACCGATCGGTCCATTTGCTCAGGGTGAAGCTCGCCTGCCTAATGTTCCAGACGAACGGTCGCTCGCACGGTATCGATGAACGCGCGCAAAGCTGGTGCCATTTGCCTTTGCTTAGGATAGTAAAGAAAATAGCCTGGGTACGGCTCGCAATATTGATCGAGCATCTTGCTTAGACGGCCATCGGCTATAAGGGTATCGACCTCCCGATTTGTCGCAAAGGCGATGCCGGCGCCATCCAGGCACGCTGACAGCATCATTCCCCGGTCGCTCACGATGATAGAGCCTTTGACCACGAGTTCGAACCAACTCCCGTCACGATGGAATTCCCAGGCATAGGGAAGGCTCTGCCCCGACCAGCGCCAGAGAATGCAATTATGATCCAGTAGCTGCTCAGGCGTTTCCGGCGTGCCATGCTTCGCAATGTATTCCGGTGTCGCAACCGGATACTGGCGAAGCGGGCCTCCGATCTCGACAGCGATCATATCTCGTTCGACCACCTCGCCGGGTCGGATGGCAACGTCCCATCCACCCGACACAATGTCGACGACAGCATCATCGACGGTAACATCGACTGTGATCTCGGGATAAGACTGACTGAAGGCTCCAAGCATTGGAGCGATAAACACCTGCGCCGCGAGGCGGGCGGCGTGTACGCGCACCGTGCCAGCAGGCGTGTCTCGGAAGCGTACAGCGCTCTCAATCGCGGCACTGATCTCGTCCATTGCGGGGCGAAGGCGAAGCAGCAGGGCCTCTCCAGCAGGTGTGAGGGCGACACTGCGCGTCGTGCGATTAAGGAGGCGGATGCCCAGACGCTCCTCAAGGCTTCGGATCGTCTGGCTGAGAGATGATGGCGTGATGCCGAGGCGCTCTGCCGCGCGGCTGAAACTCAACTGCTCGGCAACAGTCACAAAGGTTCGGAGTTGCGCAAACTCACTGCCTTGGACTGTCGGCGTCATTCTTACCCCCGAGTAGCAAACCCTCTGATTGCTTAGTCAGTAGCAAATAATCGTCGATAATTCCTGCCAATTTTTTAATTTTCAGACATTTTTGTCTGTTCACTTGGGGTCATAAACGCTGCCAGCAACGCGAAAGGGCCTGGGCTCAAACACGCTCAGGCGCTTTCTACCTCACGGGTCATTTGCCCCATTCAGGGCCGCCGTCAGTGCATGTCTGCCCTCCATCAACGGGCAGGATGGCCCCCGTGATCCAGGCGGCCTCGTCGCTCGCCAGAAACGCCACTGCTGCGGCGATCTCGTCAGGCTGGCCGGCGCGTCTCAGGGGAATTCGGTCCCATGCCTTATCGAGCAGCGTCTCGTCCTCCATGATGGCTTCCACCATCCCGGTGACGGTCAGGCCGGGAGCAACGGTGTTGGCGCGAACGCCGAACTTGCCGAGATCGCAGGCGGCCGAACGGGTGAGGTTCGCCACGCCACCCTTGGCGGCGTTATATGCCGCATGGCTCCAGCCGCCACCGAGAGAGGAGACGGAGCCGATATTGACGATCGATCCCTTCGTCTCGATGAGATGCGGCACGGCCGCACGGCTCATATAGAAGACCCCGGAAAGGTCAGAACGCAGGCAGGCTTCCCAGTCTTCATCGGACGTGTCCTGGATGGTCCCGACGAGATTCATTCCCGCGGCATTGACCAGCGTGTCCACCCGACCGAACATTTCGACCGTTGCGACCACGAGAGCATCGCAGTCCTTTCGAATCGCGACATCTGCAACGCGGGTGGCGGTGCGATCAGCGGGCAAGGTTGCCGCTGTTTCGGCAAGGCGATTTTCCGTGCGACCGGAAATCATGACGGACGCGCCCTCCGCAACCAGGCGTCTGGCAATTGCGGCTCCGATACCCGAGCCACCGCCAGTTACGATTGCGACTTTCCCTTCAAAACGATTTGTCATGACAGACTCCTTTCCTGTGGCTGGCGATGGATCATTGCCAGGCCGGTTAGGTTTTCGGGATTTCAGGTGTTGAGTTCAGACGACCGGGAAATCGGCAGACCGGGAGAGCCCCTCCCAGGCGGTCACATTGGCCCGTAGCGCGTCGATCTTTTCGAGCGCTGCATCCACCGCGTCATTGCCGAGAAGCAGATGATGCGGAGGTTTGGCGGCAAGTACGGCTTCGCGGATTGCTTTAGCCGCACGGGCCGGGTCGCCGGCTTGATGACCTACCGAGGCATGATAGGCGCGGCGCGCTTCGCCAGCGGTGCCATCATAATCTGCTATGATAGCCGCGGCTTCGCTGGATGAGCCAGCCCATTCCGTGCGAAAACCGCTCGGTTCAACGGCCATGACCTTGATGCCGAGTGGCTCGACCTCCGTCCGGAGCGTATCGGACAGCCCTTCGACCGCGAACTTGCTGGCACAATAATAACCGACGCCCGTAAAGCCGACTATTCCGCCGATCGAAGTCAGGTTGACGATCGTGCCGCTGCGGCGGGTGCGCATCCCCGGCAGGACTGCGTGAATCGTGTTGGCCGTGCCGAAGAAGTTCACCTCGAACAACCGGCGCGCGTCCGCCTCCTCGGTTTCTTCCACCGCACCGAAAAAGCCGATACCGGCATTGTTGATCAGAACATCAACCCGGCCAAAGTGGGCTTCTGCTGCTTCAACGGCTTTACGGCACTGCGCGCGATCAATAACGTCGAGGGGCAGGATTAGGGCATCGCCCTTCTGCTTCAGGTCGGCAATTTTGTCGGTCTTGCGGGCGGTGACAACCACCTTCTCTCCACTTTCGAGAAGATGCTCGGCGATGTAGCGGCCGAAACCGGTCGAGCAACCGGTCACGAGCCAGACTTTTGAAGTTTCCTTGCTCATGTTATTTGCTCCTTGGATTTGATTACGGTTGCGGAGAGCGCTGCCGATAGCCGCAGATCTCCACCTCTTCGACGCAAAGATCAGAGACCTTCGCCATGAAGGCCCGCACATAGTCGGAAGCCATATGCAGATCGAAGTCGGATGGATGTCGCCAGTCTTCCAAAACCATCCAGGCATTGGGATCGTCCTGGGACTGGTGGATTTCGTAGCGGAGGCAGCCTTCCTCCTGTCGTGAAGGCGAGACAAGCTGTAGCAAAGCGACCCCGAGATCTTCTGATCGACCGGGCTTCGCATTGAAGAAGGCGGCATTGGTCAGTTCTGCCATTTCGCTCTCCTTTTTCTGTCCTTTCCAACATGTTCATCCTGCGATGATCTGGCGGTTCTTTCTGCTGCCCTCTTGCGCAGACTATCGGGATTTTGCTTTTTTGCGTCTATCGCTACACGCCGCGCAAGGCGATGATCCGCGAGCCGGCTGCGGCCTGACGTTGGAGCGCGAGCGGCGCGTATTCCGGCGACGCGAACAGGCCTTGGATAGCCTCCATGTCGGGGAATTCGATGATCAGCATGTTCGTCGCCTGCCACCCTTCAAGTTCGAGCGGAGCGTCATCAAGGGCAATGAGGCGACCGCCAGCTTTTGCGACCAGCGGCAGCGCCTTGGAACGGTAGTCGGCAATCACATCGTGATCGTGAATGTCGAGATCGACAACGAGGTAAGCTGGCATAGGTGTCTCCTGTTGCATGGCCTGTCTCTCAGTTTGGAAGGGCGAGATTGACAGGCTGATATCTAGTTCGACCTTGGAGACATCTCTCTCGTAGGCTTGCGGAAGCTGTTGGGATTTTGCGTTTTCCCCGGAGGTGCAGGAATGGGCACCTCTTCGTTGAGCATGGGGGACGGTGTGCCTATGCAGCAGACTCGCGATTGGTTCGATGGAAGCTTTAGAAGAGCGGACCAGCTGTCTTATGCGTCGTTGCAGAAGCTGTTCGAAATTCTGCGCTCTTCCTCCGACCTCTGGCCATCAAGTGCAGCGACGAGCATCGTGCGTATCGTCACCCGACACGGCTGAAAGGGCATCGCTCGATTTTATAGAAAGTAACTGACGATTTTGTTCGACTTTTCGAAGGTGGGCATCCTGTCAATATCCGCGTGCCGCAACCGGCTAAATCAACCGTTCACTAGGAATTGAAACATGACCAATGCTTCATTCTCAAAGTTGGCCTACAATAATGAGGTCGTTTCCCATGCCAACAACTAGCCCCATAGCCGTCGTAACCGGCGCATCCTCCGGCATCGGCGCCGTATATGCCGATCGCCTTGCCGCGCGAGGTTACGATCTCTTGCTTGTCGCGCGCCGGATCGAACGGCTGCGGAGTTTGGCCGATACCCTTTCCGAAGCGCATGGTATCCAGGCAGGGATCATCGAGGCTGACCTGACCGAAGAGAAGTCACTGGTGCATATCGAGGAACTGCTTGGCTCAGATGAGCGCATTGCGCTGCTCGTGAACAACGCTGGCAACGGCAAGCTCAGCAGCACCGGCGATATGTCGGATGCAGACACAGCCTCAACGATCGCGCTCAACGTCATCGCACCGACCCGGCTTACCCGTGCCGTGCTGCCCGCGTTCCTGAAGCGGGACGCAGGTGCGATCATCAACATCGCTTCGGTCATGGCCTTCCATTCTCTGCCGATAACGACGCTCTACAGTGCCACGAAGAGCTATGTGCTAGCCTTGAGCCGTGGACTCCAGGGCGAGGTGTCGGGCACTGGCGTCCGTGTTCAGGTCGTACTTCCCGCCGGCACGGCAACAGAGTTCTACGACCATGCGGGTATTCCTCTCTCGGCTTTCGACCCTGCTGCTGTGATGACGACTGAGAATCTGGTTGATGCCGCGCTCGCCGGCTTCGACCAAGGCGAAGACGTCACACTTCCCTCGGTCCACAATACCGAACTGTGGGCTGATTATGAGCAGGCGCGAGCGGCATTGTTCGGCGCTACACAGGTAGGCATCCCGGCACCGCGTTACCTGGTCAATTCTTAAGAAGGCAGAGCGGCTTTGCGTGACAGGGGCAAGGCACTGCGAAGTCATCCCCTTCGCAATATGCGCTTTGGCTGCTTTCGGGCACGGTCAAAATCGTGGCGGAACTTCTGACCTTGGGCCGAATCGCGCCAGCATAGGGGCGCCCCTTGCATATAACGGCGAGAAGCGAATGCTTAAGGCCGAATAGGTTGCCCGGCGATTTTCCGCGACATCGGCGTGCTAAAGGCGCTGGGCACCTATCATCCTATGCGGCGTGGACAAATTCCGGCCAGTATCTGGCGGTGGCCAGATGGACCATGCCGAGGAAGCTGTTGGCGAGCTGATCATATCGGGTGGCGATGGCGCTGCGGCAGCTATGTCGTCGTCCAGAAATATCTCCACGATCTCGATGCGTGGTCGAAGGTCCCAACACCACGCCAGGAGGAGATTGTCGGCCGCACGAAGATCGACAATGTCGAACTCGATGATGACGATTGGCCACGCAAGTCGCACAAGACTTTGGCCATTATCGTAGACGCCGATGGCAACGAGCACGACATTCTGCGAGACAATATGCCGTTCGAACGACCGGGCCAGCGGGAGTTCGGCACCTATTTCATCGGCTACTCCCGGCGCCTTTGGATGATCGCGAAGATGCTGGAACGCATGTATGTCGGCGATCCGCCAGGCGCTTACGGCCGGCGGCTGGATTTCTCGACGCCGCACACCGGTGTGACGTTCTTCGCTCCATCTCGCCCGACACTCGAAATGCTTGTTCAGGCAGCGCAGAAGAAGCTCGCTGCGACGTGACCGACCATGGCGACCGAAAGGCAATCAGCTTCTGGCGCGCAGCTTAGGATGCTAAGCTGCCGATCGAAAGAGCAAGTGAAGATGGTTGCCGGTCCCCGCAACCAACAATCACACAAAAGCCCGGCCACCCTCCTGGCCGGGCTTTCGCGCGTCTGCCCACCACAGCCCTCTCAAACAGCACCCACAGCACTCCTCTGCGCCGGCCTCAAACTCTCCTCCAGCCGGTGGACGAGCCTTTGGTCGGCTCGAAGGGACGCTGGCCGCCCGGCCGGGACCGGAGCGAGGCGGACCGGATCCGATATGGGGTTCATTACGGCCGAGTATTTGGCGCTAAGGGGGGCGGCAAAACCCATTGGCACAGGATCAGGCGCGACGATGATCGATCTTCCCTATTACGGCTTGCTGGCAGTCCATATCCTGGCGGTCGCGATCTTCCTGGCCGGTTCGCTCGTGGAAGCGCTGTCCCTTCCATCATTGTCGAAGGAGGGGACGCTCGAACCCCGCAGGGCCGCCGAACTGCAGCGGCTACGGTTCGGGAATGCTGTCGTGACGACGCCCGCGCTCTTCTTCATCTGGATTCTGGGCCTTGCCATGACCCTTCAGGTCGGCTGGTTCGCGACGGGCTGGATGAAGGCGAAGATCGCCTGCGTGGCGATGCTGACGCTCATACATGGATCCAACATGGTGAGATTGCAGCGCCTGTCGCGCGGCAGGTCCGTCAGCCCTTCGACATTCCGGCCGCTGCTCGCGATGCTGCTGCTCGTGCTCGCCATCAGCACGCTGGTGCTCGCGAAACCGTTTTGATCCCTCGGCGGTGTGCGAGGCGGTGTGCAAAGCGAGGCTTCCTGGCCTGCTGCCGGTTCCGTGGACACTGAGATAAGGTGTTTTTGGAACCGGACATGCTCCTCGATGAGCTGGAACGGCACCGGACCAGGCCATCCGAATGATCAGGCGCCCGAAAGATCAAGCGGTCGCCGGCACGGCCGCGATGAACGCCTCGAGCGCCTCATGCGCGAGATCATCGGTCATCTGCCGGGGCGGATGCTTGCAGAAATAGGCCGACGCGGGCTCGATCGGCCCGGAAAGCCCCCGGTCGAGCGCAATCCTGGCGCAACGGATCATGTCGATCGCCACGCCTGCCGAATTGGGGCTGTCCTCCACCGACAGGCGCAGTTCCAGGTTCATCGGCACGCCGCCGAACAATTGCCCTTCCATGCGCAGGAAACAGACCTTGTTGTCCTTTTGCCATGCCACATAATCGGATGGGCCGACATGGATATTCTCATCCGCCAGCCGCCGTTCGGCGACGGATTGCACCGCTTCGGTCTTCGATATCTTCTTGGACGCGAGGCGCGTCCGGTTCGCCATGTTGAGGAAATCGGTATTGCCGCCGGTATTGAGCTGATAGGTGCGATCGAGCTTCACCCCGCGCTTGGCGAACAGGTCGGTCAGCACGCGATGGACGATGGTCGCGCCGAGCTGCGCCTTGATGTCGTCGCCGATGATCGGCACGCCCGCCGCACGGAAGCGCTTCGCCCAGCCTTCGTCGCTGGCGATGAAGACGGGGATGTTGTTGACGAAGGCGACGCCCGCCTCCAGCGCGCATTCGGCGTAGAATTCGGTCGCCTTCTGGCTGCCGACGGGCAGATAGTTGAGCAGCATGTCCGCCCCGCTCGCGCGCAGCGCCGCCACTATCTCCGCCTTGTCCGGCTCGGGCGAGTCGGCGATCAGGAAGGTGCGGTCGTCGGGCTGATCGGCCATATGCTCGGCATATCCGTCGAGCAGCCGGCCCATTCGTACCTCCACCCCCGTGGGCGGCACCGTGTCGCAAAATGTCGCGGTGCAGTTGGGCCTGGCGAAGATCGCCTCCGCCACGTCGCGGCCGACCTTGCGCCGGTCGACGTCCCAGGCGGCGACGACGCGGATGTCGCCCGGCCGATACCCGCCCAATTCCCAATGCATCAGGCCGATATGGTCGTTTGCCCCCTCGCGATAATGGCTGAGGCCCTGGACGAGCGAGCTCACGCAATTGCCGATGCCGACCAGCGCAATATTGATCGGCCGGCGCGTTTCGGGGGAATCGATCGGACCGGAGGTTTTGGTCAGCATATCCCTCTCCCTGTCAGGCTGTCACGGCGGCAGGCAGCGTCGCACGCGCGGGCGCATAGCGCTCGATCATCCAGGCGCAGAAATCGGCGAAGGCCTGTGGCTCGCGCGCGGGGCTCGTATGATGCGGCGCGATTCCCAGATGCTCGGGCGTGAAGCAGAAGGTGACGGTCACGTCGAAATCGGCGAGCGCCTCCATTTGCCGGTCGAACCAGCCGATCGCGTCGGGACGGAAGCTGTCCGCCCAGCTCAGCCCCGTGCGCAGATGGCGCACCCCCAGCCGTTTCATCCAGGCGACGGCATCGTCGAGCCGGGGGTCATGATAATGGAACCACTGCATCAGCCCCATTTCGGCGGCATATCGCGCATAATGGTCGAGCGCGGACTTGGGCGTCCCGTCCTCGCGGATCAGCCCCATGTGGAAATGGCGATAATAGCTCGATCCCTCCGCCTCGCGATGGCGCGTGGTCGCGCCCCAGCTCTGCGGAAGATCATAGAGGCTGTACCAGAAGATGCGCGGCACCCGGCCGATCAGAAGCTCGGCAGTGCGGTTCAGGCCGAAGAGCTGCACCTCCTCCGCGCCGAAGGAGCCGACGCCCACCTCCGTCACCCAGATCGGCTTGTCGGGGACGACGGCCTCGATCTCGGCGATCTTGTTCGGCCATTCGTCGATCTGCCAGAGATTCCAGTCGAGCGGGAAGCCATGGAGCGCGACGACATCCACCTCATTGAGCGCGCCATGGCGCTCCATCGTCCGCACCCATAAGGGGTCGATCGGGGACATGCCGCCCAGAAGCCGCGTCATGCCCGGATTGGCCGAGCGGATGGCGCGGCCGGCGAGGATCACCGTCTCGGCATATTTCGACCAGTCGGGGTCGATCTCCGGATCCCAATGCGATTTGTTGTTGGGCTCGTTCCAGATCATCGCGGCTTCGATCATGCGCTCTCTCCCCTGGCTGGGTAGACCGCGCCCGCACCCCAATCGCCATAGGGCACGGGCGCCGTGCGGCAGATATAGACTTCCTCCTCCGGCCGGGCTTCGATGCGGAAGCCGGCGCTGCGCAGCATCGCTTCGCTGCAGGCGCGGTTCGGCACCCACCAATTGGTCCAGTCGCGGGAATATTCGCGCTCGATGAAGGCGAGGCGCGGGAAATCGGGCCGATCGAAGATCGCCTGCTCCTCGAAGGGATAATCCTCCGCGAGCGGCATCACCTCGCTCGATCCGCGCTGCATCGACTGGAAGATCAGCATGTCGCCGGCGACATGCGCGCGGATCAGGTCCAGTGCGAGCAGCGGATGACGCAGATGATAGAGCACGCCCATGAAGATCACGATGTCGAACCGTTCGCCGAGCGCGCCGACATCATAGACGGAAAGATTGCGGAACTCGACGTCGCTGAAGCCCAGCGCATCGGCCGCGAGGCGCGCCTGTTCCAGATAGCGTTCGTCGCAATCGATGCCGAGCACGCGCGCCGCACCGCGCCGTTTCATCTCCACCGAATAGAAGCCGGCATTGCAGCCGATGTCGAGCACGCTCCGGCCGGTCAGATCGTGAGGCAGGGCATCGGCGAACTTGCGGAACTTCATATTGGGATAGTCGCCGAGGAAATGGTCCGGCGCCGTCCAGATGCCGCCCAGATTGATATTGTGGAACCAGGGAGCCAGCGCGTCGATCCGCGCCCGCAGATCATCATGTGGCGTTATCGCCGCCGCTATACTGCCGCTTTTGCTCATCCGATCACCTCGTTCAGTGTCAGGATGCGACCGCCCCGATCACCCACGACGAGCCTGCTGACCGAGGCGGGATCGATGTCGAAGCGGAGCATATTGTCGAGCCCGAGCCCGAGATAATAAGCGATCAGGCCGCGGATGATGTCGCAATGGGTGACGCAGAGCACGCCCGTGCGGCCCGCGGCGCCCAATTGCTCCATATGCGCGGCGGCGCGCTCCACGGCGGCCGCCATGCTCTCGCCGCCGGGCGGCAAAGCGATGCTCCGCGCTTCGTTCCAGCGGTGCCATGCGGGATCGCCTTCCAGCACCGCGAAACTCCGGCCGGACCAGGCGCCGAAATCGATCTCGTCCAGCGCGGGCACGGTTTCGACCGCCAGGCCCAGTCGCTCGGCGATGATGGCGGCTGTCTCCTGCGTGCGTTGTCGGGGGCTCGCATGAATGGCGCTGATCCCGCGCCCGGCCAGCGCGTCGGCGAGCAGCCGTGCCTGTGCCCGTCCCTGTCCGGTGAGCGGGGCTGCGCCCAGCCGCCCCGTCAGCACGCATCCCGCCTCCGCATGGGCGGCATGGCGGACCAGATGGATGAGCGCGCTCATCGGCGAGCAGAATCGGATGCGAGGATCAACATAGCTGATCCACAAACAAAAAATTCAAGGCTGGGGTTCCAGCAAAGGTGATCGTCGGGATGAATCGAGGGGGTGGGTCGATAAGTTGATATAGGTGATTGGAACAAAGATGAAGAAGAGGATGTTTGCCATTCATGTTCATTCAATGAGGATAAAAGGATTAACCATTATACTGGGTCCGAGCTAATCTTTGTTAAGATAAGCAAAAATATTCATCCATGTTATTCTCCCTCAACCAGTCGCATGGCGGCCGAATGGACCGGAGAAGCGAATGGAAAAGATTCTCATCACCGGCGGCGCCGGTTTCATCGGGCGGTTCGTGGCGGACGAGCTGCTTGCACGCGGCCATCAGGTGCGCGTGCTCGACAGCCTGATCGATCAGGTCCATGGCGATTGCGCGCGGCCCGAGGCGCTGAGCCCGGAGGTGGAGCTGGTGCGGGCCGACGTGCGCAACGGCGATGCGGTCGCGCGCGCGCTCGAGGGCGTCGACAGCCTGATCCATCTCGCCGCCGAGGTGGGCGTGGGCCAATCCATGTATTCGGTCGAGCGCTATACATCCGTGAACGATGTCGGCACGGCGGTGCTGTTCGAGACGCTGATCGACCATCCGGTGCGACGCGTCGTCACCGCCTCCTCGATGAGCATCTATGGCGAGGGCCTCTATCGCGACGCCGACGGCAATCTGGTGGAAGATGCCAAGCGCCGGCCGCGCACGGGCGATCAGCCGGTCTGGGACCCGCTGGACGCACAGGGACGGCCCCTGACGCCGGTGGCGACGCCCGAATGGAAACGGCCGAACCTCGCCTCGATCTATGCGCTCAACAAATATGTGCAGGAACGCACGACGCACATCATGGCCCGATCCTATGGGATGGAGGGGGTGTGCCTGCGGCTGTTCAACGTCTACGGCCCCGGCCAGGCGCTTTCCAATCCCTATACGGGCGTGCTGGCGATCTTCGCCTCGCGGCTGCTGAATGGGCAGCAGCCGATCATCTTCGAGGATGGCAGGCAGCGGCGCGATTTCGTCCATGTCCGCGACGTGGCGCGCGCCTTTGCCGATGCGCTGTTCCTGCCCGGGGCCGCCGGCGGGACGTTCAATATCGGATCGGGCCATGATCGCTCGATCGGCGAGGTGGCGCAGGAATTGGCCCGCGCCATGGGCCGCAACCGGATCGAGCCGGAGATCGTCGGCAAGTCGCGCATCGGCGACATTCGCCATTGCTTTTGCGACACAAGCAAGGCGGCGGCCGAACTCGGCTTCCGGGCGCGACAGGATTTCGGCGAGGGATTGGCGGAGCTTGCCGAATGGCTCGCCGGGCAGACGGCCGACGATCGGGTGGCCGAGGCGCGCGCCGAGCTCGAAACGCGCGGGCTGGTGGCATGAGCGGGGGCGATCGCCGGCCCGTGCTCGTCACCGGCGGCGCGGGCTTCATCGGCTGCAATATCGCCGATGCGCTGGCGGCGCGCGGTCATGACGTGCTGGTCTATGACGCGCTCGTCCGGCCGGGCGTGGAAGCCAATCTCGCCTGGCTTCGGGAGCGTCATCCGCGGCGGATCCACGCCATTATCGGCGATGTGCGCGACGAGCTGCTGCTGGCGGATGCGGCGGCGGGGGCCAAGGCGGTGTTCCACATGGCGGCGCAGGTCGCCGTCACCACCAGCCTGATCGATCCGCGCGAGGATTTCGAGATCAACGTCTGCGGCACGATCAACCTGCTCGATGCGCTCCGCACGCGCAATCCCGGCACGCCGCTGATCTTCGCATCGACCAACAAGGTCTATGGCGATCTTGCCGACATTCCTCTCGCGCTGGAGGGCGACGGCTATGCGCCGCTCGATCCCGCCGTGCGCGTGCATGGCATAAGCGAGAAGCAGCTGCTCGATTTCCATACCCCTTATGGCTGCTCCAAGGGGGCTGCGGACCAATATGTGCTCGATCATGCGCGCAGCTTCGGCATGCCGGCGGCGGTCATGCGGATGAGCTGCATCTATGGCCAGCGGCAGATGGGAACGGAGGATCAGGGCTGGGTCGCCCATTTCCTGATCCGCGCGCTCGAAGGGCGGCCGATCACTCTTTATGGCGACGGTCATCAGTTGCGCGACATTCTCGACGTGTCGAACGCGGTCGAGGCCTATCTCGCCGCCTGGGAGAGGATCGACGAGGTGCGCGGCCGCGCCTTCAATCTCGGCGGCGGGCCGGAAAATGCTGTCAGCCTGGTGCGGCTGCTCGCTTATGTGGAGGCGTTGATCGGCCGCGAGATCGATATCTCCTTCGCTCCCTGGCGCGCGGGCGACCAGCGCTATTTCGTGGCCGATACGCGCGCGGCGGAGGCGGCGCTGGGCCTGGGCCCCCGGCTGCCATGGAAGGTGGGCGTGGCGCGCCTCCTCCGCTGGCTGTCCGATGCGCGCGGGTTCGATCGCTCTCTCCTCACCGCAGGAGCGATGACATGAAGCTCGCGCTCGTCAATCCCGCTTGGTCCTATGCCAACAGCATCTATTTCGGCAGTCGCGATCCGCATCTGCCGCTGGAGCTGGGCTATGCCAGAGCGCTGCTCGAAGCGGACGGCCATGAGGTGCTGATGCTCGACGGCCATCTGAATGGCCAGTCGAACGAGGAGTTGGCCCGTCTCGTCGCCAATTTCGCTCCGGAGATGACGGTTGTGACGACCGCGCCCACCTATCTCTTCTGGCGCTGCGCCCCGCCCGAGCTGCGCGTGCCGGCGGAATTTCTCCGTGCGCTGGGGCAGGGTGGGGGGCTGATGGCGGCGGTCGGCCCGCACGGATCGGTGACGCCGGAAACGACGCTGGAGAAGCTCGGCGTCGATATCGTCGTGCGCGGCGAATGCGAGGAGGTGGTGGGGACCCTCGCCCGCGGCGGCCCGCTCGGCGAAGTGCCGTCGATCGCCTTCCGGGCAGGTGGCCGGACCCGCGTGACGGGCGGACCGGCGGCCGCGCGCTTCGTCGATGCCCCGGCGCTCCATTGGCCAGCGGCATGGATCGCGCGCCACAGCACGCATCATCACCGCTTCGATCGCGCGCCGGTCGGGCCGGGTGCCGAAGTCGAGGCGTCGCGCGGCTGCCCCTATCATTGCTCCTTCTGCGCCAAGATTGATTTCCGCGACGCATATCGCCGCCGCGCGCTGGAGCCGCTGCTTGAGGAAATGGACGCGCTGATCGCGCAGGGTGTCACCTATGTCTATTTCATCGACGAGATATTCCTGCCCAACCAGCCGCTATTGGAGGCGCTGGCCGATCGCCCCGTCGAATTCGGCATCCAGACGCGCATCGACCTGTGGAAGCCCGAGATGCTCGACCTTCTCGGCCGCGCCGGCTGCGTCTCGATCGAGGCGGGCGTCGAGAGCCTGACCGAGGAGGGCCGCGCCCGCCTCGACAAGAAATGCCGGGCGACGACCGACGAGCTGGTCGATCGGCTGATCCATGCGCGTCGCTCCGTTCCCTTCGTGCAGGCGAACCTGATCGAGATGGCGGGCGACGATCCGGCGCTGGTCGCCCGGTGGCGCGACCGGCTCCGCGCGGCGGGCGTCTGGGCCAATGATCCCGTGCCGCTCTATCCCTATCCTTCCTCGCCCGATTATCGGAAGCTGTGGGGCCTGCCAGACGATCGCGCCTGGGAACGGGCGCACGAACATTATCTCAGCCAGTTCAGCGAATTTTCGGACATACAGGAGGAACGGCCGCTGCCGCTCGCCGCGCTGGAAAGCGCCTGCCTGGGCGAAAGGGCGCGGCGATGATCCCGCCGGGCACCCGCATCCTGATGACCGCCGATGCGGTCGGCGGCGTGTGGCAATATGCCACCGATCTTGCCCGCGCGCTGGCGCCGGCAGGGGTGGAGACGGTGATCGCGTTGATGGGGCCGCCGCCTTCTGCCGCGCAGCGGGCGACCGCCGTCGCGATTCCGGGCGTGACGCTGGTCGATACCGGGCTGGAGCTTGATTGGCTGGCTGAGGATGCCGGGACGGTGGCCGATGCGGGCCGCGGCATCGCTGCGCTGGCGGGCGATCTGAAGGCGGATATTGTCCAGCTCAGCATGCCCGCGCTCGCTGCTTCCGTGCGCTTCGCCATGCCGGTCGTGGCGGTCGCGCATAGCTGCGTCGCCACATGGTGGGATGCGATGCACGGCACCGTGCTGCCGGCCGATTTCGCCTGGCGCGGCGCGCTGGTGGGGGCGGGGCTTCGCGCGGTCGACCGGGTGGTGGCGCCGAGCGCGGCCTTTGCCGAGGCGGTGATGCGCGTCCATCGCCTCGCCCGACCTCCGACGGTGGTGCATAATGGCCGTGCGCCGATCGTCCTGCCATCCGCCGCGATGCATGATTTCGCCTTCACCGCCGGCCGGCTGTGGGACAAGGCCAAGAATGTCGCGACGCTCGATCGCGCCGCCGCGCGCCTCGCTTTCCCCGTCAAGGCGGCGGGCCCCGTGCGCGGGCCCAATGGCGAGCGCGCCTCCTTCGCCAATCTGGTCGCGGTCGGATCGATGGGGGAGGCAGGAATCGCCGCCTGCCTCGCCGCCCGGCCAGTGTTCGCCTCGGCCGCGCGCTACGAGCCGTTCGGGCTCGCCGTGCTGGAGGCCGCCGCCGCCGGCTGCCCGCTCGTCCTGTCCGATATCCCGACCTTCCGCGAGCTTTGGGATGGGGTAGCCGTTTTCGTGCCGGCGGAGGATGATCGCGCCTTTGCCGAGGCGATCGAGGCGATCGTTGGCGACATGCATGTCCGGCTTATGCTCGGCGATGCGGCGCGGGCCCGCGCCGCGCGCTACACATTGGCGGCCGAAGCGGCAGGGATGATGACGATCTGGCGCGATCTCCTCCGTCCCAATCGAGCGGTGCACAGCGCAGCGCCACAGGTGGCGGCATGAAGATCGTCTATTTCACCCATTCGCTCCTGTCCTGCTGGAACCATGGCAATGCCCATTTCCTGCGCGGGGTACTGCGTGCGCTGATCGCGCTGGGGCATGAGGTGCACGCGCTGGAGCCCATAGGCGCATGGAGCCTCGAAAACCTGCTCGCCGATCATGGCGATGCGGGGCTTTCCGCCTATCGCATCGCTTATCCGGAGCTTCGCTCCGAACGATATGATCCGCATGGGGAGGTGGAGGCGCTGGTGGACGGCGCCGATATCGTGATCGTGCATGAATGGAACGATCCCGCGCTGGTCGCGGAGCTCGGCCGGCTGCGCAAGGTGGGCGCGCGCTTCACGCTGCTGTTCCATGACACGCATCATCGCGCGGTGAGCGATCCGCAGGCGATCCGCGCCTTCGATCTTTCGGGCTATGACGGGATATTGGCCTTCGGCGAGGCGCTGGCAGAGGTCTATCGCCGCTGGGGCTGGGGCGATCGCGTCTTCGTCTGGCATGAGGCGGCGGATATCCGCCATTTCCATCCGCCGCTGGAGGAAGGGTCACGCGCCGGGCTCGTCTGGATCGGCAATTGGGGCGATGGCGAGCGTACGCAGGAGCTGGAGGATTTCCTGTTCCGCCCCGCTGCCGAGGCCGGGCTTGCCCTCGACGTCCATGGCGTGCGCTATCCGGAGGAGGCGCGGGCGACGCTCGCATTTCATGGCGTGCGCTATCATGGCTGGGCGCCCAATGCCCGCGCGCCGGAAATCTTCGCGCGCCATCTCGCGACCGTCCATGTCCCGCGCCGCTTCTATGCCACGCTCTTGCCCGGCATTCCCACCATTCGCATGTTCGAGGCGCTGGCCTGCGGCATTCCGCTCGTCTCCGCGCCCTGGGAGGATAGCGAGGGGCTGTTCCGTCCCGGCCGGGATTATCTGCCGGCACGTGACGGCGCGGAGATGCGGCGCCATTTGGAGGCGTTGCGCGACGATCCCGCGCTCCGCGCCTCGCTTGCCGAAAGCGGGCTCCAGACCATCCTCGCGCGCCACACATGCGCCCACCGCGCCGACGAACTGCTGGCCATCATCGATCGGCTGGCCGCGCCCAGCCGCACCAGGAGCGTCTCATGAAGATCGCCTTTTACGGCTCCAGCCTGCTCTCCTCCTATTGGAACGGAGCCGCGACCTATTATCGCGGCATCCTGCGCGATCTCGCGGGGCGCGGCTATGACATCATATTCTACGAGCCCGACGCCTTCGGCCGGCAGCAGCATCGCGACATCGATCCGCCGATATGGGCGCGATCGATCGTCTATCCCGCGACGATCGAGGCGACGCGCGCCGTGCTGGCGGAGGCGCGGCAGGCGGATATCGTCGTCAAGGCGAGCGGCGTCGGTGTATTCGATGCGGAGCTGCTCGACGGCATCGTCGAACATGCGCGCGACGATGCGCTCAAAATCTTCTGGGATGTGGATGCCGCCGCGACCTTGGACGAGATGCGGCGCGATCCGTCCCATCCCGTCCGTCGCACCCTGCCCGATCTGGGCATGGTGCTCACCTATGGCGGCGGCCCGCCGGTGGTCGATGCCTATGAGCGGTTCGGCGCGGCGGCCTGCATGCCGGTCTATAATGCGCTCGATCCCGAAACCCATTTCCCGGTGGCGCCGGATGCGCGTTTCGCGGCCGATCTCGCCTTTCTCGGCAATCGCCTTCCCGATCGGGAGGCGCGGGTGGAGACATTCTTCCTGGAGCCGGCGGCGGCCCTGCCGGAACGATCCTTTCTGATCGGCGGCAATGGCTGGGAGACGAAGCCGATGCCGTTTAATGTCCGCCATCGCGGGCATGTCTATACGGCCGAGCATAATGCCTTCAACTGCACGCCGCTCGCCTTGCTCAACGTGGCGCGCGACAGCATGGCCGATATCGGCTTCTCGCCCGCGACGCGTGTGTTCGAGGCGGCGGGCGCCGCCGCCTGCCTGATCACCGATGCCTGGGAAGGGATCGAGCTGTTCCTGAAGCCTGGCGAGGAGGTGCTCGTCGCGCGCGATGGGCGCGACGTTGCCGATCATCTCGCCGCGCTCACGCCCGAGCGCGCCCGCGCGATCGGCGAGGCCGCGCGCGTGCGGATCCTGGCCGAGCATAGATATGCGCTGCGCGGCGCGCAGGTGGATGCGATCTTCAAGACGCATTTCGCGCGGCGGAGGGAGGCGGCATGAGTGCGAAGCCGATCCGTCTGGTCGTGCTGGGCCTCAGCCTTTCCTCCTCCTGGGGCAATGGCCATGCGACGACCTTCCGCGCGCTGCTCGCCGCCTTCGCCGCGCGCGGGCATGACATATTGTTCCTCGAACGCGACACGCCCTGGTATGCCAGCCAGCGCGATCTGGCCGCGCCTGATTATTGTCGGCTGGAATTTTACGCGGACCTTGCCGGCCTCCAACGCTGGTGCAGTGAGATTGCCGGGGCGGATGCGGTGATCGTCGGTTCCTATGTGCCGGATGGCGCTGCCGTCGGGCGCTTCGTTCAGGAGGTAGCCGGCGGCATCACCGCCTTCTACGATATCGACACGCCGGTGACGCTCGCCCGGCTGGAGCGGGATGATTGCGATTATCTCTCGTCGGAGCTGATCCCCGGTTACGATGTCTATCTTTCCTTTACCGGCGGCCCGACGCTCGATCTCCTCGAAGATCATTATGGCGCACCCGCCGCGCGGCCGCTCTTCTGCTCGGTGGATCCGGACAGCTATCCGCCGCTCGATGTGAAGAAGCGCTGGGATCTGAGCTATCTCGGCACCTACAGCCCCGATCGTCAGCCGATGCTGGAACGGCTGCTCATCGATCCGGCGCGGGTGATGCCGGATCGCCGCTTCGTCGTCGCCGGCCCGCAATATCCGGCGGATATCGATTGGCCCGCCAATGTCGAGCGGATCGCGCATCTGCCGCCCGCCGATCATGCGCTTTTCTATTCTGCCTCGCGCTTCACGCTGAATGTCACGCGCGCCGACATGATCCGGGCGGGCTGGTCGCCCTCGGTCCGCCTGTTCGAGGCGGCGGCATGCGGTACGCCGATCATCTCGGACATTTGGGACGGGCTGGCGGAGCTGTTCGTGCCCGATCGCGAGATCATCCTTGCATTCGATGGTGGCGCGGTGGCGGTCGCGCTGGCGCAGGAGGACGATGTGGCCGCCGCGATCGGGCGGGCAGGGCGCGCGCGCGCGCTTGCCGGTCATAGCGCGGCGCAGCGCGCGGCCGAGCTCGAAGCCTATCTGTCGGAGGCGATGATGCGCCGCGCGGAGGCGCCGGCGCTGGCCGTCACTGGCTGACGCGCCAAGGGCATGGGATGGGAGCCTGCGATGACCGACGGGAAGGAAGAGCTGGTCCTGGTCGCGGGCGGCGCAGGCTTCATCGGCTCGCATCTGTGCAGGGCTTTGCTGGGTCAGGGGCGACGCGTCGTCTGCCTCGACAATCTCCAGACCGCGCGGCCCGTCAATCTCCGCCTGTTCGAGCGGCATCCGGGCTTCGAGTTCATCGAGGCCGATGTGGTCGATCCCCTGCCGCCTTCCCTGCTCGAACGGACGCGGCAATTCACCCGCATCTACAATCTCGCCTGCGCCGCCTCGCCGCCGCAATATCAGGCGGATCCGGAACATACGATGCTGACCAACGTGGTCGGCACGCATCATCTGCTGCGTCTTGCCGAGGAGGCCGGCGCGCGCTTCCTGCTCAGCTCGACCAGCGAGGTCTATGGCGATCCGGAGGCGCATCCCCAGCGCGAGGATTATCGCGGCTGGGTGAGCTGCACCGGTCCGCGTGCCTGTTATGACGAAGGCAAGCGCGCCGCCGAGGCGATGACCTTCGATTATGCCCGCATGGGCCGCGCCGAGGTGCGCGTCGCGCGCATCTTCAACACCTATGGCCCGCAAATGCGCCCCGATGACGGACGGGTCGTCTCCAACCTCGTCTGCCAGGCGCTGTCGGGCCGCGAAATCACCGTCTATGGCGACGGGTCGCAGACGCGCAGCTTTTGTTACATATCCGATATGGTGGACGGGCTGATGCGCCTGATGGAGCATGACGGCGTCGGAATGGAACCCGTCAATCTCGGCAATCCCACCGAGATGACCGTAAACGAGCTGCTCAACCATATCCTCGATCTTACCGGCGCCACCGCGCCCGTCGTCCACAAGCCGCTGCCCATCGACGATCCCCGCCGTCGCCGCCCGGAGATCAGCACCGCGCGCAAGCTGCTCGACTGGTCCCCCAGGGTTCCGCTCGAGGAAGGGCTGGCGGCTACCTGCGCATGGTTCGCCTCCGAGCTCGGTGCGGGCGCGCCGGTCGAGGGCAAGGCGAGGATCAAGAGCCCCGTCGCCGCCGGATGAGATAGAACGGCTCGCGCGCCATGATCGTCTATGGTGACCATGCCGAACGCGCCTGTCCTGCCGAGCGGATCGAGCAGATCGCAGCCGAACTCCGCCAGATCGAGGCCATGCCGGCAGGCATTGCGCGGCACGGGGCGCTCGTTGCCGCCTTCGTCGCGCTGGCCCGGATCGCGCAAGGTATCGCCGATGCGCATTTCCAGGAGGTTGGGGCAGATGGCGGTTCGCCGGCTGAAGCGGACCTGCTCGCCAGTCTCGTCGAACTGGCGCATGCTATCATGGCGTCCTGGCATGGCGGTTTCGCCGTGGTGTCTTTGCCGAAGCCGGCATGTCCGGCCAGGCTTCCCGATGCGGTGGAACTGAGGCGGCCGGAGGGGCATGCCTTCTATGCGGTCTATCCCGAGGCCTATGCGCTGGCCGCGGCGCGGCTGGTGCTGAAGGCGCCGCCACGGGTGATTGGCATCCGCAGCATCGGCACCGGCCTTGCCGCAATGGTCGCGGCCATGCTCGGCGCGCCGCCGCCGCTCACCGTCCGGCCGATCAGCCATCCCTTCCGGCGGCGGATCGAGATGGCGTCCGAAATTGCCGCAGCGCTGCCGGCAGAGGATTGTCATTATGTGGTGGTCGATGAAGGGCCGGGTCTTTCGGGCAGCTCCTTCGCGGCGGTGGCCGGTTTTCTCGAGGCGCGGAACGTGCCCCGCGACCGGATCGCCTTCCTGCCGAGCCATGGGGGAAATCCCGGAGCGCAGGCGAGCAATGCCGTGCGACGGCGCTGGGCGGAAGCGCAGCGTCCCGTCGTGGAGATGGACGAGCTGATTCCGCCCGCGCGGCTGGCCGCATGGGTATCGAGCCTGGTCGGCCCGCTGGTCGCCCCGCCCGAAGACATTTCGGGCGGGGCATGGCGGCGGCATGTTTTCACCGACGAACGGGACTGGCCTGCCGTCGATCCCTATCGGGAGCGCCGCAAATTTCTCGTCCGGACGGCGAAGGGGCGATGGCTGGCCCGCTTCGCCGGAATAGGCGAGGGCGCGTACAAGCTGGAGCGCGCGCGGACGCTCCATGCCGCAGGGCTGGTGCCGGAGGTGCGGGGGCTTGTTCACGGCTTCCTCGTCGAACGCTGGGAGGAGGCGAGGCCGCTCGATCCGGCGGCGACGGATGCGATCGGGGCGGTCGCTCATTATCTGGGGCTCCGCACGCGGCTGTTGCCGTCTCCGGTGACGGAGGGCGCCACGCTGCCTGCATTGTTCGAAATGGCGGAGTGCAATATCCGGGTGGGGCTGGGCGAGCGCGAGGCGCTGCGCTTCGCGGCTCGCCATGCGCCCGATGCAGCGCTTGCGGCGCGTGCCATCCCGGTCGCGACGGACAATCGCTGCGACATGCAGGAATGGCTGCATCTGCCTGACGGCCGCATTTTGAAGGCCGACGCGCTCGACCATGATATGGGGCACGACCTTGTCGGGCCGCAGGATCCCGCCTGGGACGTGGCCGGGGCGGCGGCGGAGTTCGATCTGGAGGATGAGCGGCTTGCGCTGCTGGTTGCGCTGCTCGATCGCATCGCGCCACGTCCGATCGATTTGGCGCTGCTCGGCTTTTTCAGGCCCTGCTATCTGGCCTTCCGTCTTGGCGCGGCAAGGCTGGCGGCGGGTACGCTCGCCAACTGGCCGGCCGAAGCGATGCGCAACGAAGCATCGGCAGAGCGCTATGCCCAACGGCTGGCGCGACTGCTCGCCTGCCCATAGGCTGCATTCGGCCGATCCGCAGCTCGGCATCGGTCCGCTCGTCCATCAGCTTCACCATGCGGTCGAATGACAGCGGCCGCGCAACTGCCAATGGATATCGAAATCGCTGAAGGAGACTTTCGGGCACGGCGATTGTAGCCGTAGCGCGCGCGTCTACGACCTTAGTCGCTGATGTTGGTCGATGGCAGAAGGTCTATGCATTTCCTGTGCACGAGCGGGGCGTAACGCCCCCAATCACAAGGAGAGAAAAATGCCGGCTGAATGCCTTGCCCTTTGTCATCGGGACACCCCAAGCCGAGCAAGACGATCGGTGCTTCGCGAAACGAGCCTGATCGCATTGCTTGTCGGTCTGTCCGCGGGCATGGGCCAGCCGGCGTTCGGACAATCGGTCGCTCCTGCCGACGCGGTTGCAAGCCCGACGGAAGCCGCTCCCGCCGAACCGGAAGCGGCTGCTCAGGAAATCATCGTGACTGGCCAGCGGCGCAGCCAGCGCCTGCAAGATGTGCCAGCGTCGATCACCGCAGTATCCTCCGAAGCCATCAACAATTCGGGGTTCACGCGGCCCGAGGACCTTCAGCGGGTTGCTCCTTCCCTCAGCTTCAATCCCAGCCAGGGCGCAGGCTTCCAGATCCGGGGCGTCGGCAGTCAGGGCGTGGACTATAATCTGGAAAAGGCCGTCGCTACGGTCGTCGACGATGTCGTGCAGGGCACGCCCCGCAACATTGGCATCAACACGCTGAGCGATATCGAGCGCGTCGAGGTGCTGCGCGGGCCTCAGGGCACATTGTTCGGCAAAAATGCCTCGGGCGGCGTGGTCTTCGTCGTGACGCAGAAGCCGAGGCTCGGCGAAACCGAAGTCATCGGCCGATACCGCTATGGAAGCTATGACGAGATCCTGCTCGACAACACGGTCAATGTGCCGGTCGCGGAAAATCTCGCCTTCCGCGCGACGGGCATCTATCAGCGTCGCGACGGGACGTCCCGGAACCGCTTCAACGGCCAGCGCGCCACCGGCTATCGGGATTATGCGCTGAAGGGCAAGCTGCTCTGGGAGCCGGTGCCCGACCTCGAAGCCTATATCATCGCCGATTATCAGAACCATCGTAACACCGGCCTGGGCTATCTCAACGTCCATCGCCGGCTTGTGCCCTATACCGGCGCGGCCAATACGATCGATCTGGCCCAGGTCCTCGGCGGCTATGGCATCACGCCGAGCTCGACCACCGAGCAATTCGCGCAGGACACCCATCCCTTCGCCACGGTCAAGTCCGAAGGCATCCAGGCGAATATCAGCTATCATCTGGGCGATTATACGCTGACATCCGTCACCGCGTACAAGCACCAGAAAAATTACTCGCAGTCCGACCTCGATTATACGTCGCTTCCTATCTTCAGCTACAACAGAAATTTCCTCACCGCCGATCAGATTTCGCAGGAGATCCGGCTGAACTCGCCCACTGGCGGCTTCCTCGACTATGTCGTCGGCGTCTATTTCTTCGACCTCGACGTCCATGCGGAGGAGCGGCAGGGCGGCACCTTCTTCCGCACCGACCTGCCCCCCGGCACGCTGCTCAGCCCGGTGGGAGGTGTCGGCAACTATCGCGCCAAATCGCGCAGCTATGCGGCGTTCGGGCAGGCCAATCTGCACCTGACGGACCAGTTCACCGCCATTCTCGGCGGGCGCTATACGCATGATCGCGTCTTCGCGAGCTTCCGCACGAGCGCGGATCCCAATTTCACGCTTCTCCCGCAGACCGTGCTATTCGCGCCGGCCGCGCTGTCCGACGAGCAGGATGATTTTTCGGGGAAGGTGACGGTGCAATATGAGCCGTCGCGCAGCTTCATGATCTATGCGACGGCGTCGCAGGGCTATAAGGCACCGGCGATCGCGACGATCCGCGGCAATGTCCGCAAGGTGGAGCCGGAAACGGTGACCAATTACGAGATCGGCGTGAAGTCCCAATTATTCGATCGGGCGCTGACGCTCAACGTCACCGCCTTTACGCAGAAGTTCAAGAATTTCCAGACGCAGACGGTCACGCAATTCCCGGACGGCAGCCTTTCGATCGTGCTGGCCAATGCGGGCGGCCTGCGCTCGCGAGGCATTGAGGCGGACTCGCAACTGCGTCTTTCGCGCAACTTCTCGCTGAACGGGAGCGTCGCCTATACGCCGACCAAATATACGGATTTCCTCACCTCCTGCTATGCCGGCCAGCCGCTCAACCCGTCGCCGGGCCCCGGCTGCTACATCGCGCCGGGCACCACGACGCGCGTGCATCAGGCGGCGGGCAAGCCGCTGATCTATGCTCCGAAATATGCCTATACTGTGGGCGGCGATTATTCCGTTCCGCTTGGCGATCATTCGATCGACGCCAATGTCGTTTATACATGGCGGAGCAGGACCTATACGGTCGCGGGCGATCCTTTCACCATCGTTCCGAGCTACGGCCTGTTCAACGGCAATGTGAGCTTCGGGGCGGAGGATGACAGCTGGCGCGTTGGCCTCTATTTCCGCAACCTCTTCGACAAGTTCTATGTCGCGCGCATCAACCGCTCGGTTTTCGCAGCGCCGGGAACGCTGGTCCATACGCCGGCGATCGACGCGCACCGCACCATTGGCGGGCAGGTGTCGTTCCGCTTCTGAGGGCCAAGGCCTATGCCCCCCCATGAGCGGCCGAGCCATGAGGTTCCGGCCGCTTATGAGGAGCGGTTATTTGCGGGCAGGCCGGCTGCCGGCGGATCTTTGATTCAGCACGGCTGAATTCACAAAATATCGAAGCCCGACTCCCTGCATTTGGCGAGTCAGGCCCCGATATCGATCGACGGGCCGGCTGGCAGCCGGCCGTCGCGTCACTTCCGGCGCGCAATCTCCGCGACATAGGCGCCGAAGGGCTTCAGGCTGACTTCGCTCCCGCTGGCGCTTGCGCCGTTCACGGCCAGCGGTTTCGTGATGCGCACTGCCTCCACCGCGGCAAGGCCGACCGTTGCCGGCTTGTCGCTCAAGTTGAGAAGGACGAGCACGGTCGCCTCGGGCGAGCTGCGCAGAAAAGCCAGGACAGAGGGATTGGTCCGGTCCACCGATATGAAATCGCCCAGAAATGCCGGATGCGTCCGGCGCAGCGCGATCAACTGGCGATACCATGAGAGGACAGAGCTGGGATCGGACGTCTGCGCGGCGACGTTCCGGGTGCGATAATCGTCACCGACCGGCAGCCAGGGCTTGGCACCGCGGTTGAAGCCCGCATTGACCGATGCATCCCACTGCATGGGCGTGCGTTCGCCGTCGCGGCCCTTCTCCTGCGGCCAGCCCTTGCGGCCGATCGGATCCTGCACATCCTCGACCCGCTTCGGATCGTTGTTCAGCATTCCGATCTCCTGCCCATAATAGAGGATCGGCGTGCCGCGCAGCGTCAGCAGCAGGGCGCCCGTCAGCTTCGCTATATCGTCCGGATCATGGCCGGGTGGCGTCAGCCGGCTGGCCGCGCGGATGTTGTCATGATTGTCGAGCGCGAAGGTCGGCCAGCCGCCCACCGGATTGTTTTCCACCGCCTCGATGCGTTCACGCAGCGACGATGCCGCGAACGGCTTTGCCCTGATCAGGCTCAGGAACATCGGCATCTGGATCTCGTCATTGCGCGGGCCGTAATAGCGGGCGATGTCCTTGCCCGTCTCGGCATAGGTCTCGCCGATCAGCACCCGGCCGGGATAGCGATCGACCACCTGCCCGCGCAGCCGCTGCAGCTGAGTATGGACTTCGGGCAGACGATAATTGTTGATGCGCTCCTGCCGGGGCATCCCATATTCGTCCTTGCCGGGAAGTTCTGGATTATCCTTCAGATCCTCGCGTTCGAACATGGAATCGACCGCATCGAGGCGGAAGCCATAGACGCCCTTGTCGAACCACCAGCGAACGATGTCGAACATCGCCGCTTCAACCTTCGGATTGCGCAGGTTCAGGTCGGGCTGCTCCGGCGTATACATATGATAATAATATTGGCCGGCCTTCGAATTCCCGGTCCAGGCCGGGCCACCAAATTGCGAGGTCCAGTTGTTGGGCGGACCACCGGCCTTGCCATCGCGCCAGATGTAAAAATCGCGATAGGGATTGTCGCGCGCGCTGCTGGCCTGCTTGAACCACTCATGCTGATCCGATGTGTGATTGATGACGAGGTCCAGCACCAGCTTGACGCCATTCTGCTTGCCGAGTGCGATCAGCCGGTCGAGATCGGCAAGCGTGCCATATTGCGGGTCCACATCCTTGAAGTCGGACACGTCATAGCCGAAGTCGACTTGAGGCGAGGGGAACATCGGCGTCAACCAGATCGCATCGATGCCAAGATCCCGCAGATAATCGATCCGGCCGGCAATGCCCTTCAGGTCGCCGACGCCATCATTGTCGCTGTCGGCGAAGCTTCGCGGATAGACTTCGTAGAAAACCGCTTTTTTCCACCAGTCCGCCTGTGCCGCCGCCGGATTGGCGGGCATCTTCATCGGGGTAGGAGATGTGTTGCCCTGCACGGGCTCGGCGGCGACTGCGCAGCCCGAAGCGAGCAGGGCCATTCCTAGTGCGACAGTGCCATTCAACCAGCTCTTCAGCATCGCTTCCCTTCCTCCCTATGAGCGCCGTGCATGGTCATGAGCGACCGCGTCACGGCATTAGTCGTTTGCGGCCCTGTGAAAGATGCCAGCGCATGGCGAGCGCCGCGCCATCGGCATCATGGTGGCGGATCGCTTCCACCACCGTCTCATGCTCGTCGATCATCGCCTGGATCGCCTGCGCGGAGCGCGACCGGGAAATATCGACGCCGGCCTGCATGACCCGATCCACCTCCTCATGCATCCGCTCGAAGGCCGCGACGAAAGCCTGATTGCCCGTGCCCCGCATGATCGCCTGGTGCAGCGCCATATCCTCTTCATGGGCCGGGCTGTTCGACAGCAGGGCGTTGCGCAAGGCATCCATTGCGGCCGAGATGGCGTCCATATCCGCTTCGGAGCGGCGCGTGGCCGCCAGCCGGGCGGCCTCGGCCTCCAGCACGAAGCGTACCTCATAGGTGCCGAGCGTCGCCGACAGCTCGGACATGGGCATGTGATCGGACAGTCGCCCGGATGGGCGGCGTTTCACGAAGGAGCCGGCACCTCGGCGAGCCTCGACGATGCCATCCGAACCCAGCCGCACGAGCGCTTCGCGAACCACCGTGCGCGAAACGGCAAGCATGTCGGCCAGGCGCGCCTCGGCGGGCAGGCGATCACCCGTCTTGAGGTCGTTCTGCTCAATGATCCGGACGACGTCGGCATAGACACGATCGACAAGGCGGCGCCCGTTCATGCGCGGTCCTTATCGATTCCGGCAAAAGGCCGGAATTGCCGATGCGCCGGATGAAATCCGATCCTGGCGATCGGCAGCACGGACATGTCCGGCGCAGCCGAAGGCGGGAGCCATCCAGGGTCGGCGCTCATGGATGGAAGCCATTTTGCGATAGCTGCCCTGTGCGAACGCGCTCGACCGCTACGTCGCAAGGCACAACATGCCTCTCATCCACAGCCTCTCCTCTCACCTGCTCTCCCCGAGTCCGCAAGTCTGTCGTACAGCTTGCGATAGCATCGAGACCGGCGGTCTAATTACTTAACGGTATGGCAGATTCCCCGGCCGTGAAACAGGGGAAAATTGGCTATTGACCCCTCAACGAGTCTCCGCATATCGAATAGTTGTCGTACCAGTTCTGAGTGCCGCTGCTTGGAGGCGGTAATCTGTATGACTGCTGGCGCAGCGTCAGCGACGCAGTTCTGGGAAGGCCAAGAACAGCGCTCATGCATCGCAATTGAGCGCGCCCCGATGGCAGTGGGCGGCGGCCTCGACAGGCGGTCGACAATCCACTCTTAAATGGTGGCGGAGAGGGAGAAATGATGAACTTGGAAAGCCTCAACGAGCAGGTTTCAATCGGGCATTCGCCGTCCTGGGGCGCGACGCATGTTCCGAGCCGTGATCTTGCGCTGACGCCTACGCAGCTCAGGGTCATGGAAGGCGTGCAGTCGGGCATGCCCAACAAGCAGATCGCCTTTGCGCTCGGCATAGCGGAAGCGACCGTCAAGGCGCATATGACCGCGTTGATGCGCAAGCTGAACGTCCGCAATCGCACGCAGGTCGCTCTCGTCGCTCGCCACTTCGCTTCTGTCGAAGCGGACTGATGCACCTTTGATCGTCGATGCTGGCGAGGGGGCAATGATCCCTAGGGTCATCGGCTGTCTTGAACGAAGGCCGGCCGCAGGAGGGGACTCAAATCTTTCCAGCCGGCGGTGCGAACAAAAAGCCACCCGGGGCGGGGGGGGCGCCGCCGGGTGGCCGGCCTCGGAGCTTTTCCGAGGATAGTGGAAAGGAGATGTAGTTCGCGTCAGGCGGCCGCAGCCATATTGTCCGCCGGAGCGAGCCGGATCAGATAATCGAACGCCGACAGCGCCGCCTTCGATCCTTCGCCCATCGCGATCACGATCTGCTTGTAAGGCACCGTGGTCGCGTCACCGGCTGCGAAGATGCCGGGCTGCGAAGTTTCGCCGCGATGGTCGATCTCGATCTCGCCGCGCGGGCTGAGCGCGATCGCGCCCTTCAGCCATTCGGTGTTGGGCACCAGGCCGATCTGGACGAAGATGCCCTCCAGCGCGACCTCATGGACCATATCATGGTTGCGGTCCTTGTAGGTCAGGCCGACGACCTTCTCGCCATCGCCGCGCACCTCGGTGGTGAGCGCCGACGTGATCACCTTCACATTGGGCAGGCTGGCGAGCTTGCGCTGCAGCACTGCATCGGCGCGCAGATCGCTGTCGAACTCGATCAGCGTGACATGGGCAACGATACCGGCGAGGTCGATCGCCGCCTCGACGCCGCTATTGCCGCCGCCGATCACCGCGACGCGCTTGCCCTTGAACAGCGGGCCGTCGCAATGCGGGCAATAGGCCACGCCCTTGTTGCGATATTCGTCCTCGCCGGGCACGTTCATCTGGCGCCAGCGCGCGCCGGTGGACAGGATCACGGTCCGCGCCTCGAGCGATGCCCCATTCTCCAGCTTCACCTCATGCAATCCGCCGGGCGTCTTCGCCGGAACCAGCGCCGTCGCCCGCTGCAGATTCATGATGTCGACGTCATAATCCTTGACGTGCTGCTCCAGATGGGCGGCGAGCTTCGGCCCTTCGGTGTGCGGCACCGAGATGAAATTCTCGATCGCCATGGTGTCGAGCACCTGGCCGCCGAAGCGCTCGGCCGCGATGCCGGTGCGGACGCCCTTGCGTGCGGTATAGATCGCCGCCGCCGCACCCGCCGGGCCGCCGCCGACGACAAGCACGTCGAACGGATCCTTGGCGTTGATCTTCTCGGCCGCGCGCGCCGAGGCGCCGCTGTCGATCTTGGCGACGATCTGCTCCAGCTCCATCCGGCCCTGGCCGAACGGCTCGCCGTTCAGGAAGATGGTCGGCACGGCCATCACCTTGCGCTCGGCGACCTCGTCCTGGAACAGCGCGCCGTCGATGGCGACATGGCTGATGCGCGGATTGAGCACGCTCATCAGGTTCAGCGCCTGCACGACATCCGGGCAGTTCTGGCAGGAGAGCGAGAAATAGGTTTCGAAGGCATAGTCGCCGTCGAGATTCTTGACCTGCTCGATCAGCTCCTGCGCGGCCTTCGACGGATGACCGCCGACCTGCAGCAGGGCGAGGACGAGCGAGGTGAATTCATGGCCCATTGGCAGGCCCGCGAAGCGCACGCCGATGTCGGTGCCCGCGCGGCGGATCATGAAGCTCGGGCGGCGCTTGTCGTCATCCTTGCGGAAGAGGCTGACCTTGTCCGACAGCGAGGCGATATCCTCCAGCAGCGCGTTGAGCTCGGCCGATTTCGGGCTGTCGTCGAGCGACGCGACCAGCTCGATCGGCTGGGTGATGTTGCCGAGATAGGCCTGCAGCTGCTGCTTGAGGTTGGCGTCCAACATGCTCTCTACTCCAAACTATATTGTCCGCTGCGGGAGCTCCGGGGACGGCGGCTGCCGCCCCCGGATGCCGATAGAAGCCGCAGGGCTTAGATCTTGCCGACCAGGTCGAGCGACGGGGCGAGGGTCTTTTCACCCTCTTCCCACTTCGCCGGGCAGACTTCGCCCGGGTGGGCGGCGACATATTGCGCGGCCTTGACCTTGCGCAGCAGCTCGGTGGCATTGCGGCCGATGCCTTCGGCGGTCACCTCGGTGAACTGGATGACGCCCTCGGGGTCGACCAGGAAGGTGCCACGGTCAGCCAGGCCCACGCCCTCGCGCATCACACCGAAATTGTTGGTGATCTGGCCGCTCGGATCGCCAAGCATGGTGTAGCTGATCTTGCCGATTGCGGGCGAGCTGTCGTGCCACGCCTTGTGCGAGAAATGCGTGTCGGTCGAGACGCTGTAGATTTCCACGCCCAGCTTCTGGAACTCGGCATAATTGTCCGCGAGGTCCTCGAGCTCGGTCGGGCAGACGAAGGTGAAGTCGGCCGGATAGAAGAAGAAGATCGCCCACTTGCCTGCCACATCGGCCTCGGTGACCGTGACGAACTTCCCTTCCTTATAGGCCTCGGCCTTGAAGGGCTTGAGCGAGCTACCAATGATCGACATGCATGAATCTCCTTTGCATCGGACGGACCTGATTTAGCGTCAGCCGACGCGATACGGAAATTGGTAATCCCGCTCTTATAGATCGATCCAGGCAATCAATCGTGCATGATTGATAAATTTGTTAACCAAAGCGCAATGCGCCGACAGCCGTCAAGCCAGTCCATGACGGTCCCGACAATCCGATCGCGAGCCGGGCGGGATGGCGCAGCCTTGCCGCGCCATCCCGTCTGCGCCCGCGTCAGAAGCGATAGGCGACACCCAGGAGGATTTGGTGACGGTCAAACTTGCCGTCGCCCTCGCTCAGGTCGGAGTAGCGATATTCCAGCCGCGTCGAGATATTCTGCGCCACCGCCCGCTCGGCGCCGCCGCCGATCAGCCAGCCATCGCGGTTCGAGGAGGCCGAGCGCGTCCCGGTCGCATCCGTCAATGTGGTCCGCGCCCGCACGTTCGTATAGCCGGCGCGGCCATAGATGAGCGTGTTGTCGGTCACGAGATAGCCTGCGCGTGCCGTCAGATCGAGCGAGCGCTTCGGATCGATGGTCAGGCGCGACGTGCCGGAGGTGCGAACGATGCTGTCGTCGGCGCCGAAATTCACGCCGCCTTCCGCGCCGATGACGATGCGCGGTGCGATCTTATAGTCGTAGCCGGCGAAGACGCCGCCCACGAACGCATCCTGCGAGCGACCGACCTGCAAATCGCCCAGCGGGGTCGATGGCGTACCCAGATCGTCCTTGTTCCAGCCGGCCTGCACACCGACGAACGGGCCATTGAATGGCTCCGCCGATGCTGCGCCGCCGAAGCCCGCCACCAGCGCGAGCGCGGCTGCCGAGGAAAGAATCTTCTTCATTTTCAATCTCCCTGGATGGATCGAGCCGCCGGTCCGACGGCCGTCAGGGGGGATTTAGGCAGCGATCTCATTGCGGGAAATCCGAATAAAATAGAAAATAATGCTCCAAAAAATCGAATGATTGAGCTTCGATCGACAGCCCTGGCTGCGCCGTGCGAGCCGATGGAGGCTAGGTCGTTCCTTCGGCTGCCTGAATGTTTGACTTCAGCCATCTCCTTCGGCACGCTTCCCTGGTCGTAATGGGAGAGATCGGCATTGCCGGCGCCGAAGGAGCAACCGCCCCGGAAACTCTCAGGCAGAAGGACCGTGCGGCGCCAACATTCTGGAGAGAGGCGCTTCGGGCGCCCGCCGACGGGATAGCGATCTCAGGCGACAGGACAGAAGGGGCATGCACCTGCGGGAGTTTCCGCGAGAGGAGTGTGCCGTGCCGCCAGTCGTTCCTTTCCTTCACCCTGGGATAAGCCTGACCGAATTGTACACGATCGGCATCGGCCCATCGAGTTCGCACACGGTCGGCCCGATGCGTGCCGCCGCCGCCTTCGCGCGCGAGATCCTGCGCCATCCCGTTCGTGCGGTGCGCGTCGGCTGCGATCTTTACGGCTCGCTGGCGCTGACGGGTCTGGGGCACGGCACCGACGGCGCGGTTCTGCTCGGGCTGGCCGGCTGGCAGCCGGAAACGGTCGATCCGGATGCGGTGCCCGGATTTCTCGCCGGATCTCGCGCACAGGGGGCGCTGCCGCTCGGCCGCGGCGCGGGCGATGGCGGCTATCCGGTCGCCTTTGTCGAGAAGGACGATCTGCGCTTCCATCCCGATCGGTTCGAGCCCGGCCATCCCAATGCCATGGACCTGACGGCCCGCTTCGCCGATGGCAGCACGCTCGTTCAGCGTTATTATTCCATCGGCGGCGGCGCGATCCGGCGCGAGGGCGAGCAAGCGGAGACCGCCGATATCGTCGTCCCTTATCCTTTCGCCTCCGCTGCCGAGCTGCTGGAAAAAGCCGAGGCTGCCGGGATCGGCCTGGGTGCGCTCGTGTGCCGCAACGAGGAAGCATGGCGCACGCCGGCGGAGACGCAGGCATTTCTCGACGGGGTTCACGCCGCCATGAGCGCCTGCATCGATCGCGGCATGACGCGTGAAGGCGTGCTGCCGGGCGGCCTCAACGTGCGCCGGCGGGCGAAGGATCTGCATGCCGCGCTTCTCGCCCGGATCGAGCGCGGCGCGCCGGTGCAGGCGATGCGGTGGGTGAGCCTCTGGGCGCTGGCGGTGAATGAGGAAAATGCCGGAGGCGGGCGTGTCGTCACCGCGCCGACCAATGGTGCTGCGGGCGTGATCCCGGCGGTCCTGCGCTATTTCGAGACGTTCGAGGGCGGCAGCGACCGGGAAGCGATCCGCACCTTCCTCGCGACGGCAGCGGCGATCGGCATGCTCTACAAGACGCGCGCCTCGATCTCGGCGGCGGAAATGGGCTGTCAGGGGGAGGTGGGCGTCGCCTGCTCGATGGCCGCGGCGGGGTTGACGGCGGTGCTGGGGGGCAGCAACGCGCAGATCGAGAATGCCGCCGAGATCGGCATGGAACATAATCTGGGGCTGACCTGCGATCCGATCGGCGGCCTGGTGCAGGTGCCTTGCATCGAGCGCAATACGATGGGCGCGATCAAGGCGATCAACGCCGCCTATCTGGCGCTGGACGGCGATGGCCGCCACATCGTGTCGCTCGACCAGGTGATCGAGACGATGCGCCAGACGGGCGAAGACATGCGCGCCAAATATAAGGAGACGAGCCTGGGCGGGCTCGCGGTGAACGTCGTCGCCTGTTGAACGATTACCGGATCATGGATGTGCAGCGCGGGCGGCCCTTGGAAGGACCGCCCGCGTCGCATCATAGTTCGTCTATCCACCCCATTTCGGCGCCGCCGATCGGCATCCCGGCCGGAATGGCGGGAGCGCGGGGCCGCTTGGCGAGCTCGCGCTCCAGACGTTCGTCGTCGCGCAGCAGATGCGCGACGCTGCGGCACCACGCCGCATCCTCGCCCTTGCCCGCGCTCCTGGCCAGCCGGTCGGCAAGCCCGCGCAGCCGGTCGTCGATCACCGCCGCGACGTCGACCGAGGTGGCCGGGTCGCGCGCGGTGCGCGCCAGCGTCACGATCGTGCGGTGGGCAATCCGCCGGCCGACCGCGTCGTGGCGCGCATCGACCGTTGCCGCCATCAGTCGATCGAGCAGAGCATCGAGGCCGAGCAGCGAGGCATCGCGGCGATGCTGCTCATAGACGCGGATGAGGCGCGACGGCGCGAGCAGCGTATCGAGCGTCACCTGCGCGGCGACATCCGCGGCCACCAACGGGTCGAACATGGCCGCCCCGGCATTCTTGAATATCTCAATATCATATTGCGGGTCGCTGCGGCCGTTGACGCCGGACGAAAGCGGGCCGACGAGCCGGTCGGGCACGGCAAGCTCGGTCGCGGACAGCGTCGCCAGCAGCGCATCGAGCGCGGCATATTGGGTCGCCGCCGGCACCGCCGCCGCCGGCGGACGACCGTCGCCGGCAACGGCATAGGCATAATCCATGCCGCCTATCAGCTTGGCGACGGCATCCACCTGATAGCGATGGAGCAGCCATACCGGCACGAACTTGCGCCGGAGATTGGCCAGCGGCTCATATTGGCGCAGCACGCCCGGCCCGAAATTCGTGATCGCGACGCGGCGCACCGCCATCATGCGGATCAGCTCGGCGGTCGGATCGGGGCCGTCGTCCCACATGCTGCCCCACGGGTTCGGTGTGTCGGGCGCCCGGCCGTCGATATCGGTGACGAAGCGCATGCCGGAGGCCTGCAATGCCGCCGCCTTGGCGTGGGCGGCGGCATCCGGATCGACGCCCGGCGCGGGCTGGCCGTAGAGCCAGTCGACGGTGAACTTGTCCCAGTCGCCGATGCCCGTCGCATAGGCGTCGGAAAGGTCGATCCGGCCATTGGTCAGCCCGATGCGCGGAGCGGGATAATCCATCACCGAGCTGCGGCCCTGCGTGCTGCCGGCGAAATTGTGGACGAAGCCGAGCGCATGGCCCACTTCATGCGCGCCGAGCTGGCGGATGCGGGCGAGGGAGGCGCGCACCGGATCGTTCGGCCCGCCCGAATTATCCTCCCCGGCGCCCACCAGCCCCTCGAAGATGATCATGTCCTGGCGCACGCGGAGCGAGCCCAGCAGGACCGAGCCCTTGACGATCTCGCCGGTGCGCGGATCGGCGATCACCTGACCATAGGACCAGCCGCGAGTGAGCCGATTGTCCCAGTTCACGACATTGTAGCGCACGTCGAGCGGATCGACGCCCTCCGGCAGGATCTTCACCTGGAAAGCATCGATCAGGCCCGCGGCGTCGAACGCCTGGGACCACCAGCCCACCCCCTCGGCGAGCGCGGTCCTGACCGGCTCGGGGGCGGCGCGATCGATATAGAAGATGATCGGTTTCTTGACGCGCGAGCGCGCCGCCGTGGGATCGATCTTCTCGACGCGGAAGCGGTTCGCGAGCTGATAGACGACATCCTGGCCGAGCGGCGTGCCGAAGTCGAAGACCTGGCTGCCGAAGCCGCCCGCGCGGATATCGAACCGGCGTGGCTGATAACCCGCGTCGGGCAGCCGGACCAGCGAATGGTGGACGACGAAACTCACCTGCCTCGGATCGGACGCGATAGTCTCCACCTCCTTGCCGGGGGTCTCCGACTGGAAGGTTTGCACCGCCTCCATCTCGATATTGTCGGGAAATATCTTCACCGACCCGGGATCGGCTGCGCTGAGGCTATCCACCAGCTTGAAGCCCTTGCCGCCCTCGTTCAGGCTGCCTGCAATGTCCATCACGTCGCGGGTGAGGAAGGGCGCGATGTCGATCACCACCCCGCCGTCCGGCTCGGTGGAGACGATGTCAGCCATCCAGACAGTGCTGAACGGGAAGCTCTCGCGCGCGCCCGTCTGCCCGGCTGCGTCGCCCGTGGCGCGGAAGCGCGGATTTTCGAAGCTGATCGCGATCTTCTTGCCGAGCCGGCGGAATGCGAGAATCCTTGTTGGCCCGTTCATCGCATGATCGAGCCGGATCGCGGCCGAGCCAAGCCCGGTCCGCAGCGCGGTCGCATGGAGAAAGCGGCCTGAAATCCCTTCGCGATCGGGCGCGGGAAGCGTCACCAGGATGCGTCCCTCGGCCGCGTTGACGCGCACCGGCAGAAGCCCGTCGGCGTTGGCGACCGTCTGCACCCCCGCTTGCGCCGCAGCCGGAGCGCCGGTCATGGCCGCGAGCGCCAGGAGCGCGCATCCGCTTGCCGCCAGGATTCCACATTTCATCGAACTTGCCCCCTTGTCCAAATGACGGTCGATCCCGCCTGCAGCCAGAACCAGCCCGCCATTCGCATCTCCCGGGACGATCACGGCCCGCGGGACGCTCGGCAGCAGGGCTTGTGCGCGGCCGAAGCTAGCATGATCGGCATTGCGCTTCCTGTCATTCCACCACAGGATCTGCGCCAAAGTTGACGTTTTCATGCGAGAAAGGGGCGTTTCATGGAGGATTCCAGCTCTACGGCGATCGATCAGACGGATTATCGAATCCTTCGAGAGCTTTCGAAGGACGGACGCGCTTCGGACGTCGCCCTGGGCGAGCGCGTTCATTTGTCGAGCACCGCGGCTGCCCGGCGGCGCAAGATCCTCGAGGAGCGCGGCGCCGTGCGGGGCTATACCGCCGATCTCGATCTGTCCCGGCTGGGCTTCAGCATCGTCGTGATGGTAGCGATCGAACTCAGCTCTCAAGCCGAGCAAGCGCTCAACGAGTTCGAGACCGCGGTCGTGCGCTGCCCGTCAATGTCCTATTGCAGCTTCGTTTCCGGAGATACGGACTTCCTCATGATCGTCCATGTGAAGTCCTTCGAGGATTATGACAGGGTCTATCGCAGCGAGCTTTCCACGCTGCCCCATGTCGCCAAGATTCGCAGCAGCTTCGTGATGCGCGAGGTTGCGCAGCGTACGGTTCCGCCGATCCTTTTCCATGGACTAAGCTGAGCCAAGCATAAGCAGGCATATGCCATGTGCCTGCTTATGGTGATTCGATAAGCGTCACCGCCTGCGAACCTGAAGCAGCAATCCTGCAAACTTTTCTGTTTCTGCGCATGAAATCCACGCAGAAACCATTTTGCGCGCCCGAGATTAGCGGGAACCGCAACCGGCAATCTGATAACTTTTCATTGAACAGTGTGAGGGAAGCTAATGGTTGCCGCCGGCGAGAGGCTGGTCAGGCAGTTGGGCCGCGCCCTTCGGCGAAGACATGGGCGCGCAAATCAATTGGTTTGTGAAGATGTAATCGGGACGATTATTGCATCTTAAGGAAATCATTAACTTGTAATGTTGTCTAAGTTTCGTCGGAGTAAATGGAATTTGGATTAAGAAACTATAATATATAACGCTGGAGAGGGTTGCCCGTAGCGCTATGGAATATTGAAGGGGGCAATCATGGCAATCTTTCGGAGCGTATATGTAGGCTGTAATAGTTCAAGGCATCGTTCAGTCAGGCGATATATTCTGACTACGGCTAATGTCATGGCGCTTTGCCTCGGAGCGCAGATGGCCAATGCGCAGCAGGGAGGCCCGATCGAGGCGGCCAATAGCGACGAGGAAAGCGTCAATGTGGCGGGTGGACAGGAACAGCCGCCCGCAGATGGCCTGGTCACGCAGGATAGGCCCGCGCCGCTCGACGAAATCACGGTGACGGGTACGCGCATCGCGCGCGACGGCTTCGACTCGCCGACGCCCGTGAGCGTCATCAGTGACAAGGAATTGAGAGCCGAGGCGCCCGCGAACGTCGCCGACTTCGTCAACACCCTTCCTTCGGTGCGCGGCAGCTCGACCGCGGCCAATTCATCCGGAGCGCTCAGCAGCGGTCTTGCGGGCATCGCCTCGATCAACCTGCGCGCGCTCGGCGCCAGCCGCACGCTCGTATTGTTCGACGGGCAGCGTTCGGTGGCGTCGGCCGCGACCGGCGTGGTCGACGTGAACACCTTTCCCCAGGCGCTGATCCAGCGCGTGGAAGTGGTGACCGGCGGCGCATCCTCGGCCTATGGATCGGACGCGGTTTCGGGCGTCGTCAACTTCATTCTTGACCGTGATTATACGGGCATCAAGGCCGAATATGAATATGGCGAGACCAGCTATGGCGACAATCCCAACCATAAGGCGTCGCTCACCTATGGTACGCCATTCGCCGGCGGCCGCGGCCACATCCTGCTGAGCGGCGAATATTTCACGCAGGACGGCGTTCACACGATCGATCGCGCGTGGAACGATGCCGGCTTCTTCCAGATCGACAACCCCGCCTATACGCCGACCAACGGCCAGCCCGCGCGCCTGGTGCAGGCCGGGATTGGGCCCGGGCAGTTCACGCCGGGCGGCCTCATCAGCACCGGCCCCTTCCGGGGCACCTATTTCGGCACGATCAATCCAAGCACGGGCCAAGCGAGCGTCAACCAGCTGGCCTTCGGGCCGACCAACGGACAGTGGATGGTCGGCGGCGATTATCGCATCACTCGCGAGGGCCATCTGGGCTCCAACTCGCTGGTGCCCGACGAGGATCGCGCCAGCCTGTTCGGGCGGCTCAGCTTCGACATCACCGACAATATCGAGCTGTTCGGCCAGATCGCCTATTCGCGTTACGAGGGGCTGAGCTATTATCAGCAGACCCCCAGCACCGGCGTGGTGATCCGCACCGACAACGCCTATCTGCCGACCAGCTTCCGCACGAGCATCGCGGCCTATAACGCGGCGAACGACCCGGACATTACGTCGATATCCATCGGCACGAGCAACGCCGGCATTCCGGCCGCGGGCAGCGACAATGTCCGCGAGGTCGAGCGCTATGTCGCCGGCGCGAATGGCGGCTTCGGATTGGTCGGGGCGGAATGGAAATGGGATGCCTATTATCAGAAGGGCGTCGCCAGCCTCAACGAGCGGCTGATCAACACGTGGAACAACGCCCGCGTCAGCTTGGCGACGGATGCGGTCGTCAACCCGGCTACCGGGCAGATCGTCTGCCGGTCGACGCTCACCGATCCTGCTAATGGCTGCGTGCCGCTCAACCGGATCGGCGTCGGCGGTGTCACCCAGGCGGCGATCGACTATATCTTCAACGACGGCGACCAGCCCTATCGGCGGCAGACGCTCAAGCAGGATGTGGCGGCGTTCAATTTTTCGACGAACAACCTGTTCGAAAATTGGGCCGGGCCGGTGTCGGTGGCATTCGGCGGCGAATATCGCAAGGAGTCGGTGGACGGGTTTGTCGAGCCGCAGTTCAACTCGGGGTGGCTCTATGGCAATTATCTGCCCACCATCGGGTCGTACAACGTCAAGGAAGCCTATTTCGAGACGATCTTTCCGATCATTGACGGCACCGATTTCAACGGCGCGGTCCGCATCACCGACTATTCGACATCGGGCAGCGTCACGACTTGGAAGGCGGGCATAACCTCGCAGATCATCGACGATATCAAGCTTCGCGCGACCGTTTCACGCGATATTCGTGCGCCCAATCTGAGCGAGTTGTTCGCGCCGGGCACAGCGCGCACCAATACGGTCAACGTGCCGCTGACCGGAGGCGCTACCCGGGCCGACCAGTTCGTCGAACAGACGACCGGCAACACCGCGCTCAAGCCCGAAGTGGCGGAAACCTATGGCCTGGGCGTGGTGTTGACGCCGAGCTTCTTTCCGGGCTTCGCGGCGTCGGTCGACTATTATGACATCACGCTGGATGGCGCGGTCGGCACGGTGACGGCGCAGACCACCGTCAATCTGTGCTATGAGCAGAATGTTCAGGCGTTCTGCGACAATATCAGCTACGCGCCTGGCAGCACGACCGATATCTCGGGCATCCGGCTGGTGCCGTTCAACTTCGCTACGCAGGAATCGCGGGGGTTGGACTTGGAACTGAGCTATCGTCGCGAGGTGGGGCCGGGCAATCTGACGCTGCGTGCGCTCGCCACGCACTATATCAGCAACCGGGTCGACAACGGCATCGATTTCCCCATCGAATATGCCGGGGTCAATGCCGGCGGCAACGCCACGCCCGACTGGAACTACCGCCTGACAGCCAATTACGAGACCGGCCCCTGGGCATTTAACGTGACCGGACGGGGCTTCAGCAGCGGCGTCTATGACAATTCGTTCGTCGAATGCCAGACCGGCTGCCCGGCCTCGACCGTCGAACACCGGACGATCAACGACAATGACATCGATGGCGCCTTCTATCTCGATGCTTCGGTGACGCATATGTTCGACGTCGGGCCGACCAAGGCGCAGGCATTCCTGTTTGTCCGCAACCTGCTCAACCGCGATCCGGTGCTGGTGGGCAACGGGCCGACCGGGAACAATACGCCGGCTTATGCCCAGACCAACCGTGCTTTGTACGACGTGCTGGGACGCGTTTTCCGGCTTGGCCTGCGCATTTCCTACTGATGCGGTTTCCGCGCCTCGGCCGAGGCGCGGCTTTTGGCTTCATTTGCAGGGGGCGGAATGCCCGTCCCGAGGGAGGGATGATGACGATCAAGAGACATTCGATGGCTGCGCTGGCTGTTTCGGCCGCGATGGTCGCTATGGTGCCGCAGGCCGTTCACGCCCAGGCGAAACCGGCGCTGAAGAAGGAAGCGGTCGCCAATGTCGATGCGCGCGCCAAGCTGGTGCAGGAGATGGTGGATTCCATATTCAGCTTCGCGGAGCCGGGTTTCCAGGAATTCAAGACCTCGGAATATATTACCGCCATTCTTGAAAAGAACGGCTTCAAGATCACCCGCGGCGTGGCCGGCATCCCGACGGCATGGACGGCGACCTGGGGCTCCGGCGGGCCGCTCGTGGCGCTGGGCAGCGACATAGACGGCCTGCTCGGCGTGTCGCAATATCCTGGCACGCCAACCGGCAAGCCCATGGTGGCGGGCGGGCCGGGCCATGGCGAAGGCCATAATTCCGGCATGCCGCTGATCGTCGCGGCGGCACTCGCGGCCAAGGATGTGATGGAGAAGAACAAGATTCCGGGCCGCCTGATGATCTGGCCGGGTGTGGCCGAGGAGCTGCTGGCCACCAAGGCCTTCTATGTGCGCGAGGGCATGTTCAAGGGCGTCGACGCGTCGATTTTCACTCATGTCAGCCGGGATTTCAGCACCGGATGGGGCGATATGGGGAATAATGGCATGGTGTCCGTGGAATATAGCTTCCACGGCAAGACGTCCCACGCCGCCGGTGCGCCCTGGGCGGGCCACAGCGCGCTGGATGGCGTGGAGCTGATGGACATAGCGTGGAACATGCGCCGCGAGCATCTGCCGGTGACGCAGCGCTCGCATTACGTCATCACCAATGGCGGCGGCCAGCCGAACGTGGTGCCGGGCGAGGCCTCGGTCTGGTATTATTTCCGCGAGCAGAGCTTCGACAGCGTCCGCAACCTTTATGAGACCGGCAACGAGATCGCGGAAGCCGCCGCAAAGGCGACCGGCACCGCTGTGACCCGCCGGCTGCTCGGCTATGCCGCGCCGAACTATGGCAATCGTCCGCTGGCCGAGGCCGCCTATGAGAATATCAAGGCCGTCGGCATGCCCAAATGGACCACCGACGACCAGGCCTTCGCCCGTGCGGCGCAGGTGGCGAACAAGCTGAAGGTCCAGCCGCTGGCCACCACGGTCGCGCCGCTGTCGACGCCGGAGACACGCGGGCCTTCGATGGGCGGCGGCTCGGACGATATCGGCGATATCATGTGGACGGTGCCGACCATCACCATCCGCTTCCCGTCGAACATCCCCAACATGATCGGGCACCATGCCACCTCGGCGATCGCCATGGCCACGCCGATCGCCCATAAGGGCGCGGTCGCGGGCGCCAAGGCGGTGGCGATGACGGTGCTCGACATCATGACGACGCCGAGCCTGGTCACGCGCGCGAAGGACTTCTTCAACAACGTCCAGCTCAAGGATGCGAAGTACGACCCCGTGCTGACGCCCGAGGACAAGCCGGCCATCCACCTCAATCAGCAGCTGATGCAGCAGATGCGCCCGCAGATGGAGAAATTCTATTATGACCCGAGCCGTTACAAGAGCTACCTTGAACAGCTCGGCATCCAATATCCGAACCTGAATACCGGCGTGGAGTGACGGATCCGCTCGTCTGGCGCGGCTTTGGCTGACTGGATCAATCAGCTGCGGCGATGCGCTTGTCACAATGCGGGCAGCAGCTTGGCTGCGGAGGCGGACCAGGGACTTTTTCTGTCCCGTTGCGGTGAGGCGGCGGGACGGGAGAAGGGCGTAGGCGATCGTGGCGATCAGCGTGGGGCGGTGCAGGCCTATCCATAATCGCCTTCGCCGCTCGACCGGTGTTCGCCGATCGGCCACATCTCTTCGCCCGGCGGGTACCAAAACCTGCCGATGCGCTGGGTCGGGCCGTTCGCGATACGCGCCCGGACGGCGGCTTAGCGTAAGGCTCTTGCGGCTTTGCCCGCTATCCAGCTTTCCAGCACCTGTCCGCTGTCGTCGAGCAGCACCATGTCGGCGCTCAGGCCCGGCGCGATGGTGCCCGTTTCCGCATCGATGCCGAGAAACCGGGCGGGATGAAGGCTGGCCATGCGCACCGCCATTTCCAGGCTGACGCCAAGCATGTGCCGGGCGTTGCGCACCGCCATGGCCATGTCCAGATCGGAGCCGGCCAGCGTGCCGTCCTGATTGACGCAGACTCCGTCGACGACATTGATCGGCCGGCCCTGCAGCAGGAAATGCTTGTCGACCTTGCCGACGCTGGGCATCGCGTCGGTAACGAGCATGAAGCGATCGGCCGGCTTGCAGCGCAGCGCCAGTCGCATCGTCGTCGGGTGGACATGTCTTCCGTCGACGATGAGGCCGCACCAGGACTCCGCATCCTCGAGCGCGGCTCCGACCACTCCCGGCTCGCGCGCCGTGAGGGGGGACATGGCGTTGAACAAATGCGTGAAGCCGGTGAGGCCGTAATCGAGCGCGGTGTGGATTTGCTGATAGCTGCCGTCGCTATGCCCCGCAGCGACGATCACGCCATAATTTGCGAGGCGGCGGATCATCTCCGGCGTCGTCCGCTCGGGCGCGAGCGTCACCAGCGTCTTGCCGCGCCTCAGGCTGGTGATCGCGGCGAAGCCCTCGTCGTCCAGCGCGCGGATCTTCGACTTGTCATGTATGCCCTTGCGGTCGGCGTTGAGGAACGGTCCCTCGATATGGATGCCGAGAACGCCGGGAACCCCGGCGTCGATCGCTGCTCCCACAGCCTCTATGCCACGGCGCACGACGGCGAGATCGTCGCTGATCAATGTCGGCAGGAAGCCGGTCGTGCCGAACGCCCGATGTGTGGCACCGATTGCAGCGATCGCGTCCACCGTGGGCGAATCATTGAACAGGACGCCACCGCCGCCGTTCACCTGCGTATCGATGAAGCCGGGAACGAGCGTCTGGCCGTCCAGATCGGTTATGTCGGCGTCTGCGGGGATATCGTCCTTCCCGACGATCCCCGAGATCTTCGTGCCTTCGATCAGGACGGCGGCATTTTCCAGAAAGCCGGCCGGGGTGAGGATGCGGGCGTTGGCAAGCGCGAGCATCAGAGTGTTTCCGTCACTTTGGCCAGATAGGGCGGCCTGTCCGGATCGAGCCCGCGTGCGACCGATAGCGCATTGACCGCGCGGTAGAAGGATTGGATCTGCAGCATCGGCTCGATAACCGGATGGGCGGATATGGAGGGGAGGGCGATCGCACCTCTTGGGGCAGGGCCCGCAACAATGACTTCGCCGCCGCGCGCGACGATCTCCGAAATCAGATCGTCGATGCCGCTTTCGGTTTCGTCCGACTGGCGGAAGACGAGCAGCGGAAAGCCTTGCTTCACCAGCGCCATCGGCCCGTGGCGTACCTCGGCTGCGCTGAAGGCCTCGGCATGGAGCCCGCAAGTCTCCTTGAATTTCAGCGCGGCTTCTTGCGCGATCCCAAGACCCAGGCCGCGCCCGATCACATATAGGCCGCGAACGTCGCGCAGGCGCTCGACCAGTGGCGACCAGTCCGCCGCCCAGGCATTTTCGAGCTGGCCCGGGGCGGCGGCGAGAGCAGTCGCCAATTCCCTATCGCCACTCCAGGCGGCAACAAGATCGATGAGCGCGGCGATGGTCGCAATATAGCTCTTCGTCGCCGCCACGCTCAGCTCGGGGCCGGCGCGCAGAGGAATGACATGATCGGCAAGATTAGCGAGCGGCGAATCCTCGACATTGACGAGCGCCACGCTGGAGGCGCCGGCGCGGCTTGACGATTCCACGGCCGCCAGAATGTCCGGACTCTTGCCCGACTGCGAAATTGCAAGGCAAAGCGCATCGGGCGCGCGCGGCGCCATGCCATAGACCGAGGCGATGGAGGGCGCCTGCGATGCGACAGCAATTCCGAGACGCGTCTCGATCAGATATTTGGCGAAGGTCGCGGCATGATCCGAGCTGCCACGCGCGCAGCTAAGCACCATGCTGGGTGGCGTGGCCCTCAGGTTCAGCGCGAGTGCCGCAATGCGAGCGGCATTGGCGGCGCCTTGGGCGGCGACCACCGCGGCTGCCTGCTTCGCCTCGGCGAACATCTGGGTGGTTTCGGCGGACTTGTTCATGAGCGCTCATTCAGTTCGGCGACAAAGTCATAGGCGTCGCCGCGATACCAGCTATGGGTCATCTCGATCGGACGACCATCCTCCAGATAACCGCGGCGTTCGATGAAAAGGCCGGGCGCTCCCTGCTCGACGTCCAGCAGCATCGCCTGCTCGGCATCGAACGGGACGGCGCGCAGCCGCTGCAGCGCGCGCACAGGGCGGCTGCCGGTCGCTTGCAGCGCTTCATAAAGAGAATCGTGGACGGCATCGATGCCGGCAAGCCCGAAACCCGAAATCACCGAATGTTCGAGCGCCATCGGCATGTCGTCGGCATAGCGGACCCGCTGGAAACGGAATACGCGGGTGCCGGGGCTCAGGCCCAGTGTCAGCGCCTCTTCGGGGCGAACGGCGCCCTCCGATTTGCTCAGCCATTTGGTACGCACCTTGCGCCCGCGCGTCGCCATATCCTCCGAGAAGCTGGTGAGCTTGGAGAATTGCTTTTCCACCACGCCCTTGACGAAGGTGCCCGCGCCCTGTCGCCGGGTCAGCAAGCCTTCCTCGACCAGTCCGTCCAATGCCTTGCGCACCGTGATCCGCGACACATCGAAGTCGGCGGCGAGATCGCGTTCCGGGGGAAGCGCCTCATCGGGCTTGAGTAGTTGAGACTCGACGGCACGGCGCAATGCCCGCTGCAGCCGCAGATAGAGCGGCGCGCGGATTTCCGTCTCAAGCGGTCCTATCTGCTCGGCCAGGCTCATTCGTCTCGGTCTCCCCGGATCCGGGCCGCTCGGCGACCCGCTGCATATATAGAACCAATCTATAACCCATTTCCAGATGATTCTGTCCCTGTAGCCTCTGTCTTTCGATGCTTCTGCACTTGACGGCCGGATTGGCCTGATGGATTGTCTCATTGGTTATAGGTTGGCATCTATGGTCGGGGGCATAGGATGGCATTCCAAAAATGTTTGGGCTTGCAGGTGACGGGTTCGCCCATGGCCCATGCATATTCTTTCCCGCAGGCGTCATGACCGGCATCCGGCTATATGCGCCGATCGCCGGCTGGGCGGCGGCTCTCGACGAGGTGCCCGATCCCGTATTCGCCGAGCGGATGATGGGAGACGGCATCGCCATCGACCCGTTGGACGGCGTGCTGCGCGCACCCTGCGATGCCGAGGTCGTCGCGGTTGCGCCGACCGGCCATTCGATCACTCTCGAGCTTGCCAATGACGCGCAACTGCTCCTCCATATCGGCCTGGAGACGGTGGCGCTGAATGGTCGAGGCTTTGCCGCGTTGGTCGCGGCAGGCGCACGCGTCCGCACGGGAGATCCGCTGATCCGCTTCGATCTGGATGCGGTCGCGGCGGCGGCCAGGAGCCTGATCACGCCGATCGTCGTCGCCAATGACGGCTATGTCGTGCGGGCGATCGCCTGCAACCGCATTATAGCGTCGGGCGAGCCGCTGATGGAGGTGCATCGCGCGGCGGCGGTCGTGGCAACGGCCGAACCGACAGGGGAAGCCGTCACCCGGCGCGACGTGATGATCCCGATGGCGCATGGCCTTCATGCCCGTCCGGCCGCGAAGATCGCTGCCGCGCTCAAGCCTTTTACGGCGGACATCCGCTTTTCCGTCGGTGGCCGGGCGGCCAACGCCCGCAGCACCGTCGCCATGCTGTCGCTGGGATTGAAACATGGCGACAGCGTCTCGATCAGCGCGACGGGCGTGGACGCGCAGCATGCCGTCACGACCATTGCGGACATGATCGAGACGGGCATGGGCGAGGCGCAGGAGGAGGCGCAAGAGCCGCGGCCGACGATTGCCGACGCTCCGCCGCAATCGTCGGCCGAAGGGCCGCGCTTCAAGGGTGTTCGCGCCGCACCGGGGCTGTCCGTAGGCCCGATCGTGCAGTTCCGCCCTGCCGATGCGGAAGTGCCCGAACAGGGCATGGGATTGACCGAGGAGACTGCCATATTGGACGCCGCAATAGCGGCGATTGGCGTGGAACTCGAAACGACCGGCGGCGGGGAAGCCGCATCGATCGCAGCCGCGCACCGGGCCTTGCTGGAAGATCCCGAACTGCGCGAGGCGGCTGCGGACTGGCTGGCCCAGGGCAAGAGCGCTGCTTTTGCGTGGCGGGCCGCGACGCGGGCGCATGCGGAAGCGATCCGCGCGACGGGCAACGCGCTTCTGATCGAGCGCATTGCCGATCTTCTCGATGTCGAGCAGCGCCTGATCGCAAGGATCTTGGGCGAGGAAGCGCCTCTCATTCCTGTCTTGCCCGAGGGCGCGATCCTGATCGCGGACGAACTTCTGCCCTCTCAATTCCTGCTGCTCGATATGTCACGGCTTGGCGGCATCGTCTCCGCACGCGGAGGGCCCACATCGCATGTCGCGATCCTTGCCGCGTCGGCCGGTGTGCCGATGCTGGTTGCGACGGGAATGGACGTGCTTCGCCTGCCGGAAGGCCGAATGGCGATCCTGGACGCGGACTCCGGCACGCTCGACGGCGATCCCGAGGCCGGGATGCTGGAACGCGCAACGGCGCAGCTTCGCGCCGATACTGCGCGCCGCGAAGCCGAGGCCGCCCGCGCGCATAGCGATTGCGTCATGGCGGACGGAAGGCGGATCGAAATCTTTGCGAACCTCGCATCCGCCGCCGACGCGGTGCGAGCCGTCGAAATGGGCGCGGAGGGCTGCGGTCTGCTGCGCACCGAATTCCTGTTCCTCGATCGAACCGAGGCGCCGTCCGAAGCGGAACAGGCCGCAGCCTATGGGAAGATCGCCGCGGCGCTCGAAGGCCGGCCGCTCATCGTCCGCACGCTCGATATCGGGGCCGACAAGCCTGTTCCCTATCTTCCCATCCATGGCGAGGAGAATCCGGCGCTCGGCCTTCGCGGCGTGCGCCTCAGCCTCCATCGGCCCGAGCTTCTCGCCGCGCAGTTCCGGGCGATCCTGTCGGCCGTGCCGATGCATCAGTGCCGGATCATGGTGCCGATGATCGTCGATCGTGACGAGTTGCGTGCCGTCCGCGCGATTTTCGACGATGCCGCGAAAGCGATGGGGATCAGCGCGAAAGTGCCGTTCGGCGTGATGATCGAGACGCCATCGGCGGCGCTTCTGGCGGATAGCATCGCTGCGGAGGCCGATTTCCTTTCCATCGGCACCAACGACCTGACCCAATATGCGCTTGCCGCCGACCGCGGCAATCCCGCCTTGGCGGCAAAGATCGATCCGCTGCACCCGGCGGTGCTCCGTCTGATCGCGCAGACGGGCATTGGTGCGGCGGCGCATGGCCGTTGGGTCGGCGTTTGCGGCGGACTGGCTTCGGATCCGGCGGCCGCTCCTGTCCTGATCGGGCTTGGCGTGACCGAATTGTCGGCCCCGCCCAGCGTCATCGCTTCGCTCAAGGCGAAGGTCCGGACCCTTAGGCTTGAACATTGCCGGGCCGTGGCCGAGCGCGCGCTCGCCGCCGCATCGGCGGATGAGGTTCGCGCGCTTCTGAAGGGGGATTTCTGATGCGCCTGCCGCTCGACAGGCTTCAGCCGCTCGGTCGCGCGCTGATGCTTCCCATTGCGGTGCTGCCCGTCGCGGCATTGCTGCTGCGGCTCGGCCAGCCGGATCTGCTGGGGCTTCCCTTCGTCGCCGCGGCGGGGGGCGCAATATTCTCGAATCTTGGAATCCTGTTCGCGATCGGGGTCGCCGTGGGCCTCGCCCGGGAAAATCATGGCGCAGCGGGGCTTGCCGGCGCGGTTGCCTATTTTGTCGCGATCGAAGGGGCCAAGGCGCTGATGACTGTGCCGGCGGAGGCGATTGACGGCTTCGCGGGCAAGGTGGCGCAGGATCTTGCAAGTTCGGCGTGGAAGGCACGGGAACTAGGCAAGCTGAGCGTCCCGTGCGGCATCCTGTCGGGGCTCGTTTCCGGCTGGCTCTATAATCGCTATGCGACGATCAAGGTGCCCGAATATCTCGCCTTCTTCGGCGGGCGGCGTTTCGTTCCCATTGCGGCGGGGTTCGCCGGCATTGGCGGTGCCCTGATTTTCGGTTTGGGCTTTCCTGTCCTCGAAACCGCAATCGATGGTCTCAGCCATTGGGTGGTGGAGGCCGGCAGCGTCGGATTGTTCCTCTATGGCGCGCTCAACCGGCTTTTGATCGTCACTGGGCTTCATCACATACTCAACAATATCGCATGGTTCATCCTGGGCGATTTTCATGGCGCGACCGGCGACCTCAACCGCTTCTTCGCCGGTGATCCTGCGGCAGGCGCGTTCATGTCGGGCTTCTTTCCGATCATGATGTTCGGCCTTCCCGCCGCATGTTTCGCGATCTACCGCACCGCACTGCCTGAGCGGCGCAAGGCCGTGGGCGGGCAGCTGCTCAGTCTGGCGCTGACCTCGTTCCTCACCGGCGTGACCGAGCCGATCGAGTTCGCCTTCATGTTCCTGGCGCCGTTGCTCTATGCCGTGCATGCGGCGCTGACCGGCCTGTCCATGGTAATCATGGATGCGCTGGGGGTGCGGCTCGGCTTTGGTTTTTCGGCGGGGCTGTTCGATTATCTGCTCAATTTCGGGCTGGCGACGCAGCCCTGGCTGCTGTTGCCGATCGGCGCCGCTTACTCCGCCCTTTATTATGCGGTCTTCAGATTCTGCATCGTTCGTTTCGATCTCAAGACACCCGGCCGCGAGACGGCCAGCCCGGCTTTTCCGGTCAAGTCGGCTGTCGCCGGCAATCGCGCGGATGGACTTGTCGCAGCCTTGGGCGGAGCCGCGAACATCAAGACCGTGGATGCGTGCACGACCAGGTTGCGACTGGAACTGGTCGACAATAAGGCTACCGACGATCTGGCGCTGAAGGAACTGGGCGCGCGGGGCATCGTCCGTCCCGGTCCCGGAAAATTGCAGGTCGTGCTCGGCCCGATCGCCGACCATGTGGCGGGCGAGATCCGACAGCGGCTTGCTGAGGGCAAGGCTGCAGCGCCATCGATCGACGATTCCATCCATGCGGTGCTGCGAGCGCTCGGGGGCGCGGACAATATCGGGGATTGGCACGTTCGGGCGGGCAGGCTCAGCGTCACGATAAAGGATCCCGCGCTTGGCGACCCGGGTTCGCTTGCAAAGGCAGCACCCCGCGGCGCGATCTTCTTGTCGCCAAGCCGAGCCCATCTGTTGGTCGGGCCATTGTCGGAACCCTTCGTTGCCTGCCTGTCGGCCCTGTGTGGCCACGCAGTGAAACAGGCTTGAAGGCAAGTAAAACCGAGCCTGTCAGCGCTGGCGGCTCCACGAGCCGCGTCATTCGGGAGGGCATTCAACGTCTCGCCGCGATCTTCATGTCGCCAAACATGACGTTTCGTGTCGTTGCCCGCGACAGGAATTCATGTGGAAAGCCGAGGTCGATCGCGCTCGCTTCAGAAAGGCGTGTACGCTGATCTTCGGTCAGGACCACATCAAGGGCGCAGAGATTATCCTCGAGCTGCTCCAACGTCCGCACCCCCATGATCGGGGCTACGACCGCATGGTCCAGGAGCGTCCAGGCGAGCGCCACTTGCGACGGCGTCCTGCCAAGTTCGGCAGCCACCTCCCTGACGACGTCCGCGATCGCGAGGCCCCGTTCGGTCAACGCGCCATTGGCGACGGCAAAATCCTTGCGGGTGCCTGCTCCGACGGGGGCGCTTCTGCCTTGATCGAGGTCTGCCTGCCTGTACTTGCCCGCCAACACACCGCTCGCGAGGGGCGACCAAGGGATCACGCCAAGCCCCAACTCGCGCGCCATGGGGATCAGGTCGCGCTCCACCGTGCGCTCGAGGAGGTTATATTCGATCTGGAGCGCGATCAGCGGCGACCAGCCGCGTAGCTCGGCGATCGCCTGCATGCGCGAAACCTGCCATGCGGGCGTGTCCGAGATGCCGACATAGAGCAGTTTGCCCCCACGCACGAGATCATCCATCGCGCGCAGCACTTCCTCGACCGGCGTCGTGAAGTCCCAGGCATGAAGATAGAGCAGATCAATATAGTCGGTCTTCAGCCGGGCGAGGCTCTCCTCGACCGAGCGGATCATGCTCTTGCGATGATTGCCGCCCGAATTGGGATCACCGGATCGGGAGGGGAGCGTGTATTTGGTCGCGAGTACAAGCTGCTCGCGCCGCCCCTCGGCGAACGCCCCGATGAACCGCTCGGACGTTCCATCCGTATAGCGGTTCGCCGTATCGATGAAGTTGCCGCCGCGATCGACATAGGCGTCGAAGATGCGGCGGGCCTCGCTTTTGTCCGCGCCCCAGCCCCAGTCGGTCCCGAAGGTCATCGTGCCGAGCGCCATGGGCGAGACTCGCAGGCCGGAGCGACCCAGAAGGCGGTAGGATTCCAGGGATAGGATATTGGTCATTGCCATCTCCTGCTGTCGTCGGCGGTAAGATGGCCTTCGTGATTTCATGTGATAATGCGATATTATCCAAATAATCTATTCAGGAAATAGGGCATAATGCGCGGGAGTGACTATGCGGAGCTCCGGGCCTTCGCGGCCATCGTCGAACATGGCAGTTTCGTGCGCGCCGCAGCGCATTTGGGCATTTCAGCATCCGCGCTCAGTCAGACGATCCGGGGGTTGGAGGAGCGCCTCGGGGTCAGGCTTCTCAACCGCACCACCCGCAGCGTAGCGCCAAGCGAGGCGGGCGCGAGATTCCTGACCCGCCTGTTGCCCGCGCTCGCCGATCTCGACGCGGCGGTTGCTGACGTCACCGCGCTGCGCGATACGCCTGCGGGGCTTCTGCGGATCAACGCCACGCGCCTTGCCGCCATCCACTATCTCGCGCCGCTGATCGGCCCGTTTCTCGAAGCCTATCCCGATATCACGTTCGACATCGTCGCCGACGACCGGCTGGTCGATATCGTGACCGGCGGCTTCGATGCTGGCGTGCGGCTGGGCGAGAGGCTCGAGAAGGATATGGTCGCCGTGAAGCTCAGCGGGGAGCTGGAGATGATGGTCGTGGCCGCACCTTCCTATCTGGAACGCTTCGGAACGCCCGGTTCGCCCCGTGACCTGCAGCACCATCAGTGCCTGAACTATCGCTGGCCCACCGATTTGAGCATCTACCGATGGGAGTTCGAGAGCGGCGGCGAGAGGCTGGAAGCCGCGGTGGAAGGGCCTCTGGTCGTCAACGAACCGGACATTCTGATCCGCGTCGCTCTGGATGGCGTCGGCATTGCCTATCTCTTCGAACATCAGGTCCGGGACCTGATCGCGGACGGCAAGCTGGTGCACCTGCTGAAAGACTGGTCGCCAGCCTTCCCCGGCTTCTATCTCTATTATCCGAGCCGCCGGCAGATGGCGCCGCCGTTGCGCGCCTTCCTGGACTTTATCGGGACGATGCCTGCCGGCCGATAGATGCCGGGAAGCGGCCAAGCCGTCGCCTCGTTTGCGGCTCATTCGATCTTTGGAAAGAAGAGCTGCTTCCGCCAGCATGGCCTGGAACGCGAAAGGGACGGAACCCATACCAAGATATGGGTATGTGCTACCCTCGTAGAATAGGAAGATGCGGATGGCGGGTGCATAAGGAAGGCACGGACGGATCGTTCCCCCCAACCGTCTGATCGATGCATTCTCCCCGCTGAATGCGTCATCGAGCGGGCCGGCACGCCCCCCCTGGCCGGCCCGCTCCCTTCCTATCGGCCTATGCCCATTTCGGATGGCTGGACTCCATCGAAAGCAACGTGGCGCCGGCTTGCACCTTCCGGGCGTATATTGGAATCATAGGGCTGCGTGACGATCGATGCTGCCGTCGGGCTTGAGCTTGAGCGCTTCGGCCATGCGGACGAGATCGGCGAGCGAGCGCGCGCCCATCTTGCGCATGGCATGGCCGCGATGGATCTTCACCGTGATCTCGCTGAGCGCCAGTTCGCCCGCGACCTGCTTGTTCATCCTGCCGGCCGTGACGAGCGCCATCACCTGCCGCTCGCGCGGGGACAGGGTTTCGAACAAGCCGATGAGATCGGCCGCACCGATCTCCGCCGCGCGGCGGATGCGATCGCGCTCGACCGCGGTGGCGACGGCATCGAGCATGTCCTGATCGCGGAAGGGCTTGGTGAGGAAATCGACTGCGCCGGCTTTCATGCCCCTGACCGTCATCGGAATATCGCCATGGCCAGTCATCAGGATGATCGGGATATGGATGCCGGCCGCGGCGAGTTGTGCCTGGAAATCGAGCCCGCTCATCCCGGGCAGGCGGATGTCGAGGACGAGGCAGCCCGGAAGCTCGGGGCGATCCGCATCGAGGAAGCTGCGCGCCGAACCGTGGAGCCGCGTGGCGAGACCCACCGAACGGAACAGGCTGTCGAGGGAGAGCCGCAGCGATTCGTCATCGTCGACGATGTGAACGATTGCCGTATCCGTCATATATTCCCTGCTTGCCCGATGCGGCCGTGCGATGCCGTGCAGGATAGGATAGTTACGGAACCAGCACGACGATATTTCGTAAGGCGTCGCCTATATTCGGCCTATATTCGGGATGTGCGCCCGCGATGCTGGCGTGGCCGAGGCGGCATGGACAGGGTTCCCGTCGATGCGAGCCAAAAAAAAGGCCGGTCTTGCTGGGCCGGCCGAAGGGTCAGGAGAGAATGCCTGAAAGGCCCATCCTTTTTGCACCTGCGAGATGATTTGTGCAAGTGCGAAATATGGCGGTGGGAGGATGGGCGATCAGAAACTCATCTCGTCATAGACGCGGCTCACATCGCCCTGCCATTCGCCATGATAGCGATCGAGCAGCCGTTGCGCCGGTACCTTGCCCGAGGCGACAATCTCCCGCAGCGGATCGAGGAAGCCGGTTTCATTCTCGCCCGCCGGATTGAGGCGGTTGCGCGCGGCGAGGCCGGCATGGGCGATATCGAGGATGCGCGCACCGAGCTGCTGCAGCGTCCGCCCGCGCGGTCCGCGTGCTTCCAGCCCTATGCGTGGCACCTCGGCGCGGATGCGTTCATGATCCTCGATCGTCCAGTGCTTCACCTCGTCCCACGCCGCGTCCAGCGCGGAGGAATCATAGAGCAGCCCGACCCAGAAGGCGGGCAGGGCGCAGATCCGGCTCCACGGGCCGCCGTCCGCGCCGCGCATCTCGAGGAAGCTCTTGAGCCGGACCTCGGGGAATGCCGTGGAGAGATGATCGGACCAGTCGCCGAGCCGCGGCGTCTCGCCGGGCAGGACGGGCAGGCGGCCGTCCAGGAAATCGCGGAAGCTGAGGCCCGCCGCGTCGATATATTTGCCGTCGCGAAAGACGAAATACATCGGCACGTCGAGCATATAGTCGGCATAGCGTTCGTAGCCGAAGCCATCCTCGAACACGAAGGGCAGCATGCCCGTGCGATGCGGATCCGTGTCCGTCCAGACATGGCTGCGATAGGAAAGATAGCCGTTGGGCTTGCCTTCCAAGAAGGGCGAGTTGGCGAAGAGCGCGGTCGCGAGCGGCTGCAGCGCCAGGCTCACGCGGAACTTCTTCACCATGTCCGCTTCGGAGGCATAATCGAGATTGGTCTGGATGGTGCAGGTGCGCAGCATCATGTCCAGCCCCATCGTGCCGACGCGCGGCATATGATCGAGCATGATCGCATAGCGCCCCTTGGGCATGACCGGCAGCTCGTCGCGCTTCTTGTCCGGCCACATGCCGAGGCCGAGGAAGCCCAGCCCCAGCCGCTCGCCAATCTCCTTCACCTGCCCGAGATGCCGGCCCGTCTCGATGCAGGTCTGGTGGAGATTTTCGAGCGGCGCGCCCGAAAGCTCGAGCTGTCCGGCGGGCTCCAGGCTGACATTCCCGTCCGGCCCCGAAAGCGCGATGATATTGTCGCCCTCATAAACGGGTTCCCAGCCGAATTTGGTGAGCCCGATCAGAAGTGCGTGAATTCCGCCCGGCTCCTCATAGGAAGGCGCGCGATGATCCTTCGTAGAATAGACGAATTTTTCATGCTCGGTGCCGATCCGCCAGCGTTCGGCCGGCTTCTCCCCGCCCGCGAATAGCGCGATGAGCTCATCGCGCGAGGTGATCAGGGGATCTTCGCCTTGGGCGGTCGTGCGCGTGCTCATAGCGCGCCCCTTAGCGACGTGCCCCTTACTTCGCCAGTCGCTAAGTTGCCAGTCACTGAGCTGAGTTACTGGGCTGAGTCACTGGGCTGAAGGCGCGCCCCAGTCGCCGGCCGCGGCCATCCACAGGCTGACGGCGGCCGCCATCGCCGTATCGGCGCGCAGGATGCGGGGCCCGAGCGAGACGCCGACCGCTTGAGGCAAGGCCCGGATCGCCGCGCGCTCCTCCGCCGTGAAGCCGCCTTCGGGGCCGATCAGGATCGCCGCAGGCCCCGGCTTCACCGCCTCGATGAAGGGCGCGCCGCCATTTTCATCGGCGAAGATCAGCGCGCGTCCGGCCGGCCAGTCACGCAGCGCCGCATCCAGCTTGATCGGCTCATGCAGCTCCGGCAGCGCAGTGCGCCCGCATTGTTCGGCCGCCTCGATCATATGCGCGCGCAGCCGTTCGAGATTGAGCCGGTCGACGATCGTGCGCTGCGTCAGCACCGGCATCAGCCGGGCGACGCCCAGCTCGCAGGACTTCTCCGCCACCCAGTCGATGCGCCCTTTCTTGATGGGTGCTGCAAGCAGCCACAGGTCCGGCACGGCCTCGCGAGGCCTGAGATGCGCGCTGATGCCGAGCGTCACGCTGCGCTTGGCGACGTCGCGGACCTCGGCCAGCCATTCGCCGCTCACATCGTCGAACAGCTTGACCGGGGCGCCCGGCTTGAGGCGCATCACGCCGGTGAGATAATGGGCGGCGGGGCCGTCGAGCAGGATGGTCGCATCGGGGCCGAGCGGCTGATCGACGAACAGGCGGGGTGTGCTGGCGGGCGGCCAGGCGGGTGTGGCGGGCATGGCCGCCCCCTAGCAAAGAATTGCGCGCCACCCTATCCGCTCCGAAGCCCGGCCAAGGAAAGTGGAAGCGCGTGACCAATCCCGATCAGATCGTTCCCGACAGCGAGGGCCGCAGCCTCGTCGCCGCGCTCCCCTCCGCCCTCCGCCCCTATGTGCAGCTCGCCCGCTTCGATCGGCCGATCGGCGCCTGGCTGCTCTTCTGGCCGGGCGCCTGGGCGATCGCGCTGGCGAATGGCGTGGCGGAGCGATGGGATCTGCTTCTGTGGTTCGCGCTCGGCGCCGTCGCGATGCGCGGGGCGGGCTGCGTCTATAATGACATCGTCGATCGCGACCTCGATGCGCAGGTGGCGCGCACGCGCGACCGGCCGATCGCCAGCGGGCGGGTGTCGCGCAAGGCGGCATGGATCTATCTCTTGGCGCTGTGCCTCGTCGGGCTGATCGTGCTGCTGCATCTGAACGGCGTGGCGCAGATCGTGGCGCTGGCGAGCCTTGCGCTGGTTGCCGCCTATCCCTTCATGAAGCGGATCACCTGGTGGCCGCAGGCATGGCTCGGCCTCGTCTTCTCCTGGGCGGCGCTGGTCGGCTGGCCGGCGGTGACGGGGCGGATCGAGCCGCCCGTGCTGCTGCTCTATGCCGGCGCGATCTTCTGGGTGATCGGCTATGACACGATCTACGCCTTGCAGGATGTGGAGGATGATGCGCTCGCCGGCGTCAAATCCTCGGCGCGGGCGCTGGGGCGACATGTGCGCGGCGGCGTTTCGGCCTTCTATCTGCTGGCGCTGATCCTCTGGGCGGGCGCGATCTGGCTGATCCGTCCGCAGGCGCTGGCGCTCGCGGCGCTGTTGCCTGTGGCGCTGCATCTCGGCTGGCAGGTGGCGACGCTGGCGCCCGCCGATCCTTATGATCCGCTCACGAAATTCCGCTCCAATCGCTTTGCCGGAATGCTGATGTTTCTCGCTTGCCTGGTGATTGGCGGCACATCCTGATTCATTCTCCCCTTTCCCTTTACCCCGCGCGATCCTAAGTCCTGCCGATGCTTTCCGTTTCCCAAGCCGAAGCCCGTGTCTCCGATCTGGTCGCCGCCGCGCGCAAGGCCGGCGCCGATGCCGCGGACGCGCTTTATGTGATGAACGCCTCGACGCAGGTGCAGGTGCGCCTCGGCGCGCTGGAGGATGTCGAGCGTTCGGATGGCGAGGAGATCGGCCTTCGATTCTTCGTCGGGCGCCGTTCCGCCAGCGTTTCGTCGTCCGATCTGTCGCCGCAGGCGCTCGCGGCGCTGGTCGAACGGGCCGCCGCCATGGCGCGCGAGGCGCCCGAGGATGCCTATGCGGGGCTCGCGCCGGAAGAGCTGCTGCTGCGCGGCGCCATTCCGGAGATAGACGCGGATGACGGCGCCGATCCCGCGCCAGCCGAGCTGCGCGCCCGCGCGCTCGAGGCGGAGGATGCGGCGCGCGCCGTTCACGGCATCACCAACAGCGAGGGCGCCGGCGCCAGCGCCAGCCGCTCGGTGATTGCGCTCGCCACCAGCCATGGTTTTGCGAACAGCTATATGACGAGCGGCTATGGCTGCTCGGCGAGCGTGATCGCGGGCGAGGGCGGGGGCATGCAGCGCGATTATGCCTATCACTCCGCCCGCCATTTCGCCGATCTGGAGCCTTCCGCGATCATCGGCCGGCGCGCGGCGGATCGGGCCGTGGCCCGCCTCGATCCGGGCAAGCTGGCGAGCGGCGCGATGCCGGTGGTCTTCGATCCGCGCGTGGGATCGAGCCTGCTCGGCCATCTCGTCAGCGCGATCACCGGATCGGCAATCGCGCGCCGCACCAGCTTCCTGCTCGACGCGCTGGGTGAACAGATATTCGCACCCGGGATCAGAGTGCGTGACGATCCGCTCCGCCCGCGCGGCCTGCGTTCCAAGCCGCATGACGGGGAGGGGCTGCCGACCCGGCCGCTCGATATCATCGACGATGGCGTGCTGACCGGCTGGCTGCTCGAATCGGCCTCGGCGAGGCAGCTCGGCCTCCAGCCCACGGGCCATGCCACGCGCGGGATCGGCGGCCCTCCCGGCGCGGGCGTGACCAACCTCTATATGGAGGCGGGCGCGCTTTCACCCGAGGAGCTAATGGCGGATATCGGGCTCGGCCTCTATGTCACCGAGCTGATCGGCCAGGGCGTCAATGGCGTGACGGGCGATTACAGCCGGGGCGCATCGGGCTTCGTGATCCGCGATGGCCAGATCGCCGAATCGGTTGCGGAGATCACCGTCGCGGGCAATCTCAAGGAGATGTTCCGCGCACTGACCCCCGCCAATGACCTGGAATTCCGCCGCGCGATTGATGCGCCGACGCTGCGGATCGACGGGATGACCGTCGCCGGTGCGTGAAGGGCTGCTCGACGCCGTCAGCGCCATCACCGCCGAAGTCGGCCGGATGGTGCATAAGCGGTGGCGGGGCAGCTACAAGCGCTGGGAGAAGCTGCCCGGCCAGCCGGTCTGCGACGTCGATCTGGAAGCCGATGCACTGCTCCGCGAGCGGCTCGGCACGCTCGATCCGGAAGCAGGCTGGCTTTCCGAGGAGACGGCGGACAGCGCCGAGCGGCTGACGCGGGTGCGCGTCTGGGTGGTCGACCCGATCGACGGCACGCGCGATTTCGTGCGCGGACGCGAGGGCTGGGCGGTGTCGGTCGCGCTCGTCGAGGGCGGACGCCCGATCATCGGCGTGCTCGATGCGCCCGCGCGCGGCGAACATTGGCGCGCGGCGGCGGGCTGTGGGGCGAGCCGCAACGGCATTCGCCTGCACGCCTCCAGCCGCACCAAGCTTCCCGGAGCGCGCGTGCCCGCCGATGTTCTGCCGAAGGGGGATGCCGATCTGATCGCAGTCGCGAAGCCCAATTCGATCGCGCTGCGCATCGCGATGGTGGCGGCGGACGAGGCGGATCTGCTCGCAACGCTGCGCTGGGGCCATGAATGGGACATTGCCGCCGCCGCGCTGATCGCCCAGGAGGCGGGTGCCTCCGTTACCGACGCGCTCGGCCGGCCGCTGCGTTACAACAGCACCAAAGGCGAGATGTTCGGCGTGCTCGCGGCCAGCCCCGCCATCCATGCTGCCGCCGTCGCGCGGCTGGCTTCGCTCGCCGAGGAGGCGTTCGTCCGCCGGGTATGAATATTACCGCCGGGAACCGTGGGATGGGCTGGGGGTTCCACGATTCATGTTCGTCCGTCCGTTCCTGATCGTCGGATGCATCATGACCGTCGCCTCTCCGGCGGCGGGAAAGACGCTGGTCGCGGATCGGAAGTTTGATCGGAAGGCACTGGCAGCCGTCATCCTGCCTCAGCGACAGGCCATTGCTCCATCCGCCGCCCGCTATCGCACATCGGTCGCCGATCTGCCGCAGGGCGAGGTCGACAGCGCCTGGCGTCTCGAATGGGCCCGCAAGGGCGCGCTGGCGAAATTGGCCCGCCCGATCGGCTATAAAGAGCTGGCCGAATTCTATTATCGGCTGCCTCTCGGCGAGCGGATCACCTTGCAGCCCGGCATCCGCCATATCCGCCAGCGCGCGGGCCTGCGCGGGGAAAATGACGGCCGGACGGTGTTCGGCCTGGGCGCCAATTTCCGGTTGGGGCGTTAGAGATTTTCACCTGACCATGCTCGGGCGAAAGGCGCTCCGGCCGTCTCGGCCCCAACGTGTCGATATCCATCGCTCTGCCCCCCTCTCCCTTCGGAGGGGTGGGTAATTATCCTATTCGATCGGCTGTGGAACAGCGGCTTTCGGGCTCTTCCCATGGCCCTGGAATTGCGCGAACATCTTGTGGCGCATGGGCGTTTGGAGTGGGTTCATATGCTCTGGACCAGGCATTGCCGATGACCGCTTACACCGTTCCCCTCGCTGCCGGCAGCGCCGGCTTTTCGGCGGAAGGCCTCGCCCCGGGCACGCCGGTGCTGCTGGAGCGCGATCCCGGCGATTCGCGTGCCATCCGGGTGCTGACGGCCAATGGGGAGCATGTCGGGCATATCCATCCGCAGAGCGCGAAATGGATCATCGCGCGGATGGAGAAGGGCAAATATCTGAGCGCTCGAATCGCCTCCCAGGCGGTGGCGGCAGGCGATCCGCGCCGGCGCGTGCAGATAGCGATCGATACCGAGCCCGATCTGGGCGAAGGGCGCCCGTGGTGGCGACGCTTGTTCGGCTGATCGTGCTGCCCTGTCTCAGGCGGCGCCCAGATAGGGCTGGACGGGGCTGATATCATATCCCGCGCCCCGCGCCTTGGCCTGCAAGGCGGCGGGATCATCGCCCATTCTCGATCGCGCCAGCGCCCAGACGAGCGTCGAGCGCGTGCCCGAGCGGCAGAAGGCGAGCACCGGGCCGGACGTCTCCTCCAGCGCCTCGCGCATCGCCTGGACCTGGTCTTCCGAAAAGCCGGCATGGCTGATCGGGATCGCGCGGTAGCTCAGGCCCGCGGCCTTGGCGGCCGTCTCGATCTCGGCGGAGGAGGGCTGGCCGGGCTGTTCGTCGTCCGGCCGGTTGTTGATGATGGAGGTGAAGCCCTGCGCCGCCGCTTCGGCCACGTCCTCGGGCATGATCTGGCCTGCGACGGAGATAGTGTCGTCGAGCTTGCGGAACATGGGATCGTCTCCTTCTTGCGCGCCTCCTCTAGCCTCATTCCCGCGAGGGCGGGAACTCCTTAAACGCAGCGGCGGGCGCCCGCGCCAGAGCGGCGGAAAAGTCAGAAATTACGGATCACGTCGAGAAATGCCTGGCCATAGGCTTCCAGCTTGCGCGCGCCGATGCCCGACACCTGCTTCATGCCGCCCAGCGTGCGGGGCTTGAGCTCCGCCATCTCGCGCAAGGTCGCGTCGTGGAAGATCACATAGGGCGGCACGCCCTGTTCCCGGGCGAGATCGCGGCGGACCGCGCGCAGCGCATCGAACAGCGGATCGTCGGGATAATCCTGTGCCGCGCGATCCTTGCGGCGGCGCTCGCGCTTGGGCGGCAGGATGAGCATCACCTGCTCCTCGCCCTTCAATATGGGGCGTGCGGCGGGCCCGAAGGAAAGCCCGCCATATTCGTCCGCGCGCAGCGCATCGCGCGCCAGCAGCGCACGGGCGACGGGCTTGATCAGCCGCTGCTCCTCCTCGTCCGCGATGCCGAACACGGACAGGCGGTCATGGCCGAAGGAGCGGATCTTCTCCGTGTCCCGGCCGGCGAGCACATCCGCCAGATGGGTGATGCCGAAGCGCATTTCGGTGCGGAAGGCGGCGGACAGCAGCTTCTGCGCGGCCTGGGTCGCGTCGATCGAGGCGGGCGGCGTCAGGCAATTGTCGCAATTGCCGCAGCGCGCCGGCGGTTCCTCGCCGAAATGGCGCAGCAATATGGCGCGGCGGCAGTCCGGCGCCTCGACCAAGGCCGCGAGCGCGTTCAGCCGCTGGCGTTCGCCCGGCCGGCGCGCTTCCTCCATCTCCGTCTCGATCCGCCGGCGTGCGCGGGAGAAATCCTCCGCACCCCAGAAGAGATGCGCGACTGCCGGATCGCCGTCGCGGCCGGCGCGGCCGGTTTCCTGATAATAGGCCTCGATCGATCGCGGCAGGCCGGCATGGGCGACGAAGCGGACGTCGGGCTTGTCGATGCCCATGCCGAAGGCGATGGTCGCCACCATCACCATATCCTCCGAGGCGACGAAGGCTTGCTGATTGGCGGCGCGGACGGATGGATCGAGCCCGGCATGATAGGCGCGCGTCGGCCGCCCCGTCTGGCGCAGCGTCTCGGCCAGCCGCTCGGTCGCATCGCGGCTCGGTGCATAGACGATGCCCGGGCCCGGCGTCTCCGCGACGAGCGCCGAAAGCTGTCGCGGCAGCCCGTCGCGCGGCGAGATGGCGTAGCGGATGTTCGGCCGGTCGAAGCCCGCGAGGATCAGCCCGTCCTCGGGAATGCCGAGCTGGGCGAGAATGTCGGCGCGCGTATGGCGATCGGCGGTTGCGGTGAGCGCGAGGCGCGGGACATCGGGATGCGCATCGACCAGGCTGCGGAGCTGGCGATAGTCCGGCCGGAAATCATGGCCCCATTCGGAAACGCAATGCGCCTCGTCGATCGCGATCAGGCTCAGCGGCACCCGATCGAGCTGCCGGCGGAACCCTTCCATATTCGCGCGTTCGGGCGCGACATAGAGCAGGTCCAACTCGCCGTCGCGGAAACGGCGGATCGTCTCGTCGCGATTGTCGTCGGCCGAGGTCAGCGTCGCGGCCCTGATGCCCGCCGCCTCTGCCGAGCGGACCTGATCGTGCATCAGCGCGATCAGCGGCGAGATGACGAGGCCCGTGCCCGGGCGGCAGAGCGCGGGGATCTGATAGGTGAGCGACTTGCCCGCACCGGTGGGCATCACGGCCAGGCTGTGCCGCCCGGCCATGACGCGATCGATCACATCGCCCTGCCGGCCCCGGAAGGCGGCGAAGCCGAAGGTCGTGTGGAGAGCCTCTAGGGGAGTCGGCATGGGCCCCTCCCTAGAGGGAGTTTCGCGTGAATTGAACTGCGGATGGGCGACGGTTCACGCCTCTTCCATCGCCTGATCGCGCTCGAAAAGCTGGCGCGCCCACATTTCGGCATAGAGGCCGTCGGCGGCGAGCAGCTCCGCATGCGTGCCGCGCTCGACCACCCGGCCGGCCTCGAGCACGGCGATCTCGTCGGCATGGACGACCGTGGAAAGGCGGTGCGCGATGACGATCGTCGTGCGCCGTTCGGAAACCGCCTCGAGCGTGGTCTGGATATCCGCTTCGGTGCGGCTGTCGAGCGCGCTGGTGGCTTCGTCGAGGATCAGCAGAGGCGGGTTCTTGAGGAGCGTGCGGGCGATGGCGACGCGCTGCTTCTCCCCGCCCGAAAGCTTCAGTCCCCGCTCGCCCACGCGCGTGCGATAGCCTTCGGGCAGCGACATGATGAAATCATGGATCGCGGCCCCGCGCGCCGCGGCCTCTATTTCCTCCTGCGTCGCGCCGTCGCGGCCATAGCCGATATTGTAGCCGATCGTGTCGTTGAACAGCACCGTATCCTGCGGAACGATGCCGATCGCGCGCCTGAGCGAGCCCTGCGTCACCCGCCTGATATCCTGGCCGTCGATCGTGATGCGGCCGCCCGTCACTTCGTAGAAGCGGAAGAGGAGGCGTGCGAGGGTGGACTTGCCCGCGCCCGATGGCCCCACGACCGCGAGCGTCGCGCCAGCGGGAATTTCGAGATCCACGCCCTTCAATATCGGCCGTTCCGGATCATAGGCGAATTCGACATTTTCGAAGCGCACCGCGCCGCCCGCCACGGCGAGCGGCCTGGCATCGGGCGCGTCGACGACCTCGGCCTGGGTATCGACCAGCCCGAACATCGCCTCCATGTCGATCAGGCCCTGGCGGATCTCGCGATAGACCATGCCGAGAAAGTCGAGCGGCCGGAAAAGCTGGGCGAGCAGCGTGTTGACCAGCACCACGTCGCCGATCGAGAACATGCCCCGGCTCCAGCCCCATATGGTGAACGCCATCGTGCCACCCATCATCAGGTTGGTGATTAGCGACTGGCCGATGTTCATCATCGCCAGCGACGTCTCCACCTTGGTCGTGGTGTCGACCAGCCGTTCGACGGCATGGGAATAGCGCCGCTGTTCCACCTCCTCGGCGCTGAAATATTTGACCGTTTCGTAGTTCAACAGCGAATCGACGGCACGCTGGGTCGCCTCGCTATCATGTTTCGTCCAGTCGCGGCGGAGCCCAATGCGCCATTCGGTCATCCGCCGGGTGAAGGCGATATAGGCGGTCACCATCAGCACGGTCGCTGCGACCAGACCCCAGCCGAACTTCACGAAGAAGATGATGCAGACCGCCGACAGCTCGATGATCGTCGGGCCGATGTTGAAAAGGATGAAATAGAGCATCGAATCGATGCTCTTGGTGCCGCGCTCGACGATCTTGGTCAGCGCGCCCGTGCGGCGTTCCAGATGGTAGCGCAGCGACAGCGCATGGAGATGGCGGAACACCTCGACCGAGAGGCGGCGCGCCGCATCCTGCCCCACCCGTTCGAAAATGGCGTTGCGGACATTGTCGAAGAAGACGCCGCCGAAACGCGCGCCGGCATAGGCGATCACCAGCGCCATCGCGAGCAGCGCCGCCGGCTCCGCGCCGGGCGTCATCCGGTCGATCGCGCCTTTGTAGGCGAAGGGCATTGCGAGCGTCGCCGCCTTGGCCGCCACCACCAGCAGCAGCGCGATCACCACGCGCGCGCGCAACGCCGGATTGTCGGCCGGCCAGAGATAGGGAAGGAAGCGGCGGAGCGCGGTAAAGCCGGCCTTGGGCTTGGCGGGAGCAGTTTCAGGAGGCATTGCACGCCAACATAGGCGATCCCCGCTTCAGAACCAGAGCCGGAATCGCGCAGGCGCCGGAACAGGGCGCTCCATCGCACGTTGCACGCCGGACCGAACGAAAGGCTGGGGGCAATGGGGGCTGCCTTTTACGTCATGGTGATACTCGGCTGCAGCGATGCGGGCACCGCATGCCGCGATGTGCGTACGCTCGCCACGCGCTATGCGAGCCTCGATGCCTGCAAGATTGCAACATCGGCGATGCTCCTCGATCATAGCGACATCGATTATCCGGTGGTGATGGCGGAATGCCGCCCCGCTTCCGAAAGGCTGACAAGGGCCGCGCCGCGCGGATCGGCAGCGGTTTCGCGCCTCTCTTCCGTCGCACGTCCGCAACCGGCCGTCCCGCCCGGCTGAACCCCGGGGCATGAGCCGGCGTTGACCGGGCTCCAGCCACCGGGAGAGCATCATGATCGAGACCCATGCACCGGAACCGATGATCCGCGAGGATCGCCTGCCCGGCCATGAGAGCCGGCTGGAGCCGAAGCCCGAATGGATGCCACGCTATCCGGGGTCGGGGCGGCTGACAGGCAAGATCGCGATCGTCACGGGCGCGGACAGCGGCATAGGACGCGCCGTTGCGGCCCTGTTCGCGCGCGAAGGCGCGGACGTCGCCATCCTCTATCTATGCGAGCATGATGATGCGGCGGAAACCGCGCGGATCGTCGCGCTCGAAGGCCGGCGCGCAATCGCCATTGCCGGCGATGTCGGCGACAAGGCCTTTTGCGAGCGCGCCGTGGCCGAAGTGGTGCAGAAGCTCGGCGGGGTAGATATTGTCGTCAACAATGCCGGCGAGCAGCATCCCGACAAGGATATCGTCGATATCACGGAGGAGCAGCTTCGCCGGACCTTCCAGACCAACATATTCGGCATGTTCTTCATGGTGCAGGCGGCGCGGCCGTATCTGAAATCGGGTGCCGTCATCATCAATTGCACCAGCGTGACGAGCTATCAGGGCGAGAAGGAACTGCTCGATTATTCGAGCACCAAGGGCGCGATCACGGCCTTCACCCGTTCGCTCAGCCAGCAGCTGGTGGGGAAGGGCATTCGCGTCAATGCGGTCGCGCCCGGGCCCATCTGGACGCCGCTCAATCCCAGCGGCGGCGCCTCGCCCGAAAAGCTGGAAAGCTTCGGCAAGCATGTGCCGATGGGGCGTCCCGGCCAGCCCAATGAGGTGGCGCCTTCCTTCCTGTTCCTCGCCTGCGAGGATTCGAGCTATATGTCGGGGCAGGTGCTGCACCCGAACGGCGGCACGGTTGTCAACGGATGAGGCGTCAATGGATGAGGCGGCGCGGGCCCGAGCGTCAGTGCTTCACCCAGTGGGAGCGGATGAAATAGGCCGATATGGCCAGCGCGATCCCGGCGCAGAGTATCACGACGCCCCAGAAGGCCCAGCGCGCATGGGCGAAGGGAATGCCCTCCACATTCATGCCGAGCAGGCCGGTGAGGAAGGTCAGCGGCAGGAAGACCAGTGCCACGATCGCGATCAGCAGCGTGCGCGTCTCCGTCTGCTCGGCGCGCAGGTCGGTAAGCTGTTCGTGAAGGAGGGCGGATCGCTCGCGCACCGCCTCCAGCTCCTCGGCCATGCGGGCGAAGCGATCGGCTGCCTCGCGCAGATGCAGCCGATCGCCTTCCTCCAGCCAGTCGAGATTGAATTCCGCCATCCGCTCGAGCGCCTGCCGCTGTGGCGCCACGAATCGCCGATAGGCGATCGCGCGGGATCTGGCGCGGGTGATGAGCCGGCGCATTTCAAAGGCATGGCCGGGATCCAGCGACACTTCGCATTCGTCGATCAGGTCGCCCAGATCCGCCACTACGGGATCGAACCTGGCGGTGATGATCATTGCGAGATTGGCGATCAGGTCGCCGGGATCACGGATCCGGCTCGCCTCCATCCGCTCGCGCAGCTCCTCCAACCCGCCCAGCTTGCGGAAGCTGACCGAAATCGCCCGGCCCTGATCGGCCCAGAGGCGGATCGAAACGAGCGGGTCGCCGCCATTGAAGTCGAGCTCGGCCTCCCCATTCGCGGCTTCCTCCTTCAGCCCACGCAGGTTCACGAGTGCGCCCGGGCCGATATGCTCGCTGCGCGGGCGGGTCTCCGTCGCGGTCAGCGCGGAAAGCACCGTTTCGGGAAGCCGGGTATGCGCCTGCAACCAGGCGAGCGCATCTTCGCGCCGGCCATGAAAATGAAACCAGCTGAACAAAGCGGGGGCGCTGCTCCTGTCGGCCGCGCGTGCGCTGCCGGTCTGTACCCGTCCCTGTTCGTCCAGCACCAGCGTCCAGCCGGTCATGTCCGATCCCAGGCCCGATCCCAGGCGATGTCGAGCGTCAGGCCGGGGCCTGGATCGCAAGACGGCATTTCGCCTGTTATGCGTTCCGCATCGGCGCGTGCCCGGCTCAGGATCGTGCCCGGCACGTCGGCGCGATGATAGAGGCGATCGGCGCGCCCGAGTAGGCGCGCATCGCGTAGCGTAAGGTCATCCGGATCGGCGGAGCGGATGCGGATCAGCGCCCGTTCCTGTGCCGCTCCGCAACTGCCGGAGGCGATCCAGCCCGCCACATCCTCCGTCCCATGTTCCGTCAGGGGATCGAGCAGGCCGCCGGGATCGAGCGCGGCGTCGATCGCGCGGCGGCGGGCGTCCGGCTCCGGCCAGCGCGCCCGGATCGCGGCGCGCGCGGCATGGAGTGCCGCGGCGAGCCGGCCCAGCCCTGCCGGAAGCATCGCTTCGATCCGCTGGCGCAGCGCCTTGGCCAGCCCCGCCGAAGCGCCGCCCGTGCCGATCGCGATCAGCACGGGATCGCGATCGACTATCGCCGGAAGGGTGAAGTCGCAAAGCGCGGGACGATCGACCGCGTTGATCAATATGCCCCGCGCGCGCAGCCGTGCGACGGCGGCCTTTGCCGCATCCTCCTCCTCGATTGCGACGATGGCGAGCGGCGCTTCGGCTGCCTCGCCGACGATCCGCGCGCCTGCCCGCTCCAGCAGCCGCCGCTTCGCCGCCGCTGCCGTCCCGTCGCCCAGCAGGATGACGGGACGGTCGCATAATGTCACGAATATGGGCAGGCTGTGCGTGGCATCCTCCGGATCAGAGCGTCTTGATGAAGTCCCGGATCGAATCGGCGATATCGGCCCGTTCGAGCGCGAGCGCGATATTGGCCTGGATGAAGCCCGCCTTGTCGCCGCAATCATGGCGATCGCCATGGAATGTCCGCGCATGGAAGGGCTGCTCGCCGATCAGCTTGGCCATCGCGTCGGTGAGCTGGATTTCGCCGCCCGCGCCCTTTTCCTGCGAGGTGAGGATATCGAGCACCTCCGGCTGGAGGATATAGCGCCCGACGACGGCGAGCCGCGACGGGGCGGTGCCTGCCTTGGGCTTCTCGATCAGGCCCTTCACCTCGGTCACGGCGCCTTCGCTCGTGCCCGGATCGACGATGCCGTAGCGATTGGTATGTTCCTCGGGCACTTCCAGCACCGCGACGACATTCCCGCCCTTGGCCTGATGCGTCTCGACCATCTGGGCGAGGCAGGGCGAGGCGGGGTTCCAGAGCAGTTCGTCGGGCAGCAGCACCGCGAAGGGCTCGTCGCCGATCAGGTGGCGCGCGCACCATACGGCATGGCCCAGGCCCGCCATTTCCTGCTGGCGGACGAACGCCGCCTGGCCGGGCGCAAGGCGCGTTTCCGACAAGGTCGCCAATATGTCCTTCTTCGATTTTGCGACCAGATCGGTCTCGATCTCGAAGGCGCGGTCGAAATAATCCTCGATCGCGCCCTTATTGCGGCCGGTTACGAAGATCATCTTTTCGATGCCGGCCGCGAGCGCCTCATCGACGGCATATTGGATCAGCGGCCTGTCGACGACGGGCAGCATCTCCTTGGGTATGGCCTTGGTAGCTGGAAGAAATCTTGTGCCGAAACCTGCGACTGGGAAAACCGCCTTGCGTACCGGCTTCATGCTGCCTCCTCGTCTAGCCATGGCGGAAGATCGTCCGCCGCGATCAGCATTTCGATGGGTTGCCGATTACGTACTATCGCCCAATTTGTTTCAGATACCATCACTTCCGGTGTCAAGGGACGCGAATTGTACGTATTGGCCATGGTCGCGCCATAGGCGCCTGCAGTCATGAAGGCGACGAGGTCGCCCGGTTCGACTTGATCCATTGGGCGCTTCTTGGCGAAGGTGTCGCCGCTCTCGCATATGGGGCCGACTATATTGGCGGTGAAGCTGGGCCCGCGCGGCACGACCGCGCGGATATGATGCCATGCGTCATAAAGGCTGGGGCGCAGAAGATCGTTCATCGCCGCATCGACGATCACGAAGGGATCGGCGCTGCCCTGCTTCACGCGCACGACGCGGGACAAGAGGATGCCGGCATTGCCGACGATCACCCGGCCCGGCTCGAAGACGAGGCGGACATTCCATCCCGCCGTCACGTCGCGCACCATCTCGCCATAGGCGGCGGGGCTCGGCGGCAGGGGGAGGGAAGGGTCATAGGGCACGCCCAGTCCGCCGCCCAGATCGGCGGTGGTGATTTCATGCCCGTTCGCACGCAATTCGGCGATCAGCAGCCCGACCTTCTCGAACGCCGCGCGGGAAGGGGCGAGATCGGTGAGCTGGCTGCCGATATGGACCGCCACGCCCTGCACCCGCAGCCCTGGCAGGTTCCGCGCCAGTTCATAGGCAGCAAGCGCGCGATCATAGGCGACGCCGAACTTGTCCTCGGACTTGCCCGTCGAAATCTTCGCATGGGTGCCGGCATCGACATTGGGATTGATGCGGAAGGCGACGGGCGCCGTCACGCCCAGCGATGTGGCGACGGCCGACAGCATCTCCGCCTCGGGCTCGGATTCCAGATTGAACTGGCCGATGCCTTCGCGCAGCGCCAGCGCCATCTCGTCGGCGGTCTTGCCGACGCCGGAAAAGACGATCTTTTCGGCCGCAAGGCCGGCGGCCCGTGCGCGGAGCAGCTCGCCGCCCGAGACGACGTCGGCGCCCAGGCCCAGCCGGGCCAGTGTCGCCAGCACGGCGCGATTGGGATTGGCCTTCACCGCGAAGGCGATCCAGGGATCGGCCACGCCCGCAAGCGCCTCGCGAAAGACGTGGACATGGCGCTCGATCGTCGCGGTCGAATAGACGTAGACGGGGGTGCCGACTTCTTCGGCGATGAGGCTGAGCGGCACATCCTCGGCATGGAGAACGCCGTCACGAAGATCGAAATGGTCCATCTATGGTCTTGCTCGTCAGCCCGGTGGGGGAAGGTCGAAGCGGTCGTCCGGCCGCTCCTGCGATTTGGTGAGAAGTTCCTCGCTCCGCCCCGGCCGCTGGTCGGTGGGGGAGGTGAGAAGCTGGTCCACGCTCGGCGCCTGGCTGGCCATTGCCGGTTTCGGCGGAAGCGACTTGCCGGCCACGGGTTTCAGCGTCTCGCGGCTGCCACAGGCGGCGAGCAGCAAGAGCAAGGCGGCAGGGGCGAGCTTCCTCATCCATCCATCCCCAGGGCTTTGCGCGCGTCGGCGATGCGGGCGCGGACCTGTTGCGGCGCGGTGCCGCCATGGCTGCTGCGGCTGGCGACCGACGCATCGATCGAGAGCGCCTCGAACACGCGACCATCGATGCGTTCGTCTATCTCGCGCAGCTTTTCCAGCGGCAGGTCGACCAGCGCGCTATTGTGGCGCTCGGCGAGGCGGACGACGGTGCCGGTGATGTGATGCGCCTCGCGGAAGGGGATGCCGGCGACGCGGACGAGCCAGTCGGCCAGATCGGTCGCGGTGGAGAAGCCCGCCTCGGCGGCGGCGCGCATCTTCGCGGTCACGAAGCTCGTCGTCTCGACCATGCCGGTCATCGCGGCGATGGACAGGGCGAGCAGGTCATGCGCCTCGAAGACGGGGGGCTTATCGTCCTGCATGTCCTTCGAATAAGCGAGCGGCAGGCCCTTCATCGTCATGGTGAGCGAGATCATCGCGCCGGCGATCCGCCCCGAATGGCCGCGCACCAACTCGGCGGCGTCGGGATTGCGCTTCTGCGGCATGATCGACGAGCCGGTGGAATAGGCATCGGGCAGCGAGACGAAGCCATAGGGCTGGCTCGCCCAGATCACGAATTCCTCGGCGAGGCGCGACAGGTGCAGGCTGCACTGGGTAGCCGCCATCAGATAATCGAGCGCGAAATCCCGATCCGAGACGGAATCGAGCGAATTGTCCGTCGGCCGGGCGAAGCCGAGTTCGGCGGCGGTCGCATGGCGGTCGATCGGGAAGCCCGTGCCGGCAAGCGCGGCGGAACCCAGCGGGCATTCGTTGAGCCGCGCCCGGGCGTCCTGGAAACGGGAGCGGTCGCGGCGGATCATCTCATAATAGGCCATGAGATGATGGCCGAGCGTGACCGGCTGGGCGACCTGAAGATGGGTGAAGCCGGGCATGACGGCATCGGCATGATCGCCCGCGCGGGCGACGAGCGCCTTCTGGAGCGAGGCGAGGCCGGCATCGACCGCGTCGATCGCGTCGCGGACCCAGAGGCGGAAGTCGGTCGCCACCTGATCGTTGCGCGACCGGGCGGTGTGGAGACGGCCGGCGGCGGGGCCGATCAGCTCGGCGAGGCGATGTTCGGTCGCCATATGGATGTCTTCGAGGGCGAGATCCTCATTTACACCATTGGCAATATATTCGCCCTCGATCCGGTCGAGCCCGGCGAGGATGGCGGATGAGTCCGGGCCCGTCACGATCCCCTGCTTGGCGAGCATCCGGACATGCGCGCGCGAGCCGGCGAGATCCTGCTGCCAAAGTCGCTTGTCGAAGGGGATGGACGCGTTAATTTCGCGCATCACCGCAGCCGGGCCTTCAGCGAAGCGCCCGCCCCACATCGAATTGGAGTCTTCCGTGCGCGCGCTAATCCTACTTCTCCTGCCTTTGTCGCTCGTGTCGCTCGCCGCATGCGATAGGCAAAAGGCCGAACAGCCGCAAGCGCAGCCGGGCGCGGAAAAGGCACCTAAGGTAGAGAGCGGCAAGGTCGATCATGCGAAGAAGGGCGAGGCCGCGCCCGACGCCGCCTTTGCCGACGGGGACGAGGCGCCGGTGACGATCGCGAGCTTCAAGGGCAAGCCGCTGCTCGTCAATTTGTGGGCCACATGGTGCGCGCCCTGCGTCGCGGAAATGCCGACGCTCGATGCGCTGGCAGAACGCGAGGCGGGGCGCATGGGCCTGATCGTGGTCAGCCAGGACATGGAGGGTCGCCGCGCCGTGTCGCCCTTCTTCGCCAAGGCGAAGTTCCGGAATTTGAAGCCCTATCTCGACAAGGAGAATGGGCTGATGCTGGCGCTGAAGGCGGACACGTTGCCGATGACGATCCTCTATGACGCCGAGGGCCGCGAGATCTGGCGCGTGACGGGGGCGATGGACTGGACGAGCGCCAAGGCCAAGGCGCTGATCGATCAGGGGCTGGCAGGAGGGGCAGCCGCCGCGCCGGGCGTCTGACCGCCGATGATCCCGCGCGATCGCCCTTTCGTCCTGCTCGACGACGCCCGCGTCACGGCGGCGGCGCCCGCGCGGCTGTTCGTTGATCCGGCGGGAATCGTCGTGGCCCGTGCCCCCGGGGAGGTGGCGCCCGCGCTGGAGCGGCTGCGCGAGACCATAAGAGGCGGACGTCATGCCGCCGGCTGGATCGGCTATGAGGCCGGCCATGCGCTGGAGCCGAAGCTGGGCGCGCGCGCGGATGGCACGGCGGCGGACGGCGCGCCCTTATTGTGGTTCGGCTTGTTCGACCGGGTAGAGACGATCGCGGCGGACGCCGTGCCGGCGCTGCTGCCCGATCCGGCCGGGGCCTGGGCCGGGACTCCCCGTCCGCTCGTCAGCCGGACGGACTATGAGGCGGCGGTCGCCCGCATCCTGGCCTTCATCGCGGCGGGGGATATTTATCAGGCGAATCTGAGCTTCCGCGCGACGGTGCGCATCGCCGGCCACCCGCTGGCGCTCTATGCGCGCCTTCGGGCCGCGTCGCGCGCGGGATGGGGCGGGCTGATCTTCACCGGCGATCATTGGCTGCTCTCGCTTTCGCCCGAGCTGTTCTTCACGCTGGACGGCGGGCGGCTGACGACCCGGCCGATGAAGGGCACGGCGCCGCGCCTGATGGATCCGGCGGCGGATGCGGCCGCCGTCGCGGCGCTCGCCGCCGATCCCAAGCAGCGCGCCGAAAATCTGATGATCGTCGATCTGCTGCGCAACGATCTCGCCCGGGTCGCGGCGCCCGGCAGCGTATCCGTGCCGGCGCTGTTCGAGATCGAAACCTATCCGACCGTGCATCAGATGACCTCGACCGTAACGGCCGAGCTGGCCGAGGGGCATGACGCGGTGGACGTGCTGGCGGCGCTGTTTCCCTGCGGATCGGTGACGGGCGCGCCCAAGATCAGGGCGATGGAGATCATCGCCGAGACGGAAAGCTCGCCGCGCGGGGCCTATACCGGATCGATCGGCTGGCTTGCGCCGGAGGGAGGGGCGGCATTCAATGTGGCGATCCGCACGATCATGCTGCGACAGGGGGAGGATCATGGACTTATCGGTCTCGGTTCGGGAATCGTCGCCGATTCGACCGCCGCTGCGGAATGGGACGAATGCCGCGCAAAAGGGGCATTCGTGACGGCGGGGGCGCGGCCGTTCGACCTGATCGAGACGATGCGTTTCGACGCGCATGACGGGATCGTAGATCTGGAACGGCATATCGCGCGGATGAAGGCAAGCGCCTGCGCACTGGGCTTCCGCTTCGATCATCATGCGCTACGCAATGAATTGCAGGCGGCAACCTTCCGCCTGCAGGAGGATATGCGGCTGAGGATGCGCCTGTCGCCCAGCGGGGCGGTAGCGATCGAGGCGAGCCGGCTGCCCGAGCCGCCGATGGAGGAAGGGCGCGTGGCGGTGGCGATTGCGTCGCTGCCGGTCGATCGCGCCGATTTCCGGCTGCGCCACAAGACGAGCGACCGAAGCTTCTACGACGCTGCGCGGGCGGCCGGGGGCGCGTTCGAGACGTTGTTCGTCTGTCCCGAAGGCTATGTGACCGAGGGCAGCTTCACCAATGTGTTCGTCGAGCGGCGAGGGAGGCTCGTCACGCCGCCGCTGTCGCGCGGGCTGCTGCCCGGAATATTGCGCGCGCGGCTGATCGAGGAGGGGCGCGCGGTGGAAGGAGACGTCCGTCCCGATGATCTCCGTAAAGGATTCTTGCTCGGCAACGCGCTGCGCGGACTGATCCTTGCCCGGCTGGCGCAAGCGGGGCTATAGCGCGCGCCCGTAACCCATTACGGAAAGCCCTGTCCCCATGAGCCTGATCTCGGCGGCCCTGAACCGCATCTCGCCCTCGCCCACGCTTGCCATGACCAGCCGCGTGCTGGAGTTGAAGGCCAAGGGCATCGACGTGATCGGCCTTTCGGCAGGCGAGCCCGATTTCGACACGCCCGATTTCGTGAAGGAAGCGGCGATCGAGGCGATCCGGGCGGGCAAGACCAAATATACCAATGTCGACGGCACGGCCGAGCTGAAGGCGGCGGTGGCCACCAAGTTCGCGCGCGACAATGGCCTGAGCTATGCGCCGGACCAGATCAGCGTGAATGTCGGCGGCAAGCACACTTTGTTCAACGCGCTGGTGGCGACGGTCGACCCGGGCGACGAGGTGGTGATCCCCGCGCCTTATTGGGTGAGCTATCCCGACATCGTCCAGTTCGCGGGCGGCACGCCCGTGATCGTGAAGGCGGGCGCGGACCAGAATTACAAGATCCTGCCCGAGCAGCTCGACGCGGCGATCACGCCGAAGACCAAGTGGGTGCTGCTCAATTCGCCGTCCAACCCCTCGGGCGCGGCCTATACGGCAGCGGAACTGAAGGCGCTGGGCGAGGTGCTGCTGCGTCACCCGCATGTCTGGGTGATGGCGGACGATATGTATGAGCATATCGTCTATGACGATTTCGAATTCGCCACCATCGCGCAGGTGACGCCCGAGCTTTACGAACGGACGCTGACGGTGAACGGCTGTTCCAAGGCCTATTCGATGACGGGCTGGCGGATCGGCTTCGCGGGCGGGCCGACCAAGCTGATCAAGGCGATGGCCAAGCTCCAGTCGCAATCCACCTCCAATCCCTGCTCGATCGCGCAGGCGGCGGCGGTGGCGGCGCTGAGCGGTCCGCAGGATCATCTGAAGGAGCGGGCAGCGGCCTTCCAGAAGCGGCGCGACCTGGTCGTCTCGATGCTCAACCAGGTGAACGGCATTTCCTGTCCGCGTCCCGAAGGCGCCTTCTACGTCTATCCGGACGTGTCGGGGCTGATCGGCAAGACCACGCCGGGCGGAAAGCGGATCGAAAATGATGCGGACCTGATCGACTATTATCTCGACGAGGCGCGCGTGGCGGCGGTGCATGGCGCAGCCTTCGGGCTCGAGCCGGCCTTCCGGGTGAGCTATGCCACGTCGGAGGCGATCCTGACCGAAGCCTGCACCCGCATCCAGACGGCGTCGGCGGCGCTGCGCTGAACTTTCGGGCCACTGAACTTTCGGGACCCTGCCGCGCGTCCATGATAGGATGCGCGGCATGATCCGACTCCCGATACGCCTGTTCGCCGGCGGCGCGGCCATCGCGCTGTCGGCGGCTTTCTTTTTGTCCCCGTCGGTCGTTTCCGCCGAGACGGCGGTTGAGGCTCCGGCGCCGCTCGTCACCGTGTCGGCGACCGCGACGCGCGAGACGGCGATATTCGCGGGCGGCTGCTTCTGGGGCGTGCAGGGTGTCTTCCAGCATGTGAAGGGCATCACGAGCGCGGTTTCCGGCTATGCCGGCGGCACGCGGCAGGATGCATCCTATGATCGGGTGTCGGACGGCGACACCGGCCATGCCGAGGCGGTGCGCGTGACATTCGATCCGCGCGTCGTGAACTATGCCGATCTGCTGCGCATCTTCTTCTCGGTGGTGGCCGATCCGACGACGCTCAACGCGCAGGGGCCGGATCGCGGCACCCAATATCGCTCCGCTCTGTTTCCGACGAGCGCCGCGCAGGAGAAGGTGGCACGCGCCTATATCGATCAGCTCGGCAAGGCCCGGCTATGGCAGCGCCCGATCGTGACGCGGATCGAGCCGGCCCGGCCCTTCTATCCGGCCGAGGATTATCATCAGGATTATCTGACGCGCCATCCGGACGCGCCCTATATCCGGATCAACGATATGCCCAAGCTGGCGGCGCTGAAGCGGCTCTATCCGCAAAGCTGGCGGGCGGCGCCGGTATTGGTGCGGGGTTAGGGCTTTTCACCTGACCGTGCTCGCCCTGAGCCTGTCGAAGGGTGCCGAGATGCGTGTGGTCTGACGGACTCGATGCGGGCTTCGACAAGCCTGAGCGCGGTGGTGAAAGACGTTCTGGACTTTCGATCCACGCCCGTCGCCCCTGCCGAGGCAGGGGCGACGATGCGCTGGATCTACAGCGGCTTGGAATAGATGCGGTAGGTGCGGTTGATATGGCTGTCGATCGTCTCGGCGATCGAGCGCATCCCCTGATTGTCATCGAGGATCCAGCCGATCTCGCCCCGGCTCGCGCCATAATGAGCGACCGCGTCGCGGCGGATATATTCGATCATCATGAAGGCGAGCTGGCTGGCCAGCCGGCTCGCCTGGAGCCGCTTCACCACGCCCATCAGCGGCACGCGCATCGTGCGGACCTTGGGCCGGCCGGACAGGCCGCCGCGCAGCCGCCAGAGCAGCTTGACGAAGCCGAAGGGGAAGAGGCGGCCATTCAGGTCCGCCGTCATCTCGTTCAGATCCGGCAGCGTCATCATGAAGGCGACAGGCTCGCCGTCCAGCTCGGCCACGCGGATCAGATCCTCGAAGACGATCGGCTTCAGCTTCTTGCCGGCATAGGCGATTTCCGCGTCGGTGAGCGGCACATAGCCCCAATTATTGCCCCAGGCATCGTTGAGGATGCCGAGGATCAGCGCCGCTTCCGCGTCGAAGCGGCTCTTGTCCACCTTGCGGATGCGGATGCGCGCATTGCGCTCGCCCGAGGTGACGATGCGCTGGACGAGCGGCGGGAATTCGCGGCCGATGTCGAGCTCATAGGTATGGAGATCCTTGATCCCCCTATAGCCCGCGGCCTCGATCCAGGCTTCGTGGCGGGCGTCATGATGGCCCATCATCACGGTTGGCTTGTGATCATGGCCGAGCACGAGCAGGCCGGGCTCGTCCCAAATGGACAGGCTGACCGGGCCGATCGCGCGCGTCATGCCCCGGGTGCGCAGCCAATCTTCTGCGACCGCGAGCAGGGCCGCGACGGTCTCGCCATCCTCCGCCTCCAGCATGCCCCAATTGCCCGTGCCGGGGCCGCCGCCCTGCGCCTCGGGCATGTCCTGGACGAGCCGATCGACCTGCGCGGAGATGCGGCCGACGGTGCGGCCGTCCCGGCTGGCGAGGAAGAAGGCGGCCTCGGCATGGCCGAACCAGGGGTTCTTTCTCGGATCGATCAGGCCATGGACCTCGTCCTTGAGCGGCGGCACCCAGTTCGGGTCCTTCGCATTCAGGCGATAGGCGAGGTTGACGAACTCGCGACGATCGGCCCCGGATTCGACCGGGCGGACGAGGATCATGACGGCTCCGTCAGCGGCGGATGCGGGTGACGGGATGGCCGGTGGCGACGCCCCCGGACAGCCGCGCGACATGCGGATAACGCTCGGCCACCTCCGGCGTATAGCCGAGATTGAACACGGTCGGGCTCTTCTTCCGCTCGCTCACCTTCTCGTAGAGCGTGCCGAACAGCCGATCCCAGAAATAGTTGGTGATGCCGAAATTGCCCGTCTCATCATGGAAATGATGCGCCATGTGGCGGGTCTTCATCGCCAGCAGAAGCTTGTTCTTTGGCTTGTAGGAGAGATGCTGGATGCAGTGGCAGAATTCGTAGAGGCAGGTGGAGACAAGGCCCGTCGCGAAGGCCGCGCAGGCGCCGCCGAAGCCGCCGATCAGATAACCGAGCGGGGCCGTCACCAGCGCGATCGTCGGCAGCGTGGTGTGCAGCGCGCCGAACAGCACCTCGAGATGGTTCGGATCCTGATGATGATCATAATGGATGCGCTTCCACGTCGCGGCGAGGAAGGGCACCTTGAACATCCAGCGGCTGTGCAGCACCCAGCGGTGGATGCAGTACCAGGCGAGCGGATAGAAGAGGATCGCCACGCCGATCGCAGCCGCCGTATTGAGCAACGGCGCCGGGCGCCAGACATAAAAGCCGACCGAGACTGCCGCGGCGAGCAGATAGGCGATGATCGCCGGATATTGGAAATAGGCGACCACCAATTCCCTGAGCGTCATCCTGTCCAGATGATGCGAGCGGTTCCAGAAGCCGGTCTTGGCCTGCGTCGTCACGGGTAACAATCCTCAGAAAGCTCTACGGGCAATCGGTGCCCAACATATCAGCGCGCCGATATGGCACAGTGACATGAATGTGCAATGAGGCTGTTTTGGGGCCAGTTTCCGGCGGAGGCGGTCAGGCGGGGCCAAGACGGAGTTTGCGGGCCGACTTTCCGAGCGCCGCCTTGTCCTGTGGCGCGAGGCCGAGACGGGCCGAAATCCAGAGGATTATGGGCCAGGCGGCGAGCATGACGAGCCCCTCGATCCAGCGCGGCAGGGACGTGGTGGCGAGCGCCAGAAGGGCGAAGGCGGCGCAGCTCGCGAGTGCCACCAGGAACGACCGGGTGAAGGGAGCTTGAAAGGCGAACAGCCCTTCCTGCGCGCGCAACTGGGCGACCGAGAGGGCCGCGACGCTGATCTGGCCGACCGCGACGCTGAGCGCGATTCCCGTGACGGCCAATATGTCCTTGGTGAGGAGCAGCGTGGCGGCGGAGGCGGCGAGCGCGATCGCGCTGTTGAGCATGGGCAACGAGCGGCGGCCGATCACCTGCTGGATCGCGGTGGCGGGGCCGAGTGTCGCCTCGATCGCGCGCGCCGCCGTCAATATCGCCATGATCGGCAGCGCCGCCTCGCTGCCATGGGCGAAGGTGGCAAGCAACGCCGCCCCGCCGGCGACGAGTGCTGCGGCCGTGGGCGTCGCGAGCAGCATCGAGATGCGGACCGAAAAGCCGTAAAGCGCCTGGATCGTCTCCCGCTCGCCGCGCGCGGCGGCGGATGCGATGGGGGCGAGGACATAGCCCATCGTCTGGCGGACGATCTGCGGGATGCTCGCCACCTTGCGGGCAATGGCATAGAGGCCCGCCGCCGCCGCGCCCGCGGCACCGGGCGCGAGCATATTGGCGATGATGGTGGGTAGATCGCTGAATATCCGGGCGAGGATGTTTGCGGGAAGCACCGAGATGCCCGACCAGAAGAGATCGGCATAGGCGGGGCGATCGAGGCGCACGCCCATCACCTCCCTCAGATCGATGAACCGGCCGAGCAGGCGCAGCGACAGTGCGGCGGTGATCGCCAGGCTGGCGAGATGCGCGACGAGCAGGCCGAGCGTGTCGACGCCCGCCGCCCACAGGCCCCCCGCGACGATCAGCCGGGCAATCTGTTCCCAGAGCAGGCGGAGGCGGATTTCCGGGCCGAAGGCGTGGAGCGCGCGCAGCGCCGAGGTGGCGATCTCGATCGTCGCCCAGAGGGGGAGTGCCCAGGCGAACAGGCGGATCGCCGTTTCCAGCCGGGGCAGATCGCTTGCCGCGACATTGAGCAGCGGCGCGACCCGATGCGCGAGGAGCGAGGCGAGGAGCGCCGCGATCAGATTGGGCAGCACGCCGAGGATGAAGGCGCCGCGCACCGCCGCCGCGCGGGCGCGGGCATTGGCGGCCTGGGGCAGGACGCGCTGGAGCCCGCTCGTCATGCCGAGATCGAGGATATTCTCGATAAGGTTCACCAGCGACCAGAGCACCATATAGAGCCCATAGGTCGGCAGGCCGAACATCCAGGTATAGGCCGGCTGGGCGACGACCTCGATCACCGCGCCGAGCCGCGCCGCGAGCACCGAGCCGGCGCCCTTCACCGCCCGGCGGCGGGTGGCGACCGATTCGGCGCTTTCCCCGATCGCGCCTCGGCCCGTCATTCCTCGGTGCGGATCAGCACCGTCTCCCCGATCAGCAGGAACAGGCAGAAGGGCGCCCAGGCGGCGAGCAGCGGCGGATAGGCGCCGAGATTGCCCATGGCGAGCGCGAAATTATCCGCCACGAAATAGGCGAAGCCGAGCGCCATGCCGATCACCGCGCGGACGAACAACCGGCCCGAACGGGCAAGGCCGAAGCCGGCGACACCGGCGAGCAGCGGCATCAGCACCGATGAAAGCGGGCCCGACAGCTTGTGCCACAGCACGGTTTCGAGCGCACCGGTAGGCCGGCCGGCGGCCTTGAGATCGGCGATCGCGTTTCTGAGCCCGCCGAAGGAGCGGCCGTCGCCATTGACGTTGGAGAGCGTGAAGCGATCGGGCGTGACGTTGCTGGCAACGATCCGCATGGGCATCAGCGTTTCCACCCCGCGCGCGACATCGAAGCGGCGGACATTTTCGAGGCGCCAGCCACCCGGAACCTGCGTCGCCCGGTCCGAACGGACGATCGCTTCCAGCCGGCCGCCGCTGCGATCGAAATAGGTGATGCCGGCAAGCCGTGTGGCGGCTCCGCGCCCGCTGGCGGCATCGACATGGATCAGATCGTCCCCGTCGCGTACCCAGACATTGGTCTCGATCCCGCGATCGCGGGGCAGGGGGCCGTAATTGGCGTCCTGCCAGGCACTGAGCGTCGCGGTGGCGCGGCTGACGATCCGATCGTTGAAGCAGAAGGACGCGACCGCGATGCCCATGCTGGCGACGATCAGCGGGGCGAGGATCTGATGGGCGGAAATGCCCGCCGCCTTCATCGAGATGACCTCGCTATTCTGATTGAGCGTGGCAAGCGTGATGAGCGTGCCGAGCAGCACCGCGAAGGGCAGGAAGCGGGCGACGATCTGCGGCGTGCGCAGCGAGACATATTGCCAGAGCTGGGCGTCGCCATTGCCGGGAAAAGCGAGGATGTTGCCCGATTCGCCGAGCAGATCGAGCGTCATCAGCACGATGACGAGCGCCGCGAGCACGGCTGCCGTGCGGACGAGGAACATGCGCGCCATGTAGAAGGTGATGGTGCGCGAGGCGAAGAATTCGATGTTCATCGGGCGACAGACCCTGATCCGTCCTGATTGGACCGGCGCTGCTGCGGAGGCAAGGGGCCGTCGCTCTCGCGATGCGCGGTTCCGCCGGCGGAGGGAGAGAGGGGCTCCTGCCTGCGCAGGGGCAACGAAATGGAGGGGAGGTGGATCATGAGGCCTTCCGCCTGAAGCCGAGGCGGAACCAGCGGCGGATCGCCGCGCCGGCCTTGGCGGCCTGCCGTTCCAGGGCGCCGATCGGCTGGCCGCCCGGCACATGGGCGATCGTGCGGTACATCCACCAGACGAGCGCGGCGAAGGCGAAGAAGGGGACCCATAGCGCGATCAGCGGATCGACGCGGCCGAGCGCGCCGAGCGCCGCGGCATATTCGTTGATCTTGTGCTGCGTCACGATCATTACGATCGAGAGGAACACGCCGAGTGCGGAGGTGGAGCGTTTCGGCGGCACGGCGAGCGCAAGCGCGAGCAGCGGCAGCAGCAGCATCGTCGCCACCTCCACCAGCCGGAAATGGAATTCGGCGCGCAGCTCGTTGCGGAGCTTCGGCGCGGTCGATTCGCTATGGCCGGAGCGGACCAGCTCGGGGATCGTCATTTCCCGATCGGCGCCGCCACGTTCGCGGAACGCCTCCATCCGCGGCAGGTCGATCGGAAGATCATGGCCCTCGAAGCTCAGCACGCGCGGCACCTTGAAGCCCGGCGCATTATGCACCAGCACGCCATGGGTGAGGCGGAAGATGATCGTGTTGGGATCGTCCGTCGCCAGAAACTGGCCATGTTCAGCGGTGACGGCGAGCGATCTGCCGTTCGCGCGTTCGGCCATCACGAAGATGCCGGAAAGCTCGCGCCCCCGGTCGCGGCTTTCCTCCACGCGCAGCGTCATCCGCCGGCCGAGGCGGGTGAATTCGCCGACCTTGATCGAGGCGCCGAGCGCCCCCGAGCGCAGCTCGTAACGCAAACCTTCATAGGCGTAGCGCGCATAGGGCTGGACGAAGCCGACGATGGCGAGATTGAGGAGCGCGAAGCCGACCGCATAATAATAAGGCACGCGCAGCAGCCGCCGATAGCCGACGCCCACCGCCAGGAACACGTCCAGCTCGGACGAGGTGGCGAGCTTGCGGAAGGCGAGCAGGATGCCGAGCATCAGCCCGATCGGGATGCCGAGCGACAGATATTCCGGAATCAGGCTGGCGAGCATGCGCCAGACGACGCTGACCGGCCCGCCTTCGCTCGCCACGAAATCGAACAGGCGCAGCATCTTGTCCAGAATCAGCAGCATGGCTGCGATAATCAGCGTCGCCAGCAGCGGCACGGCAATCAGCCGGGCCATGTAGCGATCCGTCAGCGTGCCGAATTTCAAAATGCCGACGCCCCATGACCATGTTCTGGCCGCAATCGCGGCCGATTTAACAACGCATGGGGGAAGGTAACCGTCCGGCCATGCTGTGGCTGGGCTATAGCTTCCAGGAGTTGTCAGGTCATGTCGAAACTGATGGGTGCCCTCGCTGCCGTCCTCGCCGCGCTCGCCGCGCCGGCGGGTGCCGCGCGTGGCGCCATATTCGGGCCGCATGTGGCGGATTGCTCTCCCGAAGCGGGCAGGCCCGCCATGCTGGTGCAGGTGACGGGCTTCAAATCGCGCACCGGGCTGGTGCGGGTTCAGTCCTATGGCAATCCGAAGCGATTCTTCGAGAAGGGCGCCTGGCTGGAACGGGTCGAGATCCCGACTCCGGCGAACGGATCGGTCGAGATCTGCATGCCCGTACCGTCGAGCGGCACCTATGCCGTATCCGTCCGGCATGACGTGAATGGCAGCGGCAAATCCGACATGAAGGATGGCGGCGGCCTTTCCGGCAATCCGTCAGTGTCGCTCACCGACCTCATCTTCAAGCGCAAGCCCGATCCCGAGGAGGTGGCGGTGCATGTGGGCTCCGGCGTCGTCACCGTGCCGGTGGTGCTGAAATATGTCCAGGGCGGCTCGGTGAAGCCCATCAGAACGGCGTTTAGATAATCATGGCCAAGGTCGCGCTTCTCTCCAATCCCCGCTCCACCGGCAACCGCGCGCTGCTGCCGCGCGTGCGGAGTTTCTGCGCGGCCCATAGCGACATCTTCCATTATGAGGTGGAGAGCGTCGACCAGATCGGCACCGCGCTGAAGACGATCGCGCGGGTCAAGCCCAAGGTGCTCGTCATCAACGGCGGCGACGGCACGGTGCAGACGACCTTGACCGAAATCTATCATGGCGGCCATTTCGGCGACAATCCGCCGCCCGTGGCGGTGCTGCCCAACGGCAAGACCAACCTGATCGCGCTCGACCTGGGCGCGTCGGGCGATCCGATCGCCGCGCTCGAGCGGGTAATGGAGCTCGCCCGCAAGGGGCTTTCGGACCATATCGTGGCGCGCGAGCTGATTTCGCTGTCCAACGGCGATGCGGGCTCCAGGCCGGTGCTGGGCATGTTCCTGGGCGGCGCAGGACTGGCCGATTCGATCCTATATTGCCGGCACAAAATCTATCCGCTGGGCCTGCCCAACGGCTTTTCGCACGTGCTGACCGCGCTCGCGGTGCTGCTGTCGCTGATCTTCGGCATCCGCGCGGCCTTCCTGCCGCCGCGCCCGTCTCCGGTGAAGGTGTCGCTGATCCGCAAGGGGCAGATACAGGGGCGTTTCTCGCTGCTGATCGTGACGACGCTGCAGCGGATGCTGCTCGGATCGAGCACGGCGGCGAACGCGGCGCCCGGCGCGCTGCAGCTCATGGTGGTGGAACAGAGCCCACTGGCGCTGCTCCGCGCGCTTTTCGCAGGCCTGTTCGGCAGGCTGGGGCGGCAGAAGGTGACGGGCGTGCATGTCGCGCATGGCGACGAGATCCGCATCGAGGGCGAGCGTTCCAGCGTGATCCTGGACGGCGAGATATTCGAGGCCGGGGCGGGGCGGCCGATCGTGCTGAGACATACGCCGCCCGTGCCCTTTCTGCGGCTCGCGGCCTGACGGTCCATCCGGAAAAACCCCCAGTCCGAACCTTTTTGCGGCCACCAGACGGCTCTCCCCATTGGCGCGGGCCATGGCGGATGCTGAAACGGGCTCGGCATTATGAGCGGAATATGAGCAGCAACCCCCTCATCCCCCTGGTCGCCGAGGAACTGGCGCTACCTGTCGATCCCCGCGTGACGGAGATGGCGGCGGCGATCGCGCAGGCGCATGGGGCGGCGGCGAGCGGCGTGCTGTTCTACGGCTCCTGCCTGCGCCAGGCGGAGCTCGACGGGCTGATGCTCGATTTCTACCTGATCGTGTCGGATTATGGGCGGGCCTATAAGCGGATGTGGATGGCGGCGGCGAACCGGCTGATCCCGCCTAACGTCTTTCCCTTCGAGCATGGTGGGCTGGCAGCCAAATATGCGGTGCTGAGCGAGGCGGATTTCGCGCGGCTGGCTTCCTCGGCGACGCGCAACGTCTCGGTCTGGGCACGCTTTGCCCAGCCTTCGCGGCTCGTCTGGGCGGCGAACGAGCTGTCGCGGCGGCGGATCGTGGCAACGGTGGCCGAGGCGGCGCCGGCGCTGCTCCGCGCGGCGCGGCCCTGCCTGCCGGAAAGCGGCCGGGCGCTCGACATGTGGCGTACCGCCTTCGCACTTACCTATGGCGCGGAGCTGCGCGCGGAACGGGGCGGCCGGGCGGCCTCGATGGTCGATGCCGAGCCTGAGCGCTATGTCGCCTTCACCGCTCCCGCGCTCGCCGCCGCCGGGCTGCCGGCGCGGCTGACGCGCGACGGCATGATCCATTTCGTCGATCCGCTGAGCGACGCGCAGCGCCGCCGGGGCGCGCGGGCATGGGCGCGGCGGCGGGTGGAGGGCAAGCTGCTGACCGTGCTGCGGCTGGCCAAGGCCAGCGCGACCTTCGCCGGCGGGATCGATTATCTCGCCTGGAAGATCAACCGCCATGCCGGCACGGGCATCGCCATCCGCCCCTGGCAGCGGCGCTTTCCGCTGATCGGCGCGATCAGCCTGCTGCCGCGCCTGCTGGCGCGGGGCTCGGTGCGCTAAATTGAGGCATCGCGCTCGGGCCGAGCTTGTCGGGGGGAGCCCCAGCACCCTTCGACACGCTCAAGGGGAGCGTGGTCGGGGGCGGCTGAGGGGTCAGGCGGCACGTTCCTTGGCGGGCGCGGCGCGGGAGAGGGCGCTTGCCACGGCGGTGGCGAGCGCGTTCACGGTGAAGGGCTTGCGCAGCACGCCATGGCCGGCGAACCGCTCGGCATCGGCCGCATCGCCGACATAGCCGGTGACGAACAGCACGGAGAGGTCCGGATAGGCGGGGCCGATCGTCTGGATCAGCTCCGGGCCGGTCATGCCGGGCATCACGACGTCGGTGACGATCAGGCGGATATCGTCGCGCTCGTCGAGCATGCGGATCGCCTCTTCGGCCGAGCTGCAGGCGATGACGCGATAGCCCAGCTCCTCCAGCGCATCGCTGGTCGCCGAACGGACGCGGACATCATCCTCGACGAGCAATATGGTCTGGCCGGCGGCGGACTGGACCGCGGGGCGCGGGAGCGTGACGGGCGCGGAGGGGGTGGCCTCCTCTCCGGCATCGGCCTCGCCCCGATGGCGCGGCAGATGGATCGAGACGGTGGTGCCCTCGCCGGGTTCCGAGCGGATGAGGACATCGCCGCCCGACTGGCGCGCGAAGCCGAAAATCTGGCTGAGGCCGAGGCCCGTGCCCTTGCCGACCGGCTTGGTGGTGAAGAAGGGCTCGAACACGCGTTCCAGCACGGCAGGCGTCATGCCGCTGCCATTGTCGGTGACGGAGATGCGGACATAGTCGCCCGGCGCGAGCTCGCCTACCTTGCCGGCGCCGATCGTCTCGTTGCTCGCCTCGATAAGGAGCAGTCCTTCGCCCTCCATCGCGTCGCGCGCGTTGACGGCGAGGTTCAATATCGCATTTTCAAGCTGATAGGCATCGACCCAGACCTGCCAAAGATTGGCGGCGCGGCTGATCCGCACCTCGATCCGCTCGCCGATCGAACGGTCGATGAGGTCGGACATGCCCGCTATCAACTGGCCGGGATCGACGCCCTGGGGCAGCAGCGGCTCGGCGCGCGCGAAGGAGAGTAGCCGGCGGGTAAGCGCGGCGGCGCGGTTGGCGCCTTCCATCGCATTATCGATATGGCGGCTGACCTCCGCTGCCTCCTGCGCGACGCGCCGCTTGGCGAGATCCAGTCCGCCGAGAATGACGGCGAGCATATTGTTGAAATCATGAGCGATTCCGCCGGTAAGCTGGCCCACCGCCTCCATTTTCTGGACCTGGCGGAGCTGCTGTTCGGCCTGGGCGCGGCGCTCCTCCGCCTCGATACGGACCTTCGCCTCGGCGCGCAGCCGGGCATTCGCCTCGATCAGCTCGCTGGTGCGCGCGGCGACCGCCCATTCGAGCGTCTCGGCGCGGTCCGCCTCGGCCTGGGCGGCATCGCGCGCGGCGCGGCGGGCGGTGAGCGCCTGGGCGGTGAGCCAGCCCAGGCCGATGGCGCAGGCGACAAGGATGATGCCGAGCACCGAAAGCGTGGTCGAAAGCTTGTTGGAGCGGGCGACCGAGAAGGTGGCGACGGTCGACCGCTGGCCGAGCAGCGCGCGCTCATTATCCGCTATGTCGTGCAATATATTGTTGATGCGCGGGATGGTCTCCGACTCTCCAGCCTTGGCGAAGAGCGACAGGGCCGGCCAGCCCTGTCGGAAATTGGCGCGTGTTGCCGGCTCCGCCAGCTCCTCGCCGCGCCGGTCGTAAAGCGTCTGGAGCTGGCGAACGAGCGCGCGCTGGCCGGGATTGTCCGCAGTCAGGCTGGCGAGCCGCTCAAGCTGGCGGCCGGCGCGCTTCCATTCGTCATAATAGAGCGTGCCGGTGCGCCGATCCCCATTGATGACGAAGCGGCCGAGCGCCGCCTCCGCGCGCGCCATCGAGGAATCGAGCGCGCGCGTTATCACCATTATGTCATAGCTGTGCCGCTCGCGCGCGAGCGCATCGTCGCGCTCCCGATTGGAGAGGCCGACGAGAATGACGAGCGCGACCAGCATGATCGTGACGACAAAGGCGCCCACCGCGGCGAGAGCACGCAAGCGTGCTTCCGACCAAGGATCCCTTTCGGGCATGCCGGTGGCGTAATCCGTCATCGGAGGCGAGCTTATCCGCAAGTGAGCCGGCGGGGAAGCGCGCCTTGCCGCCCCTGCCAAGCCGTTAGGCGATGCAGCCCACGGCCTTTCCGGCCTGCTCGAACATGCCGAGTATCTCGCCGACCTGATCGTCGCTATGCTCCGCGCAAAGCGAACAGCGCAGCAGGAAGGTTCCGGCGGGCGTCGCGGGCGGGCGGGCCATGTTCACATAAAGGCCAAGCTCGAGCAGCGCCTGCCACATGCGGACCGTGGTCTCCATGTCCGGCAGCATGACCGCGATGATCGCCGATTGCGCGTTTTCGGTGCCGAGCGTAAAGCCCAGATCGCGCAGGCCCTGGTGCAGGCGCTTGCTGTTCTTCCAGAGATGCGCGCGCTTGTCGGCGGCATGCATCAGCTTGCGGATCGAGGTGGCGGCGGTCGCGACCACGCTCGGCGGCAGCGAGGCGGTGAAGACATAGGGCCGGCAGACGAGGCGCAGCACATCGAATTTCGGATGGTTGGAGACGCAGAAGCCGCCGACCGTGCCGACCGATTTGGAGAAGGTGCCGACGACGAAATCGACATCGTCCGCAACGCCCGCTTCCTCGAACACGCCCCGGCCATTCTCGCCGAAGAAGCCCATGCCATGCGCTTCGTCCACCAGCACCATCGCGCCATATTTCTTGGCGACGGCAACCATTTCCTTGAGTGGCGCGATATCGCCCAGCATCGAATAGACGCCTTCGAGCACGACCAGCTTGCCGGCATCGGCGGGCAGGCGGGCGAGGCGCTTTTCCAGATCCTCGACCGAATTGTGGCGGAAACGGACGATCTCCGCATTGCCCAGCCAGCAGCCGTCATAGATTGACGCATGGCTGTCGGCATCGAGGATGATATAGTCGCCCTTGCCGGCGATGGTGGAGATCATGCCGAGATTGGCCTGATATCCGGTCGAGAAGACCATCGCATGGTCCGTCCCGTAAAATTCCTTCAGCGCCTCCTCGCACTCCTTATGGCCCTGATAGGTACCGTTGAGGACGCGGCTGCCCGTGGTGCCGGAGCCATATTCATCGAGCGCCTTCTTGCCGGCGGCGATCACGTCCGGATCGAAGGTCATGCCCATATAATTATAGGTGCCGAGCAGGATGGTGCGCCGGCCCTGGATGACCGCTTCCGTGGGCGATGTCACCTTGTCCATGACGATCGCGAAGGGATCGCGCACGCCGGTATCGAGCAGCGCCTTGCGCTCGGCGATGAGCGCGTCGAATTTGGAGAAGAGATCGGTCATTTCAGGGATTTACGCCTTAAGCTTGGCCACGGCATCGACGAGCTGGCCGACCGTTTCGATCTCGGCCTGCATGTTCATGGTGATGAGGATATCGAATTCATCCTCGATCGCGGCGACGAAATCCATCACCGTCAGGCTGTCCCATTCCAGGTCGCCGGCGAAGGTGGTGCTGTCCGTGAGCGTGATCCCCTTCTTGTTGAAGGGTTCGACCTGCTCGGCCACCTTGGTGAAAATCTCGTCGCGTTCGCTCATAGAGGAGTTCCTTAAAAGGGCTGTACGCCGCTTGCCAAGCGATTGCGGCGGGATGGGGGCAGGAAGCGGATCAAAGCCAGCCTTCGCGGCGATACCAGTCCGCCGTGGCCTTGAGGCCATCGGGGGTGGCGATCTCCGCCCGCCATAAGGAGGCGGGCGGGCGGGCGGCATGGGTGGAAACCCAGTCGGGGTGGCAGAAATAACGTACCCGGTCGCGCGTCAGCTTGGCGCGGCCGCGGCGGACGAGCCCGTCGGCGAACGAGGCGGCGTGGAGCAGCCGCGCGGGCATGGAGAGCGGGCGCACCCGGCGGCCGATCGCTTGCCCCAGCGCAAGCGCGAAATCGCGATGGTCCCAGCCCTCGATCGTGCCGTCGTCGGGCTCATAGCTATGTCCATGGCTGGCGGGCGCGTCGATGAGATCGAGCAGCAGGCGGCAGAGATCCTCCGCCGCGATCACCGAAAAGCGGCCGGCGGGCGGGAGCGCGACGAAACCGCGCCGCGCCATGCGGAACAGCTCCAGCATCTCGCGATCGCCCGGGCCATAGACGGCGGGCGGGCGGATGATCGTCCAGTCGAGCGATCGACCGCCGCCATGTTTCAGCAATTCCTCCGAGCGCAGCTTGGACCAGCCATAGTCGGACAGGCCGGGTTCGCGCGCGGCGAGCGAGGAGACATGGATGAAGCGGCGGACGCCGGCCCCTTCGGCGGCAGCGATCATCGCTTCCGTGCCGGCGATGTTGCCGGCGGCGAATCCATGCCGGCTGGCGGCGTTGATCACGCCGGCGACATGGATCACCGCATCGGCGCCCTCAACCAGGCGGGCGAGGCTATCCGGCCGGTCGAGCGCGCCGGATATCCAGTCGAGATGGGGGGCAGGGGGCTGATCCCGGCGGGTGAGCGCGCGGATATGGTGGCCGCGCCCGATTCCCATGCGGATCAGGTGCCGGCCGACGAATCCGGTGCCGCCGGTGATGGCGATCATGGCCATTTATCGGGCCATCACAGCATGACGAGATGATCGCGATGGACCATCGCGGCGCGCGGCGCATAGCCGAGCAGATCGGCGAGCGCGTCGCTGCGCCGGCCGACGATCCTCGCGGCGTCCGCGGCATCATATTCGGACAGGCCGCGCGCGAGCAGCGTGCCGTCCGGCCCGGCAATCTCCACCACGTCGCCGCGCGCGAAGCGGCCGTCGACCGAGACCGCGCCGGCGGCGAGCAGGCTGCGCCCCTGTTCGAGCGCATGCGCGGCGCCGGCATCGACATGGATGCGGCCCTTTGCGGTGAGCCGGCCGGCGAGCCAGGCCTTGCGCGCCGAGGCGCGGCCCGAGGCGACGAAGACGGTGCTGCGCCCGCCATCGGCAAAGGCGGTAAGCGGCCGATCCTGCTTGCCCGAGACGATGGCGAGATGCGCGCCGGCCGACTGGGCGATGCGCGCAGCCTCGAGCTTCGAGACCATGCCGCCCGATCCCATGCCCGAGGCCGACCCGCCATCCGCCATGGCGCGGATGCGCGCGTCGATCCGGGTGACTTCGGGAATCAACGTAGCGGTGGGATCGGTACCGGGATTGGCGGTGTAGAGCCCATCCACGTCGGACAGCAGGATCACGCCTTGCGCGCCCGCCGCCTGCGCGATGCGTGCGGCAAGGCGATCATTGTCGCCGAAACGGATCTCCTCGGTCGCGACCGAATCATTCTCATTGATGACGGGCACGACGCCGAGCGCCAGCAGCCGATCGAGCGTGGAGGAGGCGTTGAGATAGCGACGGCGATCCTCGAGATCGTCGAGCGTCACCAATATCTGCGCGGCGGTGAGCCCCACATCGGCGAGGAGCTCGGCCCAGCAATGGGAAAGCGCGATCTGGCCGGTGGCGGCGGCGGCCTGCGCATCCTCCAGGCTTGCGCGGCCGCCCTTGGGCAGCCCCAGCCGGCGCGCGCCGAGCGCGATCGCGCCCGAGGAGACGATCGCGATCTGCTGCCCCGTGCTCACGCGCGCGGCGACATCGGCGACGACGCTCTTCAGCCAATCGCGGCGGACCTTGCCCGTCGGATCGACGAGCAACGCCGAGCCGATCTTGACGATCAGCCGATGGCAGGCGGCGGGGGCGAAGCGGGCGGATGCGGTCATGCGCGGGGCCATCCGGGTGACGGGAAGGTCAGATGGGCGACCATGGCGCTTCCTTCTCGGCCTCTGTCTCGCTTTCCTCCTCGGCCGAGCCGATCGCGTCGAGCAGCCGGTCGAGCACGGCGTCGACACCCTCGCCGGTCGCGCCGGAGAGGATCATCACCTCCGCGCCGCTCTCCTTGGCGAGCTTCTTGCGGAGCTTTTCCAGCTCCTTGGGATCGATCGCATCGGCCTTGTTGAGGCCGAGCACCTCGGGCTTTTCGACGAGGTCCGCGCCATAGGCGTCGAGCTCCTCGCGGACGATGCGATAGGCCTCGATCGGATCCTCGCCCGTCGCGTCGATCAGGTGGAGGAGGACGCGGCAGCGCTCGATATGGCCGAGGAAGCGGTCGCCGATGCCCGCGCCGTCCGCCGCACCCTCGATCAGGCCGGGAATGTCGGCGATCACGAATTCGCGACCGTGCCGGCTGGCGACGCCGAGCTGGGGACGCACGGTGGTGAAGGGATAGTCGCCGACCTTGGCCTGGGCGTTGGTGACGGCATTGATGAAGGTGGACTTGCCGGCATTGGGCAGGCCGACGAGGCCGGCGTCGGCGAGCAGCTTGAGCCGCAGCCAGACCCACATTTCCTCGGATGGCCAGCCCGTGCCATGCTGGCGGGGCGCGCGGTTGGTGGAGGTTTTGTAGCTGGCATTGCCGCGCCCGCCGTCGCCGCCGCGCAGCAGCACGATGCGCTGGCCCGGCGCGGTGAAGTCCGCCAGCACCTCCTCCTTGTCGTCGGACAGGATCTGGGTGCCGACCGGCACCTTGATGACAAGATCCTCGCCGCCCGCGCCCGTGCGGTTGGAGCCTGCGCCGCCCTTGCCGCGCGGCGCGCGGAAATGCTGGGTGTAGCGGAAGTCGATCAGCGTGTTGAGGCCGGGCACGGCCTCGAACACGATGTCGCCGCCCTTGCCGCCATTGCCGCCGTCGGGGCCGCCATATTCGATGAACTTCTCGCGCCGGAAGCTGACCGCTCCCGGGCCGCCCGCGCCGGAGCGGATGAAGATCTTTGCCTGGTCCAGAAAATGCATGGGGCGGCCCTTTAGCGGAACCGCCCCGAAAACGGAACCTGCTCGCGGAAGAGCAGGGGCCTCAGGCCGCGAGCGTCGCGCGCGCCTCCAGATTCATCGCCCGGCGCTCATAGCGCAGGCTAGGCGCGATCGCGCCGCGCGCCGTGCTATAGAGGCCGGTGGTGCGCCCGGTCGGCTGGAAGCCGAGCTTCTGCAGGACGCGGCCGGAGGCGGGATTGTCGACGAAATGGCCTGCCTCGAGCGTCGGCAGGCGCAGGCTTTCGTCTGCGAGTGCCACCACCGCGCGCGCCGCTTCGGTCGCGAATCCCAGGCCCCAATAGTCGCGCACGATCCAGTAGCCGAGTTCGGCGCCGGTTTCGGTGCGCTGCAGGCCGATTCCGCCGATCAGCTTCGGCGCGCCGTGCGTGCGCAGCCAGATCAGGAAGCGCGGAAGATCGTTCGCGGATGCGTCCGCCGGCTGGGACGCGCCGAGAAACGCCTCCGCATCCTCCAGCCGATAGGGCCAGGGCACGCGGGACAGCTTGGTGACGATCGCTTCGTCGGCGATGGCGGCCGCGAGCGCGGGTGCATCCTCGATCCAGCCGGGCCGCAGCAGCAGCCTTTCGGTTCTCGCAAACATCGGTAATCCCTCCCTCGGTTCGCGCTCGTAGCCCTTTGAATGAAAAGGGTTACAGGCGCGCGACAGAAAAATTCCGAGGGAGATTCCAAATAAAAAGGGAGCCGGGTTGCGACCCGTCTCCCTCATGATCCGCCGTGACGGATCTTCGGGTCGCCCCCTGGGCGACCCGAAAATGGGTTCGCCCGTTATTCGGCCGCTTCGGCCATAATATCGACGGACACATATTTGCGGCCGAGCTTGCCGTCGTGGAACGCCACGCGGCCGTCGACGAGCGCGAACAGCGTATGATCCTTGCCGATGCCGACATTGCGGCCCGGATAGACCTTGGTGCCGCGCTGGCGCACGATGATGTTGCCGCCGACGACGGTTTCGCCGCCGAACTTCTTGACGCCGAGGCGCCGGCCGGCCGAGTCGCGGCCGTTGCGGGATGAACCGCCTGCTTTCTTATGTGCCATGGTCCGTTACTCCTCTACGTCGCGCTCAGGCCTCGACGGCCTTCTGGTCGCCGATCGCGGTGATCTTCAGGATCGTGTGCTGCTGGCGATGGCCGTTGCGGCGGCGATAATTGTGGCGGCGGCGCTTCTTGAAGACGATGACCTTCTCGCCCTTCGCCTGCGCGATGATCTCGGCGGAGACGGTGAGGCCGGCGACCGGCTTCAGCTCCGAACCCTCGCCCGCGAGCAGCACGTCGCCCAGCGACACGGTCGAGCCCGCATCTCCGGCGATCTTCTCAACGACGATCTTGTCTCCTGCGGCAACGCGATACTGCTTGCCGCCCGTGCGCACGATAGCGAACATGGCCCTCATCACTTCTGCAAAACTGTTTTGCGCAAGGCAACAGGGCCACGGCCTCAATACCCCCGCGCGGGAAAGCCGGGCTGCTACTAGCGCCGGCTGAGTCTGTCAACCGATATGGCGGCGCGAAATGGCCGGCTTGCGGGGCCTGTGCGGGCCGATGATGCAGTCGTGCAACGATGCGGATCAATATCGCACATGCCCCGCGCCGTCCCGGCGCAGTAACAAATACGTCTTGCGCACCCGCCTCAGCGGTGTACCGTGAGCCGCATAAATGAATCGAACCCACGCAGCAGCGACGATCCAAGGGTCATCGCCGCCATGGCGCGGAAAAAGATGGTCACACGGAATATCGTAGACAGGACTGAAGAGGAGCTCCGCAGATAGTCGTCTGAAACCGTGTTGTTGAACCCATAAGCCAGATCGCTTCGAAAAGAGAGCGGCGGCAGTCACGCAGGGGGAAGTAGGTAGCCGCAATTGCGGCCATGCTTTTCGTGACGGGGGTATTGCGTGTCGGTTAGCAGAAGGCAGTTATTGAGCTTCGCAGGCGCGGTCGGCGGCTATGGGGCCGTCGTGGGCGCAATGAGCGCGATGGGCATGGATCCCATTCCGGCGGCGGCCAATGCCGAGGCGCCTTCGCTCGCGCCGGGCAGCGGAAAGGGGCGGCGCGTCGCCATATTGGGCGCGGGCATCGCCGGGCTCGTTTCCGCCTATGAACTGCGCAAGGCCGGCTATGAGGTGATCGTCCTGGAATCGCGCGACCGGGTGGGCGGGCGCAACTGGACGGTGCGGCGCGGCACGCGGATCGACTTTGCCGATGGCAGCAGCCAGAGCTGCGAATGGGACGAGGGGCTTTATTTCAACGCCGGCCCCGGCCGGATCCCCAGCCACCACAAGATCATGCACGGCTATATCCGCGAGCTGGGCGTGCCGCTCGAGGTGGAGATCAACAGCAGCCGCTCGGCCTATGTGCTGCCCAAGGATGGTGGCCCGATCCAGCTCCGCCGCCTGTTCAACGACACGCGCGGCCATGTCGCCGAGCTTTTGTCCAAATGCACCAGCCAGGGCGCGCTCGATCAGGCGCTGTCGGCGGACGACCGCAAGGCGCTGATCGACTTCATGCGCATATATGGCGATCTGGGCGCGGACGGCCGTTACACGGGCAGCTCGCGTTCGGGGTACAAGGTGCGTCCGGGGGCGGGCGATTTCGCGGGCACCAAGGTCGATCCGCTCGACCTGAAGACGCTGCTCAATCCCGTGCTCTGGGCGCCGCTGGCGTTCGAGGAAGCCGTCTTGATGCAGCCGACGATGTTCCAGCCGGTCGGCGGCATGGATCGCATCCCGCTCGCTTTCTACGAGCGGCTGAAGCCGGTGGTGCGGCTGGGCGCCCAGGTGCAGGAGATACGAAACCACTCCAATGGCGTCGAGATCGCCTATCGCGACGCGAAGAACGGCGCGGTGCAGACGATCCGTGCGGATTATGCCGTCGCCACCATCCCGCTGCCCGTGCTGCGTGCCATTCCGAACAATTTCTCCAAGCCCTTCGCGCAGGCGATGGCGGCGATCGAATATGATCATGCCGAGAAGATCGCCTGGCAGGCACCGCGCTTCTGGGAGACCGAATCCGAAGTCTATGGCGGCCTCTCCTTCATCGAGGGCGATACGTCGATCGTCTGGTATCCCAGCAGCGGCTTTAACGAGCCGCAGGGCGTGCTCGTCGGCGCATATAGCAGCGGCAAGGCCGCCGAGCGGCTGACCGCCAAGCCGCTGGCGGCGCAGTTCGCCGAATCCCGTGACGTGATCGAGCGGCTCCATCCCGGCTGCGGCAAGCTGCTCGGCCGGCCGCTTTCGGTGCAGTGGAAGAAGATACCCCATAATCTGGGGCCCTGGGCGCACATCGAGGAGGCGCAGGCCGCGCAATATGCCGCGCTCGGCCGGCCGGAGGGCCGCGTCTACCTCGCCGGCGACTATCTGAGCCATATTTCGGGCTGGCAGGAAGGCGCCGCTTCTTCGGCGCTGCGCGCGGTGTCGATGATCGGCGAGCGCGTGGCGAGCGCGGCAACGCCGCTCAGGAAAGCAGGATAAGCAGCCGCCCGTCCGCCGGGGGCGGGCGGAGCGGCACAGAAGCCCGAGGCCGCCATAATCGAGCGGCCGAAGGGACCCGACCGGGAGAGGTTTCGAGACACTCGATAAAGGGGGCAAGAATGCGATTGCGACATTATATCTCCTACGCCGCGCTGGCGGCCGCGACCTTCGCGGCAGGTCCGGCCTGGGCTCAGGCGGCCGATGCGCCGGCGAGCCCGGCAGCGAGCGAGGAAGCGCCGGCCGGCGAGATCATCGTCACGGGTACGCGTCGTACCGACCGCACCGTCACGGAATCCGCCGTGCCGATCGACGTGTTCAGCGGCGCTGCGCTCGAAACGCAGGCGTCTGGGGACATGAACCAGATTCTCAAGAATCTCGTTCCGTCCTTCAACGTCGGTCGCTTCGGTATCGCCGACGGCTCGACTTTCGTTCGTCCGCCGACGCTGCGCGGCCTGCCGCCAGATCAGACGCTCGTCCTCGTCAACGGCAAGCGCCGTCATCGCTCGGCGCTCGTGCAGCTCGGCGGCGGTTCGCTGGCTGCCGGTGCGCAGGGCCCCGACCTTGCCCAGATTCCGTCTGCCGCGATCGAGCGTATCGAGGTGCTGCGCGACGGCGCGGCCGCCCAATATGGTTCGGACGCTATTGCGGGCGTCATCAACTATGGCCTCAAGCGCAATCGCGACGGGCTTTCGCTCAATGCGCGCTTCGGCCAATATTATGAGGGCGATGGCGAGGACTATCAGCTCTCCGGCAATCTCGGCCTGCCGCTCGGCCCCGAAGGCTTTTTCAATGTCAGCGGCGAATATCTGAAGACCCGCCAGACGATCCGCAGCACGCAGCGCCCGGACGCGCTGGTGCTCGAAAACATGGGTTATGACGTCAAGGAGCCGGCGCAGATCTACGGCAATCCCGCCAGCGAGGCCTTCCGCTTCTTCGTCAACGCGGCCGTGCCGTTCGGCGAGGACGAGCTTTACTTCTTCGGCAACTATGGCGAGAGCGATCAGGCTGGCGACTTCAACTATCGCCGCCCGATTTCCGTGACCGTGCCGCAAGGGCCGGCCGGTAAGCCGGTGCCCTTTGGCAAGTCGGTCGCGACCACCTATCTCCAGCGCATCACCGCGATCGATCCGCGGACGGACAGCAAGACCTTCGGCCAGCCCGTCTCCTTCTGGAATGCCAATGGCTCTACGTTCGAGACGTCGCAATTTTTCCCCAACGGCTTCACGCCGCGCTTCATGGGCAATGTTTCCGATGTCTCGGCCGTGTTGGGCTATAAAGGCGAATTCGAGTTCGGCCTGAAATATGATCTCAGCGGATCCTATGGCCAGAGCCGGATCAAATATACGATGGGCCAGACGCTCAACCCGTCGATGGGCCCGGAGTCACCGACCTTCTTCTACATGGGCAAGCTCGAGCAGCAGGAAAACAACTTCAACCTCGACCTCAGCTATCCGCTCGAAGTCGGCCTGGCGAGCCCGCTGAACATCGCCGGCGGTCTCGAATATCGGCGTGAGACCTACATCATCGGCCTGGGCGACGTCGCTTCCTATCAGGTTGGGCAATATGCCTATCAGGAGGTCTATAACCCGACCACGAACCAGGTCTCGATCGTGACCCATGCGGTCGGTTCGAACGGCTTCCCTGGCTATGGTCCGGATTCGACCACCGATCAGTCGCGCCGGAGCTATGCGGCCTATCTCGACCTCGAAGTGGATGTCACCGATGCGTTCACGCTCGGCGTCGCTGGTCGCTATGAAGACTTTTCGGACTTCGGCAGCACGACCAACGGCAAGGTGACGGCACGCTATGAGTTCACGCCGGCGATTGCGGTGCGCGGTGCGGCCAGCACCGGCTTCCGCGCGCCGACGCCGGGCCAGCTGTTCACCCGGAACGTGGCGACGGTGTTCACCGCCGGCAGCCCGCTGCCAATCGCGCAGGCGACGCTGCCGGTGACGAGCGCCGCGGCTCAGTTCTATGGCGCTACGCCGCTGAGCCCCGAAAAGTCGGTGAACTTCAGCGGCGGTGTCGTGCTCACGCCCGGCAGCGGGCTGAATGTGACGCTCGATTACTATAATATCCGCGTGAAGGACCGTATCGGTCTGACGGGCCAGATTCCGGTGCTGGATAGCGAGCGTCCGACGCTCCAGGCGCTGGGCGTCGCCGATTGGTCCTCGCTTGGTCAGGTCGTCTACTTCACCAACGGGTTCAAGACGCGGACCCAGGGCGTCGATTTCGTCGCCACGCATAATCTGACGAGCGATATCGGCCATTTCGCGAGCTCGCTTGCGGTCAACTACAACAAGACGAAGCTGCTTTCGCGTAAGACGACCGTTACCCAGACCAAGCGCGAGTTCGCGCTGATCAGCAATGACCGCCTGGGCGACATCGAAAATCTGAATCCGAAATGGCGCGTCAATCTCGCTGAAACCTGGTCCTATCAGGGCTTCAGCGTGACGGGACGTGGAAGCTATTACGGCAAGATCACCGACTATGACGTTGGTGGGGACCAGTCGTTCGGCAGCGAGATACTCTTCGATCTGGAGGTGAGCTACACCTTCAACGAGAAGTACAAGCTGGCTGTCGGTGCCGAGAATATCTTCGACAACTATCCCGATCGTGACCGTCGTGGCGTCTATCCGTCCACGGGGGCGCTGGCCAACGGACGAATCTATCTCGATGACTCTCCGATCGGCTTCAACGGCGGCTTCTGGTACGTGCGTGCGGGCGTGAACTTCTAAGTTCCGGCTCGTGTAGGCCTGCCGGCGATCCTGCGCGATCGCCGGCAGGCTTTTTCTTTGGGTGAAGAGAGGTTGAGACGATGAAGACCAAGCTTGCGATGACGATGCTCGCGGCGGCGCTGCTGCCTGCCGCGAGCCCCGCGCAGATCGTGAAACATGCCAATACGCCGCCGGCCTTGATCCTGCAGGGCGTGACGGTGCCTGCGGGTGCCGAGACGCTCTATCTTTCGGGTCAGCTCGCCTCGCCGATCGATCCCACCAAGAAGTCCTCGGACATTAAGAGCTTCGAGGATCTCGGCGACACCAAGACGCAGACGATCAGCACGCTCAACAAGATCAAGGGGATCCTGGCCTCCAAGGGCTATACGATGGCGGACATCATCAAGATGACCGTGTTCGTCGCCGCTGCGCCGGGTTTCGACGGCAAGATGGATTTCAAGGGCATGAACGAGGGATTCTCGCAATTCTTCAACACGGCCGAGAATCCGACGACGGTGGCGCGTTCGACCGTGCAGGTGGCGAACCTTGCCGGTCCCTATTTCCTCGTCGAGATCGAGGTGACTGCCGCCAAAACGCCTTCCAAGAAGAAGTGAGCCGAGCCTGACGCTCTCCCGTCATCCCCGGAAAGCGGGGATGGCGGGATGGATCCCATCGCTGCGGCCGGGCCGACGCGAGACAGGTCCCAAGTCAGGCCGAACAGGCGAGGGGAGCCGGCGCGGATAGTCCCGCGCGGGCGCTCAGTGGCGATGTTCGCGCCTCAGCGCGTAGCGGCCGTCGCTAAAGCCTTCGAATATGCCGGCGATCGCCGGATGGTCGACGGGCTCGTCGCTGATATCGGGCTCCAGATTCTGCTGGCTGACATAGGCGACATAATTGCTCTCGCTGTTCTCGGCGAGCAGATGGTAGAAGGGTTGGTCCTTCGCCGGGCGGATATCCTCGGGGATCGATTGATACCATTCCTCGCTATTGGCGAAGACCGGATCGACATCGAAGACCACGCCGCGAAATTCAAGCAGCCGATGGCGCACGACATCGCCGATCGCGAAGCGGGCGTGAATCACGGGCGGCAGGGAAATCGGCGCACCGCCCGGAGGCAGGGGAAATTGTCTTGTCATGTGCCATCCAATTTAGGCGGTGGTTCGTTTCATGCAAGCGTAACGCTTGGCAAGCCTGAAAGCTTCCGCTAAGGCCCGCCCCTCATCGACCGGTTCGCGCCTTCGGGCACGGGCCAGACCTCGAGCGGAGAGGTGCCAGAGAGGTCGATTGGGACGGTCTCGAAAACCGTTGTGCGGGTAACCGTACCGTGGGTTCGAATCCCACCCTCTCCGCCATCACGACGCGACGGTGACGCTGATCACTGGCTGGTTCAGCTACGATGTCGCCTCCAGCCACCTCCTGACGCAGATGCTCCCCGCGCTCCTGTTTTTCAGGATGGATGCCGCCCGCACCAGCGCCTTTCAGGCAACGCTCGATCTTCTGGCGCGGGAGACCGAGATGGATGCCCCCGGCGCAAATGCCGCGATCCGAAGCCTGGCGAACATCCTGTTCATCCAGGCGCTGCGAGCACGGATCGACGCGAGCGATGGCCAGCAGCAGCGCGGCCTTCTCGCGGGTCTTGCCCATGCGCGATTGCGCCATGCGATCGAACGGATGTACAACCAGATCGACCACCCTGGACCCTTGCGGAACTGGCCGCCGCCGCTGGCATGTCTCGCGCGTCTTTCTCGTTTTACTTCCGCAACATGATGGGACAGGCGTCGCTCGATTACCTGACCGAATTCAGGATGCAGCAGGCGGCGCAGCTTCTGCGGGAACAGTCCGTCTCGTTGTCGGAAATCGCGGCCATCGTCGGCTATGACAGCTACAACGCTTTCGCCAAAGCCTTTCGCAAGCGCCGGGCTTGTACGCCGAACCACTATCGCAAGCTCGAGCCGAATCGCACCCGGTTGGGCAACATGCACGCAGATGAAAGGCATCTTCGGCGTTCGACGCCGGCCTATACGACGTAAGCAATCTCGCCGTCGGCCCGAAGCAGGTCGGCCATCTGCGCGGGCGCCGGCTACACGGTGACTTTCGGCGCTGACCGCCATTTGGATTGCGACTCGATTGATCCCGGCCATGGCGGTGCGCGCCGAACTAACCTATGCCGCCGTTCCCGCTATGCAGGTGCGCGTTATTGGCATCGTTGAATGCCGTTCGCAGAGGTCTCCTGCTGGCCTGCTCCATCAAGCGTGCAACAACGGCGTTCTCACGCTGCCTCATTGCGAGGAGAGAGCCGATAGTACGGGAGATTGCGCAGCGGCAGGAAACCCAGCTTATGCGCCAAGGCGCAGGACGCGGTGTTCTCCAAACGGCAGGACCACACCGGCCTGAAGCCGGCCTGCAGCACATGCACGATCATGCGTGCGGCCACTGCGTGGCCGAGCCCTTGCCGGCGCGCATGCTCGAAGGTCTCGATCCCTATCTCGACTTCGCCGCCCCAACGATAGGAAGCGAACGCGATGGCTCCTACGTTTCCGGCCTGTTCGGCGCACCAGCCGCTTCCTGCGGCGAGAAACTGCTCGGCGTCATGCCAGAAGCAGTTGGGTACGACCTGACCAGGCAATTCAAAGTCTCCGGCATCGGCTTGTCGCAATCGCCAGCCATCGGGCAAGGCGTGTCCTCGCACGAGCTGCTGGAAGCGTTCCGCGTCGAAACCAAAGTTCACTCGCGTGTGACGGCTGCACGAAGTGGAATCGGAGGCCGTCGCCGCGTCCGTCGCGTCCAGGCGTTGGTCCCAGTCCAGTGCCTTCCAGCGCGGATCGATCTGAAGCCATTCGTCCCTCGTGCGGTATTCCCCGTCTCGGAGATGGTTGATGATCTGCTCGAATCCGTCGGCGACAGCATCGCCCCAGACCAGCGACATGCCATAGGGGTGCAGCGCATGCAGCACGCGTGGCGAGTCAAAGCGGTCTATCCACAACCTGCCTTCCACTTGGCCTTCGAGGACGACGCGGGCAAAGCCGGTATTCAGGAGGACCGACTCTAGCGAGCGAAGCGCCCACGTGGCGGGAGCATCCACCCGGATCATGGCCGCCTCGCCGAGGTGGCGCGGGGGACCAATTGCATGGCCGGACGGGACAAGTCGACCAGCGGATCGAACGCGATAGGGCGCACCCCATTCCGGCCAGAAGCGGAGGGGGATATCTTGCCGGCAAGATCGCGTCTTGGGAAGAACGTGCCGATGCCGGCATGGGGACAACTGCGGGAAGAGGATGTCATGGAAGAAGGTCCTACCCCAGTCGCGATGAATGCTCGTCTCATTGCATATTGCAATGACTTATTGCTTCGAAGTGCGTCAATATTTATATTGCAATCATGGCAATATGGATTCCCTCATTGGCTGAGCGACAAGGAACGCGCGCCTCCGCTCTGGTCGACGCGATACGCGAGGACATAGCCGCAGGGCTTCTGAAGGCGGGAGATCGTCTTCCGCCGCAGCGCCAACTGGCCGATGCGCTCGGGCTGGCGCCTCAGACGGTCATGCGCGCTTATGCCGAGGCGACCCGGCGGGGCTACGTGCGGGGCGAAGTCGGACGAGGCACCTATGTCTGCCCATCGGGCAATCAGGTTTCGCAACATGGCGAAGCGACTCTTTCACGGTCTGAGCAAGGCCCCATCGACTTTTCGCAGAACCTGCCGCTGCCGGGTGAGTCTGCACAGGCACTGGTGGAGACACTGGCGGATCTCGCACGTGCCGGGGGATGCTCGGACTATCTGGACCATCAGCAAACCGATGCCGGATTGCGACACCGACAGGCTGCCGCGAACTGGATCAGCACTCTGGGCTTGCGGGCGGACGCGCAGAATGTGGTGCTGACCAATGGCGCGCAGCAGGGAATCTTTGCCGCCTTGCTTGCCCTGCTGCGGCCCGGCGATGTGCTGCTGACCGAAGCGATGACCTACGCGCCGCTCCCGATGTTGGCGCAGCACCTGGGGGTGCGCTTGGTTGGGCTGCCGATGGATGAGGAAGGCATCGTGCCCGATGCCTTGGAGTCCGCCTGCCGACAATACAAGCCGAAGGCGCTATATCTCACGCCAACATTGCAGACCCCCACCACAGCCACCATGGGCGAAGACCGGCGAAAGCGGATTGCGTGCGCTGCGCAGACCCACGACTTGGTGATCGTGGAGGACGATGTGTTTGGCTTCCTGCCGCCGGCGCGTCCCCTTCCTCTTGCGGCCTTTGCTTCGGAACGCACAATCTTCGTCACCAGCTTGTCCAAGTCCGTCGCGCCAGGGCTGAGGGTCGGCTTCGTGCTCGCTCCGAATGAGCGGATATCTGCAGTCCGCTCGGCGGTTAACCTGTCTTCATGGATGCCTCCACCACTGATGATGGAGATCGCGGCCCGATGGATTGAGGGTGGCGTGGCATCCGCTCTCAACGCGAGTCAACGCGTTCACGCGGCCAGACGCCAATCGATTGCGCGAAATGCGCTGGAAGGATTGGACTATCGCGCGGACCCGCACGGCCTGCATCTCTGGGTGTCCTTACCGGATCATTGGGAAGCCGATACTTTCGTGGCGGAGGCTGAGCACAAGGGAGTCCTGCTTCGCCCCGCGCGCGCCTTCCTGACGCTTGGCACACGGGCTCCGTCAGCAGTGCGTCTCAGCCTCAGCCATGAAGCTTCCGACGCACGCGCAGCGCACGGTTTGCGCGTGATCTCTGATCTGATCAAAACCTCCGCGCGTGACGACTTCGTTGTTTAAGATTCATTGCCAGCGCCCTGTCTAAGACCCCGCGCCTCGTCTGTTGGCAAACTGTGACCGGACCGACGGGCGATTAAGCCGGCTATGCCGCGCATTACGCCAAGAGCTGCCGCGCGACCCGAAGCTGCGCTCCCATCCGCCATGCGACGCGCCATAGCCTGAAGGAAGAGTTGCACCCGTTAAGGGGGCATAGACGCCGCGACCGGGCAGATTTTCTTCCGGAGATGCAGGAGGCTTGTTTGCTTTTCACCGAGCCCGACGAAATGAGATGGGCATTCAATTTGCAATGATGGCGTGCGGGCTCGGGATGATCTCGGGCCTTGCGATATTCGTTCTCAGCCTGATCTACGTCGTTGTCGTCTGTCTTGATCTTCTGTCACTCGGCTCCCCGGACCAGTCCATCGGCGAGCCATGGTTTTCCGTTCTGGAGCTTCTCATCATCGCCGTGACGCCGGCCATGGTGGCATTGATGGCGACGGTGCATGCCTGGGTGCCCATGCGCACAAAAATGCTGAGCCTGACCTCGTTGATCTTCATGAGCATGACGGCGACTCTGACGTGCAGCGTTCACTTTTCGACCCTGATCTTGAGCCGGACGCCGCAGTTTCGCGATGAACCATGGGCGCCGCTGTTGCTATCATTTCAATGGCCATCCCTGGGCTATGCCGGCGTCTTCCCGATCATCGCCGCATACTGATGCTGCCGACTTCGCGCTTGCCAACACAGGTGCTTTGTTGGTGCTCGAAATCCGGATCGCCAAGCCGTTTGGACGAGGTGAATTGAATGGCCGAGGTCAGCAGTGCGTTTCAGGCCTTCCTACAGGAGGCGCCCGCGCACAGTCAGGCGTGGCTCGAAGCCGTGCAGAAGATCGGGGCGGCTTCCGCGCTCGATCGGAAACCTAGGCGCTGGTCTATATCGGCATCCTCGCGGCGGTCCGTCTCGAAAGCGAAATCCCATTTCACGTCGCCGAGGCCAAGGCGCATGGCGCGAGTCGCGACGAGGTGATCAGCTCCATCCTCGCCGGCTTGCCTGCCGTAGGCAACGCCGTGATCCAAGCCCTTCCGGCAGCCCTCGCGGCATACGACCGATAACGGCCCCGCCGGCAACCAGCGCGGATTAGGCGGGACGGGGCTGCCGCCGACCGCCCGGTTTGCAGTGCCTGATCCTCGCAAAATAGCCCTCCGCCGTGCACGACAAGAGCGTCTGGACCATCTGCCGCATCTCTGCGGTGCGTCGATGATCCTCCGTGCAGTTCCAGCGTATTTCCGTGCCTTCGCTGCCGCTGTAGGATTGAAACGGAAGGTGAGGACGGCCGCATCGCCGATCTCCTGCACGTGGGGCGCGATCATTTGGTATTTCGGCGCGAAGATCTTGCCCCGGGTGCTTTCATAATAGGCCGTCAGATTGTCGAGGCCGTCCAGGCGTTCCGCCAGGAACGGATCGAAGTAGACGACGTCCGGAGCGGAAATCTCCAGAAAACCCGAGGGGTCGCCGTTGCCCCCGTGCGAGGGCCTTCTGTTCGAACTCTATGACGGGATAAGTGATCATGATCGGTCATTCTACTTGTTTGGACCGGGCAGATTTCAGCTCGGGCGTCAGTTCCTCGGATATGACTTCCCTCACTGCACGGCTCCGACGATCAATGCACCGACTGACAGAGCCGCAAGCATGGCGAGAGCCGCCCAGAGAATCGTCCATCCGGCCCGCTGACCCGCCGGGACGGAGGCTAGCACGAAGGTCGATACCGGCAGGAGCAGCAGGAGCGCCGTGACGAGACCCGGCGCAAGCTCCAGGCGACAAGAGAGAGGATGATATGGGAACAGGCGTTGAGGATCAGAATCCATGCGAACAGCGCCAGCCACGCCGTCTTCCTGCGCGGCGCAAAACGGCGGACCATGAGCGCCGCGAAGAGCGGCAGGATGGTGACGAGAAGAAGCGCGATGCCGAACCCGCCTTGGACGTGAATTCGCGCCATCCAGCCCCATGGCCCGTTTTGCGCGGACCAATCCGGCAGGTCGCAAACCCATTCTTCGAGATTGTGCAGCGCCAGCGCCGCGTTCAGCAGCAGCTACAGGCGCAAATTTCTATTGAGGGCATCGATCGTCTCCACGTTCATTACCTTGTCACCGCCGAAACGGGGCGCCGCGGCGAAAAGGGCAGCGTCGGTCCATAGCCGAAACGCATGACGATGTCGGGCCTGAGGCCGGCCTCTCCGGCGAGCGCGGCGAGCTCGGACCGCAGGCCGGCCACCTCCACGGGTTGGTTGACGAAGGCGAGCTTGAGCCCCAACGCGGTGGCGGTGAGCGCGAAGCGCTGGCAGGCGCGGCCCACCTTCACCCAATGCGCCCTGTCCGCGCGCTCGGCGAGAAAGATCGCGATCCCGGCAGAGGAATCGATATGCCGAGCATACTTATCGTTCTCGGACGCGGGTGTGACGAAGAGGTCGAAGGCGCGAGGCCCTAACCAGTCCGGGAGCGTCGGATTGCCGCTCGCCGCAGCGTAAAGCCCGTCGCCCATCCGTATTGCGCTTTGCGGATTAAAGCGCAGCCATTGCTTCAGTTCGGCAAGAAAGGCCGGATCGCGCATCTGCGCGTCATTGCCGGCCACGACGAGGTCGCGAAGCCGGTCGATCCGGGACCGTTCGGTCAGGATCACGAGGCGCACACCCTCGACCTCTCCGGCGCGCTGCAATGCCTCAATGTCGCCGGCCGGAACCGGACGTCGGTCATAGGCGGCGCGGGTGGACTGGCGCTTTGCGATTGCGGCAAGAAGCGGGGTCGGCTGCGGTTCGGCCGGGGAAAAGGAATAGCGAAGGCTTCCGTCCGCGTTCGTCTTCAGGACACCCGGCCTCCCGGTCGCGGCCCCGGCAATCGCCAGGTTCTCCGCAGCGCAGCCGAGGCTGACGAACAGATGATGATCGTCCGGATCGACCACCGGCGTGGCGCGGGCCGGATCGGGCAGGATATCGATCGCTCCTTCCCCCGCATGGAAGCGCCAGGGCTGGGTGTTGTGGCCGTTGGCGGCCAGCGTCGCGCAACGGATGAGATCGGCGATTTCAGGACCGGGCGGCGCCCGTAGGGCAGCAGCGTAGCGCGCATAATCATCAGTCGAACAGACCGCTGAGCGCCAGCCAAACAGTCCGACACCCAGCACGGTGACTCCGCCAGCGCCTATGAGCATCGTTCGCCTGTTCATCGTGCCTCCTAGAGTCCGATGATACATCGCCCGGGCGACGAGCCCTTGACCCTGATCAATGTTCCACGACTGTATTCGCCTGGGCGAGAAAAGCGGGGCGATCCCGCGCGGCCGCAGCGCGTGGTTTCCCTGCCGTCAGACCGCGTGCGCCTTCTTCCACTTGCGCAGCCTGCCCCCGGCATTGTCGTAAGGAGAGGACGTGTTGAACTGGATCATCCGTTCCATCGTCCATTTCCCGTACCACCCCGGTGAGCTCAACATGTTTGACCGAAGGCCCTGAGAGAAAAGGGCCATCGAGACACTCCACTCTTTTGCCACCTATGGCTACCGACCTACCGCTGTTGCCGCCGAAAGCCGCAGAAAGCCGCAGAAATAGAAGAATATGGCAATATTTCATATTCTTACGATGAATTCGTAGTGCTCATCTTCGTCGGTCGTTGCCCGCCATTCAATCGTAAGTTCCTGACAAGGACATATAACTCTCGGCGGAGCGGCGCACGTCCGCTACCTCGGCACTAAGAGAGCCATCAAAATCGGCTCGCACGTCGCGCCGAAGCGCTTCCCGCCGCGTGCCGAGGATTATGCCGAGCTGGAGGCCGCAGCCGCCAGTGGCTCATATGAGGCCTGGGAAGAGGCGATGGCGCGGTTCATCGCAGGCCTTCGAGCATGGCAGATCTGAGCGACCGCCAGTTGGCCGCAAGCCTCGCCCGGGCGCAAGCCGGCAAGTTGCCGGATTGGCCTGCGGAGATGAAAGAGCGCATTTTTGGCCTGATCGAGATCCTCAATCGCGCCAATTAGGGTGACATCCAGCCTCATAAAGGCAATTTCACAATGTCCAAGATGAACGCTCCCTATTGAGAAAGGCCGATATTTCGTGCCCTTCGGCCCTCGGGAGGGCAGCTCAGTTGCCAGCATCATGGCAGTGGTCATCAATGCGCCCGGTGAGGCGCTTGCGCCCGCAATTCTCCCACACGCGTTTCCAGATTGGTCCATGCGGGGCGCTCGCTGGCGAAGCGTGTGCGGACATAGCGGATCAGTTCGGCGATCTGCCGATCCGACATGTTGGCGCGAAAACCCGGCATCGTCCCGTTCGCCATCGCGGCTTCGCCCTGAATGCCGTCCAGAATGACGCGGATCAGATTGTCTGGCCGCTCGGCATTGACGGTGCCGTTGACAGCTAGGGACGGGCGAATGGCAAAGTTCTCGCCTACGCCCGACATGCTGTGGCATGCGGCGCAAGCGCCGTCGAAGATGCGCGCGCCCCATCCGCTCAATGCGCTCATTTGTTGGTTCGCCCTTTGCTCGGCAGCGGCTGCCAGTTCCGCCTGCAGGGCAGATGTTACGGACGGGTCGCCAAAGGACGCCAGATATGTCGCCATCGCGCGAATGTCGGCGTCCGGCAACTGGCGCATTTCATCGATGACAGGTGCCATCGGGCCGGCGGCAGTGCCGTGCAAGGGCGAATGGCCGGTCCGCAGATAGGCGTAGAAATCCTCCGCGCGCCACGGCACGACGCTGTTTGACGTGCGTGTGAGCGACGGCGCATACCAGCCATCGATATAGGCGCCGCCCAGATGTGCCGCGCCCTTGCGTTCCGCGCCCATCAGGTTGCGCGGGCTGTGGCAGGCAGCGCAGTGGCCCAGCCCCTCGATCAGATAGCCGCCGCGATTCCATTCCGCCGATTTGGTCGGGTCATCGCGCCAGGCACTGGGTTTCAGAAAAAGGCTGTTCCACCCGGCCATTAGCGGGCGCATGCCGAACGGGAAGGCAAGCTTTGTCTTCAGCGGCTGTGATTGTACCGGCACCTGCGCCATCAGATAGGCGTAGAGCGCCTGCATGTCGGCATCGCTGATCTTGGCGAAGGCGGTGTAGGGAAAGGCGGGATAGAGATGCCGCCCATCGCGCGATATGCCTTGCCGCATCGCTCGCTCGAATGCGGGATAGGACCAGGCGCCGATGCCGGTTTCAGGATCGGGCGTGATATTGGTGCTGTATACCGTGCCGAAAGGCGTTTCCATTGCCAGCCCGCCGGCATTGGTGATGCCGCCCGGTGCCGTGTGGCACACGGCGCAATCGCCTGCAGCCGCGAGGAGACGGCCCCGCTCGATCGTTTGGGCAGAATAAAGGCCTGCGGATGGCCGCTCGATGGGCGCGATCGAGGGACGCCAAGGCGACGCGATCGCCAGCAACGCAGCGGCACCCGCCCCTAGGGCGGTGAGCCGTGCCCATAGTCCGGCCCGACGCGGCGGGGGCAGCGCCTGCGGGTCCAGCGGACCCGTGAGCAGGCCCGCCTGGTGCAAGGCAGCGCGGACCTTTTCAGGCGTGAAGGGCGGCTCGCGGAAACGGATGCCGGTAGCGTCGTACAGTGCGTTGGCGATGGCGGCAGCGCTCGGTACCGAAGCGGATTCTCCCGCGCCCAGGGGCGGCTGATCCGGCCGCGGCAGCATCAGCACGTCGATTTCCGGCACTTCGGGGAAGGTGATGATCGGATAACCGCCCCATTCGGACGCGACAACGCCGACATCGTCGAATGTCACCTGTTCCTTGAGGGCGCGTGAGGTCGACTGGATCACATTGCCATGGATCTGGTGCCTCACCCCTTCGGGATTGACCATCAGGCCTGCATCATGGCCGACCGTTACCTTGGTCACGGCGACTTCGCCGGTTCGCCGATTGACGGTGACGTCGGCGACCCAGGCTGCCCAGGCTGCGCCATAGCCGGGAAACTTGCTGTGAACGTAAAGAGCATAGGCAAAGCCGCGCCCATGCAGCAAATCACCTTCGCCGCCCAAGGTCTGGGGACGTGTGTGCGCCGTCCAGCCGGCGCGTTCGGCCGTTGCTTCCACAACGGCGATGCCGCGCTGGTCGCGCAAATAGCGTAGTCGATATTCGACCGGATCGACGCCCGCCATCGCGGCCGCCTCGTCGATCCAGCTTTCATGCGCAAAACTGTTGGGCAAGGCGGAAACGCCGCGGATCCACGATGCGCGCACGATGGGCGGCATGTCGTGGATCGTCACGCGCATGTTGGGATAGTCATAGGGTGCGATCGACGTGCGATCGCCCATTTCGAACACGGCTGGAATCGGAGGGATCTTGCCCGTCAGGAGCAGCGCGAGCGTCGGGGCTCCGTTGGAAGGATAGCGCGACTGATAATCATAGGCGAGCGCATTGCCTGCGGCATCCAGCGCGCCTGCCACCTGCATCAGCTGGCCGGTACCCTTGGGTTCCCAAAGATGTTCCTGCTCGCGGCTCAATTGAACGCGAACCGGCGCGCCGACCGCGCGCGACAGCAGGGCGGCGTCAGCCGCCACGTCGTCGGCGCAATTGCGGCCGTAACAGCCCGCGGCCTCCATCCGCACGACATCGATCCGTTCCGGCGGCAGGTCGAGCAGGCGCGCGAGATCGGCGCGCAGCGGGTGGGGATTTTGGGTGCCCGTCCAGACCCGCAGTCCTTCCGGGTGGTAGTCGGCGACGGCACAGGACGGGCCGATCGACCCGTGCATCTGATAAGGCCAGACATAAGTGCCATCGAGACGCGATGCCGCGCCGTCCAGCGCGCCTTCGACATCGCCCTTGTCCTGCAGGCGCCGCGCCGTCGAAGGATTGGCGCTGATCGCGGTGGCGAGGTCGCCGAGGTCGGGAATGGAGGGCGTCGGTTTCCATTCGGCACGCAGGCTCTGCATCGCGGCCACGGCCCATTCCTCGCGCGTGGCGACAATGCCGATGAAATCGCCAATGACGACGAGCTTAATGATGCCAGGAATGTGGGCGATGGAACCTTCGTCCACTGCAATCAGACTGTTGCCGACGAAGTCGCCAGCATCGACGCCAGCGTAAGGAGGGCGCACTACGCGCCCGTGCAGCATGCCAGGGACGCGCATGTCGTGAACGAAAGTCAGGTCCCCGGCCGCTTTCGCGGGAATATCGACGCGGCGGGTGGACGTGCCGACCAGCCGATAGGCGCTGGCGGGCTTTACCGGCGTTTCGCGATCAAGCACCAGGCGCGCACGATGCCCCTCCACGAGCTCGCCAAACGACAGACGGCGATTGTCGCCCGCAATTCCCACCAGCCCTTCATCGAAGCGCAATTGGTCGGCGGGCACGTCCAGCCGTTCGGCGGCCGCCGCGGCCAGCCAGGCACGGGCCTGCGCGGCGGCCGCGCGCAACGGCACCGCCGTGGTCTGGATGGTGTCGCTGGCGATAGTGGCGCTCTGGTCCGGCGTGCGCGCGGTATCGCCCAATATCATGCTGACGCGCGATGGCGGCAGATCGAGTTCCTCCGCGACGATCTGCGTCAGCGCGGTGCGGATGCCGGTGCCGAGATCCACATGCCCATTGAAGCCGAATATGCGTCCGGCTCCGTCGATCAGAAGGAAAGGCATGTCCGCCCCGTCCGCGCCCGACGGGCCATGAACGATCAGCGTATCATCCAGCGCATAAAGCGCCTGGCGGTCGAGCTGGGCGGGATCGAAAATGCTCATGCCCGCCCAACCTCGCCGCGCATTGTGGCCGCCGCACGCAGCACCGATCGCATGATCTCCACATGCGTGCCGCACCGGCAGAGATTGTGCCGCAGCGCCTGCGCGATCTCCGCCTCGTCCGGATCCGGATTGCGGCTGAGCAGTGCATGGGCCGTGATGATCATCCCGTTCAGGCAATAGCCGCACTGGGCGCCCTGCTCGGCAATGAAGGCAGCCTGCACCGGACCGGGATTGTCGCGCGTGCCCAGTCCCTCCAGCGTCACCACCTCGCGTCCTTCCACTGCCGCCATGGAGACGACACAGGCGCGTGCCAGCTTTCCATCCACCAGCACGGAGCACGCACCGCATTCGCCGAGGCCGCAGCCGAATTTCGGGCCATTCAGCTTCAGATCATTACGCAATATGTAGAGCAGCGCGGTTGCCGGCCCGACCGTCAACCGATGGTCGGCGCCATTCACCCGGAACGCGATTTCCCTTTCTCTGGGACCGTGCATGCTCCACTCCTCTGACGGACCGCGCGCTGCGGTCCGGTCGGGCGCAAGTCATTTGCCTACGCACGATCTGCATAGGGGTCAATTATGTGGGAGCCAGCGCTCTCAGCCCGAACCCTGGGTCGCATCCAGCCGCTGCAGCACGGCTGCCAATGGCAGTACGTCTCCGCACTTCTGACGCATGTCAAAAAGATTGGCCTCATGGGGAGCAATGGCGCGGTCGCCCACACAATCCTCAACGACCACAGGGCGGAAGCCATGACACATTGCGTCGATCACGCTGGCACGCACGCATCCGCTGGTGACGCAGCCCCCGACCAACAACGTGCTGACGCTTTTCGCGGTCAGCCAGGGAGCAAGGCCCGTTCCGAAGAAAGCCGACGGCGTCGTCTTGCGCACGATCAACTCGCCTTCGACGGGCGCAAGCGCGTCGACGATCTGGCTACCATGCGAGGTTTCGGTGAGGCCGAGCAGGCTTGGCACCTTCAGGCTGAAGATGTTCGCATCGGCGCCATCGTCGGCATAGACGATGCGGCTGTGTGCGACCGGAAATCCGCGCTGTCGCGCCTGCGCCAGCAATTCGCGGCTATTCTCGATGGCGGGCCCGATATTGCCGCCACCGAAGGCAGCGGGGTCGGCAAAGCCATTGACGAAGTCGATGAGCAGCAGGCCGACCTGTCCGACGATGCCCAGTTCAGCGCCGAAGCCTTGGCGGGCATAAATCTCCTCTTCATGATGGAGGCTCATTGGGCGGCCTCCAGGTCGATCAGCCTGCCTTCCCGCACGACTTCCCGCCCATCGAGCGCGACGGTGCAGCGACGCAGCGGAATGTCGATGTGGCAGGCCGTGTTGCGCTCGCCACCGACTTCGGTATTGGGACCCAGCGAGAAGAGGAAATTACCGGCAAAGGCGCGAGCATCCATGCCGATGGTCTGCTCCCGATCATAGAGACCCAGCGTCGACCATCGCGCGCGATCCTGCAATCCCCAGCCGATATGCGACATGGCGAAGCCTTCGGGATCGTTGAAGGCTTCCATATAATCCCACAGCAGCTCGGCATCGACGCCGCCTTCCATCCGCGTCACATATCCGTCCTTGACGGTCATGACGATCGGCTCTGCCACATAGGATTTCATCGGCAGCAGAATGTCGCCCCGATCGACGATGATCGTGCCGTTGCACGCGCCTTCATCGGGCCAGGTCAGGGCGAAGCCACTGGGCCAATGATCCCATCGTCCCGGTTCGTCGACAAAGCCATATTCCAACACGGCGGGATATTGGCCCAGCGCGCAAATGAGATCCGTCCCGGCGGCGGACGTGACACGCATTTCCGTTGAGGCGGCAATCAGCCGTCCCGCCGCCTGCACGCGTGCCTTGTCTTCCTCCGTTGGCACCAGGCGGGCAAGGATTTCCGGCGGCTCGACCGCCAGCAATATCTTGGTGCCCGATTCCAATATTTCGGCCTGCTCGGGCGAAAAGAGCAGCAGCATCAGGTCGAGTACCAGGTCGCTGGCCTTGCACATCGCCATGGCGGCCGCATTGCCGGTGAGGGGGGTCGAGCCGACATAAGCCAGCGGATCGCGGCTATGTGCCCGCGCGCCGTTCACAGGCAGCATGTCGAGCCGGTTGACGATGGCGCCGGCTGCCTGCGCCGCGACAATGGCCGTCGACAGCGTCTGCGGATGCGTATTGGGGCCAGTGAGGATCGTTACCGTCTGTTCCGGCTCCAGGCGGGAGAGCGCAAGGACCGTTTTCCACGCCTCCGTCAATTCATGATCGCTGATCGCCATGCGTCATATCCCTTCGCCGCGTGGCGCCTCCCCTGAAATCGAAGCGCCAGGTTTCTCTCACAAAGGCTGTGGACACCCACAATTTGTATATCATATGTACGCATATGATCTATTGATTCGCAAGCCTGCCTCGACGGCTCACGCCGAGGAAGCGAGCGTGGGAGGGCAGAATGCATAAAAGCTTCAAAATCGGACAGATTGTTCCCAGTTCCAACACGACCATGGAAACTGAAATTCCCGCGATGCTGCGCGCTCGGGAAGCCATCCGGCTCGAAAAGTTCACTTTTCATTCCAGTCGTATGCGTATGAAAAAGGTCACGGCAGACGAGCTGGCCGCGATGGACGGGGAATCGGATCGCTGCGCCATCGAGCTCAGCGACGCTCGCGTCGACCTGTTGGGCTATGCCTGCCTGGTCGCGATCATGGCGATGGGCCATGGCTATCACCGCACCTCGCAGCAGCGCCTGCGCGGGCGCACGCAGGAAAATGGAACGGACATTCCCGTCATCACCAGCGCGGGTGCGCTCGTGGACAGCCTGCACCATATGGGCGTCAGGAAAGTCGCGCTGGTGGCCCCCTATATGAAGCCGCTCACAGGCCTTGTCGTGGATTACATCCGGGCCGAGGGGATCGAGGTGGCCGATCATGTCGCCCTCGAAATTCCCGATAATCTGGAGGTTGGCCGCCACGATCCTGCGCGCCTGCCGGAGATTGTCGCAAGGCTGGACACCAGCGACGTCGACGCGGTGGTGCTGTCCGCCTGCGTCCAGATGCCTTCCCTGCCGGTGGTGCCGCGCGTCGAAGCGATGACGGGAAAGCCCGTCGTCACAGCCGCGATCGCGACGACTTTCCAGATGCTGCGTGCGCTTGAGCTGGAGCCGGTGGTGCCCGGCGCCGGCGCGCTTCTGTCCGGCGCTTATTGAGGAGCCTGTTTCCGATGATCTCCCGTTTCATTGCCGGCGCCAACGTTCACGCCAATGGGATTCGCCAGCATTATCTGCGCTATGGCGGTGCGGGTCGGCCGCTCGTCCTGGTTCCGGGCATTACCAGCCCAGCGATCACCTGGGGCTTCGTCGCGGAAGAGTTGGCGCGCGATTTTGACGTCTATGTCCTCGACGTTCGCGGCCGCGGCTTGTCGGAGGCAGGCAATCATCTGGATTATGGGCTGGACGCCTGCGCCGCGGACATCGTGGCTTTCGTGGATGCGCTCGACCTGCGAGGCAGTTTGCTCCTCGGCCACTCGATGGGCGCGCGCCATGCCATTCGTGCCTGCCGCTTGGCACCCGGCCGCTTTTCGCGTCTGGCGCTGATCGATCCGCCGGTTTCGGGTCCGGGCCGCCGGCCTTATCCGGCCAATCTCGACTGGTATGTGGACTCGATGGCCCTGGCGCGGCGTGGCGCCGGCATCGAGGCGCTTCGCCGCTTCACGCCCAGTTGGACCGACGAGCAGATCGCGCTGCGTGCCGAGTGGCTGCACACATGTGACCAGGCGGCAATTCTGTCCTCTTATGCCGGATTTCACGATGACGACATCCATGTCGACATCCCGCATCTGAGCCTGCCGACGCTGTTGGTCGCCGCCGGGCGCGGCGGCGTGATCCTGGACGAGGACGTGGAGGAAATCCGCGCGCTTCTGCCGAGCATCGAGACATGCCGTGTGGCCGATGCGGGGCACATGATTCCCTGGGACGACCTGCCGGGCTTCCTCGCAGCCGTGCGGCCCTTTCTGACCGCCTGACCTCCATACCATCGTCCAGCTTACGGGCGTCCAGCTCATGGGGCGTAAGAGCCAAAGGATATCGAAGATGAAACAGGGTGAGATTGCGATTGTCGGCGCCGGTCTCGGCGGCCTCGTTGCGGGGCTTTTGCTGGTGAAGGACGGATATGACGTCCATATTTACGAACAAGCGCCCAGTTTCTCCCGGCTTGGCGCAGGGATCCAGCTGGGCCCCAACGTCCTCAAGATCATGCGTCGCCTGGGCCTGGAGCAGCAGGTGGAAGCGATGGGGTCGAAGCCACCCTCATGGATCAGCCGCAACGGACCGGACGCGGCCGTCATGGCGGATATTCCGCTCAACCGTCGGCGTGATGAATATGGCGCGGCCTATGTCACCATCCATCGCGGCGATTTCCATCGGCTGCTGACGGCGGAGTTCCCTGCGGATCGGCTGCACTTCGGACGCAAGCTGACAAGCGCGGTCGAAGGAGATCGCACGGTCACGCTGACCTTCGACGATGGTACCAGCGTTGACGCAGCCATCGTTATCGGGGCGGACGGCGTCAATTCGGTGGTCCGCGAAACCCTGCTGGGCGAGGAGCCGCCGCTTTATACGGGCTTTATCGGCCACCGCGCGATTTTCCCCACCGCGCGCCTGAAGGATTCCGGCTTCGATTTCGACCCTTGCGTCAAATGGTGGTCGGAGGATCGCCACATCATGGTCTATTATCTCGATGACCGGCAGGAGGAGATGTATTACGTCACCGGCGCGCCCGAGCCGGAATGGAAGAACGGCACCTCCTTCCTCCCCAGCAGCAAGGAGGAGATGTTCGCGGCGTTCGGCGATTATCACCCCATGGTCCATGCGATGATCGAGGCATCGACCGAGATCACGAAATGGCCGCTTCTCACCCGGCCGCCATTGGCGCTCTGGAGCCAGGGGCGCATGGTGCTGCTGGGCGATGCATGCCACCCGATGAAGCCTCATATGGCGCAGGGCGCGGCCATGGCGATCGAGGATGCGGCCATGCTGGCCCGCTGCATTGGCGAAGTGGGGGGCATTGGCGATTATGAATCGGCCTTCGCGCTCTATCGCGCCAATCGCATGGAGCGCGCATCGCGCGTGCAGGAAGTGTCGAACGCGAACAGCTGGCTGCGGACGCAGGAAAATCCCGACTGGGTCTATGGCTATGATGTGTTCAATATTCCCCTTCGGGCGGCGTAGTGGCCTCGATGAGCGATAGCGGCATCACCGTAAGAAAGGGGGCTGGAAACTGCCTATCCGGCCCCTTTTTGCCTCGCAATCGTCATAGAATTCAGCCATTAGCACCATATGTCCACCAACAACCATGTCCTCGTCGAGTTTGCCGACACCCATGACGGGAAGGAAGCCGAGGGGCTGGTGGACTATCGGCTGGAGGACCAGGTCGGCTTCCTGCTGCGCCGGGCCCATCAACGGGCAAGCGGCATCTTTTCGGAGCATTTCCGCGATTCCAGCGTGAGCCCGGTCCAGTTCGCGGCGTTGGTGAAGATCCGCGACGAAGGCCGTGTTTCACAAAATCAGCTCGGTCGCCTGACCCATATGGATCCGGCGACGATCATGGGCGTGATCAAGCGCCTCGCCGCGCGCGACCTCATTCGCCGCTATCCCGATGCCGGCGACAGGCGCAGGATGATGCTGGGCATTACCTCGAGCGGCCTCAAGCTGGTCGAGGAACATGTGGAAATGGGCCGCCGCGTAACCGAAGATACGTTGGCTCCCCTGGATCCCGGCGAACGGGCAACATTCCTTGAGCTTCTCGCAAAGCTGACTTGATCGTTCGCGCGGGCCATTTTTGCCCGTGCTATGCGGGATAGCCGGGCGCATGGCCGTCTGCCCGTCTCACACCATGCCATATTCCCTTTGAGACGGGCGAGCGTGCGCGCCGCCAGCCGTCGCTTGGCATATTAGTGGCAAGTGTCTGCTCAACCGGCGCTCAGAAGGGCATCTTCGAATAACTATTTGTATACAAACGACATTCGAGTCGCCTTCGTCTGGATTGATCGCGCATTTCCGGCCTTCGCATCGCAGATCCTCTCGGGGGACGCCATCCTCAATAGGGGGCTTTTCGGAGCTGAGCGCAACATTCCACCTCCGCTGACGTCAAATCGAAATATTGTAGGCTTACAAACAATTCTTCTCGACTTTGATTCCGATCAATGTATGGTCTGATTCGTGTGATGCGGAATTGATGTTGAGGAGATTGCCCAGACATTCAGACCGTTGACATTTCTCCTCGCAATCTCCTGCATGGCCGCAATTTTTGAAATTGCATCTGCGCCCAAGTCGCTGCAGCAGCTCTGGGCACTATCATATGTGTACATATGAAATGGACGGCTCGTCCTTGATTTAACGGAAAAGCAAGGCCCCAGCCGCGCTGAACCGCCGCCCCTGCGTGCGGTGCGCTGGCGAACCAAGCAGAACCTGCAATTCCGAGCGGAGAGTGTGCCTGTGATCGCAATCACGGTCCTACGCGGCTTTCCTAAAGGGGGTTCTATGAGGGTAATTTCCAAGAGTTTCAGCCTTCTGCTGATGTCCGGCGGCAGCTTTTTGGCAGCTGCGCCGGCCCTGGCGCAGGCCACGGGCAGCGCGCCGGTCCTCCTGGCCGCGGCCGATGCTGCCGCGAATGCCCCAACGGAAAGCGATGGCGATACTGCTGGAATTGTCGTCGTCGGCCGGACGCTGGAGGCGCAGACGCAAAAGACGCCCGTGTCCATCACGTCCTTCGGGGCCGAGGATTTGCGGACCAAGAATATTTCCGAGCCGCAGGATCTGAACCGCACTGTTCCGGGTCTCAGCATCTCTGAAATCGGGACGACCCGAAACAGCGCCCGATATAGCTTGCGCGGCCAGAGCCAGGAAACGGGGGCTGATCCCAGCGTGATGACCTATTTCGGGGGCGTTGCAACCGCCTCGCCGGGGCCGGGCTTCCTGTTCGACTTGTCCGGCGTGGATGTGTTCAAGGGGCCGCAGGGGACCGCGTTCGGCCGCAACACGACCGGCGGCGCGGTCGTGCTGACGCCGGAGGCACCTACGGATGAATTTGGCGGTTATGTCGATGCAAGCGTGGGCGGCTATGATTTTCAGCGCATCCAGGCGGCTGTGAACGTGCCGATCGCGGGCGACGCGCTCAGCGCCCGCTTCGCCATTGACGCCAATCATCGCCGCGGCTTCACCCGGGACGTCAAGACCGGCAAATGGTATGACGGGCGGGATTACAAGGCCTATCGCGGCTATATTGTCGCCAAGCCGTTCGAGGGCTTCGAAAACCGGCTGCTCATCAACTTCGCCTATGGCAAGGCGAGTGATCCGGGCGCCTCGGTCGTCGCCGTCGATCCCACGGGAATCGGTGCAAAAATCTTCCCCGGCCTGCCGCAGGCGCTGATCGATCAGCAGAAGCGCGGCGTAAGGCGCGTCGACCATGATGTCGACAACGGCTTTTCCAGCTTTCGCTCGCTGGCAGTCAGCAATGTGAGCTCCTACCAGATCACGCCGACCATCACGATCAAGAATATCTTCGGTTACAATGACAACCGGGTGGCCAATTATGACGATACGGACGGGTCGCCTTTCCCGATCCTGGGCTATCTGCCCACCAAATATCCGGCGAGCTATCCCGAACCGGATTCGCCTTATAAATCGGTATCAGATGAAATTCAGCTGAGCGGCGACAGCCTTGACGGGAAGCTGCAGTGGAATGGCGGCGTCTATTATGAGCATCACTATCCCGTATCCAGCAACCAGCAGGACCGTTTCTATGTCTTTGGCAATCTGCGCTTCTCTCAGGCGTTGACGCGGACCTGGTCGCGGGCCGTCTATGCCCAGGCCAGCTATGAAATTCTGCCGGGGCTGAAGCTGACCGGCGGTGGACGTTACACCTGGGACCGGCGCAAGCAAACGACCACCGCTTATGCGCTGGCAACGCCCTGCTACACGCCCGCCAGCGTTCCGGGCAATCTGTGCGGCGTGAAGCAGAAAGCGAATTTCTCTGCCCCCACATGGAATGCCAGCCTGCAATATGAAATCGCCAATCTCGGCATGGTCTATGCCACGGTCCGCCGCGGCTACAAGAGCGGCGGTTTCAACAACTCGGCGCCGACGCCTGATATGCTCACCTACAGGCCCGAATATGTGACGGATTATGAAATCGGCGGAAAGACGCACTTTGACCTGCTGGGTCAGCCGGCCCATCTGAACATCGATCTTTACAAGAGCGACTTCACGAGCAAGCAGACGACGGGCACGGTGATCGCGAACGGCCAGTCCTATGGCCTGATCACCAATGCGGGCACCGGCAGCATCAAGGGCGTGGAAGTCGATACCGCTATCGAGCTGTTCAGGAAGCTGACGCTTTCGGCCCTTTATGCCTATACGGATGCCAAGTCGGACTCGCTTGTCTTCAACGGCATATTGCGGCCAGGCGCGCCGCTAGCTGGCGTATCCAAGCACAAGCTGTCGGCAACGGCGCAATATGCGGTGCTGAATTCCGACGATATTGGGGATGTATCGGCGACCCTTTCCTACAGCTATCAAAGCGCTTTCCAGACCAATACCTCGCTGGACATTTTGACCAGCAAGGATCCGTTCAAGCGCAGGACGCCCGGTTACGGCCTGCTGGACGCGCGCGTCGACTGGAACAATTTCCTGGGCCGGCCGATCGACCTTGCGGTCTATGTCACCAACGTCACCGACAAAGCGGCGATGCAGCAGCTCAACAGCATCTATGACGGGCTGGGCTATAACACCGCAATGTATGTTCCCCCCCGCATGGTCGCGGCGAGCCTGCGCTACCGCTTCAAATAACCATGCCTAAGGTTTCCCGGCGGCGCCATGTGCGTGCGCCGGGAAATCGCGGCGATTGACGACCCGCCCGATCCCTGCCGTCTTCAATATCCTGCCAGTCCGGAGGCAATTGTGGCCGCTTTGTCCCTTGATGCCAGCGCTGAAAACGATGCGCTTTCCAGCGTGTATCGGCGAATTACGATCCGCCTGATCCCGCTTCTGGCCCTGTGCTATTTCGCGGCCTATCTGGACCGCATCAACGTCGGCTTTGCCAAGTTGACCATGCTGGCTGATCTTCGCCTGACGGAAGCCGATTTCGGGCTCGGCGCCGGGCTGTTCTTCCTCGGATATGTTTTGTTCGAAACACCAAGCAATCTGTTGCTGGCGAAGATCGGTGCACGCGTGTGGATCGCGCGGATCATGGTGACCTGGGGTCTTCTGTCGGCGCTTTGCATGGTTGCGACCACCGCGCCGCAGTTTCACGTGCTCCGTTTTCTTCTGGGTGTTGCGGAGGCCGGCTTCCTTCCGGGTGTTCTATTCTATCTTTCCTGCTGGTTTCCTTCGCACCGGCGCGGAAGGATATTCAGCCTGTTCCTGTTGGGCCTGCCGCTTTCGGGTGTCGTCGGTGCGCCGCTGTCCGGATGGATCATGCGCCACCTCGACGCGCAATGGGCTCTTGCCGGCTGGCAATGGCTGTTCCTGCTGGAAGCCCTGCCGAGCATCATTCTTGGCATATTGGTTTTCGTCCTGCTGCCCGCCAGCCCGGATCAGGCCAAGTGGCTGACTAGTGGAGAAAAGCAGTTGCTGCGCGAGGCATTGGCCGCCGATGAGCCGGCCGGCGCGGCGTCGCATTTTGCCGCGGGCCTGCGCGACTGGCGGATATGGCTGCTGGGCGGTGTCGATTTCGCCATTCTACTGACGACCTATGCGCTGGGCTTCTGGCTGCCGACCTTGATCAAGGGAGCGGGCGTTGCCGACCCGCTGATGATCGGCCTCTATGCATCGGTGCCGAATTTCATGACGCTGATTGCCATGATCCTCATCAGCCGCAGTTCCGACCGGCACCGCGAACGCCGCTTGCATATCATGATCCCCTTCGCGATCGGTGCCACGGCAATGGCGCTGCTGCCCTTTTTCCCGCACAGCCTGTCAGGGTCGCTCATCCTGCTGTCGGTCGCTTCGGCGATGGTGACGGGTGTCGTTCCGGTCTATTTCAGCATTCCGGCCACTTTCCTGCGCGGGCCGGCGGCGGCGGCGGGCTTCGCGCTTGCCTGCTCGCTGGCGAATATTGCCGGCCTTGTCAGCAATTCGCTGATCGGCTTCGCGGTCAGTTCGACCGGCAGCGCCGGATCGGCGCTATGGCTCTTCTCCGCCTTTCTGGTGATCGGCATCTTCCTCGTGAAACAGCTGCCGCCGCAACTGGTGAACCGGTAGGGAGGATCACAATGAAAGCCATATTTGCTCCGCTCTCCCGCTTGTTTTCGACGGCGCTGTTCATCGCCGCGATCAGTCAGGGCGCGCCGGCGAAAACGGTCGCCACGCCTGTGGCGCAATCCGAAGCCCGCTGCGCGGAGCTTGGCGCCGTGCGCCTGCAGGGTGGCCGAGTCACCAGCGCGACGTTCGAGTCTGCGGCGGCAGCCAAGGCGGGGTCGCCCGAAGCTCCGGCCCGCCCCGCCAATTGCGTGGTGCAGGGATCGATCAACCAGCGCATCGGCATTGACGGCCGACCTTATGCGATCCGCTTCGAGTTGCGCCTCCCAGCCGCGTGGAGCGGCCGCTTCTATTATCAGGGTGGTGCCGGCGTCGACGGTGTGGTGCCGCCTGCCGACGGCGTCTATCCCAGCGGCGAGCATGGGCAGAGCGCGCTGCTTTCCGGCATGGCGGTAGTGACGACCGATTCGGGCCATGAAGCCGTTTCCGGTGTCGGCAACGGTGCCTTTCTGTTCGGCGCCGACCCCCAGGCGCGCGACGAATATGGCGACCAGCAACTGCCCCTGGTTACAGACGCTGCCAAGCGCCTTATCGCGCAATATTATGGTCGCGCGCCCGAATGGTCCTATTTCTACGGCTGCTCCAATGGCGGGCGCCAGGCGATGGCCGCCGCGCAGAAATGGCCCTATCTCTTCGACGGCATCATTGCCTGCTCGCCCGGCTTTCGACTGGCGCAGGCCTCCATTCAGGGCAGCATCGTGCGGGCGCAGTTGGCGGCCACGATCGCGCCTAAAAAGGCAGATGGTACGCCCGACATCTCTCATGCGCTCACCGCGGCTCAGCAGGATGTGATAAAGGCGCTGATCCTCCGATCCTGCGATGCGCTCGATGGTGTGGCGGACGGGATGGTGAGCCATCCGTCCCAATGCCGGGTTGAACCTTTGAAATGGGTATGCGCGGCCGATCAGTCGCAAAACTGCCTCAGCCCCGAAGTGGCACGCTATGTCCGGGCATTCCTGGCGGGCGGCACGCTGCGCGACGGCAGAGTGATCTATTCGTCCATCCCGGCAGATCCTCAAATCGTGCAATATATGGGATCAGAACCGGAGATGTATGTAGGCCTGTTCGCTGGGGAAGCGTCGCACGTCTATACGACGCCGCCGACGATGACGCCGGACCTCATCGGCTATGCATTGAAGGCAGACGCCGACACGGAATATCGCAAGCTGTTCGCGAGCTCAGCTGTGTTCACCAGGTCGGGCGCTGACTTCACCAATGCGGACTCCCCGAACATGGACGCCTTTCAGCGGCATGGCGGAAAGATCATCATCTATTCGGGCAGCGCGGACTGGGCGTTTCCTTCGCCTGACGTCGAGGCCTATTATCAGAGCGTGCAGAAGCGATATGGCAAGGCCGGCACCGACAGCTTTGCCCGCCTCTATATCGTGCCCGGCATGCTGCATGGCCCAAGCCCCTATGCCACCGACCGGTTCGACGTCATGGGCGCCATGATCGACTGGGTTGAACGGGGCGCCGCGCCCGATACGCTGCTGGCGAAAGCCGCGCCCGATGCCGCCTGGCCGGGGCGGACGCGGCCTTTGTGCGCCTTTCCGAAGGAATCCACCTATAATGGTAGTGGCAGCATCGAACAGGCGACCAGCTTCCATTGCCATGCCCCATGAGGAGTGATGTCGCAGCCGCCGCGATACTCTATTTTCTCCAACGCTGTAGGCTCGAGGCTGGCAATCGTCGGATGCTAGCGAAATGCCTCTGTGATCATTGGTCGTCGCAGGCATCATAATCGCCGGCCTGACAGGCTGAGACCCGACGGCGCCAGATCGCCATCGCCCGCTCATATCGCGCCTGAGCCGCATCATGATCTGCTCGCCTGCGACCATTTCCGCGATCGCGTCTGGCGACTGCGATGGCGGCCTGGCGGTTGAGCTGCTGTGTGCGCAGGCGATCCGCCCTGTGTTCGGCATCTTCGATAGCCTGGGCGTGGGCGGCAGGCGCAATAGCGATGAGCAACACGGCATAAAAGGATTTCATCAACGAAGGATGGGGTCGGGATACTGTCGCGGCGCTGAACGCGTAGCCGCCGCAGGCTTTCGCTCGGATGACCGCGCAGCCGGCCAGCCAACAAAATTCGGCCACAGCTATCTTTCAGAGAGCGATTACCAGCGCCGAGCTTCCGGTGCGCCCATCCGTTGAGCGCGTTTGATCGACGACTTCGATCTCAACTATGGATTTGCACTGGGGAACGCTTCGGCCGCCTGGCAGCAATCGGATGCTGATCGAGATCGGCGAAACGATCAGGGTCGTGCTGCCCGCGTCACTTGAGGATCTGCTGGACCTCGACAGCAAGACGGCCGACTTTGCCCGCTAGGGATCCTCGCCGACCTCTCGGCTTCCCGGGCGATTGACCAGTTTCAATTTGTATGCATACAAATTGTCACATTGATGTCGGAGCCTGAGCATGGATTATGGCTTTGAGGATCTCGGATCGCTGAGCGGCGGCGTGAAGGCGTTCGTTCATGGGGCGCTGGAAGTTCCGTTTCACTGGCACGACCATCTCGAAATCCTGATGGTCGTGCGCGGCTCGGTCCGCATGATCATCGATGGCCAGGAATGTCTGATGGGTTCGGACGACCTCGTCATCATCAATGCCCATAGCGCCCATAATTCCGTCAGCCTCGATCCCGGAACGGTGCTGTGCGGGGTCCATATCGATGTCGCCCATGCCGAGCGTCAGGGACTGGTCGATTTCAGCAAGCGCTATCTTCAGTGCAAGAGCTTCCTGACGGCGAAACATTTCTGCGACGATGTGGTGGCGCCGATGCGCGGGCTGATCGCCCGGCTGATCCTGTCGAGCGGCAATGTCGAGGACGGCCTGCTGCGCACCTGCCTCGCCGGGCTGCTATGCTGCCACATCTATCGCCATGTCCCCTATGTCCCGCGCCGGGAGGCACCGTCGGTGAATGGGGATGGGCGGGAGCGCGTGATGCGCATCATGGAACGAATGCGCGCGGAGCGCGACGGGCGCCTTTCGCTCGAATATTTCGCCGAGATGGAAGGTCTGTCGATTCCGCATCTGTCCCGCTTGTTTCGCCGGCATGTCGGCATCTGTTTCCGCGATTATGCGCAGAACATCCGGCTCGACCGAGCCGTGAGCCAACTGGTGGAATCCGGGCAGAGCATCGTCGACATCGCGCTCGACGAGGGCTTTTCCAGCGGCAGCCTCTTCTACGCGAAGTTCCGCGAGCGCTTCGGCTGCACGCCGGCCGAATATCGGCGACGCCGCGCCGAGCCGCAGGGCGAGGCGGGAAGCGCACATCCCTATCGCCACCTATTGATGGAACTGGCGGAGCGGGATGACGGCCTATCGCGGCAGCTGATGCGCCTGCCTGAAAGCCGCGAGCTGGTGGCGGTCTGCGCGCTGCATGCCAGTGGCATGGGATGATCGGGCCGACCTGATGGCGGGTCGTCGCGCCGGACGGAAGCAAGAAATGACCATGCCAGGCGGCGCGATCGCCATATCAACGGCAGCAGCGATCCAGCCTACTATCTCCTTCAAGCCCGATCGGCCCTCTGCGACGACGGGCGGGGGAAAGGCGTGCGCATGGGATGGACGATTTCGGATCGCGAGCTGGAGCAGCTGCTCGCGCAGATGACCACGGAGGAGAAGGTCGCGCTCGTCAATGGCCGGCATCTCTGGAAGACGGCGATGAACTATCGCCTCAACATCCCCGAAATCGTGATGACCGACGGCACCTATGGCGTGCGCTATTCGACCGACCAGATCGAGGGGCTGACCGACGAGCGGGACGGGCTCGATCAGTTCCTCGCAGTCGTCAACCGGCGGCAGGATGATCAGGATGATCAGGATGCGATGGTGGGCGGCTCGAAACCGGCGACATGCTTTCCCAATGGCTCCGCCTTCGGCTGTTCCTGGGATGTGGATCTGGCGCGGGAGTTCGGCGCGGCGCTGGCGCTGGAATGCCAGGAATTCGGCGTCCATCTGCTGCTGGGTCCTGGAATCAACATCCGCCGCACGCCGCTCGCCGGTCGTGCCTATGAATATTATTCGGAAGATCCGCTGCTTTCCGGTGACCTTGCCGCCGCGCTGATCGACGGGCTCCAGTCGGGCGGGGTCGGCGCCTCGCTGAAGCATTTCGCCTGCAACAATTCGGAGATCGAGCGGACGACGATGAGCTCCGAGGTGGATGAGCGTGCCTTGCGCGAAATCTACCTCAAGGGCTTCGAGCGGGCGATCGTCAAGTCGCGTCCATGGACCGTGATGAGCGCCTATAACCGCCTCAACGGCGTGCAGACCGCCGAGAATCACTGGCTGCTCACCACCGTGTTGCGCGAGGAATGGGGCTATGATGGTGCGGTCGTGTCCGACTGGCATGGCATCAAGGACCGTCCCGCCTCGCTTGCGGCCGGCAATGACCTCGACATGCCGGAGAGCGCGTCGCGTCGGGCCGAACTGCTCGCCGCGCTCGCCGAAGGCCGCGTCGAGCAGGCCGCGCTCGATCAGTCCTGCCGGCGTGTTCTTCGGCTGATCCGGCGTGCGCGGCAGGGCGAGCGTCGCAACGCCCGCTTCGATCGCGAGACGCACCATGCGCTCGCCCGCCGTATCGCCTCTGAATCGATTGTTCTGCTGCGCAACGAGGGCGATGTCCTGCCGATCGATCCGGCTGCCGACCTGACGGTGGCGGTGATCGGCGCGGGCGCGGTGAGGCCCATCATCCAGGGTTCGGGATCGGCGACGACGCGGCCCACTAGCCTTGATCGCCCGCTCGACGAGCTGCGCGCCCTGGCGGGCGAGCATGTCCGCATCGAGCATCATCTGGCCGAGGATGCGGAGGGGGAGGAGGCTGCCGCCGCGGCAGCGCGCACGGCCGATATCGTCATCGTCTTCGCCAACAGCGATGTCAGCGCTGATGGCGAGCGGGCCGATCGCCGCACGCTGGCCCTGGCGGCAGGGCAGGACGCGCTGATCCACCGCCTTGCGAAAGCGAACCCGCGCACGATCGTCGTGCTCGCGACGCCGGATGCCGTGACCATGCCGTGGGCGGACGAGGTCGCCGCGATCGTCGAGACCTTCTATGCCGGCCAGGGTATGGGGCACGCGCTGGCGCGCATCCTGTTCGGCTTGGCCAATCCCTCCGGTAAGCTCACCACCAGCTTCCCGCGGCGCGAGCAGGACATTCCGGGCTTCCTGACCTATCCGGGCGAGAATGGCCGCCATGCCTATAGCGAGGGCCTGTTCGTCGGCTATCGCTATTATGACCGGCGTGAGATCGAGCCGCTGTTCCCGTTCGGGTTCGGGCTGAGCTACACGCGCTTCCGTTATTCGGGGCTGAGGCTCGACCGTAGCGACATCGCCCCCGGCGAGCGGCTGACCGCCAGTTTCGAGATCAGCAATGTCGGCACGCGCGCCGGCGCCGAGGTGGCGCAGCTCTACGCTCGGCCGCTATCGTCCCGGCTCCACCGGCCGGTGCGCGAGCTGAAGGGCTTCGCCAAGGTGCATCTCGAGCCGGGTGAGACGCGGACGGTCACGATCGAATGCGAGGGCGATGACCTGCGCTACTTTGATCCGGCGCGTGGCGAATGGGCGATGGATCCCGGCGAGATCCTGATCGAGATCGGCGCTTCCTCTCGTGACATCCGGCTTTCCGCGCCGCTCGTCGCGGCGCCCGGCGACGTTCGCCTGCCGCCCTTCGATCTCGATACCCAGCCGACGATCCTGTTCGAGCGGCCGGGCGTGCGCGATGCGCTTGTCGCCTTTCTCGCCGAGCGGCTGTCGATCGGGGGCGAGGCCGCCGATCAGCTCGTGGCGCGCACCGAAAGCTCCTTCCTGGGTATCTACAAGACGATCTGCTGGTTCATCGGCGATCGCCTCCCGGCGGAGGATCTGCGCCGTTTCCTGATCGATCTCTCGGCAGGCACGACGGCCGCGCCGACGACCTACGACACCGTCCATTGAGGGGGCAGGCATGAAAGCGACTTCGCTCACGATCCATGCCGGAAGAGCATCCCACATGGTCGGCCTGCGCGAGAAGATCGGCTACGGCCTGGGCGATTTCGCCTCCAACCTGATCTGGGCGACGACGCTTACCTATATCGTCTTCTTCTATACCGACATCTACCGGATCCCTCCGGCCTATGTGGCGGCCATCCTGCTCGTCTGCCGCATCGCCAATGCGGTGATCGATCCGGTGATCGGGCTGGCGATCGATCGCCGGCATGGGCGCGAGAAGGCGCGGCCCTTCCTGAAATGGGGTGCGGCTCCGCTTGCGGTCGCCACGCTGCTGGTGTTCGTGCCGGTGGGGGAGGCGGTGGGCGTGAAGGTCGCCTGGGCGATCGGTACCTTCCTGCTGCTCAGCATCACCTACAGCTTCGTCAACACCGCTTATGGCATGCTGACCAACCTGATGACGACGGACACGGTGGGGCGGCTGAAACTCGCCTCGGCGCGGATCATCGGCGCCAATGTCGGATCGGTGCTGATCGGCTGGATCACGCTATCGGGCGTGGCGCTGCTCGGCCAGGGCGACCAGCGCCAGGGCTTCATGCTCTTCATGGGAGCGACCGGTGTCACCGCGGCGCTCTGCTTTCTGATCACCCATCGCATGTGTCGCGAAACCGTGCATTATGACGCGGTCCCAGTCACCGGCGGCAGCGGCGCCCTGGCGCGCGCGCTGCTGCGCAACCGGCCGTGGCTGGTGCTGACGCTCATCAAGTTCCTGAACAGCACGGCGAATACGCTTTCGCTGGGTAGCGCCACCTTCGCCGCCGTTCATGTGCTCGGGCTTGGCGCCGGCTTCGGCGGAACGCTGATCGCCGTGCTGACGGCATCGAGCTTCGCCGGCTGCTGGCTGGCGACGCCGGTGGGGCGGCGGCTCGGCAGCCGCGCGGCGGTGCGTGTGACCAATCTCGCCCAGGCGGCCTGCTTCTTCGCGCTCGCCTTCGTGCCACAGACCGAGGTGCCGGTGCTGGCCCTGGTCGCGATGATCGGGCTGCTGATCGGGATGCGTGATCCTGTAACCTATACCATGCTGTCCGATACGCTCGACTATGGCATGGCACGGACGGGCGTGAATGCGATGGGCCTGGGCTATTCGATCGCCTCGGCTGCCTACAAGGTGGCGGCCGGCATCGGCGGGGCCTTGTCGGCGGGGTTGCTGGCCAGCAGCGGCTATGTCGCGGGAGCGGCGGTGCAGCCGGATTCGGCGAAGGCGGCGATCGTCATGGGCTTTGCGCTGCTGCCGGGCGCATTGCTGCTCTGCTCCTGCCTCGTCACCTGGGCCTATCCGCCCGACGCGGAAATCGAGCACAGAAAGTCTTTTGTTGCGAGAGAGTGAAACGCTTGGTTTGCTTTGCAGAAGGTGATGAAGTCGCTCTATGCAAAAAATGACCTATGGCAAGGGCAAGAGCAAATCTATCTACTCTCTCTGAGCTGTATATAGCTTGCATTGTCGCAAATAAGACCAAATTCCTATGGCGCTTCATGGATGATGTAGTGCGCTGAAAAGGATATTTGGTACGCGGACTCTGCCTAGCCAACAATAGATATGGGGGAAATCTTGATGCAGACCCGGTGGTTGAAGATGGCGGCCAGCATGCTGGCGCTCGTTTCCGGAAGCGCGGCCTGGGCCCAGACGGCCGAGCCGGCCGGGGCGTCGGCATCGGAAGGGTTCGGCGACATCGTCGTCACCGCTTCCAAGCGCCCGGAAACCCAGCAGCGTACCGCACTCGCCCTTTCCGTGCTGACGCCAGAGGTGCTGCAGAAATCGGGCACGACCGACGTGCTCCAGCTTTCCAAGATCGCACCGGGGCTCAACCTCAGCCAGAACGCCAATTCGACGCTCATCGCGATCCGCGGCGTTTCCAGCCGCGACTATTCGGAAGTGGGCGATCCGGCGGTCTCGATCAGCATCGACGGCACCTATATCCAGCGCGCTGCCACGCTCAACGCGGCGCTGTTCGATATCGCGCGAGTCGAGGTGCTGCGCGGTCCGCAGGGAACCCTTTATGGCCGCAACGCCACCGGCGGCGCGATCAACATCATCACCGCCAAGGCCGCTCACAAGCTCGCCGCGGCCGGCTCGATCGATTATGGCAATTATGACGCGCTGCGGGCAGAGGCGATGGTCAACCTGCCCGTTACCGATACGCTCGCGGTGCGTGTCAGTGGCCTGCGGTCGCGGCATGACGGATATCGCGACAATGCGCCCGCCAAGCGTGGCGATGACGAGAATATCTGGGCCGGCCGCATCAGCGCTCAATATGATCCGACCGCCCAGCTGAGCGCGACACTGACCGGCGAATATATCCGCCAGCGCGGTGTCGGTTCGGTGCGCCAGGGCGTGGCCTATCCGACCGATGCCGGCTTCATCGCCGATCTTCCGGCCCGTATCCCGAGTGACAGGAAATGGGCGCTCGATAAGACCGGCTTCAACGACATCGACATCTACAGCGTGCGTGGCGCGCTGAGCTATGACTTCGGCTTCGCGACGCTGGCCTATACCGGCGGCTATCGTCATGCCCGCGTCGATCATGACGAGGATTATGAGGGCACCGCCGCGCCGGGCTTCGGCTTTCCGCAGGATTCGCGGATCGCCACCAACAGCCATGAACTCCGGCTGACCTCGAACGGCAGCGAGCGCTTCAGCTACCAGCTCGGCGGCTTCTTTTTCCGCGAGCGCGAGCGTCTGGACAGCGCCTTCACTGAAGGCCCGTTCGGCTATTATCCGGACCAGCTCTACGATTATCATTCGCAGGATGGCTATAAGATCCAGACGACGTCCAAGGCCGCGTTCGCGCAGCTCGGATATGAGATCATCGATGATCTGAAGATCGAGGGGGGCATCCGCTTTACGCGGGACAACAAGAAGCGGATCGGGCAGGTCGTCAACATCGATCCCGCCCTTTCGCAGGCCAGCGGCACCTATGTCGTCACCAGCGTCGTTCCGCAGGACAGCGACACCAGCTTCAACCAGACGACCTATCATGTCGGTGCCAACTATCAGCTGACGCCGGCCAACATGATCTATGCCAAGTTCGACACCGGCTACAAAGCGGGCGGCTTCACGGAAATCCAGAGCTACAGGCCGGAAAAGATCAAGGCCTATGAGGTCGGATCGAAGAACCGCTTCGTGGGCAACAAGATCCAGGCCAATATTTCTCTCTTTTATTATGATTATCGTGACCAGCAGATCTCTCAATTCCTCAACAACCAGCTGATCGTCGCCAATGCGGGCAAGTCGACCATGTATGGCGGCGAGCTTGAAACCGACTTCATGATAACGCTACGGGACCGGTTCAACCTTTCGGTTGCCTATCTCGATGCCAAATTCGACGATTTCCTCGTCCGGACCTATTTCATTCCCTCTACGGACGGGCTCGGCAATGCGCAGCTTGCCGGCAACACCCCGATCCAGGCGCCGAAGATTTCGCTCAATGTCGGCTATGAGCATGACTTCGCCGTTGGCGACGGCACGCTCAATGCGCGGGTGCAGACCCAGCTTCAGTCGGAATCGCACCTCTCAATCTATAATTTCGAGGCCGATCGGCAGGCGCCCTACAGCCGCAGCGACGTGGTGCTGACCTATACGCCGGCCAACAGCCCGTTCAGCATCCAGGCCTATGTCCGCAACCTGGAGGACAGCAGGGTGCTGACGGCCGCCACACCGAACTTCACCGGCAACTGGCTCTATCAGTTCGCTCCGCCGCGCACCTATGGCGGCCGGGTGAGCGTGAAGTTCTGATCCTTTGGCGGGCTTTCGCCCGCGCCTTGCGAGGAGCTCCCGGACACCAGTCCGGGCGCTCCCTTGTGCTGCCGGGCGGCCATCGGCTCGACCAATACGCGGGGACGGGCACCGAACGAGCGTGGTGTGTTGTCGATTCTAAACTCTTTGGGGAGCATGCTGGAATTACCGCTGCCTATCCCCCGCTGCGGCGGCGCAGAGAAGTTTGCTTTCCTGCCGCATCGTCGCCGGCCATGTCCGGCTGGCGGCGGCGAAGCTGCTCAAGATGCGCGAGGTGCCGGTGATCCCGATCGAGCATGTCAGCAAGGCCGAGCTCAAGGCCTATGCGTTCGCCGACAACAAGATCGCGAGCAATGTCGGCTGGGATGAGGAGACGCTCAAGATCGAGTTCGCCGAACTCTCTGCGCGTGACACCGGCTTCGACCTCGAAGTGACCGGCTTCTCGACGACCGAGATCGACCGCGGAGATGAAAGAGCGCATTTTCGGCCTGATCGAGATCCTCGATCGCGCCAATTAGGGCGTGATCCAACCTGATAAAGGCAATTTAACAATGCCCGAAATGAAGGCACTCTATCGAGAAAAACGCTGACATTCCGGACCCTTCGGCGCTTGAGAGGGCGGATGAGTGCCCTCGGCGACAGCTGAAAAATCTCAAAACAGGTAATTTATGGGGAGACGGGTTAGCCCTGGACTACGATCACCGCCACACACAGCCAAGTCATTGATATTATGCGACATGGCCGCGCATTCCGCGCCCGGTCCTGCGCGCTTCCGTGGCGATGCCCGTCGCCAGAGAAAGCGGATTCGGCGGCCCTTTTCTCTGACGCCTTTTTGCGAAGTACGGGATTTGGTGAATTCGGCGGCGGTCGCGGGTGCTCGGACCGGAGCGGTCGTCCGGATGATCGCCGGATCGGCGCTGAGGATCTTGAGCGATAGCCGCGATCAGCGGCGAGGTGGGATGCCCAGCGGGCGGCGATCGCATCCGTCTGGACCAGGCGCTTGAGGTCGATATACGCGGGCGCCTTGCCGTTGACGATCTTGGTCGCGATTGCCGGATCGAGGAAGGCGAGACGGAGGATCCGGGTGACATAGGAGGAGGTGACGCCCTCGGCGCGCGCAAGGTCAGTGATCGTCGTGCGGGGGTCCTCCAGAAGCCGCTGCCACCAGCGATGCGCCTTGGCGATCGTGCCGATCAGCCGGACATCGGGCGCCCCGGCGGTCGCCGCACGGCCCGTGTCGAGGATCATGCGGACCGCGAGCCCCGAGCGCTTCACGGTCGCGGGTACCATGAGCATGAAGGTAGGGATCCGCGTCCAGCGTCCTGCCGAGGTGACGGCCGAGCCCGGCCGGATCCAGGCCGATCCGCACCTCCGCGGGGGCGATCTCGATAGGGTGGACCAGATCGCCCAGGAGGGCCTGGACGAGACCGCCCCGGCCATCGCGCAAGCGCGATGCGAGCGCCCTGGCCCTGGCGGCCAGGGCTGGAAGATCGCTTCCGGCGATAGATAATAGACGCCTCCGACATTCGCCTGATGTCTCAAGCTGGCCATCACCGCTCCGTCCGCTAACGGATGAGCGACTCGAGTAAGCGGACGTCGATCTCGATCATTAACCGGAGTAGTTGGCTTCGTTCTCCAAACGGACGCAAAGGAGAGCATCCGTCTCAACGTCGCGGACGAGGCCACCGATTGCGGTGGCTATACGCTCACTAGCATGAGGCCGAGATGCTGCGCGGATCAGCTACGGCGAGCCCAACCGCGTGATCAGTGAGATCTCGAGCATTTCGAACAGATATTCGAGAAGCTGGAAGCGGAAACCCGCGCCCCTGCCTCGCAGTCCCTACGAGCGGCAATTGAGCGCGGGTTCCCGTCGCTCCATTCTATTCGGCGGCGATCGTTTCCGGCACGTCGAAGCGATCGGTGTCTCGGATCAGACCGGACATCTTCCACTGCTGCTCGAGCACGCCGGGACCAAAGGGCTTGGAACCGCCTAGCGTCTCCGCGATCGCCTGGAATCGGGCGCCCTCTTCGAGCAACACGATATAGTTGGCGAGGTTGAGCAGTCCCTTGCGCCCCCAGGCGGTCGATCCGCCATTGGCCTCAAGGATTGCCGGCACATCCGGGTCTTTGGCCAGCACGTCGAGGATGAAGTTCGCCTCGCCCTGGCGGCGATCGATATAGATCGGCAGCTCGCGCGCCCTGGTCCAGCGCTGGACCGGCACATAGCGGATCGGCAGCGACCGATGGCTCTGCGACCAGGCGCCGAGAAAGACGGTGTGGACGTGACTGACGGTGGTGATGTCGTCATGCGCGCGGAAAATCGGCAGGTAGCGGTTGCCGCCCAGATTGCCCTTGGGATCGCCGCCCAGCACCTCACCGTCGAACGCGAAGATCGTCGGCTTCAACTGGGCGTCGGGCGCGAACGGCCCCGGATAGCCGATCGAGACAACCGCCTGCTCGCCGGGAACGCGCTCGACGAAGTTGACGGTGCCCGACGGCGAGATGGTGCCGGTCTCGCGCAGGCCCCGAAAAGCGATGGCGGCGTCGCGCGTCGCCTGAGCGGTGAAATCGGAAATGGTCGAATTGAGCGTGGTCATGGGTCAAGCTCCTGGACAGAGAGGGATTATTCGGCGGCCTGCTGCAAGGCCGAGGCGGAGCGGCCGAGCAGCGGCAGCACCTCCTCGCCGATGCGATAGGCCTCCTCGAGATGCGGGGTGCCGGCGAGGATGAAAGCGTCGGCGCCGCGGCCGATCAGCTCGTCGAGCTTTGCCGCGCATTGTTCGTAGTTGCCGACGATGCCAAGCGCAGGCCCGCCCCGCAGCAGGTTGAACCCGCCCCACAAATTGGGGCCGACAATCAACTCGTCATAGCGCTTCGCTTCGGTGGGCCTGAGCGCCGCCTGCCGGGCTGCGCCGACCGAGTCCGTCGCCTGGCCGCGCCAGCGCGCACGCGTCTCGTCGGTTACGTTCTCGAAGCCGATGCGGACGTCGCGCCACGCTTCCTCCTCGGTTGCCCGCGCGACCAGATCGAGGCGCACCGCGCATTTCTGCTGGCGGCCGAGTGCCGCAGTGCGCTCCTTCACCCGCGCGAACTTGTCGGTCAGCGCATCGAAAGGTTCGAGCCAGGAAAGATAATAATCAGCATGTTTCGCAGCCGACTTGAGCGCCGCGTCGGACGATCCGGAGAACCAGATTTCCGGAATTTTCTCTTTGGCGAGGAGTGGTGACAGACCGCCGTCCTCGACCTGATAGAAGCGTCCCTTGTAGCTGAAGTCACCGCCCTTCCAAACGCCCTTCAACACATCGAGGAACTCGGTGGTGCGGCCGTAGCGGTCATCATGCTCGAAGCTGTCGCCCCACCAGAGCTGGGCCGGCCCGCCGCCGCCGGTGATGATGTTGTAGACCGTCCGGCCACCGGTTGCGCGCTGCAGGCTCGCCGAAAGCCGCGCGGCCTGGACGGGATTGAGGAAGCCCGGCTGGAAGGCGATCATGAACCGGAAGGTCTTGGTCTCGCGCGCCAGCAAGGGCGAGATCACCCACGGATCGTCGGTGTTGGGGAAGGACGGGATGAGCCCGCCGACGAAGCCTGAAATCTCCGCTGCCTTGGCGATCTCAGCCAGATGATCGATGTAGCGGAAACCATCGTCGCGTCCCTCGCGGCCGAGACCGGGCGACTGGTTGTATGGCCCGATCGGCGACCAGTCGCCTCGATCGTAGGAGCCGCGGCGGATGGTGCTGTGGCAGCCATGGGTAGGCAGGCGCCAGTAGAAGTCGATCGACATGGGATGCTCTCCTGTCAGGCGGCACGTGCGGGCGCGGTGGCCGCGCGGAAGCGGGGAAGGACGAACTGGCCGATGCGATAGACCTCCTCGAAGGAGGGCGAGGCGGACAGCACGAAATGGCGGATGCCGATCGCGGCAAGCTCGGCGAGGCGGCCGGCGACGCTGTCGTAGCTGCCGGTGAGGTTCGGGCCACCGACCTCGCGAGCTTCCGCCTCGCTTTCGCGCGCCGCGATGGACAGAAGGAGGCCGAACTCGACCGAGCGCCCCGCGCTCAGCGCCTGCCGGTCCAGCGCCTCGATCGCGTGGCGCAGCGCATCGATCGGTGCGGCGTCGAAGAGGTGGACGTCAGCCTGCCGCGCGGACAGCGCCACCGCCTCCTCGCTGTTCCCGCGCAGGAAGACTTTGGGAAAGGCGACACGGTTCAACGGTTCCTCGAAACCGCCCCGTTCGACTTCGAAGAAGCGGCCCTTGAAGGTGAAGGGGTGCCGCCCGTGAACGCCACGCGCGACGGTCAGGAACTCCTCGGTGCGGGCGACCAGCTCTTCGTCGGGCACATGATCGCCGCCACGCGCCCGCGCCTTCGCGTCGACATCGGGCGCGATCGCCCAGCCGAGCCGCACATGCGCCAGCCGCTGAAAGCTCACTGCCTGCTTGGCGGCATAGACGGCCGAACCGACGGATGCCGGAAATTCCGGGATCAGCGCCAGCCGGGGCGTGCTTCGAGCCACGACCGCGGCGATGATCTGGCTGTCGTCATGCGCATCGCGATGCGGGATGAAGAGACCGTCGAATCCTGTGATCGCCGCCCCGCGCGCTATTTGCGCATAATGGTCGTAGCGGTTGATAGACGCGTTGCGGACATCGCGGATCACCGGCTGCCAGCGCGGCCGGTCGGCGGGCTCCGAGCGGCTATGTTCGGCTGCGGGATCGAGCTGCCAATAGGTGCGGATGGTCATGCGGCGCTCCTTTGCGGGTTGAAGGCGGCCGCCCCGAAGCGGCCGGAAAAGACGGTCTCGACAAGCGGACGGCGGCCGTTGGGGCTTTCCGCCTCATGGAAATCCGCATGGAGGCCGGCGAGATCGCCACGCTTGCCCAGTGCAATCATCGCCTCCACGGCGAAATCGTTCGGGATCGCCAGCCGCTCGCGCGCGGCGGCGCGATCGAAGCCACCGATGCCATGGGTGTGCCAGCCGAGCAGCAGCGCCTGATGTGCGAAGTTCGCCCAGGCGGCGCCCGCATCGAAGCTGTGACTGACATTGGGCACGACCTCGCCCCGCCGTTCCACCTCCAGCGCCGAGACGATGAGGATCAGCGCCGACGCCCGCTCCGCCCACAACTGGTTACGCGGCATGAGCAGGCTGATGAAATCTTCCCATGCCGGCTCGCCCGGCCGCGCGAGGACGAAGCGCCATGGCTGGGCGTTGGACGCAGAAGGCGCCCAGCGCGCGGCCTCGAACGCGCTTTGCAGCACCGCGTCCGGCACCGGCTCGCCGGAGAAGCTGCGTGGCGACCAACGATCGACGAATAGCGGATCGACGGGATGATCTGGCTGGCGGGACATCAGCGCTCCTCCGTTCCGGGAAAGCGAACGAGATTTGCTGGGTCGGGCGCGCCGGTCAGCTCGGTCAGGATCTCGTCGCGCAGGCGGTGGAGAACGGGCGAGCTGCGGTCGCGCGGATGCGGCAGATCAACCTCGACGATCCGGCGGATGCGGCCCGGATTGGGGCTCATGACGATCACCCGGTCGCCGAGATAGAGCGCTTCCTCCACGTCATGCGTCACCATCAGCATGGTCGATCGCTGCGCCATCCAGATGCGTTGCAATTCCTTCTGGACGTGGACGCGGGTGAGGGCATCGAGCGCGCCCAGCGGCTCGTCGAGCAGCAGTAGCTTGGGTTCGGTGACGAGCGCGCGGGCGATGGCGGCGCGCTGCGCCATGCCGCCGGAAAGCTGATGCGGATAGGCCTTCTCGAACCCGGAGAGGTTCACGAGCGCGATATGATCGGCGACGATCTGGGCCCGGCGATCCTTTGGGATATCGGTGTTGAGGAGCGCCAGGCCGACATTCTCCTCCAGCGTCATCCACGGAAACAGGCGATGATCCTGGAAGACGATGCCGCGATCGAGACTGGTGGTGGCGATGCGCTGTCCGTCCAGCCGGATCTCGCCCGAATAATCGGTGTCGAGCCCGACGATGAGCCGCAGCAAGGTTGATTTGCCGCAGCCGCTGGCGCCGACGATGCTGACGAACTCGCCGGGACGTAGCGTGAGATCGATTCCATCGAGCACCGGCAGCGGCTTGCCGTCGATCGTGAAACTCTTGGAAAGGCTGCTGATCGTCAGCGCGCCCGAGGCCGATCGCGGAGCGGCGGGCGGAGGGGTGGGGCTGATCCGGCTCTGGGCGGTCATGGCGGGTCTCCTTTTCACGCGGACGCGCCCTGCCAGCGCAGCAGATGGCCGCGCAGCCGGGCGAAGAGGTCGTTGAGGGTGAAGCCGAGCAGCGCGGTGACGAGGATCGCAACGAGGATCACGTCCATGCGCTGCTGCGCCTGCGCGAGCCCCATTGCGGCACCGAGCCCGCTGCCCGAGCCCAACAGGATCTCGGTGCCGATCGTCGCGATCCAGGCGAAGGCGAGCGCCTGGGTGACCCCGGTCAGGATCAATGGCAGCGCTGCCGGCAGCAGGATGAGACGGAAGCGCTGCACGGACGTGAAACCGTAGATCCGGCCGACGTCCAGATAGCGCTTCTCGACATGGGTGATGCCCTCATAACTGTTGAGCACCGTGGGATAGAAGGCGGCCAGGCTGACGATCAGCAGCTTCGCGCCGTCACCATTGCCCAGCCACAGGCCGATCAATGGCAGCCAGCCGAGCAGCGGCACCTGGCGGATGGCGTGGTAGAGCGGTCCCACGAGCCGGTCGACCAGCCGCGAGGTCGCCATCACGACGCCCAGCGTGACGCCCGCGATGCCGCCGAGCAACAACCCGGTGACGGCGCGCGACAATGTAGCCAGTGCGTCGTCGAGCAACTGGCCGCTGCCCGCCAGTTCCGCGAATGCCGTCGCCACCGAGCCCAGCGGCACGAAGGCGAGCGCGCGGGCGCCACCCGCCTGCGACTGCGCCTGCCACCAGAAAAGGATCAACACCGGCACGACGAGCCCGATCGCGATCCGCGCTGGCGGGCGTTTCAGAAGCATGCTCATGCTGTCCTCCAGCGCGTGGCGCGGCGCTCGATCCATTTGGCGCCGCGATCGAGCGCGAAGCCGATGAGGCCGCTGACGATCACGCCGGCCAGCACCACGTCGATGCGGAACATCTGCCGGCCCATCTCCATCATTTGGCCGATGCCGCTGTCGGCCGCGAGCAACTCGGCTGCGACCAGCACCAGCCAGGCGCGCGTCAGCGCGATGCGCAGGCCCGTCAGCACCGGCGGCACGGTGGCAGGCACGAGGATGCGCGCGACGAAGGGGACGAGCGGGGTGCGATAAACGCGCGCCACCTCAAACCACGCCTTGGGCACACCCCGCACGCCATCGAATGTCGCCAGGGCCACAGGGAAGAAGGCTGCGACCGCGACGATGGTGATCTTGAAGCCCTCTTCGATACCGAGCAGCAGCACCAGCACGGGCACGAAGGCCAAGACCGGCACTTGGCGCACCGCCAGGAACAAGGGCGAGAACAGCGCCTCAATCCACTTCGACAAGGCCAGCGCCGCCCCGAAGGCGAGGCCCGCGGTCGCGCCGATGGCAAAACCGAAGACCAACCGGAACAGGCTCTGGCCGAGGTGCGCGCTAAGCTCGCCATTGACGGCAAGCGAAGCCAGCGTGCGCATGACCTCGCTGGGCGGCACCAGCACCTGCGCCGGGAACAAGCCAGTGGCGGACGCCGCCTGCCATGCACCGATCAACAATAGCGGCGGGGCGAGCGCGGGGATGAAGGCGGGGATCGGACGGGCCATCATCGGGCCTCCGTTACAAGCGCGCCGATGCCGGACCGGCGTTGATGGATGGTCTGGACCGCCAGCGCGGCCACGCCGAGGATCGGCAGCCAGATCAGATAGATCGACTGCAGCGGCACGATCCTGGTCGCAAGCCCGCCGGCAATCGCCCCGAAGGACGATCCGAGCATTGATGCCAGATTGTAGAGGCCGGCGACCTTGCTCTTGCCGCCGGGCAGCGCCGCCAGCATCCGTACGTTGACGAGATGGACGACAGCCGATCCAGCGCTGAGCAGCACCGCGCCAAATGCCAGCCCGGCAAAGCCACCCGCCAAGCCGAAGGTCAGCAGCGCGCCCGATGCCAGCGCCAGCCCGAGAGCATAAGCGGCTCGCGTCGCGAAGCGCTCAACCAGGGCGCCGCCCAGGAGCAGCATCGCCACCGCGGTCACGCCCTGGAAGAGCATCACATGGATGCCGTCCTGCTCGGTCAGTGGCGGGAGCGCGATCGCCAGCAGGATGATGAAGGTGCCGAACAACGCATTGGTCGCGCTGCTCAGAAACTCGATCAGGCAGCTTTCGGCGATGTCGTCGTTCGAAAGGATCAGCCGCAGTTCGGCGAGGAAGCCAGGCGCGCCTTCCGTCTGCACCTGCCGCACCGGCATGAACGAGAGGCTGAACAGGCCCATCAGCCCGAAGAGTGCGGCCACCAGCAGGAAGCAGGCGAACATGGTCAGTCGCTGGGTGAGGAGCGTCGCTGCCGCCGGGCCGACGATCGCCATGCCGCCCGTCAGCGTGCCGCGGTACCAGCCGGCCTTGGCCTGACCGAGCGACTTCAGCCGTTCGAGGAAGGCGCTGTTCATCGATACGATGCGGAAAGGGATGCACAGCCCGATCAGGCCGCGTCCGACCGCCAGCGCCACCCAGGACGCACTGAACGGCAGTGCCAGATTGACCAGCAGGGGCCCCAGGCTGGCCACGAAATAGACACTGCGCATCCCATAGCGCGCAATGATGAAGCCGGCCGGCACGGTGACGATGACCATGCCGATCGATTCCATCGCCGATACCATGCCGATCTGGAACGGCGTCGCCCCGAGCGACAGCGCGTAGAGCGTGGTGACGATCTTGCCGAGGCCGATCGTCAGCCCGCTGACCAGTGACAGCAGGATGAAGTTGGCGAGGAAACGGTTGTCGCTCATGAACGAGGCGCTCCGTTGACCGCCGTGATCGCCGGCGCCGCCTCGGTCTGCACGCGCGTCGGCTGCCAATAGTCGTCGAAGCCGAGATTCTTCAGCGCTTGCGTGGCGAAGCGGCGGTCGAGCAGCGCATCAACATCGACCTTCCGGCGGACGAGGCCCTGCGCGAACGTATAGTCGGCGACCGATTGGTAGTGGCGGACCATGAAGTCGTCGAACAAAGGGGAGAAGCGGTCGCGCCAGGCGACGCGCGGCTCATCATAATCGGTCTCGACAACGCTGACCGGCGTGTCGCCCCGTGCGGCTTCCTCGATCACCGCCTTGCGGTTCTCCGGCAGCGAGGACCAGTGCGCCGCGCGGACATAGGCGTCGGCGACGATCTGAGTGAGTTCGGGATAGCGATCGACGAAGTCGCCGCGAGCGAACAGCTCGGCGCGCATTTTCCAGTCGGCGGGCGCGGTCTTGGTAGACCAGATGATCCGGCCCGCGCCCTTCTGTTCGAGCAGGATCGCGTCCGACAGCAGGAACACGGCGTCGATGTCGCCCGAGGCGAGCGCTGCACGGCTGGCCGGCGGATTGATGTTGAGGATCTTGAAGTCGCTCAGTTCAAGACCATTGGCATCGAGCAGCTTCGAGAAAGGCAGCTCCCACGGTCGTCCGCGGTGGAGCGCGATGCGTTTGCCCTTCAGGTCAGCGATGCTGTTCGCCGCCAGCCCCTTGCGGACGATCAGATAGGCGTTCTGTCCGCGCCCGACCGGCACGACCAGCTTCAACGGCACGCCGCCCGATGCGGCGATGATCGCGGGAAAATCGCCGTAGCTCGCAAAATCGATCCGCTTGCCGGCAAAGCCTTCGTTGATTAGCGGCCCGCCGACAGCGGTGGGCACGGGGAAGAAGACGAGCTCGACGCCCTTCTTCGCGAGCCGATCCTTGAGCCAGCCCTGCGCGATGATCGTCTGGGTCAGGCCCGCATAGGTCTGCTGGCCCTTATAGGGATAAGCGATGCTGGCGATGGTCAGCGTCTTCGGCAGTGCGCCGTCCGCTGCCACGGCCGCGTCCCGCCCGCGCAATTGATAAGCGAGCAGCCCCCCCAGGGCCAGCAGCGCGAGCACGCCGATAATCGCCTTCTTCAACGCCATCGCTACCATCTCCTGGTCGCGAACGGCCGGACGAGCGCTGCCCGGCCGCCCGCGTCTCGTTCAGGCCGCGTCGCGGGCCCGGTTGTTGCTGATCGCTTCGAACGGACGGCGATCGATCCATGCGCCGACATCGACATGGTCGGGCAGGAAGCCGCGTTCGAAGAGGAAAGTGGTGAATTCGCCGAGCGCCTCGAACGACGCTTCCGACAGATCGGTCTTGAGCCGCCGGTGGAGCGTGTCGCCGCCATAGGCCGCGCGGACGAACTGCTCGGGCGATCCGGTTTCGCTGGTGAGATAGGTCAATGTCTCGGCCGGATTGCGCTCTGCCCATTCGCCTGCCGCGATCACGTTGGCGAGCAGTCGTTCGGCGACCTTCGGATATTGCTCCAGTGTCGCCGCATCGACGGTCAGCGGGCGTGGCGCGCCATTGTTGACGCGGATCTTGGGATCAGGGTGGAAGCCAGTGTCGATCACGACATGCGCGCCGCCCAGGAAGGCATATTCCTGCCCCAGCGAGCCCTTGACGTGGATCGCGTCCACCTCACCCCGCACCAGTGCCTGGAATTCGGCGGTGTAGAGTGGGCGGCCCGTCCAGCCACGACGGGCGGCGGCGCCGACCGGCGTTGCGCCCGCCGGTTCGGTAGCGTCCACGTCCACCCATTCGACCTCGTTTTCGCCGATGCCACCGAGCGACAAGCCCGCGAGCAGCGCGCGCAAGGCCGTCGCGCGGAAGATGTCGATACGCTGATCCTTGCGGACAGGCAGGGCTATCCGCCGCCCCTTAAGATCCTTCACCTCGCGGATGCCGGAGCCGGGCAGCGCGATGATCGCCTGACTCTCGTCAACCCAGGAGAGGCCGATGACGCGCGTGTCCGCCCCCGCCGCCCGCGCCCAGATTGCCGGCACGCTGCCGCCCTGGCGGAAGCTGTGTGCGAGATGATGATCGATGTGGCTTGCTCGCTTCTCGGGATCACTGCTGTCCTGAATCGATCGGACCTGAATTCCCAGTGGCGCCAGATCACGCTCGATCAGCCCCAGATTGATGGCGATGCCCAGTGGCGTCGGCACCGGGCAGCGCGTGTACCAGATCTCGGATGGATAAGCCGTCATCGCTGGTCCTTTCAGAACTTGGCCGTGACCGACGCGCCATAGGTGCGCCGTTCGCCGAGCGTGGTGAGGCGGGCGCCCTGCTGGGTGCCGAAGGTCAGGATCTTGAAGGTCTTGTTGGTGAGGTTGCGGACAAAGAGCTGGAATTCGAGCCGATCGTCGGCGTCCGAGAGCGCGATGCGGGCATTGCCGATCGCGTAGCCGGTCTGCCGCTGGTAACGGCTGACATTATAGTCGTTGGCGCTCGGATCGGTCTCCTGCGCGTTCACCGTGAAATATTGCGCCGTGCGGTAGCTCCAATCGCTGCCGAAGCTCAAATTCCAATCGCCGATCGGCGCCGTATATTCGGTGTCGATATTGCCGGTAAAATGGGGCGCTCGAGTGAACTGGTTGCCGTCGCCGAACAACTGTCCGGTATTGGGATTATTGGGAATGAAGTCCTCGGTATATTTGGTATCGAGCAAGCCGATGCTGCCGTTGATACGCAAGCCTGCAATCGGCCGTGCCGAGACGTCGAGCTCCAGCCCTTCCGACCAGCCCTTGGCGTTGATCAGCCGCGCGGTGAACACGGTGGTGCCACCGGCCTGGACCGGCACGCCCTGCACCAGCACCTGGATCTTCTTATAGTCGTAATAGAAAGCTGCGAGGTTGGCCGTCAGCTTGCCGCCGAACCAGCTCGTCTTCACGCCGGCCTCGTAGGAATAGAGATCCTCGGGCGCGATGCCGTTGGGATCGAACTGGGCGGCGGCAGTGGCGCTCGCCTGGAACGTCCCCGATCGAAAACCGCGGGCAAAGCGTCCGTAGAGCAAGGCCTCGTCGCTCAGTTTCCACTGCGGCGTGATGTCCCAGGTGAAGCGGTTCCACGTCTTGGACGGTGACGAGATGAAGGGCGTGAGCGGCGTGCTGGACGTCACTGAGCTGCGCAGCCACCAAGTCGTGGGATCGATAAAGGTGATGAGCGGTCGCGCGGCCGTGGGCGGGGTCGTCGGATCGACCGTGTTGAGCCGCCGCGCCGCATCGCCATTGGGATTGTAGATATTGATCGTCGCGGAGCGCTTTTCGGAGGTGAAGCGGGCGCCCGCCGTCAGGCTCAGGGCATCGGTGAGGTTGAACGTGCCGCTGCCGAACAGCGCATAGCTCTTGGCCGTCTGATCGTAGACGACATTCTGATAATATGCGTGCCGCCAGCGCTGCGGGCCCGTGCCGCGATCAAGATAGGCAGTGGTGCCGACGGTCGCGGTGGAGGCATCCGAATAGAAATCCTCCCAAAAATAATGGGCGCCGAGGATCCAGTTGAAGCGGTTCTCGCGCGGGGAAGTCAGCCGCAATTCCTGAGTGAACTGCTCGCTCGACAGGTCGGTGCGCGAACGCGATCCCTCGAAATCGGTATAGTCGGCGTCGCCGAGACTCAGATTGTCGCCCTTGTCCCACGCCGTGATCGAAGTGACCGTATAGTCTCCCGGCGTCCAGTTGACCGTCAGTGTCGTGCCGCGCTGCTTGGTCTTGGACGTGCCCGGCACGTTGGCCTCATAGACCTTGTCGCTGCCGGTGGGCGTATTGCCATAATCGTCGGCCGGCGCCGATGCCCCCTTCCGCACGGCATTGTCCGGAAAGGCCGGCGCGATGAAGCGGGGGATCGGCGTGCCGTCAAAGTTGCGCACGCGGCCGGACAGCAGGATCTCTAGATCGTCCACCGGCGTGAACAGCAACTGGACGCGACCGGCATAGTCGTCGAACCGCCCGGTCCCGCTCTCGCCGCTGCCCGCATTGGTGTAGATGTTGCCGCGCCGCTCGTAGAAGAAGGAGCCGCGTGCGGCCACCTTGTCCGGGATCACCGCGCCGCCGAAGCCGCCCTGGGTAAAGACCGACCCGAAATTGCCGATCCCGGCGCGGACATAACCCGACGGATCGAAGCTCGGCTTCTTCGAAATATAGTGGATTGCGCCACCTACCGTGTTCTTGCCCCAGAGCGTTCCCTGGGGACCGCGCAGCACCTCCACCCGTTCCAGGTCGAATACCGGGAAGGCCTGGAAGAAGGGCGAGTTGACGTAGACCTCGTCGAAATAGACGCCGATCGGGTTGACGACGTTCGCCGCGGGATCGTTTGATCCGACGCCGCGGATGAACCAGCGCGGGCGCGAGCGGCTTTCGGTCTGCGCGGCGGATGCGTTGGGGATAAGCCGCACGATCTCGGCGGCCGAACGGATCTCCTGGCGCGCCAGCGTTTCGCCGCCAACGGCGGTGATCGCGGCGGGCACATCCTGAATGCTTTCCTCGCGCTTGCTGGCGGTGACGATGATGACATCGCCTCCGGCGGCAAGCGTCGAGGCGTCGGCGGCTGGCGCATCGGCTGCGGGTGCCTCGGCGAATGCGGCATTAGCCTGCAACGCGACGAGCGAAACCGCGGCAGACAACAGGAACGTGCGATTGGAAACGAAAGCCAAAATCTATCCCCCTTTTGTGGATTGCCCGCCGCCGCACCCGTTTCCGGGGCGCTCTGCGGCGGCGGGCCGATGAATATGGTGGTGATCGTCAGGCGACCTTGCGGGCGTAGAGCTCGATCGCTTCGAGCGGGCGCGGATCGATCCAGCCGCCGACGTCGAAATCGTTGGGCAGGAAGTCGTGCTCGAACAGGAAATCCTTGAAGTCGCCGAGCGCCGCAATCGCCTCGTCGGTCAGGAAGGTGCCCAGCCTCTCATGCGCCTTTTCGCCATAAGCGGCGCGAACCCAATCGACCGACGACCCCGCCTCCCGGGCGATGTAGGCGAAGGTTTCCTGCGGGTGCGTCCGCGCCCATGCTCCGGCATCGACGACGCGGGCGAGGAAGCGGGCGACGAGATCGGGATGCTCCTCGATCAGCCCCGCGTCCACCGTCAGCGTGCGCGGCGTGCCATTGTTGATCCGCACCTTGGGGTCGGGATGGAAGCCGATGTCGACGATGATCGACGCACCGATCAGCCGGGCCGTTTCAAGCCCCAGCGCGCCCTTGACGTAGATCGCGTCCACGTCGCCGCGGATCAGCGCCAGCGCCTCGGCGCGATAGCCGTGACGCCGGCGGCGGCGGACTCCTTCGCCGGACGCGATGCCAATCGCACCCTCGCCGTCGTTGATGGCATCGACATGTTCCACCTCGTGCAGCGCGATGCCGTCGAGTTCGAGCGCCTTGGCGAAGCCGCGCAGCGCCGTGGCGCGATTGAAATCGATGGAGATCGGATTGACCGGGAGCGCGATGCGCCGCCCCCTGAGATCGCGCGTCCGCTCGATCCCGCGGCCCGGAAGCGCCAGGATCGCCTGGAATTCGTCCGTCCATGACAGGCCGATAACCCGGGTGTCGGCGCCGCGCGACCGCGCCCAGATCGCCGGGATGTTACCGCCCTGACGGAAGCTCGCCGGCAGGTTGTGATCGAAATGCGATTCCTGCGCGTTGGGATCGTTGCTTTCCTGGATCGATCTGAGTTCGATCCCTTCGGCCCCGAACTCGTCGGCGAACCAGCCGAGTTGGACGGCGATGCCGAGTGGCGTAGGAACGGGGCAGCGCGTGTACCAAAGCGCGTCGATTGAGGAAGCAGTCATAGTCTCTCCTTGGGCGCCTCATGCCCGTGCTTCGGGCGCGCGCCTCCCATCGCCGTCGCTCAGCGGGACGGCGTCGGTCGGTCGGAAAAATCGGATTAGGCTTAAGTCCGCGTCGCGGCGTGACAGCTGAGATGGGGCGGTGTCATTTCGTTCGTTCCTTCCGTTCAGGAAACACGAAGCCGGATCACCGACCAGGCATCGTGCGCTTTAGCCTTTGGTGACGCGGGGCAAGCTGCATTCCGTCAAAAGCCGCGGGCCGATCGCCGGCGCGGACTGCTCCTTGCCTCGTCTCGATCCATAATCTCTATTGGTATGGTAGAGATTGTGTCGTCAATCAAACAAGGCTTTGCGAGCGTGAAGGTCGCCTATTCCGTCGGCCGGAAGAGCCATGGCTGTAACCGGAGTGCGGCCTTGGCCCCTGCTCGACTGGGCAGAAGGTTCGGCGGGCCGGCGGTTGAGGCCGGCGGCCTTGAGGACATGATAGATGCTGTCGCGATTGAGGTGCGGCAGAAAGTGGCGCAGCAACAAGGTGAGGTCATCGAGCGCAAAGCCGGTGGCCTTGCGCAGCGCACGGATGACGGCGCGGTCTTCCTCGCTTATACGCCAGGCGAGGTGCTTGGGCCGGCTCGAGCGATCGAGGCAGTCCTGGGCGCCCCGCTTGCGCCATTTGCGCACCGTTTCATCGCTGATGCCGTAGCGCTGGGCGAGCATGCTTGCCGGCCACTATTGTCCAGGAAGACTATTCCTTAGGGTTCCGCCTGATGACTTCCAGCCCCGGTTGTGCGGCGGATTGGTGAATCCGCTGCTTGTATGAAGGGGAGCTACTCGGCAAAGGGGCCGGCCCGAACGACCCAAGCATCGATGATTATGGAAGGCGTCATGAACGAGACTGCCGCCGGCACAACGCTCGGCCTGGATTTCGGTACGACCAACACGGTCGCCGCGCTGGCCGGCGACCATGCGCCCGAACTGCTCGGCTTCGACGGACCGCACGGGCATGACGAAGTCTTTCGCTCGGCGCTCTGCTTCTGGCACGATGAGGCCGTTCGTGGCGGCCTGGCGTCCGATGCCGGCCCGTGGGCGATTTCCGAATATCTCGCTTACCCGGAGGACAGCCGCTTTCTGCAGTCGTTCAAGTCCGTCGCGGCGAGCGCAAGTTTCGAACAGGCATCGGTCTTCGAGAAGCGCTATCGCTTCGAGGATCTCGGACGACTCTTCCTCGACAAGCTGGTCCACCATGCCGGCGGTCGCCTGGATCGCCGGCCGGCCCGCATCGTGGTGGGGCGGCCGGTCGAATATGCCGGCGGCCAGCCCGATCCGGGGCTCGCGCGGCAGCGCTATGACGCGATGTTCGCCGGATTCGGCGCCGAAGTGCACTATGTCTACGAGCCGCTTGCCGCCGCCTTCAGCTATGCTTCGCGCCTGACGAGCTCCGCGACCATCCTCGTTGCCGACTTTGGCGGCGGTACCAGCGATTTCTCGGTGGTGCGGGTGGCGGAGCCGGGTGTCTCTCCCCGCTGCACGCCGCTCGGGCATGCCGGCATCGGGATTGCCGGCGACCGTTTCGACTATCGCATCGTCGACCGCCTGGTGCTGCCGATGCTCGGCAAGGGCGGCCATTATCGATCCTTCGACAAGACGCTCGAGATCCCCCGCAGCTGGTTCAACGATTTCGCGGACTGGTCCAAGCTCGCATTGATGCGCAACAAGCGGACGCTGACGGAGCTGGAGCGCCTGCGTCGTGCCGCTCTCGACTCGGCCGCGATCGGCCGGATGATCACCGTCATCGAGAATGAGCTCGGCTATCCGCTCTACGCTGCCGTGGGACAGACCAAGCGGGCGCTGTCCAGCGCGGAGACTACTCATTTTCGCTTCGCGAGCGCTGGCCTTGAGATCGAAGCAGCAGTTTCTCGCGAGGAGTTCGAGATGTGGATCGCCGAGGATGTGGCGCGCATGGAGGCGACCATCGACCAGGCGCTGGTGGCGGCCGGCGTGCAACTCGGCGACATCGACCGCGTGTTCCTGACGGGCGGCACGTCGCTAATCCCTCGCGTGCGCCGGATGTTCATCGATCGCTTCGGTGCTGCCGCTATCGAGAGTGGCGGCGAGCTCACCTCGATCGCACATGGTCTGGCGCTGATCGGACAGGAGGAGGACGTCGCCACCTGGGCGGTATAGTGCTCGGCTTGATCGCATCTGGAGACGACATCCGACCGCCAGTATCACGCGACGGTAGGTGACCGCGCTGTCCTTTGCATGGACGCGGATGTCTTTCGACCGACCTCCTCGTCGAGGCGGTTCGCAGCGCCATGGTTGTGAAGGCGACCGCCGAGATCCGTCGGCGAGCAGGCGTTGCCGGCCGATGGCTGCCGAGCGCCGAGAGACGTAGCTGCGAACCCCGGATGTCTGGATCACAGGCCGATCGAGTTGTGAAGTGCTGCGGCTCCGTCTAGGTGGGGCAGCGATGCGCCTGGTGTCCTCTCAGCCCTGGTCGGACCCACGCGATGCTCCCGCCCGCCGTCGTGCCGCCACCCTGGCGCTCGTCGTGGCAGTGCATGTCCTGATGCTGATCATGCTGCTGCGGCTGGCCCCGTCGCCCGCGCCACCCCCTCCGGCACCGCGGGCCCCGATCACGTTCGAGATCATGCCGGAGGCGCGCGTCGCACCGGCGCGCACCCGCGCCGCCAAGGCCCGGCGCGCGCAAGGTGGCGCGGCGCGGCGGGCAGCGGTGCCGTCGCTCGCGCCTGTTCCCCCCGTCGCGCCGCCGATGCCGACTTCGTCGGCGATCTGGTCGCAGGTGATCCCGATCACATCGGAGCAGTTCGCCGCCGCCGACATCGCCAGAATGCCGTCGCGCCCCGCGGCACAGGATGGCGAGGGCACGGGCGAAAGCGGCACCGCTGCCGGCCAGGGCAGCGGCGACACCGACGGCCCCGGCGAGGGGCCGAATGGCGAACCGCTCTACAACGCCCAATGGTATCGCCAGCCGACCCGTGCGGAGCTCGACGCCTATCTCCCGCCCGGCACCGCGCAGAGCGGCTGGGGGATGATCGCCTGCCAGACCGTGCCCGACTATCGCGTCGAGAATTGCCGGGAGATTGCGCAATCTCCCGCCGGCTCCGGCCTGGCGCGGGCGGTGCGCCAGGCGGCATGGCAGTTCCGCGTCTTGCCGCCGCGGGCCGGCGGCAAGACGCTGGTCGGCGCCTGGGTCCGCATCCGGATCGACTATACGATAAGCAGGCCGGAGTGATTTGACGGCTTCGAACGAAGGGACGGATTGCAGCGAGTATTCCCAATGCTTCGGCGATGCCTTGCCAGCCCCTCGCAGGGTAAGAGCATCTTTCAAGTTCAACAGCGGCGACGTGACGAAGGTCCGCTAAGGGGGCGGCCCGGCCGCTCATGTGCATAGCCGCTCAACGTCGGCTTTTCTGCTCCGTCGGCTTCCTGGACAAGGGCAGCAATCGATGCGGATGTTGCGCTCAGCATAGCTACAACCATGTCTGCGAACATTTACCTCATCTACGAGCCTTCTGCAGCTGCGGCTCCCCCGCCTCGCCCTGCTGATCTTGCCGGCCGGCAGGGTGCCGCGCCCCTTCGCCAAGCGGAGGCTCATAATCGGTTCGTTGCTCAGAGCCCGTTTGAGAATGGCTGCGGGTCGGTCTGGCGGATCTTTTCCGCGCCGGATGCGTCGCGATCTTGCCACGATGTTTCGACATCGCGGCTGCGACCGCTCCTGTCCGGCACGAAAAATCTCTCGCCAGCCCTCAGCCGCCCCATTCTCAAACGGGCTCTCACCGATTGGACGAGCAGCCCGACGGCCAGGAGGTACTCCAGTCGTGAGGCTGTTCCCGCTCGGTCTCAGCCGCATCGATAACCGGATCGCGGTCTGGCCTCGAAGGCCAGCTGCGCGCGCGATCGAAGTCGCACGTGCAGCTGGCGCATCGTTTTCAGATATAGTGAAATTCGGGAAGCCGGGTGAGAGCGGCCTCGCAAGTCTCACTTCGTGATCTTGCCTGGCAGGCTTAGGTTGCCGGACGCCACATCGAAGATGTCGGAGATGCAGAGCAGCGGCGAATGAAGATTGGCATTCACCTTCAGGGCCGAGGTAACGCCGTCAAATTTGATCCCTTCGACCGCGCCGATCACAGATGCCGGCACGCGCACCTCCACCATGTTAGTCGCAAGCGATGTCGGATAGCTGGGGCTGTCGATCAGGAGAGGGACGCCGGGCCATGTCGGCGGAACCTTCGGCTTGGTGCCTTCCGGAATGTCCCGGACCTTCAGCGAGCCCTTGCCACAGGCGTCGTCGGGCGTGAGGACGACCCAGTGTGGGTGCCACACGTGCCGATTAATGCCGCCGTTCGCCCCGTCATCGAAATCGGGATGGAATGTGACGGCAAGAGCGAGAATGCCTTGATCGGCATCGAATCCGACGCTCGAACTGTCCATCGATGTCGGCCAGACATAGCTGTAGACGGCGCTGCCGGCGAACTGGCCAATTGCTTTTGGCCGGATCTTGCCCGCTTGGCCGCGGACCTGCACGCGAAACACAATATCGGGACCGACGCTCGTCACGTCGGTATGCACTATGTCGAATGCGGCGACAGTAGCGGCGTTCTCGTGCGAATGGATCGGTTGCCCGATGGCCGCTGGGGCGGAGATGATTAGTGCTGCCGCTGCGAGAGATAGACCAGAAACACGCATGCTCTCCTCCAGGAAATCGCGGATGGGATCGGTCGATACGGTCGTACCGACATCACATGTGGAGGTTAGCGAAGCGCTCGATCATCGGTCGATCAGACGGAGACATGGTCTGCCTAACATCATTGTATGATCCGGCTCTCTGCTACGATGAGTGGCCTAACCGGTCGCATGTCCTTGCTGGCTTTCCAACGATGCTGCGCATCGCCGGAACCTTTGCCAGCTTCGTCCAGACATTGCCTGATCAGGTGATGCCGTGTTCCGCCATCGGTCTCTGGACTTGCTCGCTGGTGTACTGGCTCCTCTGATCCGAGTGATGCGGCAGCGCATCGGGCTTTCCCCGCCGGCAGATCGCCATCATCGGTGCGTCGATGACAAGGCTCGCTGTCAATGCCGTGGACATCGACCAGCCGTGCCCGATACCCCCCGCGGCTAAGCGGGCTCGTTCAAAAGCGGATTGAAGCGGGGCAAATCGAGGACTTGGGTCCAAGGCTGATTATGGATCAGGCAGCCGCGTCTCCAACACAATCCGCGATACATTCCATCAATTGGTCGGCCTCGAAGGGTTTCCGCAGGAAGCATGCAGCGCCCATTGCGCGAGAGCGCTCCTCAAGGTCCGAGTCCTCTCGCGCCGTGATCATGATGATCGGAGCAAGATTACCGACGCTACGCATGTGCCTGGCTAAATCCAGACCGGATACCCCTGGCATATTGATGTCCGTGACGAGGCAGAGCGTCGATGCGAAATCCGGGCTATCCATATAGTTGATGGCCGACTCGAATCCCTTCGCCTCATATCCGTAAGACCGCACGAGCCCTACGATCGCGTCACAGAGTGAAGCATCGTCATCAACAACGACAATCAGATTTTCATCGAGCAATGATTGGCTTTCACGTTCGCGGGCACCCCTGGTGCACAGGGTTACGTTACGGTTCAGGCAGGAATGCTGGAGCGTCGGATTGCCTCCTCCATCCGCACAAGTTCCGGAAGGGACCGAGCGCCCATCTTGCGCATCGCGGCCCCTCGGTGGATCTTCACCGTGATCTCACTCAGGTTGAGATCGCCCGCGACCTGCTTGTTGAGCCGCCCAGCGGTGACGAGAGTCATGACCTCGCGCTCACGGGGGCTCAACGTCGCGTACCGTGTTACCACCCGAGCAGCATCGTCGGCCACCGCGCGTTCGAGTTTATTGCGGGCAAAAGCGTGCGCGACCGCATCAAGCATGTCCTGATCGCGAAACGGCTTGGGCAGGAAATCCACCGCTCCGGCCTTCATTCCACGAACGGTCATCGGGATGTCGCCATGCCCGCTCATGAGGATGACGGGTAGAGTGATACCATGCTCCGCGAGCTTGCCCTGGAAATCGAGACCATTGATGCCCGGAAGGCGAATGTCGAGGACCAGACATCCTGCGGCATTTTCAGGCACTCTGCTCAGGAAATCCTGGACGGACGCATAGGTCGCCGCTTCGATACTAACCGAAAGGAAGAGATTCTCGAGCGCTTCTCTCAATGGTTTGTCGTCGTCGATGATATGGACAACTGCCTGATCGGACATGTCGTCGTTCGTCATTGTCCTCCTCCCTGGCCTTCGGATCGAAGATTGCTCGGAGCAGCCCCGCACCGATGACGTCGCATCAGAGATATCATCATCCAAGCGTTCAGCGACATCATACGATGATATGATCGGCTGGCGAGGGTGCCTGCGGCTATCCCTGCACTTCGGATCTGCGATCCGCCGGCTCTCACAAGGCGACGCAGAGATATTCAACGCATCGGCCTGCCGCGCGCCCGCGCAAAATCTCATGACCACAAGCGATCGTCGATACTCAGGGCTCAGTAGCTATAGGAAAGCCTCAGTCCATAGGTTCTGGGCCGCCCTGTCAGGCGGATCGCTACATCGGGGCTCGCGGTGCTGACATAGGTCAGATAAGTCTCGTCGCCGACATTGCGCACGAAAGCGGTCGCCGTCCATCGGCCATCAGCGGCAGCAAGGCCAGCCCGAAGATCCACGAGAAGATAGTCAGGAATAGCTAGCAGCGGCACTTCGCCCAGTGCGGCGTTGGTGCTTCCTCGATAGCTATAGCGAACACCGGCGAATGCGGTCAGGTCTGCCGAGAAGGATGCGCGATATTCCGCGTCTCCATTGAGCTGCCACTTGGGAGTAAGTGGCAGCTCTTCTCCCCCGAGCGAGGCTCCGCGGCCGAGGCCGTCATAATTGATGAAGGTTCCTTTGATTTTGGAGTGGATGTAGGTGGCGCCGCCCGTCAGCGTGAGACTTTCGACCGGCCGCCAGAGCAGTTCTGCTTCTGCGCCCCAAATCGAGGAGCGGGGCACATTGATAAAGGCGTTGAGCGGTCCCAGCACCGGATCGATCCGCTTTCCGCGCAACTGCTTGTCCTGATAGTCATAGTGGAAGGCGGCACCCTTCAGCTGGAAGCGGAGCGGATCCGGCACGAACTTGAAGCCAGTCTCGAAAGCCAGGACGGACTCGGGTCTCGCCAGCTCAAATTGGCGAACCGAGCTCGCGCCGATGGTCGGAAACGCGCCGCTCTTATGCCCCTTGCTGGCATTGGCGTAGAGCAGGAGCGTTTCCATCGCCGACCAGCTTATATTCAGACGCCAGGATAGATTATCCTCGTTGGACGTGCCGCGAATCTCGGTCGGCAGGAAATCGAGCCCCAGCGTCGAGCACCCTCCAGGCGCCACCGAGACCGGTCGGCGAGCCAGCATCGTCGCGACGATCGAGATGTACCTGGCCGCTTGGCCGCTACCATCATCATAGGTGCATCCGACATATCGGCGGCGTTCGTCGGTATATCGAAGGCTGCCTTGAACCTTCAGCTGCGAAGTGACGTCATAGTCAAGGCTGCCGAAGCCGGCCCATGTCCTGACATGCTGGATCGTTCGCGGATCCACGCCGTCGAAGGGGAAGCTGCTCTCGACGACATCCGACCGAGCCGCGTCACGAATTTCCTCTCGCTGGTAATTGGCTCCGACCATCCAACGGACAGCATGCTGATCACCAGCTAGTCTGACCTCCTGCGAGAATATGCCGAGTTCGGCAGGGTTGGCCGTTTCGAACGTGATGAGCGCAGTTCCGTCACCGTCGGTCAAGCTTCTGCGGCTCAGCTCCTGATAGCTCGTGATCGACGTGAGATTGGCGAACTTTAGATCGGCATCTGCGCGACCAACGAGTTGGAAGAAATCCGAGCGCCGGCGGAAGTCGCGGCCCGGCGTCCAATCCGCAGCACGATTGCCTCGCGGACTCAGGGGATAGGCAATGAGTGCGGCCGGCAGACGCGATGGCGTATTGATGATCGCCGCGAGCTGCCCCGCCTGGTTGTCAGAGCGGTCGCGCCAGCCATTGACGTTGAGCTCGATCTTGATCCGATCGGACGGCGTCCAATCAAGCAGGACGCGGCCAACGCTGAAATTGCGCGATCCCAGGCCATCGGAGCGGGTGTAGCTCCGCTGCCAGTCATCACTTCGCTCATGCCTCACTGCCACGCGACCACGCAGCTCGCCCGACAGCGCACCGGTCAAATAGGCTTCGCCATCGACTTCGCCAAAGCGGCCGACGGTAAGCTGGCCACCGGCGCCGAGGGCATCGGTCGGCTTTGCGGCGATATAATTGATGGCTCCACCGGTCGTATTCTGGCCGAACAGCGTTCCCTGTGGGCCCTTGAGAACCTCGACCCGTTCCACGTCCAGCGCTGCTCCCAGCGTCGTCGCGGAATAGGGCAGTGGCGCCTCGTCGATGTAAACCACGACACCGGGAGCCGCGCCGAGGCCGGTATCGTAAAAGCCGATGCCTCGCATCGTATAGACCGGGTGGCCATAGCTGGAGAGCGTATAGTTGAACCCAGGCACAAGTCGAACGAGGTCCGATACATCATTCACGCCTGCATCACGAAGCGTATCGGCGCGGAAGGCCTGGACGGACATCCCGACCTTATTGATGCTCACCTGCGTCTTTTCCGCCGTGACGATGATATCGTCGGGTTGAAGCGGTGCACTTTTTTCGGCCCCTGCCTGGGACGGCAGACACGCGATGAAACTCAATAAGCGCGTACTGAGTGATCGTGCTCCCGACATCCGTGCCCCCCGTCCACGTCCGCGCAACGCCCAGCACGCAAATGCTAGCACAAGGGGAGGGAGGCTGCTGATTATACGGTGGTATTAATGTAGATAGCCGCCGGATCCGCTTTCTCGGCGCATCTCGGCAATCGCCCAACTTACTCGCGCCTCTTTGCCTATTCGCGCCCGAAGCCGCGTACACGCTAGATTCGTGCTAAGCTTGGTTGAGGCGCGCCAATAGGCCGATCGCGGCGAGCGCCACGGTGATCGCAGCGGGAATGAGCAGGATCTGCAGGATGGCTTCGCAGCCTCCGATCCGGCCGGTCCAGGTGGAAAGTCCGTCCCGCAGGAATTCCCGCAGCGGCATCTGCCCGGATCGCCCCTCAACGCGCAGAAACGATGAGGGAACCGAGAAATAGATGGCTGTGTAGATGACGCTAATCGCGACCATCATGGTGGCCTCGACCCCGTCGGTGAAGAAGGCGACGAGTGCCGCCATCATCAATCCATAGACGGCGAGGATCATGTAGCCGATGGCAGCCGGCATATCGGCTGCCGCAGCTTCGCCCATGATCGGCTGCCTGGTCGCGGACGTCATGGCCATGCTGCTTTGGTCCAAGAAGGCGGACCCTTCCTTCACCTGGCCGGTGGGACGTGATGCGAATATGTCGGGGCGATAGTTCAATCCTATCTCCAATACATGATCGATGAGGGTGATCGCGGGCTCGGAATGGAGAGGAGTCTATGCTGCGCTCTGATGGACGGTCGATCAGACGGAAACATGGTCCAGATCATATCTTGATATGATCCGCGGCCTTGCGGCCAGAAACGTCTCGCGAAACGGCGTTGGAGCGTTCGGTGGCTTCGGACAGAAAATCTCCAGCATCAGCCTTTTCGATTTCACCATCTGTCGCCGCAAGGAATGCTTCCCTTATCTGTAAGCTGGGACAGCTATGTCAGGCAGCCGCGCGCAGCGAGGGGAGCGGCGGACGTGCGGGGGCTGCAGCAGGCAGATCCAGCTGGGCAAGCCATTCCTGAACGACCGCAGCGACATCTTCCCAGCCGGGCTCGCCGATAAGCAGGTGCGACAGGCCAGGGAAGAACGCATAGTCCGTCCGCGCGGCCGAACGACGCTGGATACGGAACGCCGATCTTGTGACATAGGGCGAGACGAGCAGGTCTTTCTCGCTGCCGGTGTAGGCTGCATTTTCGAATGGCTTGCGGAAGCTGTCCCAGCATGCCGGCGTCACCCAGGCTCCGTGGATGAATATGATGGTCTTGCTCATGACTTGCCTCCGTTCCGAGGCCATCAACATCCACCTGTCGGTCCTGCCCTCTCAATCAGACGACCAGCAGGCCGCAGTCATACACAAGTATAGCGCCGCTCTTCCCACAGTCTGATCGACCGCTCGTCTGAGCTTCCATAGCGTCGACCCGCAGCCGATGCGGCTCGGCGCATATCGACACGGTCGAGGAGCTTCTGCGATGTCCAGCACCGATAAACTGACTCATGCCACCGGCGCTCCCGTCGCCGACAACCTCAACATCATGACCGCTGGCGCGCGCGGGCCCGCGCTGCTCCAGGATGTGTGGTTGATCGAGAAGCTGGCTCACTTCGACCGGGAGGTCATTCCCGAGCGTCGCATGCATGCGAAAGGATCGGGGGCCTATGGCACGTTCACGGTGACTAACGACATCAGCCGGTACACCAAGGCCAAGCTGTTCTCGGAGATCGGCAAGAAAACGGACCTGTTCGTGCGTTTCTCCACCGTGGCAGGCGAGCGCGGCGCGGCCGACGCCGAGCGCGACATCCGCGGTTTCGCCGTCAAATTCTATACCGAGGAAGGCAATTGGGACATTGTCGGCAACAACACCCCGGTCTTCTTCTTCCGCGATCCCTTGCGCTTTCCGGACTTGAACCATGCCGTGAAGCGCGATCCGCGCACCGGATTGCGGAGCGCTGAGAACAACTGGGATTTTTGGACGCTTCTGCCGGAAGCCCTCCATCAGGTCACCATCCTAATGTCCGAGCGCGGAATTCCGCGAAGCTATCGGTACATGCACGGCTTCGGAAGCCACAGCTTCAGCATGATCAACGCCGCCAATGAGCGCGTCTGGGTCAAGTTTCATTTCCGCTGCCAGCAGGGGATCGAGAATCTGAGCGACGCTGAGGCGGAAGCCGTGATCGGCCGCGACCGTGAAAGCCATGGGCGAGATCTTCTCGAAGCGATCGATGCCGGCGATTTCCCGCGCTGGACGCTCTGTATCCAGGTCATGACCGAGGAGCAGGCACGAAACCATCAGCACAATCCATTCGACCTCACCAAAACCTGGCCAAAGGCGGACTATCCGCTGATCGAGGTTGGCGTGATGGAGCTCAATCGCAATCCGGAAAATTATTTCGCCGAGGTCGAGCAGGCGGCCTTTTCGCCGGCGAATGTCATTCCCGGCATCGGCTTCTCGCCCGACCGCATGTTGCAGGCCCGTCTATTCTCCTATGGCGATACCCAACGCTATCGGCTCGGCGTCAATTTTAACCATATTCCGGTGAATGCGCCGCGATGCCCATTCCACAGCTATCACCGTGACGGTGCGATGCGTACCGACGGCAATTTGGGCGCTGCAACGCCCTATTTTCCCAACAGCAAGGGGCTCTGGGAAGATCGCCCCGAGCTGCGCGAGCCGCCACTGGCAGCGGGCGATGCCGACCATTGGGACCATCGCGTCGATGACGATCACTGGGAGCAGCCTGGTATCCTCTTCCGGAGCATGTCGGCGGAGCAGCAGGCGCTTCTCTTCGCCAACACCGCTCGCCAGGTTGGCGGAGCCTCGATCGAGGTGCAATTGCAGCATATCGCGAACTGCGAGCGCGCAGATCCGGCCTATGGTGCCGGCGTTGCTGTGGCCCTTGGCCTGGCGGCGGCGCAGGCTGCGGAATAGCCGCGAGCGAAGGCTATCCTTCTACGGCATGGCGACATCGCCGCCGTGCTTTCGCCCTCTACTTACTTGATCCATGCATGTTCATCGATTGCGGTCTCGGGATTACCGACGCGGCGACCGTTTCGTTGAAGCGGTCATCGCCAGCCCGACGACACCGACTTCCCGGCTTAGCCCAGCGTCGCGGCTGGCCGCCTCTTGCAGCTTTATCTATCAGACCCGCCCCGAATTCTTCCAGTTTTAGTATAGCAATATACGAAGCATGTGAAATGTCATACCAATGTATGGCTCGGATTTCCCATTGGCTGATGGGACGCTCGCCCCGATTAGATCAGGTTGCGCCAGTTAATCGAAAGGAAATCCGAAATGGGAGATTATATCTCGATCAACGTGGCGGACGGCGAGTTTCGCGCATATGTGGCGCGCCCAAGCGTCGCGAGCGCGCCCGCCGTGGTGGTCCTCCACGAGATCTTCGGCGTGAACAGCGACATGCGCGAGAGCTGTCAGGAGTTGGCCGACCGCGGCTTCATTGCGGTCTGCCCAGATCTCTTCTGGCGGCAAGAGCCCGGTCTCGACCTCTCGCATTGGACGGAGTCGGAGTGGCAGAAGGGGCTTGCACTCTACACGGCATATGATCGCGACAAAGGCGTCGGTGATATCGCCGACACCCTGGCATTCGCGGCAAAGATTCCTGGCTCGTCCGGCAAGGTCGGTGTCATGGGATATTGCCTCGGTGGGCTGATGACCTTCTTGACTGCTGGCCGTCGAGGAGCCGATGCGGCCGTCGCTTATTACCCCGGCTCGGCGCAGGATTATGCGGACGAGGCGGACAAGGTGCATAGCCCGCTGATGATCCATCTCGCCGAGGAGGATGAGTTCATCTCCAAAGAAGCGCAGGCGACAATCCGCGCGGCGATTGCGGGGAATCCCAGAGTGGAGCTCTTCTCCTATCCCGGTTGCAGCCATGCCTTCGCGCGGCATACGGGTGTCCACTATGATGCGGACGCCGCAGCGCTCGCCAACGGCCGAACCTGGGATTTCCTTGGGCGACACCTCCGTTGAGCCAAGGCCGGCAGTTCGCTCACCATTCCCGCCTTGCTCCTCCACGGCGGCGACGATCAGATCGTTCCGATTGATGCTTCGGGTCTAATGTCGGCCAAGATCGCGCCCGGGCGATTCAACACGGATCTGCTCGCCTTCATAAGGCCTGATCGTCCGGCAAGCTCAGGCGCGGCGCCAAATTCGGGCGTCGCGCCTTCACGCATTCGCGGGCGGCAATATAAAAGTGAATCGGGCGCCGCCGTCCACGTGGTTGCTAGCGCCGATGCTCCCCCCATGCGCCTCGATGATCGACTGGCAGATCGCAAGGCCTATGCCCATTCCACCGTCCTTCGTGCTGAAGAAGCCGGTGAAAACATGATCGATATGCTCCGCCGCTATGCCGGGGCCGGTGTCGCGAACCGAGATTGCGAGTTGGCCATCGTCTGCGATCCTGGTCGCGACATTGATCTGTCGCTTGATGCAGCCGGCTTGATCGATGGCCTGCACGCTGTTGATGATCAGGTTCACGATGACCTGCTGCAATTGTACGCGGTCACCGCGAACAGCCGGAAGCTCGAAGCCGAGATCTGCCGCAAGCTCGACCTCCTTCGTCTGCATGTCATGCCGGACGAAGAGCAGCGCTTCCTGCACGACCTCGTTCAGGTCCAGCAGCAGATGCTCGGGTTCGCGTTTGGCGGCCATCCCGCGAATACGGCGAATGATGTCGCTCGCTCGCCGGGCGTCGGCCACCATCTTTGCCGCTAGGTCACTCGCTTGCTGAACATTCGGCTCCTTGCGGGACAGCCAACGGAGGCTCGCCTGGCCATTGGTCGTGATCGCAGCAAGCGGTTGATTGACCTCGTGAGCGATGGAAGCGGTCAGTTCGCCCAGCGTCGAAACGCGCGCGGCGTGCGCGAAATCGGCTTGGATCTGCTGAAGTTTCGCTTCGGCTCGCACGCGATCGCCGATGTCGAGCGTGCCGATCAGGCTCATGCCCACTTCCTGTAGCGGTGGTGGGAAAGCGATCGAGAAAAGGACGTCGATGGTCCGACCATCGAGCGTTCTGATCTTGGTCTCCTCCGTGTACGTTAGCTTGCCCTCCCAGCGCGCGGTGAGCGAGCGGCGAAATGTCTCCGGCGCGTCAGGCCAATATCTTGCAACCGATCCGATGAAATCCGCGGGGCTGTTGCCCCCGAACATGGAGACGGTGTGCTGGTTGACCTCGGCGACTGAGATGATCTCCATGGCATGCGCGAGGAAGTCCGGATTCTCATCGATATAGGCGGTGAGGTCAGTGACGCCTTGTTCTCGCAGCTCTCGAAAGATCTGCATCGTTCCTCGAGCGTCGATCTGCCACAGCGATATCGGCATGTGATGGAAAAGATTGCGATAGCGTTCTTCGCTGCGCTGAAGGTCTGAATGTGCACGCTTCTTGTCGGTGATATCGATGAAGCCGACGACGTTGATTCCTCGCTCCATGAGCTCCGGGGGAAAGGCGATCGTGTACAGGACATCGACGATGCGCCCGTCATAGGTGTTGATGCGCGTTTCCTCGGAGTAGCTTTGCGCTCCCTTCAGTCTGGCGACGAGCGAGCGCCGGATCGTCTCCGGATTCTCCTGCCAAGCTTTCGCGATCGGGACGAAAAGCTCTTCCTTCTGGACCACTCCGAACAGCCGGACCGCCTGTGCATTGGCGTCGTTGCCGCGCACCCGCTGAAGAACCTCGTCCAGAAAGCCTTTATTGGATTCAACATAGCCCACGAGATCGACGATACCGGCGGCGCGCAGTTCAGTTAAGCGGTCGAACAGGCGGCTCATGTCCAACTGGACGAGGGCGATCGGCATATGTTCGAACAGCCCGCGATAGCGGAACTCGCTCTTCTCCAGCTCCGAAAAGGCACGCTTGTTGTCGGTCGTGTCGATCACACCGACCAGCACCGTTCCGGCGCCCTTATGACCTTCCGGCCAGCATACGGTGAACAGCACGTCGAGGAGGCGGCCATCGAGCGTCTGAAGCCGTGTGTCTGCGATAAAGCTGTCGCGCCGCTCAGCCGCCGCGAACAGGGCCTGGGCAAAGACGTGCTGGCTCTCCGCCGGCCAGAATGGCGATGCGCTCAACCCAATCATTTGCTCACGGCTTTCGCCTGCGAACAAGGCGACGGTCTTCTCGTTGACGTCGATCACCTTCACCACGTCGATCAACTCGCGCACGAAAGTCGGGTGCTCTTCGAAATAGGCCGGGAGGCTCGAGACCCCGGACATCATCAAAGCACCGAGCTTTGCCCGCACCACGGAAAAGTCGAGCTCCCAGAAAGATGCCGCCATCGCGTGGAACAGGTTCCGATACCGGTGCGACGCCAGCCTGTTTTCAATTTCCAAGGCCGATAGCGAGATAATGTTTCGCCCACACTCAACAATGTCCTGCGGAAGCCCGCTTTCGTCGTAGCGCACGGTCCATCGGACATCGGCCTGGATGGTCTCCCCGGATGCGGTCGTTCGTGTGAGCTCGCCAGACCACGACCCGTCGCGGAGAAGCTGCGCTTCCATCTCAGATCCGACATAAGGCAAGTGGCATTTCAATAGACCATGCAGGTCTCGGCCAAGGGCGGCATGCGGCGGCCATCCATAGAGGGCGGTAGACGCGCTGTTCCAGAACGTGATGGCACCGTCCATTCCGCGGACGATGATGCTCTCGCTCGCGAAGTCGGCGAGATCCATTTGGACATTTGGCCTCAGCTCTTCAAACGAGGCATGCGTGGCTGGTGAGATCCCCTCTGTCATGTGAGCAGGAACATCCGCCAATGAGGATCAATTGTCGAGCGTGCGTTCGATGCAACCGATCAAGTCGTTCGCTTCGAACGGCTTCCTCAGCAGACAATAGGCGCCACTTTCGCGCACGAAAGAGAGAAGGGGATCCTCCTCACATGCGGTGAGCATAATCAGCGGCATCTCGGCCCACTCGTCGGTAACTGCAATATACCGCATTTGCCACTGGCGCCCTCGACCCATGACCTATCATTGGGATGGGCTGCAGCTTTCACAGATAACGGCCGCGGGGGGAATTATACGGACGTGTTAGGTAGTTGACTCACGCTCCAGCGCCTTGAGCTTCCCGGCTACATCCGTCGGCACATCAGCGCGCTTGCCGCTGTCAATCTCGGCCCTCTTCACCCATTCATGCAGGGTTTGCGGCGCGCAACCGATCTTCTCCGCGATCGAAACCACCGCCACCCAGCGGGACGGATGTCCCCTTGATGATCCAGCACCATCCGGACCGCCCGATCGCGAGCCTCAGGCAAATATTTGTTCGTCGCCTCCCTCATACGAGACCTTCCCTCTCAGGAGCTCAGGCTTCCGGCAATCCCGGGGCGGTTCAGGCTCAAGCCGTCAAACCAGTGCTTGTGGCCGATAATCTTCTTTAACGGGCCAAGGGCTGGCTGCTCGGTGCTGGGCTGGAACGATAGTCTCCCCGATCTCTTTCTCGGTGCCGACATCACCGTCTCGATGCAGCCAAGTCGCAGCATAGCCAGCATAGACCTGCTGAGACGCTTCCATATGGATCGCGTAAGAAAGCAGATGCAGGGTGAATGCACCTGCTCTCCGAGTGCATCGCCTATTTGGACTTCACCGCGATGCCCATCACCTCGAAATGCGCGCCGCCGAGCAGGCTGCCCGAGCCGATGAAGGCGCGCGCGGGCAGGGGGCCCTTGAAATAGGTGCGATAGACCTCGTTGAACGCGGCATAATAGTCGAGGTCGGAAGCGAAGACCTGCACCCAGACCAGATCGTCCATGGTCAGGCCGGCGCCTTCCACGGTGCGCTTGATGTTGTCGAGCACGAGCTTGGCGCCGGCCTTCGGATCGGCCGGGGGCTTGCCGGTCGCGCGGTCCATGTCGGTCGTGCCCGAGACGTAGAGGGTGTCACCCGCCAGGACCGCGCCGCTGAACGCCGGCCCGGTGCCGGGGGCGGCCGCGCCTGCGGGCACCGCGCCACCCGCCGGGAAGTGCTTCACCGGCGTGGCGGCCCAGCCGGCTGCCGGGATCATGAGTGCGGCCGTGGCGGCAAGGATATATTTCATAGGAACTCCCCCTGTTGGCTGAAGGATGGCGCAGCCTTGCTCTCGCAGGCTGCGCATCGATCCTATGCCTCCTGCGCTGCCTTATGGAGGCGTGTGATGGCATCGAGCGAGGAGAGCAGCGAACCCTCCATCCAGCCGCCATAATAAGAGGCATGCTCGCCCGCCAGCACCAGCCGGCCGTCCATCGCAACGAGGTTCTGATAATGCTGGGCGCGGTTCTCATCGGTCCAGCGGGAGGTGCAGCCCATCATCCACGGCACGCGGCTCCAGGCGACCGCGACGCCGTTCATGAACTCCTTGCGATATTGCGGGTGGAATACCTCGCCCTGCGCCAGCGCCGTCTCGATCCGCTGCTCGGGCGTCATGCCCGAAAGCTGCAACCCTGCCGCGTCGCTCGCGAAGGCGCCGAGCAGCACCGCGGGTCCCTTACCGAACATATTGTTGTTGGGATAGGAGACGAGGCCGATGGTCTGCGAGGTGAAGCTGTGCCCGCCATAGATATGGTCGTCCTCCTCCCAGAAGCGGCGCTTGAACTCGAGCCCGATCTTGACCTGAGTCGAATAGCCGACCGCCCGGATCGCAGCTTTCATCGTGTCCGACACTTGGACGTCGAGCTGGCTGAGGATGGAGGCGGGGATGGTGCAGACGCACCAATCGGCCTTGACCTCGCGCACG
>NZ_NWBU01000007.1 GCF_003050615.1 Sphingomonas oleivorans | reverse complement strand
TGCGATCTCTACTCGCCCGAGGAATGCTGGAATTACCTCAAGGCTACCGGCTATGCGTCAGATTAAACGCACAACGCTCTAGCTCCGCTCACCGCGTCCCATGCGCCGGCGGCGTGAAGAAGTTGAGCGACTGCACGTCCAGCCAGCCATTGACATAATTGGCGTAATAAAGCCCGAACAGCAGCGCCGCGACGATCGTGGTCCACAGGCATGTCCGCCCGAAGCTGAAGCGTGGCGGCGCGCTGTCCGCCTGCCCCGGCACGGGCGCATCCGGTTCCGCGCTCGTCCGCAGCCGGAACGGCAGGACGAGGAAGAAGCTCAGCGACCAGAACAGCGCATAGATTGCGATGATCGAGCTGATCTTCATGGGCTTCCTCCCTTCCCCTCCCCAACGGGGAAGGGAATTCTCCTCACAGCCGGATCAGCGACACCTCAACCACCGGCTTCTTGCCCGTCCACTGCGTCGCCCGGCGGCGGACGCCCAGCCGGATCGCCTCGCGCAGCTTCTTCTCGTCGCGAATGCCCTCGCCGGCCACATCCGCCGCCGCCTCGCGCGCTTCCTCCAGGAAATCGGCGCGATCCTCCTCCACGGGGATGCCCTGGATCGAAATGGCCGGCTCGCCCAGCAACTGCCCCTTCTTGTCGAGCGCCACCGCGACCGAGATGAAGCCGTTGACCGATATCTTGCGGCGCTCGTTCATCGTCGTGCCGTCCGCCGGCAGGATCACGTCGCCGTCCAGGATCAGCCGGCCCGCGCGCTCATTGCCGATCTTCCGCGGCCCGTCGGGCGCCAGCCGCAGCACATCGCCATTGGTCTGCACGATCGCCTTGGGCACGCCCTTTTCGAGGCCGAAGCGCGCCTGCTCGGCCATATGGCGCATCTCGCCATGCACCGGCAGGATGATCTCCGGCCGGATCCATTTATACATCAGCTCCAGCTCGGGCCGCCCCGGATGGCCGGAGACATGGACATGCGCCTGCCGGTCCGTGACCATGATGATGCCCTTGGCGGACAGCGCATTCTGGATGCGGCCGATCGCCATCTCATTGCCCGGAATCTGCTTGGAGGAGAAGACGACCGTGTCGCCCGCCGAAAGCTTGATCGCATGGCTGTCGAACGCGATGCGGGAGAGCGCGGCGCGGCTCTCGCCCTGCCCGCCCGTCGCGATGATCATCACTTCGGACGGCGGCAGCCGCATCGCCGCGTCGAAATCGATCGTCGGCGGGAAATCCTCCAGATAGCCAGCCGCCTTGGCGACCTTCACGATCCGATCGAGCGAGCGCCCCGCCACGCAAAGCTGCCGCCCGGTATCGCGCGCCACCTCGCCCAGCGTCTGCACGCGCGCCGCGTTGGAGGCGAAGGTGGTGACGAGCACGCGGCCCTTCGCCGCCTTGATGACGGCGTCCAGCCCCTCGCGCACCGCCGCTTCGGAGCCCGAGGCCGCATCGTTGAACACATTGGTGGAATCGCACACCAGCGCGAGCACGCCCTCGTCGCCGATCGCGCTCAGCTCCTCGGCGGTGGACGGCCGGCCGAGCAGCGGTTGCTCGTCCAGTTTCCAGTCTCCCGTGTGGAAGATCCGGCCATAAGGCGTGTCGATCAGCAGCGCATTGCCCTCGGGGATCGAATGGGCGAGCGGCACATAGGTGAAGCCGAACGGCCCGAGCCGGAAGCTGCCCTCATTCTCGATGACGCGGAGCTTCACCTGGCCGGCAATGCCCTCCTCCTCCAGCTTGCCGCGGATCAGCCCGGCGGTGAAGGGCGTGGCATAGAGCGGCACGTCCAGATCGGCGGCGAGATAGGGGATCGCGCCGATATGATCCTCATGGCCATGGGTGAGGACGATGCCGAGCAGGTCGCCGGCATTTTTCTCGATGAATTCAAGATCGGGCAGGATCAGGTCCACGCCCGGATAGGCGGGGTCCGCGAAGGTCAGGCCGAGATCGACCATCACCCACTTACCCTGCGTGCCATAGAGATTGACGTTCATGCCGATCTCGCCCGACCCGCCGAGCGCGAGGAAGAGCAGTTCGTTGCCTGGTTTTGTCACTTGTTCGCGGTTCCGTTCACATCATGCCGATCACGCGGCGCTGCCCGGCCGCCCGGGGGCGGAAGCATGCGCGCGATCGTAAATCTCGTCCGTTTCGCTTTGAAAAGGCGCGGTATCACAGTCTTCATGTAAAGCTTCGCGACCGCGCCGCAAGCATTTGAACGCCCGCGCATGACGGATGGACGAGCTTTATAGCAGGAAGACGTCTCCGGCATGGATCGTCTCCACGCCCCCGTCCGCGCGCCGCAGCCGCAACGCCCCGCTCTCGTCCAGCCCCTCGAACAGCCCTTCGACAGAAGCCGATTCCAGATTGGCCACCAGCGGCGTGCCCACGGCATGCGCGCGCTCCAGCCAGCGCAGCCGCACCGGCGCGAGCCCCTCGCCGCGCCAGCGGCCGAGCCAGCGCGCAAAGGCCCGCGCCAGATCCTCGGCGAACAGCTCCGGACCGGGCGGCTCGATCCCCACGGCCGCGAGGCTCGTCACGGGCCGGTCGAGCCCCTGCGGATGATGTGCCAGATTGACGCCGAAGCCGATCACGACCGCCTCGCCCGCCCGCTCCAGCAATATGCCCGAAAGCTTGGCGCCGTCGATCAGCAGGTCGTTGGGCCATTTGATCATCGCCCGTGCGGGACCGACATAGGCCGAGACCAGCTCGTCCAGCGCCACTGCCGCGACCAGCGCCAGCGTCGCGGGCTGCGGGTCGCCCGGGAGCAGCCGTACCAGCGTGCTGGCATAGAGATTGCCCGGCGGCGAGAGCCAGGCCCGGCCATGCCGCCCGCGCCCGCCGCTCTGCGTCTCGGCGCGCAGCCACAGCCCCTCGGCCGCGCCCGCCCGGGCCAGCGCCGCCATATCATCGTTGGTCGATGCGGTTGTCGCTATGGTCCGGACGCGCAGGCTGATACCTCAGAAGAGCGCGCGCGCCGCGTTCAGCGTCACCGCGCCCAGCAGGGGGATCGCCAGATAGCCGAGCGGGGAGACGGCGATGGCAGAAAGCGCGATCAGCCCATTTTCCACCTTGCTGTCCGCCGCCGCGAAGGCGGGCGCCGGCTCGTCGAAATACATCGTCTTGACGATCTTCAGATAATAATAGGCCCCGATCACCGATGTCGCGATGCCGATCGCGGCGAGCGGCCACAGGCCGATCTCCACCACCGCATCGAACACCACGAATTTCGGCCAGAAGCCGAACAGCGGCGGAATGCCGGCGAGCGAGAACATGAAGATGGCGAGCGCCGCCGCCAGTGCCGGCCGCGTCCGCGACAGGCCCGAAAGCGCCGCTATATCCTCCACCTGCGCGCCATCCGCCGTCCGCATGCGCAGCACGCAGAGGAAGGAGCCGAGCGTCATGACGACATAGACCGTCATATAGGTCAGCACCGCCGACACGCCCGCCGCCGTGCCGGGGACGAGGCCCATCAGCGCGAAGCCGACATTGTTGATCGAGGAATAAGCGAGCAGCCGCTTGATATTGGTCTGGCCGATCGCCGCCACGCCACCGAGGATGGTGGAGGCGAGCGCCGCGAAGATGATGATCTGGCGCCAGGATTCGGTCGCCGGGCCCATCGCCTCGACCGCGACGCGCACCAGCAGCGCCATCGCCGCCACCTTGGGCGCGGAGGCGAAGAAAGCCGTCACCGGCGTCGGCGAGCCTTCATAAACGTCCGGCGTCCACATGTGGAAGGGCACGGCCGAAATCTTGAAGGCGAGGCCCGCCAGCACGAAGACGAGGCCGAACAGCTCGCCCACCGAAAGCCCGCCGGCGAAGCCCACGGCCACGCCCTCGAACGCGGTCGTGCCGGTGAAGCCGTAGAGCAGCGAGATGCCGTAGAGCAGGATGCCCGAGGCGAGCGCGCCCAGCACGAAATATTTGAGCCCCGCCTCGGCCGAGCGCGTATCCCGGCGCATGAAGCTCGCCAGCACATAAGCGGCAAGGCTCTGCAGCTCGAGCCCGACATAGAGCGTCAGCAGGTCGCCCGCCGAAACCATCATCCCCATGCCCACTGCCGAAAGCAGGATCAGGACGGGATATTCGGCACGCAAGGTCGCATGGCGCGCAAAATAGCCCGGCGCGATCAGCACCGAGACTGCGGCTGCGACATAGATGAGCAGCTTGGCAAAGGCCGCGAAGGCATCCGCGCGATAGAGGCCGTCAAAGGCGACGCCGCCATGGCCCGCCGGCCCGAGCAGAGCCAGCGCGGCGGCGCCGAACAGCGCGACCGCGGCCCAGCCGATCGGCTTGGTCAGCCGGTCTCCGCCATAGGCCGCGACCATCAGCAGCGCCATCGCGCCGATCGAGAGGATGAGCTCGGGCAGCGTCAGCGCGAGCGAAGAGCTAGTCGTCATCAGTGCGCTCCCCCGTGCGCGACAGGAGAAAGTTGAGGTCCATGGCCGGCGGCAAGCTGCGCGTCGCCCTGCGGCTTGGCGCGTTCCAGCCGGGCCAGCACGGCGCCGACATCGGCCCGCATCGGGCTGATGAAGCTTTCGGGATAGACGCCCATCCACAGCACCACCGCCGCAAGCGGAGCCAGCGTGGCGATCTCGCGGCCCGAAAGATCGGGCATCGCCGCCACGTCCGGCTTGTCGAGCGGGCCATAGGCCACCCGGCGATAGAGATAGAGCATATAGGCCGCACCCAGGATGATGCCCGTCGTTGCCACGAAGGCCGCCCAGCTCGACGCCTGATAGACGCCCAGCATCGCCAGGAACTCGCCGACAAAGCCCGACGTGCCCGGCAGGCCGACCGATGCCATGGTGAACAGCAGGAACAGCACGGCATAGCGCGGCATATTGTTCGAAAGGCCGCCATAGCGGGCGATCTCGCGCGTGTGCAGCCGATCGTAGATCACGCCGACGCAGAGGAACAAGGCGCCCGAGACGAGGCCGTGGCTCAGCATCACCAGCAGCGCCCCCTCAATCCCCTGCCGGTTGAATGCGAACAGGCCGAAGGTGACGAAGGCCATATGCGCGACGGACGAATAAGCGATCAGCTTCTTCATGTCCTGCTGCACCAGCGCCACCAGCGAGGCATAGACGATGGCGACCATCGACAGGCCCATCACCAGCCAGAACATCTGCGCCGAGGCTTCGGGGAACATCGGCAGCGAGAAGCGGATGAAGCCGTAACCGCCCATCTTGAGCAGCACGCCGGCGAGGATCACCGATCCCGCCGTCGGCGCCTGGACGTGCGCATCGGGCAGCCAGGTATGCACCGGCCACATCGGCATCTTCACCGCAAAGGAGGCGAAGAAGGCCAGGAACAGCCAGGTCTGCGCTTCGGGCGGGAAATCGACCGCCATCAGCACGGGGATGTAGGTCGTGCCCGCATATTGCGCCATCCACAGCATCGCGATCAGCATCAGCACCGATCCGAGCAGCGTGTAGAGGAAGAATTTATAGCTGGCATAGATGCGGTCGACACCGCCCCAGATGCCGATGATCAGATACATCGGGATCAGGCCGGCCTCGAAGAAGATGTAGAAGAGGAACAGATCCTGCGCCGCGAATACGCCGATCATCAGCGTTTCCATCAGCAGGAAGGCCGCCATATATTCGGGCACGCGCTTCTCGATCGCATCCCAGCTCGCCGCGATGCAGATCGGCATCAGGAAGACGGAGAGCAGGATCAGCATCAGTGCGATGCCGTCGATGCCCATTGCCCAGGCGAAGCGCCCGAACAGCGGAACATTCTCGACGAACTGCCATTGCGGCCCGCCGACATCATAATTGGCCCAGAGCAGCAGCCCGAGCGCGAAGTCGACGAGGGTCGCGGCGAGCGCGATCCAGCGCGCCATGTCCGCGCGGACGAAGAGACAGGCGATCGCCGCGAAGGTCGGGATGGCGATCAACAGGGTGAGGATAGGAAAGCCGAGCTGGTTCATCTGCTTAACCCACCATCGCCCAGGTTGCTGCCGCGGCGAGGCCAAGCAGCATCACCAGCGCATAAGTATAGAGATAACCCGACTGGAGCCGCCTTGCGGCGACGCCCCCCGTCGCGACGAGCGTCGCGAAGCCATCGGGGCCGAAACGGTCGATCGTCCCCTGATCGCCGCGCTTCCACAGGAAACGGCCGATCGCGAAAGCCGGACGCACGAAGATCACGTCGTAAAGCTCGTCGAAATACCATTTGTGGAGCAGGAAATCGTAGAGCAGGCGGAACTGCGCGGTGAAGCGGCCGGGAATGCTCGTGTCGATTATATAGGCCCAAAGCGCCACCAGCAGGCCCGTCACCATCACGACCGTCGCGGAAAGCTGCACCCACAGCGGCACGCCATGCATCGCGTGCATCAGATGCTCGTTGAAGGCGAGGCTGCCCTTCCAGAATTCCGCCCCCGTCTCGGCGCCGATGAAGGCGCCCGCGAAGACATAGCCGGCGAAGATCGCGCCGAGCGTCAGCACGATCAGCGGCACGAGCATCGGCCAGGGGCTCTCATGCGGATGATAGCCGGCGGTGCCATGCTTCACCTCGTCGATGCCGCGCTGGTCGTGGATCGGCTCCGAACCCGCGCCCTCGTCGGGCACCTCATGGGCGACATGATGCGCGTCATGCGCATGTTCGTCATGCACCGCATGCTGGATATGTTCGGACGCCGCCCAGCGCGGTGCGCCGAAAAAGGTGAGGAAGACGAGCCGCCAGCTATAGAAGCTGGTGAGCAGCGCCGCGAAGACCGCAACGACGAAGGCGACGCCGCCCGAGGTCGTGCCGGCGGCATAGGCCGCCTCGATGATCGCATCCTTCGAATAGAAGCCTGCAAAGCCGAAGACGCCCGCCACGCCCACGCCGGTGATCGCCAGCGTGCCGGCCATCATCGCCCAGAAGGTAAGCGGGATATGCTTCCTAAGGCCGCCATAGAAGCGCATGTCCTGCTCATGGTGCATCGCATGGATCACCGAGCCTGCGCCCAGGAACAGCAGCGCCTTGAAGAAGGCATGGGTGAAGAGATGGAACATCGCCGCGCCATAGGCGCCGACGCCCGCTGCGAAGAACATGTAGCCGAGCTGCGAGCAGGTCGAATAGGCAATGACGCGCTTGATGTCGGTCTGCACCGTGCCGACCGTCGCCGCGAACAGCGCGGTCGCGGCGCCCACATAGGTGACGACGGTCAGCGCGGTCTGGCTCGTCTCGAACATCGGCGAGAGGCGGCAGACCATGAAGACGCCCGCCGTCACCATCGTCGCAGCATGGATCAGCGCGGAAACCGGGGTCGGGCCTTCCATCGCGTCCGGCAGCCAGGTGTGCAGGCCGAGCTGCGCCGACTTGCCCATCGCGCCGATGAACAGCAGCAGGCAGAGCAAGGTCATCGTATCGACGCGATAGCCCAGGAAGCCGATGGTGGAGCCCGCCATGCCCGGTGCCGCTTCGAGGATCGCGGGGATCGAGACGGTGCCGAAGACGAGGAAGGTGCCGAATATGCCGAGCGAGAAGCCGAAATCGCCAACGCGGTTGACGACGAAGGCCTTGATCGCGGCCGCATTGGCGGACGGCTTATAATACCAGAAGCCGATCAGCAGATAGGAAGCGAGGCCCACCCCTTCCCAGCCGAAGAACATCTGGATCAGATTGTCCGACGTCACCAGCATCAGCATGGCGAAGGTGAAGAGCGACAGATAGGCGAAGAAGCGCGGCTGATCCGGGTCCTCCGCCATATAGCCCCAGCTATAGAGGTGGACGAGCGCGGAAACGCTCGTCACCACCACCAGCATCACCGCCGTCAGCGTATCGACGCGCAACGCCCAGTCGACGTTCAGATCGCCCGAGCGGATGAAGCTCAGCACCGGCTCGACATAAGCGGTCGTCTCGCCGGACAGAAAGCCCAGGAAGATCGGCCAGCTCAGCGCGCAGGCGACGAGCAGCGCGCCCGTCGTCAGTGCCTTGGCTGCGATATTGCCGAGCGCCTTGTTGCCCAGCCCTGCGATGGCCGCCGCGATGAGCGGCAGGAAAACGATGAGCTTGATCACCGAATGATCACCCCTTCATCCGGTTGATGTCGTCCACCGAAATGGTGCCCCGGCCCCGGAAATAGATGACGAGGATGGCCAGACCGATCGCCGCCTCGCCGGCGGCCACGGTCAGCACGAACATCGCGAACACCTGCCCGACCAGATCCTGGAGATAGGCGGAGAAGGCGACGAGATTGAGGTTCACGGAGAGCAGGATCAGCTCGATCGCCATCAGGATGATGATGACGTTCTTCCGGTTGAGGAAGATGCCGAACACCCCCATCACGAACAATATGGCGGATACGGTCAGATAATGTTGGAGACCAATCACAGCTGCACCCCCTGCCCCACGGGCGCGTCGACTTTGCGGATCGCTTCTTCCGGCCGGCGCATATTCTGGCGCGTCACATTCTGCACGCGCACGTCGCCGCGCTTGCGGTGCGTCAGCACGATCGCGCCGATCAGCGCGACGAGCAGCACCAGACCCGCCCCTTCGAAGATGTAGAGATAACGGGTGTAGATCAGCGTGCCGAGCGCCTGGATGTTCGGCACTTCGCTGGGCGTCGGCGCCAGCCGCTGCGCGAATTCCACGCCGCCCGCATTCCATGCCGCCACCGCAAAGATCATCTCGGCGGCGAGCACGATCACCAGCAGCATGCCGAACGGCAGATATTGGGCGAAGCCCGCGCGCAGCTCGGCGAAATCGATGTCGAGCATCATCACGACGAACAGGAACAGCACCGCGACCGCGCCGACATAGACGATGACGAGCAGCATCGCGATGAATTCGGCGCCGACGAGCAGCATCAATCCGGCCGCGTTGAAGAAGGCGAGGATGAGCCAGAGCACGGAGTGCACCGGATTGCGCGCCACGATCGTGAGCGCGCCCGACGCGATCACAAGCGAAGCGAACAGATAGAAGGCGATCGTCTGGATCAACTCAGTTCCCATCCCCGTTGGTTGTTCTTGTTCTTCGATCAGGCCCCGATCCCGGCGGCATGTCGTATGCTTCGTTGCGCCGGCGTGGCTTAGCGATAGGGCGCGTCGGCAGCAAGATTCGCGGCGATCGCGCGCTCCCACCGGTCCCCATTCTCCAAGAGCTTTGCCTTGTCGTAGAGCAGTTCCTCGCGCGTCTCGGTCGAGAATTCGAGGTTCGGCCCTTCCACGATCGCATCCACCGGACAGGCTTCCTGACAGAAGCCGCAATAGATGCATTTGGTCATGTCGATGTCGTAGCGCGTGGTGCGGCGGCTGCCATCCTCGCGCGGCTCGGCCTCGATCGTGATCGCAAGCGCGGGGCAGACCGCCTCACACAGCTTGCACGCGATGCAGCGCTCCTCCCCATTGGGATAGCGGCGCAGCGCATGCTCGCCGCGAAAGCGCGGGCTCAGCGGGTTGCGCTCGAAGGGATAGTTGATCGTCGCCTTGGGCTTGAAGAAATATTTGAGCGTGAGGGCATGCGCCTTCACAAATTCCCACAGCGTGAACGACTTGACGATGTGCGCGAGGCTCATCCCGTCAGACTCCATAGCGAGTGACCATCAGCCACCCGGACACAAGGAACACCCAGAAGAGGGAGAGCGGCAGGAAGATCTTCCAGCCCAGCCGCATCAGCTGGTCATAGCGGAAGCGCGGCACCGTCGCCTTCACCCAGGAGAAGATGAAGAAGAAGATGAAGATCTTGAGGAAGAACCAGAAGATGCCCGGGATCGCATAGAGCGGCGCCCAGTCGATCGGCGGCAGCCAGCCGCCCCAGAAGAGCACGGCGTTGAGCGCGCACATCAGGAGCACATTGCCATATTCGCCGAGCCAGAAGAGCGCGAAGCTCATCGACGAATATTCGGTCTGATACCCTGCCACGATCTCCGATTCCGCCTCGGTCAGGTCGAAGGGCGCGCGCGCCGTTTCCGCCATGGCGGAGATCAGGAAGATCACGGCCATCGGAAAGAGCAGGGGATTGAAGCCGAAGCCGTTGATAATCCCGAAAATATGCGCCCGCTGTGCATCGATGATGCCGCTCAGGTTGAACGTCCCCGCCCACAGCACCACGGAGATCAGCACGAAGCCGATCGACACTTCATAGCTCACCATCTGCGCGGCCGCGCGGATCGAGGAGTAGAAGGGATATTTGGAGTTGGATGCCCAGCCGGCGAGGATCACGCCATAGACGCCGAGCGACGAGACGGCGAGAATGTAGAGCAGGCCGACATTGATGTCGGCGAGCACCATGCCCGGCCCGAAGGGGATCACCGCCCAGGCGACCAACGCCACGGTAAAGGTGATGACCGGCGCGATCAGGAACAGGCCCCGGTTGGCCGCAGACGGGATGATCGTTTCCTGAAGGAAGACCTTGAGGCCGTCCGCGAAGCTCTGGAGCAGGCCGAAGGGGCCCACCACGTTGGGCCCGCGCCTGAGCGCCATCGCCGCCCAGATCTTGCGATCGGCATAGATGATCATCGCGACAGCCAGCATCAGCGGCAGCGCGATCATCAGGATCAGGATCAAGGTGGCGAGGAACCAGCCAAAGCCATAGCCCAGATGCGCCTGGAAAAACTCGGTCATTCCGCGGCCTCCGCATAGGTCTGGCCGTGGAGCAGCTCGGCCGAGCAACGCTGCATCGTCTCGCTCGCCCGCGCGATCGCATTGGTCAGATAAAAGTCGGCAATCGGATAGCCGATCGGGCCCGAAGCGGCCTTGCCGAGGCTCGGCGGCGCCCATTCATAGGCGGCCAGCCCCTCCTGCCCCAGCGCGGGCACCTCGGCGGCCATCGCCGCGCGCAGCGCGTCGAAGCTGTCGAAGGTCAGGCGCGCACCCAGCACGTCGGAAAGAGCGCGGAAGATCGCCCAGTCCTCGCGCGCATCGCCCGGCGGGAACACCGCCCGGTCGCCACGCTGGACGCGTCCTTCCAGATTGACATAGGTGCCCGGCTTCTCGGCATAGGAAGCGCCCGGCAGGATCACGTCCGCCATGGCCGCACCCCGGTCGCCATGATGGCCGGCATAGACTTTGAAGCTGTCCGCAAACCGCGCCGGATCGACCTCATCGGCGCCGAGCAGGAAGAGCAGCTTCGGCGCGGCCGCCGCGACCGCCGCGATGCCGCCCGGCTGCGCATAGCCGAGCATCAGCCCTGCCATGCGCGATGCCGCCATGTGCAGCACATTATAGCCGTTCCAGCCTTCCTTCACGAGACCGAGCGTCTCGACCAGCGCAAGGCTCGCGCCCTGCGCCCCGGCCTTGAGCGCGCCGCCGCCGACGATCAGCGCCGGCCGCTCCGCCTTGCCGAACGCATCCGTCACCGCCTGCGGCAATTTGCCCAGCAGCTCCAGATCATTGCCGAGCCACGTCACCTTATAGGTGAAATCAATCTCCGGCCCGATCGCGAACACCTTGGCACCGCGCTTCACCGCCTTGCGGATGCGCGTATTGACCAGCGGCGCTTCCCAACGGACGTTCGATCCGACGATCAGGATCGCATCGGCCTGCTCGATCCCGGCGATGGTCGTGTTGAAATTGACCGCCGCGATATTCGAGCAGTCATAATCCAGCCCCGTCTGCCGCCCTTCGAGCAGCGAGGAGCCGAGCTTGGCGAGCAGCGCCTTGGCCGCATACATGGTCTCGGCATCGACCAGGTCGCCCGCGATCGCCGCGACGCTCGTTCCGGCATTCACCGCCGCGATCGCCTCGAACGCCTCGGCCCATGTCGCCTCGACGAGCTTGCCGCCCTTGCGCACATAGGGCCGGTCGAGCCGCTTGCGGATGAGGCCGTCAACGGCATGGCGCGTCTTGTCCGACGCCCATTCCTCATTCACTTCCTCATTGATCCGCGGCAGCACGCGCAGCACCTGCCGGCCACGGCTGTCGAGGCGGATATTGGTGCCGACCGCGTCCATCACGTCGATCGCCGCCGTCTTCTTCAGCTCCCACGGCCGCGCCTCGAAGGCATAGGGCTTGGAGGTGAGCGCGCCCACCGGGCACAGATCGACGACATTGCCCGAAAGCTCGGACGTGACGGCATGCTCCAGATAGGAGGTGATCTGCATATTCTCGCCGCGATAAAGCGCGCCGATCTCCTCCACGCCCGCCACTTCTTCCGCAAAGCGGACGCAGCGGGTGCATTGGATGCAGCGGGTCATGACCGTCTTGACGATCGGACCCATATATTTCTCGGTCACCGCGCGCTTATTCTCGAGGAAGCGCGAGTGGCCCTTGCCATAGGCGATCGACTGATCCTGCAGGTCGCATTCGCCGCCCTGGTCGCAGATCGGACAATCGAGCGGATGGTTGATCAGGAGGAACTCCATCACCCCTTCGCGCGCCTTCTTCACCATGGGCGACATGGTGGAAATCTGCTGGCCGTCCGCCGCCGGCAGCGCGCAGCTCGCCTGCGGCTTGGGCGGCCCGGGCTTCACCTCGACCAGGCACATGCGGCAATTGCCCGCGATCGACAGCCGCTCATGGTAGCAGAAACGCGGTATTTCCTTGCCGGCCGCTTCGCAGGCCTGCAGCACGGTCGCGCCCGCGGGCACTTCGACCTCGATCCCGTCAACGGTAAGTTTGGGCATTGCTTACTCCGCCGCAACCGCGAGAGGCGCGGCACCGTTACGTTCGTTGATCCGCCGTTCCAGCTCCGGCCGAAAATGGCGGATGAGCCCCTGGATCGGCCAGGCCGCCGCGTCGCCAAGCGCGCAGATGGTGTGGCCTTCGACCTGCTTGGTCACTTCCTGGAGCATGTCGATCTCGGAGATGTCGGCATTGCCCTCGCGCAGCCGCTCCATCACGCGCCACATCCAGCCCGTGCCCTCGCGGCAGGGCGTGCACTGGCCGCAGCTCTCATGCTTGTAGAAATAGCTGATCCGGCTGATCGCGCGGACGATGTCGGTGGACTTGTCCATCACGATCACCGCCGCCGTGCCGAGGCCCGAGCCCAGCCCGCGCAGCCCGTCGAAATCCATCGGCGCGTCCATGATCTGCGCCGCCGGCACCAGCGGCACCGACGAGCCGCCCGGGATCACCGCGAGCAGATTGTCCCATCCGCCGCGAACGCCGCCCGCATGTTTCTCGATCAACTCGCGGAACGAAATGCCCATCGCCTCCTCGACGACGGTCGGCCGGTTCACATGGCCGGAAATCTGGAAGAGCTTGGTGCCCTTGTTATTCTCCCGCCCGATCGAGGAGAACCAGCTCGCGCCGCGCCGCAATATGGTCGGCGCCACCGCGATCGATTCGACATTGTTCACCGTCGTCGGGCAGCCGAACAGGCCGACCCCCGCCGGGAAAGGCGGCTTCAGCCGCGGTTGGCCCTTCTTGCCCTCCAGGCTCTCGATCTGCGCGGTTTCCTCGCCGCAGATATAGGCGCCCGCGCCGCGATGGACGAACACGTCGAAATCATAGCCCGAGCCCGAGGCGTTCTTGCCGATCAGCCCGCGCTCATAAGCCTGGGCGACCGCAGCGAAGAGCGTCTCCGCCTCGCGGATGAACTCGCCGCGAATATAGATGTAAGCCGCCCGCGCGCGCATCGCATAGCCCGCGATCAGCGCGCCTTCGATCAGCTTGTGCGGATCATGGCGGATGATCTCGCGATCCTTGCACGAACCCGGCTCGGATTCGTCGGCGTTGATCAGCAGGAAGCTCGGCCGGCCCGGCTTATTCTCCTTGGGCATGAAGCTCCACTTCATGCCGGTCGGGAAGCCCGCCCCGCCGCGCCCGCGCAGGCCCGATGCCTTGATCTCCTCGATGATCGCGTCCTGGCCGCGCGCCATCAGCCCCTTGGTATCGTCCCAGTCGCCACGACGCATCGCGGCATCCACGCCCCAGTCCTGGAAGCCGTAGATGTTGGTGAAGATGCGGTCCTTGTCCTCAAGCACTGGCGCCGCCCTCCGTCACATAATCTTTGAGCACGGTCGGCCCGCCCACCGGCGCGGCACGATGCCGGTCGATCTGCGGGCCCGGTTTCGGCGTCTCGCCGCGCGCCAGCGCCTCGAGGATCGCGGTCATGCTTTCGAAGGTCAGATCCTCATAATTATCATCGTTGATCTGAACCATCGGCGCATTGACGCAGGCACCGAGGCATTCGACCTCGGTCAAGGTGAACAGGCCGTCCGCCGTCGTCGCACCCTTCTTCAGCCCCTTGGCCTTGCAGGCAGCCAGCACGTCGTCGCTTCCACGCAACATGCAGGGCGTCGTTCCGCACACCTGCACATGATGGCGGCCGACCGGCACCATATTGTACATGGTGTAGAAGCTCACCACTTCGAGCGCGCGGATGTAGGGCATGTCGACCTGGCGCGCGACATATTCGATCACCGGGATGGGCAACCATCCTTGCGTGTTCGTTTCGGCGCCGACCTGCCGCTGGGCGAGATCGAGCAGCGGCATGATCGCCGAATGCTCGCGTCCCTTGGGGTAGCGGCCGATGATCTCCTTGACCTTCTCGGCATTGGCTTCCGACCACTGAAAGCCGCCCCAGCGGGCGCGCGTCTCGGCTTCGTCGGGAATTTGGGCTGCATCGGCCATCAGCGGTCACACTCTCCGAAAACAACATCTATCGCCGACAGGACGGCGGTTGTGTCCGCCAGCATGTGGCCCTTCATCATGAAGTCCATCGCCTGAAGATGGCTGAAGGCGGTCGGGCGGATCTTGCAGCGATAGGGCTTGTTGCTGCCGTCGGAGACCAGATAGACGCCGAACTCGCCCTTGGGCGCCTCTGTCGCGACATAGACCTCGCCGGCCGGCACGTGGAAGCCCTCGGTATAGAGCTTGAAATGGTGGATCAGCGCTTCCATCGAGCGCTTCATCTCACCGCGCTTGGGCGGCACGGCCTTGCGGTCGGTCGACGCGATCGGCCCGTCCGGCATCTGCGCCAGGCACTGCTTCATGATCCGCGCCGACTGGCGGACCTCCTCCACGCGCACCATGAAGCGATCATAGCAGTCGCCCCGCGTGCCGACCGGAATATCGAACTCCATCCGGTCATAGACGTCATAGGGCTGCGACTTGCGCAGATCCCAGGGCAGGCCCGCCGCGCGGATCATCGGGCCCGAAAAGCCCCAGGCGATCGCATCGTCGCGGCTCACTGTGCCGATATCGACATTGCGCTGCTTGAAGATGCGATTGTCCGCCACCAGGCTGATCGCATCCTCGAAAAGCTGCGGCAGGCGCGTGTCGAGCCAGTCGGCAATGTCGGTCAGAAGCTTCAGCGGCACGTCCTGATGGACGCCGCCGGGGCGGAACCAGGCGGCATGCATGCGCGCGCCCGATGCCCGCTCGAAGAAGCCGTAAGTGTCCTCGCGAATCTCGAACAGCCAGAGATTGGGCGTCATCGCCCCCACGTCCATCACATGGCTGCCGAGGTTCAGCATATGGTTGGAGATGCGCGAAAGCTCGGCGAAGAGGACGCGCAGATATTGCGCGCGCAGCGGCACTTCGAGGCCGAGCAGCTTCTCCACCGCGAGCACATAGCTGTGCTCCATGTTGAGCGGCGAGCAATAATCCAGCCGGTCGAAATAGGGCAGCGCCTGGAGATAGGTCTTATATTCGATCAGCTTCTCGGTGCCGCGGTGCAACAGGCCGATATGCGGATCGACGCGCTCGACGATCTCGCCGTCCAACTCCATCACGAGGCGCAGCACGCCATGCGCGGCGGGATGCTGCGGGCCGAAATTGATCGTGTAATTGGCGATTTCGGTTTCGGAAGGGGCCTGCCCCTCGTCCGCGACCTGGAGGCGCTCGAGCGCGGCGGCGTCCATCAGTTGATCCTGCTCGGCCATCAGCGCTTCACCTCATCGGCCTTGAGCGGCGTCGGCGCGCCTGGTGCTTCCGGCGCCTTCTCGTCGCCCGGCAGCACATATTCCGCGCCTTCCCACGGGCTCATGAAATCGAATGTGCGGAAATCCTGCGCCAGCTTCACCGGCTCATAGACGACGCGCTTCTGCGTTTCCGAATAGCGCAGCTCGACATAGCCGGTCAGCGGGAAGTCCTTGCGCTGCGGATGGCCGCGGAAGCCATAGTCGGTCAGGATGCGGCGCAGGTCGGAATTGCCCTCGAACAGCACGCCATACATGTCGTAGACTTCGCGCTCGAGCCAGCCCGCCACGGGCCACAGACCCGTGACCGAAGGCACTGGCCTCGCCTCGTCGGTCGAGACATGTACGCGGATGCGATGATTCTTGGTCAGCGAGAGCAGGCAGTAAACCACCTCGAAACGCTCCTCGCGCTCCGGATAGTCGACTCCGGCAATCTCCATAAGCTGCTGATATTGCAGCTTGTCCCGCAGGATCCGCATCACCTCGACCAGCGCCTCGCGACGCACGTCGAGCCGCACCTCGGAAACCGCCTCGCAGGCCGTAACGAGCATGTCGCCCAGCGCCGCCTGCACGGCCTCGATCACCCCCTCATTGGAGGCATATTTGGGGAAAGGCGCCGTCACCGTTCGATCGTCCCCGCCCGGCGAATCTTCCGCTGGAGCTGCATGATGCCGTAGAGCAGCGCCTCGGCGGTCGGCGGACAGCCCGGGACATAAATGTCCACCGGCACGATCCGGTCGCAGCCGCGCACCACCGAATAGCTGTAATGATAATAGCCGCCGCCATTGGCGCAGCTGCCCATGGAGATGACATATTTCGGCTCGGACATCTGGTCGTAGACCCGACGCAGCGCCGGCGCCATCTTGTTGCAGAGCGTACCTGCAACGATCATCACATCCGACTGGCGCGGAGACGCGCGTGGTGCGGCGCCGAAACGCTCCAGATCATAGCGCGGCATGTTGACGTGGATCATCTCCACCGCGCAGCAGGCGAGACCGAAGGTCATCCACCAGAGCGAGCCCGTACGCGCCCACTGGAACAGCTCTTCGGTCGAGGTGACGAGAAAGCCCTTGTCCTGCACCTCGGACTGGAGGCCGTTAAAATAATCCTGATCCGGCGGCGTGACTTGCGTCGAGGCCGGATTGAGCATCACTCCCATTCGAGAGCTCCCTTCTTCCAGGCATAGACGAAGCCGATGGTAAGCTCCGCCAGGAAGATCATCATCGCCAGCCATCCAGCGAAGCCGATCGCGCCGAGCGATACCGCCCAGGGATAGAGGAACGCCGCCTCCAGATCGAACACGATGAAAAGAATCGCAATCAGATAGAAGCGCACGTCGAATTGGGCGCGGCTATCCTCGAAGGCGGGAAAGCCGCATTCATATTCGGTGAGCTTTTCAGGATAGGGCTTGGATGCGCCGGTGAATTTGGCGGCGATCATCGGCAGCACAACGAACGCGCTCGAAAGCACGATAGCGACGCCGAGAAATAGCAGGATCGGCAAATAACCGACGGCTACGGACGCCATATGTCTCTCCATTCCCGGGCACCTATGAACGACCCGTTCAGGCGGCTTCTATTCCTGCCGCAACTGCGAAGCAAGGCTCGGGTCCTGTGAAAATGAATCGCAAGAACCCGGCCTTGTGGAGAGGGAAACGGAGAGAGATGTGGGGAGGGGATTCAGGCCTTGCGGAGCGCGCCCGCCAGAAGCTTGTGCAGCTTGGAATGAAGCCCGTCATTGGAGGCGAGGAACTCGCTGCGCTCCATGGGCTTGTCGCCGCCGCGGAAGTCGGTGACGAATCCGCCTGCCTCGCGCACGAGCAGGATGCCCGCGGCCGCGTCCCACGGCTTCAAGGGGCTTTCCCAATAAGCGTCGAACCGGCCGGCGGCGACCCAGGCAAGATCGAGCGCAGCCGCGCCGAGACGGCGGATACCCGCCACTTCCGGCCCGATCGCATTGAAGATCGCGCTCCACTGGGCGAAATCGCCGACTCCCATGAAGGGCGTTCCGGTGGCGATCAGCGACTCCGAAAGATCACGACGAGCGGATACGCGCAGACGGCGATCCTGCAGCCAGGCCCCCCTGCCCTTTTCCGCCCAGAAGCTCTCGTCGGTCAGCGGCTGATAGACCAGCCCCTGGGTGATCTCGCTCCGCCCACCCGGACGCGGCTCTTCCACCGCGATCGAGATGGCGAAATGCGGCACGCCATGCAGGAAGTTGGACGTGCCATCGAGCGGATCGACGACCCAGCGCGGCTTGGTCGGATCGCCCTCGATATATCCGCCTTCCTCGCCCAGAAAGCCCCAGTCGGGCCGCGCCTTCTTCAGCTCCTCATAGAGCGTCGCCTCGGCGCGCTTGTCGGCCATGGACACGAAGTCGGCCGGCCCCTTGCGCGAGACCTGAAGTTCCTGCGTCTCGCCAAAATCGCGACGCAGGCGCGGCGCCGCCTTGCGGGCAGCGCGCTCCATGACGGTGATGAGGCCGCTATGCGATACCACTCTCATATCTCCGTTCATCCCGAGCGGAGCCGGGAGGGGTTGGCTGGGCGCATGTGTCGCGACATCGCGCGACACATGCGGAAGCAATCATGTCCGGTGCGGATCAGTCCGCGCGGCGGACATATTCCTGCGCATAGACGTCGACGACGATCCGCGTGCCCGCGGTGATGTGCGGCGGCACCATCACGCGCACGCCATTTTCGAGTATCGCCGGCTTGTAGGAGGAGGAGGCCGTCTGGCCCTTCACCACCGCATCCGCCTCGACAATGGTCGCCTCGATCGTGTCGGGCAACTGCACCGAGATCGGCTTATCTTCGTAAAGCTCCATCACCACGTCCATCCCGTCCTGCAGGAAGGCCGCGGCATCGCCAAGAATGCCCTTGTCGAGCGAAACCTGGTCGTACGTGTCCTTGTCCATGAAGGTCAGCTGGTCGCCGTCCGCGAACAGGAATTGGAAATCCTTGGTGTCGAGGCGCACACGCTCCACCGTCTCGGCCGAACGGAAGCGGACGTTGGTCTTGCGGCCGTCGATGAGATTCTTCATCTCGACCTGCATATAGGCGCCGCCCTTGCCGGGCTGGGTGTGCTGGATCTTCACCGCACGCCACAGGCCTTTTTCATATTCGATGATATTGCCGGGACGAATGTCCACGCCGCTGATCTTCATGGCTGTCTCACGATTGGAAAAGAGCAGGGGCGGCCATTAGCGGGCGGAGCCGTTTCCGGCAAGCAGCGGATGGGACTCGAGCGCGCCTGCCCGATATCAGGCGCGAAACAGGGCCGGCGTCCCCGGCTTCACCATCAGCGCGAGCCGCGCCGCATCCCAATTGGTGAGCCGGATGCAGCCATGGCTTTCGGTGCGGCCGATCAGCTCGGGCTTGGGTGTGCCGTGTATGCCGTAATGCGGCTTGCTGAGATCGAGCCAGACGACGCCCACGGGACCATTGGGCCCGGGCTTGAGCAATTGCCTGCTGTCGCGCCTGCCGGCATCCCAGAAGAGATCGGGATTATAATGGAAGGGCGGATTATAGGCCGTTCCCAATATCTTCCACCGGCCGAGCGGCAGCGGATCATGCCGGCTACCGGTCGTCACCGGAAACTGGGCGACGAGTTGGCCCGCAGCATCCATCACCATCAGGACCTTGTCCGATTTGTCGACGATGATCCTGGCCGCCCTGGGCTGGTTCGACGACACGTTGAGGCTCGCCAGCGTGCGGCGCCATTCGGGCGTGAGGTCCGCCGGATAGGCGCGCGCATCGGGAACGACATTGGGCACGCGGATCTTCAGCCCCGGCGCGAGCAGGGTGGACGGGCTGTTCAGCGCCAGCAGCACGTGCGGCGTCGTATGGAATTTCTCCGCCAGCGCCTCCATCCGGTTCTGATAGCCGAGCATCGGCAGTTTCGCCTGTCTGGCGTAACCGGACGGAAGCCGCCCGATGAAAGGCCCGGCCAGATCGTCGCGGGTCAGCATGACCTCGATGACGCCGGGCACGTCCTTGTGAACCTTGAGCAGCTCGCGCGTGGCACCGTCCAACATGCCGGTGATGGGAATGCCGCGCGCCTGCTGGAAGCCGCGCAGCGCCTTTCGCAGCGGCTGTCCCTTGCGTCCGTCGATCACACCGGACGAGAAGCCGAGACGATCGAGAAGAACCTGAACAGATAGAATGTCGGGATCCGGCCCGATAGGCACGATCGGCGCCTGCGCGATCGTTTCGGCCCCGGTGAGACCGACTGTTGCAAGCGCGAGACAAAGGCCTGCAACCGACATTTTCCTCATGCAGGTACATCCCCTATTCTGGCTTCGGGCAATGAAGGAAACGCGGACTTTCGCCTTTCTTTCCTGAGAGCGGGATCATTGATGTTCGATATGAATTGCAGCCGCCGCCGGCTGATCGGCGGCGCCTTTGCACTGGGGGCGACTTCCCTCATCGGAACGACGAAGGCATTCGCGGCCCTCCCCGAGCGCCGCCTCGTCTTCCGCAACGTGCACAACAACGAGAAAGTGGATGCGCGCTATTTCGGCGCCGACGGCTTCGATCGGGAAGGTCTTGCCGAGATCAACCATGGCCTGCGCGACTGGCGGACGGGCGACGTGATCGACATGGACCGCGACCTGATCGATCTGCTCGTCTCGATCCGCGACAGGCTGGGCGTGGATCCGCGGCGGGGCTTCGACATCATCTCCGGCTATCGTTCGCCGCGAACCAATGCCGCGCTTCGCGCGCGCAGGGGCGGCCATAGCGGCGTCGCCACGAAGAGCCAGCATATGCTGGGCAAGGCGACGGACATTGCGCTTCCCGGCGTGCCGCTCGATCGCCTCAAGCTCGCGGCCTTTTCGATGCAGCGCGGCGGCGTCGGCTATTATCCGCGCGACGGCTTCGTCCATGTCGACACGGGCCGCGTGCGGAGCTGGTAACGCCCGCCATTGGGATGCCATCCCGGCCAGGCCGGGATGGCCGCATCTCAAATGCGAAACAGCTCGGCGAAGCGCCTGACGGCCGCAGCCTCGCCTTCGGGCGCATTCCAGACGGCGCCGCATACCGCCAGGAAATCCGCGCCGGCATCGATCAGCGGACGGGCATTGTCCGGCGTGATCCCGCCGATCGCCACGCAGGGCAGTTCGAACAAAGTGGACCACCAGGAGAGAATGGAAGGATCGGGCCGGTGGCGCGCCTCCTTGGTCGTCGTCGGATAGAAGGCGCCGAACGCGACATAGTCCGCGCCCGCTTCCCCCGCCTCCATCGCGAGATGGCGGCTGTCATGACAGGTCACGCCGATCTGCGCCTGCGGGCCCAGCACGCGCCGCGCCTCGCGCGGATCGCCATCCTCCTGCCCCAGATGCACCCCGTCCGCGCCCAGCCGCTTGGCGAGGCCGATGCTGTCATTGATGATGAAAGCCACCTCGCGATCCGCGCAGATACGTTGCAGCGGCGCGGCGAGCGCGGCGATGGCATGATCGTCCAGCCCCTTGAGGCGGAGCTGGAACGCCGCCACCGGCCCGGCATCGAGCGCGGTGGCCAAACGATCGGCGAACCCCGCATCGATCGCGGGCGGCGAGATCAGATAGAGCTGGCAGGGCGGCCGCTCATCCTGTTCGAAACGATCGGCGAAACCGGGATCGAGGCGAAGCTCGTCCTCATCAAATTCGGGGTCGGTCATGCCCGTCCCTCTAATCCGTCCGTCACCCCGGCGGAAGCCGGAGTGACGGACGGATCGTCATTCCTCGCCCTTGTAGATGCGGACCAGCTTGTCGAGCATGGCGAGCGCTTCCTCGCGCGGGCGCTGGAAAGTGTTGCGGCCGATGATCGATCCGTTGCCGCCGCCGTCGCGAATGTCGCGCGCATCCTGATAGACGGCATCGGCGCCCTTGGCTGCGCCGCCCGAGAAGACGACGATGCGGCGGCCGTTGAAGCTCGCCTGCACGACATGGCGGACCCGTTCGGCCTGGCTCGACCAGTCCTTGCCCTCATAAGCGGGCTTGGCTTCCTTCTGCTCGATATGATCGGTCGGCAGCTTCACCTTGATGATATGCGCGCCCGCCAGCGCCGCGATATGCGCCGCATAGGCACCGACATCGAGCGCCAGCTCGCCCGCCTTGGAGATGTTGCCGCCGCGCGGGTAGGACCAGATCACCGTCGCGATGCCGACCGCCTTGGCCTCTGCGGACATTTCGCGGATTTCCTCGAGCTGGTCGAAGATCTGATCCGCGCCCGGATAGATGGTAAAGCCGATCGCAGCACAACCGAGACGCAGCGCATCGTCGACCGTTCCCGTCACCGCCTGGTCGATCGACGTTGCCCAGCTGTTCGACGAATTGACCTTCAGGATCGTGGGAATTTGGCCCGCGAAGGTGGCGGCACCGGCTTCGAGTGGCCCAAGCGGCGCAGCATAGGCCGAAAGCCCCGCGTCGATCGCGAGCTGATAATGATAATGGGGATCATAGGCCGGCGGATTGACCGCGAAGCTGCGGGCCGGGCCATGTTCGAAGCCTTGATCCACCGGCAGGATGATCAGCTTGCCCGTGCCGCCCAGCTTGCCCTGCGTCAGGATGCGGGCGAGGTTCGCCTTGGTACCGGGATTGTCGCTCTCATAATAGTCGAGGATCTTCTTGACGGTCGGCGTAAAGGTCATCGTTCGGGCTCCCCTATAAACTCTTCGCTGATGCAATATCGAGTATAGGCAGGGACGATCAGGCTTCCAGCGCCTTCACGCCCGGCAGTTCGCGGCCTTCCATCCATTCGAGGAATGCGCCGCCGGCGGTGGACACGAAGCTGAAATCCCCGGCAGCGCCCGCATGGTTGAGCGCCGCCACCGTATCGCCGCCGCCCGCGACCGACACGAGCGAGCCGCTCTTGGTGAGCGCCGCCGCCGTCCGGGCGAGCGCCACGGTCGCGCTGTCGAAGGGCGGGATCTCGAACGCGCCGAGCGGCCCGTTCCAGACGAGCGTGCGGCAGGTCTTGAGCGCGTCGCCCAGCGCCTCGACCGCATTCGGCCCCACGTCGAGGATCATCTCGTCGGCTTCCACCTCATGCACATTGACGGTGCGCGTCGGCGGGTTCGCCCGGAATTCCTTGGCGACGACGACATCATAGGGAAGATGGACGGTGCAATCCGCCTTGTCCGCGGCATCGAGTATCTCGAGCGCGGTGCCGGTCAGATCATGCTCGCACAGCGACTTGCCCACATCCACGCCGCGCGCGGCGAGGAAGGTGTTGGCCATGCCGCCGCCGATGATCAGATGATCGACCCGGCCGACAAGATGCTTGAGCACGTCGAGCTTGGTCGAAACCTTCGCACCGCCGACGACCGCCGCCACGGGATGCTCGGGATTGCCCAGCGCCTTTTCCAGCGCCTCCAGCTCGGCCTGCATCGAACGGCCGGCATAGGCCGGGAGCAGCTTGGCAAGGCCCTCGGTGGAGACATGGGCGCGATGCGCGGCGGAGAAGGCGTCGTTCACATAAAGATCGCCGAGCTTCGCGATCGCCTCCGCAAGGGCCGGATCATTCTTCTCCTCGCCCTTGTGGAAGCGCGTATTCTCAAGGACGGCAATGTCGCCCGGCTGGAGCGTCGCGACCGCGGCCTCCGCCTCGGCGCCGCAGCAATCGTCGATGAAGCGCACCTCGCGGCCGAGCACCTCGCTCAGCGGCTTGGTGACGAGCGCCAGCGACATGTCCGGATTGCGCTCACCCTTGGGCCGGCCGAAATGCGCCAGCACCAGCACGATCGCGCCCTTGTCCGAAAGCTCCGACAAGGTCGGCGCGGCGGCGCGGAGGCGCGTATCGTCCGTCACCCTCGCACCATCCATCGGCACGTTCAGATCCTCGCGGACGAGAATGCGCTTGCCGGCCACGTCGCCGATATCGTCCAGGGTCTTGAAGCTGCTCATCACGCCTCCTCGATGCTGATCTCGTCGCCGACGCACAGATTGCCGCCCGCAATCACCCGGGCGGTCCTGCCGCCGCGCCATTCGGGTGTCAGGACGGCCTTGAGGCCGGTCGCTATTTCTTCCATCCGGCTGCACGGATCGCATTCGCCGGTGATTTCCAGCACGGCCGATCCGATACGGAGCCGCGCGCCTGGCACGCGCGGCAAAGCGATACCCTCCACGAGGAGGTTCGCCCGGCGCACCGACCAGTCGAGCGACAGGCCCAGACCGGCGGTCGCCACCTTCCAATCCTCCGCTGAGAGGATGGTTATCTGCCGCCTGCCCGACTTGCCCGGCCGGATAGTCCCGCGAAAATCGCCGGCGATGCCCGTGTCGATGCCGATCGTCGCATGATCGATCGTCTCGACATCGCCGCGCGGGCGCGCCTTGCGGGCGATACCGAGCAGCCGGCCCTTGGTCATATGCCCGCCACCCCGGCTGGAGCCGGGGTTTCAGCCCGTGCCGGGATGGCGGGCACGCCCATGATCAGATGAGCTTCGCGATCGCGCCGGCGGTGTCGACCATCCGGTTCGAGAAGCCCCATTCATTGTCGTACCAGGAAATGACGCGGACGAGCTTGCCTTCCAGCACCGCCGTCTCGAGGCTGTCGACCGTCGAAGACGCCGGATCATGGTTGAAGTCGATCGAGACGAGCGGCTCGTCGGTATAGGCCAGGATGCCGGCCAGCGGACCGCTCTCCGACGCATCCTTCAGCACCTTGTTCACTTCCTCGACCGAAGTGTCGCGCTTCGGCGTGAAGGTCAGGTCGACGAGGCTGACATTCGGGGTAGGCACGCGCACGGCCGAACCGTCCAGCTTGCCCTTGAGCTCGGGCAGCACCTCGCCCACCGCGCGGGCGGCGCCCGTCGTCGTCGGGATGAACGACATGGCGGCGGCACGCGCGCGGCGCTTGTCGCTGTGGATCTGGTCCAGGATCTTCTGGTCGTTGGTGTAGCTGTGGATCGTGGTCATCAGGCCGCGCTCGATGCCGATCGTGTCGTTCAGCACCTTGGCGAGCGGCGCCAGGCAGTTGGTGGTGCAGGACGCGTTGGAGACGACGGTATGTTCGGCGGTCAGCTTGTCATGATTGACGCCGTAGACGACCGTCAGGTCGACGCCCTTGGCCGGGGCCGAAATCAGGACGCGCTTGGCGCCGGCGGCGAGATGCTTGGACGCCGATTCCTTGTCGGTGAAGAAGCCGGTGCATTCCAGCGCGATGTCGATGCCGTTTTCGGCATGCGGCAGATTGGCCGGATCGCGCTCGGCGGTCACCTTGATGCGCTTGCCGTCGACGACAAGATCATTGCCGTCGGCATAGACCTCACCCGGATAGGTGCCGTGAACGCTGTCGCGCTTGAACAGCAGCGCGTTCGACTTTGCGTCCGCAAGGTCGTTGATCGACACCAGCTCGAGACCAGCGTCCGGCCGCGCGAGAATGGCGCGCGCGACAAGCCGTCCGATACGCCCGAAGCCGTTGATCGCAACCTTCACCGCCATGTCCTTCTCCTTCAATTGCCCTTGAGGGCGGCCAGAACCTTCGGCGCGATCTTTTGCGCCGTCAGCCCGAAATGATCGTAGAGCATGGGTGCCGGAGCGGAAGCCCCGAACCCGTCAATGCCGAACCGCAAGCCGTGCGGCGTCGTATAGCGTTCCCAGCCCATCGTCGTCCCCGCCTCGATCGAGACGCGGAGGATCTGGTCCGACGGCACGTCCGGGAGAATCTCGTCGCGATAGGCCCGCGGCTGCGCATCGAAGCGCGACCAGCAGGGCATGGACACCACATCCGCGCCCACGCCTTCGGCCTCCAGCGCATCGGCCACGCCGAGCGCGATCTCCACCTCGGATCCGGATGCGATCAGGATCACCTTGCGCTCCGCCTTCGCCGCACGCAGGCGATAGGCGCCCTTCGCGCTGAGATTTTCATCCGCATTGTCACGTAGCTGCGGCAGATTCTGACGGGACAAGGCAAGCAGCGACGGCCCGTCCTTCTTCTCCAGCGCCAGCGCCCAGCATTCGGCGGTCTCAACCACATCGGCCGGCCGATAGACATCCAGATTGGGCATCACGCGCAGCGACATCAGATGCTCGATCGGCTGATGCGTCGGGCCGTCCTCGCCGAGCCCGATCGAGTCATGCGTCATCACATAGACGACGCGGGCGCGCTGGAGCGCAGACAGGCGGATGGCGGGGCGGCAATAGTCCGAGAAGACCAGGAAGGTGCCGCCATAGGGTATCACACCACCATGCAGCGCCATGCCGTTCATCGCGGCCGCCATGCCGAACTCGCGAATGCCATAATAGATGTAGCGGCCCGAATAATCTTCCGCCGTCAGGGGCTTGAGCGACTTGGTCTTGGTGTTGTTCGATCCCGTCAGGTCGGCCGATCCGCCGATCGTTTCGGGCAGTTGCGCGTTGATTGCCTCGAGCGCGAGTTCGGAGGCGCGACGCGTCGCGACCTTCTGCGGATTGGCGATCAGATCGGCCAGATGCGCGTCGAGCGAGAAGCTCTCCGGCAGATCGCCGACCATCCGCCGCTCGAACTCGGCGCGATGCGGCGATGCGGCGAGCCGCGCCTCCCATGCCTCGCGCACCGCCTTGCCGCGCACGCCGGCCTTGCCCCAGCCCTCGACCACCTCCTGCGGCAGATCGAACGCCTCGTTCATCCAATTGAGCACCTGGCGGGTCGCCGCCACCTCGTCATGGCCCAGCGGCGATCCGTGCGTCGCCGAGGTGCCCTGTTTGTTGGGCGCACCGAAGCCGATGATGGTCTTGCAAGCGACGATCGAGGGGCGCGGATCGGCCTGGGCCTCCTCCAGCGCGCGGGCGATGTCGGCGGGGTCGTGGCCGTCGCAGGAGAGGGTCTGCCAGCCGGACGCGGCATAGCGGGCGAGCACGTCCTCGCTGGTCGAAAGCGAGGTCGGCCCGTCGATGGTGATGCGGTTGTCGTCCCACAGCACGATCAGCCGGCCGAGCTTCAGATGACCGGCAAGACCGACCGCCTCATGGTTGACGCCTTCCATCAGGCAACCGTCCCCGGCGATTACCCACGTACGATGATCCACCAGATCATCACCGAACTCCGCGTTCAGATGCCGTTCCGCGATCGCCATGCCGACCGCGGTGGCAAGGCCCGAACCCAGCGGCCCGGTGGTCGCCTCGATCCCGGCGAGCTCGAAATTCTCCGGATGGCCGGCGCAGGGGCTGCCGAGCTGGCGAAAATTGCGGATGTCCTCGATCGTCGGCCGCTCATATCCGGTCAGGTGGAGCAGCGCATAGATCAGCATCGATCCATGCCCGGCGGACAGGACGAAACGATCGCGATCGGCCCATTTCGGGGCCTTGGGATCATATTTCAGATAATGCGCGAAAAGCTGGGTCGCGACATCGGCCATGCCCATGGGCATGCCGGGGTGGCCGGAATTGGCGGCCTGCACGGCATCCATCGAAAGCGCCCGGACGGCGTTCGCGAGGAGGTTCGGAGCGACGGACATCAGGGAGCCTTGAAAAAACGGACAGAACAGCCCCGGTCGAGTCGAATGACCCGCCGGCGAGCGCCCATTTGTCGTGGCGGAGCCGCAGCGTCAACCGCCCGCTGGCCGATGGCAGGCTCCGAAGGGGGCGCCATATGTTGCGGCACTATCGATCCATGCTATGCCTTTGGCGATGATCGACGATCCCGTAGCCGATGCGTTTCAGCGGCTCGAAAATGCCCTTACGCGGCTGGAAAGCTATGCCTCGACAGTTCCGGCTCCACCCCCGAGCAGGCTGGCCGAATCCTATGCGCTGCTCGAGGAACGACACAAGCTGCTGCAGGAGCATGTGCAGGAAACGATCGAGCGGCTGGATCGACTGATCGGATCGGAAGGGCAAAGCTGATGGCGCAAGTCGATCTGCGCGTCGCCGGACGTCATTACGAACTATCCTGTCGCGACGGGGAGGAAGCCCGCCTGCGCGAACTGGCGCGGATCGTCGATGCGAAGGCGGTCGAGGCCGCACGGGCGCTCGGCGGGGTGAATGAGGCACGCCAATTGCTGCTTGCAGCATTGCTGCTGGCCGACGAACTCAGCGAACTGCGCAGCGCGGCCGCCAACCCGCCCGCCGGCGCCTATAGCGATCATGACGTCGCCGATCTGATCGACCGACTGGCGGAACGTCTCGAAACGCTCGCCGACGGGCTTGAGGGACGCGCGACGACATCCTAGATGGGTAGGCGGCGGGCACTGCCCGGTACGAGCCGATGAGAACATCCCTGAGGCGATTCACAATCCATGGGAGCTGTCCCTGAGCGGATCCAGGTCTGCATTACACGGCGCCCACCTGACGTTGTTGGCGTCAGAGGATATTCCGGCAAACGGCCATGGCGGTCCCGCCACCCGCGCGCGTAACGCGCCGCTTCGACCATGAACAAGTCCGAGCTGAGAACCCTCCTGCGATCGCGGCGCGCGGCGCATGTCCGCATGCTCGGCGAGGCAGGCGATCTCGATCTGGCCCGGCATCATATTGCGGGCCGCATCATGGCGCGGCTCGACGGAGCGACCATCCTTTCCGCCTATCTTTCCGATGGCGCCGAAGTGGATGCGCTGCCAACGCTCGAAGCCGCCGCCGCGCAGGGGCTCGAAACCGCCCTGCCCCATGTCACGCGGCGGACCGAGCCGATGCGCTTCCTGCGCTGGCGGCCGGGCGATGCGCTGGTCGAGGGGCCATTCGGCCTGCGCCAGCCGCGCGACGATGCGCCCGAACTGCTGCCCGACCTGATCCTGACGCCGCTCCTCGGCTTCGACCGAACGCTCGCGCGCCTGGGCCAGGGGGCTGGCTTCTATGATCGCGCCTTCGCATCGCTTCCCGCCGCGCGGCGCATCGGCCTCGCCTGGTCGGTGCAGGAAATGCCGGCGCTGCCCTGCGATCCCTGGGACATTCCGCTGCACGCGATCGTCACCGAGAAGGAATGGATAGGGCAATGAGCGGCACGCCGTCACAGCCGAGCTGGCGCAAGCCCGTGGGCATGCTGATGATCCTGGCGCTGATTGCCGTCTGGGCCGCGATCGTGCTGCTCCTGTCGCCCTGGATCGAGCGGCTGCCGGTGCTTGTCCAGGCACCCGTCTATCTCGTTGCCGGCATCGTCTGGATCCTGCCGCTCAAGCCACTGCTGCGCTGGATGGAACTGGGGCGCTGGCGCGAATAGGTCCATCTTGGCAAGGAAGCGCTTTCCTTCGTCACATTGATGAGGGAAACATCCGTCCATGATCGAACCTCTGCCCGCCGCGCATGACTGGCGGCTTCTCTACGAACGCATCGGTACGATGCTGTTCGAGAATGGCCTTGAGCCCACGCCGGCCAATTATTCGCTCGCCCATCGCTATCAGGCGGCCGAGGACAGCAGCTTCAACCATCTGGTCGACCGGGCGATCGAGGCGGCCGGCGGTCTTACCGCCGTCGCCGCGGCCGCCATCATCGCGCAACGTAGCGTGGAATTGTCGGCGAGCGATCTCGCGCGAATCATCGCCGATGCACAGGACAGGTTGATGCAGGTGAGCAGCCTGATCGAGCGATCGGACGCCGATGTGCGCGCCTATGGCGCCGCACTGGAGGATAATGCCGCCACTCTCGAAGCCGGCACGCCCCCCGAACAGGCGGTCGCCACGCTGATTGCGCTCACCCGATCCATGATCGCCAAGACCCGAACGGTGGAAGAGCATCTGCGCCGCACCGGGGACGAAATATGTGAGCTCAGGGAAAGCCTGGCCGAAGCGCAGGACCGCGCCAGTCGCGACCCGCTCACCGGCCTGCCCAATCGCCGTGCGCTCGATGCGCGGCTGATGGCGGCGACGGAGGCGGCGCAACGTTCGGAGCACCCCTTCACCATCTGCATCTGCGACATCGATCATTTCAAATCGTTCAACGACACTTACGGTCATCAGATCGGCGACGAGGTGATCAAATTCGTCGCCTCCGCGCTTGCCCGCGATGGCGACGGCCGGCTGTTCGCAGCGCGTTATGGCGGCGAAGAATTTGTCCTGCTGTTCGAAGGGGTGGACGCGATCACGGCCGGCGCCGAGATCGATCGCATCCGCACCGCGCTCGCCGCACGCGAGCTCAAGATCACGGCGACGGGACAGGCTTTGGGCCGGCTGACCTTTTCGGCCGGCATCGCCGGCCTCGGCCCGGACGAAAGCGCTTCTGCCGTGCTGCAGCGCGCCGATCAGGCGCTCTATGCGGCCAAGCGCGCCGGCCGGAACCGCGTGCACATCGCCCGGGCGATCTGAGCTCGCTAATTATTTTTCCAGCGATTTCAGCGTGAAGCGCCATCTCCATGGAAGGAGTGGCGCGAGTGACGGGGCTCGAACCCGCGACCTCCGGCGTGACAGGCCGGCGCTCTAACCAACTGAGCTACACCCGCTTGGGACGTTGTGGAGGCGGGCTCTAGTGGAGCGTCGGAGGGGTGTCAACAGCCTTCATCCCAATGATGCATCAGAAGTTGAATCCTCCGCATGAACCGATGTCAGCGTCCCTTCCTCGAACAGGAATCCGGCTATGTCCGGCTTGCCCGCGGCAACCAGCACCGTTTTCATGATGATGAGCAGCGGCACGGCGAGCAGCGCGCCCGTAGCGCCCCACACCCATCCCCAGAAGCTCAGCGCCACGAGAATCAACAGCGGACTGATCGTCAGCCGCCGGCCGATCATCGTCGGCGTCACGACATTCGCCTCGAACAGGTGGACGCCCACGAAGAACAGGGCCGGCGTCATGGCATACCAGGGATCGGTGAAGGTCATCAGCCCGCCGAGCCCCAGCAGCAGCGCCGCCGCCACGGGCCCCAGATAGGGCACATAATTCATGATCGCGACGATCCCGCCCCACATCAGCGGCGTCGGCACACCAAGGAACCACATACCGATCGCCACGATCGCGCCGAGACAGCAATTTATCAGTGTGATCGTCAGCAGATAGGCCGATGTCGCGTCGACCATGTCCTGAATCACGCGCGCGGTGACCATGGCGCTGGAGAAGGTGCCCCGGCTGGTGATGGTGCGCCGCCGCATCCTCGTCCAGCCGGAAAGGAAGAAATAGACCACCAGAATGGCGAAGATAAGCTGGATGATCGCATGCGGCGCCGATGTCGCGATGATGTCGAGCAGCGAATTGGGCGTCTCGATCGTCACGATGCGCGAGGCAGACCCGGGCGATCGTGACAGCGTCTTGATCGTATCGTTGATGAAGCGTTCCAGGCTCGAATAAATCTCGATCAGCGGGGAAAGATTGGTCTGGATGCGGCTGATCCGCTGGGGCAGCAGCGCGAACCAGTCCGCAGCGGGCACGATGATCGCCGCCACCGCCACATTGGCGACCGTCAGGAACAGGGCGATGCAGATAAGGGCCGCCAGCCGTGAAGGCACGCGCCGCCGCTCGAGCCATTCCAGAAGCGGCACGAGCGCGACCGCAATCACCAGTGCGGCCGTGACAGGCAGGAAGAATTCGGCGCCCGCCCTGAGCGCGAAAGGCGCCGCCAGCGCCAGCCCCATGCCGCCCATCAGCGCCAGCGCGGCGAGCAGCCGATCGCGACGCAGCACTTCGAAAGCGCCGGCCAGCCGTTCCTGCTCCATCCGCTCGAAATCGTTCACGCCTACCCCCAAGCACCGAGAATCGCTCATGCTGAAAAGGCTACGAATCGCCTTGCCGAGCGAATCCATTACGACCGAACCATGCTTTGGCGGACAAAAATTGCGAAGCCTTTGACTGGCCGGGAATCCGCCCATTTTCCCAAATATTTCGGGCGCGGAATAGCGATTGCGCTACGTTTGGGCCGGAATGATGGTTCCCAGGCCCGGCTCGGATCAACTCATTACGACAACGATTCGTCGTCCGCTATTTGACTTGATGCGCCGCAAAATAGAGTAGGATGCTCAATTCGGTCGTGCGGGGAACCATCAGAATCGCCTGACGCGGCAAGTCGTAGAGCCTCCAGCGCGCCCTCAGTTTGGGTTTCGGGCGCGGGAAGAGGCTTCGCGCATAGGATGGAGCCTTGAGTGAACCCCACGCAGCGCAGCAACCGCTTGCCGCTTGCCAGCCTTGCGATCCTGGCCGGCGCCGTCGCGATCCCCGCGACCATCGGATTCGCGGCCGAGACGACCAACGTCTCGCCGACCACGTCCGCCACATCGCCGGTTCTCGCTTATGATATCGCAGACACCGCTCCCCTCGATTTCTCTCCGGCCGCCGCCAAGCAGGCCATGATCGAGGGCGAAGGCGCCAAGATCATTCAGGCCGATCAGGCTGCCCAGACCGCGCCCCAGACGAAGCTCGCCGCCGCAAAGGCCGATGCGGAGCTCGAATGCATGGCCAAGGTCGTCCATCATGAAGCCGCCAACCAGTCCCGCGAGGGCCAGCTCGCCGTGGCGCAGCTTATGATGAATCGCCTGGAATCGGGCCGTTTCGCCGACACCATCTGCGGCGTCGCTCATCAGCCCGGCCAGTTCTTCAACACCAGGGCCTATAATCCGCGCCGCGACACCGCGCTTTGGCGGACGGCCCTCGAGGTCTCGCGCGAGGCGATGACCGGCCAGGCCGATCATGTCGTTCCGGGCGCCTTTTACTATCATGCCGCCTATCAGAAGGCGACGGCCTTCTTCCGCACCCGTCAGCGCATCGTGACGCTGGGCGATCATATCTTCTATCGCTGAGGCGAGACGCTCCAATCCGATTGCCATCCCCGTGAAAGCGGCTGACCGGCTCCGGTAACGGGTCCGGATTTCCGCTTTTCACGCGGATGGCATTTTATTGCGCGTCTGTCTCGTCACCAAACCGCGCGGCCTGGGCCTTCTTCCATAACCCATGCAGCGTGGCGCGGGGCGCGCCCAGCCCGATCCGGTCGGTGATCGCCACCCATTCCTCCGCCGCCGCCGCGAAACGCGCCTGAGCGGGGCTGGGCGTCAAATCGTTCGCCCAGTCGCGGATCGACACTGCATTGGTCATCAGCAGGAACAAGGCGGCGACTGCGATCGTCACGCTCGTCCAACGCAGCGGATGCGCGTCGACTGCCTCCCCGACCGGCAGATCGACGGGAGAAAGCGTTTCGTCCGCGGCGCTGAGCGCAATCTGATCGGCGGGTGCCATAGGCGCTGTTCCCTAGAATTGATAATAGATGAAGGGCGCGACCCCTTCGAAGCGCATCGCATCCACGATCAGGATCGTCGCCCCCACCAGCAGGCCCAGCGCCGGCGCGGACATGTTGCGCAGCCGGACCGCGATTCCCTGGGCAAGATGGTGCGGCGTGAAATGGATCGCCATGCCGAACAGGATCAGCGCCAGCGCAAGCGGCGTCGTCACCGCGCTTGCGGCGTCGCTGCCCGCCATGCCCCTGATGTAGAAGATGGCGCCGTCGAACGTCTCCGCGCGGAAGAATATCCAGCCCAGCAGCACGATATGGAAAGTGATCAATATGCCCAGCCAGCGCGGCACCGTCGGCCAGCCCGCCGGGCGGAAGCGCGCCCAGATGCGCTCGAGCATCAGCACGCTGCCATGCAGCCCGCCCCAGATCAGAAAGGTCCATTTGGCGCCGTGCCAGAAGCCGCCGATCAGCATCGTCATCAGCAGATTGGCGCATTGCCGCATGAAACCCCGACGGCTGCCGCCGAGCGAGATGTAGAGATAGTCGCGCAGCCAGCTCGACAGGCTGATATGCCAGCGCCGCCAGAAATCCTGCAGCGAGGCGGCGCGATAGGGCTGGTTGAAATTATGCGGGAAATGATAGCCGAGCAGCGCCGCAAGCCCGATCGCCATGTCGCTATAGGCCGAAAAGTCGCAGTAAATCTGTATCGCATAGCCATAGGCCGCAACGATTAGATCCATCTGTGAATGGGCCGAGGGATCGAAAAAGACCGGATCGACCAGCCCGACCGACAGTTCGGATGCGATCACCGCCTTCTTGAACAGGCCCCAGACGATCAGCAGCAGTCCCATCGCCACCATCCCCCGATCGAGCCGGGGCGTCTCGCGGAACTGGGGAATGAGGTCGGACGCGCGAACGATCGGCCCCGCCACGAGATGCGGGAAGAAGGACATGAGCAGCGTGATGTCGAGCAGCGGCGCTGCCGGAACACGCTTCTTATAGACGTCGATCAGATAGCTCATGCCCTGGAAGGTGAAGAAGGACACGCCGACCGGCAGCACGATCTGCAACAGCGGCATGTCCCGCGCGAAGCCGATCGCGCCAAGCAGCTCACCCGCTTGCTCCAGGAAGAAATCGAAATATTTGAAGAAGCCGAGGATGGCGAGATTGGCGACGACGCCGAGCATCAGCAGCGCCTTGCGCCGTGCGACTTCCTCCTCCTCCGGCATGCCGGCGATCAGCCCCGCCAAGCCCCAGTTGATGATGGCGGATGCGATGAGCAGCGCCACGAAGCGCCAGTCCCAGGCACCGTAGAAGATCCAGCTCGCCAGCAGCAGCAGGATCTTGCGCCATTCATTGCTGCCGCGCACCGCCCAGGTGACGGAATAGACGGCGAGGAAGAACAGGCCGAAGGTGAGCGTGGGAAAGAGCATGGGTCAGCGCGTCTGGGCAGCGGCGCGATCGAGATCGGCCTGGAGCCGCGATCCGATCTCCCTGCCCCCGGCCGAATTGAAATGGACATAGTCGCCCCGCATCAGCGCCGGCGTGCCCTTCACCCACTGGACGGCGGAGCAGCGACCGCCCATCCGCGCCTCCCAGTCCCAGAAGGCGAGGTTGAGCGACGCCGCCACCCGGCGCTGCACGTCGCGCGCGGCCTTTAACCCGGCGGGCGGGAAGATCGGCCCCCGCGATACGGGCGCAGGAGCGGGCGTGAGGACAGGCGCCGGCGGGGCGATGACCGGCAATGGCGCCGGCGGCGCCTCGGGCTCGATCGTCACCTCTCCGGCCAGGCCGAGCTCGGCCATCATCGCGGCGATGCCATTGGGATTCTCCACGGGCGGCCGCGGTGTCGCCACGACGGACGCGACCGCCGCCACGGGAGGCGGCGAAGGCGGAGGTGCAGCTACGGCAAGCGGTCGAGGCGAAGGCGCCGGCCGGGGTTCGACACAGGCCGCCGGGATCGGGCCGGGTGCGTTGTTGCGCATCTCGGGCCTGCGGCTGCTCGCATCGGGCGCGCCCAGCAGCAATATCGGCACATCCCCCGCTAGCCGGCGGATGCGGCCGATCTGGGTGCGCAGCACAATCTCATATTCAAAGGGCGAGAAGTGCGGCGAAAAGCCTTCATTGGTGCCGAAGGCGATGACGATCAGGTCGGGATCATAGGCGCGCAGCTCCTCCGCCAGCACGGCATCGTCGGTGCGCGAGAAATGGACGAGCTGCGATCCGACCACGCCGAGATTGGACAGGGCAACGCCGCCCGCGTCGCGGAAGCTCGCCACCGAGGTGATGGTGACAGGCCCGCCTTCGGCTATGATCTGGGCCTCGGTCGCAGACTGGCTCGATCGGATCGTCCTGCATTCCGGCCGGGTGGTGATCGAGGCGAGCCGCATATGGCTTGTCTCGTTGCCGACACGGATCGAGAGCGTTCCCGCATTCCGCTGCGCCACCGCGCAGACGACGAAGCGATCGAAGCGCTGCGCCGGATCCGCAACCAGCCCGATCTTGGCCCCTTCCGCCGTCGATGTCAGGCTGAAGCCGGACAGGCCGAGCGGCGGGCGCGGCGTGCCGGAGCCGTTGCCGAAGGTCGCCGAAACTTTCCAGCCGGCGGACATGGACGCCTGCACGCCGCGCGTGAGAAAGCCGTCATAGGGCCTGCCCGGCGGCAGCACGCCGCGCCCGCCCCCGCCATAGCGCGCCTGCAACAGATCGCGCCACGCGCCCGTGATCGCGTCACCGGCGGTATGGCTGTCGCCGATCTGCAGGATATGGACCGGCTTGCCGCGTCTTGCCGCAGGATTGGCCTGTGTCGCGAGCTTTTCGAAATAGGGATCGAGCGTGCGCGCATTGCACAGCGCCTCGTCGCAATATCCCGGCGTGGCGGCTGCAGCGGCAGCCGCAGCGAGCATGGCGATCATGAGGTGCTGGAAACCTTCTGGGCGGTTTCCAACGTCGGCGCGGCGGGTGTCGCCGCCAATTGCCGCGCCTGATCGACATAGGCGCGTATCTGTCCGGCAAGGCCCTTGCTGATCCGCACATAGCCGTTCATCGACATATGGATGCCGTCATTGGCGCGCAGCAGCTTCTGCGCCCCCGTCCCCTCGTCGGTCATATAGGCCGAATAGCGGCCCTCCGCGTCCACCGTCATCGGCCGCACATCGATGAAGGGCACGCCCAGCCGTCGCATGCGATCGGCATAGAAGGCGTTCATTCCGGTGATGTCCGCGTCGAACTTGGCATCGCGCATCTTGGGCAGGCCCACCCAATAGACCATCGCACCATGCCGCCGGAGCATCGCCACATAGGAATCGATCCGCGCGCCGATAATCTCCTGCCAGGCGGGGCTCAGCAATGCGCCATATCTGCCATCGGCATAGACGCCCTGAGCGTCGTTCGCGCCGAAGGAGATCACCGCTACATCGACCGGATCATTCCCCAGGCGCCCGGCATCATGCGCCTCCAGATTGAGCCGCTTGTAACGGGTGAAGCCGGTCGATTGCTGGCTGAACTTCACCACATCATAGCGTTCGCTGCGCGGGAGCAGGCGATAGAGAGCGGACCAGACGCCATCGCCGAAACTGTCGCCGAACACGCCCACCCGAATCGAGCGCCCTTCCCTGACGGTCGCGAGGATCTGCTCGCCGGGCGGTGGATTGGGCGCGAGCGGAGTCGGCTCGGCCGCCGCCATGGCGGGCGGAGGGGGCGCGGAGGGCTGCGTTCCGTTCGCGACATCGCCGGGCGTGGTCGGCTTCGTCGCAGGCGCGGACGGCGCAGCATCCGATTGCAGCACGACGACGTCGCGCTCGGGCTCCCCGCCCTTCGCGAAAGAATATCCGATCGCGGCCCCGGCCGCGACGCCCAGGAAGAGCACCGCGGTGCGATCCGCCAGAGCCTGCAGCGTCTTCATCATTCCCCCGTGCCCATCGATCCCACGCCCGGCAAGGCTGGGACCGGCCGCCTGTCGGCGGGCTGAACGAAAGGGCACCATAGGGCGAGATTATGCGCCCGATCCACCCCCGTCAGACGAATGGCAGAGGAAGAACGATCAGCCGACGAAGGCGCGCTCGATCACATATTCGCCGGGCTTGGCGTTCGACCCTTCGGTGAAGCCGAGCTTGTCGAGCATCTCGGCCGTTTCCTTGATCATCGCCATGCTGCCGCACAGCATCAGCCGGTCATGCTCCGGATCGAAGCGATGCGGCTCGGCGACACGGCCGGCGAAGAGCGTGCCATCCTCCATCAGCTTCTCGATACGGCCGGTGGTGCGGAAGGGCTCGCGCGTCACGGTCGGGATATAGGTGAGCTGCGCCTTGGCCTGCTCGTCGACCAGCGGATCGCCGTCGAGCAGGCTTTCCAGCTCCTCGCGATAGGCAAGATCGCTCACCCGGCGGACGCTGTGCACCACCACCACCTGCTCGAAGCAGTCATAGATATCCGGATCGCGGATGATGCTGATGAAGGGCGCAAGGCCCGTGCCCGTGGAAAGCAGGAACAGGCGGCGGCCCGGAAGCAGCGCATCGGCCACCAGCGTTCCGGTCGGCTTGCGGCCGAGATAGATGTCGTCGCCCGGCTGGATCTTCTGCAGGCGCGAGGTCAGCGGACCGTCCGGCACCTTGATCGACAGAAATTCCAGCTCCTCGGCATAGGCCGGGCTGGCGATCGAATAAGCGCGCAGCAGCGGCTTCTTCTCGCCCTGCAGGCCGATCATCACAAATTCGCCGGAACGGAAGCGGAAGCTCGCCGGGCGCGTGATGGTAAAGCTGAACAGATGCTCGTTCCAGTGACGAACCGACAGGACCTTCTCCACCGACAGGCTGGCCGAAGGCTCGAGCCCGGCGACAGGGTTGGCAGCATCAGTCATCAAAATAGCCTCGATCTGTTGGAAAATGGGCATGGCGACCCCTGCGGCGGACGCCATAAATAGAGCGCCGCGCTTGCGCAACCGGCGGCGGCGGCGGAAACGGCCCTTCGCCGCCTAGAAAAACATGCCCTGCCTAAATCGGGCGTTTCCCCCCAGCCGGGGCGAATAGCATCCGCAAGATGGTGCCCCGAGAGAGACTCGAACTCCCGACCTGCGGTTTAGGAAACCGTTGCTCTGTCCTGCTGAGCTATCGGGGCACGGAGATGGTCGTTAGGCGGGCCTATGGCTCCAAGTCAATTGTCCAGCCGGGTCGGGCGTACCGGAAGCGGCAGCGGCGCCACGGAGATTCCCTCGTCGATCAGCGCCCTGGCCTCGTCCGCCGTCGCCTCGCCATGGATAGAGCGCTGCTCACTTTCGCCGAGATGGATCGCGCGCACCTCCTCGGCGAAGCGGCGGCCGACATGCTCCGATCCTTCCAGCATCTTTTCCTGCACCTTGGCGAGCGCGGAGAGCATGGCCTTCACCATCTCCGGCGACGGCGCCTCATTGCTCATCGCCACCGGCCCGCCGCTGACCGGCCCGCTATTGCCCTTGGGCGCGACGTTGGGCGCCATCACCGCCTTCGACACCTCGCCCGCTCCGCAGATGGGACAGGAGACGAGCCCGCGCGCGCGCTGCGCCTCATAATCCTCGCTCGATCCGAACCATGCCTCGAAGATATGGCCGGCCTTGCCGCATAGCAGATCGAACACGATCACAGGGCGATCTCCGGCGTGCCGATCGGCCGGCGGTGGGCGAGCGCCGGGATACGCGCGCGCACATCCGCCAGCCGGGCCGCGTCCAGCTCGACAAGGGCGACGCCGCCTTCCTCGCCCATGTCGAGCAGCACCTCGCCCCAGGGATCGATCGCGAGCGAATGGCCGAAAGTGGCGCGCCCATCCTCATGCTCTCCGCCCTGCGCGGCCGCGATCACGAAGGCACCCGCCTCGATCGCCCGCGCGCGCAGCAGCACATGCCAGTGCGCGCGGCCGGTGGGCACGGTGAAGGCGGCCGGAACCGCGAGGATGGTTGCACCGGCATCGCTCAGCGCGCGATAGAGATCCGGAAAGCGCAGATCATAGCAGACGGACAGGCCAAGCCGCCCCCATGGCGTCTCGGCCAGGATAACGCGCTCGCCCGGCGCATAGGCAGCCGATTCGCGCCAGCTCTCGCCACTCGGCAGATCGACGTCGAACAGATGGATCTTGTCATAGCGCGCCCGGATCGCGCCCGTGCCGTCGATCACGAAACCGCGATTGGCGAGCCGCCCATCCTCGCGGCCCGGCTTGATGGCGAGCGAGCCGAGATGGATCCAGAGGCCCGTCCGGGCCGCCGCCTCACGCACCGCCGCGAGCACCGGATCCTCCGCCTCCTCGCGCAGATTCGCGGCCGCACGCCGCCGGTCGCGATCGAGCAGGCCGCTCATTTCGGGGGTGAAAAGCATGTCAGCGCCGTCCGAGCACGCCCGATCGACCGCGGCGACCAGCGCGCGGGCATTATCGGCGGGATCGATCCCCGTCCTGCTCTGGAACAGCGCCGCGCGCATCACGCCGCCAGCAGCGGGTCAAGCTTGCCCGCGCGCTCGAGCGCCGCCAGATCATCCGAACCGCCAACATGGAAATCGTCGATGAAGATCTGCGGCACGGTATGGCGGCCATTGGCGCGATCGAGCATCTCGGCGCGCTTGGGGCCGCCCATGGTGATGTCATATTCCTCGAAATCGACACCCTTTTCGCCCAGCAGATGCTTGGCCCGGGTGCAATAGGGGCACAGCATCTTGGTGTAGATTTCGACCTTCGCCATCATGTTGCTCCCTTCGCTCACATCAGGGAGTTGTTATCGCGGGTCCGGAAAGTCAACGTCATCGACGCGGCCGCGCACGACGCGTGCCCAGCAGAGCAGCCGCACCTGGCTCGCCCCGGCGCGCCTGAGCGCCTTCGCACAGGCATTTGCGGTGGCACCGGTGGTATAGACATCGTCGATCAGCAGCACCGCCCTGCCCTTCACCAGCTCCTTCCAGCGCGGGGAAAGAATGAAGGCGCCCCGTACGGCCTTGACCCGTGCCGCGGGGCCCAGCCCGCGCAGGACCGGCGTGGCCTTGCGGCGCTCCAGCAGATCCAGCGCCAGCGTGCCGCCCGTGCGACGCACGAGCGCGCGGGCGATCAATGCGGACTGGTTATAGCCGCGCCGCCAGATGCGCCAGCGATGGAGCGGCACAGGCGCCACCAACATGTCCGCCGCGCCGCTCGCATGCCGCTCAAGCTGCCGCGCGATCGTTTCGGCCAGCCCCGGGCGACCGCCATATTTCAGCCTGAGCGCCACCCGCCGGGCTATCTCGCCATAGGCCACCGCCGCCGCCATCGCATCATAGGCCGGCGGATCGGCAAGGCAGGCGCCGCAGCGCGCCTCGGGGCCGGCATCCTGCTCGAACGGCTCGGCGCAGGCAGCGCAGGCCGGCGGCCCCAGAAAATCGAGCTTCGACCAGCAGGCGAGGCAGAAATGATGATCGTCCGCCGTCACTACACCGCACCCCGGGCAGCGTGGCGGCAGCGCGAAGGCGATGAGCTGCGCGCCCGCCATGGCCAGTCTGTCCATCACCCCCATGATCGGGCTTGTCCCGCGCGCGGCCGCGAGGCACAAGCCCCGCCGATGACGGCAGACGCGGAAATCTTCGACAGGGGCCTCCGCCGCTTGCGCCGCGACCGTGCTGCGCCGGATTTCGCCGATCATGCCTTCCTGCTCGATCATCTCATCGACGAGCTGATGCACCGGCTCGATTCGGTGACGCGGACCTTTTCAAAGGCGCTGGTGCTGGGCTGTTTCGACGGGCGGCTGGCGGAGGCGCTGCGCGCCCGGGGCCTTTCGGTCGTCTCCGCCGATGCCGGCTGGCGCTTCGCTCATGAGGCGGGCGGCGTCCAGTGCGACGAGGATCGCCTTCCCTTCGCGGATGGAAGCTTCGATCTGGTCGTTTCGGCGGGCGTGCTCGACAGCGTCAACGATCTGCCCGGGGCGCTTACGCTCATCCGCCGCATCCTCAAGCCCGATGGCCTGTTCCTCGGCGGCTTCGTCGGCGCGGGCAGCCTGCCCCGGTTGCGCACCGCGACCCTGGCGGCGGACAGCGTCGCGGGCGGGGGCGTCGCGGCGCGCATCCATCCGCAGATCGATATTCGCGCGGCAGGCGACCTTCTCTCTCGCGCGGGCTTCGCGCTGCCGGTGGCGGATGGCGACCGGCTCGATGTGGGCTATGCAAATCCCTTTCGCCTGATCGCCGATCTTCGCGGCATGGCCGGCGGCAATCTGCTCAGAGGCGAAAGACCGGCCTTCGGCCGGGCGGGCGTGGCGGCGCTCGCCGAAAGCTTCGCCGATGCCGCCGATCCGGACGGCCGCACGCGCGAACGATTCGAGCTGGTCTATCTCATCGGCTGGGCGCCCGCGCCGGATCAGCCGCGCCCGGCACGGCGTGGATCGGCCGTCCGCTCGCTCGCGGACGCGCTGAAACCGCCATCCGCCTCCTAAAGCAGCGTATCGAGCAGGCCGATCAGCGGCCGATCGGCCGGCGGCATGGGCAGATTGTGCAGCTCCAGCGGACGGACCCAGCGCAGCGTGCCGCCTTCCATCGGTTGGGCGATCCCCTGCCATTTGCGACAGATATAGAGGAGCAGGAGCAGGTGTTTCTGGCCCAGCGCCTCGCTGGCGAAGGCGGCGGGCGCCAGGCAGGCGACCTGCGTATCGATCCCGAGCTCCTCGCGCAGTTCGCGGATCAGCGCCGCTTCGGGCGTCTCGCCCGGCTCGATCTTGCCTCCGGGAAATTCCCATAGCCCGGCCATCGGCTTTCCTTCCGGCCGCTGCTGCACCAGCACGCGGCCGTCCGGATCGACCAGCGCCACCGCGACGACGGGAAAGAGAGAGGCGGATATGTCGATGGTCATCGGTCGTTTCTTGATCCTGTTGCGAGCCGCCCTGCGCTTTACGGGCAAATCGGGCCGCCGCGAAGGATCGTTCCGGCCGCGCCGTCAAAGCTTCGGAAACCGCCCCGGCCTGATGTCCGGATCGCCTTATCGTCAGTTCGGGCCGGATCGATCCGGGAGGCTCCACAGGCAGCGCATCCGCAAGCTGCTCAGGGATTTCAGTGGCTCCACCATATTCAAATATGGCCCGATCGCCACGCTCATCGCGATCTTCGCCATCAGCGTCCTACAAAGCCTGGAAAGCAAGCGCAGCCTCGCCTTCCACGGCATCGCGGCAATCGCTGATCGATCTTATCCGTAGACGATCAGCTTCACCTTCTGCCCCGGCCGCAGCGCCGTGCCCGCGGAAAGGGCATTGAGCGTCAGGAAACGCTCCAGCTTATAATCGCCATAGGCCATGCGCTGGGCGAGGCTGTTCGCCGTATCGCCCGCCTTCACCGTCACGACGTCGATCCGCCGCGCCTTGATCGCGGAAGCCTGGGCATCAGTGAGCCGCGTGAAGGATTGGATCATCGGCGAAAAGGGGCCGAGACCCGCGCCCGCTGGCGTGATCGTCGTGAAATGATAGGCCTTGCCGCCAAGCGCATAGGCAAACACGGTCACATCCAGTTGCTGGCCGGAATTGCCGGCCGCGCGCGCCGAGGCATAGGCCGCGTCGAGGCCATTGATCCGCGTCGCCTGCACCTGGCCGTAATTCACCATGCCGTTCCCACCGCCGGCGAGGCCACGAAACACTCGGTCGATATAGCCGGCCAGATCGGTGGTCGCGGCACCACCCGAAAATTGCGCCTGCCCGCCCGACCCGCTGACCGACACCGCCGTCGTGCCATTGGCCAGCGCATAGCCCGGAGGCGCGGTGAAGCCGAGCTTCAGCGCCGGATGCTGGAATCGCTGCCCGTCCACGATACCCTGCGCGGGATCGTCATCATAAGTGACGCCATCGAGCGCCGTGAGGAAGGTATCGCGGTTGCGCAGCCGCGTGCCGGCGGCGACGCCCGTCTTGGCCGCCTGCGCCTCCGCACGCCGCACGCGGTCGGCGCCATTGGGGTGGGTGCTGGCCCAGGTCGGCAGGCCCCTATCCTCCTGGCCGCGAACGCGCGCCTCCAATGAGGTCTGCGCGTTGAGCGAAGCGAGCATGGAAGCCGAGGCATAGGGATCATAGCCCGCCGTCGTCAGATAGCGGATGCCGAGATCGTCGGCCTCATATTCCTGCTGGCGGGAGAAGCGCAGCGTGACGAGCTGCGCGCCCTGGCCGACGATGCCGGCGATCTGCGAATTGCCCGTCAACACGCCCGCCGCCGCCGCCGCAATCTGCCCGAAGATCGAGGTCCGGTTGCGCTTGGCGGCATGGCGCGCGGCGACATGGCCGACCTCATGACCCAGCACCGAGGCGAGCTCCGCCTCGTCATTCATCAGCGCAAGGAGCTGGCGCGTCACATAGACATAGCCCCCCGGTATGGCGAAGGCGTTGTTCACCGGCGAATTGAGCAGCGTGACGGTGAAATCTTTCTGGGAATTGGACAGGCCGGACTGCACCGCGATCCGTTTACCGACCGACTCGACATAGCGCGCCTGCGGCCCCGGATAGGCGCCCCCAAATTCCTCCAGCAGTTGCGGATGCGCCCTGGCCCCCGCCGCCTTGTCGCTGGCGGAGATGCTGCGCACCGTCTGGGTCACGCCATAGCCGGTGCCGCCAATGGCCAGCGCCGCCGCGCTCAACAGGATCAGGGGTCTCATCGAGGGCAATTCTCCCAAAATTTCCGAAGGAACCGGGAAAAGCCGTTTCGGTTCCTGTCAGCCGATCGCGAGGAACTTGTCCCGCCGCGCCTGGCGCAGCGCATCCGCGCTCATCATGGAGAGCGCATCGACTTCCTCGCCCAGCGCCTTGCCGAGCGCCGCGATGGCGGCATCGCGGTCACGATGCGCGCCGCCCATCGGCTCGGGCACGATGCGATCGACGACGCCGAGCCGCTGCAGATCCTGCGCGGTGATCTTCATCGCCTCGGCGGCATCCGACGCCTTTTCCGCCGTCCGCCACAGGATCGACGAGGCGCCTTCGGGCGAGATCACCGAATAGACGGCATGTTCGAACATCAGCACGCGATTGGCCGCCGCAAGCGCCACCGCGCCGCCCGATCCGCCCTCGCCCACCACCGCGGCGACGAGCGGCACGCCGACCGCAAGGCACTGCTCGGTCGAACGTGCGATCGCCTCGGCCTGGCCGCGTTCCTCCGCCTGGATACCGGGAAATGCGCCCGACGTATCGACCAGCGTGACGATCGGCAGGCCGAAACGGTCGGCAAGCTGCATCAGCCGGATCGCCTTGCGATAGCCTTCAGGCTTGGCCATGCCGAAATTATGCTTGAGGCGGGTCGCGGTATCGTCGCCCTTCTCATGGCCGATCACCATCACGCGGCGGCCGCCGATGCGGCCCAGCCCGCCGATGATCGCGAGATCGTCGGCAAAGGCGCGGTCGCCCGCCAGCGGCACGAAATCCTCGACGAAGCCCGCAATATAATCCTTGAGATGCGGCCGCTCGGGATGGCGCGCGACCTGCGTCTTCTGCCACGGGGTCAGCTTCGCATAAGTGTCGCGCAACAGCTTGTCGGATTTCGCCTCCAGCCGGGCGACCTCCGTGCCGATATCGAGCGAGCCTGCGTCCGCCGTTTCGCGCAGCTCGGCCACCCGGGCCTGCAGGTCCGCGATCGGCTTTTCGAAATCCAGAAATGCCACCATGATCGGAGCGCCTAGGGAAGCCGGATCGTTCCGTCAACGGAGCCGTCGGCGAGTGGATGACGCGCATTGACCAGTTCGACGAGCCGGCGGCTGTCGACATGGGTGTAGATTTGCGTCGTCGATATGTCCGCATGGCCAAGCATCGTCTGCAATGCGCGCAGGTCCGCGCCCCCTTCCAGCAGATGGGTGGCGAAGGCGTGGCGCAGCACATGGGGGCTCACCCGCTCGGGCGGCACGCCGGCATCGGCGGCGAGCGCCTTGATGAGTTGATGAAGCCGCACCCGACTGACATGATTCTTCCCCGACGGAAATAGCCAGAGGCTGTCCTCGGGCACCGTCGCCGCCCAGGCCCTGACCGCCACGCGGGCCCGATCGGAGATCGGCACCAGCCGCTCCCGCCCACCCTTGCCGCGCAAAATCAGGAAGGGCTGATCCCGGCGGAAGGCGTGGCGGGGCAGCGACACCAGCTCGGTCGCGCGCAATCCCGATCCGTAGAGCAGCTCGACAAAGGCCGCGAGGCGCAGCGTGGGCGGAGAGGGATCGAGCCCGATCCGCCGCTCAATCTCCGCGAACAGCCGATCGACGTCGCCATGGCCCAATATCTTCGGCAGGGTCCGCGCGGCGCCGGGCCGGGGCAGCGCATCGGAGGGATCGTCCGTCCTATGCCCTTCCTCCGCGAGAAAGGCGAAGAAACGGCGCAACACCGAAGCCTTGCGCGCAACGCTCGATCGGGCGAGCGAGACCCAGTCCTCGCCCAGCTTCACCAGATCATCCTTCGTAGCGGCCGAAAGCCTGCCATCAAGCGTTTCGGACGCGGCGCGCAGGTCCGTGCCATAGGCGATGAGCGTGTTGCGCGCCGCCCCCGCCTCCGCCGCCAGCATCTCAAGGAAGCGCTCGATCAGCGCGATGTCCCCGGACATGAGCGCGGCTATAGTCGCGCCATCGCCTCGGCCGCGATCATCCGCGCCTCACCCTCCAGCCCGACATGACGCAAGGCGCCGATCAGGCGATAGAAGTCGCCGGGCGGCACGCCTTGCCAACGCGGCGTCTGCATCGCCACCGCTGCGAGCAGCGCGACCGTCGCCGGCTGGCCGCGCGATACCGCCTGGTCGAGCGCACGCGTCCAGATCGTCCGGCGGCCGATCGGCACGCCATGCTCCTCCGCCAGGCGGGTGAGATCGGCATTGGAAAGTCGGCCGAGGCCGCCAAGCGCCGCGATCAGCATCTGGGTGCGATACGGCCCCTCCTCGCCTGCCCGGCGCGCAAAGCGATCCACCCGGCCACCGCTCAGATCGACCACCGGCCGCGTGGCGCCCGTCGCGAGCAATGCCCAGGCGCGGTCGCCCGTCGTGCCGTCCGCACGATCGACGATGCGCGCCCAGCGCTCGGCCTGCCAGTCGAGACCGGCCGAGAGCATCGACGCGATCAATGCCGGCGCATCCTCCTCCAGCGCCGCGTCCGGCGTGATGCGGGCTGCGGCGCGGGCGGTAAGGATGGAGGCGGCATAGCGATCGCGCTCGCCCCCCGCGCCGTTCGCCGCCTCGTCCCACAAGGATCTGAGCGCCGTCATGCGTATCGCCTGATCGTCGCCGACATAGGCCTGGCGCAGGCGGCCGGCGGGGCTCTGCGTGTCGAACTCGCCCGTCTCGTCCATCTGCGCGCCATATATGTCGACCAGCGCGGCGCTGGAGAAGACGCCGAGCGCGGCGGCGATTCGGGCGGCCTCCAGCCGGGCGGCGAGCGGGAGCATCGGCGCGCGCGCACGCCACGCCTGAAAATGCGGGCCCGCGCCCGCCATCAGCCGATCAGGCACGGGCACGCCGACGGCGCTCGCCAGGCCGAAGCGCCAGTCGGTGAGGCGATCGACCGGATCCCATTCGAGCTGCACGGCGCGGCGGCTGTTGCTGCCGGCACCGACCACCTTTTCGGCCAACAGATGATCGATCTCGCGCCGGCCGCCGCCGGTCCGCGCCGCCCGCCCGATCAGCGTGCTCGCCACCGCCGTTTCGCCCGACAGGGCCGCGCACATCGCCCGGATCAGCGGCCAGACCGGCCTGTCGCCGACCGTCTCGCCGCCATCGCTCAAGGGGCAGAGCCCCGCCGGATCCGCCGTCGCCAGCGCGGCGCGAATCGCCACCACGCGCAGGCGCGGGCTGAAGCGATCGACATCGACGCCCTGGACGAGCATCCGCGCCCCGTCCGCCTCGCCCAGGCGCAGCAGCAGATTGGCGCGCTCGGCGACCCAGTCCGCCGGCTGCACGCGGCGCGGCGTGGGAACCCGCGTCAGGAGCGCCCGCCGCAACATTATCTCCGCCCAGCGGGATGCGATCGGCGTATCGAGACGGCGCATCAGGATCGACAGGAAACGCCCGTCGGCCGCCCCGAAGGCCGTTGGCCCATAACCGTCAAAAGCGCCGACATAGTCCATCGACCGGCGCGCCCAATCGGGCAGCTCCAGCGGTTCGAGCGGCTCTTCCGCCTCTTCCTCTTCCGGGGCGATGGCTTCGGACAGCAGGGTCGCGAGCGGATCGAGGGTAGGCGCCGGCGCGACAGGGGGAGCCGGCCGCGCGGGAGCGGGAGCAGTGGGCGCCGGCTGCGCCGGGGGTGGAGGCGGCGCGGGCTCGCCGAAACCCGGCGGCAGCAGCGACTCGGGCGCTTCCTGCCCGAAGGCGGGAATCCCGATCGCCGCGGCGCCGGCAAGGAGCAGCGCCGCCGTCAGCGCGAAACGCTTACGGCTTGGCGTCATTCGCGACCGCCTTCTCCACGCGCTTGAGCGGCACTTCCGTATCGATGCTGGTAAGCGCCACGACCCCGCCGACGATCAGGGCGAGCAGGATTATGAGGAGGAGACTGGCACGCGACATCGTCATTCCTTGAACTTCTGCGCCGGACACGCGACCCGACGAGCGGGCTTTTGCCCGAGGCATGCGCCCTGTGTATAGCCCCGCAGATAATGCAGCAAAGCCCTTCCCCGTCTTCCTCCCGACCAGACCGTCCGCTGGACCGCCCTATCGTGCTCATCGGCCTGATGGGCGTCGGCAAGTCGACCGTCGGCAAGCGGCTCGCCGCGCGCCTCCATCTGCCCTTCGTCGATGCCGATCATGAGATAGAGGCCGCCGCCGGCTGCACCATCAGCGAGATTTTCGCCCGCTTCGGCGAGACTCATTTCCGCGACGGGGAACGCCGCGTGATCGCCCGCCTCATCGACGGGCGGCCGAAGGTGATCGCGACGGGCGGCGGCGCCTTCATGAACGAGGAAACGCGCAAGCTGATCCTCGATCGCGCCACGGCGGTATGGCTCGATGCCGATATCGACGTGCTCGCCGAGCGCGTCGGCCGGCGTGGCAGCGGCCGTCCGCTGCTCAAGGACCGCGACCCGCGCGAGGTGCTGCGGGAGCTGGCCGCCGTGCGCAATCCCATCTATGCGCTCGCTCCCATCCATGTCCGCAGCCAGCCGCTGCCGCACGAGGCGGCGGTGGAATCCATTCTGAAGGAACTTCGCGCATGATCCGGATCGACGTCGGCCTCGGCAAGCGCGCCTATCCGATTCTGATCGAGGCGGGCCTGCTCGATCGGGCGGCGGACCTGCTCGGTGCGTTCGCGCGCGACGGGCGGCTCGTCGTGGTGACGGACGAGCGGGTCGCGGCCACGCAACTGCCGCGCCTTGCCGCTGGTCTCGATGGAATCGCGATCGAGCCGATCGTGCTGCCGGCGGGCGAATCCACCAAGAGCTGGGCAGAGCTCGAAGCGCTCACCGATCGGCTGCTCGAGCTCGGCGTCGAGCGCAGCGACCATATCGTGGCGCTGGGCGGCGGCGTGATCGGCGATCTGGTGGGCTTTGCCGCGGCGATCGTGAAGCGCGGCTGCAAATTCGTGCAGGTGCCGACCACCCTGCTCGCCCAGGTCGATTCCTCGGTGGGCGGCAAGACGGCGATCAACAGCAAGGCGGGCAAGAATCTGATCGGCGCCTTCCATCAGCCGAGCCTGGTGCTGATCGATCCGACGACGCTCGACACGCTGCCCCCGCGCGAGATCCGGGCGGGCTATGCAGAGGTCGTCAAATATGGGCTGATCGACGATCCGGACTTTTTCGACTGGTGCGAAGCCAATGGCGCGGCGTTGCTCGCGGGAGATAGCGACGCGCGACTCCATGCCATAGCGCATAGCGTCGCCGCCAAGGCGCGCACCGTCGCCGCCGACGAGCGCGAAACGACAGGCCGGCGCGCGCTGCTCAATCTGGGCCATACATTCGGCCATGCGCTGGAAGCGGATACAGGCTTTTCCGATCGGCTGCTCCATGGCGAGGCGGTCGCGGCGGGCATGGCGCTCGCCTTCCGCTTCTCGGTGCGGCAGGGACTGTGCGATGCGGACGATGCGGCACGGGTGACGCGCCATCTGGAAGAGGTGGGGCTGCCGACGACGCTCGGAGCGGCCGGGGTCAGCGCCTCGGGTGAGAAGCTCGTTACCTATATGGAGCATGACAAGAAGATGGAGGGTGGGCGCCTGCCCTTCCTGCTCGCGCGGGGGATCGGGCGGACCTTCCTCGACCGGACGGTGGAGCTGGCCGAGGTCGCGGCCTTCCTCGACGAGGAATGGCTGGTTGAGGCCTAAGCACCCGAAACTGCTTTAGATTCCGCCGTCCACCGGATCATGGCCGAGCGCGCCCAGCCGGGTAGCGAGATCGGCGGCACAGGCGGCCAGCGCCGCCTCGTCGGTCGAGCGTATCACGAAATTGGCGCCGACCGTGCCGTCGCGGAAGAAAGGATAGCTGCCGATCTGGCAACCGTCATGATCCCGCTCGGTGGCGCAGAGCATGTCGGCCACCTCGCTTTCGGCTACCCAGCAGCCGATGGTACGCGAGACGAGCGGCAGGCCGCCCTCAAGCTGGCCTGAAAGCGCATCGAGCATCGATCCGGCGATATGCGGCACGCCGGCGAGGATCATGATGTTGCCGATGCGAATGCCGGGCGCGCCGGACATGCGATTCTCGATCAGTTCCGCCCCGTCCGGCACGCGCGCCATGCGCAGCCGCGCCTCGGTCAGCCCGCCGCGCGTTTCATAATAGGCCTCCAGCGCGGCGCGGGCACGGGGATGCACCACCACCTCCACGCCCAGCGCGGCCGCGATCGCATCGACGGTGATGTCGTCATGCGTGGGGCCGATGCCGCCCGTCGTGATGAGATAGTCATTGGCGGCACGGAGCTCCGTCACCGCCCGGCCGATCGCCTCCATCCGATCGGGCACGACACGCACCTCGGCCAGGCGGATCCCCTGCAGGTTCAGCCACAGCGCCACCTGCGCGATATTCCGATCCTGCGTGCGGCCGGACAATATCTCGTCGCCGATCACCAGCAGCGCGGCCGTCCAGATGCGGGGCGTTGTCATTGCCGCTCGCCATAGCGCGGGCCGCGGCCGCTCGCAAAGCCGGACAGGCATTGCTATATGGTCCACATGACCGATTATCAGACCATCGCCGACGGCGACGTCGTGGAACGCACCGGCGCGATCAAGCTTCATGGGCCGGAGGGCTTTGCCGGCATGCGCGCGGCGGGCCGGCTGGCGGCCGAAATACTCGACGCGCTCGTGCCCCATGTCGTGCCGGGCGTGGAAACGGCCGAGCTCGACCGGATCGTCTATGACATGACGATCGCGGGCGGTGCCGTTCCCGCGACGATGAACTATCGCGGCTATACGCATAGCTGCTGCATCAGCGTGAACCATGTCGTGTGCCACGGAATCCCTTCCTCGCGCACGCTGAAGGAAGGCGATATTGTCAATATCGACGTGACGCCGCTGCTGGGCGGCTGGCATGGCGATACGAGCCGCATGTATCTGGTGGGCGACGTGCCGATCAAGGCGCGCCGGCTGGTGGACGTCACCTATGAATGCCTGATGCGCGGCATCGAGCAGGCGAAGCCCGGCAACCGGCTGGGCGACATTTCCCATGCGATCCAGAGCTTCGCCGAGAAGCATCGTTACGGCGTAGTGCGCGATTTCTGCGGCCATGGGCTCGGCCGCTTGTTCCACGACGCGCCCGAGGTGGTGCATGTCGGCCGCCCCGGTACCGGCCCGGAACTGCGCCCGGGCATGTTCTTCACGATCGAGCCGATGATCAATATCGGCCGGCCGGACGTGAAGATGCTCGACGACGGCTGGACCGCCGTGACGCGCGACCGTTCGCTTTCCGCCCAGTTCGAACATTCGATCGGCATCACCGAGACCGGCTGCGAGATCTTCACGCTGAGCCCGAAGGGACTGCACGCGCCACCTTATAGCGGCTGAGACATGCCCTCCCCTCATCCCTCCGAAGGCAGGGATGAGGATGCTGCTGCCCGTCGCGCAGCGTTCGCGGCGTCGTGCGCGAGGCGGATCGGGAGGGGCAGGCGCCGGCCCTCGCTGAGCCTCAATGCCCAGTCCACAGCGGTTTCCAGCGACAGGCGGTGGCCGATGCTGACGAAGATCGGGCCTCCGCGTGGCGAAGTCCTAAGCGCGATCGCGACCTCTTCGCCCCGATGAACCACCGGCGCGCGATCGCCGGCCCTTGGCCCCACCTCCCCCTCGATCGAACCGCATAGCAGGCTCTTGGCGATACCGATGGTGGGCATGTCGAGCAGCACGCCGATCTGCGTCGCCACGCCGCAGCGGCGTGGATGGCTGCGCCCCTGCCCATCGACGAGCAGCAGGTCCGGCTTGTCCACGAGCCCCTCCCACGCCGCCAGAACGGCGGGCGCCTCGCGGAAGCCGAGATAGCCGGGCACATAGGGAAAGCGCGGGATGCGCGTCGCGGTGGCGGCAGGCTCGATCCGCCGTTCCGGCCAGAGGATCGGTGCCACCGCGGCATGGATCGGGCCCCGGGAATCGCGCCATTTCATCGACACATCGGCACCCGCGATCCGGCCCACGACTCCGAGCCGATCCTTCGTTTCGCAGGCGGCGGCGATCTCATGCTGGATCTTCGTCGCCGCCGCGAGGCTGGGTGGTTCCAACCAGTGCAAATTATGCCTATCATTCATGCAAATGCACTTTTTATTGCTGATATTTTGGGCATTTCGTCACAATCTGCCATGCTTGCCCCACCGATCCTTGCGTAGCGACGCGCGGCACGCTTATTGGAAGCGCGCGGATGCGGTTCGGGCCCTCGCGGGCGCCTGGACGGGGAGGCATGAGCACGTGAAGAAGATCGAAGCCATCATCAAACCATTCAAGCTGGACGAGGTGAAGGAAGCGCTGCACGAAGTGGGCGTATCCGGCATCACCGTCACCGAAGCCAAGGGCTTCGGCCGGCAGAAGGGCCATACCGAACTGTATCGCGGCGCCGAATATGTCGTCGATTTCCTGCCCAAGGTGAAGCTGGAGGTCGTCGTCGACGACATGCTGGCGGAGCGCGTGATCGAGGCGATCGCCTCCGCCGCGCAGACCGGGCGCATCGGCGACGGCAAGATTTTCGTCCTGCCCGTGGAAGGCGCGGTGCGGATCCGCACGGGCGAACGGGACGCGGACGCGATCTGATCGCTGCACGCGAAGGAATGACTCGGGCGCCCGTCCGGTTGCCCGCTCTCTTCAGTGGAATTTTCTAGGGGAAGGCGAACACCATGGCCAACACGGCTTCTGACGTTCTCAAGCTGATCAAGGAAAAGGAGATTGAGTGGGTCGATCTCCGCTTCACGGATCCCAAGGGCAAGTGGCAGCATCTGACGATGTGCCAGAATGTCGTCGGCGAAGATGAGCTGACCGACGGCTTCATGTTCGACGGTTCCTCGATCGAAGGCTGGAAGGCCATCAACGAATCCGACATGATCCTGAAGCCGGATCTGGACGCGGTCTATGTCGATCCCTTCTCGGCGACCCCGATGCTGATCCTGGTCTGCGACATCGTCGAGCCTTCGACCGGCGAGCTTTATGGCCGCGATCCGCGCTCGACCGCCAAGCGCGCCGAAGCCTATGTGAAGTCGCTTGGCATCGGCGACACCGTCTATGTCGGCCCCGAGGCCGAATTCTTCATGTTCGATGACGTGAAGTTCGAGACGAGCTATTCCACCAGCTATTACAAGATCGACGACATCGAGCTGCCGACCAACACCGGCCGCGACTATGACGGCGGCAATCTGGGCCACCGCCCGCGCGCCAAGGGCGGCTATTTCCCGGTCGCCCCGGTCGACAGCGCGGTCGACATCCGCGGCGAGATGGTCTCCACCATGCTGGAGATGGGCCTGCCGATGGACAAGCATCATCATGAGGTGGCGGCAGCACAGCATGAGCTGGGCCTCACCTTCGGCACGCTGGTGACGACCGCGGACCGGATGCAGGTCTATAAATATGTCGTCCATCAGGTCGCCAACGCCTATGGCAAGACGGCGACCTTCATGCCCAAGCCGATCAAGGAAGATAATGGCTCGGGCATGCACACCCACCTGTCGATCTGGAACGAGGGCAATCCGCTCTTCGCCGGCAACGGCTATGCGGGCCTGTCCGATCTCGCCCTCTATTTCATCGGCGGCATCATCAAGCATGCCAAGGCGATCAACGCCTTCACCAACCCGTCGACCAACAGCTACAAGCGGCTGGTTCCGGGTTATGAGGCGCCGGTGCTGCTCGCTTATTCGGCGCGCAACCGCTCGGCCTCCTGCCGCATCCCCTATGGCGCGGGCGCCAAGGCCAAGCGCGTCGAGGTCCGTTTCCCGGATGCGACCGCCAACCCCTATCTCGCTTATTCGGCGCTGCTGATGGCCGGCCTCGACGGCATCGAGAACAAGATCCATCCCGGCGAGGCGATGGACAAGAATCTCTATGACCTGCCGCCGGAAGAGCTGAAGCAGGTTCCGACCGTCTGCGCGTCGCTGCGCGAGGCGCTCGAGAATCTCGACGCGAACCGCACCTTCCTGACCAAGGGCGGCGTGTTCACCGACGATCAGATCGATGCCTATATCGAGCTGAAATATGCCGAAGTCGCCCGCTGGGAGATGACCCCGAGCCCGGTCGAGTTCGACATGTATTACAGCGCCTGATCGCATCCACGCGAAACAGGTAAAGGGAGGCCCTCGTCGAGCGATCGGCGGGGGCCTTTGCCTTTCATTCCGCTGCATCAGCGGCGCAGCAGGTCATCAGTGACGGTCATGGCGAAGATGGGAGCGTTGCCGGGGGGCACCTCCGCGACGGCATCGACGAACATCGCCCGCGCCTCCGGATCGTCATAGACCATCTTGGCGTCGAACGCCCGCTGCCACGTCGCCTCGTCCGGCCATTCGGCATAGCCCACGAAGCGGCCGTCCCGATCGCGATGCAGGCGCGACCCGAAGCTGCCATAGATTTCGGTGATCCGCGCGGTGCCGCGACGCCATGCCTCGCGAAACTGATCTTCCTTGCCGGGATGGACGCGCCACCAATAGACTGCGACGAACATGCTGTTCTCCCGCACGGCGCGACGCACGAGGCGCCGGGACGTTCCGTGGGCTTCATGGTGAAAGGATCGGAATGATGGACGGCGGGCAGCCCTTCAGCCGGGACGAAGGGGGCGTGCGGCTGGCGCTGCGCCTGACGCCGCGCGCCGGACGAAACGGCCTGGACGGGGTGATGGCGGGCGCGGACGGGCGGCCGGCGCTGCATGTCCGCCTCGCCGCCCCGCCGGTCGACGGGGCCGCCAACAAGGCGCTGATCGCCTTCCTTGCTGAAGCGCTCGGCATGCGGAAGGGCGATATCAGCATCCTGTCCGGCGAGACGGCGCGGATGAAGCTCGTCCGGCTCGCAGGCGACGGGGACCGGATCGCCGCACGCCTGACCGCGTGGATCGCAAGCGGCTGAGGATCGCAGCCCCGTTCATCGCCGGTTCCGGCAACGAGGCCGATGAGGCGTCGCCACATGGATGAGAGGGCCGGCATGGACAGGATCGATCGACGGCAACTTCTGGGGCTGGCCGCGCTGCTGCCGCTTGCGGGGCTGGCGGGCTGCGCGACGGGGCTTGGCGGATATGGGCTGGAGGAAGGCGTGCGCCGGCTGCTCACCCTCTCCTCGCAGCGCGCCTTCGGCCGCCTGCTCCAGCCCGGCGGCTTCTATGATGACGAGCTTGCCCGGCTGGCCGTGCCCGATGCACTGGGCGGGCGGATCGGCAGCGGCCGGGCAGGCGCGGTGCTGGGCGCGGTGATGGGGAGCGCGCCGGTGCGGCGCGAGCTTGCCATCGCGCTCAACGATGTCGCCGGAGAGGCGGCAGCACGGGCAGCGCCGGTCGTGACCGATGCGATCCGGACGATGAGCTTCGCCGACGCGGTGCATGTGCTGCGCGGCGGCCCGCATGCCGCGACCGACCTGCTGCAGGACCGGATCGGCGATGCGCTGGTGGAAGCGCTGGTGCCCGAAATCGGCACGGCATTGCGTTCGGACACGGCGGACGTGCTCGCGACCGCGCTCGCGGCAGCGACGGGGATCGACTATCGGGCGCTCTATCAGGGCCTCGCGAGCCAGGCGGCCAGCGGCATATTCCGCGCGATCGGCCGGGAAGAGGCGATCATCCGCGACGATCCGGCCGCGACGCGCGATCCGGTGCTGATCGCGCTGCTCGGCGCGGGAGGGCGGCCGTAACGATATCCCCTGGCGGATATCGATCGGCTCCCTTCACAGTCCCTCCGCACCCATCCGCCGCGTGGCGGACATGCTGGCCTTTGGCGGGCAGGTGACGATATCCGGCCTGTTCGACTATTTCCGACGCAATCTCGACACTATGTTGATCGGGCGCATGTGGGGCGGCGAAATGCCGGGCCGCGATGGCTGCGTCTACAAGCCGCCGATGCGCCGCTGCTGGTCGTCCCCATGCTCGGCCGGACGCTCGATCTCATTCGTTCCGCTGCCGCAACAAAGCGACGAACCGCCCCTTCCATAAGCTGATCCGGTCCTGCCCGACCGTTAGCGTCACCCGGGCTTGTCTGCCGATAGTTTTGCTACGCCGAAATCCGGCTGAACCCATAACCAGATTGTAACGTTACAGTAACCTGGTTGAAAAGATTCTGGACAGTCAAGAAAGCTTTCAACCAGAGGGAGAACGCTCAGAGGGGCCTTCACCATCCATACTGACTCTGGAGGCAAGGCATGGACAGCGTAGTTGTCTATGTAAGCGGTGTATTCGACCTCTTCCACCGAGGACATGTCGAACTTCTACGCCGTGCAAGGAAATATGGAACACATCTAGTCGTTGGAGTGAACAGCGATCTGATCACGTCGCGTTACAAGCGCAAGCCTTTCTTTTCCGAAGACGATCGGTTGGCGATCGTACGAAGCTGCAAATATGTCGATCTCGCCTTCATCGCCACCAGCCTGAACCTGCGCAACTACATCGTCGAACATGGCGTGAAGAAGATCGTCCATGGTGATGATTGGGAACATCATAGCTATCTTCGGCAGATCGGGCTCGATGAAGCCTTCATCGAGCGCCGTGAGATCGAGATGATCTATCTGCCTTATTGGAACGGCATCAGCACGTCCCAGATCATCGAGCGCGTCGCCCGCCCGACGAGCGACATGCGGGAGATCCGGGCCTAATCCGCAGGAGCCGCACCATGAAACATCTTCGCGAATATAAATCCGCCTGGCTGATCAAAGCCAAGACGCTGATCCGCCCGACGATCAACGCGATCGTGACCTTGCTGGACCGACTGGTGCCGGACAAGCCGCGTCGCGTGATCTTCGGCGCCGATGGGGGACACCGCTTCGCGGACAATCCGCGCCGGCTGTTCGAACATATGGTGCGAAGCGGCGAATGGGATCCCTATTGGGTCACGAAGTCCCGCCACGCGCTGAACGAGATCAATGCGCTCTATCCGGGGCGGGGCCTGTGGTGGCTGAGCTTGCGCACGCTGCTCATCGGCCTGCAATCGCCTCTGCGCGTCATTTCGCAATCGCGGGCGGACATATTGCCGATCGGCTTTTCGAACCGGAAGAGGATCATCCATCTTACGCATGGCACGCCGTTCAAGACGATGGGCCTGGCGACGCCGACCGCCAATCCGGCCTATATCGCGCGGGAAAATTCGACCTTCCTGCACATGATCGCCTGTTCCGACTATGCGGCGGGGCTGTGGCGCGAAGCCTATGGCTATCCCGCGAACGACATTCTCACGCTCGGCATGCCGCGAAACGACCTGCTGTTCGAATCCGATGCCGCGCTCATCGACAAGCACCCCTTCCTCAAGGCGAAGCTGATCCTCTATGCGCCCACCTATCGCGACTGGGCGCCGCTCGACCGGCTGCTGCCCGTCGGGCAAGCAGGGCTGGGACGGCTGATCGCGCTCTTGGAGGCGCATGACGCCTATCTGCTGATCCGGCCGCATTATTTCGAGATGCAATCGGCGGACGAGGCGATCGCCCGGGCGGGATCGGAGCGGATCATCAACGCCGGCGCGACCCTGTTCCCCGACATCAACCCGATATTGCGGCATACCGACATATTGGTGACGGACTATTCGTCCATCTATCTCGATTTCCTGCTGCTCGACCGGCCGGTGATATTCCTCCCCGCCGATCTCGACCGCTATATCGCCGAGCGCGGGCTGATGCTCGATTATGACAGCTTCACCGCGGGCACGAAGGCGCTGGACGAGGAGGCGTTTCTGGATGCGCTCGCGCTGGAACTGGAGGGGCGCGACCCCTTCGCGCCGGCGCGCGCGAAGATGGCCGAGCTGTTCCATCGCTTCCACGACGGAAATTCCAGCGCGCGCATCACGCGCCACCTCGAGCGGATCGCGGGCTGAGCCGGATCCCGCCCGTCAGGCGGGATCGACCCAGCGCGGGAAGACGCCCTGCGGCGGCGGCAACGGCAGGCCAGGAACGAGCGGCGTGCCGAGAGCGGCGAAATCGCGCGCATCCGCGCCCTGCCCAAGCTGATCGAGCAGCTTGGCGGTGCTTTCCGGGATCGCCCAGCTCGCCAGGATGGCGAGACGGCGGACCGCCTCGGCAGTATGATAGAGGATGGTATCGGCGCGCGCCGGATCGGTCTTGCGGACCGTCCAGGGCGCTTCGCGGGCGATATATTCGTTCGCGATCGACAGGCCTTCCCATGCCGAGGCCAGCGCCTGATCGATGCGCGGGAAGCCGGGCGTGCCGTCCATATGCTCGCGGCACTGGGCAATGCGGCTGTCGAGCGCCGCGCGGAACTCGACTTCCGCTGCCGTCTCCGGGCCGGGCGTGGGAACGACGCCGCCGCAATTCTTCGCGATCATCGACAAAGAACGCTGGGCGAGATTACCAAAATTATTGGCGAGATCCGCATTCGAGCGGGTGACGATCGCCTCATGGCTATAGCTGCCGTCCTGGCCGAAGCTCACCTCGCGCAGCAGGAAATAGCGAAGTTGATCGACGCCATAGGTGCGCGCCATCTCGATCGGATCGACGACATTGCCGACCGACTTGGACATCTTCTCGCCCCGGTTGAGCAGGAAGCCATGGCCGAAAACCGTCTTGGGCAGCGGCAGGCCGGCGGACATCAGAAAGGCGGGCCAATAAACGGTGTGGAAGCGGACGATATCCTTGCCGATGATATGGAGATCGGCGGGCCAATATTTGTCGAAGCCCGCCTGATCGTCGGGATAGCCGATGCCCGTCAGATAGTTGGTCAGCGCATCGACCCAGACATACATCACATGGCCCGGGCTGTCCGGCACCGCCACGCCCCAATCGAAGCTGGTGCGCGAGATTGAAAGGTCGGACAGACCGCCTTTCACGAAGCTCAATATCTCGTTGCGGCGGCTTTCGGGGCGGATGAAATCGGGATTGGCCTCATAATGAGCGAGCAGCCGGTCCGCGAAGGCGGAAAGGCGGAAGAACCAGCTTTCCTCCACCGTCCATTCGACCGGCGTATTCTGGGGCGACAGCTTCTGGCCGTCCGCCCCCTCGATCAGTTCCTTCTCGTCGTAAAAAGCCTCGTCACGGACCGAGTACCAGCCTTCATAGCGGCCGAGATAGATGTCGCCATTGGCGACCATCGCGCGCCACAGGGCCTGGCTCGCCGCATGATGCGCGGGTTCGGTGGTGCGGATGAAGCGATCATGGGAGATGTTGAGAACCTCGTCCATCTCCTGGAAATAGGAGGACATCTCATCCGCGAGCGCGCGCGGCTCGATGCCCCGCTTGCGCGCTGTCTGCGCCATCTTCAGCCCATGCTCGTCGGTGCCGGTGAGGAAGAAGACGTCGCGGCCGGCAAGGCGCTGGTAGCGCGCGATCGCATCGGTCGCGATCACCTCATAGGCATGGCCGATATGCGGCCGACCATTGGGGTAGCTGATGGCGGTGGTGATGTAGAAGGGCTTGGACATGCGCTCAGGCTTTAGCGGGCGCGGGCTCCGGGGCAAGCCTCGCGAGCAAGCCAGCCAGCTCGAATACCGTCGCCTGCGGATCGAGCGAGAGGCGGACGGCGCCATCGGCAAGGCCGCGCGCCTCCTCCCACAGCGCGATTGCGCGGGCGAGCGCGGGGCCCGACAAGCGGTGCGCTTGCGCGGCGATGCGGGCGGGCGCGCGCTCCAGGAAAATCTCGTAGCGGGGCTGCGCCGCCTTGAGCGACAGCGCCCGAGCAAGCGCCACGCGCTCGGCATTGGTGGGATCACCATGCGCGATCAGCCGCTCCATTGCCGCATCGAGCCCGGCCACGTCGAGCCCGGCGAAGCGCAGCGCCGTGCCCGGGGCGCCGCCCGCGATCGAGACGAGCGCGCCTATCTCCGCCTCCTCCGCCTCGGGCAGCGCCTCGCGCAGCACGGCGGCGGTATCGGCCGCGTCGAGCGGAGAGAAACGGAGCAGGCGGCAGCGCGAGCGGATGGTGGGGAGCAGCCGGCCGGGCGCGTGGCTCACCAGCAGGAACAGCGTATCGGCGGGCGGCTCCTCCAGATTCTTGAGGAGCGCGTTGGCGGCGGGCCGTTCCAGATCATCGATCGCATCGATGATGACCACGCGGCGTGGCGACAGGCTGGGCGTGGTGGCGAACAACGCCTGGAGCGCGCGGACCTGCGCAATGCTGATCGAACGGGCAAGCTCCTCCGACTTGTCCTTGGCCAGCCGCTCCAGCCGGCGCAGATCGGGATGCGAGCCCGCCGCGACCAGCTTCGCGATCGGATGATCCGCCGGCACATCGAGCCCGGGCGCCTGGACCGGCGGACCGGCCGATTCGGCGAGAAGGCGCAGCGCCGCGGCATCGGCAAACCGCGCCTTGCCGATCCCCTGCGGTCCGGCAAGCAGCCAGGCATGGTGCAGCCGGCCGGAGCGCGCCGCGTCGAGAAAGGCGGTAACGAGCGGGCGATGGCCGTGAAGCGCGGTCATGCCAGCGCCGCGAGCAGGCGCGCAGTGACGCTTTCCGCATCTCCGCTGGCATCAACGATGCGGAAACGGCCGGGATCGGCCTCGGCGAGCGCGCGGAAGGCCTGCGCCACACGCGCATGATAGGCGGCGTCGCGCGCGCCGATGCGGTCCGCGCCATCGCCATCGCGCTTGGCGGCGCGGACAGCCGCCTGATCGGCGGGCAGCGTCAGGAGCAGCGTGCGATCGGGCAGGAAGCCGTTGCTACCAACATTGTGAAGCGCACGGATCGCCTCCTGCCCCAGCCCGTCGGCACCGCCCTGATAGGCGAGCGAACTGTCGAGAAAGCGATCGCAGACGACCCATTTTCCTGCCGCGAGCGCGGGGCGGATCGTCTTTTCGACATGATCGGCGCGCGCGGCGGCGAAGAGCAGCGCCTCCGCCCCTGGCCCCCAGCGATCGGCGCCGCCTTCGAGCAGCAGCGCGCGGATCGCCTCCGCGCCCGGGCTGCCGCCGGGCTCGCGCGTCTCGACCACCTCATGACCTTGCGCGCGGAGCGCTTCGGCGAGGCGCCGCGCCTGGGTGGACTTGCCGACGCCCTCGCCGCCCTCAAGCGTTATGAAACGACCGCTCACGCAAGCCCGAACAACCAGCGGATGCCCGCCATCAGCCGATCGAAGAAGCCCGCTTCCTCCACATCGGTGGCGGCGACCAGCGGCAGTGTCTGCGGCGGCGAATCGGCGGTCTTCACGACCAGATCGGCGATATGCTGGCCGGCCTTGATCGGCGCCTTGATCGGACCGTTATAGACGACCGACATCTTCATGTCCGATCCCATGCCGGCGGGCACGGTGACGGTGAGGTTACGCGGCGCCACGAGGCCGACCTCGCGCTTGTCGCCGAGCTGGACCTCGGCGGTCTGCACCTGCTTGCCCTTGGCGAAGAGCGGCTTGGCCGTCCAGGCACGGAAGCCCCAGTTCATGAAGGCGACCGACTGCTCGATCCGCTGGTTGAACGAGGTGAGGCCCGCCAGCACCATGACGAGGCGGCGCCCACCCTGCTCGGCCGATCCGGTGAAGCCATAGCCGGCCTCTTCCGTATGACCCGTCTTGAGCCCGTCCGCGCCGGCGACGCGACCGAGCAGCGGATCGCGATTGGCCTGGGTGATCGCCTCGCCCGAGCCCAACGTCTTGCCCCAGGTGAATTGGCGGCGGCTGTAGAAGGTCTTGTAGAGATCGGGGAACTTCTCGATCGTCGCCTGGGCGAGCGTCGCAAGGTCGCGCGCGGTGACATAGGTGACGCCGGCATCGGGCCAACCGTTCGAATTGCCGAAATGGCTGTTCTTCATGCCAAGCTCGGCCGCGCGCCGGTTCATCAGCGCGGCGAAGGCGGGCTCGGTGCCCGAAATATGCTCGGCCAGCACGACGCAGGCATCATTGCCCGAAAGCGTGACGATGCCGAACAGTAGATTGGCGACGCTGACCTGCTCGCCGGGCGAGAGGAACATGGTGGAGCCCGCCGCCGGGCCATGCCATTGGCGCCACGTCTCGGGCCGCACGGTGACCATCTGATCGAGTTTGAGCTCGCCCTTCTTGATCAGATCGAAGGCGACATAGACCGTCATCATCTTCGCCATCGAGGCGGGCGGCATGCGGCGATCGGCATCCTTGGAAAAAAGGATGGCGTCGGAGGAAAGATCCTTCAGGAAGGCGACGGGTGCCGGCGTATCGAAGGGGGGCGCTGCAGCCATGCCGGGCGCGGCGACGAGCAGCGACGCCCCGACCATCGAGGCGGCGAAACGGATACGCATCATCGAATGTCTTTCCATCTAAGCGATTCTCAGGAGCCGGGACGGACCAGCCTCGCCCCCTGATAGCCGCGCGATCCGAGCTGCGCCAGCATCAGCGCGGCGGAAGATTCGTCCTCAAAAGGCCCGAGCCGCACACGATAAAGCCCGCCTACCGGCTGGACCGTTCCACCCAGCTCGGCCGCCAGCCGCTCGGCGCGGGAAAGCTCGCCATAAGCGCCGATCTGGACATACCAGGCGGTGGCGATCGCGGGCGTCGGCGCGATGGCGGGCCGCGGCTGCGGATCCGCCGCACGCACCGCCAGCCGCGCCCGGGCCTCCGCCAGCTCGGCCGGGCCGGCGTCGGGCAGCGGGGCGGCCATGCGGCCCGATCTGAGCGCGAGCCGCTCGGCCTCGCCCGGAAAGATACGGCGGACGCGGACGGGCCCGGTGCCGGCCTTGTCGATGCCGAGCATCCCGGCCGCGCGGCGCGAAAGATCGATGATCCGATTGGGCACGAAGGGGCCGCGATCATTGACGCGGACGAGGATGCGCCGCCCCGTCCGGAGCGACGTCACCTCGACATAGGAAGGCAAGGGCAGCGTCTTGTGCGCTGCGCCGACCATGTCCATGTCGTAGCGCTCGCCATTGGCGGTCTGCCCCCCATGGAAATCCGATCCGTACCAGGAAGCGATACCGACCTCGTCATAATCGGCATCGTCCGCCGGATAGTACCAGATACCGAGCACCTGATAGGGCTTGCCGACCTTGACCGGCGCATCGGGCACGGGCCCGCGCGACGGGCGCGGCTGAGCCCCCTTGGGCGGTCGGGGCGTGGAGACGCAGGCGGCAAGAAGCAGCGCCAGGGCAAGCGACGCCCAGCCCCGCCCCCTTCCCGCCGCCGGGAAGACGGCCGGGGCCGCCTCAGCGTGCGACGGCATCGGCGAGCAGGCCGACCGACAGCGCGTAGAAGTTCGAGCAATTATAATCGAGGATCGCGCGATAATTGCTCGACAGCAGATAGGCGGTCTCGCCCGGGCCGTCGGGCTCGATCAGGCTGGCCAGTTCCGTATCGGCCGGCACGGAGCTGCCGGCGGGCACGACACCCAGGCGGCGCCATTCGGCGATGCTGAGCCAGCGGCTGTGCCGCTGATGGACGCGCGGGCAGCGCGGCGAGGTGACGAGCGGCTTCACCGCCTCGCGATCCAACCCCGACGGCACGACCGCAGCGACGCCCCAGGGCACGTTCGGCTTCCAGCCGGCGTTGATCAGATAATTGCCGATCGAGGCGAGCGCATCCGCCTCGTTGCTCCAGATATCGACCTTGCTGTCGCCATCGCCATCGACCGCGAGGCGGAGATACATGCTGGGCAGGAATTGCGGATAGCCGGTGGCACCGGCCCAGCTTCCCTTGAGCGTGGAACGGGGAATGCCGCGTTCGAGCAGCTTCAGCGTAGCGATGAACTCGTCCGTGAAGAGCGCGCGGCGGCGCCCCTCATAAGCCAGGCTGGCGAGCGCGCGGAGCAGATCGAAATCGCCGGCGAAGGTGCCATAGCCCGTCTCATGGCCGTAAATCGCCATCATGATCGATTCGGGCACGCCGGTGCGCGCCTCGATCGCGGCAAGACGCGGGCGCAGATCCTGATAACGGCGGCGTCCGCGCCCGATGCGATCGGCATCGACATGCTTGACCCGATAAGGCTCGAACCGCGCGATGGCGGCCGAGGGGCTGCTGGTCGGCGTGCCGCCCGGCTGGGCGCGATCGAGCTCGATCACGCGAGAATTGAAGCTGAGCGTGGGGATCACCGCATCGAAGGTGGCGGCGCTCACCCCGGCCGCGAGCGCGCGGGGGCGCAGTCCATCGAGAAAGGCGCGGAAGGCGGCATCCTGCCCCGGCAGGACCTGGACCACCGCCTGCGCGGGCGCGCGCGACAGGGGCGTCAGGGCCGAAGCGGCAAACAGGATGGCGGCAAAGAGGAGACGCATGTGGAAAAACCCTTCCTCCACATTCTCTGCCATAGTAGCGGGCCCGCGCAAATCCCGATCCGTCGCGGCAACGGCACGGTTGCACGCCGGGGCCATTCGGGGATAAGCGGCCCCACCGGATGGGTGGCCGAGTGGTTTAAGGCAGCGGTCTTGAAAACCGCCGTGGGTGCAAGCTCACCGTGGGTTCGAATCCCACCCCATCCGCCACCGGCCGAGCCATGCCACGATCGGCCGCGCCACGAGCAGCGCGGCAAAGAGGGCGATCATATCCGCCACCCAATCCCAGACGCTCGAATCGCGATGGATCAGCGGGACCATCTGGCTGAATTCGATCAGCGCGCCGAACAGACCGAGCGCGCCGATCACATAACGCACCGGAAAGCGGGGATAGCCGAGCCGGAAGAGCAAGGTGATGGTGAAGAAGGCGAGCATATGTTGCGCCTTGTCCCATCCCAGCACCTTGGGCGCTTCGTCTTCCGGCATGATCGACAGCATATAGGCGCCGCCTATGGCCAGCCAGCAGGCGACGGCGAAGAAGCGATGGATACGCGTCATGACCCCATCATCCCCTTTTCGGCACAGAATGTCGAGCTTCGCATGTGCAGCATGAGATGGATAGCTAATCATTGCCTGCCCGCGCGTCCCATGCCAACGAGCCGAACCTCCCCCTTTTCTCGACGAGACGAAGCCGATGACGCAGGCCGCGGAACAAAAAGGTGAACTGGATCGGCTGATCGCGACAGCGCATGCCTGGCGCGGCGCGAGACTCGCGCTGGCGACGGTGATCGCGACATGGGGATCGGCCCCCAGGCCGCGCGGCAGCCATATGCTGGTGCATGAGGATGGCCGGTTCGAGGGATCGGTCTCGGGCGGCTGCGTCGAGGGCGAAGTGCTGCATGCGGCGGCGGAAGCGATCGCGACCGGCCGGAGCCGGCGGCTGGACTTTGGCGTGGCCAATGACACGGCCTGGGAAGTGGGCCTGCCCTGCGGCGGCGAGATAGCAATCTACGTCCAACCCGTATCGACGGAAGGATTTCCTGCGGAACTGTTCGACGCGATCGCCGCCGCCCGGGTCGAGGGACGTGCCTTTTCCATCACCACGGACCTCGCAACCGGCCGCAGCGAGGCGGGGGAGACGGCGGGCGAGACGCGCTTCGTCAACCGCTATCAGCCGCCACGCCGGCTGCTGATCGTGGGCGCGGTGCAGATCGCGCAGTCGCTGGCGCAGTTCGCACGGGCAATCGACGTGGCGCCGACGCTGATCGATCCGCGCGACCGATTCCTGACCGAGGAACGCTTCCCCGGCATGGCACGCGACGATCGCTGGCCGGACGAGGCGATCGCCGCGCTCAAGCCCGACGAGGCGACGGCGGTGGTGACGCTGAGCCACGACATCAAGATAGACGATCCGGCGCTGATCGCAGCGCTCAATTCGCCGGCAGCCTATGTGGCCGCGCTGGGATCGCGCAAGAGCCATGCCGCGCGGCTGGAGCGGCTGAAGGCGGCGGGGCTGAGCGAGGAACAGCTCGCCCGGTTGGATGCGCCGGCGGGGCTGGCGATCGGGGCGCAGGGGCCGGCCGAGATCGCGCTATCGATCGCGGCGGGCATGGTGAAGGCGCTGCGGGCGGGATGACCGCCCCGCCCTCTCGCCACCCCGGCCGAGCCGGGATGGCGGATGCGGCAGATATTTACTTCTTGCCGAGCGTGAGGCCGCCGAAGCGCTTGTTGAAGCGCGCGACCTGGCCACCCGCGTCGAGCAGGGTCGACTTGCCGCCGGTCCAGGCCGGATGCACGGTCGGATCGATGTCGAGCAGAAGCGTGTCGCCCTCGCTGCCATAAGTGGAGCGGGTCTCGAACACGGTGCCGTTCGTCATCTGGACCTTGATCATGTGATAATCGGGGTGGATATTCTTCTTCATGGCGGCGTTGCTCCATTGCATGGCTGGTTTCCGACCAGCCCGGAAAGCGGAGCGCGGCCTTTACGCGGATGAGACCTGAATGACAAGCCGGGCGGCCCCGAGATGAGCGTGCTGGGCGCGATCTTCGCCGGCGGTGAGGCGCGCCGTTTCGGCAGCGACAAGGCAAGCGCGGAGATTCTTGGCGTGAAGCTGCTCGATCGGGTCGCGGCGCGGCTGCGCGCGCAGAGCGACGCCGTGATCGTCGTCGGGCGGGAATGGCCTGGGCTGTGCTGCGCGCCCGACATTCCTCGGCCGGGCATGGGGCCGCTGGGCGCGCTCGCGGGCGCGCTCGCCTTCGCGCGCGAGGCGGGATTCGACCGGGTGCTGACCAGCGGATGCGACCTGCCCGACCTGCCGCTCGATCTGATCGAACAGCTCGCGCCCGGCCCGGCGGTGGCGGAGGGGCAGCCGCTGCTGGGGCTGTGGCCGTCCGACATGGGGGGGCTACTGAAAGACTATCTGGAGAGCGGCGGCGATCTGGCGATGCGGAGCTGGATTGCGCAAGCGGGGGTACGGCGCGTGATGCTGTCGGCGAGCCCGAGCAATATCAATACGCCGGAGGAGCTGGCGGCCTTTCTGGCCGATGATCGGATGGGTGATTAGGCCGGCTGCTGCCTATATGGCCGCGCTCAGGGTAAGCGCTGTCGGCCCATTATTCCCTCATCCCTGCCGAGGCAGGGATGAGGATTAGGTTAAGTCGAAGGCGGATCGGCGATCATCGCGGTGAAGCTCGCCTCGGCAGCGACCTTGCCGTCGATCAGGGCGCGGCCGGCGAATTTGCAGACCTTCGCGCGCTTCTGGACGAATTCCACCTCGAGCCGGAGCAGCACGCCGGGCTCGACCGGGCTGCGAAACTTCGCCTCCTCGATCGCCATGAAATAGACGAGCTTGCCCGTGCCCGCGAGCCCGAGCGATTCCACCGCGAGGACGCCGGCGGCCTGCGCCAGCGCCTCGACGATCAGCACGCCCGGCATGATCGGGCGGCCGGGGAAATGACCCTGGAAGAAGCCCTCGTTGATCGTCACCGCCTTGATTGCGGCGATCGACCGGTCGGGGATCAACTCCTCGACGCGATCGACCAGCAGCATCGGATAGCGATGCGGCAGCGCCGCCATCACCCGCTTAATATCAAGCGGGCCGATGGAGGCGGCCGCCGGAACTTCCGTATCGCTCACCGGCCGGTCGGCTTGGCCGGGGTGGCGGCGGCAGGGGCGGCGCCCGCCTTGGCCTGGCCCGGCTGCCAATTGGCCGGCGGGGTGATCGACACCGTCTTCACCTGGGCGTTGAGCTGGGAGACGATGTCGGCCGTGAGATCACCGGCCGGCAGCGCGAGCAGCACAGCTTCCGGGCGGACGAGCAGCGAGACATTCTTCGCGGCCATGGCGGCGCGGACGGCGGGCTCGACCTTGTCGGCAACCTGCTCCTGCGCATAGGCGGACGGGCGGCCGAAGGGGGCGGCAAGACCGGCCAGCTCGCGCTGCGCAGCCTGCTCGCGCGTGCGATAGGCGGTCACCTTCTGCTGCAGCGTCGCCGGCGGGGTCGCCGAATTGGCCTGAAGCGTCTGGATCTCGCGCTGGAGCGGCTGGAGCTCAGCGGCGAGCGCCTGCTGGCGCGCGTTGAACGCGTCGATCTGCGCCTTGTACTGCGTCTGGATCTGCGTCTGCGCCGCCTTCATCGCGGCGGACTGCTCGACCGCGGCACCCAGATCTGCGGTGGCGACCTGCGCCTGGGCAGCAGCAGGAATCGCGACGAACGCCGCGGCGGCGACCGCCGCCTTGAGGAGAATCTTCATCAGAATTGGGTTCCTACGTTGAAGGTGAAGAGCTTGGTGTCATCGCCGCGTTGCTTGACCAGCGCCTTGGCGACGTCGATCCGGAACGGACCGAAGGGCGAATTCCAGTTGACGCCGAAGCCCACCGAGACGCGCGGCTTAGGCGTATCGCCGAGGAAACGCTCGGAGAAGGGCGCGATCGTGCTCGCGACAAGATTTCCCGTCGGACAGACCGGAAGGCCATTTGAGACGTTCGGGATCGTGGTGATGCTGTTGTCCGCCTGAAGACACTGGGCCATGCCGGCCGAATTCAGGATCGGGATGGTCTGCGTCGTCCGCTGATCGGTCAGGACCGGGCGGGTAACGCCGAAGACAGCGCCTGCATCGACGAAGAGCGACGGACGAAGGCCGAGCTCGCGCGCGCCACTGCCGAGCGGCAGCTCAAGTTCGGCACGGCCGAGATAATAAGCCCGGCCGCCCAGCGCATCGTCGACGCGCTGATTCTGATCCGTGATGAGATTGCCGTCGGCGTCATAGGAAAAGCGCTGGACGCGCGGGCCCACGCCACGAATAGCGAAACCTCGAATCTGCGGCTCGCCGAGGAAGAAGCGATCGGTGAGGCGCACCTTGTCGACGCCCTCGCCGCGGCTCTTTTCGAGCGAATGAATATAGCCGCCCTCGGCGCCGAGCGAGAAGATAAAGCCAGAGCCCAGGCCCCAATATTTGCGCGCATTGGCCGTCGTGCGCAGATATTTGACGCTGCCGCCGAGGCCCGCAAAATCCTGGCTGAACAGGATGCGGTGGCCCGCGCTCGGCCGGAGCCGGTTGTTCAGATTGTCGAAGGACAGCGAATAGCCGACCGAGGAGGTGGTGCGCTGGCCGATCGCATCGCAGAGATAGCGGCCCGCGAGCAGCGGCGAACATTGGCCGTTCAGATAGAATGTATTCCGATCGAGCGACACGTCATCATAGCTAAGGCCGTAACGCAGCGCGAGGCTGACATATTCGGTGAGCGGCACGCCCGCGCGGATCTGGAAGCCCGTCGTGGTCTGCTCATAGGTGGTGTTGCGGTCGTTGCCGTTGATATAGTTGAACGAATTATAGTCGCGGCGGAATATGTCGCCGCCGATCGCGATATTTTTGTCGAACAGATAGGGCTCGGTGAAGCCCAGATTCACCGACTTGGAATAAGTGGAATAATCCGCGCTGGCGCGCAGCTCCTGCCCCTTGCCCATGAAGTTGCGCTGGGTGATGGCGAGATTGACGATGAACCGCTCGAGGCTGGAGAAGCCCGCCGACACCTGCAGCTCGCCGGTCGATTTTTCCTCGACATTGGCTTCGAGGATCACCTTGTCCGGCGCCGAGCCCGGCTTCTGCTCGATCTCCAGCTTGTCCTGGAAGAAGCCGAGCGACTGGATGCGGTCGCGCGAGCGCTTGACGCGGAAGCCGTTGAAGGCATCGCCCTCGGCCAGACGGAATTCGCGGCGGATCACCTTGTCGCGGGTGATGGTGTTGCCATTGATGTCGATCCGCTCGACATAGACGCGCGGCGCATCGGCGACCTTATAGGTCACCGACATGGTGCGCTTATCCTTGTCGCGCTCGAAATTGGGGCGGACGTCGGCGAAGGCATAGCCCAGCACGCCGGCCGTCTCGGTCATGGCGTCGACCGTGTCCTCGACCAGCTTGGCATTGTACCAGTCGCCGCTCTTCATCTGCAGCAGATATTTGAGCGTCTCGGGCTTCAGGTCGCGAATGTCGCTGTCGATATCGACATCGCCGAATTTGTAGCGCTCGCCCTCCTCGACCACATAGGTGATGATGAAGTCGCGCTTGTCGGGCGTCAGCTCGGCGACGGCCGAGACAACGCGGAAATCGGCATAGCCTTCCGTCAGATAGAATTGGCGCAGCTTCTGCTGGTCGTAGGAGAGGCGATCGGGATCATAGCTGGTGCCCGAGGAGAAGATCTTGGTGATCCCGGCTTCCTTGGTCGCCATCTCGCCGCGCAGCCGGCCGTCCGAATATTTCTCGTTGCCGATGATGTTGATCTTGCGGACCTTGGACTTGGCGCCCTCGCTGATCTCGAACACGATATCGACGCGGTTCTGATCGAGCTGGACCATCTTCGGCTCGACCGTCGCGGCGAAGCGCCCCTGGCGGCGATAGAGCTCGATGATGCGGGCAACGTCCGCGCGCGCCTTGGAACGGGTGAAGATCTGGCGCGGGGCGAGCTTGATCTCGGGCCGGATCTTGTCTTCCTTCAGCCGCTTATTGCCTTCCAGAACGATGCGGTTGATGACCGGATTCTCGCGCACCTGGATGACGATGTTGCCGGTGTCGGCACCCGCGATCTGGACATCGGCGAACAGCTCGGTGGCGTAGAGATCCTTCAGCGCCTGATCGAGCGATTCCTGCGTATAGGGCTCGCCCGCACGAAGCTTCACATAGGAGCGCACCGTATCGGGCTCGAGCCGCTGCGCGCCCGTCACATTCAGCGAGCGGATCACGCCTGCGCCCGGAACAGCCGGTTGCGGCGCGGCCGGCGCAGGCTGCGCCTGCTGGGCAAAGGCGGGAGCGCCACCGAGGATGGTGCCGAGAAGGAGGGCGGACATCAGCCGCGTTCCGTTGATGGTCGTCCCACCAGTCGTCTTACTAGCCGTCACGCAATCCCGCCCTTCACTCAAAAACGCATCAAACGCCACATGGCGCGCCGGCCCCCCGAAGACCGGCCCCATGCCCTGCCCCAAGCGCGTCAGCCGATCAACCCGGCAAGCCGCCGCCACAGACCGAACGAGCCGAGATCATTCACCGTGACGAACAGCATGAAGCCGAGCAGGAGGGCAAGGCCGGATCGAAACGCCCATTCCTGCGCCTGCGGCGGCAGCGGACGCCGCCGGATCCCCTCCAGAACATAAAAGATCAGATGGCCACCATCGAGCATCGGGATTGGCAAGAGATTGATGAATCCCAGATTAATCGAAATCATCGCGATCAGCATGATCAGCTTGGCAAGGCCCAGCGTCGCCTGCTGCCCCGAAATCTGCGCGATCTTGAGCGGCCCGCCCAATTCCTTCACCGAACGGCGGCCGGTGATGATCTGGCCGATCGTATCGACCATGGTGCGCAGGATCGTGCCCGTCTGGCGCACCGCGGCGCCGAGCACCTCATGCGGCTTCAACGGCGCGATGATGCGCGGCCCCGAAGCGACGCCGAGCACGCCCTTGCGAAATTCATTGCCGAACCTGTCCCGCTCGATCATGGCGGCCGGGGTGACGACCGCATTCATCGGCCGCCCGTCGCGGACGAAGCCGATCGCCAGCGGTTCTTCCGGGCGGATCTGGACGATCATGACGATATCGTCGAAGGTCGTGACCGAACGGCCGGCCACCGATACGATCCGGTCGCCCGCGCGCAGGCCCGCGGCAGCGGCCGGGGAACCGGCGCTGATCGCTGCGGCGACGGGCGGCGTGCGCGGCTCGCCATAGGCGATCAGGAAGCCCGCGATGATGGCGATGGCGACGATGAAATTGGCGATCGGGCCTGCGGCGACGATGATGAAACGCTGCCATAGCGGCTTGGCCTGGAAGGTCTTGGCCCGCTCCTCGGGCGGCAGGCGCAGCCATTCCGGCGAGGGCTGGTTGGCCGGGTTCATGTCGCCTGCGAACTTCACATAGCCGCCGAGCGGCAACCAGGCGATCTTCCAGCGCGTGCCGCGCCGGTCCGTCCAACCGACCACCTCCTGCCCCATGCCGATCGAGAAGACGTCCGCCTTCACGCCACAGGCGCGGCCGGCGAGATAATGGCCGAGCTCATGCAGGAAGACCAGCGGGCCGATGACCAGCAGGAAGCTCAGCACCGTGATCAGAAAACCGGGACCCTCGATCACGTGACCAGCCTTTCCATCACCTCCGCCGCCCGCGTCCGCGCAGCCGAATCGATGGCGAAGACATCGTCGAGCGACGCGGGCGCCGGCGGATCATAACGTTCCAGAACCTCGGCCACGACCGCGGCGATATCGAGGAATCCGACCCGCCGTTCCAGAAACGCGGCGACCGCCACCTCATTGGCCGCGTTGAGCACCGCGGGGCGCGCGCCGCCCGCCGCCAGCGCAGCCTGGGCGAGGCCGAGTGCGGGGAAGCGATCATAATCCGGCGCCTCGAAATCGAGCCGGCCGATCGCCGCCAGATCGAGCCGGGGCGCGGGCGTTGCCATGCGCGCGGGCCAGGCGAGCGTATGGCCGATAGGCGTGCGCATATCCGGCGTGCCAAGCTGGGCCAGCACCGATCCATCGACATATTCGACCATCGAATGGACCACCGACTGGGGATGGACCAGCACCTCGAACCGATCGGCGCCGACGGGGAAGAGGTGATGCGCCTCGATCAGCTCCAGCCCCTTGTTCATCAGCGTGGCCGAATCGATCGAGATTTTGGCGCCCATCGACCAGTTGGGGTGGCGCACCGCCTGTTCGGGCGTCGCCGAAGCCATCTCTGCCCGGCTCGCCGCGCGGAAGGGGCCGCCGCTGGCGGTGAGGATGATCTTGCGGATCTTCTCGGGCGCTTCGGGCGCGAAGCATTGGAAGATCGCATTATGCTCCGAATCGACCGGCAGCAGCGTAGCGCCCGATGCGCGCGCGGCCCGTGTCATCAACGCGCCGGCGGAGACGAGCGATTCCTTGTTGGCGAGCGCGACCGTGCGCCCCCGTTCGAGCGCGGCCATTACCGGGCGCAGCCCCGCCGAGCCGACGATCGCCGCCATCGTCCAGTCCGCGCCCAGCGCGGCGGCATCGATGATGGCCCCTGCCCCGCCGGCCGCCTCCACCCCCGTGCCGGCCAGCGCGGCGCTGAGATCGGGCAGCAGCGCCTCCTCCCCGATCACGGCGAGGCGCGCACGGGTACGGCGCGCGGCAGCGGCAAGCCCGGCCACGTCGCGCTGCGCGGTGAGCGCGACCACCTCGAACGTCTCGAGATCGCGCTCGATCAGGTCGAGCGTGGAGGTGCCGATCGAACCGGTCGCGCCGAGAATCGAGACGGTACGCCGGGCCATGATCAGATCAGGCCGGCAGAACGGAGCGCGGCGATCAGCACGGCGACGGGCACGACCCCATCCAGCCGATCGAGCGCGCCGCCATGGCCGGGAAGCAGCCGGCCGCTATCCTTCACTCCGGCACGGCGCTTGAGCCAGCTTTCGAACAAATCGCCCATCTGGGCCAATATGGCGAGCGGCGCCCCCAGAAACAGCAGCGGCCCGGGCAGGCCGAACAGCGCGGCAAGGCCGGCGCCGAGGAGCAGAGCCGCCACCATGCCGCCGAGCAGGCCCGACCAGGTCTTGTTCGGGCTGACGATCGGCGCGAGGCGCGGGCCACCGAAGCGCCGGCCGGAAAAATAGGCGCCGATGTCCGTCGCCCAGACGATGGCGAGCGTCCAGAGCGTGAGCGCGATCCCCTGCGGCTGTTCGCGCAGATAGATCAGGCCGATCGCAGGCAGGCCGGCATAGAGCAGCCCAGCGCCGAGCCGCGTGCTGCCGCTCGCCACCGCCACGACCAGCGCCGCGCCGCCGAGCAGCATCACCACACCACGCTCCGGCCCGACCAGCAGCGGACAGGCGCAGAGAAGCGGAACGGCGAAGACGATCAGCGTGGCGCGGATACGCCCCGTATCGCAACGCATCAGCCCGCCCCATTCGGCCAGCATCAGCAGCGCCGCAACGGATGCGAGCAGCCAGAAGGCAAAGCCGCCAAGCCAGAGCGCCACGAGCGCCACCGCGATCATCGCCGCCCCCGCCCCCGCGCGGGTCGCGAGATCGGAGCGGCTCCGGGCGAGCGTCCCGCCCAAGCCGGTATCGGCCATCATAGCCCGCCGTAGCGCCGCTCGCGCGCGCCGAACGCCGCAACTGCCTTGGCAAGTGCTGCACCATCGAAATCGGGCCAGAGCGTGTCGACGAACAGCAATTCGGCATAGGCTGCCTGCCACAGCAGGAAATTGGACAGGCGCGCCTCGCCGGAGGTGCGGATCAAGAGGTCGAGCGGCGGCAGGCAATGCGTGTCGAGCCGCGCCTCGATGGCGGATGCGTCGATCGAGGCAGGATCGAGCGTACCGCTACGCGCCTCCTCCGCCAGCGCGCGCGCGGCGCGGACGATCTCGTCCTGCGCGCCATAGTTGAGCGCGATCACGAAATGCATGCCGCTATTGCCCGCCGTCCGGGCGCGGGCCTCATCGATCAGCGCGACGATATCGGAATCGAGCCGGCGATAGTCGCCGATCACATGCAGGCGGATGCCGTTGGCATGGATCTCGTCTATCTCGCGGCGCAGATAATGGCGCAGCAGCCCCATCAGGTCCGCGATCTCGGTCACGGGGCGGCGCCAATTTTCCGAGGAAAAGGCATAGAGGGTGAGCGCCTCTATGCCCATCTCGCCCGCCGCGCGCAGCGTCTTGCGCAGCGCTTCGGCGCCCTGGCGATGGCCCGCGATGCGAGGCAGCAGGCGTTTCTTGGCCCAGCGGCCATTGCCGTCCATGATGATCGCAACATGGCGCGGCACGACGGCCCCGCCAGCGGATCGCGAAGCGACGGCATCCCCAGCCGGAGACGCCATTGCGGATGACTGGGCCGAGGCCGGCGTCACTTGCCCAATATTTCCTTCTCCTTGGCGGCCGCCGCCGCGTCGAGATCGGCGATGGTGGAATCGGTCAGCTTCTGCACCTCGGTCTCGCGGCGCTTGCGATCGTCCTCGCCAATCTCGCCCTTCTTCTCGTCCGTCTTGAGCGAATCCATGCCGTCGCGGCGGACATTGCGCACGGCGATGCGCGCCTTTTCCGCATATTGGCTGGCGAGCTTGGCCAGCTCCTTGCGACGCTCCTCCGTAAGATCGGGGATCGGGATCCGCAGATTCTGCCCGTCGACGATCGGATTGAGGCCGAGGCCGGCGGCGCGGATCGCCTTGTCGACCGGGCCGACGCTCGATTTGTCCCACACCTGCACCGCAAGCATGCGGGGCTCGGGCGCGGTGACGGTGGCGACCTGATTCAGCGGCATATGCGCACCATAAACCTCGACCGTCACCGGATCGAGCAGCGAGGTGGAGGCGCGGCCGGTGCGCAGGCCGGCAAGATCATGCTTCAGGGCCTCGACGGCGCCAGCCATGCGGCGCTCCAGATCGGCCTTGTTGTACGCAGCCATTAATTGGTCCTTTTTTTCAGTTTCCGACGATCGTCGCCGTTCCCTCGCCCGCAAGCACGCGGGCCAGATTGCCCTGCTCGCGGATGTTGAACACAACGATCGGAATATTGTTGTCGCGGCACAGTGCCACGGCGCTGGCGTCCATCACCTTGAGGTCGTCCGACAGCACCTGATTGAAGCTGACCGTATCGTAACGGGTCGCGGTCTCCACCTTCTTGGGATCGGCATCATAGACGCCATCGACCGACGTGCCCTTGAACAGCGCGTCGCAGCCCATTTCGGCAGCGCGGAGCGCGGCCGCGCTGTCCGTAGTAAAGAAAGGATTGCCGGTGCCCGCAGCGAAGATCACGATCCGCCCCTTCTCCATATGGCGCACGGCGCGGCGGCGGATATAGGGCTCGCACACCGAAGGCATGGGAATGGCGGACTGAACGCGCGTCTCGACGCCGATCTGCTCCAGCGCATTCTGCACGGCAAGCGCGTTCATCACGGTCGCGAGCATGCCCATATAGTCGGCGCTGGTGCGATCGAAGCCGCGCGCGGCGGCAGCAAGACCGCGGAAGATATTGCCCCCGCCTACGACGAGGCACAGCTCGAACCCGGCGGCCTGGGCAGCGGCGATCTCGCCGGCGACGCGCGCCGTGGTGGCGGGATCTATGCTGACCTTTCCATCCCCCATCAACACTTCACCGGACAACTTCAGAAGAATGCGTTTGAAGCGCGGCAGGGTCATGCAGGGGTTCCGTTCATCGAGGAAAATGAGGCGGGAGCGCACCATAGTAGCGGGATCGCCCGCTGCCAAGCGACGCGGGCGCGGCCCGAACACAAGGACGCCCGCCGGAGCCCGCCCCGCAAGGCGGACCCCGGCGGGCGCCGGAAAGCGTGCGGATCAGGCGCCCGCCGCAGCCGCGACTTCCGCCGCGAAATCGCTCTGCTGCTTCTCGATGCCCTCGCCGAGCTGGAAGCGGACATAATCCTTGAGCGTGATCGTGCCGCCGGCTTCCTTGGCCGCGGCCGCGACGACGTCGGCGATCTTGGTCTTGTTGTCGATCACGAAGATCTGGCTGAGGAGCGCATTCTCCTTGCGGAACTTCGCGATCGCGCCTTCGACCATCTTCTCGACAATGTTCGCGGGCTTGCCCGATTCGGCGGCCTTTTCGGTCGCGATCGCGCGCTCGCGCTCGACGAGCGCCGCATCGAGCCCATCCTCATGCAGCGCCTGCGGGCTGGCGGCGGCGATGTGCATGGCGAGCTGCTTGCCGAGCGCCTCGATCTTCTCGACCGGAGCATTGCCCTCGAGCGCGACGAGCACGCCGATCTTGCCGAGGCCCGGCGCGGCGGCATTGTGGACGTAGGGCACGATCGCGCCTTCGCTCACGTCCAGCACCTTCACGCGGCGCAGATTCTGATTCTCGCCGATGGTGGCGATATTGGCAGTCAGCTTCTCCGAAACCGTGCCGCCGCCCGGATAGGCCGCGCCGGCGAGCGCCTCGACATCGTCGCCGCCCTCGAGCGCGAGCGTGGTGACGGTGCGGACGAAATCCTGGAACTGATCATTCTTCGAAACGAAGTCGGTCTCGGAATTGACCTCGACCGCAGCGCCCTTGGTGCCCGCGACGGCGACGCCGACCAGCCCCTCGGCGGCGGTGCGGCCGGACTTCTTGGCGGCGGTGGCGAGGCCCTTGGTGCGCAGCCAGTCAATGGCGGCTTCCATGTCGCCATTGGTCTCGGTGAGCGCCTTCTTGCAGTCCATCATGCCGGCGCCCGAGCGCTCGCGCAGATCCTTGACGGCAGCAGCGGTGATCTCCGCCATGTCCTTTTCCTTTCAGATAGAAATTGACGGGACGGAGCCATCGCCCCGCCCCGTTTCAGTCTCGTGACGGGCGCCGCCGCGACGGGGCGCCCGAAGCCGATCAGGCGAGCGCTTCTTCGGCCGGCGGAGCTTCGGACGCGCCGAAATCCTCGCCGCGAAGCTGGCGCGCACCCTGGTTGCCGCGGGTCGCCGCCTCGGCCACCGCGTCGCAATAGAGGCGGATCGCGCGGGCCGCGTCGTCATTGGCCGGGATCGGGAAAGCGATGCCCGAGGGATCGACGTTCGAATCGAGGATCGCGACGACCGGGATGCCGAGCGTATTGGCTTCCTTGATCGCCAACTCCTCCTTGTTGGCGTCGATCACGAACATCACGTCCGGAATGCCGCCCATATCGCGAATGCCGCCGAGCGACAGCTCGAACTTGTCACGCTCGCGGGTGAGCTGGAGCACTTCCTTCTTGGTGAGGCCGTGCGTGTCGCCCGAAAGCTGCTCCTCGAGCGCCTTGTAGCGCTTGATCGAGCCCGAAATGGTCTTCCAGTTGGTGAGCATGCCGCCCAGCCAGCGATGGTTGACGAAATGCTGGCCCGAACGACGCGCCGCATCCGCGATCGGCTCCTGCGCCTGGCGCTTGGTGCCGACGAACAGAACCTTGCCGCCATGGGCGACCGTCTGGCTGATGAAGTCAAGCGCACGCGCGAAGAGCGGCACGGTCTGCGACAGGTCAATGATGTGGATGCCGTTGCGATCGCCGAAGATGTAAGGCTTCATCTTCGGGTTCCAGCGATGCGTCTGGTGGCCGAAATGCGCGCCCGCGTCGAGCAGCGCCTGCATGGAGACGGTGGGAGCCGCCATAGGATAATCTCCTTCCCGGTTACTACCTCTGCGGGGCAGTGACCGGACCCAGCCTCGGCTGGCTCCCGGCACCGGTATGTAGCCCCACATGTGGAATGGCTGCGCGCCTAATCGCATTTTCCGCGCAAATCAAGGGTTGACGAACGGAACATAACAGGAACATATAAGAGCAGACATAGTCGTGATGGACCGGCGAACCCGCCGGAAACATCGTAGGGATCGGAGTTTCGTAAGATGCTTCAGATATTTGCGACGATCTTCTTCGCGGGCGCAGCATTGGGCGCCCTGGCCGTGCTCGCGGCCAGCCTGATCGACAATCGGGACATGATCCGCCGTGCGCTGGGCAGGGACGAACCCTATCTTCAGCCGCAGCCCCTGCCTCCGCGAATCCGACTGGTCCCCGCGCCGCGCCGGGCGAGGATGATGACGCAGGCGGCTATTGCGCGCCCTGCTGAGCTGCGCGCTGCCGCCTGACCCGGGCATAGCTGCGCACGCTGAAAGGAATGGCCAGTATATAGAGTATGGCGATCACGCTGAGCGTCGCCCAGGGTGCGCTGATCAGCGCGGCGCCGACCAGCCCGACCAACACCAGCACCCAGAGCCTGAACCCCGGGCGCAAGCGGAAAGACGACCAGGAAAAGGTCGCCAGATCGGAGATCATCAGGAAGGCGACGAGGATCGCCCAGGGCGCGACGACATAGACCTGGCGGAAAAAAGGCTCGCCCGTCACCAGCCAGAGATAGATGGGCAGCAATGCCAGCCCTGCACCCGCCGGCGCGGGAACGCCCGTCAGATAGCCAGCGGACTTATGCGGCTGTTCCTTGACGTCGATGCTGGCGTTGAAGCGCGCGAGGCGCAGCGCGCAGCAGACGGCATGGGCGAGCGCGAAGACCCAGCCGAACTGTGGCAGATGCTGCAACGACCAGAGATAGATGAGGATCGCGGGCGACACGCCGAAGGCGATCACATCCGACAGCGAATCGAGCTCGGCACCGAAACGGCTCTCGCCCTTGAGCATCCGGGCAATGCGCCCGTCCAGCCCGTCGAGGACGCCGGCGATGACGATCGCGGCGATCGCCTTCTCCCATTCGCCCGAAATGCCGAAGCGCACGCCCGTGAGCCCAAAGCAGAGCGCGAGCGCGGTGACCGCGTTGGGCGCGAGCGCGCGCAGCGGAATGCCCCGGAACGGGCGATGGGGCGAAGGCGATTTCATCCTGTTCGGCCTTAGAGCGGAATACCGTCGATCTTCTCGCCGTCGCCAATGCGGCCGAGGATCGTCTCGCCCGCGATCGAGCGCTGGCCGAGCGCGACCTTGGGCGCGGTGCCTTCCGGCAGATAGACGTCGACGCGGCTGCCGAAACGGATCAGGCCGACGCGCTGCCCGGCCGCGACGATGTCGCCAGGCTTGACGAAGGGCACGATGCGCCGCGCGACGAGACCGGCAATCTGGGTGAAGCCGATGCGCGTGCCGTCCGCGCCCTCGACCAGGAAATGCTGACGCTCATTATCTTCGCTCGCCTTGTCGAGGCTGGCGTTGAGGAACTTGCCCGAAATATAGACGACGCGGCGGATCGTGCCGGCGATCGGGCTGCGGTTGATGTGCACGTCGAACACGCTCATGAAGATCGAGACGCGGATCATCGGCTCGTCGCCCAGCGCATCCGGCCCACTCAGCTCGCGCGGCGGCGGCACCCGCTCGATCATGGTGATGAGCCCGTCGGCCGGCGCCACGATCAGCCCCGGCCCGCGCGGTACCGAGCGGACCGGATCGCGGAAGAAGGCCAGCACCCAGATGGTGATCCCGGCCATCGGCCAGGCCAGCGTCTCCCAGGCGAGGAGCGCGAAGATCAGGGTGATGCCGCCGGCGATCAGGGCGAATTTGCGGCCTTCGGGATGCACCGCCGGCCAGCGCCAGCGGACGCTCGGCGTCGTGCCGGATGTCTGTTCGAGAGAGTTCATCGCATCCTTCTAGGGACGGCGCCTCTGGCTGACAATCTCGATGGGCCAAAAGCGCCGCGGGCGCCATCGTTCCCGCCCTGTTGAATCTCGCCGCCTACGGCCCTAGAGCCCCGACACAACAACCCTCCATTGGACGAGGAGAAAGCAGGCCCATGGCGAAGATCAAGGTGAAGACCCCGGTCGTCGAGATCGACGGCGACGAGATGACGCGGATCATCTGGCAGTGGATCCGGGAGCGGCTGATCCTTCCCTATCTCGACATCGACCTGCTCTATTTCGATCTCGGCATCGAAAATCGCGATGCCACCGACGATCAGGTAACGGTGGACAGCGCGCGCGCCATCCAGAAATATGGCGTCGGCGTGAAATGCGCGACGATCACGCCGGACGAGGCGCGCGTCGAGGAATTCAAGCTCAAGAAGATGTGGAAGTCGCCCAACGGCACGATCCGCAACATCCTGGGCGGCGTCGTCTTCCGCGAGCCGATCGTCATCAAGAATGTGCCCAGGCTGATCCCGGGCTGGACCGATCCGATCGTCGTCGGCCGCCATGCCTTTGGCGACCAGTATCGCGCGACCGATTTCAAGGTGCCCGGCCCCGGCAAGCTGCGCATGATCTGGGAAGGCGAGGACGGCCAGCGGATCGAGGAGGAAGTGTTCAACTTCCCGTCGCCCGGCATCGCCCAGGGCATGTACAATCTGGACGACTCGATCGCCGATTTCGCGCGCGCCAGCATGAACTATGCACTCGGTCGCGGCTGGCCGCTCTATCTCTCCACCAAGAACACCATCCTGAAGGCCTATGACGGCCGCTTCAAGGATATTTTTCAGGAGATTTTCGACAAGGAATTCAAGGAGAAGTTCAAGGAACGCAATATCGTTTACGAACATCGCCTGATCGACGACATGGTGGCGAGCGCGCTCAAGTGGAGCGGCAAGTTCGTCTGGGCGTGCAAAAATTATGACGGCGACGTGCAGTCCGATCAGGTGGCGCAGGGCTTCGGCTCGCTCGGCCTGATGACCTCGGTGCTGATGTCGCCCGACGGCAAGACGATCGAGGCGGAAGCCGCGCACGGCACCGTCACGCGCCATTATCGCATGCACCAGCAGGGCAAGGCGACGTCGACCAACCCGATCGCGTCGATCTTCGCCTGGACGGGCGGCCTCAAGCATCGCGGCAAGTTCGACGGCACGCCCGACGTGACGCGCTTCGCCGAAACGCTCGAGCAGGTCTGCATCAAGACGGTCGAGCAGGGCCAGATGACCAAGGATCTCGCGATCCTGATCGGCCCGGACCAGCCCTGGATGACCACCGAGCAGTTCTTCGAGGCGATCCGCGTCAACCTCGAAACCGCGATGGCGGACTGGAAGTAAGGGAACGCGCAGCCCTCCCGCTCCGTTTCGGCTGCATCGCCGGAATGGAGCGGGAGAGTGCTGAAAGTAGCTGACAGCAGCAGCAAGGCGCGGCTCGAAGTCCGCCTCGCACGAACATCGGACGTACCGGGCATCGTCGCGCTGGTCGCACGCGCCTATGAAGGCATGCCGGGTTACAGCCGCGGCATGGTCCGCGGACAGATCAACAATTTCCCCGAGGGCCAGTTCGTCGCCGTCTATGACGGCAAGATCGTCGGCTATTGCGCCAGCTCGCGGATCGACGAAGCGATCGCGCTGGGGCCCCATGACTGGGACCAGATCAGCGGCAAGGGCTTCGGATCGCGCCACGACCCGACCGGCGATTGGCTCTACGGCTTCGAAATGTGCGTCGATCCCAAGCAGCGGGGCCTGCGTATCGGCCAGCGGCTCTATGAGGCGCGCCGCATGCTCGCCGAGCGGCTGGAGCTGAAGGGGATCGTGTTCGGCGGGCGGATGCCCGGCTATTATCGCACACGCAGCAAGGTCGACGGGCCGGAGGATTATCTGCGGCGCGTGCGCGCGGGCAAGCTGCGCGATCCGGTGATCGGATTCCAGATCGCCAATGGCTTCGAACCGATCGGCGTGCTGCCCAACTATCTGCCCGAGGATCGCCGCTCCTGCGGCTTCGCGGCGCATATGGTGTGGCACAACCCTTATGTCGATCCGAACGAGGATCCCAAGTTCCGCGTTCCGCGCGGAATAGAGAGCGTCCGCCTCGCCACCGTCCAGCTTCAGGCGCGGGCCGTGAAAAATTTCGCCGAATTCGTCCATAATGTCGAATATTTCGTCGATGTGGCGGCGGGTTATCGGGCGGACTTCATCGTCTTTCCCGAACTCTTCACGCTCCAGCTCCTCGCCTATGAGAAGGAGGAGCTCAGCCCCGTCGAGGCGATCGACCGGCTGACGGAGCATCGCCGGCCGATCGTGAACGAGCTCGCCCGCATGGCGCTGCGCTACAATATCAACATCATCGGCGGCTCCCACCCTACGCGAACCGAGGATGGCGACATCCAGAATGTCGCCTATGTCTGCCTGCGCGACGGATCGATTCATGCACAGGAGAAGATCCACCCCACGCCCAACGAACGCTATTGGTGGAACATCAAGGGCGGGGATTCGATCGACACGATCCAGACGGACTGCGGCCCGATCGGCGTCCTCATCTGCTATGACAGCGAATTTCCGGAACTGGCCCGGCGGCTGGTGGACGAAGGGGCGCGGATCATCTTCGTCCCCTTCTGCACGGACAGCCGCCAAGCCTATCTGCGCGTGCGCTATTGCTGCCAGGCGCGCGCGATCGAAAATCAGTGCTTCGTGGTGATGTCCGGTAATGTCGGCAACCTGCCCGGCGTCGAGAATATGGACGTGCAATATGCGCAAAGCTGCATCCTGACGCCCTGCGACTTCCCCTTCGCGCGCGACGGGATCGCGGCGGAAGCGAGCGAGAATGTCGAGACGCTGACGATCAGCGACGTCAACCTCGCCGACCTCACCTGGGCACGCGCGGAGGGCACGGTGCGCAACCTGACCGACCGGCGCTTCGACCTCTATCAGATCGACTGGTCGCATGCCGGCCATCCCGAGACCCGGCTGCATGAAACGCCGCCCGCGCGCGGCGCCAAGGCGCCCGGCGGGGGATGAGCGCGGGCGGCCGGCCGAACGGTCAGATGCCGGTCAGCGCCTCCTCCACCATGCGCCGGGCGATCTCATATTCGCCTATGATGGTGGAATCGGCGCCCTTGGCGTGGAGATGATCCATCTCCTCCTGCGTATGCGCGCGCGCGACGATGCGCAGGCCGGGATTGATCGCGCGCGCCTGCTCGACAATCTGCCCCGCCTCGAACGCCTGCGGGATCGCCACGAACAGCATCCGCGCCTGGGCGACATGCGCGCGGTCCAGCATCTCGCTGCCGGCGGCATTGCCGATCACCAGCTTGATCCGGTCGTTCGGCTCCGGAAGCCCGGCAAGATCGCCCTCCGTCTCGATCACCGTCACTCGCTCATGCGCGGCGATCAGATCACGGCCGACGCGCGATCCGACGCGGCCATAGCCCACCAGCACGACATGGCCGCGCGGCGGCGCGCGCGGCGCATCGCCGATCGCATGTTCCTCGGCCATGCCCACCGCCCTGCCGCCGAAGCGGTCGACAAGTCCGAAGATCAGCGGATTGAACAGGATCGAGACGATCGCACCCGCGAGGATCAGGTCGCGTCCCTGTTCCGGCAGCAGCGCAAGCTCCGTCCCCAGGCTCGCGAGAATGAAGGAGAATTCGCCGATCTGCGCGAGGCTGGCCGAAATCGTCAGCGCCGTCCGCTTGCCATGGCCGAAGGCAAGCACGATCAGATAGGCCGCGACCGACTTGCCGACGATGATGATCAGGACGGTGCCGAGCAACGCCAGCGGCGCCTGCACCAATATATAGGGATTGAAGAGCATCCCCACCGACACGAAGAACAGCACCGCGAAGGCATCGCGCAGCGGCAGCGTCTCTTCCGCCGCGCGCTGGCTGAGCGGCGATTCAGCGAGGATCATGCCCGCGAAGAAGGCGCCGAGCGCGAAGGACACGCCGAACAGCATCGCCGCGCCGAACGCCACGCCGAGCGCGATGGCGAGCACCGACAGGCGGAACAGCTCGCGCGAGCCGCTATGTGCGATGAGATGCAGCGCCCAGGGCACGAAGCGCCGCCCGACGATCAGCATGAAGGCGACGAAGCCGGCGGCCTTGCCGATGGTGACGAGCAGGGTGAGGCCGATCTCCGCCCCGCTCTTGCCGTCCGCCCCCATCCCGCCGGCGAGCGCCGGCAGCAGCACCAGCGCCAGCACCATCAGCAGATCCTCGACGATCAGCCAGCCGACCGCGATCTTTCCCCGATCCGTCTCGATCAGCCGCCGTTCCTGCATCGCGCGCAGCAGCACCACCGTGCTCGCGACCGACAGCGCGAGGCCGAAGACGAAGCCGCCCGCGATGCCCCAGCCGAGCAGCCAGGCAAGCCCCATGCCGAGCAATATGGCGACCCCGATCTGCGCGATCGCGCCGGGGACGGCGATATTGCGGACGGCCATCAGATCCTTGAGCGAAAAATGGAGCCCCACCCCGAACATCAGCAGGATCACACCGATTTCGGCCAGTTCGTTCGCCAGCCCCTGATCCGCCACATAACCCGGGGTGAAGGGCCCGATCGCCACGCCCGCGAGCAGATAGCCGACCAGCGGTGGCAGCCGCAGCCGGAAGGCCGCCGCACCGAAGATGAAGGCGAGCACGATCCCCGCGACGATAGTTCCGATAAGCGGGGTATGATGCGGCATGAAAGAGGCGTCTCCCTGATGATCTATATTCCAGCCTAGCTAGGCACCATGGCGGCTATATGCGAGCAACAGGAGCATTTTTTGCACGGCCGATGGTGGCAATGACGCAGCGATGAAGGAAGGATGAAGCCATGGCGCTTCCCATCCACTCCTCGATGTTCAGCGATTCGCTGGTCGTGCTCGGCGCGGCGGGGCTGGTGATCCCTGCCTTTGCGCGTTTCCGGGTGAATCCGGTGATCGGCTTCATCCTGGTCGGGCTGCTGGTCGGCCCTTCGGGGCTGGGCGCGCTCGTCGACGAGGCGCCATGGCTTTATCATCTGACGATCACCGATCCCAATTCGATCAGGCCCTTCGCCGAATTCGGCATCATCCTGCTACTCTTCTCGATCGGGCTTGAGCTGTCGTTCCGGCGGCTATGGACGATGCGACGGCTCGTCTTCGGGCTGGGGGCGTCGGAACTGCTGCTGTCCGGCCTGGTGCTGGGCATCGCCTTCCACTTGTTCGGGCTCGGCTGGACCGGCGCATTGGTGCTCGGCATCGCGCTCGCGCTTTCCTCCACCGCGCTGGTGCTGCCGATGGTCGGCACGGCGAGCGCGGTCGGCACCAGCGCCTTCGCCATGCTGCTGTTCGAGGATCTGGCGCTGGTGCCGATCATCTTCACGCTCGGCGCGCTGGCGCCCTATGGGCAGGAAGCCGGCTGGGACGGGCTGATGCGCACGATCTGGTTCGGCACGGGAACGATCGTGGCGATGCTGGTGCTCGGCCGCCTCCTCCTTCCCCGCCTGTTCGCGCAGGCAGCGCGGACCAAGAGCCCGGAGCTGTTCCTGGCGGCGAGCCTGCTGGTCGTGATCCTCGCCAGCATCGCCACCACGGCGGCGGGGCTGTCGCCGATCGTGGGCGCGCTGCTCGCCGGCATATTGATCGCCGAAACCGACTATCGCACCGAGGTCGAGATCATCACCGCCCCCTTCAAGGGACTGGCGCTGGGCGTGTTCCTGATCACCGTGGGCATGAGCCTGGACCTCCGGCTGATCGCGGCGAACTGGATGGCGCTGGCCGCGGGCGTGATCGGCGTCGTGGCGGTCAAGGCGGCGATCACGGCGGGGCTGCTGAGGCTGGGCGGCGCGCGGGCGGGCGTCTCCGCGGAGACGGGGCTTTTGATGGCGAGCCCGTCCGAAACCACGCTGATCGTGCTCGCCACCGCCGCACAAGCGCAGCTCATCTCGCGCGAGACGGCCACATTCTGGCAGATCGTCACCGCGATCGGCCTGACGATCACGCCGCTGCTCGCGCGGATCGGACATGACATGGCCCGGCGGGTGGAGCGGCGCGCGGCCGTGCCGACCGATCAGGAGCTGGAGGCCAATTGCGAGGCGCGCACCGTGATCGTCGGCTTCGGCCGCGTCGGCCGGCTGGTCGCGCAGATGCTCGAGACGCACAACCTGCCCTATCTCGCGATCGATGCCGATGTGGATACTGTCGCCCGCGCCCGCCAACGGGGCTATAAGGCGAGCTTCGGGGATATCGCCCGGCCGGGCATGATCGACCGGCTGAACCTGGGCTGCGCAAGCGCGGTGATCCTCACTATGGACGATCCGGTACAGATCGTCCGTATCGCGCGGCAGGTCCGGCGGCTCTACCCGGACCTCGCCATCGTCGCGCGTGCGCGCGACCCCAATCATGCCGCCGAGCTCTACCGGGCCGGCGCCACCGACGCAGTGCCCGAAACGCTCGAATCCTCGCTCCAATTGTCGGAAGCGGTGCTGGTCGATCTGGGCGTGGCGATGGGGCCCGTCATCGCCTCGATCCATGAGAAGCGCAGCCAGCTCCGCGCCAAGATCATGGAGATGGCCGGAATCGACCGGGAGCCGCCGATCCGGGGACGGCGACTGAGGGACGGGAACCAGGAAAGCGCCATGCCGTCATTCCAGCACGAGCCGGAATGACGGCGAAGAATCAGGCGGCCTGCGCCATCGCCTCGATCCAGGCGCGCACCGCCGCGACCGCCTCGGCCGCCTTGGCACCATCCGGCCCGCCGCCCTGCGCCATGTCGGGACGGCCGCCGCCGCCCTGGCCGCCAAGTGCGGCCACCGCCTGCTTCACCAGATCGACCGCGCTCAGCCCCGGCGCCAGATCCTCGGTAACGCCGACCGCGACGCTCGCCCGGCCTTCATTCACCGCCACCAGCACCGCGACACCCGAGCCGAGCCGCTTCTTGGCCTCGTCGACCAGCCCGCGCAGCCCCTTGGGATCGAGCCCCTCGATCACCTGGCCGATGAAGCCATGGCCATTGACCTGCTCGGGGCCGGCGGCGTCGGCCTTGGCGCCGCCACCACCGAGCGCGAGCGCCTTCTTCGCCTCGGCCAGCTCGCGTTCCAGCCGGCGACGTTCCTCGACCAGGCTGGCGACGCGGGCGGGCACATCCTCGGGCGCGGCCTTGAGCGTAGCGGCCGCCTCGCGCAGCCGGTCCTCGCGTGCCGTGAGCCACAGGCGGGCGGCCTCGCCGGTCAGCGCCTCGATGCGGCGGACGCCGGAGGAGACGGCGCTTTCCGAGACGATCTTGAACAGCGCGATATCGCCCAGCGCCGCGACATGGGTGCCGCCGCACAGCTCGACCGAATAGCTCCGATCGGCATCGCGGCCCATCGAAAGGACGCGCACCTCATCGCCATATTTTTCGCCGAATAGCGCCATGGCGCCCGCGGCGATGGCGTCGTCCGGCGTCATCAGCCGCGTCGCGACCGGCTCATTCTCGCGGATATGCTGGTTCACCTCCGCCTCGATCGCGGCAATATCCTCAGCCGTCAGCGCCTTGGGATGCGAGAAATCGAAGCGCAGCCGATCGGCCGCGACGAGGCTGCCCTTCTGCGTGACATGGCCGCCCAGACGATTGCGCAGCGCGGCGTGGAGCAGGTGCGTCGCCGAATGATTGGCCCTTATGCGCGAACGGCGATCGACATCGACCGAGAGATGCACCGCATCGCCGATCCGGATGCTGCCCGCGCGGATCGTCGCGCGATGCGCGTGGAGCCGGCCGAGCGGCTTGGACGTATCGATGACATCCGCCGCGAAGCCATTGTCGCCACCGATCGTCCCGACGTCGCCCATCTGGCCGCCGCTCTCGCCATAGAAAGGCGTCTGGTTGGTGAGGATCACCACCTCCTCGCCCGCAGCCGCGCTTTCGACGCGCTGGCCGTCGCGGACGAGCGCGACCACCTGCCCCTCGCCTTCCTGCGCGGCATAGCCGGTGAATTCGGTGCCGCCATGCTCCTCGGCAATATCGAACCAGACATCGTCCGACGCCTTCTCGCCCGAGCCCTTCCAGGCGGCGCGGGCGGCGGCCTTCTGCTCGGCCATGGCGGAATCGAAACCGGGACGATCGATCGACAGGCCCTGCGCGCGCAGCGCATCCTCGGTGAGATCGAGCGGGAAGCCATAAGTATCGTAAAGCTTGAAGGCGACGGCGCCGGGCAGCGTGTCGCCCGCCGCCATGCTCCCCGTCGCCTCGTCGAGCAAGCGCAGGCCGTTGGCGAGCGTCTGGCGGAAGCGGGTCTCCTCCAGCTTCAGCGTCTCCTCGATCAGCGGCTGGGCGCGGACGAGCTCGGGATAGGCCGCCCCCATCTCGGCGACGAGCGCGGGCACGAGGCGGTGCATCAAAGGTTCGGTGGCACCCAGCAGATGAGCATGGCGCATCGCGCGGCGCATGATGCGGCGGAGCACATAGCCGCGCCCCTCATTGGCCGGCAGCACGCCGTCGGCGACGAGGAAGCCCGACGAGCGCAGATGATCGGCGATCACGCGATGCGACGCCTTCATCGCGCCGGCCGTGTCGCTCCTGGTCAACTCGCCCGAGGCAGCGATCAGCGCCTTGAACGTATCCGTATCATAATTGTCGTGCACGCCCTGGAGCACGGCGGCGAGGCGTTCCAGCCCCATGCCGGTGTCGATCGACGGGCGCGGCAGATTGATCCGCGTCTCCTTGTCGACCTGCTCATATTGCATGAAGACGAGGTTCCAGATCTCGACGAAGCGATCGCCATCCTCGTCCGGGCTGCCGGGAGGGCCGCCGGGAATATGATCGCCATGGTCGTAGAATATCTCGGAACAGGGGCCGCACGGGCCGGTATCGCCCATCGCCCAGAAATTGTCCGAGGTGGGAATGCGGATGATGCGGCTTTCGGGCAGGCCGGCGATCTTGCGCCACAGATCGAACGCCTCGTCATCGGTGTGATAGACGGTGACGGTCAGCCGGTCGGCAGGAAGGCCCCATTCCTTGGTGATCAGATTCCAGGCGAGGCTGATCGCGCGTTCCTTGAAATAATCGCCGAAGGAAAAATTGCCGAGCATCTCGAAGAAGGTGTGATGCCGGGCGGTGTAGCCGACATTGTCGAGATCATTATGCTTGCCGCCGGCGCGGACGCATTTCTGCGCGGAGGTCGCGGTCGAATAGGGACGCGTCTCGAGGCCGGTGAAGACATTCTTGAACGGCACCATGCCCGCGTTGACGAACATCAACGTCGGATCATTGTGCGGCACCAGAGGCGCCGAGGGAACGGCGGCATGGCCCTCGCCCGCAAAATAGTCGAGAAAGGATCGGCGAATGTCGTTGGTCGAGCTCATGGGGATCGACTTAGTGGAGCGCGCGTCCGTTCTCAAGCCGAGCGGAACAGATCGGTCATCACCCGTTCAGGCATAGGCATAAGCCCCGCCCCGTTCGAGCGCACGGCCATAAGCGGGCCGGGCATGGATGCGCTCCAGCCAATCCATCAGATTGGGTCGGCTGCCGTCGAGCCCGGCGCGCTGGCAGGATATTTCGAGCGGGAAGCTCATCATCACGTCGGCGGCGGTAAAATCCTCGCCGGCGAACCAGGCGCGCGCGGCAAGCTCGCCCTCCAGCCAGTCCAAATGGACGGCGAACATGCGGCGCAAGGGCCCGCGCGCCGGCCGGCCGAGCAAGCCCAGCCGATTGACGACCAGCATCGCGAACAGGGGTGGCATCAGCGATCCTTCGGCATAATGAAGGAAATGGCGATAGCGCAACGCCGCGTCGCGATGCGGCGGCGGGCCCAGCCGGTCGCCGGCCTTCTCCACCAGATATTCGACGATCGCGCCCGTCTCCGCAATCACCCGGCCTTCATCCTCGATCAGCGGCGACTTGCCGAGCGGATGGACGCGCCGCAATTCGGGCGGGGCGAGCAGGCTCTTCGGATCGCGGGCATAGCGCTTCACCTCATAGGGCAAGCCCAGTTCCTCGAGCAGCCAGAGCACACGCTGCGAGCGGGAATTTTCGAGATGATGGACACGGATCATCATGAAAATACCTTCATGACACACTGGATGATCCGAACGGACCACCAAGGCAAGCGGGACGGAAATTGCTCCCATCCCGCACATCTAATCCAATATCGTCATGCCGAACTTGTGTCGGCATGCCCCCCTCATCTGCACCGTCGCGCGCGTCGCAGGAGAGGGACATGAATTTCCGCCTTCGCGGAAAGGACGAAATTATGGAACTCGGCCGGAGCCGCCGCAACGCGCTCCGACCCAGCTTCCTCAAATATCGTCGTCGGCGCCGGGGCCGGTCATCATCTGCTCGGCGACACCGGCAGCATTGGCGCGGATCGCCTTTTCGAGCCGTTCGGCGACCTCGGGATGCTCGCGCAGATAATTTTTCGCATTTTCCCGCCCCTGCCCGATCCGGATCGAATCATAGCTGAACCAGGCACCCGATTTCTCGACCAGCCCCGCCTTGACGCCGAGATCGAGAATCTCGCCCATCTTGGAGACGCCTTCGCCATACATGATGTCGAATTCGACCTGCTTGAAAGGCGGGGCGACCTTGTTCTTGACGACCTTCACGCGCGTCGCATTGCCGACGATATCGTCGCGATCCTTGATCTGGCCGATGCGGCGGATGTCGAGCCGGACGGATGCGTAGAATTTGAGCGCATTGCCACCGGTCGTGGTTTCAGGCGAGCCGTACATCACGCCGATCTTCATGCGGATCTGGTTGATGAAGATGACGAGCGTGCGCGAGCGGCTGATCGAGCCGGTGATCTTGCGCAACGCCTGGCTCATCAGACGCGCCTGGAGGCCGACATGGCTGTCGCCCATCTCGCCCTCGATCTCGGCGCGCGGCACGAGCGCCGCCACCGAATCCACCACCAGCACGTCGATCGCATTGGAACGGATCAGCGTGTCGGTGATCTCCAGCGCCTGTTCGCCCGTATCGGGCTGGGAGACGATCAGCTCGTCAATGTCGACGCCAAGCTTCTTGGCATAGACCGGATCGAGCGCATGTTCGGCATCGACGAAGGCGGCGGTGCCCCCCGCCTTCTGCGCCTCGGCGATGGCATGCAGCGCCAGCGTCGTTTTCCCCGAGCTTTCCGGCCCGAAAATCTCGATGATGCGGCCACGCGGCAGGCCGCCTATGCCGAGCGCGATGTCAAGGCCGAGCGAGCCGGTCGAGATCGCTTCGATCTCGATCTTCTCCCGGCTGCCGAGCTTCATCGCCGAGCCTTTGCCAAATGCCCGGTCGATCTGTGCCAGCGCCGCCTCGAGCGCCTTCTGCCTATCCATGTCGGCCTTTTCCTTCTCGGAACCGATGAGTTTGAGCTGTGCAGCCATGAGCTCCATTCCCTCGTAAATGGTGCGACCTTCCGGTTCAACGCCGGGATTATGTACACCAGATGTTCCTAGAGAACAAGATAGGAACATGGCCAATTCAGGCGGACGCGGCGCCCTCCAATGCGGTGCGCACGCCGTTCAGGGTGAAGGGCTTGGACAGCAACGCGGCACCGGCATGACGCGCCGGCGGCGGATCGAGATGCCCTCCCGTCGCCAGCACAAAGGCGAAGCCCCTGTCCGCCAGCGCATCGGCCACCGGCCAGGAAACGCCATCGCGCAGATTGACGTCGAGGATCGCGATGTCGAAGCCGCCCGCCTCCACCCGCCCCAATGCTTCGCCGATGCAATCCGCGCTGCCCGCGACGCGATGGCCGAGCGCTTCGACAAAATCTTCCAACATCATCGCGACGAGCGGTTCATCCTCGATGATGAGCACGGAAAGGGGCGCGGTCATATCATCGGCCATAAGGATCAAATATATCAACCGCCATGATTTTTCGCGGCGGCCATCACGTCGCGCGCGGCCGCGGCAAGCTGCTGCACCGAAAAGGGCTTGGGCAGGAAGGCGATTCGGTCGATATCGATCGAGCGCCGGAGCTGTTCCTCGGCATAGCCCGACATGAACAGGATCGGCATGTCGGGAAAGCGGCCGCGCGCATGGCGGACGAGTGTCGGCCCGTCCATCGTCGGCATCACCACGTCCGAGATCAGGAGATCGACGGCCTCGCCGCCCTCGAGCAGATCGAGCGCCTCCTCGCCATTGGTGGCGATGAGGACGCGATAGCCCTGGCGGACGAGCGCGCGCTCGGCAACCCCGCGGACCATCGCCTCATCCTCCACCAGCAGGATCGTGCCCGTGCCCCATGTCTCGCCCGCAGCCTCGATCCGCGCGGGCGCGACGGGCTCCGCCGTCGCCTTTTCCGCCTGATGGACAGGCAGATAGAGCAGGAAGCGCGTCCCCTGCCCCGGCTCCGATTCGGCGAAGATGAAACCGCCCGTCTGCTTGACGATGCCATAGACGGTGGACAGGCCGAGCCCCGTGCCCTTGCCCACTTCCTTGGTGGTGAAGAAGGGCTCGAAGATCTTGCCGATGATCTCGGGCGGAATGCCCGTGCCGGTATCCGAGACGCTGAGCGCGGTATAATCGACGACGGGCATGATCTCGCTGCCGAGCTTGCGCACATCCGCGGCGCTCACCGCATAGGTCTGCAGCGCCAGCGTACCGCCGCCCGGCATGGCATCGCGCGCATTGACCGCGAGGTTAACGATCACCTGCTCGAGCTGCCCCGGATCGGCGCGGACGAAACCGAGATTGCGGCCATGCTTGACGGTGAGCGTCACCGTCTCGCCCAAGAGCCGCTTCAGCAGGTTCGAGATTTCGGAGATGACGTCGGGAAGCTGCAATATCTGGGGACGCAGCGTCTGCTGACGCGAGAAAGCGAGCAGCTGGCGCGTCAGGCTCGCGGCGCGGTTCGAATTATGCTTGATCTGCTGGATATCGTCATAATCGATGTCGCCGGGCGTATGGCGCATCAGCATCAGATCGCAATGGCCGATGATCGCGGTCAGGATGTTGTTGAAGTCATGCGCGACACCGCCGGCGAGCTGGCCCACCGCCTGCATCTTCGTCGCCTGCGCGATCTGCCGCTTGAGCTTCGATTCCTCGCTATTGTCCTTGAGGCTGAGGAGGGCGGCGGCATCGCCCAGCCCCTTGGCACCGGCGATGGTGAGCACCACCGGCTCGTCCGGACGATGCTTCAGCCGCACGGCGAGATCGCCCGGCAGGGCACGGCCGGCGGCGAAGCGGCGGACGGCCTCGGCGACGGTCGCCTTATCCTCCTCCACCACCAGATCGCTAGGATAAAGCACGCCCTCGCCCGTGGCGAGCCCGGCGGCGCGGCCGAACGCCGCGTTCATGAAGAGAAAGCGGCCGTCGCGCTCGGCCAGCGCCAGCCCCAGCGGCAGCATGGCGAGCAGCGCATGGACATTGGCGGTCGCGGTGCTGCGCGCGCCGGGCCGGAGCGCGGAGGCGCCATCCTCGTCGAGCATCAGGAACAGGGCGGCGCCGGTGGGGTCCGCCTGATCGACGGCCACGGGCACGATCCTGATCGGATCGGCATCGTCGGGCTCCCGCGCCAGGCGGATCAGATCGTCTTCGCCGCTGCGCAGCAGATCCGGAAAGGCATAGGCCGTCACATCCTGTTCGGGATCACCCAGCGCGCGCAGGCGGAACACGCGGTTGGCGCCCATCACCCGCCCGTCATGATCGACCAGCGCGGCCATCACACCGGCCGCCTCCAGCCGCCGGCCGACCTCCCCTTCCACCATCCCCAGCGAATCGAGCAGCGGATCGCGGCCGGGCGCCCGATCGAAGCGCCAGACAAGATAGGCACCGCCAAGGCCCGCGCGGCGGACACGCAGGTTCAGCCCGCAGGTCGCCATTTCCAAGCCCGCGACCCCGGCATCGCCATCGCGCCAGGCGATACGGCCGGCCTCGGCGAGGCGATCGGCGCCGTCGTCCGCGAAAGGCAGGGCGGCAGGAGCGGGAAGCCCGCCGAAAAGGGCCTCATAGACCGAATTGGCGCAGAGCAGCTCCCCGTCCCGATCGGTGACGGCAACGGCATCCGTGCTATCCTCCAGCGCCGCGGAAAGCAGCGACCAGTCGATCACCGGCTGCGGCCGCGCGGCGGCTCCGCCACGCCGCATCAGGGGCAGCGCGATCCCCGCCGCGACGAACATGGCCAGAAAGATCGCCGTGAAGGGCACATCGCCCAGCGCCGCCCATATCAGCCCGGCCGAAACGATGCCTGCGACCAGGACGCCGGCGACCGCAATCCGGCTGCCCGCTGCGATGGCGGGCGGGAGCGCGGGAGCAATAGAGGGACTGGCCATGGCCGCGCACCTTCGACGGGCGCATGGCCAGCGTCAAGCCGATCAGACGTGCAGCGCGTGCCCATGGCGGCGATGCCGCCATTTGTGCCCGATCCACCAGCGCCAGCCGAACGCCGCGAGCAGATAGCCCAGCGTCGCGCCGATCAGCGACACGAGGATCAGCCCCACCGCGAGGGCAGGCCCCACATCATGGACCAGCCAGTCCATCCAGCCCATCGCCTGCGGATGGACCTGGTTCGCCAACGCACCCGCATCGATCGACGCGAGCGCGAGGATCCGCCGCCCCACCCAGATGGAGAAGGCCCAGATAGCGGGCGTGGTGAGCGGATTGGTGATGAAGGTGGTGAGCGCCGCCACGGGCACATTGGCGCGCGCGGGCAAGGCGAACAGCGCGGCGAACACCGTCTGCGCCACGGGAACCAGCACGCCCACCAGCACGCCGAGCGCTACGCCGCGCGGCACCGAACGGCGATGGAAGCGCCAGAGATCGGGACGGAGCACGCGATGCGCCACCGGCCGGAGCCAGCGAATATTCTCGAACGTCTCGCGCGTCGGCATATTCTTCTGCGACCAGGCGCGGATGCGATCGAACATAAACGGCCCCTCAGCCCCTTTCGCGCAGCAGCCGCTGCTGATCGCGCTTCCAGTCGCGCTCCTTGACCGTCTCGCGCTTGTCGTGAAGCTTCTTGCCCTTGGCGAGCGCCAGCTCGACCTTCGCCCGGCCGCGACCGTTGAAATAGATGGAAAGCGGGATCAGCGTCATGCCCTCGCGCGCGACGGCATTGCGCATCTTCTCGATTTCCCGCTCGTGAAGCAGCAGCTTGCGAGGCCGCTTGGGTTCATGATTGAAGCGGTTGCCATGGCTGAATTCGGGCACATTGGAATTGACCAGCCAGACCTGTCCGTCCTTCACCTCGGCATAGCTTTCGGCGATCGATCCCTCGCCGAAACGCAGCGACTTCACTTCCGTGCCGGTGAGCGCGATGCCCGCCTCGAAGAAATCCTCGAGGAAATATTCGTAGCGCGCCCGCCGATTCTCGGCGACCGTCTTCACCTTCTCGAAGGCGGCGGGGCGCGGCCGAGCCATCAGATCAATCCGGCATGGGCCAATGCGGCATCCACCGCCGCGCGGCTCGCGGGCGAGGGCCAGGTCATCGGCAGGCGGATATCGGTCGGGAAGTCGGGCATGATTCGGGACAGAGCATATTTGGTCGGCCCCGGTGAAGCGTCGCTGAACAAAGCGGCATGGAGCGGGAAAAGCCGGTCCTGCAACGCCAGCGCGTCGGCCCAGCGCCCTTCCAGGCAGGCCCGCTGGAAATCGGCGCAAAGACCGGGCGCGACATTGGCCGTGACCGAGATGCAGCCCCTGCCGCCCATCGCCATGAAGCCCAGCGCCATATCGTCATTGCCCGAAAGCTGGCAAAAATCGGGGCCGCAGGCGAGCCGCTGGGCGGAGACGCGCTCCGCCTTGCCGCTGGCATCCTTGACACCGACGATGGTCGGGATCCTCGCCAGCTCCGCCATCGTCTCCACCGTAATGTCCGTCACGGTGCGCGCCGGAACGTTGTAGAGCAGGATCGGCAAGTCGCAATTGTCCGTGAGATAGGCGTAATGCGCGATCAGCCCGTCCTGATTCGGGCGATTATAATAAGGCAGCACGACCAGCGCGGCGGCAGCGCCGGCAGCCTTGGCATGGCGCATATGTTCGAGCGCGACCTTGGTGTCGTTCGATCCGCAGCCCGCGATCACCGGCACGCGGCCGGCGGCCTGATCCACGCACACGGCGACGACATGATTATGCTCCTCGATCGACATCGTGGCGCTTTCGCCCGTCGTGCCGCAGGGCACGAGCGCAGTCGAACCCTGCTCGATCTGCCAATCGACAAGGCTGCGAAATGTCGCCTCGTCGAACGCGCCCGCACGAAAGGGCGTAATCAGGGCAGGAATCGACCCGCTGAACATTCTGCACTCCCTTCACCTCGGGCCGGCCAGGCGTCATAAAGACGGCGATGAATCCCGATCCCGAACGTTGGGCGCCTGATAGGGACGCCTCCACCATCCTGTCCAGCGCCGTGCGACGCGGGGCGCTACCGCTGATGCTGGTCGCATCCGTTGCCGCCGCCGCGGCGACGCTGGGGGATGATGGCCAGATCAGGGGTGAGATTGCGCCGCAGACGAGGCCGGCGACAACGCCGCCGCCCGTGATCATGTCGCGGTCGCCCCTTACGCCGCCGACCGCCGATCCGCTATGGAGCGTGATCTCCAACTGGAGCCGGCTGCGCCAGAGCAGCTCCTATCCCTTTCAGGACTATGCCGATTTCCTGATCGCCCATCCCGGCTGGCCGGACGAGGCGGCGCTGCGCCGCGCGGCCGAACGGCAGATCGATCCGGCCAACTATTCGCCGCAATCGGTCGCGGCCTTCTTCGATCGATTCCCGCCGCTTTCCAGCGCCGGCCGGGCGCGCCGCGCCGAGGCGCTGTTCGCGCTCGGCCGCACGCAGGAGGCGCGCGCGGCGGCGATCGCCGCCTGGACGAGCAACGCGCTCTCCCCGGAAGATGAGGCACGCCTGCTCGGCCGCTTCTCGGCACAGTTCAGCCCGCTGGACCATGACCGGCGGATGGAGCGGCTGTTGTGGGACCGCGCGACCGCGGCCGCCTCGCGGCAGATCGCCTGGACATCCGCCGCGAGGCGGCCGCTCTACGAGGCGCGCCTCGCCTTTCAGATGCGTGCGCCCGATGCTGCATCCCGCGCGCTTGCACTGGGGCCTGGCGCGGACCGTGATGCCGGTTTCATCGCCGATCGCGCGGCATGGCTGCGCGACACGGGGCAGAGCGTGGCCGCGCGCACCTATCTCGCCCGCGCCCGATCGCTCGACGCGCTGCCTTTCGATAGCGAGAAGTTCCTCGAGACATTGCTGACGACCGCGCGGGCGGCAGCCAACGACGATCAGCAGACGCTCGCCTATGACATCGCCCGGCAGGTCGACGATGTCTTCGCGCCCGGCACAGTGATCCGCGACCAGCCCTTCGGCGCGCGCGACGATTATACCAGCCTTGCCTGGCTGGCCGGCATCACCGCGCTCAAGAAGCTCGGCCGGCCGGCGGACGCGATCAGCATGTTCACACGCTACACCGCCGCGTCGCAGACGCCGCAGAGCCGGACCAAGGGCCTCTACTGGGCTGGGCGCGCGGCGCAGGCGGCCGGCGACATGACGACGGCCAATAATTATTATGCGCAGGCCGCGACGCAGATCGACCAATATTATGGCCAGCTCGCCGCCGAGCGGCTGGGCCGGGCGCCCATTCTGCCGCCCGAAAGTCCGCCTGCTCCCGTGCCGGCGATGCAGCGCACCGCCTTCCAGGGCAGCGAGCTCGTCCGCGCCGCGCGCCTGCTCGGCCGGATGGGCCTGTGGCAGGATCAGACGCTGTTCGTCCGCCAGATCGCGCAGAATGTCCGCAACGAGGCCGATCATGCGTTGGCGATCGAGCTGGCGACGCAGATTTCCCGGCCGGATCTGGGCGTGATGGTCTCGCGCATGGCACGGCAGAATGGCGGGCGCGATCCGATCCGCATCGGCTTTCCCACCCTCTCCGTGCCGCCGACGATGCAGTCCCACTGGACGATCATCCACGCCATCACCCGCCAGGAAAGCCAGTTCGATCGGCAGGCGACCAGCCGTGTCGGCGCCAAGGGCATGATGCAGCTCATGCCCGCCACCGCGCGCGAGCAGGCACAGAAGCTTGGCCTGTCCTATGATCAGGCCCGGCTGGCGGAGCCGAGCTATAATGTCATGCTGGGATCGGCCTATTTCGATCGCCTGCTGAATTATTTCGGTGGCAATTATGTGCTGGCGGTCGCGAGCTACAATGCCGGGCCGGGCAATGTGAACAAGTTCATCCGCAACAATGGCGATCCGCGCATGGCGGGCGTGGACGTGGTCGACTGGATCGAGGCGATCCCGCTGTCCGAGACGCGCGGCTATGTCCAGCGCGTGCTCGAAAATGCGGTCGTCTACGATCTCATGAACCCCGGCCGTGCGCGCACGCCGGCGCAGAACCGGCTTTCTCATTATCTGGGCAAGGGAGCGCCGGGCTGATCATGGCGGGCGAGCCCAATTATATCACGCCGGCCGGCTATGCCGCGATGCGCGCGCGTTACGACCATCTGTTCGCCACCGAGCGCCCCGCGCTGGTCGAGACGATCAGCTGGGCGGCGGGCAATGGCGACCGCTCGGAGAATGGCGACTATATCTACGGCCGCAAGAAGCTGCGCGAGATCGACCGCGAGCTCGGCCATCTCTCGCGCCGGATGAAGGCGGCCAAGGTGATCGACCCGGCCGGCCAGCAGGATCGCGGCCGCGTGCTGTTCGGCGCGACCGTGACGATCGTCGACGAGGACGATCAGGAAAGGACCGTCACGCTCGTCGGCGAGGACGAGGCCGATGCGGGCGCCGGCCGGATAAGCTGGCGCTCCCCCCTCGCCCGGGCGCTGCGGGGTGCTGCCGTCGGCGACCTGCGCCGGGTGAACCTGCCGGCTGGCCCTAAGGAGATGGAGGTGCTGGCGATCCGCTATCCGGCCCCGGCCGGGGCGAATGACGCCCGCTGATCGGGGCCCGGCACAGGGTCAGATCAGGCCTGCGGTCTGCACCAGCAGCCACAGGCCGATGACGAGGAAGAGCAGCGCCGCGATCAGGCGCACCACCTTCAGCGGCACCCGCTTGATGAGCTCATTCCCCAGCAACACGGCAGGCACGTTCGCCAGCATCATACCGATCGTGGTGCCGGCCGTGACCATCATCACGTCGTGGAAGCGCGCGCCGAGCGCCACGGTCGCGATCTGCGTCTTGTCCCCCATCTCGACCAGGAAGAAGGCGATCGTCGTCGTCAGGAAGGCACCGAAACGGGCCGGCTTGTCCTCCACATCGTCGAGCTTGTCGGGAATCAGCGTCCAGATCGCCATGGCGATGAAGGAAGCCGTGATCAGATAGCGGAACCACAGGCCGTCGAGCAGCGAAGCCACTTCCGAGCCAACCAGCGCCGCAAGGAAATGATTCGCCATGGTCGCGGCGAGGATGCCGAGGCTGATCGGCATCGGCTTCCTGAAACGGGTGGCGAGGACGATGGCGAGCAGCTGGGTCTTGTCGCCAATCTCCGCGAGCGCGACCACGGCGGTCGAGGTGAAGAGAGCTTCCATCTATGGGCATGTCCGGGGTCGGGCAGAAAGCAGATCCAACGACATCGCGCCTCCCGCCCGACCGGAGCGGAAGCCCGACGCCATTGGTCTCGCCCGAACGGTATTCCGCTCCCCCCGCGCCATGGCCTCTCGGCCAAGCATGTTGACGCAGGGGCCCGTCCGGCGGACGGCTGGCTACTCCCCAGATGACACGCATCCCCCTATCCACGATGCCGGCGGAGAGCAAGCCTTGAACGGGAAAAAGGCGTATATTGCGCGGCCCGAAGACCGTGAGTCCCCGGAGGAGGATAATGTACACGACCTTCTTCGCACCATTGCTGGCCGCCCTCCTGCTGACGGGCACGACAATAGCGCAGACACCCGACTGGTCGAACGCCACCCGCATCGAGATCGACCTGTCCAATTTCAAATATACGCCCGAAACGATCAGGCTTCGGCAGGGCCAACCCTATCTGTTCCATTTCGCGAACCGATCGAGCGGCGGCCATAATTTCACCGCCAAAGCCTTTTTCGCGGCCGCAACGGTCGCACCGGAGGACAGCAAGCTGATCCTGAACGGCAAGATCGAGCTCGACGGCGGCAAGACGGCGGACATAAGGCTGATCGCGCCCGGCCCGGGCAGCTATGAGGTCCATTGCAGCCATTTCATGCATTCGGCCCTGGGCATGACAGGGCGGATCGTGGTGGAATAGCCCGAGGCGGATCGGGATCGGCGATCATCTTGCCCGCCGGGCGCGGGCCGCGACACGCAGCACGCGCGAAAGATCCTCCGCCGAATAGGGCTTGTGCAGCAGTTCGAAGCCGTTACGTCCTTCTTCCGCCAGGACATGGCTGTAGCCGCTCGTCAGCACCACCGGCAGGCCGGGCCAGCGCGCCCGGACTATCCGGCCCAGTTCGACACCACCGATCCCCGGCATCACCACATCCGAAAAGACGATGTCGAAACTGTCGGCGCTCGTTTCGAGGAGCGCCATCGCCTCCTCGGCGCTGGCCGTCCAGATCGGCTCATAGCCCAGCTCATATAATAGCTGGGTCGCAAATTCGCCGACCTGCGCATTATCCTCGACCAGCAATATGCGCGCCTGCTCCGCCGGCCGGCCCTCGGCGACGGGCGGGGGAGTTCCGGCGGGCGCCACCGGCCCCTGCACGCGCGGCAGATAGAGGGTGAAGCTGGCGCCCCGGCCGGGCTCGCTCGCCACCTGGATAGCCCCGCCGGATTGCTTGACGAAGCCATAGACCTGCGACAGGCCGAGCCCCGTGCCCTTGCCCACCCCCTTGGTGGTGTAGAAGGGCTCGAAGATGCGATCCAGCGCCTCAGGGGCGATCCCCTCCCCGGTATCGCTGACCGCGATCGAGACGAAATCGCCGACGACGGGCCGTATCCCCTGCCTGCCCGGCACGCGATCGACGGCCCTGAGCCGGATCATCAGCGTGCCCGCGCCATTCATCGCATCGCGCGCATTCACCGCCATGTTGACGAGCGCGGTATCGAGCTGGCTCGCATCCGCCTCGACGGCGCAGACGGTGCAATCGAGATCGAGCACAAGCTCCACGCGCGAGCCCACCGCGGTCCGGATCATCTCGGCCAGCGTGCCGATGCGATCGGCGACGTCGAACGTCTCGGGCTTCAGCGCCTGCCGCCGCGCGAAGGCAAGCAGCTGGCCGGTGAGCTTGGCGGCGCGATCCGCCGTGTCGGATATGGCGTCGATATAGCGGCGGCGCTTCTCCTCCGGCAGCGCATGGCGGCGCAGCAGATCGGCGGAAGCGCGGATCACCGTCAGCAGATTGTTGAAATCATGCGCGACGCCGCCGGTAAGCTGGCCGATCGCCTCCATCTTGTGGCTCTGGCGCAACTGGTCCTCGGCCTGGCGCAGCGCTTCTTCCTGCGCCTTTTCCGCGGTTATGTCGCGCCCGTCGGCATAGACGAGATCGCCTTCGTGCGAGGTGCGCCACGATATCCAGCGCGGCGACCCATCCTTGTGGCGATAGCGATATTCGAAATTGGTGCGCGCGCCGACGGTTGCCTCGTCCAGCCCCGCCTGCGCCATCGCCACATCCTCGGGCCAGACGAAATCGAGGAAGCTGCGGCCCACCACTTCCTCCGGCTCATGGCCCAATGTCGCCGTCCAGGCAGGATTGATCGCCCGGAAGATGCCATCCGCACCGATCACGACCAGGAGATCACGGCTGTTGCGCCAGATCCGGTCTATCTCGCGCGTCCGCTCGCTGACCTGCATCTCCAGCATCGCGTTCAGCGCGCGCAGCTCCGCCTCGGCGCGCTTCTGGTCGCTGATGTCGATGACGACGCCGATGAAGCGCATGCACCCGGCAGTGCCAAAGGTGGCTCGCCCGCGCATGGCGAGCCACCGCTCGACCCCGTCCTCGATGCCGATGACGCGATATTCGTCCGCGATCAGGCCCGATCCGGCCGGATCGACCGCATCGGCCATGGCGGCGGACATCCGCGCCCGATCCTCCTCGACGCATCCGGCGAGAAAGCTGTCCACGGTCACTTCCGCATCGGGGCCCAGCCCGAACAGCTCGCGACAACGCGCGTCCCAGATCAGTTCCCCCGTGGCGGGACGCAGTTCCCAGGTGCCGATACGCGCCGCCTCGATCGCCAGCCGCTTATGCGCCTCGCTCGCGGCAAGCGCTTCCTCCGCCTTGCGCCGCTCGTCTATCTCGATCACCGCGCCGACATGACCCAGAAACTCGCCGTCGGGGCCGAAACGCGGCGAGCCGGCATCGATCGCCCAGCAATAACCGCCGCTCGCCCGCCACAGCCGGAATTCGAGGCGGAAGCTCTGCTGTGCCGCAACAGCGGCACGGAAGATACCGGCCGTCATGGGCTCGTCCTCCGGATGCGTCGCATCGAGCCAGCCCAGCCCTTCGGCCTCCGCCTCCTTCTGGCCGGTAAATTCATACCATGCCCGGTTGAGATAGGTGCAGCGGCCGTTCGCATCGGTGAGCCACATCATCACCGGCGCATGGTCGGCCATGTTGCGGAAGCGCGCTTCGCTCTCGCGCAGCGCCGCCTCGATGCGCGCTCGCTCGACCGCCTCCCAGGTGCGCCCGGCAACCTCCTCGATCAGCGAGATATCCGCCGGCGACCAGTGGCGCGGCGCGCGGCTATGAACATAAATGGCGGCGATCATCCGCTTGCGCTTCCACAGCGGCACCATCACCATGGCGCCGACGTCGAGCGCAGCGAGGGCGGCGCGCGCCCGCCCGGCCGGGATACGCGGATCGGTCGCCGCATTGGCCAGGACGAGCGTCCGCCCGCTCCGGATCTCGTCCCGCGCCTCGGGCCCCAGCGCATCGAGATCGTGAAGCCCGGGGCCGGCGACGATGCCATCATCGGTCCAGTCGCGTTCGCTATGCAGGAAGCGCGTATCGCCATCGGCCATCTCGCCATAGCCCACGCGGCTGACGCCGAGCTCACGCCCGAGCGCCTCCTCCGCCGCGCCGATCAGTTCCAGCGGATCGGACAAAGCGCGCAGCCGATCGGCCAGCGCGATGCGGAAGGCCAGCCGCTCCTGCGCCACCACCCGCTCCGTCGTCTCCTCGACGATACACAGCACGCCCGCGATCGCGCCGCTTTCATCGCGGACGGGGGAATAGGAAATGTCGAAAAAGGCGGTTTCGGGATAACCGAAACGCTCCAGCTCGAACGGCTTGTCCCTCGCGGTCGCCGTCTCGCCCGTATCCAGCACATGACGCAATACCGGCTCCAGCTCGTCCCACAGCTCCGCCCAACTCTCCGCCCCGGGGCGGGCGAGCGCGCGCGGATGCTTGGCGCCGATCCGATAGGCATAGGCATCGTTATAAAGCGCCACCAACTCCGCGCCCCAGAAGAGCACGATCTGCGCGCTGGACGGCAGGATCAGGTCGACGATCATCCGCAGGCTTTGCGGCCAGTCTTCCGGAGGCCCCAGCGGCGATGTCGCCCAGTCCCGCAAGCGGAGCAGCGAAGCGACCTCGCTTTTGCCCGACGGCCAACGCCCAGCGGATACCAAATCAGCCATATCAATTATTTATCCGCCTTACGGAGGCATCCGTCCAGCATCGCCGGCGTTCCTGCTCCGCTCCCGAGCCGGGAGGAGGGGAAGGCACTTCCCCGCCCCTCCCGCCCATTCGACTCCCGCTTGCGACAATAAGGGAATCCGCCTGCCGACGGAAATGGCGGACGCCTTTAGTTACGGATAATTCCTGATTTTCCAGCGTTTTCGATCGCGCCAACACTCAATCGCAGCAAGGAGCCTTCATGCAGCGTGAAGCCAGACAGGCCGATCAGCTCCGGCGCTATGGTCGCGAATTCATCCACGACCTGCGCAACCTGTTCGGCGTCATCGCGTCCGCACGACATATGCTGGAGGACGATCCCACCACGGAAAGGCGGATGCTGCTGCTCGAGGCGATCGAGGATGCGGCGATGCGCGGCGGCCGGCTCACCACCGATCTGCTCGCGCTCAGCGATCCCGGCGATCCGATCGAGACGCTGGACCTGAACGGCCGGCTGCGCCAGCTGGAGCCGCTGCTCTGCGCGCTCGGCGGTCCGACGGCGGCAGTCCGGATCGACCTGTGTCGCGAGCCGCTTCCCGTGCGGACCAATGCCGCCGGCTTCGAGGCGGTGATGCTGGAGCTGGTCGCCAATGCGCGCGCCGCCCTGACCACGCCGGGCAGAATCCTGATCCGTACCCGCCGCAGGAACGGCAATGCTGCAATCATAGTCGCCGACACCGGCTGCGGCATGCCCCCCCAGATATTGGAACGGGCCCTGTCTCAGATCACCATCGCTTCCGCCGCAGGCAATGGCACCGGGCTCGGCCGCGTCAGGCATTATGTCCACACGACGGGCGGCCTCCTCCGCATCCGCAGCCGGACAGGGCGCGGAACCGTCGTGTCCATCCGCTTGCCGGCGCAGGAAGGCACTGCCAGCAAACCAACAGCCGAAGCGACGCACCGCGGCGCTTCCAGTCCCAAGGAGAAGGAGCATGAAAAGCGACGCTCAATTACAGTCTGACGTGATGGAGGAATTGGAATGGGAACCCAGCGTGGACCATTCCCATATCGGCGTTTCGGCCAATGACGGCATCGTCACCCTGTCCGGCTCCGTGAAAAGCTATGCCGAGAAGCTGGCGGCAGAAAAAGCCGCGCGCCGGGTGCGCGACGTGCGCGGCATCGCCGAAGAGATCCAGGTCCGCTTCCCCTCCGATCCCAAGACATCCGATCCCGAAATCGCCAAGCGCATATTGGATGTGCTGGCCTGGGACGTCACCATTCCCGACGACCGCATCTCGGTGAAGGTCGAGCATGGCTGGGTGACGCTGTCCGGCACGGTCGACTGGAACTATCAGAAAGAGACCGCCAAGAAGGATGCAAGCAAGATCCATGGCGTGGTCGGCATCAGCAATCTGATCGAGGTGCGCCAACTTCCGACGTCGCGCGACATACGCGACCGGATCATGTCCGCCTTCCGCCGGTCCGCCAATCTCGACGCCAATTCGATCAGCGTGGCCACCGATGGCGGCACGGTGAAGCTCAGCGGTCAAGTCCATGCCTGGCATGAGCGCCAGATCGCCGAACGGGCAGCCTGGGCGGCGCCGGGCGTCAACCGGGTCGAGGACAATATCGTCGTCGTCTGATCCGCCGCCGGCGCTCAGGCGGGACCGATCGGGGCCTCGCCCGAGCGCAGCCATTTACGGGCCTCGGCGGCAATCATGTCGGGCGTGCCGTCCGCCTGCACGACATGCCAGTCCGGCGGGATTTCTTCTTCCAGTCGGGATTGGGCAGCAACGACCGCCGCATCCGCGTCGGAGGCGTCCGGCCCCCGCTTGCTCACCCGGGCGATGCGCGCCTGACGCCCGGCGCGGAGCCACAGGCCGAAAAAGGGCGCGCCTGCCCCCTCAGCCACCGCGCGGATCGCGTCCCGCTCGTCCGGCCTGCCGAACACGGCATCCGCAATGACCGCGCTTCCCGCACCAAGCGCCTCGCCCGCCGCAGCGGCGAGCCGCGCATAGACCTGCCTGCTTTCCGCCGCGCCATAGGCATCGGGCGGCAGGCGCCGTTCGGGCGGAAGCCCATGCATCCGCTTGCGGACGACGTCGCTGCGCAGGATGCGCGCGCCGGGCGGACGGCCAAGCATCGCCGCCAGCGCGCGCGCCAAGGTCGACTTGCCCGTGCCCGAAAGCCCGCCGATCGCGAGCAGCCGGGGCGGCACGCAATCGAGAAAGGCGGCGGCGGCGGCGAGATAGGAAGAGGCCCGCGCAGCCGCCCCGGCCTGCCCGCCCCGCGCGGTCGCCGCCTCGACATGGGCGCGAACGGCAGCACGGAGCGACAGGAATAGCGGCATCAGCGCCAGCCCATCCTCATCCTCGGGCGAAAGATCGAGATAGCGGTTGAAGAGGATCGCCGCCCCGTCCCGCTGCTCGCGCTGCCACAGGTCCATCAGCAGAAAGGCCAGATCGTAGAGAATGTCGATAGTCGCCAGCGCCTCGTCAAACTCCAGGCAGTCGAACGGTGTCGGCTCGCCTTCGATCATCGCGATATTGCCGAGATGCAGGTCGCCATGGCCGCGGCGCACCCGCCCCGCCTCCGCCCGCGCTCCGATCAGCGGAGTGGCGACCATCAGCGCATCCATGCTGCGCGCGGCGAGCGCCGCCACCGCCGCGGGATCGAGCAGGTCCGGATAGCGTTCCATGCTGCGGCGATTGGCCTCGATCACCGCGCGAAGGCCGGCTGCCGGCTCCGCCGGCCGCACAACCTCCGCCGCGCCATGGAAGGCGACGAGCCGATCGGCGAGGCGCGTCAGCAGCGCGGCGTCCAGCCGGCCACGTTCGGCGAGCCGGACGAACAGCGCCTCCTCGGGCAGGCGCCGCATCCGCAACAGCCAGTCAATGGGCACGCCCGTGCCACCGATCGCCAGGGCGCCCTGCCCGTCCCGCGCGATCGGCATCACCGTCTGATAGAGCAAGGGCGCCGTCCGGCGGTTGAGCCGAAGCTCGGCTTCCAGCGCCGCATGACGCCGCTCGGGCGTGGAGAAATCGAGATATTCGAAGCGCACCGCGCGCTTCAGCTTCCACGCCCGGTCGCCGGCGAGGAAGACGATGGCGGCATGGGTGTCGATCCGTACCGGCGGACCTTCCGGAAAGGCCTGTCCGCCTTCCAGGAAGGCGATCGTCTCTTCCTGCTCCGGCGGATTCCGGCCCGACGCCGCCTGCCGCCTATCTTCCATCAGGCCAGCCTATCCGGACGATCGCCGCGCGGCATCCGTAGAGTCCCTGATTTTGGGTGTCCCGCTTGCAGCCTAGCCTGTCCGCTGCGGCGGCGCGGTGATGGAGGCCGGGATGAAGAATATTCTGCTGCTTGTGCACGAGGATGCCGGCCAGGAAGCACGGCTGCAGGCGGCGCTCGACATCACCCGCGCGCTGGGCGGCCATCTAAGCTGCGTCGATGTCGTCCATATCCCCCTGCTGATGGGCGATTATTACAGCGCCGCCGGGGAGGCGATGCTGCTGGCACAGGAACGCTCGCGCGAGGCGGGAAATCGCGAAAGGCTGGAGGCGCGGTTCGCCCATGAAGGCATTTCCTGGGACTGGATCGACTGTGTCGGCGACATGGCGGATTGCGTAACGCGCGCCGCGGGTCTCGCCGACCTGATCGTCGTCAATCGCCAGTTGCAGGCGACGCCCGTACCCGACATGCGCAGCATCGCCAGCACCGTGGCGATCCGCTCGCGCAAGCCGCTGGTCGCCGTGCCCGAACAGCAACGGGGCTTCACGGCGGACGGCAGGGCGCTGATCGCCTGGGATGGATCGCCGCAGGTGGCTACAACGATGCGGGGCTGCGTACCGCTGCTCCGGCTGGCGAGCGCGGTCCGCCTGTTCGAGGTGGAGGAGGGATCGCGTGGCATATCGGCGGAGGATGCCGCCACCTATCTTTCGCGCCACGACATCCATGCCGCGATCCGGCGCATACCCGATCAGGATCGCGCGGTCGATCGGCTGATCCTCGAACAGTGCGAGGAATATGGCGCAAGCTATTGCCTGATGGGTGCCTTCGGTCATGCCCGGATGGCCGAGGCGCTGTTCGGCGGCGTCACGCGCAGGATGCTGGGATCAAGCAAGCTCCCACTCGTTCTCGGCCATTGAAAGGGGCTACCTGAGGCTACCCGCCCGGCCAGCTTCGAGCGGCTCGGCTCAGAGCGTCTCGACCGCGATCTTCCGCCCTTCCTGGCCGGCCTTCGACACGCGGGGGAGCGTGATGGTGAGCACGCCATTCTGCGCCGTCGCCTTGATCTGTTCCCGATCGACCCTCTCCGGCAGGCGCACCGAACGCTCGAACCGGCCATAGGAACGCTCGGAGAGATAATTGCCCCTCTCCCCTTCGGCACGGCAGGTCCGCTTCTCTCCGGAAATCTGGAGGAGATCATCCTTTATCTCGATCTCCACATCCTTCGGATCGACACCCGGCACCTCGATGGTCAGCCTGAACGCATCGTCCGTCTCGGTCATCTCCGCAGCCGGCACGGGCATGCCGGCAAGGCGCTGGGCCATGCGGAAGCCATCGCCGAACGGCAATATTCCAGACCAGAAGCGGTCCATTTCCCCCCGCATCCAGCCGAAGGGATCGGTCAGCGCCGGCATGACGCTTTCAACCACGCTGGGAACATTGGCTTCCGTCTGCACGTCGTCGCGAGCCATCGTCCAATCCTTTCTCGATCTTTGCGCGAACGTCCGGAAATCGGTCGAAAACTAGGTGGGGCACCATGGCCGCCCCATCCGCAATGCTACGTAGACTTCCGGCAAGACCCTTGCCGTGCGGCATGTTAGGATTGCGGGACTATTCCGAACGCGATCTCCTCCGGCGACGGATTCGATTGCGGGCCCGGCAATGTGGCCCGCGGGTCCATAGGTATTGTTACCGAATTCGCCTGCCCCGCCCTTCTTCTATCGGGCCGGCAGGAGCCCCGGGGGGCGGGAGCAGATGGTGAGCGATTCGCCCGATCCTGACCAAGCCGGTCCTGACCAGCGTCAGGCGGAGAGAGAGGCCGATCCGCTCGCCGAGCTGGCCGAGATGATCGACCGATCGACGGGTGCGGCCATCGCCCGCTTCACCGGCGGCCTCGCCCCCACCACGCTGGGCGAAGCCTTTGCCGACTGGGCGACTCACCTCACCGCCTCGCCCGGCCGCCGGCTCCATCTCGCTGCCGAGGCGGGGCGCAAGGCGATGCGCCTCGCCGACTATTGCGAGCAATTAATATCGCGCGGCGCCAAGGCCGAGCCCTGTGTCGCGCCGTCGCCCCAAGATCATCGCTTCGCCGATCCCGCCTGGCAGCACTGGCCCTACAATATCATCCACCAGGCCTTCCTGCTGAACCAGCAATGGTGGGACGATGCCTGCCGGGGGATCGGCGGCGTCACCGCGCGGCATGAGGCCGTGCTGCGCTTCGCCGTCCGGCAGATGCTCGACATGGTCTCGCCATCCAACTTCGCGGCGACCAACCCGCTGCTCCAGCGGCGCCTGCTCGAATCGGGCGGCGAATGCCTCGCCAACGGCGCCTTCCATCTGGCCGAGGACCTGCTGCGCGGCGTGCGTCACGAGCCGCCGGCAGGCGCCGAGCATTTCCGCGTCGGCGTCGACGTCGCGGTGACGCCGGGCCGCGTCGTCCATCGCAACGCGCTGATCGAGCTGATCCAATATGCCCCCGCCACGGATAGGGTCCGCCCCGAGCCGCTGCTGCTCGTGCCGAGCTGGATCATGAAATATTATATCCTGGATCTGTCGTCTACCAACTCGCTGGTCCGCTATCTGGTCGCGCGGGGTTACAGCGTCTTCGTCATTTCCTGGCGCAATCCGGGGCCTGACGACCGCCATCTGGGCATGGAGGAGTATCGCCGGCTGGGCGTAGCGGCGGCGCTCGACGCGGTCATGGCGATCAGCGGCGCGCGCGCCGTCCATATGGCCGGCTATTGTCTGGGCGGCACGCTGCTCGCCATTGCCGCGGCGGCGGCGGCGCGCGACGGCGACGAGCGCTTCCACACGCTCAGCCTGTTCGCGTCGCAGACCGACTTCAGCGAGCCGGGCGAATTCGGCCTGTTCGTCGATCCGGCCCATGTCGCACTGCTTGAAAGCATGATGTGGCAGCAGGGCTATCTCGACAGCCAGCAGATGGTGGGCGCCTATCAGATGCTCCATTCGAAGGATCTGATCTGGTCGCGTCTGATCCGCGAATATCTGATGGGCGGGCGCGAGCCGATGACCGACCTGATGGCGTGGGGCGCAGACGGCGCCCGCATGCCCCATGCGATGCATTCGACCTGCCTGCGTGCGCTGTTCCTGAACAATGATCTCGCGCGTGGCCGCCACAGAGTGGACGGCCGCCCCATATCGCTCGGCGACATAAGCGCGCCCGCCTTCGTGGTCGGCATTGAGCAGGACCATGTTGCCCCCTGGCAGTCGGTTCACAGGATCCATCTGCTGACGGACACGGAATTGACCTTCCTCCTCACCAGCGGGGACCATCATACCGGCATCGTCGCCGATCCCGGCCATGCGAAGCGGCATTACCGGCTGATGACGCGCGCCGGGGACGGCGCCTCGCTCGATCCCGACATCTGGTATGAGCAGGCGGACGAGCAGCCGGGCCTGTGGTGGCCCGAATGGGCGGACTGGCTGGATCGCCATTCGGGGCCGCTCCAGCCACCGCCGCCGCTCGGCAATGCGGAACGGGGCTTCCCCGCGCTCGAGCCCGCGCCCGGCACCTATGTCCACCAGAAATGAGCGGGCACCTGGTCAGGCGCCCGCCTCGCCCATGCCGAACATCTCGTCCAGCCAGGCGGCACGCTCGGTCGCGCTGCCTTCGACATTGCCGATCAACGTATGATGCACCGGCCGAATGCCCACGAAGCGCAGCACGTTGCGCTCCAGGCTCTTCACGCTGTGGGCGCCATAATAAAGGCGGTAGAAGATGGCGGGCATCCCCATGGTGACGATCAGATGGGCGGAGCGGCCCCGGAGCAGCTTTTCCGGAAGCCTGTTGCCTTTCGGGCGGAAGGCGAAGCCGGGGCGCATCACCTGCTCGAAGAAGCCCTTGAGCAGCGCAGGCACGTCGCCCAGCCAGAGCGGATAGAAAATGGCGAGATGGTTGGCCCAGCGCACGGCATCCTGCGCGTCGCATATCTCTGGCGCCACGGGATTGCCTTCCCAGTCATTGCGGGATGCGATCAGCGCGAAATGCATCGATGCGATGTCGAGCCGGCGCACCTCATGGCCAGCGATGCGCGCGCCATCGCCATAGGAATCCGCCAGCGCATGCACGAAATGATGGCTGTCGGGATCGGGATGCCCATCGATGATGGTAATGCGCTTGGCCATGGCGCGATGAGGCCCCCGCCTGCTTCGGGCGGCAATAGGTAGAGTCACGAGTGCACCGGCATCCGGCCTCCCGATCTTTGCGCCCGCACCGTTCGCGTATAATCTAGCCCCGCATCGACCCGTCAGCGCAGGAAACACCCTGCGCCGCGCCGGAGCCCGATGCGCGCGAGGACGGATGGCGGACATGCCTTCTCCGGTCGAAAGCTGGCGCCGCGCTGTTTCCGGCTATGGCGCGGCCATTCTCTGCGTGCTCCTGGCCCATGTCGTGCGGCTGGCCTTCCAGCCCTGGCTGATCGATCGATCGCCTTATCTCCTCTTCCCCGTCGCCATTCTCGCCGCCGCCTTCTATGGTGGCACGGGCCCGGCGATCCTTGCCACGCTGGCGGCGGCAGCACTCGGCACCATTTCCTTCGGCCCAAGCGGGCTGCATGTCGCCCATCTCGCACAATTGCTCAGCTTCCTTGCCGCCGCTTCGGGAATCATCCTGCTGCGCGCGGCGATGGGCAGATGGCGCAGGCGCGCGACGCTGCACGACGAACATGCCGCCGGCGGGACGCGCGACACGGGCCAGCTCAATGACGAGCTCAACCTGCTGATCGACGGCGCGGTCAACTACGCCATCTACATGCTCGATCCCGAGGGCCGGGTGACGATCTGGAACAAGGGCGCGGAACGGCTCACGGGCTGGAAAGAGGGAGAGGTGATCGGCCGCTCCTGCGCGCTCTTCTATCCGGCGGAAGAGGTGACGGCCGGCAAGCCCGCCCAGGACCTCGCCCGCGCGCGCCGCGACGGAAAGCTGGAGGAGGAGAATTGGCGGGTCCGCAAGGACGGATCCGAATTTCTCGCCCATGTCCTCATCACCGCGCTCTACGACGAATTCGGAGCGCTACGCGGCTTCGGCAAGGTGGTGCGCGACATCACCGACCAGAAGGCGAAGGAAAGCGCGATCCGCGCGAGCGAGACGCATCTCCGCTCGATCCTCTCGACTGTCCCGGATGCGATGATCATCATCGACGAGCGCGGCGCCATCATGTCCTTCAGCGCCGCGGCCGAGCGGCTGTTCGGCTATTCGGAGACCGAAATCAGCGGCATGAATGTGAGCTGCCTGATGCCGTCGCCGGATCGCGAACGGCATGACGACTATATCGCCCATTATCTCGCCACGGGCGAGCGGCGGGTGATCGGGATCGGCCGCGTCGTCATCGGCATGCGGCGCGACGGCAGCACCTTCCCCATGGAGCTTTCGGTCGGCGAGGCGGCGGTCGACGGCCGTCGCATCTTCACCGGCTTCATCCGCGACCTGACCGAACGGCTCCAGACGCAGGAGCATCTGGAGGAGCTGCAATCCGAGCTGCTCCATGTCTCGCGCATCAGCGCCATGGGCGCTATGGCATCGACCCTGGCGCATGAGCTGAACCAGCCGATCACCGCCGTCACCAACTATGTCGAGGCGGCGCGCGACCTGCTCGCCCGGCCCGATCCGGACGATCTGCCGATGATCCGCGAGGCGCTGGACGAGGCCGCGTCCGAATCGCTGCGCGCGGGCGACATAGTGCGCCGGCTGCGTGAATTCGTCTCGCGCGGCGAGGTCGAGAAGACGATCGAGGAACTGCCCGAGCTGATCGACAAGGCGGCCACGCTGGGCCTTGCCGGCACGCGGGAGAAAGGCGTGGAGGTCAGCCTCGATCTCGGGGCGGAGGCAGCATCCGTCCTGGTCGATCGGGTGCAGATCCAGCAGGTGCTGATCAATCTCATGCGCAATGCGATCGAGGCGATGGGGGACAGCCCAGTGCGCCGCCTGTCGATCGCCACCCGGGATCAGGGCCCAGGCCTCGTCCGCGTCACGGTCGCGGACACGGGGCATGGCGTCGCTCCCGCCATCGCCGATCAGCTCTTCCGCGCGTTCGTCAGCACCAAGCGCGAAGGAATGGGCCTCGGCCTGTCCATCTGTCGGACGATCGTAGAGGCCAATGGCGGTCGCATCTGGCTCGAAACGCCGGAACAGGGCGGATCCATGTTCCATTTCACGCTGGTGAAGGCGCAGTCGGAGAAGATGGATGTCGGATAGGCGCATGATCCACATAGTGGACGACGAGGAGTCGATCCGCCGCTCGGCCGGCTTCATGCTGCGGACGTCGGGCTATTCGGTCACGACCTATGCGTCCGGAGTCGCTTTCCTGCGCGAGGCGCGCACCGCCGAGCCCGGCTGCGTCCTACTCGACGTGCGCATGCCGGAGATGGACGGGCTGGACGTGCAGCAGGCGCTGGCCGATCGCGGCATCGCCATGCCCGTGGTGGTGCTCACCGGCCATGGCGACGTTTCGATAGCGGTGCGCGCGATGAAGGCAGGCGCGGTCGATTTCATCGAAAAGCCGTTCGAAAAGGCACTGCTGCTCGCCGCCGTGGCGGCCGCGTTCAGGAGGCTGGACGAAAGCGGCGACCGCGCCGAGCGCGCAGCCGAGGCACGGCTCCGGATCGCGGCACTCACGGCACGCGAACAGGATGTGCTGAAGGGACTGGCGCAGGGTTATCCCAATAAGACGATCGCCTATGATCTCGGCATATCGCCGCGCACCGTGGAGGTGCATCGCGCGAACCTGATGAACAAGCTCGGCGTGCGCAGCCTGTCCGACGCGTTGCGCATCGCCTTCGCGGCGGGACTCGGCGGAGAGACATCGAACGAAGAACAACATAGGAACACTACGTAGCGACCGCGACGGCCATTCGCGTCATCGTTCCGCCTGATCGGGCCCCTTCGGGCCGGCTGGGCATGAATTGCGATGAACGTGGAAAGCGCCGCTCCGTATGAAGCGGAGCGCCCCCGACTGTTGCTGGTGGAAGATGATAGCGGGGTCCGGCGATCGATCCAGCTCCTGCTCCAGGCGCGCGGCTTCGATGTCCGCGCCTATGCGGAGGGATCGGCCCTGCTGTCCGATCCCGGCCCCCAAATGGCCGTCGGCCTGATCGCGGATTATCGGCTGCCGGAGCTGGAGGGGCTTTCCGTGTTGCGCTCGCTGCGCGCCACGGGTTGGGACGGGCCTGCCATCCTCATCACCGCCTATCCCTCCGAAGATCTCACGGAGTTGGCGAAGGCGGCAGGCTATGACGCGGTGCTGGAAAAGCCGCTGGCCGAGCATCTTCTGGTCGAAACGACGCTGCGCTTGCTCGGGCGCCGTCGGGGAGACGGGAGCACCGTGCCACCCTGAAACATAATCAGACTGGCGAGGAGAGCCTGTGATGAACACCGTTCCGAAATCACTGGCGCTGGCAGCCGCAGCCATGCTGCTGACCAGCGTGACGCCTGTCGCCGCCCCCTCGTTCTCGGCGGAAATGCTGGGACGGCTGGATCCTTCCCCCCAGCTCGGTTCGATCTGCGGCCGGCAGGGGATGCGGGGCCAGGCGCTCCGCGCGCGGCTGCAACTCGCCGCCGCTTATCAGCCAGCACCCGCGATGAGCGACGATCCGGTGACGTTGCTGCCCGGATTGGGCAATATCCGTTTCCGGATCAGCACCGCGAACGACATGGCGCAACGCTATTTCGATCAGGGGCTGGCCCTTACTTATGGCTTCAACCATGCCGAGGCGATCCGCTCCTTCCGCGAGGCACAGCGACTGGATCCGCGCTGCGCCATGTGCTGGTGGGGCGAGGCGCTCGCCCATGGCCCCAACATCAACGCACCGATGGCGCCGGAGGTGATCGCTCGCGCCGTCGTCGCCTCGGGCCGGGCAAGCACCTTGAAGCGGGGCGCCACGCCCGTCGAGCGGGCGCTGATCGACGCGCTGGCCCTGCGCTATTCCGATGATCCCAAGGCCGATCGCGCCGCGCTCGACCGGCGCTATGCCGATGCGATGCTGGACGTCGCCCGGCGCTTCCCGCAGCAGGACGATGTCGCCCTTCTCGCCGCCGAGGCGGTCATGGACACGCGACCCTGGGATTATTGGGAAGGAGATGGCCGCACGCCCAAGGGGAAGATCGGCGAGGCGATCGGGCTGGTCGAAACCGTGCTCGCGCGCAGCCCCGATCATCCGCAGGCGGCGCATCTCTACATCCATCTGATGGAAGCCTCGGCGGAGCCCGCGCGGGCCGAGGCGGCGGCCGACCGGCTGGCGCGCCCGCTGGCGCCCAATGCCGGGCATCTCGTCCATATGCCCGGCCACCTCTATTTCCGCGTCGGCCGCTTCGCGGATTCGATCCGCGTCAATGTCGCGGCGGCGCGGGTGGACGAAGCCTATCTCGCCCGATCGAAGGAAGCGGGCATCTACCGCTTCGGCTATTATCCCCACAATGTGCACTTCATCGTCACCTCGGCGCAGATGGCGGGCGACATGGAGACGGCGATCCGCGAGGCGCGGCGGCTGCGCGCGATCCTCAACACCGATGTTTCGGCGGCCATGCCCTGGGTGCAGCCGGTCGATGCCGCGCCCTATCTCGCTTATGCGCAATTCGCCTCGCCCGCCGAGATATTCGCGCTGCCGCCGCCCGATGCGCGCCTGCGCTATGCCACGGCCATATGGCATTATGCGCGCGCCGTCGCCCGCGCACAGCAACGCGACGATGACGGCTTCGCAACCGAGCTGGCGGCCATCCGCGAGATCCGCGAGACGACCGATTTCAAGCCGATGGAGGATCAACTCGTGCCCGCCTCCCAATTGCTGCGGCTGGCCGAGCTGGTCGCGGCCGGGCGGCGCGCCTATGCCCATGGTCGCTATGAAGAGGCGGTGGTCCTCTATGAGCAGGCGGCGTCGCTCGAGGATGGGATACGCTATATGGAGCCGCCCTTCTGGTATTATCCGGTACGCCAATCGCTCGGCGCCGCGCTCTTCCGCGCGGGGCGGCTGAAGGATGCGCGGCAGGCGTTCCTGGCGGCGCTCGCCCAATCGCCCAATAATGGCTGGGTGCTCTTCGGCCTCGCTGCCACCCACCGCGCACTCGGCGACCGCGTCTCCGCCGCGGCGGCGGAAACGGCGCTCGAACGTGCCTGGCTGGGCGATCGCCGCTGGCTCAGGATGGATCGGCTCTAGGCATCCGCCTGCTGCTTGGCCTTCGCCCGATAGGCGTGGAGCAGCGGCTCGGTATAGCCGTTCGGCTGCTCCACCCCCTCGAACACCAGCGCGCGCGCAGCCTGGAAGGCGAGGCTCGCTTCCTCATGGCCCGCCATCGGCCGGTAGAGCGGATCGCCCGCATTCTGCGCGTCGACCTTCGCCGCCATCCGCCGGAGTGCCGCATCCACCTCCTCGCCCGAACAGACGCCGTGGAGCAGCCAGTTGGCGATATGCTGGGAGGAGATGCGCAAGGTCGCGCGATCCTCCATCAGGCCGATGTCATGGATGTCGGGCACCTTGGAGCAGCCGACCCCCTGATCGATCCAGCGCACGACATAGCCCAATATGCCTTGCGCATTATTGTCGAGCTCGTCGCGCACCTCCTCCGGCGACCAGTTGGTGCCGCGGGCGAGCGGGAGAGTGAGCAGCTCGTTTAGATCCGGAACGGGATTTCCAGCGAGCTCGCGCTGGCGCGCGAAGACGTCGACTTGATGATAATGCGTCGCATGAAGCGTTGCGGCGGTAGGACTGGGCACCCAGGCCGTGGTGGCGCCGCTCTTCGGATGGCCGATCTTCTGTTCCAGCATGTCGGCCATGCGGTCGGGCGCGGCCCACATGCCCTTGCCGATCTGCGCCCTGCCCGAAAGACCGCAGGCAAGGCCGATCGCCACGTTGCGCGCCTCATAGGCCGCGATCCAGGCACTGCCCTTCATCTCCGCCTTGCGGATCATCGGCCCGGCCTGCATCGAGGTGTGGATCTCGTCGCCGGTGCGGTCGAGAAAGCCGGTGTTGATGAAGATGATGCGTTCCTTCACCGCGGCAATGCAGGCGGCGAGATTGGCCGACGTCCGCCGCTCCTCATCCATCACGCCGACCTTGAGCGTGTTGCGGCCGAGGCCCAGCAGATCCTCGATCGCATCGAACAGCCGGTTGGTGAAGCCCGCCTCCTCCGGCCCGTGCATCTTGGGCTTTACGATATAGACCGATCCCGTCCGGCTGTTGCGAAAACGGCCCAGCCCCTTCAGGTCGTGAAGCGCGATCAGGCTGGTGACGATACCGTCCAATATGCCCTCAGGCGCCTCGCTGCCATCCGCCAGCAACAGCGCAGGCGTCGTCATCAGATGGCCGACATTGCGCACGAACAGCAGGCTGCGGCCATGGAGGCTGAGCGTCGATCCGTCGGGCGCGGTATAGCTTCGGTCAGGCTCCAGCGCGCGCGTCATCGCCCGCCCACCCTTGTCGAAGCTGGCCTCGAGGTCACCCTTCATCAGCCCCAGCCAATTGGCATAGGCGGCGACCTTGTCCTCGGCATCGACCGCCGCGACCGAATCCTCCAGATCGACGATCGTCGAAAGCGCCGCCTCCAGCACCATATCCGCGATCCCCGCGGGATCGTCCCGCCCGATCGGATGCGCGCGGTCGATGACGAGTTCGATATGCAGGCCGTTGTGGCGGAAGAGGATCGCGCTCGGGTTCGCCGCATCGCCGCGATGGCCGGCGAAGAGCGAGGGATCGGCAAGCGCCGGCACCAGCGCCCCGCCCTCGACCGAATAGCCGTTCACATCGGCATGGCTGCCGGATGCCAGCGGCACCGCATCGTCGAGAAAGGCCTTCGCCCGCGCGATCACCTGCGCGCCGCGTTCGGCATCATAGCCGCCGGGCCTGGGCGCGCCGGGCAGCGCATCCGTGCCGTAGAGCGCATCATAGAGACTGCCCCAACGGGCATTTGCGGCATTGAGCAGAAAGCGCGCGTTGAGCACGGGCACGACGAGCTGCGGCCCGGCGAGCCGCGCCACCTCCTCATCCACATTGTCCGGCGAGACGGTGAAGGGCGCAGGCTCGTCGACCAGATAGCCGATCTCGCGCAGGAAGGCCTGATAGTCGCGCTGGTCGATCGGCTGGCCGCGCCGCCCGACATGCCATGCATCGATCGTCGCCTGTATCTGGTCCCGCTTTGCGAGCAGTGCGCGATTTTCCGGCGCGAAGCGAGCGAATATCTCCGCCGTTCCCTGCCAGAAGGCATCCGGCGTGATGCCCGTGCCCGGCAGTGCCTGTTCCTCGATGAAACGGACGAGCGATGGCGCGACCCGCAGGCCCGCCCGATCGATGCTATCGCCCATCATGATCCCCTCCTGTCCTTTATTTCACGCCATGTTTCCCGATATCGGCCCTGTCGGCAAGCGCCTCCGGCATGGGCCCGCCTGCCGCCCAGTCGAGCAGCTCGACGATATGGAGGACGGGCGCGGACGCGTGCTGGCCGATCTGCACCGCGCAGCCGATATTGCCCGTGACGATCACGTCCGCCTCCAACCGCGCGATATTCGCTGCCTTGCGCTCGCCCAGCCGACCGGCCAGCTCCGGTTGGAGAATATTGTAAGTGCCGGCCGAACCGCAGCAGAGATGCGCCTCCACGGGCGTACGGACCTCGAAACCCGCCCGGCTCAGCAGCCGCTTCGGCGCCTCCGTCACTCCTTGCCCATGCTGGAGCGAGCAGGGCGGCTGATAGGCGACCGTCAGCCCTGGCGCGTGGCCCAGCGGCAGCTCCGCCATATCGAGCAGCTCGCTCACATCCTTGGCCAAAGCGGAAACGCGCGCCGCCTTTTCCGCATAGGTGGGGTCGTTCCTGAGCAGATGACCATAATCCTTGATCATCGTGCCGCAGCCGGATGCGGTGACGATGATCGCGTCGAGCCCCCGCCCTTCGATCTCGCGCGTCCAGGCGTCGACATTGCGGCGGACCGAGGCGAGGCTGTCCTGCTCGCGCCCCATATGGTGGGTCAGCGCACCGCAGCAGGTCTCGCCTTCGGCGAACAGCACGTCATGGCCGGCGCGGTTGAGCAGCCGCACGGTGGCGGCGCGGATTTCGGGCCGCAGCACGGGCTCTGCGCAGCCCTTGAGCAGCGCCACTCGGCCCCGCGATTGCGCCGCCGGCGCATAGGCCGAGCTGGGCCGCTCCGCCTCGCGCGCCGGCGCCAGCGCCAGCATCGCCGCGACCGGGCGGAGCGCCGGAATGGCGGCGAGGATCGGCCGCATGGGCCGCGCGACCCGGGCGATCCGAAGCGCGGGCCGGATGCGATGCGGATGCGGCATCATCCAGGCGAGCAGGCGGCGCAGCAGCCGCTCCGTCAGCGGCCGGCGGTAGCGCGTCTCGATATAGGTCCGCGCATGATCGACGAGCCGCATATAGTTCACGCCCGACGGGCAGGTCGTCATGCAGGAGAGGCAGGACAGGCAGCGATCGACATGCTTGACGACCTGCGGCGTCGGCGCAGCCTCCGTCTCCAGCATTTCCTTCATCAGATAGATGCGCCCGCGCGGCCCATCCAACTCGTCGCCCAGCAGCGCATAGGTCGGGCAGGTAGCGTTGCAGAAGCCGCAATGGACGCATTTGCGGATTGCCGCCTCGGACGAGGCCATCGCCGGATCGGCGAGCTGGGCGGCGGAAAATTCAGTCTGCACGGGGCCTCTCCGGAAAGCGGCCCGTCTCGAAGACGCCGGCCGGGTCGAATGCTTGGCGGATGCGGCGCGATAGGGCGGCGACGCCAGGCGCCTCGGGATGGAGCGTGGGCACGAGCGCGCGATGCTCGGCCGGCGCACGCACCAGCATCGCATGTCCGCCCGCCGCCTCGGCCGCCCGCCGGACCAGGGCCGCATCGCCCCCGAAGCTCAGCCAGACGAGCCCGCCCGCCCAGTCGAAAAGCCAGCGCGCGCCCTGCCCCGCCAGCGCGGACGTAACCGCACAGCCGCCGCTCGGCGGCACGTTGATCCGCCAGAGGGGCTGTCCGTCGTCGAGCGGCGAAAGATCGCGCAGCCGGCGCCACAGCCGGCCGGCCTCCGCCTCGCCCAGCCGCTCGACCGGGCCCATGGCCGCGAGCAGCCCGGCGAGCATAGCGAAGCGCGCCTCCACCGAAGGGCGAAAGCCGTGGAGACGGAAGGCCGTGACGGCCCTTCCCGCATTCACCTCGGCCGGCAGATGCGCGGCGGCGGCGACATTGGCGGTCGATCGCATCGCCGTCGCCATGGCGGCCTGCGCCGCCGCATCCGAACGGCCGGACAGGATCAAGGTCGCGCTCGTCCGCCCGGCGGGCACCAGCCGCAGCGTCAGCCGCGTCATCGCCGCCAGCCGGCCCCAGCTTCCCGCCATCAGCTTGGGCAGATCATAGCCGGTGACATTCTTCACCACCCGACCGCCCGCGACGAAATGCTCGCCGCGCCCGGACACCGCCTCGAATCCCAGCAGATGATCGCGCGGGGCGCCCATCGACAGCCGGTTCGATCCGGCGACGCCCGCCGCGACAACGCCGCCGATCGTCGCGGCGCCCGCCGGCCGGCCGAAGATCGGGCCATGGTCGAAAGGCTCGAAGGCCAGCATCTGCCGCTCCGCCGCCACCAGCGCCTGCACCTCGGCGAGCGGCGTGCCTGCGCCCACCGTCAGCACCAGCTCCGCCGGATCATAATCGATCACGCCGGCAAATGCGCGCAGATCGAGGATCGCGGCGTCGCGCACGAGCGCGCCGATTTCCGCCTTGCTGCCGCCGCCGCGTATCTCCAGCCGCCTGCCGGCGGCCGCCGTCTCGGCGACGATATCGGCTAGGTCGCGCACCGTCACCGGCAGCAATATATTCCTGTCCGCCATGTTCAGAAGCGCGGCAGATCGGGAAATGGCAGCTTTCCGCCATGGACATGCATCCGGCCAAGCTCGGCGCAGCGATGGAGCGTCGGGAAGACCTTGCCCGGATTGAGCAGCAATTCCGGATCGAAGGCGCATTTCACGCGCTGCTGATGCGCCAGATCGATCTCGGAGAACATTTCCGGCATCAGGTCGCGCTTCTCCACGCCCACGCCATGCTCGCCGGTCAGCACCCCACCGACCTCGACGCACAGGCGCAAAATATCTTGCCCAAACGCCTCGGCCCGTTCGAGCTGCCCCTGATTGGCGTCATAGAGGATGATGGGATGGAGATTCCCGTCGCCGGCATGGAAGACGTTGACGACGCCCAGCCCATAATCCTCGGACAGTGCCGCGATCCGCCGCAGCACATCGGGCAGGCGCCGGCGCGGGATGGTGCCATCCATGCACAGATAATCGGGCGTGATCCGGCCGACCGCAGGAAAGGCCGCCTTGCGCCCGGCCCAGAAGGCCAGCCGCTCCGGCTCGTCCCGCGCCATGCGCAGCAGCGTCGCGCCATTACGCCGGGCGATGCGGGCGACCTCCTCGATCAGATAAGCGCATTCCACATCGGGCCCGTCCAGCTCGACGATGAGCAGCGCCTCGACATCGAGCGGATAGCCGGCCTGCACGAAGGCCTCGGCGGCGTGGATAGCCGGCCGGTCCATCATCTCCATGCCCGCCGGGATGATCCCTGCGGCGATCACGTCCGCGACGCACTGGCCCGCGCCCTCGACGCTCGGAAAGCCGATCAGCGCGGCGCGCGCCGTCTCTGGCCTGGGCAGGATGCGCAGGATGATCTCGGTGACGACGCCCAGCATGCCTTCCGAGCCCACGACCAAGCCCATCAGGTTGAGCCCCGCCGGATCGAGTTGTCGCCCGCCCAGCCGCAGCACCTCTCCCTCCATCGTCACCAACTCGACGCCGAGGACATTGTTGCTGGTCAGCCCATATTTCAGGCAATGCACCCCGCCCGCATTTTCCGCGACATTGCCGCCGATGGAGCAGGCGATCTGGCTGGATGGATCGGGCGCATAATGAAAGCCCGCCTCCGCCACCGCCTGGCTCACCGCCAAATTGGTGACGCCCGGCTGCACCACCGCGATCCGGTCGTCATAATCCACTTCCAATATGCGGTTGAGCCTGGATAGGCCGAGCAGCACCGCGTCCGCCAGCGGCAGCGCCCCACCCGAAAGCGAGGTGCCCGCGCCACGCGGCACCACCTTCACCCCCTCGCCATGGCACCAGCGCAATATGGCCGAAACCTGCTCTGTCGTCTCCGGCAGCACGACGACAAGGGGAGGCTGGCGATAGGCGGTCAGCGCATCGGTTTCATAGGGGCGCAGCGCCTCGGGCGCGCTGATCACGCCTTCACCCGGCACGATCCGGCGCAGCGCCGCGACGATCCGATCGCGGCGGGCAAGCACGGACTGATCGGGCGCGGGCATCGTCAACGGCATGATCCGTCCTCTTCGGCATCGTCCCAAAGCGACTTCCGCCTGGATTGAGTCACCGCGCTCAGGCCGAGCCTGTCGAAGCCTGGGTCGAGTCCGTCCGACCCAGGTGAGTCTCAGCACCCTTCGACAAGGCCAGGGTGAGCGCGGTCAGGTGAAAGCGGTCAGGTGGAAATGCTCTATCCCATCCTGCCCCGGGCCGGTAGACGATCGAGACGGAAAGCGGCTTTTCACCGGGGGAAAAGCGATCCCTATACTGCCGCTCAGTCCACGCCCTCGACGATCACCGCGCGGCCATCCGCCCCGGCGAGGCGCAGCTTCAGCGCCTCCTGATAGGCAGGGCTGCGATACCAGGCCTGCGCCTCCTCGAAGCTCGGAAAGGCGAGCACCACCACCCCTTCCGTCTCGGGCCCTTCGAGCACCTCATGCCGGCCATAGCGGGCGACCGGGGTAACGGCATGGCCCGCCCGCGCGGCGGCCGCGGCGGGGGCATAGGCGGCGAGCGCCGCCTCGTCCACCGTGCGATCGCGGAAGATGATCACATAGGCGGTCATTTGCCTGCCTCCTGCGCGGCGATCGTGGCCGCCATGCCTCGGGCGGACAATATCTCGATCCAATAGCCGTCCGGATCGGTGATGAAGGCAATGCCCTTCATCCTGCCGTCGTTCGGCCGCTTGACGAAATTGACGCCCAGCTCCTCGAAACGCGCGCAGGCCGCGTCCACGTCCGGCACGCTGATGCCGAGATGGCCGAAGCCGCGCGGATCGGCATTGCCATGATGATAGCCGGGGAAATCGGGATCGCTCTCCGTGCCCCAATTATGCGTCAGCTCCAGCGTCGTCTCGCGCCGGAAGATGAAGTCCGCCCGCTCCTCCGGATCGGTCGGGATCGATTCGCTGTCCTTCAGATAGGCGAGGAAATAGAGCGAGAAGCGCATCTCCTCGAAATCCAGCTTCTGAAGCAGCGCCATGCCCATCACGTCGCGATAGAAAGCCAGTGAGGCTTGCGGATCGCGCACGCGCAGCATCGTCTGGTTGAACCTATATTCCCTGGTTGCGGCGTCCGCCATCATGGTCTTCCTTCCAGCCGATCAGCTATCGTCGATCGGCGCGGGATAGCCGCTATGGCCGCGCTCGTCGCCCCCTGGAAGGTCGATCAGTGACAAGGATCCGGCGGGCGCCCGCTCACATCACGGGCGCCATCGTGTCCATATTGGTGGCGTCGGGCATGCAGGCGAACCGCTCGGTTATGGCCCTGCACGCCTGCATGCCAGCACGGCTCAGCCCCATGACGCAGCCGAGCATCGCTTCCGTGGTTTCACGCGCCCACAACTCCTGCGCCTCCAGCCGCTCCTCGGGCGTCCTGGCCGTCGCCAGCACATTGACGAGAGCGGACGTGGCCTCGCTATAGCGCCGCACGGCATCACTGATTTCGCGACTCCCGCACGCGACGGTTTCCGCCGCGACCATCGTTATCGCCACCATCTCGTCCGCGCCCGGCATCGAGCGGTGCAGGCTTTCCGGTACCCATTCGCCGGCACCCTCGATATTGGTCGCCGAGGGACGGCGCGGCCGGGGCGGCGTCATGCCATTTTCCGCGAGCTGCGCGATCATCAGCGGTACGTCACGTGGTGGATCGACGCTCTCGCGGGGCGGCGCATTGCCCCGCTGCGTCACAAAGCTCTCGGGATCCGGACGGCGGCCTTGGGAGGCCTCGGCGGAAAAGTTCGCCGTGGGGAAGGGCATGATTACCGTCTGGCCGGCTTCTTCCTGGCTTTTGCTGCCACTGTCCATAATCTCGGTCATTTTCGCCTCCTGCATTGCGGATGCGACCGACTCCCGCATGGGGCCGGTGTAGAATATACGGAATCTGGCAAGTGGCGAAATTTACGCAATCACCTGGATCATCCAGCGCACGCAAAGCACGCCCAGGGGCTCCACCCGCGGCGATCCCGTCGCTATGCTGCCCGGTCTAGAATGTTGTCGCAAGGGACCGGCGGATGCGGCGGATCGATCTCAATGCCGATCTCGGCGAAGGCTATGGCCCCTGGCGGATGGGCGACGATGCGGCGATGCTCGCTATCGTCACCAGCGCCAACATCGCCTGCGGCGGCCATGCCGGCGATCCGGAAATCATGTACGAAACCTTGTCGCTGGCGCGCGAACGCGGCGTAGTCGTGGGCGCGCATCCAAGCTATCCCGATCGCATGGGCTTCGGCCGGCGCCGCCTGCCCTGCACGACGGGCGAGATTGAGCGTTTCGTCGCGGCGCAGGTGGCTGCGCTGATGGGCATCGCCGCGCTCGCCGAAACCCATATTGCCTATGTGAAGCCGCATGGCGCGCTTGCCAATGTCGCCACGGTCGAGCGCGATGTCGCCGCCGCCATCCTCCGCGCCGTGCGCGCGGTCGATCCTAAGCTCGCCATTCTCGCAATCTCCGGAACCATGCTGGAGCAGCTCGCCCGCGAGCAGAATATCGCCGTCTATTCCGAGATATTCGCGGATCGCGGCTATACGGCCGAGGGCAATCTCGTGCCGCGCGGCCAGCCCGGCGCGCTGATCGATGATGCCGACGAGGCCGCCGGCCGGCTGGTGCGCTTCCTCGAAACCGGGCTGATGCCGACGGTCGACGGCGGCGAGAAGCGGCTGGAGGCCCATTCCATCTGCATCCATGGCGACAGCTTCCATGCCGTCGCCATGGCCCGCCGCGTCCGTACCGCGCTCATGGCAGCCGGCGTCGAAATCGCGCCCTTCATCGGCTGATGACGACCATTGGGCCCAGCTTCCCCCGCCTTCGCGCGGTAGGCGATAGCGGTCTGCTCGTCGAATTTGGCGATCGCATAGATAAGGCGGTCCATAACCGGCTGCTCGCCTTCGACGCGGCGCTGCAAGCCGATCCCTTCATCGGCTTCACCGAAGCCGTGCCGGCCTATGCCTCGATCCTTGTCGGCTATGATCCGCTGCTGACGGAACCAAGCGCGGTCGAGGCGCATGTCGCGCGGCTGCTCGATCATTGCGGGACGGTCGATGTGCCGCATCGCCTGCATGAGCTTGCGGTCTGCTACGATCGGGAATTCGCGCCCGATCTCCCTGCGCTTGCCGAACGAGCCGGCCTGTCGGTCGAGACGGCGATCGCGGCGCATCTCGCCGGCGACTATCGCGTCTTCCTCTACGGCTTCGCGCCGGGCTATGCCTATCTCGGCGGCGTGCCCGAGGCGATCCGCCTGCCCCGCAAGGCCGAGCCGGTGCGCGACGTGCCCGCCGGCAGCCTGATCGTCGCCGGGCCGCAATGCATCGTCACCACGCTTACCATGCCGACCGGCTGGTGGATCATCGGCCGATCGCCCACCCCCATATTGCGCGCGCAGGCGGAACGCCCCTTCCTGTTTGACGTGGGCGATCGGGTGCGCTTCCGCCGCATCGACCGCGCGGAATATGAAAGGCTCGCGCCATGAGCCGCGCCGTGCTGATCGTCGAGCAGGCGGGCGCGCTCACCACTGTGCAGAATGGCGGCCGCAGGGGCCTGCTGCGCTATGGCGTGCCCGCCTCGGGCCCGATGGACCGCGCCGCCTTCGCCATCGCCAATGCCGCGATCGGCAATCCGCCCGGCAGCGCAGCAATCGAGGTCTCGCCCGGCGGCCTTGTGCTTCGCTGCATCGAAGGCGCGGTCGGATTCGCGCTCGTGGGCGGGGGCTTTTCGGCGGCGATCGACGGCCGGGCGCTCAATGGCTGGAGCGCGGCAATGCTCACGCCCGGCGCGCGTCTCACGATCCGGGCAGGCGAATGGGGAAGCTGGGCCTGCCTCGCCCTTGCCGGCGCGCTGGCGGCGCCCCTCTGGCTCGGCAGCCGCGCCACCCATGCCGCTTCGGGGCTTGGCGGCGGGATGATCGTTGCAGGCGCGCGCATCGAGATAGAAGATGCCGCCCCGCGCGAGAACCGCCTCGGCCCGATCGCTCCCTTTCCGGAGGAGCAGGGCGCGATGCGCCTCGTCCTCGGGCCGCAGGATCGCTTCTTCTCCCCCGAGACGATCGCGGCGTTGCTGACGGGAACGTTCCGGGTCACGCCCGCCTGCGACCGGATGGGCTATCGGCTGAAGGGCCCCGCGCTGCCGGTCGCCGCGCTGCTCGACATGCCATCCGAGGCGCTGCCGCGCGGCGCGGTGCAGGTCGCCGGCCATGGCGATCCGACCGTGCTGCTCGCCGATCATCAGACGACCGGCGGCTATCCCAAGATCGCCACGCTCATCTCCGCCGATCAGGATCGCTTCGCCCAGCTCCGCCCCGGCGATCCCCTAACCTTCCACGCGATCGACGCCGATGCGGCAGTGGCGCTCGCCCGAAAACGGCATACGGCGCTGACCCGCCACATCGAAATGCTCGCCAAGGGCCCCGTGCCGCTGTCCGAACGGCTCGCCCGCACCAATCTGGTCGGCGGCGTAGTGGATGCGCTGCATCCCTGATCCTCCGGATTTCCGCGCGCCGTGCCGAGAACGGGATGGATCGACCCCACCGAAATGTTCTAGGAACCTCATACACCTTAATGGGGGGAGGAAGCGTGGCCTTGGAGTGGAACCGGCGAAAGTCGCTCGATGCGGTGACGCAGCATGAGGAGCATCATCGCCTCATCCCCACTCTCTCCTGGCCGCATCTGATCGCGCTCGGCGTCGGCGCGATCGTCGGCACGGGCATCTATACGCTGATCGGCGTGGGCGCGAACCTCGCCGGGCCGGCGGTGATCCTCTCCTTCGCGCTCGCCGGAATCGTCTGCGCCTGCGCGGCGCTCGCTTATGCCGAGATGGCGACGATGATGCCGGCGGCGGGCAGCGCCTATACCTATAGCTATGCCGTGCTGGGCGAGATCATCGCCTGGGTCGTGGGCTGGAGCTTGATCCTCGAATATTCGCTGGTGGTGAGCGCCGTCGCGGTCGGCTGGTCAGGCTATGCGGTGGGCTTCCTGTCCGGGCTCGGGCTCGATCTGCCGACGGCGCTCACCGTCGGGCCCCATGCGGGCGGGCTGGTCAATCTTCCGGCGGTGGCGATCATCTTCGTGGTGGCGGGCCTGCTGATGCTCGGCACGCGGGAGAGCGCTACGCTCAACGCCATCCTCGTCGTCGTGAAGGTGATCGCGCTGATCGTCTTCGTCGCGATCGCGCTGCCCCATTTCGATGCCGCCCGATTCGAGCCGTTCATGCCCTATGGCTTCGCCAAGCAGATGCACAACGGGCTGGAACGCGGCGTGATGGCAGCCGCCGCGATCATCTTCTTCGCCTTCTACGGCTTTGACGCCATTTCCACGGCGGCGGAGGAGACCAAGCGCCCCGAGCGCGATCTCGCCATCGGCATCGTCGGATCGATGATCGTCTGCACCGCCATCTATATGATCGTCGCCGCCGCCGCGATCGGCGCATTGAGCTACACAATTTTCGCGCAGAGCCCCGAGCCGCTGGCGCTGGTGCTGCGCGAGCTAGGCCAGGGCAAGGCGGCGGCCGTCATCGCCGCGGCAGCTGTGGTCGCGCTGCCCACCGTGCTGCTCGCCTTCCTCTACGGCCAGAGCCGCATCTTCTTCGTCATGGCACGCGACGGACTGCTGCCGCGCAGCCTCGCCGCGGTGAATCCGCGCACGGGCACGCCCGTCCTCATCACCGCGATCACGGCGGCGCTGGTGGCGGCGCTCGCCGGCATCGCGCGCCTCGACGAGATCGCGGCGCTCGCCAATGCCGGCACGCTCGCCGCCTTCACTGCCGTCTCGGTCTGCCTGCTCGTGCTGCGCCGTCGCGAGCCGGGGCGGAGGCGGATATTCCGCACTCCGCTCGCCTGGCTGGTCGGCCCGATCGCGATCGGCGGCTGCCTCTATCTCTTCCTCAGCCTGCCGAGTCGCACGCAGCTCTGGTTCCTGGCGTGGAATATCGGCGGGCTGTTCGTCTATCTCGCCTATGGCCGCCGCTCCAGCCTGCTCGCCCGGATATGAACCGGGCCCGCCTCTCATGTCCGCTCCAGCGACAGAGCGACGGCATTGCGTCCCATCGATCCGCTTGGCCGGTTCCGAGCCCTCGGTTGTGCCAGCGCCGGCAGGCACAAATTAACGCACGTTTCTATCCAGACATGCTAGCTTGACGGCGTGCTGCCTTCCCTTCTCTTCCTTGCGATCGCGCTCTGCCTCGCAACCGGCCTGTTCGCAGGATGGGCCGCCCATGCACATAGCGCCCGAAAGAGGGAAGCGGCGCTGCTCCAGAAGGCGATCGACCGGCTCGTCGCGGGCGATACGGCCATCCGCCTCAATCCCCATCGCTCCGAATCGGCGACGAGCTTCAACCTGCTGGCGCAGACGCTGGCCGACCAGCGTTTCGGTGAGAACCGGCGCGGCTCGACCGACCTGATGGAAGGACTGCTCAACCGCACGTCGCTCATAGGCGCGGAGAGCGCGACGGAGATGCAGCTCTTCGTCGCCATCGTCGGCATCGACGGTTTCGCCGATCTGCGCCACAAGATCGGCTATGCTCTTGCCGGCGATGCGGTGCGCGAGCTCGGCAAGCGCATCCGCCAGAATATGCCCGGCGCCCGGCTGGGCCGGCTTGGCCGGACGACGATCGAGTTCGGCTTCGACGCCGCCGACTGCCGCGCCGCGGAAGCCGAGCTGACGCGGCTCGTGAGAAAGCTCGAACAGCGGCTGGACCTTGGCGGCCATATGCTCCAGCTCACCGTCACCATCGGCTTCGCCGGATCGGACGAGAGCGGCGCCAGCGAGGCCGCGCTGATCGAACATGCCGAGCTCGCGCTCGCGCGTGCGCAGGACCTGCACGCCAAGCTCACCCTGTTCAGCATGCAGGATCATGCCGATCTTTCGGATCGGCTGGCACTGATGCGCGATCTGCGCGGCGCGCTGGCGCAGGATCAGATGTTCCTCTGCTACCAGCCCAAGCTCAGGGCGCGCACCAATCATGTCGACGGGGTGGAGGCGCTGCTGCGCTGGCGCCATTCCGAACGCGGCGTGATCCCGCCCGATCAGTTCATCCCGCTTGCCGAGGAAACCGGCCAGATCCGCGCGCTCACCGAATGGGTGCTGGAACAGGCGCTGCGCGATCAGGCACACCTGCGCGACGCAGGCCATGAAATTTCCTTCTCGATCAATATTTCGGGCCGCCTTCTCGCCGAGCAGAGCTTCGCCGACTGGGCGCTCGCCACAGTGCGCAAGGCGCATGGGCGGATCGCCTTCGAGGTGACCGAGACGGCGGTGATCGACGATCCCGATGGCGCGCTGCGCAACCTTCGCGCCTTCGCCGACGCCGGCATCTGGATCGCGATCGACGATTATGGCTCGGGCCTTTCTTCGCTCGCTTATCTGAAGGCGCTACCGGCGAACGAGCTGAAGATCGACAAGATGTTCATCTCCGGGCTGACGAGCAGCCATCGCGATCCGCTGCTGGTGCGCTCGACGATCGAGCTCGCCCATGCGCTGGAGATGGAGGTGACGGCCGAAGGCGTCGAGACGCCGGCGGCGCTCGCCCTGCTGCGCGTGATGGGATGTGATATCGTCCAGGGCTTTCTGATCGCGCGCGCCCTGCCGATCAACGAGCTCGAGACTTTCCTGACGCGGCAGCATCACAGAAGCGATCCCCACAGCCTCCCCACCTTCAAGCGCCCGGGCAGCTTCTGGAAATAGTTTCGTTTAAAGAACAATCTGGCTTGGCGCGGAAAGAAAAGCGACTATTAATCGTTTCTTAACATTGTCCGCTTAACGCTTTGAAGATTTCGACTAATGGTCCGGTGGGGAAACCGGAAACAGGGGACCGAACCATGCCGCTCGACAAGCGCTATTTTCGTCGCACGCTCGCCATATGTGCCATGGCCACGACGGCCCTTGCCGCAGCGCCCGCCTTGTCGGCCGAGGGCGACACGACGATCGCAACCAGCACCGTCGCAAGCAAGCCCGTGCAGCCGCGCTATGGGATCATCCGCCCCTTTTACGGGATCATCCGTCCCTTCTACGGAATCATCCGTCCGTTCTACGGCATAATCCGGCCTTTCTACGGAATTATCCGTCCCTTTTACGGGATCATCCGCCCGTTCGGCAGCGAGGAAGAGATCAAGCCTTTCTGGGGCACGATCCATCCATATGGTGCCAATGCGGACGGCGTCACGCCCGGCTGGGGCGAGATCGGCGCCTTCTGGAACGAGCTCCATCCCTTCGACGCGCAGGAAGGCGACACGCCGGCGATCGCCGGCGAGATCGGCAGCCTCGTCAGCAAATCGGCGGACTTCTGGGGCGCCGCGGTGCAGGCCAAGACCGGCAAATCCTTCAACGAAGGCTTCGCGGACGCGCTGCTCAGCAAATATGGCATCGATCCCAATAATCCCGCCTCGCTGGAGGGGTTCAACGATGCCCAGCGCGCGCTCTTCTATCTCGACTGGTATGATGGGCTGATGCAATATTCCGGGGTCGACCATGTCGATCACTGGATGACGACCATCAACTGGAACCCCGCGCTCACCCAGATCCAGGGCGAGGGCAAGGACAGCGTCATCGGCCTGCTCGATTTCAGCGTGAAGGACAAAGACCTTCAGGGCAGCATCACCCGCTATGATGGCGTGTCGGATTTCAGCAACGGCCATGGCGCCGCGGTCGCGAGCCTGCTCGTCTCGGCGCATGACGGCAAGGGCGTGATGGGCATCGCGCCCAAGGCTTCGGTCGTTGCCTACAACCCGTTCGACAGCAGCGGCACGGCGAGCTGGGAGGATGTCCGCAACGGTGTGCTGGCGCTCAGCCAGAACGGCGCCAGCATCATCAACATGTCGCTGGGCGTGCCGGATTGGACGCTGCATCCGGACTGGAACCGCGTCTTCTCCGATCCGGAAGTCGCCCGGGCCGCCCGCAGCAGCGTGTTCGTGATCGCTGCGGGTAACGAAGGCGTCAGCCAGACGCAGAATGTCGACTGGAACTTCGCCACCAATCCCAATCTGATCGTGGTGGGCTCGGTCGATCCGACCGAGGAGATTTCCTATTTCTCGAACAAGCCGGGTTCGGCCTGCCTGCTCGACCAGGGCGTCTGCAAGCCCGGCAACGAGCTGAAGAATCGCTTCATCGTGGCCCCCGGCGAGTTCATCCTGGTGTCCGACGACAAGGGCGGCGTCACGCGCGCCTCCGGCACCTCCTTCGCAGCACCGCTCGTCTCGGGCACGATCGCACTGCTGCACGATCGCTGGCCGTGGCTCGCCAGGCATCCGAAGGAAAGCGTCGACATCGTCCTGAAATCGGCCCGCGATCTCGGCGCGCCGGGCGTCGACGAAGTCTATGGCGTCGGCCTGCTCGACGTGACCGCGTCCCAGTCCCCGCTCAATTTCAACAATCTGCGCTGGTATCAATATGAAAATGGCCAGCTGAAGGAACAGTCCGCCACCAGCATCCGCACCGCCGGCGTGCAGGAAAAGTGGGAAGTCAACGGCACCTATTTCTATGCCTTCGAGCGGATCGGCAGCACCTTCCGCGACTTCGCCATCCCGCTCTCGTCCAAGCTGGTCGGCCAGTCTGTGCTCTCGGCCAATGGCAGCTACGAGCAGTTCCAGACCTATATCTACAGCCGCATGACCGACTGGATGAAGACGGGCTTCGCCGGCAGCCGGAAGGGCTTCAACAGCTTCGCCAGCTACAGCGCGCCGGTCAGCAATCCCTATGGCTTCAACATCACCATGTCGATCGCGCCGCGCACGCCGATGCTCGGCTATCGGCAGAGCAACCTGCCCTACCAGTCCTCGCTGGAAGTGAGCGCGCCGGACGACAAGGCGGCGTTCCGCTTCGGCTATGGCGACGGCGCGGTGGCGCTCGGCGGCCATGAGGGCTTCGGCCTCGTCTCCGATTATGACAGCGCGTTCGGCGGCGTGAACCCGCTGCTCGGAATGGCGTCGGGCGGCGGCTATGCCAATATCAATCTCGCGCTTTCCAGCCGCTGGTCGGTCTCGGCCGGCGCGACGCAGCGTAAGCTGATCCGCGACCTCAACAACCGGCCGATCATGGAGCAGCTCACGCTCGCCGGGGTCGATCCCTATGAAGCGGGCGCGCAGCATGTCTCGGTCCGCTATCGCGCCAATGACCGGGTGACGCTGAGCGGCAGCATCACGCGGCTGCGCGAGAGCAACTCGCTGCTCGGCGTCCAGTCGATCGATCCCACCGATTTCGCGAACGGTTCCACTACCGACGGCGTCACCTTCGGGGCGGAAATCGCGCTCAGCGGCGATCTCAGCCTGTCCGGATCGGGCACGATCGGCCGCACGCAGCAGAATGATGCGGGCAAGCAGAATATCGCGGTTGGCGATGGCGGGCTGATCTCCTCTTCCTATGAGGTGGCGCTCACCAAGGAGAAGATCTTCGACGGCCGCGACCGCGCGCGGTTCAGCATGTCGCAGCCCATGTATCTCGAACATGGCAAGCTCGATTATACCAGCGTGCAGGTGATCGATCGCCAGACGGGCGAGATCGGCCCGGTGACGAACAGCGTCGATATCGCCACCGGCCAGCGGCAATATGTCGCGGAATTCCTCTATGGCCGATCGATGTTCAACGGCACCGGCGAGATGAGCCTGTTCGGCCGGGCACATCTGCGCCCCGGCGCCACGACGCAGGCGAGCGCGAACTATATTGTCGGAGGACGGCTGCGTTTCGGCTTCTGACGGTTTGACGGCGTAGCCTAGACTTTGCCTTCCATGCCGCCCAGGCGGTATGAGATGGGGAGGAGGAGTTAGCGTGAAGCGCCACGCCGTCATGACCTGTCTGGTCCTTGCTCTGCTTATGGGCAGCGGCGTTTCCGTGCGCGCGCAGCATCCAAGCCCCCCGGAGACGGCCAGCTCGCCGGGGCGACAGTTCGACAGCCGGATCGCTTCCGCCAAGAAGGCGATGATGACGGACCCCGAGACGGCGTTGCGCGGCGCGCGCGACGCGCTCACGGCGGCGCGCACCATTCCCTATGAACGCGAACGCACCATCGCCATCGCGACGGCGCAATGGCTTTGTGGCGAGGCTTTGATCCGGCTCAATCAGCCCGAAAAGGCCGAGCCCCTCCTCGAAGAAGCGCTGCACGCCATATCCAGCATCCATCCCGGATCGAAGCTGCATGGCGATCTTGCAATGTCGCGCGGCGCGCTCTTCGCCGTATTGGGGCGGATCCAGCCTGCGCTTCAGGATTTCCAGCGCGCGCACGACATCTTCCGCGCTGCCAATGATCCGCGCAGCCAGGCGATCGCGCTGCAGAATATCGGCTCCATCTATGCCGACGCAGGCGATTATCCCCGCGTCCTCAAATATTTCGCCCAGTCGTCTGAAATCTATGACGGCGATCCCTCGCTGACGCTCTCCGTGCACAACAACCGCGCCTTCGCCCTGAAGGAGCTGGGTCGGTTCGGCGAGGCGGAGAGCGAATCCCGGCTGGCGCTGCGCGCGGCGACGGAGCTTGCCAGCCCCCTTCTCGAAGCACGGATCCTGACGAACATCGCACAAGTGCAGCTTCTGGGCGGCAAGCTCGCCGCGGCTGAAGCCAATATCGCCCGCGGCTTCCGCATCGCGGATCGCAATCCCTCGGCCGCCGGATGGAAGCCGTTCCTCTGGGGCGTTGCTGCACAGGCGGCGGCGAAGCGCGGGCAGATGGAACAGGCGGCGCGGCTGCTGGATCGGGCATTTGAGGGCATCGAGATCGGCAGGACCAGCCTGCCCTATCGCGACTTTCACGAGACGGCCTATAATGTCTATGCCGCGCTCGATCGGAATGAGCTCGCGCTCGCGCATCTCGAAGCCTATAAGCGGCTGGACGACGAAGCGCGCACGCTTGCGGCGTCCACCAACGCCGCGCTGATGGCCGCGCGTTTCGATTTCGCCAATCAGGACCTCCGGATCGCGCGGCTCAAGGCAGGCCAGCTTCAACGTGACATCCTGCTCGCCCGGTCGCGCGAACGATTGCATGCGACGGTCTTGGCAGGGTTTCTGACGACGGCCGTGATCGTCTTCTCGCTGCTGTCCTTTGGCTTTTTCAGGATCAGGCGCAGCCGCAACGAGGTGCGTGCCGCCAATGCCGGCCTCAGCGAGGCGAACCAGGCGCTGGCAAAGGCGCTGAAGGCCAAGACCGAATTTCTCGCGACCACCAGCCATGAGATCCGCACCCCCCTGAACGGCATTCTCGGCATGACGCAGGTGATATTGGCCGACCGGCAGGTCGCATCCGACCTGCGCGAGAAGATCGAGCTGGTCCATGGCGCGGGCGAAACGATGCGCGCGCTCGTCGACGATATTCTCGACGTCGCGAAGATGGAGACGGGCCATCTCACCATTCATCGCGACGACATGGACCTGCGGCGCGTGCTGGAGGATGCGGCGCATCTCTGGCGGGGGCAGGCCGCCGCCAAGGGCGTCGATCTTAGGATTGACCTGGAGGACTGCCCCGAACGAATTGTCGAGGATGAGACGCGGCTGCGCCAGATCGTCTTCAACCTCATGTCCAACGCGCTGAAATTCACCGATGCCGGATTCGTCTCGCTGACGGTGCGCTGCGAGATGCGCGACGGCGGCGAACGGCTGCTGCTCGACGTCGCGGACAGCGGCAGCGGCATTCCGGCGGACCAGTTGGAGGAGATTTTCGAATCCTTCCGCCAAGTGGACGGGGGCATGACGCGGCGGCACGGCGGCACGGGTCTCGGCCTCGCCATCTGCCGCAATCTGGCCCAGGCGATGGGCGGCGACATCGGCGTTTCGAGCAATCTCGGCACGGGATCGATCTTCATGCTCGACCTTCCGCTCACCCGCAGCCTGACGGCCGATGCGCCGGCGGCGATGACGCCCACGGAAAGCGCTCGACCCGAGAGCCTGGCGGAATGCGCGCTGCTGCTGATCGAGGCGAACCCCCTCACCCAGAGCGTGCTGCGCGCGGTGCTGGCGGGGCAGGTCCGCTCGATCGAGGTGGTCGCCGATCTCGGCGGAGCGCTCGCGGCCCTCGGCGCCGGCCATTTCGACCATATCCTTGCGGAGACAGGCTCGATCGCCGCCGAGGGGGAGGATCCGACGGGCCCGGTGCGGACGATCCTGGAAGCGGCCGGGCGCGCGCGGCTCAGCCTGTGGTGCCAGGATCCGGGCGAGGAACGGCGCGCCGCGCTGCTGCAGGCCGGCGTGGACCAGATCCTTCTGAAGCCGATCGCGGCGGGCGAGCTTGCCGCCGCGCTCCAGTCCATCTGGAACGGCCGCGAAACGGCCCGAATTTCGGTGTCCGAGCCGCATCAAGCGGCCGCCGAATAGCTGTGCAAATGCGACGAGATTGTTAAGACGATCCTGTTGCGATTCGGGCGGGGGGTCCATAGGCGCCACATGCAAATTCTCTTCGTCGAAGATGATCCCATGAACCGGCGTGTGGTGAAGGACATGCTGCGCGTCGCAGGCGCCGAAATGGCGGAGGCGGAAAGCGCGGAGATCGGCCTCAGGATGATCGACGAGGGCGCGTTCGACATCATCCTGATGGATCTGCGCATGCCCGGCATGGACGGGCTGACCGCGATCCGCCTGATCCGCGAACGGACGGATGACAAGGGCAAGGTTCCGGTAATTGTGGTGACGGCGGATACGGCGCTCAACCTGCGCGCCAACTGCATCGCCCAGGGCGCGGACGAGGTGCTGCTGAAGCCCGTGGCGATGAATGCGCTGTTCGACGCGATCGGCCGGATGATCGCGAAGCGATCGGATCGCGGAATCATATTGTCATGATGGCATGCCGGGGCCGTCGGTGAAATTTTTCGAGGACGGGGGTCGGGATCGGAAATCTGCGCGTGCGGATGTGAACGGGACGAAGATGGACGATAGCTGGTCCTCGCAAAGGAGGGTCGATCACGGCCCGCGGATCGAAACGACGCCGTCGCGCACCATCGATCCGCATGGCTCCACCATGGTGGAGCTGATGACTGCGCTTTCCATGCCAGCCTATCTGACGGACGCGGACGGCTGGATCACCTCCTATAATGAGCATGCCGCCGCCTTATGGGGACAGCACCCCGCGCCCGGCAGCACCCGCTGGTGCGGCGCGGCGCGGATGATGCGCCCCGACGGCTCCGTCCTGCCGGCCGAAGCCGGCCCCACTGCCCAGGCGCTGCTTTCGGGGCAGAACGCCGCAGGCGTCCAGTGCGTGGCGGAACGCCCCGATGGGACGCGCATCCCCTTTCTCGCCTTCGCCACGCCGCTGTTCAACGATGCCGGAGCGATTTCGGGCGCGATCACCGCGATGGTCGATCTCGGCGCGGGCGGCGGCGATCCGGCGGCGCTCATCGCCGACGAGCGCTACCGCCTCGTCATGCGCGCGACCAACGACTGTATCTGGGACTGGGATCTCGTCTCGGATCGGATCACCTGGAACGAGGCGCTGGAAACCCAGCTCGGCCATGCCACGCAGGGCGGCGTGACCTCCGCCGACTGGTGGAAGGAACATATCCATCCCGCCGACGAAGCCCGCGTCATCCAGGACATATTCGCCGCGATCAGCCATGGAGACAGCGGCCGCTGGTCCGCCGAATATCGCTTCCGCAGGGGCGACGGCAGCTATGCCGAAATCCTTGATTGCGGCTATGTCATCGTCGACGAGAATGGCTGCGCCACGCGCATGGTCGGCGCGATGATGGACCTTACCGACCGCAACGAGGCCGAACGGTCGCTGCGCGAGAGCGAGGAGCGCTATCGCTACACGATCGAGCTCAGCCTGCAGATCCCCTGGTCCGCCAATGCCGAAGGCGTCGTCACCGAGATCGGCCCGCGCTGGCAGGCGCTGACGGGCGCGCTGCTGTCCGACGTGGTCGGGCGCCATTCGCTGCCGCTGGTCCATCCCGATGACCGCCCACGGCTGGACCGGGCGTGGGGCGAATGCGTCGCGACGGGCCGGCCGCTCGACAATGAATATCGGTTGCGCCTGTATGATGGCAGCTATCGCTGGTTCCGCTCCCGTGCCGCCGCGCGGCGCGACGAGGCGGGCGATATCGTGCGCTGGTACGGCACGATCGAGGATATTCATGATCGTCGCATCGCCGAGAATAATGTGCGCTGGACGGCGCATCATGACGGGCTGACCTCGCTGCCCAACCGCACCGCCTTTCAGGAGCAGCTCGAACAGGCGATCGCGCAGGCCGCGTCGCGGGGAACCCGGATCGGTCTGCTGCTGCTCGACATCGATCATTTCAAGCTGGTCAATGATCAGCTCGGCCATGATGCGGGGGATGCGCTGCTGCGCGCCTTCGCCGATCGCCTGCGCGCCAACCTTCCCGAGGCCGATCTGATCGCCCGGCTGGGCGGCGACGAATTCGCGGTCGTGCTGCGCGATATCCGGTCGACCGATGATCTCTGCCGCGTGATGGAGCTGCTGACCGCCAATCGCGACGGCCCCTTCCTCTATGGCGGCCAGGCGCGGCATTGCCATGCCAGCATCGGCGGCGCCACCTATCCCGAACATGGCCGCAATGCCGACGAGCTGCTGAAAAGTGCCGACATCGCGCTCTATGAGGCGAAATCCACCGGCCGCCAGAAATATTGCCTGTTCGAAAGCGGCATGCGCGTGCTGCTCCAGCGGCGCGCGTCGATCCTGTCGCAGGCACGCCGCGCGCTGGACGATGATCGGGTCCGGCCCTTCTATCAGCCGAAGATCGATCTCGCCTCCGGCCGCGTGGCGGGGCTGGAGGCGCTGCTGCGCTGGTATCATCCCAGGCTGGGGCTGCAACTGCCCGGCCTCATCGCCAGCGCCTTCGAGGATCATGAGCTCTCCTTGGCGCTCGGCAGCCGCATGCTCGAACAGGTAACGGCCGACATGCGGCGCATGCTCGATCGTGGGATCGATTTCGGCCATGTCGCGCTGAACGCCACCGCCGCCGAGCTCGAAAATGGGGACTATCCGGACCGCGTACTGCAAAGGCTCGCGGCGCTCGACATCCCGCCGCACCGGCTGGAAATCGAAGTGACCGAGACGGTGTTCCTCGGCCGCGGCGCGGACGGCGTCGGGCGGGCGCTGTGCGCGCTCAGCGCGGCCGGGATCAGGCTCGCGCTCGATGATTTCGGCACGGGCTATGCCTCGCTGTCGCACCTCAAGCAGTTCCCGATCGATGTCATCAAGATCGATCGCTCCTTCACCGGCGCGCTTTCGGACAATGCGCAGGACGCCGCCATCGTCCGGGCGATCATCGGCCTGGGCAAAGGCTTCAGGATGACGACGGTGGCCGAGGGCATCGAAACGCGGTGGCAGGCGGAGAATCTGCGAGAGCTCGGCTGCGACATGGGCCAGGGCTATTTCTTCAGCAAGCCGCTGCCCTATGACGTGCTGGCCGGCTTCCTGCGGGAGCATAGCGCGTCCTGCCAGAGGAAAGACCGCGATGCCGCACTCGCCGAGGAGGAGCCTACCCCCTCGGCCTGATCCGGAAGCTCCCCTTTCCGCTCAGCCCGCCGCGATCCGCTCCGCCATGCGCCGCAGCCGCCGCGCCTGTTCGAGATGGAGCAGCTCCGCCATCCGCCCTGCCACGCGAATCGCGCCGCGCCCGGCATTTTCCGGCCGGGCAAAGGCCTCGATCACCGCATCCGCCCAGGCGAGCTCCTCGGCGTCGGGCGAGAATATCGCATTGCACGGGCCGATCTGATCGGGATGGATCAGCGTCTTGCCGTCGAAGCCGAACATGCGTCCCTGCGCGCATTCGGCACGAAAACGCTCGATATCGGTGAAGTCGTTGCACACGCCGTCGAGCACCGCCAGCCCATGCGCCCGCGCGGCCGCGACCGCGAAAGTCAGCACCGGCAGGAAGGGCGTGCGCTCGGGCGTCAGCATCGCGCGCATCTCCTTGGCGAGATCGTTGGTGCCGAGCACGAAGGCGCCGAGCCGCGTCGTCGCCACCGTCGCCGCGATCGCATCGAGCCGGGGCAGCGCCGCGCAAGTCTCGATCATCGCCCATAGCCGCATCCGCCCGCCCGCACCGTCGAGCATCGCATCGCAGGCGGCGATATCCTCGGGCTCGTTCACCTTGGGCAGCAGCACGGCGTCCGCGCCCGCCGCCGCCACCGCCGCCAGATCCGCCTCGCCCCAGCGCGTATCGAGCCCGTTCACGCGAATCACCAGCTCGCGATCGCCATATCCGCCGTCGCGCACCGCCTCGACCGCGTTCAGCCGCGCCGCCTCCTTGGCGTCCGGCGCCACCGCATCCTCCAGGTCGAAGATCAACACGTCCGCCGGCAGCGTGCGCGCCTTGGCGATCGCCCTGGCGTTGGAGGCCGGAAGAAAAAGCGCGCTGCGGCGCGGCCGGGCATCCTGCATCATTGGCTTGTCCTCTCTCGCATAAGCGGGCGCAGGGCCCGCACATGCGCGCCTATGGCGGCGCTCGGCAAGGCTTGCCCATGATTCGAGTCTCGCGACTGCCGGCCCGGGAGGAAAGGCCCGATCGGCTTTCCCCCGGACTTAAACAGGTATATTATTCGCCTTTGGCCCGCTGACGACATGTCGCGGCATGGCCGCGACATCGCCGCTCCGGACTTGATCCACCGTCACGGGCGCTCATGCCCGCGAACAGCGGAGAGCGATCGATGGGCATATTATCCGCGAACCATCAGACGACGTCGCAGGCGCCCGTCGTCAGACGGATCAGCATGGCCGATCTCAACTGGGCGCTCAGGGAGGGCTGGCGGGATTTCCAGGCGAAGCGCGGGGACCTGCTGTTCATCGGCATCCTCTATCCGCTGGCCGGCCTGATCGCCGCGACTTTCGCGCTCCGCCAATCGCTGTTGCCGCTGCTCTTCCCGCTGGTCGCGGGCCTGTCGATCATGGGCCCGGCGGTCGCGGCCGGCTTCTATGAGCTCGCGCGCCGGCGCGAGGAAGGGCATGATCCGCGCTGGCGGCATTTCTTCGATGTGTTGCGCGGCCCCTCGCGCGGGCCGCTGCTGGCGCTCACCGCCCTCCTCCTTATCCTATTCTTCGGCTGGCTGGCCGCGGCATGGACCATCTATCAAGAGATATTCGGCGCGGCGCCGCCGGCTACCCCGGGCGACTTCCTGAGCCGGCTGTTCACCACGTCCGAAGGCTGGACGCTGATCCTCGTCGGCAATCTGACGGGCTTCGTCTTCGCGCTGGTGACGCTTGTGATCAGCGTCGTTTCCTTCCCGATGGTGGTCGATCGTCCGGTCGATCCGGAAATCGCGATCGCCACCTCGGTTCGGGCGGTGATGCGCAATCCGCGCGAAATGGCGGCCTGGGGATTGCGCATCGCCTTGCTGCTGCTGATCGGCAGCCTGCCGCTGTTCATCGGGCTCGCGGTCGTGCTTCCCGTGCTCGGCTACAGCACCTGGCACCTCTATACCCGGCTGGTCGAGCGCTAGCCGGACTGCCGCCTTGACCCGCTGCGCTCAGGATGAGCACGGTCAGATGACAGACGATCTAATCCGCCTCCGCCCGATGCCTTTCTCAGCCCTGCGCGAAGCGCGCCGCCGCCGTCACCTGCTCCTCGCTCGGCCGGACGCCCGTATAGAGGACGAACTGTTCCAGCGCCTGCAGCGCGATCACCTCGGCGCCGGTGATGACGAACTTATCCAGCTCGCGCGCCTTGCGGATCAGTGGCGTTTCGGGCGGCAGTGCCACCACGTCGAACACGATCTTCGTATCGGCGACCACTTCGGGCGCGAAAGCCAGATCCTCCGCCTCGGCTCCGCCGGCCATGCCGATCGGCGTCACATTGACGACCATCGACGGCCACCCGCTCATCTCGCTCAGCCATTCATAGCCACAGCTTTCCGCCAAAGCGGAGCCCGCCTGCGGATTGCGCGCCAGGATCGCGCCGGAGGCATAGCCCGCGTCGCGGAACGCGGTCGCAACGGCCTTGGCCATGCCGCCGCTGCCGCGCAGCACGAAATCCGTGTCCTTGGGCACGGCATGCCGATCGAGCAGCGTCCGTATCGCGATATAGTCGGTATTGTAGCCGCGCAGATAGCCGTCGTCATTGACGATGGTGTTGACCGATCCAATCGCCGCCGCCGACGGATCGAGCTCGTCGATCAGCGGGATGCACGCTTCCTTGAACGGCATGGAGATGGCGCAGCCGCGCACGCCCAGCGCACGGATGCCGCCGATCGCCGCCGGCAGGTCGCCCGTCGTGAATGCCTTGTAGATATAGTTGAGGCCCAGCGCCTCATAGAGATGGTTGTGGAAGCGCGTGCCGAAATTGCCCGGCCGGCCGGCGAGCGACATGCACAGCCGGGTCTCGCGGTTGATCGAAAGCTTGCTCATCCGATATTCCTCCCCTTGGTCGATCCACGGACGACGCAGCGTCCCGCCAGCATCACCTTGCGCGGCGCCGTGTCCGGCGCGTCGAGCCGATCGAGCAGCATCGCCATCGCGGTGCGGCCGATATCCTCCACCGGCTGCTCGATCACGGTCAGCCCCTCGCCGACCAGCTCGGTCCAGGGCTCATTGTCGAAACCCGCAAGGCCCATGGCCTCCGGGACGGACAGGCCCGCCGCGTGGAGCGCGCGGCAAACCCGCATCAGCATCACGCCGTTGCTGGCGATCAGCGCGTCCGGCGGCTCGGGCCCGGTCATCAGCCGCGCCACCTCCGCCTCCACCGCGCCATAGCCATGGTCGACGAAGCTCGCCATCGGCGACAGGCCCAGCCGCGTCATCGCCCGGACATAGCCGTCATGCCGCTCCACGCCGGTGGTGCTCGCCGCGCCAAACAGGCCCGCGATCCGGCGATAGCCCTGCGCGTGGAGATGCTCCACCAGCGTCATCGCCGCCTGCTCGTTGTTGAGCACGACCGCGTCATGCATGCGCAGCGGGATCGAACGGTCGATCAGCACCATCGGGAAATCCTGGCTCTCGCCCGCCACCCGATCCGCGCTCGGCCGGGTCGGCGCCAGAATCACGCCTGTCACCCGCTCCTCATGCATCAGGCGCAGATACATGTCCTCCCTGGCCGGATCCTCGTCCGTGTTGCACAGGATCACGCGCAGGCCCCGCGCATAAGCGGCATCCTCCACCGTCCGGCTCACCGCCGTGAAGAAGGGATTGCGTATGTCGGCGACGATCAGACCCACCGTATTATTATGCCGCGATCGCAGCCGGCGCGCGGACAGATTGGGGTGATAGCCGGTCGCCGCCACCGCCGCCTCGACTCGGGCGCGCATTGCGGGATCGACCGCCCTGCCCCCAAGCACACGGGATACCGTCGCGGGGGAGACGCTGGCGAGTCGCGCCACATCCTTGATGCCTACAGCCATGATCCTCGAAAACGTTTCCTGTTATCTTTGTCAGTCATCCTACGGCAGAAAAGCCGGGATGCAAGCGTCGTCAGACAGTTGGTGATGACGCCGAGTTGACATAAGGACAGAAATCGTTTTCTGCTACGGGAATAATCTAGTCGCTTGGAGAGGGCGCCGATATGTCACCTTTGCTTGCCGGCGGGTTCCTGCCCGCTGACCTCGTTCGCCTTAACGCCAGCCCGTCCTCCAAGGAGGATGCGATTCGCGAGGCGGGGCAATTGCTCGTCGCGGCCGGCTGCGTCGATGCCGATTATGGAACGAGCATGGTCCGCCGCGAGGCGGTGGCCAACACCTTCCTCGGCCATGGCGTCGCCATTCCCCACGGGCTGGGCGAGGATCGCGGGCTCGTGCGGCGCGACGGCATCGCCGTGCTGCAGGTGCCCGACGGCATCGAATGGAATCCGGGGCAGACGGCGCGGCTGATCGTCGGCATCGCCGCCCGGTCGGACAGCCATATCACCATCCTGCGCCGGCTGACCCGGCTGATCCAGGACGAGGCCCGGCTGGAGCGGCTGTTCACCACCGCCGATCCTTCGGAAATCGTCACCGCGCTGGCCGAGGATGCCGCGCCCGCCCCTGCGGCAGCGCCCGCCATCGACCTTGCCGAGCGGCTCGACTGGACGCTCGATTATCCGACCGGCCTCCATGCCCGCCCCGCCTCCATCTGGGTCGAGGCGGCGAAGAACTCCGGCTTCCGCATCCAGGTCCGCCATGGCGACGAGGCGGCGGACGCGCGCAATCTCGTGGCGTTGCTCCAGCTCGGGCTCAAGGCCGGCGACGTGGTGACGCTGTCCGCCTCCGGCACCGACGCCGCCGCGGCGCTCGCCCGCTTCCGCGATGTGGTGGCGAGCCTCAGCGCGCAGGAAAAGGCCGATGCCGCCCGCGCCGCCGAGCGCGCCGCGGTGCCCGTGCGCGGCTGGACCCCGCCGGGTCGGCCGACCGCCATCGCCGGGATCGGCGCCAGCCCCGGCCTCGCGATCGGCACGGTGCATGTGCTGAGCGCGCAGAATCTGGCCGTGCCCGATCAGCCGGTGGCGCTGGGCGACGGCGCCGCGATCTTCAACGACGCGCTCGACCGCACGCGCCTGCAGATGACCGCGCTGGTGGACGACACCACGCGCCGGCTGGGCGCCGCCGATGCGGCGATCTTCAAGGCGCAGGCGACGCTGCTCGACGATACCGACCTCATCACGCTCACCTGCCAGCTCATGGTCGCGGGCCATGGCGTCGCCTGGTCGTGGAACGAGGCGGTGGAGCGCATGGCGGGCCAGCTTTCGGCGCTAGGCAATCCCGTGCTCGCCGCACGCGCGGCGGATCTGCGCGATATCGGCCGGCGCGTGCTGGTGCAGATCGATCCGACGCTGCACAGCGGCTCGCTTACCGATCTGCCCGAGGGCCCCTGCATCGTCCTCGCCCCCGATCTCTCGCCCTCCGACACGGCGGGGCTCGACATGAACCGGGTGATCGGCCTCGCCACCGCGCAGGGCGGGCCCACCTCGCACACCGCGATCCTCGCGCGCACGCTCGGCCTGCCGGCGATGGTCGCAGGCGGCGCGGCGCTCCTCGAAACCGCGCCGGGAACGGCGGCGATCGTCGATGGCGATGGCGGCCGGCTCTATCTCGATCCGTCCGAAGAGGATCTCGCCTCCGCCCGCGCCTGGATCGATGCGCTGGCGAAGAAGCGCGCCGAGGAGGAGGAGCAGCGCAGCCTGCCCGCACGCCTCACCGATGGGCATCAGGTCGCGATCGGCGCCAATGTCAACCGGCCGGATCAGGTGCCGCTCGCCCTTGCCCAGGGCGGCGAGGGCGTCGGCCTGATGCGCACCGAATTCCTCTTCCTCGAACGCGGCGACACGCCCAGCGAGGACGAGCAATATGAAACCTATCGCGGCATGATCGACGCGCTCGACGGCCGTCCGCTGATCGTGCGCGCGCTCGATATCGGCGGCGACAAGCAGGTCGCCCATCTCAACCTGCCGCATGAGGAAAATCCCTTCCTCGGCGTGCGCGGCGCGCGGCTGCTGCTGCGCCGGCCGGACCTGCTCGAGCCGCAGCTTCGCGCGCTCTATCGCGCGGCGAAGGGCGGCGGCGATCTTTCGATCATGTTCCCGATGATCACCTCCGTGCCCGAGGTGATCGCGCTGCGCAGCCATTGCGAGCGCATCCGGGCCGAGCTCGATGCGCCCGCCGTGCCCATCGGCATCATGATCGAGGTGCCCGCCGCCGCGATCCAGGCGGACGTGCTGGCCGCGCATGTCGATTTCTTCTCGATCGGCACCAATGATCTCACCCAATATGCGCTGGCGATCGACCGTCAGAATCCCGATCTGGCGGCGGAGGCGGACAGCCTCCACCCCACCGTGCTGCGCCTGATCCGCATGACGGTGGAAGGCGCCAGGCGCCATGATCGCTGGGTGGGCGTGTGCGGCGGCATTGCGGGCGATCCGTTCGGCGCGGCGCTGCTCACCGGCCTCGGCGTCGCCGAACTGTCGATGACGCCGCGCGACATCCCCGCCGTGAAGGCCCGGCTGCGCGAGAGCGATCTCGCCACGCTGGAGGCGCTGGCGGCCAAGGCGGTCACGGCGGAAACCGCCGAGCAGGTCCGCGCGCTGGATGGAGCCGGGGCATGACCGTGCTCACCGTCACGCTGAACCCCGCGATCGACCAGACGATCGCGCTCGACAGGCTGGTGCGCGGTGCCGTGCATCGCGCCCATTCCGTCCGCTACGATGCGGGCGGAAAGGGCGTGAACGTGGCGAGCTGCCTTGCCGACTGGGGCGTGCCCGTCGCCGTCACCGGCCTGCTCGGCCGCGAGAACGCCGCCGTGTTCGAGGCGCTGTTCGCCGCGAAGCGAATCGACGACCGCTTCGTCCGCGCGGACGGCGTCACGCGCACCAATATCAAGCTGGTCGATGATGAGGAGACGACCGACATCAACCTGCCGGGGCTGACCGCCACGCCGCAGGCGCTCGACGCCGTCACCGAAACGGCGACCGCGCTCGTCCGGCGGGGCGACATCGCCATCCTGTCGGGCAGCCTGCCGCTCGGCTGCGCGCCCGATCATTATGCGCAGCTCATCGCAGCGCTCGGCGAAAGCGAGATGCGCGTGATCCTCGATGCGAGCGGCCCGGCGCTCACCGCCGCGCTCGCTGCCCCGGTCCTGCCCTTCTGCATCAAGCCCAACCGGCATGAGCTCGCGGCCTGGGCGGGCACGTCGCTCGACACGCTCGACGATCTCGTCGCGGCGGCGCGGCAGCTTCATGCGCGCGGCGTGGCGCTGGTCATCGTATCGATGGGCGCGGAAGGCGCGCTGTTCCTGTCGGATGAGGCGACGCTCGTCGCGGGCCTTCCCGCCGCCGAGCTCGCCAGCACGGTCGGCGCGGGCGATGCGATGGTCGCGGGGATCGCGGCCGCGCTGGTGGAAGGCGCTGGGCTCGAACGGATCGCGCGGCTCTCGACCGCCTTCGCGGTCGCCAAGATCGGCCGTGCCGGCCCGCATCTGCCCGATCTCGCGACGGTGCGTGCGCTTGCCGACGAGGTGAATATCCGCGTGCTGGAAAAAATAACGGATACGGAAAAAATGGGAGAGGTGCGATGAGCAGAATATGGGCGGTCGTCGCGGCCGGCGACGCGCAGGTCGCGGGCGTGCTTGCGGGCGAGGCGCTGAAGAGCGCCGCCACCGCGCGCGGCCGCGTGATCGAGGTGGAGGTGCGCACCAATGATGGCGTGCTCAATCCGCTCCATCCCGATACTGCATCGGGCGATATGTTCCTGTCGGTCGCGCCCGAGCCGCTGAAGGATGACCGCTTTGCGGCGCTTCCGCAGACGAGCATCGGCATCGATCGCGTGCTCGCCGATGCCGGCGGGGTAATCGATGGCCTTGCCCCCGGCGCCGCTGCGCCGGCCGTCGCGGCGCCCGCCGCTGGTGCGGGAAAGATCGTCGCGATCACATCCTGCCCCACGGGCATCGCCCACACCTTCATGGCCGCCGAGGGGCTGACCCAGGGCGCGAAGACGCTGGGCATGCCCATTCGGGTCGAAACGCAGGGCTCGGTCGGCGCGCGCGATCCGCTGACCGATGCCGAGATTGCGGATGCCGATATCGTCATCATCGCCGCCGATCGCGAGGTGGATCGGTCGCGCTTCGCGGGCAAGCGCGTCTTCCTGTCGGGCACCAAACCCGCGATCAACGACGGCAAGGGGCTGATCACCCGCGCCCTGGCGGAGGCCAAGGTTCAGCCGGGCGGAGCCGCCGCCGGTACCGCGAAACCCGCCCGAGCCGAACGTGCGGGCCCCTATAAGCATCTGATGACGGGCGTATCCTTCATGCTGCCCTTCGTGGTGGCGGGTGGCCTGCTCATCGCGCTCGCCTTCGCGCTCGGCGGCATTTATGCCGACAGCCAGGAAGGCACGCTGGCCCATGCGCTGTTCCAGATCGGCGCCAAGGGCGGCTTCGCGCTGATCGTCCCCGCGCTTGCCGGTTATATCGCTTATTCCATCGCCGATCGGCCGGGCATCGCGCCGGGCATGATCGGCGGCATTCTCGCCGCCAATCTCGGCGCGGGCTTCATCGGCGGCATCGTCGCGGGCTTCATCGCCGGCTATGGCACCGATTTCCTGAACCGCAGCATCCGCCTGCCCAAGAATCTCGAAGGGCTGAAGCCGGTGCTGATCCTGCCGGTGCTCGGCACGCTGCTGACGGGCCTGTTGATGATCTATGCGGTCGGCGCGCCGGTCGCCCAGCTGCTCAGCTTCCTCACCGAATGGCTGCGCGGCATGCAGGGATCCTCGGCGATCATCCTCGGCCTGCTGCTCGGCGGAATGTCCGCCTTCGACATGGGCGGTCCGGTCAACAAGGCGGGCTATGCCTTCTCCACCGGCCTGATCGCCAGCCAGGTCTATACGCCCATGGCGGCGACGATGGCCGCCGGCATGGTGCCGCCGCTCGCGCTGGCGCTCGCCACCAAGCTGTTTCCGAGCCGCTTCACCACCGAGGAGCATGAGGCGGGCAATGCCGCTGCGGTTCTGGGCATCGCCTTCATCACCGAAGGCGCCATCCCCTTCGCCGCGCGCGATCCGTTCCGCGTGCTGCCTGCCACGATCACGGGATCGGCGATTGCCGGCGCCATCTCCATGGCGGTAGGCGCGGAGCTCAAGGTACCGCATGGCGGCATATTCGTGCTGCCGATCCCCGGTGCGGTCACGCATCTGCTTGGCTATGTGATCGCGATTCTCGCCGGGACCGTGGCGGGCGCGATCCTCGTCGGCATCCTGAAAAAGCCAGTCAATATAACGCCGGCGGCTGTGCAGCCGGCGTGAAAGGGAAGAAGAAAATGAAAATTAGCCTCTCATTCGCCGGGATGTTCGCCGGCGGGGTGGCGCTGTGCATGTCGCCGGCGGCTGCACAGCAGCAGCCCGAAACAGGCGTTGCCGGTGCCGCCGAGACGCTCGGCATCCAGCCCGAAGCCGCGCCCGAACCCTGGCAGCCGCTTGCCGATAAGGGCATCAAGCTGAGGTTGGACTATACCGGCCAGGCCGCGACCAACGTTTCGGGCGGCATCCGCAAGGATGCGGCCTTTGCCGGCCAGCTCCTCTGGGGCGCGGATTTCGACATGGAGAAGATCGCCGGGATCGACGGCGGCGCGCTCCATTTCGCCATGACCCAGCGCCACGGCAAGAGCCTCTCCAGGATCGCGATCGGCAACAACACCTCGGTGCAGGAAATCTACGGCACGCAGAACACGCATCTGGCGCTGCTCACCTGGGAACAGAAGCTGCTTGATGACAAGCTGATGATAGAGGCTGGCCGCACATCCGCGAACATCGCCTTCCTGACCTCGCCAATCTACTGCAATTTCCAGAGCAATTCCGCCTGCGGCAATCCCACCTTCGTCTTCAAGACGAGCAATTTCACCTTCTGGCCAGCCTCGAGCTGGGGCGCGCGCGCAAAGGGCTGGTTCAACGACCGCGTCTTTGCCCATGTGGGCGTCTATGAGGTGAATCCCGATCGCAAGCGCCGGGGCGATCATGGCTTCAACTTCGGCATCAAGAACGCCACCGGCGTGATCGTGCCTTATGAGATCGGCTATTCGACGACCTTCGCCAATGATCGCCTTCCGCGCAATTATATCATCGGCGGCTGGTTCGATCGTGGCGACTATAGCGATCCGCTGCGTGACGAAGCCGGTGGTCTCGCGGTTCTGACAAACCGGCCCTATGCCACGCGTCACGGCCGCTCGGGCGTCTATTTCCGCTTCGATCAGATGATCACCCGGCCCGATCCCCGATCCGAACGCGGCCTCACCCTGTTCGGCGTGGCGATGTTCGGCACATCGGGCCGGCTGGTGGAGAAGAGCTTCTTCGAGCTCGGCCTGCTCCAGACGGGCACCTTCCCCGGCCGCGACAAGGATACGCTCGGCTTCGTGATCAATGATCAGCGGTTCAGCGACCTCGCGCTCGAAAATATCCGCGCCGCGCGTGTCTCGGCCGGCGGCTCGCCGGATCTGCCGCGCCATCAGATCATGATGGAGCTCGCTTATGGCGCGCAGCTCAGCCCGGCGATCCGTATCTCGCCGAACCTCCAATATATCATCAACCCGGACCAGACATCTGTGCCGTTCCGCACGCGGGACATAAAGGACGCCTTCGTCTTGGGCTTCAAATTCACCATCGACGCGCCGACGCTGCTCGCCGGCCGGCGATAAGCCTTCCCCTTCGCCCCGGCCTCTCGCCGGGGCGAAGGCTCATTTGCCCGATCTCAGCACGGACCATCCGCCCGGCCATATTCCTCGACGACCAGATCGATGAAGCGGTCGTTCAAAACGAGCTCGACCTCCGCCAGCACCAGCTGGCACCGCTCACTTTACACGATCCGGCACCACACAGGTTACAAGGGTGACGCCGTCAGGTGAAAGACACTCCGAAGCATAGTCCCGACGGCAACACGGCTGGGCTACTCAGAAGGCTGGAACCACCGCGCCCTGATATGTTCGCTCGATGAAGCTGCGCATATCCGCGCTGGTCAGCGCAGCGACAAGCTTCTTCACGCGCGGATCGTCGCGCTTGTCCGCGAGCCCCACCAGGAAATTGACATAAGGCGACTTGCTGTCCTCGATCAGCAGCGCGTCGCGGACGGGGTTGAGCTTGGCGTCCAGCGCATAATTTGTGTTGATCATCGCCAGATCGACCTGATCGAGCACGCGCGGCAGCGTCGCGGATTCCAGCTCCCGGATCTTCAGATTCTTGGGGTTCACGACGATGTCGCGCACGGTGGACAGCGGATTGGCCGGATCCCTGAGCCCGATCAGCCCCGCCTTGGCAAGCAGCAGCAGCGCGCGTCCACCATTGCTCCCCTCATTGGGGATGGCGACGGTGGCACCTTGGGGCAGCGCATCGAGGCGCTTCACCCGCTGCGAATAGCCACCCAGAGGCTCGATATGGATGCCTGCGATCGCTTCCAGCTTCGTGCCGCGCGCCTTGTTGAATTCGTCCAGATAGGGCTTGGTCTGGAAATAATTGACGTCGATCCGGCGCTGATCGACCTGCAGATTGGGCTGCACATAATCGTTGAATATGTGGATATCGAGCTTGAGCCCCTGCTTTTCGAGCGCGGGCTTCACATGCTCCAATATCTCGGCATGGGGCACGGCGGTGGCCGCGACGCTCAGCGTCGATGCGTCGCCGCCCGCAGGCGTCCCGCCGCCCGAGCAGGCCGAGGCGAGAAGCAGCAGCGTGGCTGCGAGAATATGGCGGCGGTTCATTCGCATGCTCCCTTGGGAAAGCCGGTCAGCGGCGCGTGAAATGCAGGACCAGCCGGTCGCCGGCGGTCTGGAGAAGCTGGACGAGCAGAAGCAGCGCCGCGACGGTGACGACCATCACATCCGTCTGGAAGCGCTGATAGCCGAAGCGGATGGCGAGATCGCCCAGCCCGCCCGCGCCCACCACGCCTGCCATTGCGGTGAAGGAGACGAGCGCCGCCGCCGTCACGGTCGCCGCCGCGATGATGCCGGGCGTCGCTTCGGGCAGCAGCGCGCGGAACACGATCTGCCGCGTCGTCGCCCCCATCGCCTGCACGGCCTCGACCGTGTTGCGGTCCACCTCGCGCAGCGCAGTCTCGACCAGCCGCGCGAAAAAAGGTGCCGCGCCCACCACCAGCGGCGGGATCGCGCCGGCCACGCCGAGCGAGGTGCCGACCAGCAGCACGGTGAGCGGGATCATCACGATCAGCAGGATCACGAATGGCACCGAACGCAGCAGATTGACGATCGCCGCCAGCAGCGCATTGGCCGCCCGGTTCGCCAGCAATTGCCGCCTGCCCGTCAGGAACAGCAACACGCCCAGCGGCAAACCCAGAAGCAGCGTCAGCAGCAGCGATCCGCCAAGCATCGCCAGCGTGTCGAGCGTCGCCTGGCCGAGGTCGCGCCAGTCGATATTGACGAACCAGCCGCTCATGCCGCGAGCTCCTCCAGCTCGGCGCATGCCGCAAGCCGCGCCAGCGCCTGCTCCGCATCGCGCCCGCCGACCGCGAGCAGGAGCTGGCTATATGGCCGGTCCCGCGTTCGCCCGATCCGCCCGTCGAGAATGGTGAGGTCCACCTCCAGCCCGCGCGTCGCCTCCGTCAGGAAGGGCGTCTCCGCCGCCGCGCCGGTCAGCGTCACGCGCACCCGCCTGCCCCCGGCCTGCCGCACGGGCGTCTCGCGATGTTCCGCCTCGGCGATCAGCGCGCGAGTCACGGGATGGGAAGGCTTCAGGAACAGATCCGCCACCGCCCCGATCTCCACCACGCGGCCGCGGTCGAGCACGGCCACCCGGTCGCAAATGTCGCGCACCACGTCCATCTCATGCGTGATGAGCAATATGGTGAGCCCCAACTCGCGGTTGAGTCCGTCGAGCAGCGCGAGGATCGACCGCGTCGTCTCCGGATCGAGCGCGCTCGTCGCCTCGTCGCACAGCAGGATGGCGGGATCGGTCGCGAGCGCGCGCGCAATGCCCACGCGCTGCTTCTGCCCGCCCGAAAGCTGCGCCGGATATTTGCGCGCATGATCGGCAAGACCCACCCGCTCCAGCAGCGCCGCCACCCTGGCCTTGATCTCCGCCCCGGATCGATCGCCCGCCAGCTTCATCGGCAGCGCCACATTCTCCGCCACGCTGCGCGATCCGAGCAGGCCGAATTGCTGGAAGATCATGCCGATCCGCCGACGCAGTGCGCGCAGGCCCTCGCCCTCCAGCGCAGTCACATCCTGCCCGTCGATCAGCACACGCCCCGCGCTCGGCCGTTCGAGCAGGTTGACGAGCCGGATCAGCGTCGATTTGCCTGCGCCCGATCGGCCGATCACCCCGAATATCTCGCCCCGTGCGACCGTCAGGCTCACGCCCGCGACCGCCGCCGCCTCGCCGCCAAAGCGCTTATGGACGTCCTGAAGTTCGATCATGCCGCGCCCCGCGCCTGCGCGGCCGTGGCGGGCGCGTGGATCAGGGAGTGGCTCGAAGGCTGATGGAATATGGCGCGGTCGATCATGGGAAGCCCGGAGGAGAAAGCCGTCTTCCCTACCGGCGAACTAGAATTTTGTCACGACCGCCGCGCAGCCCCCCGCAAGCGATACGGATCGCCTCAAGCGCCGCCAATACCCTCGATCACCTTGCCCGTGCCGCCGCAGCGCGGACATTCCTTGCTGTCGACCCGGCCGGTGCCGCGACAGAGCGGGCAGATATTCTCGCCGGTGCCGGGCGTGCCGGGGGGTGCCACGTCGCCTGGGTTCAGGGGCTCTTCGGCCATGTCATATCTCCGCAGCCAATGGCTGCCACAATGGCCGGCTGCACGATCCGTTCCGCATCATGCGGCCTTTCCGAAACATTCCACTTTTCACGAATATCGCGCGACAAATTGCCCGAAATTCGGCGATTTCGGCTTGACGTGCCATGCTGCAACCGCGAAGTTTCTGCTGCTATGCAAAACCGAACCCGTCTCCTCGCCGCGGCGCCGCTCGGCGCGCTCATCCTCCTCGCCGGCTGCAATTCGCAGCCCGAGACGATCGTCACCGGCACGGTCGATCCCACCGCGAATGCGGTGAAGGCCGCGCCGCCGGTGACGCTGCCGCCGTCGCTGCTCGCCAGCCGCACCTATCGCTGCAAGGACAACAGCCTCGCCTATGTCGATTTCTTCAGCGACAATGTGACGGCCGATTTCCGCAGCGAGAAGGGCGGCACCGCCACCAAGCTCACCGCGCCCGAAAAGGGCAAGGCCTTCGTCGCGGACGGCTATTCGGTCAGCGGCAGCGGCACGGCCGTCGAGATCACGAGCCCGGGCAAGGCCAGCCAGAGCTGCCACGCCTGAGGCTTGCGGCCATCGGATGAAATTTCGGGCCGGCGAGGCAACTCGCCGGCCTTTCGATTTCATGCGGGCTCGGCTATCGGGCTCGGCCATGAGCGCGAACCAACCAGCCATCACCCCGGCCGTCGTCGCCGAGCACGGTCTCTCCCCGGAAGAATATGAGCGCGTCCTGCGCGCGCTCGGGCGGGAACCGAACCTCACCGAGCTCGGCATATTCTCGGTCATGTGGTCCGAGCATTGCTCGTATAAAAGCTCGCGCATCCACCTCAAGAAGCTGCCGACGACGGGTCCGCAGGTGATCCAGGGCCCCGGCGAAAATGCCGGCGTCATCGATATCGGCGACGGGCAGGCCGCCATCTTCAAGATGGAGAGCCACAACCATCCCAGTTACATCGAGCCCTATCAGGGCGCGGCGACCGGCGTGGGCGGCATCCTCCGCGACGTCTTCACCATGGGCGCGCGGCCGGTGGCAAATATGAACGCGCTGCGCTTCGGCCGGCCGGACCATCCCAAGATGCGCCATCTGATCGCGGGCGTCGTCTCGGGCATCGGCGGCTATGGCAATTGCGTCGGCGTGCCGACCGTCGGCGGCGAGGTGAACTTCCACGCGGCTTACGACGGCAACATCCTCGTCAATGCGATGACGGTGGGCGTCGCCGAAACCGCCAAGATCTTCTATTCGGCGGCCTCGGGCGTCGGCAATCCGATCGTTTATGTCGGCTCCAAGACGGGGCGCGACGGTATCCACGGCGCCACCATGGCATCTGCCGACTTCTCCGAGGATTCGGAGGAGAAGCGGCCGACCGTACAGGTGGGTGATCCCTTCACCGAGAAGCTGCTGATCGAGGCCTGCCTCGAGCTGATGGCCTCCGACGCGATCGTCGCGATCCAGGATATGGGCGCGGCGGGCCTCACCTCCTCCTCGGTCGAGATGGCGTCCAAGGGCGGCGTCGGCATCGACCTCGACATGGACACGGTCCCCTGCCGCGAAGAGGGGATGACGCCCTATGAGATGATGCTCTCCGAATCGCAGGAGCGGATGCTGATGGTGCTGAAGCCCGGCCGCGAGGCCGAGGCGGAGGCGATCTTCCGCAAATGGGAGCTGGATTTCGCCGTCATCGGCCGCGTCACCGATACGGGCCGCATGGTGCTGAAGTTCAAGGGCGAGACGGTGTGCGACATTCCGCTCGGCCCGCTTGCCGACGATGCGCCCAGCTATGACCGCCCCTGGGTCCCAACCCCCAAGCCCGCGCCGCTGGGCGAGGTGCCGGCCGCAGGCGATATCGGCGAAAATCTGCTCCGGCTGATGGCCTCGCCCGATCTCGCCAGCCGCCGCTGGATCTGGGAGCAGTACGACCATATGGTCGGCGCGGACACGCTTCAGCGCCCCGGCGGCGACGCGGCCGTGGTCCGCGTCCACGGCACGGACAAGGCGCTGGCGATCAGCACCGATTGCACGCCGCGCTATTGCTATGCCGATCCGGTCGAGGGCGGCAGGCAGGCGATCGCCGAATGCTGGCGCAACATCACCGCCGTCGGCGCCAAGCCGCTCGCCACCACCGACTGCATGAATTTCGGCAATCCGCAGCGGCCCGAGATAATGGGCCAGTTCGTCGGCTGCATCGAGGGCATGGCCGAAGCCTGCGCCGCGCTCGACTTCCCGATCGTCTCGGGCAATGTCTCGCTCTACAATGAGACCAAGGCCGAGGACGGCAGCGGCTCCGCTATCCTGCCCACCCCCGCCATCGGCGGTGTCGGCCTGCTTCAGGACTGGTCCAAATCCGCCACCATCGCCTTCAAGGCTGAGGGCGATGCGATCCTGCTGATCGGCGCGGCATCGGCCGAAAATGGCGGCCATCTCGGCCAGTCGCTCTGGCTGCGCGAGATTGCCGGCCGCGAGGCGGGACCGCCGCCGCCGGTCGATCTTTCCGCCGAGCGCCGCAATGGCGATTTCGTGCGTGCGGCGATCCTCGCCGGCCAGGTCGATGCCGTGCATGACATTGCGGACGGCGGCCTGCTCGTCGCCGCTACCGAAATGGCACTCGCCGGCGGGATCGGCGCGACGCTCGACGCCGGATCGGCGCCGCTCCATGGCTGGGCCTTCGGCGAGGATCAGGCGCGTTATCTCATCACCACCTCCGATGCGACAGCACTCCTCGCCGCCGCGGCCGAAGCCGGCGTCCCTGCTACGATCATCGGCCGCACCGGGGGCGAGGCGATCGTCGCCGGCGGCGCCAATGTCCCGCTCGCCGATCTCCGCCGCGCCTATGAAGGCTTCTTCCCGGCGCTGATGGGCACCACCATCGCCTGACCTTTCCGTCGCCCCGGCCTTCGCCGGGGCGACACGTGGATCCAAAACGAGTGGGTCAATCAGCCGCCGCGCGCCTCAGCACTTCTCCCCCGCTCAAGCCCCGGCTTTTCTACACGGCCTCAACCTGTCATCCTCCGACCGGGCCCGCCTGATGGACCCGTTGGCTGGCGGTTGAGACCTTCCTTTCCTGGCATGACTTTTACTGACCTTCCGGGCGCGGGCGAACGCCATCACACGCTCGACGGCCTGCGCGGCGTGGCTGTCATGGGCATATTGCTCATGAACATCGTCGCCTTCGCCATGCCGTTTGCCGCCTATGACAATCCTGCGGCCTATGGCAGCACCAGGCCGGCCGACATTGCCGTCTGGGCGATCAACTTCGTGCTCACCGACGGCAAGATGCGCGCGCTCTTCTCGCTGCTGTTCGGCGCGAGCATGCTGCTCGTCATCCAGCGCGCCGAGGCAGCGGGACGGAACGCCGCCAAGGTCCATTATTCGCGGATGATCTGGCTGCTCGTCTTCGGCCTGATCCATCTCTACCTGATCTGGTTCGGTGACATTCTCGTCCATTATGCGCTGATCGGGATGATCGCCTTCCTGTTCCGCGACAAGGATGCGGCTTCGCTCCGCCGATGGGGGATCGGCCTCCTCCTTTTCCAATTGCTGCTCATGGTGCAGAGCTTCGGCGAGGTCGCCGCGATCTCGCATGCCGCCCATCTGCCCGGCGCGGACGCGGCAGCGGTGGCGACATGGGAGAATCTTCGCGAGGATATCGGCGTCCCCTCGCCCGCCGATATCGCCGAGGATCTGGCCCTCCATCGCGACGGCTATATCGGCATCCTGATCGACCGGCTGACGGACGATTATGGGACGCCGATCGATCAATTGGAATTTTCCGGCTTCGAGACGCTGGGGCTGATGCTGCTCGGCATGGCCGGCTTGAAGAGCGGCTTTCTCACCGGCCGGCTCGATCGGGCGCGGTACCGGCGCACGGCGATCCTCGGCTATGCGCTCGGCCTTCCGCCGATGATCCTACTCGCCTGGCTCTCCATCCGGTCCGGCTTCGATGATCTGTTGACCTATGGCGCCGTCAATGTCGCCGCCATGCCGTTCCGCTGGATCCTGCTCGCCGCGCACACCTCGCTCATCATCCTCTGGCTGACGCGGGGATCAAGCCCGCTTCGTACGCGCGTGATCGCCGTCGGCCGTGCCGCCTTCACCAACTATCTCGGCACCAGCATCGTCATGACCACTTTATTCTATGGCTATGGCCTCGGCCTTTACGGCCATGTGGCCAGGGCCTGGCTCTATCCGATCGTCTTCGTTGCCTGGCTGGGCATGCTGCTGTGGAGCCGGCCCTGGCTGGACCGATTCGCCTATGGTCCGCTCGAATGGCTGTGGCGGTCGCTGGCGCGGCGGGCGCCCCAGCCGATGCGACGAAAGGCGCCCTCCGCTATTGCGAGTTAGTCTCAGTAGCGCTACTTACCGATTCAAGGAGTGGCGCTGATGGTTGTTTGCGTTTGCAATGCGATCCGGGAAAATGATGTGCGGGCGGCGGCCCGCAAGGGGCATGACAGCCCCTGTAGTGCCTATGCCTCGCTTGGCCGGCGCGCCCGTTGCGGCCAATGCGTGCCATTCGCACGGCAGATCATCGCCTCCGAACGTGCTACTGCGTAACTCTCTCAACCCGATTTTCCGGCGGAAAATCGCGGTTTTTTCGGTGTCAATGTAGGTTTCCGTCGGTTAGGCTTCTCGCCTGTCCAAGGTCGGAGGCCTGCCATGAAGGGTGACGAAAAGGTCATCGAATATCTCAACGTCGCTCTCAAGAATGAGCTGACGGCGATCAACCAATATTTCCTTCATTATCGCCTGCTCGACCATTGGGGGATCGAGCGTCTCGCCAAATTCGAATATGGCGAGTCGATCGACGAGATGAAGCATGCCGACGAGCTGTCGAAGCGCATCCTCTTCCTCGAGGGTCTGCCCAACTTCCAGCTTCTCGGCCGCCTCCGCATCGGCGAAACGGTGGAGGAGATCCTCCGCGCCGATCTCGAGTTGGAGAATGAGGCGCTGCCCCTGCTCCGCGAGGCGATCGCCCATTGCGAGCAGGTGCGTGACTATATCAGCCGCGACCTTCTGAAGCAGATCCTCGACAGCGAGGAGGAGCATGTCGACCATCTGGAGCGGCAGTTCGACATGATCGAACGGATGGGCATCCAGAATTATATCCAGCTCCAATCGAAGCCGGCCGACGAAGCGGAGTGATCCGGCCCGTGAACAGGCGGGCCAGGGAGCGCTATTTCGTTACGATGAAGGCGTGATCCTGGTCCGCCGGCCGGACCGTCCAGCCATGATGATCGGCCAGCGCCGCTATCTCGCCCGGTGCGATCGGATCGTCGGCCAGGATCAGGAGGCGCATTCCCTCCCCCGCCTCGCGCATCGCCCGCGCGAGGCGGAGCGCCGGCCAGGGGCAGCGCATCCCCCGTGCATCGATCACCCTGTCGGGCGTCACCGGTCGAACGGATTGCGGGGCGCCCTGACGGTCAGCCGCACGGGCACCGCGCCGAAGCCCAGGTCGCGGCGAATGCCGTTCACCAGATAGCGGCGATAGCTTTCGGGAAGCTGATCCACCCGCGTTCCGAACAGCACGAAGCTCGGCGGGCGCGTCCTCGCCTGCGTCAGATAGCGCAGCTTGATCCGCTTGCCCCCCGGCGCGGGCGGCGGATTCTGCTCGATCGCGCGTTCGAACCAGCGGTTGAGCTGGCCGGTCGAAACGCGGCGCGACCAGGCATCACGCGTCTGGAAGGCGACGTCGATCAGCTGATCGATGCCCCGCCCGGTGAAGGCCGAGACGGTCAGCAGCGGCAGGCCCTTCACCTGCGCCAGTCCCTCGTCGAGCGCGGCGCGGACGCCCTGGAACAGAGCCGGCGGATTATCCGCCACATCCCATTTGTTGAGCGCGATCACCAGCGCGCGCCCTTCCTGGAGCACCTGATCGGCGATGCGCAGATCCTGCGCCTCCAGCCCCCGGGTGGCATCGAGCAGCAGCACGACCACCTCGGCAAAGTCGATCGAATGGCGCGTATCGGCGGCCGAAAGCCGCTCCAGCTTATCCTCCACCTTCGCCTTGCGGCGCAGGCCCGCAGTGTCGATCAGGCGGACGGGACGGCCCTGCCATTCCCAGTCGATCGAGATCGAATCGCGGGTGATGCCGGCCTCGGGCCCGGTGATCATCCGCTCCTCGCCCAGCATGCGATTAACCAGCGTGGACTTGCCCGCATTGGGCCGCCCGACGATAGCGAGCTTCAGCGGACCGTCCTCCGCCGGCTCCTCCTCTTCCTGCTCCTCGCTCCCATCGTCCGGCCGGTCGATATGGGGCAGCAGCGCCTCGAACAGATCAGCCATGCCCTCGCCATGCTCGGCGGAGAAGGGAACGGGATCGCCGAAGCCGAGGCCGAACGCCTCCAGCACGCCGCTCTCGCCCGCCCGGCCCTCGGCCTTGTTGGCGAGCAGGATGACGGGCGTGTCGCCCGAACGCAGCCAGCGAGCGATCTCCTCGTCGAGCGGCGTCACGCCCGCCCGCGAATCGATCAGGAACAGGGCGACATCGGCCTGTATGACCGCGGCCTGCGTCTGGGCACGCATGCGGCCGGGCAGCGTCTCGGGATCGTCTTCCTCGAAGCCCGCCGTGTCGATCACGCGGAAATCGAGGCCGAGCAGGTTCGCATCGCCCTCGCGCCGATCGCGCGTGACGCCCGGACGGTCATCGACCAGCGCGAGCCGCTTGCCGACGAGCCGGTTGAAGAGGGTGGACTTGCCGACATTCGGACGGCCGACAATGGCGACGAGAGGGAGCTTGGCCATGGATTTTTCCTAGCGCTCTCGCGCCCAAATAAAAATGCCGATCCCGCCGAGACGAGAATCCGGCTCCGAGAGAAACGCGGACTCCCGCCCCGGCGGGACGGACGAAGGATGGAAAGGGTCGCGGCTCAGCGCCAGGCGGAAAGCCGCCCATCATTATCGAGCACGAACAGCGTGTTGTCCGCCACCACGGGCGGCAGATTGACCGACGCGCCGATGCGCGTGGCGGTGCCGATCTTGCCGTCCTCGAGCGCGACATTCTGGAGCACGCCTTCCGTGCTGGCGACGAGCAGGCGCGATCCGGCGATGATCGGCCCGGTCCAGCCGATCGCGCCGCTCCGCTTCTTCTCATTCTTCCAGCGCGGAAGCTGCGTGATCCAGCGCACCTTGCCGTTGACGCGGGCGATGCACAGCAGCTTGGCCTCGTCGGTGACGACGAACAGCCATTCGCCCGCCACCCAGGGGGTGGAGATGCCGGCGACGTTCAGCTCCCACAGGCGCTGGCCGGTGATCAGGTCCATCGCCACCATGCGGCCGCCCTGCCCCACGGCATAGACGCGGCCCTGATCGATGACGGGGCTGGCGTCGATGTCCGACAGGCTGGAGACGGAGGTGGAGATGCTCGTGCGGGAAAGCTGATCCTGCCAGACGGCGCGGCCATTTTCGTAGCGGAAAGCGGTGAGCTCGCCCGAAGAGAAGCCGGCGACGACCGTGCCCTGCGCCACCGCCGGTGCGGCGACACCGAACACGCCCGCCGTCTCCAGCGTCGCGGCCTCGTTCCACACCGTCTCGCCATTTTCCGGCTTGAGCGCGAAGATCTGATTGTCCTGGCTCAGCACATAGATATTGCCGCTGCCGATCGACGGCGCGCCCCGCAGCGGGCCGCCGGGGCGGACCTTCCAGAGCTGCTTGCCGGTCGCGGCCTCGAGCGCCACCGCATCGCCCAGGCCCGTCGTGGCATAGAGGCGGCCTTCCTCATAGCTCACGCCGCCGCCGAACAGCGACCCACGATTCTCCCGATCGTCGCTCAGCTTGGCCGACCAGAGGAGCGCTCCGCTCTTCACGTCGAAAGCACGGACGACCGCCTGGATATCGATCGCATAGACGCGGCCTTCCGCCACGACGGGCGAGGCAGCGAGGCGCGCCTTGGGCGTGCTGCCGGCGATCTTGGCGGTCCAGGCGCGGCCGAGCGCAGCGGCGAGCGAGGGATTGCCCATCGACTTGGCGGCATTGCCCCCGGGCTGCGTCCAGCCATTATTCACCTCGGGCGCCGGCACGGACACGGGCAGGTCGGCGAGGCTGGGATCGACCTCCGCACCTGTCTCCGCCGTAAGCACCGGCAGGCGCTCGCCGAGCACCGCCGTCTTGGGCTTATTCTCCCCGCCCCTGCCGCAGCCGGCGAGCGCCGTGACCGTCATCAGGCCGATAATGATGCGCTTCATTCGGATCATTCCTTGCTGGGCGAGGCCGGTTGCGCCGGCGCGGCCGAGGCGGGCACTGCGAGCAACGCGGCCATGCGCTGGGCGCGCTGGCGGATGGTTTCGGGCACCGTCTCATCCTTCTGCAGCGCCGCGAAGATCGGGGCGGCGGCCTGCGGACGGTTCATCTTGAGATGGGCCATGGCGGTCATCTCGCCGGCGCTGCCGAACCAGGGATTGCCGGCCACCGCGAGCGGCTTCAGCCGATCGATCACCGCGGCCGGGGGCAGCGTATCGAATTCCACGGCCGTGCCGCGGACGAGCGCCAGATCGCGAAATTCCTGCGGCAGGCTCGCATCGGCCGCCACCGCGCGATAGGCGGCTGCGGCGCCCTTCATATCGCCCTTCTCAACCGCGCTGGCGGCGAGCGTGAGCTTGGCCGCGGCGCGATAGCCGTCGCGCGGCGAATTGACGAGCGGGTCCAGCTTCGACCGGGCGGCGTTGGCCTTATTCTCGTTGAGGTCCGCGATCGCCTGGGTGAACTGCTCGCTGTCGAGCCCGGCCTTCTTCGCCCGATCCGCCTGCCACCACAGGAAGGCGGCGAGCGCGGCCAGGCCGATGACGATCAGCGCAACCAGGATACGGCCATAGCGTTGCCAGAAACCCTTCAACTGTTCCCGGCGCAGTTCCTCATCCACCTCACGGAAGAAGGCGTCTTCATTCTGGGGCGTCAGAGCCAAACCTAATCTCCAAGAACAGCCGCCCAAACCCCGGGCGCGCGCCCTTCTAGCGAGGAGCGCGGCTGAACGAAAGCTGTGCGGCGCAGGATCAGGGCCAGCCGGCCTGTCGGCGGGCGGTCACCTCTATCTCCACCTTCATCTCCGGCTTGACGAGACCGACGACAAGCGCGGTCGCCGCAGGGCGGATCTCGCCAAATGCATCGCCCAGCACGGGCCCGACCTCGTTCCAATAGGCCGCGTCGGAGAAATAATAAGTGGCGCGCACGACATGGGCGAGCGTGAAGCCAGCCTCGCCCAGCGCCTTCTCGATCGTCGCAAGCGCGTTGCGCGCCTGGTCCGCCGCCCGCTCCGGCATGGTCATGGTGGCATAATCATAGCCGGTCGTGCCGGAGACGAAACACCAGTCGCCATCGACGACCGCGCGGGAATAGCCGACACTCTTCTCAAAGGGCGATCCGCTCGAAATCAGTTTCCGTGTCATCGATTGGGCCACCCTCTTGCAACGCCGCTTCCCGCGCGCCGCCTTAGGCGCCTTCGCGGCGCGGCCGCAAGCGACCTGAACGACCGCACTCCGCCACGCAGGGACTCGAGGCATTCTATATATAGGAACGGATGCAGCCAGGCATGACGAAACCCCCGGCGCCGGATGTGCGGCGCCGGGGGTCTTTCCCGAGCGGGTCGGGAAGCCGTTTAGCGGAGCAGGCTCATCACGCCCTGCTGGCTCTGATTGGCCTGGGCGAGCATCGCCGTCGAAGCCTGGCTGAGGATCTGCGCCTTGGCGAGGTTGGTCGTCTCGGCGGAGAAGTCCGCATCCTCGATCCGCGAACGCGCGTCCGACAGGTTGGTGACGTTCGAGGTCAGGTTGTTGACCGTTGATTCGAGGCGGCTCTGCGCGGCGCCGAGCGAGGCGCGGGTCGTGGCGACCGCCTTCAGGGCGGTGTCGGTGTCGGTCAGCGCCGTGGCGGCGCCGGCAGCGGTGGAGATATCGGAACCGACCGCCGCACTGAGATCGAAGCCCTTGACGACGAGGGCCGTCTGATCACCCGAATTGGCGCCCGTCTGGATGTTGAGCGTCACGTCGGCCGTGCCGAACACGGTCACGCCGTTGAACTTGGTCTTGGTCGTGATGTCCGTGATCTGCGCGGTCAGCTCCGTGACTTCCGCCTGGAGGTTGGTGCGGTCGTCGGCGGAATAGGTGCCGCTGGCGCTCTGCACGGCCAGTTCGCGCACGCGCTGGAGCATGTTGGTCACTTCGCCCAGCGCGCCTTCGGCTGTCTGCGCCAGCGAGATGCCGTCATTGGCGTTACGGATCGCCTGGCTCATGCCGCGGATCGACGAGGTCATCGAGCTGGCGATGGCGAGGCCGGCGGCATCGTCCTTCGAGCTGTTGATGCGCTTGCCGGACGAAAGGCGCTCCATCGCGGTCGCAAGCTGGCTGTTGGCCATGCGCGAGGCATTCTGGGCACGAAGCGCGCTGGAATTGGTGTTGATGACGGTCATTCGTAAATCCTTTCCCGCTCAAGATTGGCGCCTCGAGGGAAATCGTCGGCAGCCACGATCCGGGTAACGACGCCCGCCGGAAGAGCTTAAATCGAAAGCTGAAATTTTTTGGCCGGGCCGGCCATCCGCGCGGAACGGAACGACGCGCAGGCACGGTCACGCGCACGCCCGCTTGCGGGGACGCGGGTCGCGCAGGCCATTAAGAGCTCCTTAGTTAATTGGCACGTAACGCTGTGCCAACGAACGGGCGGCAGGGGGCCGCCTTATCCGGGGGAGCGCTATGAGCGACATCGGCTTGAGCAATCTGGCGGCGGAAACCCATCCCGCGCTCGCGGCGTGGCTCGCCGGGACCGGCCTGCCGACCGCCCGAGTCGCCGCCGCCACGCCTGCCCCGCGCGATGCGATTCGCATCCTTCACATCACCGAACGATCCCATGCTCGGCATCGCGACATATTGGTCGATCTGGCCGAAGGCACCCCGGTCTTCACCGCCGCGGCCGACGGCCAGCCTGCGACCGTGCGATTCGGTTTCGAAGACATGGCGTTCGGCCATGCGCTCATCGCCGAGTTGGTCCGTCCCGCCGAGCGCCCTGCCTGTGGTGAACCCGAAAGCGCCGCCTTCCTGGCCATGGCCGCCCGGATCGCCGTCGCCGATGCCACCGCGCTGCTGCTGGGCGAAACCGGCACCGGCAAGGAAGGGCTCGCCCGCTTCATCCACGCCTCCTCGCCCCGCGCGGCGCGGCCCTTCGTCGCAGTCAATTGCGCGGCGCTGCCCGAAACGATGCTGGAGGCGATGCTGTTCGGCCATCAGAAGGGCAGCTTCACCGGCGCCGCCGGCGCGAGCGAAGGGCTGTTCCGCGCGGCGGACGGCGGCACGCTGCTGCTCGACGAGGTGGCCGAGCTGCCCCTCGCGCTCCAGGCCAAGCTGCTCCGCGCGCTGCAGGAGCGCGAGGTACTGCCCGTCGGCGCCACCAAGAGCATTTCCGTCGACGTGCGCGTGATCGCGGCAGCCAACCGCGATCTTGCCACCGAGGTAGCCCAAGGCCGCTTCCGCGCGGACCTTTACTGGCGGCTCAATGTCATGCCGCTCCAGCTCAAGCCGCTCGGCGCCCGCCGGCTCGACATCCGCGCGCTCGTCGCGACGCTGATGCTGCGCCATGCGCGGCCGGGCGAGGCCTTCCCCTGGCCGACCGCCGCTGCGCTCGACCGGCTGATGGCGCATGACTGGCCGGGCAATGTCCGCGAGCTCGAAAATGTGATCCAGCGTGCCATGCTGCTGCGCAGCGGCGAGCGTATCGAGGCGGAGGATCTGGCGATCGATGCCGCGCTCCTCCCCCGCCCTGCCGCCGAAACCGCAACCACGGCCCACGCGCCCATCCGCCTCGCCGAAGCCGCCCGCAGCTCCGAGGCGCGCGCGATCCAGGATGCGCTGACCGCGACCGGCGGGCATCGCGTCCGCGCCGCCGAGCGCCTCGGCATAAGCGAGCGGACGCTGCGCTATCGCCTCGCCTCGCTGCGTGCCGCGGCATGAGGAGCTGACCCATGAAGCCCATCGACACGAGCGGCCTGATGGCCATGCGCGCCGCGATCCTGCAGCAGAACAGCGCGCTTCAGAAGGCGGCCGCGCCGCCCGCGAAGCTGGATGGCGCCGCCGAAGCCAAGGGCACGGACTTCACCGGCGCGCTCAAGCAGGCGCTCGGCCAGGTCAATGAGCTCCAGGCCAAATCTGCCGCCGCGACGGAAAGCTTCGAGCGCGGCGAGACCACCGACATCGCCGCCGTGATGCTTGCCCGCGAACAATCGTCGGTCGGCTTCCAGGCCACCCTCCAGGTCCGCAACAAACTATTGTCCGCCTACAAGGACATTATGAGCATGCCGGTGTGACATGAGCGAATTGGCCCTCACCTCCGGCGGTTCGCCCCGCCTTCCCGCGCCGCTTGCCACCGGCGGGATCGGCACCGTGCTGGAACGCATCCGCACCTTCACGGCCCAGCCTGCCGTCGCCAAAAGCCTGCCGACGATCGCTATCGTGGCACTTCTCGGTCTCGCCGCGCTCGTCTGGATGGCGATGAGCCAGCCGCCGCAGCGCGACCTTTTCCGCGGCCTTTCCGACGCGGACAAGGCGGCGGTGGTCGAGACGCTGAAATCGGCCGGGATCGACTATGGCATCGATCGCGACAGCGGCGCGCTCACCGTCTCCGAGAGCGATTTCCATCAGGCGCGGATGATGCTGGCGCAGGCCGGCCTGCCCAAGAGCGCGCCGGACGGCGATGCGATGATTTCCTCGCTGCCCATGGGCGCCAGCCGCGCCGTGGAGAATGAGCGGCTGCGCGGCGCACGCGAGCTGGATCTCGCCCGCACGATCGAGGCGATCGACGCGATCGAGAGCGCCAAGGTGCATCTCGCGGTCGAGCAGCCGAGCGTGTTCCTGCGCGAACGGTCCAAGGCGGCGGCCTCGGTGATGGTGCGCATGCATGCCGGCCGCACGCTCAGCGAGGGCCAGGTCCAGGCGATCGTCAATCTCGTCGCCTCTTCGGTGCCGGGCCTGTCGCCCGACGGCGTGTCGGTGGTCGACCAGGCCGGCCGGCTGCTGTCGCGCACGGGCGAGGCCGACGCCGGCGCCCCGGACAAGCAGGTGGAGATCCAGCAGCGGATCGAGGCGCGCTATCTGGAAGCGCTTACCAAGCTGCTCAGCCCGATCGTCGGCGAAGGCAATTTCACCGCCGAGGTGCATGCCGATCTCGATTTCGCCGAGGTGCAGGCGACGCGCGAGACCTATCCCAAGGATACCGCCGTGATCCGCGAGGAACAGGGCGGCTGGACCAATGATGCGGGCGCCAAGGAAGCGGGCGGCATTCCGGGCGCAATCGCCAATCAGGCGCCCGAGGCCGCGCAGGTGACCGCCGCCCCCGGCCAGACGCTCACTCCGCCCGTCCCCGGCGCGACCGCCGCGGCCGGCACCACCCGCACGTCCGAAAATTATAATCGCAGCTTCCAGCTCGGCCGCGAAGTTTCCATCACGCGCAATCCGGTGGGCACGGTCAGGCGCCTGTCGGTTGCGGTCGCGCTCAAGCAGGGCGCCAAGCCGCGGAGCGTCGCGGAGCTCGCCGCGCTCGAAAATCTGGTCAAGGGCGCGGTCGGTTTCGATCAGGCGCGCGGCGACCAGATCGCGCTCACCTCCCGCACCTTCGCGCCCGTCGAGGCGGCGGAAGCCCCGAAATGGTGGGATGCGCCCTGGGTTGCGACCGCCGCACGCAACGGATCGGCGCTGCTGATCGCGGCGCTGCTCATCTTCGGCCTCGCCCGGCCGATGCTCCGGCGCCGCGCTTTGGCCGCCGAGGCCGCCGCGGCGGAAGCTGCGGCCATGCAGACGCCCAAATCGGTGATCGGCAATGAGATCGGCGCCGCCATCGCCAGCGAGGCGCTGGCCGATCCGGATCGGCCGGTGACGCTCGACATGATCGAGGCGGCGCCGGGCTATGCGGATCGCGCAGCACTCATCCGCAATTTCGTCCGCCAGGATCCGGCGCGCGCAGCACTCGTCGTGCGCGACCTGATCCGCAGCGACATGCCCCGCGGAGAAGAGCAGAATGGCTGATCCGGCGCTTCTTCCCAACCTGCCCGTTCCCGGCGGCAGCGAGGCCGCCGCGATCCTGCTGATGCTGCTCGAGGAAGCTGAGGCTGCCGAGGTGCTGAGCCGGCTGGAGCCTGAGGAGGTGCAGCATCTGGGTGGCGCGATGTTCGGCGTGGCCGATGTTTCGGAGCCGCAGGTGAATGGCGTGCTCGACCTGTTCGTCGAACGCGCCCGCGCCCGCACCACGCTCGGCTTCGACGCCAATCGCCAGATCCGCGGCATGATGGAGCGCGCGCTTGGGCCCGACCGGGCGGACGACATGCTCTCCCGCATCGCGCCACCGACACGGACCGGCACGCTCGAAGCGCTGAAATGGATGGATGCGCGCACCATCGCCAGCCTCGTCGAGCAGGAACATCCACAAATTGCTGCGCTGCTGCTCACCCATCTCGAGCCGCCGGTCGCGGCGGACGTGCTCCAGTTGCTGGACGAGGCGATGCAGGCCGACGTGGTCTATCGCATCGCCACGCTCGGCCCCGTCACGCCGCAGGCGCTGGACGATCTCGAAAAGCTGCTGATGCGCCCCGTCCCCCGCGCCCGGATCGGCAATATGACGAAGCGCGGCGGCACCAGCGAGGCGGCGCAGATCGTCAATAATTCGCGCAAGAGCGCGGAAGAGCGGATCATCAAGGCGCTCGCCAAGCTCGACAAGAATCTCGCCCGCACGATCGAGGAGGAGATGTTCGTCTTCGAAAATCTCCTGTCGCTCGACGACAAGGCGATGGGCACGCTGCTCCGCGCGATCGAGAGCAACATACTGGTGGTCGCGCTCAAGGGCGCGGACGAGCGGATGAGGACCAAGATGTTCGGCTGCATGTCCAGCCGCGCCGCCCAGTCGATCCAGGACGAGATCGCCGAACGCGGGCCGACGCGCCTGGCCGAGGTGCAGGAAGCGCAGAAGGAAGTGCTCGCCGTCGCCCGCCGCCTTGCCAGCGAAGGCGCGATCATTCTCGGCGGCAAGGGAGAGGATTATGTCTGAATTCTGGTCGCCCGACGCGATCGGCGCCGCCGTGCGCGTACCCGTCTGGACGCAGCCCGAAGGCCGGAGCTTCGCTGCGCCGAAGCCGATCGCCAATCGCTTCACCCCATGGCAATCCGAACCGGCGGAGCCCGCCGCCCCGATCGACGAGGATGCGGGCGAGCCCCCGATCGAGATCGTCGATCCGGACCGCATCCGTGCCGAAGCTTTCGCCGAGGGCTTTGACGAGGGGCGCCGCACGGTGGAGATGGAGGTTGCCGCGGAGCGTGACGCCGTCCGCCGGCTGGTGGAAAGGCTGGAAACGCTGAAGCCCGAGGCGCCGCACGCGCTCGCGGCACTGCTGTCCGAATCGGTGAAGCGCCTGGTGCGCCAGATCGTCGGCGAAGTCTCGATCGATCCCGATCTGTTGCTCGATCGCGCCCGGGCCGCAGCCGAATTCATCACCGACGATGCGGCACCCCGGCGGATGCGGCTTCACCCCGCCGACCATGCCCGGCTGCAGGGCGCGCGCATCGATATCGAGCTCGTCGCCGATCCCGGGCTGGCGGAAGGCACGGTGCTGCTCGAAACCGATACGGGCTGGATCGAGGATGGGCCCGAGGTGCGGCTGGAAAGGCTGCGCGCCGCGCTCGATCGCGCGGGCGTGCGGTAAACCCCTTCTTTACCAACCCGCCGCCATGCTGCTCCCCTGTCAGTCACCCGGCCCGGAGCGATCGCATCCATGACCAGCCTTGCCGCCCGCGCCGCGACCATGCTCGATCAGGTCGATATTTCCGGCATGGGCCCGCGCCGCATCGGCCGGCTCGCCGCCTTTGACGGGCTCATGCTCGAAGCGACCGGCTTCCAGCAGCCGATCGGCGCCAATGCGCGCGTGATCGATGCGGACGGCCATGCAGCACTTGCCGAGGTCGTCGGCTTCCGGGGCGATCGCACGCTGCTGATGGCGCTCGATGCCGATGCGCCGCACAGTTGCGGCGCACGCGTCGAGCCGGATCGGCGGGGCACGAAGGTCGATGTCGGCGAAGGGCTGCTCGGCCGCGTCGTCGACGCGCTCGGCAACCCACTAGACGGGCTGGGGCCGATCGCCACCAAGTCGCGCTGGCCGCTCGCGGGAAGGCGCGGCAACCCGCTCGATCGCGCGCGCGTCGTCGAGCCGTTCGACCTGGGCGTGCGCGCGGTCAATGCGCTGCTTACCGCCGGCGTGGGACAGCGTATCGCGATCATGGCGGGATCGGGCGTCGGCAAATCCGTGCTGATGGGGCAAATGATCGCGGGCGCGGACGCGGATGTGATCGTCGTCGGCCTGATCGGCGAGCGTAGCCGCGAGGTGAGCGATTTCCTGGCCACCAAGCTTTCGGGCGAGGTCAGGGGCAAGAGCGTGGTCGTAGCGGTCCCGGCCGATCATCCGCCGCTGCTGCGCCTGCGCGCCGCGATGCGGGCCACCGCCATCGCCGAACATTTCCGCGCCCAGGGCAAGCGCGTGCTGCTGCTGATCGACAGCCTCACCCGCGTTGCCCATGCGCAGCGCGAGATCGGCCTTTCGCTGGGCGAGCCGCCGACGATGAAAGGCTATCCGCCCTCCGCGCTCGGCCTGATCCCGCGTCTTGTCGAGCGTGCCGGCGCCGATGCGCGTTCGGGCGGATCGATCACCGCGCTCTACACGGTGCTCGCCGACGGCGACGATACCGACGATCCGATCGTGGATACCGCCCGCGCCATCGTCGACGGGCATATCGTGCTCAGCCGCGCGCTCGCCGAGCAAGGCGTCTTCCCCGCGATCGACGTGGGCAAGTCGCTGTCGCGCGTGATGGCGGACATTGTCGGCGCGGACCATGCCGCCGCCGCGCGCACGCTGCGCCGGCTTTGGTCGGCCTATGAGGAAAATCGCGACCTGATCCTGATGGGCGCCTATCGCGAGGGCAGCGATCCGATGATCGACGCGGCGATCGCGCATCATCCGCTGATCCTCGATTTCCTGCGCCAGGGGCAGAAGGAACGGATCGACATGAATGTCGCCATCGCCACGCTGATCGGGAGCTTCGGGGCATGAAGGCGCTCGCCGACCGCCGCGCGCGCGTCGTCCGCGTCCGCCGCGTCCAGCATCTCCAGGCCGCAAGCGAGGCCGCCAACGCCCAGGGGCGCCTCGACCAGCTCGAGGACAATGCCGCGCGGCTGACGGCGCTGCGCTCCAGCCTTTCGGTTGCTCCGGGCATGTCGAGCGGCGCCGCGCTCGCCAATGCGGTCGAGCTCGCGCAGCGGCTCGATATGGCGCGCGAGGGACTGGCCAGCGCGATCAGCAACGCCCGCACCGTCGCCGCCGATCGCGCCGCCGACCGGCTCGACGCGCGCCGCCGGCAGGAAAGCGCCGAGAAGCTGGAGATGCGCGCCGTGGCGGAAATGCAGCGCATGATCGAATTGCGCATGTCCAGCTTCGCCCGCCTTCGCCCGGCGCGGCCTGGAGAGGAGGATGAGGCATGATCGGTGGCAGCTTACCGCTTCCCTCCGTCCCGACTATGCTACCGGGTGGCGACACGCCCGCGCCCGTCCCTACAGACGATCAGGCGAATATCTTCGCTGCGCTGCTCCAGTCATTGCAGCCTGAAGGACAGGCCTCCCGGGCGGAGAGTGTTACCGCGTTGCCCGATATAGGCGGGGATGAGAAGGACTTGGCCGAAACGGCGGCGCCCGAGGTCCTAGAGACGCCCGTTTCGCCGGATCCTAACCAGCTACCACTGTCCATCGCCGCGGCACCCCTCCTCGTCGCGGCTGTCGCGCCCCTGCCCGCGACAGAGGCGCGGGAGATTCCGATCGACAACGCTCCGGCCGGAAAGACCATCGAGCCCCTCGCGGCGCTTCCCGGCCGGACCTCTCGCCCGGAACCGGCCCCTACCCTGCTCACGGACATGCCGGCGATCGAACGGCAGGCGCCCGCGCCATCGCCCGAAACCATTCCGCCAATTGCCGAGAATATCGGGAATATAACGCCACCCATTAGCCATGCTGCGCAAAGGGCGAGCATTCCGGCGCCAGCTCCGTCAGCCGCGCCCGCCGCGTTCGCCTCGGCACCCGATATGGCACAAGCGGCCGCCACGGATCCCCAGCCCGGCCCGGACCACTCTATGCAGCGCCCGGCGGATGCCACCGCCTCGGCTGACGCGCAAAGGACCATGCGCGACACATTGTCGCCCGACATCGCCACGACAATTGGGAAAATGTTACCGGAACCGGCCGTTCCGAATGGTGGTGAATTGCAGCTGCCTGCTCGCGACCGGACCAGTGCTGCTGCACCATCGCCCATAGCAGCCATGGAGATCTCGCCTCGCGCGCAGCAGGCCGAGGCACCGGGCGAAAGGAAGCCGGTCCCACTCCCGCCAGCTCCCGCATCGGCCGCTCCGAGGGAAAGCGGGCTCCCGGTCAGCCGACCGACATCTCCCATCCAGACGGCATCGCCGCCCGCACCGGCCTATCCAATCCTCGCGGCATTGATGGAGTCCACGCCGGCTGCACAGACGCCGTCGCCGGACATGGCGATGCCGCGCGCGCGCATCGGCGCTCCGATGCGCGACACCGCCCCGCTGCCTGCCACCCAGCCCGATCCGACGACGCCCGATCTGATCACAGTCGCTCCGGACACCCCGGCCGCCATTCCGCCCCAGCCCATCCCCGCTGCGCCGATGTCCCCAATCATATCCGACACACCAAATAGGTCCGACACAGGCCTCACGACGGATCCGCGTCCGGCGCCCGCCGATCTCGTGCTGCAAAGCCAGCTCGACCTCGCCCATGACGGCGCCTGGCTGGACGGGCTTGCCCGCGACATCGTCCATGCCGCTGCGCGGGAGACGGAGCTGCGTTTCCATCTCAATCCCGAGCATCTCGGCACGCTCAAGATCGAGCTGCAAAATGGGGCGGACGGCACGGCGGTGCGGCTGACCGCCGATACGGAGGCCGCGCGCCAGATATTGGCCGATGCCCAGCCGCGCCTGATCGCCGAGGCGCGCGCGCAGGGCGTGCGGATCAGCGAGGCGCATGTCGATCTCGGCCAGCAACAGCCCGGCGGCCAACAGCCACAATTTGGCGGGCAGCATCCGCAGCAGCAGCATCGTACCCGCGAGGATTGGCAACCTTTTAACCATATCCGGCGACAAGCAGCCGAAGCGGTGAGCGAATCGAGCAGCGACACCGCCGAACGCTACGCATGACCGAGGACCAGCGATGAGTGACGCGACCGCCGCCCCCGCACCGAAGAAGGGCGGCAAGTTCAAAACGATCATAATCTATGGCGTGGGCGCGCTCGTGCTGCTGGGCGGCGGCGTCGGCGGCGGCATCTATGCGGCCGGATCGGGTCTTGTCGGCAGCAAGGCCAAGCATGAGGAGTCGAACAAACCCAGGCTCGTCATGAAGGGCGAGGAAGGCCATGAAGTGCCGAAGATCGAGGAGTCCTCGGCTCCCGATCCTTCGCGCTTCCGCGCAACCTATTATCCGATGGAACAGAGCTTCACCTCGAACCTGCGCGATTCGGACGGCTTCGTGCAGATCGGGCTCGGCGTCTCGACCTATTATGACGAGCGGGTGATCGAAAATCTCAAGCGCAACGACATGCCCGTCCGCTCCGCGGTGCTGATGACGCTGGCCGATCAGGATTCTGAAAGCATCACCACCAACCAGGGCAAGAAGGCGCTGCAGGCCGCACTCAAAAAGTCGATCAACGACGTGCTCAAGGCCAAGGAAGGCTTTGGCGGGATCGAGGACGTCTATTTCACGAGCTTCATCATCCAATGACCGGCATTTCCCCGGCCCTCGACGAAACGGAAACCGCCATCCTGAGGGATGAACTGGCCGATGCCGCGCCCGGCGCGCCCTTTTCGCGGGACGTGCGCAAATTCGCCCTGGGCCGGGAAAGCGTCCACCCGACGGCGCGGCTGTCCGGGCTCCGGCGGATGGGTGATCGGCTGGCGCGCGGGCTTCGCTCGGTGATCGAGCCCTTGGCAAATGCCCGGACGCAGGTCACGGCGCTTGCGCCGGAGACGCAGCGTTTCGACCAATGGATGCACGCGCAGCCCGATTTCACCTCGCTCAGCCTCTATCGCCTCCGCCCCCTGAAGGGCGGCATGTTGATCGCGCTGGAGCCGAACTTCATCGCGGCATTGGTCGACAGCTTCTATGGCGGCAGCGGCATCGTCGCGGCCAAGACGGTGCGCGAGTTCACGCCCAGCGAGGAACGGCTGCTGAGCCGGTTGACCGATGCGATCGTCGCAGCACTCGTCGAAGCCTGGGCGGAGGTGACGCCGCTCGCGCCCCAGCTCGTCTCGCGCGAGACGAATCCAGCCCATGCGGCGCTCGTCCGGCCCGACGAGGCCGTGGCGGTGCAGAAATTCACTGTGCAGCCGGGCGTGATCGGGCCCAGCAGCGTCGCCATCCTCTATCCACTGGCGACGCTCCGCCCGATCGAGGAGGAACTGGCCGCCAAGACGGATGAGGATGCCACGCCCGGAAAAGACGCATGGCGCGCGCGCCTCGCCACCGCACTGGAACAGGTGCGCCTGCCCGTGCGCAGCGTGCTGGCACGGCCCGAAATCTCCGTCTCGCAACTGCTCGCACTCAAGCCCGGCGATGTGATCCCGATCACGCTTTTTCCCCGCGCGCCGCTGATCGCCGGCACGAAGCGGCTTGCCGAAGGCGTGATCGGCGAGCAGGAGGGGCGCGCCGCGCTCATGATCGAGAGGATGGGCGACAAGATGAGCGACAAGAGCCGGAGGGGAGAGGCGTGATGAGCGACATGACCGGAAATCCGTTCGGTTCGCCCGATGGCGCGCTGGCCGAGCGCAACTACCGGCTGCTCGCCGATATTCCGCTCCGCCTGTCGGTCGAAGTGGGCAGCACCTCGCTCAAGCTCGCCGAGCTCATGGATCTGGCCGAGGGCAGCGTGGTCGAGCTCGACCGCCAGGCCAATGAGCTGCTCGACATATTGGTCAACGGCACGCTCGTCGCGCGCGGCGAGGTGGTGACGGTGAACGGACGGTTCGGCATAAGGGTGGTCGAGGTGGTCGCTGCCGATGCGCGGCTTACGGGGATCGAACGCCGGGCATGATGCTGGATTATCTGTTGCGATTGCTGCTGCTCGTGCCGCTGGTGGGCGGGCTGGCATTCGGCACATTATGGCTGCTTCGTAAGCTTCAGCCGGGCCTGTCGGGCTTCGGCCAGCGCGAACGCGCGGTCAGGCTGGTCGATGCGATTCCCGTCGGCGCGACGGGGCGGCTGGCTGTGGTCGAATTCGCCGACAAGCGCCTGCTGGTCGCGATCTCCCGCGGCCGCATCGAGAAGCTGGCCGAGGCGCCCGCCCCCAAATTCTCCCTGCCCGATGCCGACGCATAAGGCGGCCTTGGCCATGCCGTCCCGTCCGTTCGTGCCGCGATGGGCCGCAAGATCATTGGCGGTAGCGGCGGTGGCCCTGCTCCTCGCCACGCCGGCTTTCTCCGCAGTCGGCGGCGCGGTGCAGTCCGGCACGATCGATCGCGCGCTGAACACCATCTCGGGCGACGGGCGGCCGCTTTCGCTGTCGCTCCAGATCCTGCTGCTGATGAGCCTGCTGACGGTGCTGCCGTCGCTGGTGCTGATGATGACGAGCTTCACGCGCATCATCATCGTGCTGTCGATCCTGCGCCAGGCGCTCGGCCTGCAACAGACGCCGCCCAATCAGGTGCTGGTCGGCCTCGCCCTGTTCCTCTCGCTGTTTGTGATGCGGCCGGCGATCGACCAGATCGGCCAGACCGCCTACACCCCCTATGGCGCCGGGCAGATCAACATGGAACAGGCGATCCAGCGCTCCGGCATGGTGCTGCACGGCTTCATGGTCCGCCAGACGCGGCAGACCGATCTCAAGCTCTTCGCCGATCTCGCCCAATCGCCGCCCTTCGCCAAGTCGGCGGACATACCCTTCTCGATCCTGCTGCCGGCCTTCGTGACGAGCGAACTCAAGACCGCGTTCCAGATCGGCTTCCTTATCTTCCTGCCCTTCCTGATCATCGATCTGGTCGTCGCCTCCACGCTGATGGCGCTCGGCATGATGATGCTCTCGCCCTCGATCGTGTCCATGCCGTTCAAGCTGCTGCTGTTCGTGCTGGTCGATGGCTGGGCGCTGACGATGGGCTCGCTCGCAGGGTCCTTCCAGGGTGGATAGCGCCGACAGCGCCGACTATTTCATCGGCGTCGCGCAGCAGGCGCTGTGGGTGCTGTCGCTCGCTTCCGCGCCGATCCTGATCCCGGCGCTGGTGGCGGGGCTGATCCTTGGCATGATCCAGGCGGCGACCTCGATCAACGAACAGACTTTGAGCTTCGTGCCCAAGCTGATCATCGTCGGCCTCGCGCTCGCGCTGTTCGGCGGCGCGATCATGATGCTGCTCGTCGATTTCACGCGCGACATGTTCGCGCGCATCCCCGAACTGATGCGATGATCCCGGGCGGCTTCGCCGGCGTCGAAGCGCAGCTCTGGCTGTGGCTGGTGGCGATGATCCGGCCCGGCGCCGCCTTCCTCGTCGCGCCCGTCTTCGGCGCGGAAGGCGTTCCGGTGCAGCTCCGGCTGATCATCTCGCTCGCAATCGGCATGCCTGCGCTCGATCTCGTCCCCTTCGCGCTGCCCGATGACGGGCTCGCCTCCTTCGCAGGCGTGGCGCTGGTGGCAAGCGAGGTGATGGCCGGGCTAGCATTGGGCTTCGCGGTGCAGATCGGCTTTTCCGCCGCACTGCTCGCGGGCGAGACGATCGGCAACGCCATGGGGCTGGGCTTCGCCGGCATGGTCGATCCCTTGTCCGGCGCCTCGACGCCCGCGCTGGGCCAGTTGCTGTCGATCATCGCCACCTTCCTGTTCCTCGCCATGGGCGGCCATCTCGCGCTCGCCGCGATCATCATCGAAAGCTATCGCGCGCTGCCGCCCGGCCAGGCATGGCTGGGCGCGGAGAGCATCCATGGGCTGGCCCTGTTCGGAGGCGACCTGTTCGCCGCCGGCCTCGCCATCGCGCTGCCGGTCGGCTTCTCGCTGGTGCTGGTGCAAATCGTGATGGGCATGCTCGCTCGCTCGGCCCCGGCAATGAACCTCTTTTCGGTGGGCCTGCCCGCAACGCTGCTCGCTGGCCTCGTGCTGATGGCCATCGCCGCCCCCTCGATGGGCGAAGGTATCACCGCCGCGATCGAGCGCGGCCTCGCCACCGCCCGACAGATCGCCACGGGACGCTGAGCGATGGCCGAAACGCCCGATCGCGACGAGAAGACCGAAGCCCCGACCGAAAAGCGCCGCCGCGACGCGATCGAGAAGGGTGACGTCCTCCAGTCCAGGGAATTGGGCACCGCGCTGGTGGTGCTCGCGGGCGCCGCCTGGTTCGCACTCGCCGGACCATGGATGCTCACCGCCTGCCAGACGATGCTGGTCGACGCGCTCAGCTTCGATCGGTCGACGATCGAGAATTTCGATCCGCTGGGAACGATCGTGCGGATGCTGGCGGGCGTGGCGCTCCCCCTCGCCTCGCTCTTCGCGCTCACCCTGGTCGCCGCGATCGGCACGCCCGCACTGCTGGGCTCACTCGGCTTCCGCTGGAGTGCGATCGCCTTCAAGGGCGGCAAGCTCAATCCCGCCTCGGGCATCAAGCGCATCTTCGGGCTCCAGGGGCTGATCGAGCTCGGCAAGTCGCTCGCCAAGGTGATGCTGATGGGCGCCGTCGGCTATTGGCTGCTCTCGGGCCGCATCGCCGGGCTCACCGCGCTCGGCCGGCAGGATCTGCGCGCAGCGCTCGGCGAGATCGGCAACACCTTCGTCTTCGCGATATTGGTGATGGCGCTGGCGCTCGCAGCTATCGCCGGCATGGATATCCCCGCGCAGGTCTTCCAGCGCGGCGGGCGGCTGCGCATGACCAAGCAGGAGGTGAAGGACGAACATAAGCAGAGCGAAGGCTCGCCCGAGCTGAAGGCGCAGCTTCGCCGCCGCCAGCATGAGGTGCTGCGCGGTTCCGCCCGCACCGCCGTCACCGAAGCGAGCGTCGTGCTCACCAACCCCACCCATTTCGCGGTGGCGCTGCGCTATCGCCCCGGCTTCGATGCCGCGCCGATCGTCGTCGCGCGCGGCAAGGGCGCCACCGCCCAGGCGATCCGTGCGCTGGCCGAGGAGAATGCCGTGCCCGTGCTCCATTATCCGCAGCTCGCCCGCGCCATCTATTTCACCGCGCGCGCAGGCCAGCTGATCCGCGAGGATCTCTATATGGCGGTGGCGACGGTGCTCGCCTTCGTCTTCAATCTCGACCGGGCGATGGCGGATGGGATCGCGCAACCGGATATCGAAGTGCCACCCGAGGCGCGCTTCGACGAAAATGGCCGGCCCAGCACCTGATCCTCCCGCCCGATAAACCGCATCTTAACCGGCAAGCGGCAATATCGCCGTCCGGCACTAAACACGCGCGCTCCCGCGCCGTTAACAGCGAGGAACGGAGGGTGGAGCCATGCCATCGATCGCAAGCAGCCTGGGGATCGGCTCGGGCATCGACACCAGCGCGCTGATCGACCAGCTCGCCAACGCCTCCCGCGCACCCAAGGAAGCCGTGATCAAGCAACGCGAGGATGCGAACAGCGCGCGCATCTCCTCGCTCGCTTCCGCCAGCAACGGCATCAGCAATTTCACCTCCGCCCTCTCCACGCTGATCTCCGGCGGCACGCTCCTTACCCAGCCGAACAGTTCGGATACGAGCATCCTGACCGCGAGCGCGCTTCCCGGCGCGCGGATCGGATCGCTTTCGACACAGATCGAGGTGCGCCAGATCGCCCAGGCCCAGTCGCTGGTTTCCGACTATCTGGCGGACGCGACGACGGCGCCGGTCGGCAAGGGACAGCTCACCATCACGACCGCATCCGGCGACCATGTCATCACGATCAACGACGGCAATAACAGCCTGTCCGGCCTCGCCAGCGCGATCAACGCGGCCGCGGCGGGCGTCACGGCGAGTGTCGTCAACGACGCCAATGGCGCGCGCCTGATCGTGAAGGGCGCAACCGGCAGCGCCAATGGCTTCTCGCTCACCCCGGCGGCGGATGCCGAACCCGGCCTCGCCCGCTTCTCCTATGGCGCTGCCACCCCCGGCATGACGCGCGCGCAGGCGGCGCAGGACGCGATCGTCAAGATGGACGGGGTGGAGGTCGTCCGCGCCTCCAACAGCCTGACGGACTTGATCGAAGGCGTGACGATCGACCTCAAATCGGCGCGGCCCGGCACCTCCGTCACGCTCGGCGCGACCCGGCCGACCGCTTCGATCAAACAGGCGGTGCAGGATTTCGCCGCCGCCTATAATGAGCTGAAGACGGTGCTCGATGCCGCGACGGCTGCCGGCGCAGGCGGATCGAGCGCGGGCCCGCTGCGCGGCGATCCCGGTATTCGCGAGATGCAGCGCCAGCTCGCCCGGCTCACATCGACCACGCTCAGCAGCGGCGATGGCCCCACCACGCTGGCGGAGATCGGCGTCTACACCAATCGCGACGGCACGCTCGGCGTCGATATCGGCAAGCTCGACGCGATCCTCGCCTCCGATCCGGACGGCGTGGAAGCGCTGTTCAACCCCACGCAGCGCAGCGACAATCCGGCGGTCAAGATTGTGAGCCCGATGGGACGCGCCAAGCCCGGCACCTATGTGCTGACGGGCCTCGTCGCTGCGACCGGATCGACCGGCCCCTCGGGCACGATCGCGGGCAAGCCCGGCCTGCCGCTTGCGGGAAACCGCCTTGCCGCATCGATCACCTCGCCCGCGAGCGGCCTCGTGATCGAGCCGCTGGCCAATGTGGCGGGCGCCACCATCACCGTCGATCTGGGGCTGGGCGGCGCGCTGCAACAGATCCGCGATGCGCTGCTCGCCCCTCGCGGGCCGCTCAGCCGCACGCAGGACCGGCTTGCGGCCGAAGGCAAGACAATCAGCGAGGATCGCATCAAGATGGAGATGCGCCAGACCGCCTATCGCGATCAGCTCGTCAAATCCTTCACCGCGATGGATTCGCGCGTCACGGCCTACAAGGCGACGCAAAGCTATCTGGAACAGCAGATCGCGATCTGGACCAACGGCAACGACTGATTCCCAAGAGGACCAAGAAGATGTTCAGGGCAAGGGGATATGGCGGGGCAGGCGCGAGCGCGCGCTATCGCGACATCGATGTGGCGAGCCGCGTCGAAGGCGCAACGCCGCACGGGCTGGTCGCGATCCTGTTCGACGAGCTGCTGAAGGCGCTCGAGATGCTGATCGTGCATCAGCGCCAGGGCGATCTTGCCCGGCGCAACGAGCGGCAGGCGCGCGCGCTTTCCATCCTCCATGGCCTGGAAGCGTCGCTGGATTTCGATCGCGGCGGGGAGATTGCGAACAGCCTGTCGCAAATCTATCGCGAGGCGCGGCGGCTGATCGCGCTCGGCGTGCGCGATGGCGATGTCGCGCCGATCGAGCAGGCGCGCGCCATGCTGGCCGACATAGCCGGGGCCTGGACCAGCATCGGCTGATCGCCTGTCTGCGGATCGAAGCGACGCGATCCGCACCCCATATTTTTCGCGCCGCAGCATTGATCCCCCCGCGCCTTGCCGCCAATGTCGCGCCCATTGTGAAGGCGTTGGGGGCGCAATGGATCGGACAGGCGAAAGCAGAAGCATTCGGCATTCGCCCGCGGAAGATGCGCATGCGCTGCTGCTCAGCACCTCCTTCATCGCAGTCGGCCTGTTCCTGCTGCATGCGGCGGGGCTGACGACCGGCGGCCTGGCCGGCATCGCGCTGCTCGCCTCCTATTTCGTGGCGCTGCCCGCGGGCATGCTGTTCGTGCTGCTCAACATCCCTTTCTATTTCTTCGCCTGGCGCGGGCTCGGCATGGCCTTCGCGATCAAGACGATGATCGTCTCGCTGCTGATCGGCGGCATGGCGCTGATGCTGCCCAGGCTGATCATGCTGGCGGGGCTCAACGATTATTTCGCGGCGATCTTCGGCGGCACGATCATCGGCATGGGCATTCTGGGGCTCGCGCGGCACCGGGCGAGCGTCGGCGGGGTCGGCGTCCTCGCCCTCTATCTTCAGGAGCGGCGCGGCATCCGTGCCGGCATCGTCCAGATGGCGGCGGACGTCGCCATCGTGCTGGCCTCGCTGGTCGTGCTCGCTCCCGCCCGCGCGCTGCTTTCGATCGTCAGCGCGGTGGCGGTCAATCTCGTTCTCGCAATCTATCACAAGCCGGGGCGCTATGCAGGTTATTAGGATGATCGGAGCAGCATTGCTGCTCGCCACGGCGGGGACAACCCCCGCCGCACCGCCGCAAACGGACGAGGCGCGCACCGCCGCGCTGTTCGACAAGGTCGCAGGGAACGGGCCCGCGCTCCGCGTATTCCTGAGGGGGATGCCCAAGGGCGGCGACCTGCACAATCATCTGTGGGGCGCCATCTATGCGGAGGATTTCCTGCGCTGGGCGGCGGACGATGATCTGTGCGTCGTGCCTGCGCGCAGCACCCTGGCGCCCGGGCCGTGCGCCGCGCCCGATACGGTGCCCGCGCGCGGCCTCGGCCAGCGCGACCCGGCGCTGTACGGGCGCATGGTCGATGCCTTCTCCACCCGCTGGCACGAAGCGGGCGTGGGCGACGACGCCATAACGGGGCATGAGCGCTTCTTCTCCACCTTCGGCCGCTTCGCCGCGATCGGCGTGCGCGCCATGCCGCGCATGCTGGCGGCCGCGCGCGCGGAAGCGGCGGCGGATCATCTCGCCTATGTCGAGCTGATGCAGAATCCCAGCCAGGCGGGCGAGGCCGGCCGGCTCGCCGCGTCGCTGCCATGGAATTCCACCGATCTGGCGGCGAACCTGCGCGGGATCGAGGCGGAGCTACCCCGCCTCGTCACCGCCGCGCGCGCGGAGATGGATCGAGCGGAGGCGGAGGCGCGGCGGATCGGCGGATGCGACGATGCCTCCCCCGCCCCGGCCTGCGCCGTCACGGTGCGCTATATCGCGACGGTCGATCGCTCGCAGCCGCCCGCAACCGCCTTCGGCCAGATGGCGCTGGGCTTCGCGCTGGCGGAGGCCGATCCCCGCTTCCCCGGCATCACCATCCTGGCGCCCGAAGACCTGCCCGTGGCGGTGGCCGATTATCGGCTGCACATGCAGATGTTCCGCTTCCTCCACAGCCGCTATCCCAAGGCGAAGCTGACGCTCCATGCGGGCGAGCTGGTGCAGGGGCTGGTGCCGCCGGCGGACCTGTCCTTCCACATTAGCGACGCGATCGAGACGGCGGGCGCACGGCGGATCGGCCATGGCGTCGCGATCGCGCATGAAAAGGATGCCCCCGCGCTCCTCGCCCGCATGGCGCGCGAGAAGATCGCGGTGGAGATCAACCTCACCAGCAATGCGGTCATACTGGGCGTGAAGGGGCGCGATCATCCGCTCGCCCTCTATCGCGCGGCGGGCGTGCCGGTGGTGCTTTCCACCGACGATCAGGGCGTCTCGCGCAGCGACATGACCAACGAATATTTCCGCGCCGCGATCGAGCAGGGGCTGCGCTATGCCGATCTCAAGAAGATGGCGCGTGACAGCCTGGAATATTCCTTTCTGCCGGGCGCGAGCCTCTGGACAGGGAATGGCCGCGTGCCCGTCTGCGCGACGATGACGGAAGCGTGCCGCGCCTATCTGGGGAAGAATGAGAAGGCCGCGATCCAGTGGCGGCTGGAGCAGGATTTCACCGCCTTCGAGCGGGAAATCCTGAAGTCCAAACTATAAGGGAAGGGCCCTCTCCCGATCCTGTCACGGGAGAGGGCGTTTCGTTCAGGCCAGCCGCTCGGGCACGGCGCCTGCATCCTCGACGAGCGTATCCCGGCCCGACATCGCTTCCCAGGGGAAGACGAACCAGTCCTTGTTGACGTCGCGATCGATCTCACGCGACCAATAATCGACCATCGCGCGCGAACGGACATTGTTGATCAGCACCGCGACGCGGACATTCGCCGGATCGCCGCCATTGGCACTCAACGCCTCGCGCAGATAGACGATCGTCGATCCGCTGTCGTTGATATCGTCGACGAACAGGATGCGCTCGCCTCCCTGCGTCTGGCGCGCCAGCTTGGCGAGCAGCTCGTCGGCAAAGCCATAGACTTTCGAGCTGTGATCGACCGACAGCATCGAAATGCCCGTGCGATGCGACAGATAGGCACCGGGCACCAGCCCGCCGCGGCCGATGCCGACGACGAAGTCCGGTATCCAGTCGCCGTCCAGAAGCCTGACGGCGAGCGCCTTCACGTCGGCGACGAAATCATCATAGGGGATGTAGGAAAGGTTCGGCTGGGACATGATCCGCCCTTTATCTGCCCTGTTGCGTCAGGGGAAGTTGCCAAACTGCATCATCATCGCGAATCCCGGCCCGCCGCACGATCGATTCACTGCCCCCGGCCGGCCACATAGGCGTCGATCGCCGCCAGATGCGCCGACACCTCCCCATCGGGCAGGAAGGAGCCGAGAAAGCTGTGGCGCGCGAGCGTCACGAAATCCTGCGCGCTGAGCGTGCCGTTGCCGGCGATCGCGCGATAATTGTCGTTCACATAGCCGCCGAAATAAGCGGGATCGTCCGAATTGATCGTCGCGCGCAGGCCCAGGCGCAACATCCGCTCGATCGGATGCTGGCGAATATCCTCCACCACGCACAGCTTGAGGTTGGAGAGCGGACAGACGGTCAGCGTCATGCCCGATCGCGCGAGGCGCGTGACGAGCAGCGGGTCCTCGAGCGATCGATTGCCATGGTCGAGCCGATCGATTTCCAGCAGGTCGAGCGCCTGGGCGACATATTCGGGCGGCCCCTCCTCGCCTGCATGGGCAACCAGCTTCAGCCCGTGCGAGCGCGCGGCGGCGAAGACGCGGGCGAACTTCTCCGGCGGATGGCCAAGCTCCGAAGAATCGAGCCCGACGCCTGCGATGCGATCATAATAAGGCGCCGCCTGCTCCAGCGTCTCGAACGCGTCGGCTTCCTCCAGATGGCGCAGGAAGCAGAGGATCAGCCTGGAGGTGATGCCATGTTCCGCTTGCGCATCCGCCATGCCGGCGAGCAACCCGTCCGCGACCACGCCGAAGGGGATGCCGCGCGCGGTATGCGTCTGCGGATCGAAGAAGATTTCGGCATGGCGCACATTATCCGCCGCCGCGCGCGCGAAATAGGCACGGGCGAGGTCGCGGAAATCCTCCTCGGTGCGCAGCACGTTCGCGCCCTGATAGTAAATATCGAGAAAATCCTGCAGGCGCGAAAAGCTATAGGCGGCACGCACCTCCTCCACCGAGGCGAAGGGGATGTCGATCCGGTTGCGCCGGGCGAATTCGAACATCTGCTCGGGCTCGAGGCTGCCCTCGATATGGAGATGGAGCTCGGCCTTGGGCAGGCCGGCGACGAAACTGTCGAGATCGCTGGTCATATCCGCTTGTGCCTTATCTTGCCGCCGTCATGCCAGCGAAAGCTGGCAAGACGATCAGGCATTGCGCGCATGCGCCAGCCGGCCCGCCACATAGGTTTGCGCCACCGCCCGGTCGTCGCCCAATATCTGGAGCGCGAAGAGCCGGTCGTGAAGCGTTTCCGCCGCGGCGCTGCGCCGCGCGAGAAGCGGCGTCGCGGCAGGATCGAGGACGAGGAAATCCGCCTCATATCCCGGCGCAAGCGCGCCGATGCGATCGCCCAGCCCCAATGTGCGCGCGCCGCCCAAGGTCGCCAGATAGAGCGCGCGGAAGGGATCGAGGCTGGCCCCGCGCATCTGGCAGACCTTATAGGCCTCCCCAAGCGTGTGGAGGATCGAGAAGCTGGTGCCCGCGCCGACATCGGTGCCCATTCCGGCCTTCACGCCATGCGCATCCGCCCGCGCCAAATCGAACAGGCCCGATCCGAGGAACAGGTTGGAGGTGGGGCAGAAGGCGATCGAGGCCCCTGCCCGCCCCATATGCGCCATCGCCGCATCATCGAGATGGATGCAGTGCGCGAAGACCGAGCGATCCCCGACCAGCCCGAAACGGTCATAGACGTCCAGATAATCGCGCGCCGTGGGGAAACGGCCGGCGACCGCGGCGATCTCGCCCCTATTTTCGGAAAGATGCGTGTGCATCAGCACGTCGCGATGCGTCGCCACCATCGCGCCGGCATCGGCGAGCTGCGCGTCGCTGGAGGTCAGCACGAAGCGCGGCGTGACGGCATAGCCCAGCCGCCCGCGCCCACGATAGGCGGCGATCAGCGCCTCGCTGTCGGCCCGGCCGCCTGCCACCGTATCGCGCAGTCCGTCGGGCGCGCCCTGATCCATCAGCACCTTGCCCGAGACGATACGCATGTTGCGGGCCAGCGCCGCGTCGAACAGCGCCTCGACCGACGCCTTGTGAACCGTTGCGAAGACGAGCGCGCTGGTGGTGCCGTTGCGCAGCAACTCGTCGAGGAAGAAAGCCGCGACCTCGTCCGCATGCGTACGATCGGCGAAGGCACGCTCAGCCGGGAAGATATGGCGATCGAGCCAGTCGAGCAGTTGCTCGCCATGCGCGGCGATGCGGTCGGTCTGCGGATAATGGACGTGCGTATCGACAAAGCCGGGCACGATCAGCCCGCCAAGCTCGGTGACGGGCACGCCATCATATTTCCAGGCGAGATCCGAATAGCGGCCGACATCGGCGATGACGCCGTCCTCGACGACGATCATCCCCTTCGGGTGATGGACGACCGCGCCTTCCCCACCGCGCAGCGGATCGTCCAGCGTGGTCAATATCTCGCCGCGATAGGCGTGGACGGTCATGCCGCGCCTCTCAGCATCAACAGTTCTGCCGCCACCGCCACGGCGATCACCTCCGGTTCCTTGCCGGCGATGCCGGGCACGCCGATCGGGCAATGCAGCCGGGCGATCGCCGCCTCGCCATATCCGTCCTTGGCCAACCGCGAAAGGAAGCGTGCGCGCTTGGTGGCCGATCCGATCAGGCCGACAAAGGATGCCCTCCCGTCGAGCGCGGCGGAGACGAGGCGATAGTCGAGTCCATGATCGTGGGTCATTATCAATATCGGCCCATCGGCACGGCGGGCGCGCTCGGCAAGGGCGTCGTCGTCGAGGATCGTGACGCCCGAAGGCACGTCCGCGCGGTTGTCATACCAGTGGAGATCGAATGGCAGGCCGGGCAGGATGCGGGCGAGCGCGGCGCCGACATGGCCAGCCCCGAACAGGTGAAGCGGCATGAGATCGGCGCCGATCCGCTCGACAACGCGGTCGCCGGGCATGGGACGAGGCCCCCGGGCCTCCGCCCTGGCCGGATCATTGCCGGGTTCCGTGCCGCGGAAAGTGCGGCGCAATCCGCCTTCCTCGAAAATCGTTTCCAGCAGCCCCGTGCCGTCGCGCACCGCCGCCAGCCATTCCGCCTGCCCCATATCGACATGCTCGATCAGCAGCCGCACGCGCCCGCCGCAACATTGGCCGAGCAGCGGCCCCAGCGGATAATCCTGGACCCGCCATGCACCGGCCGGCTGATCCAGCAGCAGCCGCGCCTGCTCGATCGCGCGATATTCCAGATTGCCGCCGCCGATCGTGCCGATCGTCATTCCATGCGTCACGATCATCCGCGTGCCCGCCTCGCGCGGCACGGAGCCTTCGGTGGCGAGGATGGTGACGAGCGCTGCATCCTTCCCCTTATCCAGCAGATCGAGCATGGGCGAAGCCCAGTCAGGCACGGCCGCGCAGATCCGCTATGGCAGCGAGGACGCGCTCGGGCGTCGCCGGCGCATCGAGCCTTGGCAGGCCCTTGCCCGGTGCCGTGGCTGCAACCGCATGGGTAAGCGCGGAGAAGACGGATATGGCGAGCATGAAAGGCGGCTCGCCCACCGCCTTGGAGCGATGGATCGTCTCCTCCGCATTGCGGCCGCCCTGCCATAGCTGGATGTTCATCACCGGCGGCCGATCGCCGGCGGTCGGGATCTTGTAGGTGGACGGCGCATGGGTGAGCAGCCGGCCGTCGGCCGCGAACACCAGTTCCTCGGTGGTGAGCCAGCCCATGCCCTGGATGAAGCCGCCCTCCACCTGGCCGAGGTCGATCGCCGGATTGAGCGAGCGGCCGACATCATGGAGGATATCGACGCGGAGCACGCGATGCTCGCCCGTCAGCGTGTCGATCGCCACCTCGGAAACCGCCGCGCCATAAGCGAAATAATAAAAGGGCCGGCCGCGATGGCTGGCGCGATCATAGCCGATCTTGGGCGTGGCATAATAGCCCGTCGAGGAAAGCGAGATGCGGCCGAGATAGGCCATGCGGCAGAGCGTCGCGAAATCGATCGTCTCATCACCGGCATGGACCTGACCGCCCGCGAAGAGGACCTCGTCCGCGCGGCAGCCATTGCGCTGCGCGATGAAGGCGGCCAGCCGATCGCGGATCACGCTGGCGGCGTTGAACGCGGCCATGCCGTTCATGTCCGCGCCGGAGGAAGCGGCGGTGGCCGATGTGTTGGGCACCTTGTCGGTCACGGTCGCGGATACGCGAATGCGTTCGATGCCCACGCCGAACACGTCGGCCACGACCTGCGCGACCTTGATGAACAGGCCTTGCCCCATCTCCGTCCCGCCATGGTTCAGATGGATCGAACCATCGGCATAGACATGGACCAGCGCACCCGCCTGATTGAGGAAGGTGGTGGTGAAGCTGATGCCGAACTTCACCGGCGTCAGCGCGATGCCGCGCTTCAGATGGGAGCTGCCCGCATTGAATTCGGCGATGGCGGCACGGCGGGCTGCATAGTCGGACGAAGCGGCCAGCTCGTCGATGAGCTGCGGCGCGACATTGTCCTCGACGGCCATATGATAGGGCGTGATGTCCCGCCCCGGGCCGTAGAAATTGGCGCGGCGCACCTCCAGCGGATCCTTGCCGAGCGCAGCGGCGACATGGTCCATCACCCGCTCGATCGCGATCATCCCCTGCGGGCCGCCAAAGCCGCGAAAGGCCGTGTTGGACACGGTATGCGTCTTGAAACGGTGGGAGAGGATCTCGACCGCGTCCAGATAATAGCAATTGTCCGAATGGAACATCGCCCGATCGTTGATCGCCATCGACAAATCGGCGGTCGATCCGCAGCGCGAGGCGAGGTCGAGCGCAATGCCCGTTATGCAGCCCGCCCCATCGAAGCCGACATCATAGGAAATGTCGAAGTCGTGGCGCTTGCCCGTCATCACCATATCGTCGTCGCGATCGGCGCGGATCTTGGCGGGACGCCCGGTCTTGGCAGCGACGAGCGCGGCAGCCGCGGCGAAGAGCGCTGCCTGCGTCTCCTTGCCGCCGAATGCGCCCCCCATGCGGCGCACCTCGACCGTCACATCCGCATCGGCGAGTCCCAGCACCTTGGCGACGAGATGCTGCACCTCGCTCGGATGCTGGGTGGAGCTCAGCACATGAACGGCGCCGGCCTCGCGCGGCGTGGCGAGCGCGATCTGCGCCTCCAGATAGAAATGATCCTGTCCGCCAATCTCCAGCCTGCCCTGCAGCCGATGCGGCGCAGCGGCGAGCGCGGCGGCGGCATCGCCGCGCGCCATGCGCTGCGCCTCCTCGATGATCGATCCGGCGGCGCGCGCCTCCTCGATCGTGATATGCGCGGGCAGCGCTTCATATTCGACCTTCGCCAGCAGCGCGGCGCGGCGCGCGGCCTCGGCGCTGGTCGCGGCGACGACGAACAGCGACTGGCCGACGCAGACCACCTCGCCATCCGCGAACAGCCAGTCGTCGCCCATCACCGGGCTCACATCATTCTTGCCGGGAATGTCCTCGGCCGAGAATACGGCGACCACGCCCGGCGCGGCGCGGACGGGAGCGAGGTCCATCGCCACGATCCGGCCATGCGCCACGCTGCTCTTGCCGAAGGCAAGATGGAGCAGGCGCGGCGACTCCGGCAGGTCGTCCGCATAGAGCGCACGTCCGGAGACATGCTGCTCGGCGCTGTCATGCGGCAGTGGCTGGCGCACGATGCGCAATGGCCGGGGCTCGACATCAGCCATGGATCGGCTCCAGCGCGAGAAGGCTTTCAGGCGCCTGCTGCTCGATCCACAGGCGGCGCAGCAGGTTGGCGGCGGCGGTGAGACGATAGTCGGCCGAGCCGCGCACGTCGGTCAATGGCGTATAATCCTGCGCGAGCGCCGCGGCGGCGGCCTCGATCGTCGTCTCGCTCCAGGGCTGTCCGGCCAGCGCCGCTTCGGCATTGTGCGCACGGGCAGGGGTGCCTGCCATGCCGCCGAAGGCGATGCGGGCGGAGACTATCCTGCCCGCCTCGATCGTCAGCGCGAATGCGCCGCAGACGGCGGAAATGTCGCTGTCGAAACGCTTGGAAAGCTTGACGATGCGGATCAGCGTGCCGGGCGCGGGGCGCGGCACGGTCACGCTCTCGACGAACTCGCCGGGTACGCGATCCTGCTTGCCATAGGCGATGAAATAATCCTCCAGCGGGATCTGACGCCGTTCGGCCCCGCGCCGCAGGGTCAGTGTGGCGCCGAGCGCGATCAGCGCGGGGGGCGTGTCGCCGATGGGAGAGCCGTTGGCGATATTTCCGCCGATCGTGCCGGAATTGCGGACCTGGACGGCGCCGATGCGGCGGATAAGCTCGCCCAGATCGGGGTGGAGACGGGTGAGCGCGGCATGCGCCTCTGAATAGCGGACATTTGCGCCGAGGCGGACATGCCCTTCTTCTTCCTCGATAATTTTGAGGTCGGCGACATCGCCGAGCCAGATGATGTCGGGCAGGACGCGATGCTGCTTCGTCACCCACAGGCCGACATCGGTGGCGCCGGCAACGATGCGGGCGTCGGGATGGTCGAGCAAAATCTGCGCCAGCTCGTCCGAAGTGCGCGGGGCGAACCAGCGGCGATCACTATCGGCGAGCGGATCGCGCCAGGAAAGCTCCAGAGGCCGGTCGCGATCGAGCGAACGCAGCGCAGAGACAATGGCGTCCTCTTCGGACGGCGCGACTTCCGCCTCCTCCGCGACGGCGAGGATCGGGCCATAGCCGGTGCAGCGGCAGAGATTGCCCGCGAGCAGATCCTTGGCCGGAACCGCCGTGCCCGCCGCGCCGACGGTGCGCGCATAGAGCGACATGATGATGCCCGGCGTGCAGAAGCCGCATTGCGAGCCATGCTTTTCCACCATCGCCCGCTGCACGGGATGGAGCGTGCCGCCGCGCGACAGGCTCTCCACCGTCATCAGCGCGCGGCCATCGAGCATCGGCACGAAGAGGATGCAGGCATTGACCGCGCGCCACGCCACGCGATCGCCGTCAAGCTCGCCCAGCAGAACGGTGCAGGCGCCGCAATCCCCCTCGGCGCAGCCCTCCTTGGTACCGGTGCGGCCAAGCCTGTAGCGCAACAGATCGAGCACGGTTGCGGTGGGATCGACGTCGCGAAGCGTCTGAACCTCGCCGTCGAGCAGGAAGCGGATCGAGTCTCCCATCTCAGCTTCCCCTGTACGTCGAATAGCCGAAGGGCGAGACGAGCAGCGGCACATGATAATGGCCGTCCGGATCCGCCACGCCGAAATCGATCGCGACCACGTCCAGGAAGGGTGGATCGGGCAGATCCGCGCCCTGCGCCCGGAAATAATCGGCCACCGCAAATTCGATGCGGTAGCGGCCGCGCTCGAGCGGCTCCGGCAACAGGCCGGGGCAACGCCCATCATCATTGGTGACGCCCTGATGGATGAGCCGCCCCTCGCGCATCAGCCGCACGGCGACGCCTGCCGCCGGCCGGCCATGAGCAGTGTCGAGGACATGGGTGGTAAGGCCGGTCATGCGCGCAGCGCCTCCGCGGGCGGAGTCCATTCGCCAAGGAACTCCGGCTCGGCATAATCATGGTAAGCGGCAAGCGCCGCCTCGCGATCGTCGAGGAAAAGCTGTCCGGCAATGCCGTTCACCAGCTTCGGAATCGCATATTTGAGGCCGGACAGGGCCGAGGCCGAAATGCCTAGGCTGATAAGCCCCGAATAGTTGAAGGCGAACAGGCCATGCAACCGCGCCTGCCCCTCCGCACTATCCGAGAGATATTCGAAGCTCGGCCCCAGATAGGGATGATCGTCCACCACGGGATTGGCGATCTCGACCGGCGGCGAATAGCGATCGCGCCAGCGGGCGATATCGCCGGCGACAAGGCCAAGCTCGGGCCGGAGCGCCGGATCGGTGACGAGGCCGGTCGACAGCACAAGGAAGTCGTGCGTGAAGCGGCCTTTGGGCGTCGTCACGACCACGCCTGCCGGCGTTTCCTCCACGTCCAGCCAGGGCGAGCCGAGATGCAGCGCGAAGCCGGGCCAGGCCGCCGCGCGCTCGAACGTATCGTTGGTCGGCGGCTGGTTGCGCGTCATGAAGCTCGCCATCACCGCATATTTGGCGGCATCGTCGAGCGCGGTGAAGCGGCCGATCAGGCCCGACGCCTCCATATAGCGGATCGGATTGACGCGCGGCAGCACCTGGCGGCGGACATAGACATGCGCCTCGGCCACGCCCTGCCCCAGCGCGAACTGGGCATTGTCGAAAGCGGACGCGCCGCCACCCAATATGCCAATGCTCTTGCCCGCCAGCGCCGCATAATCGACCGCCTCGGAGGTGTGAGCGTAACGCGAGCGGGGCAGCTTCTCCGCGATCATCGGCGGGGTATGCCATTCGCCGCCGCCCTGAATGCCGGTAGCGAGCACCACCTTGCGCGCGAGCAATATTCCCGAGGCGGGAGCCCCGGCGCCCTCGACATGAAGGCGATGGACGCCGTTTTCCTGCGGCTCGATGCGCGTGAGGCGCACCTCGTTGCGCACCGGAAGGTCCAGCACCTCGCGATACCAGCGCAGATAGTCCATCCAGTCGCCGCGCGGGATCTTGCCGATCGCCTCCCAGCCCTCGGTCCCATGCTGCGCCTCCCAGAAAGCGCGGAAGGTGAGTGACGGAATGCCGAGATCGATCGAGGTGATCTGCTTGGGCGTGCGCAGCGTCACCATTCGGGCATAGGTGATCCACGGCCCTTCCTGGCCCGCCGGATTTTCGTCGATGACGAGGATGTTGGAGATACGCTCGCGCATCAGGCCGAAGGCGGCGCCGAGCCCGCTCTGGCCGCCACCGACGATCAGCACATCATAGACATGCTCGCCGGAAGCATGGGTCCGCGGCCGGGTCCAGTCCGGCGCGCCATGATCGAGTGCCGCGAGATCGGCACGGACGCGTTCGTTGAGGTCTGCGAGGCTCATGCCGAAACCTTGTCATAGAGGCGCAGGCGGACGATCTCGCCTACCTGCTCGATCGCGGTCGTCAGTTCCGTTTCCCCGTCATTTTCGAGCCGTCGCTCCATCGCCGCCAATATTCCCGCCTTGTCCGTCAGCCGGACGCAGATGATGAAGGGGAAGCCAAAGCGCGCGCCATAGGCCGCATTCAGCGCATGAAACCGCTCAAACTCCGCCGGAGTCAAGCGATCGAGCCCGGCCGAGGCCTGCTCGGCGGTGGATTCGGCGGTCAGCGTCCGGTCGATCGCCGCCTTGCCCGCAAGCTCGGGGTGAGCGCGGACCAGCGCCAGCCGCTCCTCGTCCGTGGCATCGGCCACCACCTGCATCAAGGCGGCATGCATGTCCGCCATTTCGGTGAAGGGGCGGCGATCGGCGGCGGCGGCCACGATCCAGGGCGAATGTTCGAACAGGAAACCGAAGGTCGCGACGAAGCTGTCGCGATCCATCGCGTCTATCTCGTCGATCGTCATGCCGGGTGTACCTCCAGCCAGTGGCGCGCAATATCGATGCGGCGCGCGATCCATGCCCCTTCATGCGCCAGCACATGATCGAGGAAGCGCGCCACCGCCAGCGCCCGACCCGGGCGGCCGGCGATGCGGCAATGGAGGCCGATCGACATCATCCGCCCCCCTTCCGCATAAAGCATGTCGAATGTGTCGCGCAGATAGCGGAAAAACTGCTCACCCTCGCTGAAGCCATTATAGGCGACGATCTTCATGTCGTTGGCGTCGAGCGTATAGGGCACGATCAGCTGCGCGCGGCCATGCTGCCGGTCATAATAAGGCAGATCATCCGCATAGGAATCGGCATCATAGACGAAGCCTCCTTCCTCCGCGACGAGGCGTGCGGTGTTGGGGCTGGTGCGGCCCTGATACCAGCCGAGCGGACGGCTGCCGGTGACGCGGGTGTGAAGTGCCACCGCCTCGGCGATATGCGCGCGCTCCACATGCTCGGGGATATTCTGATAGTCGATCCAGCGCAGGCCGTGGCTGGCAATCTCCCAGTCGGCGTCGAGCATCGCCTCGACCGCCGCCGGGTTGCGTTCCATGGCAGAGGCGACGCCGAACACGGTAAGCGGCGCGCGCCGCGCGGTGAACAGCCGGTGCAGCCGCCAGAAGCCGGCGCGGGAGCCATATTCGTAGAGGCTCTCCATCGCCATGGCGCGCGCGCCAACTTGGGCTTGCGCGCCGACCATCTCGGACAGGAAGGCTTCCGATCCGGCATCGCCATGGAGGATGCTGTTCTCGCCCCCTTCCTCATAGTTGAGGACGAACTGGACGGCGATGCGCGCACCGCCGGGCCATTTCGCGTCGGGGGGCGAGCCGGCATAGCCGAGGAGATCGCGCGGATAGCTCATGACGCGTAGCTTTCGAGCGCGGCATCGACCCCGGCGCCGGACTTCACCGGGAAGCCTTCGGCCCGCAGCACGGCTTCGAGCGCGCCGAGCGTGATCAGGACCTTATGCTTCATCGCATTATATCCCATCGCGCCGATGCGCCAGATCCGCCCCTGGAGCGGGCCGAAGGCGGTGCCGATCTCGATCTCGAAATCCTCGCGCATGCGGGTGCGGACGCGTTCGCCATCGACGCCATCGGGGATGTAGACGCCGGTGACGTTGCTCATCCGATAGGCATCGTCGCCGAAGACGGTGAGGCCCATCGCGCGCAGGCCGGCGGTGACGGCGCGGCCAGCGGCGGCATGGCGGGCGAAGCGTGCCTCCAGCCCCTCGGCCAGCGCGATCCGGGCGCATTCGCGCGCGCCATAAAGCATGGTCGTCGCCTCCGTATGGTGGTTGAGGCGCTTTTCCGACCAATAATCCATGATCATCGCGAGATCGAAATAGTTGGACGCGATGCGCGGGCGGCCGCCATCCGAAAGATCGTCGCGCCGTATGCCCTTCTCGGTATGGCGGCGGGCGAAGATGAAGTCCGCCGCGCGATCCGAAATGGTGATCGGCGCCGATCCGGAGGGGCCGCCCATGCATTTCTGGAGCCCGCCGGTGACGATATCCGCGCCCCAGGCGTCCGTTTCCACGGCCATGCCGCCGAGCGTCGCGGTCGCATCGACATAGGAGAGCGCGCCCGCCGCGCGGCAGATCTCGCCCAGGCCGATGAGCGGCTGCGCCATGGTGGTGGAGGTATCGCCATGGACGCAGGCGACGACCTGTGGGCGGACCCGCGCGATCGCGTCCGCGATCCGCTCCATCGGCACGACCGCACCCCATTCGGCATCGACCGTCTCGATCCGGCCGCCCGCCCGCTCGACAATCTCGGACAGGAGCAGGCCGAAGCGGCCCGCGCGGACGATGAGGACGGTGGCACCGGGCTCGACCAGCGAGACGAGCGCCGCCTCGATCCCCGCCCGCGCCGTACCGTCGATCAGCATCGTCCAGCGGTTCTCGGTCATGAAGACGCGGCGATAGAGCGCCATCGTCTCGTTCATATAAGCAGTGAATTCAGGATCGAACTGGCCGAGCAGGTCCGCCGACATGGCGCGCAGCACGCGCGGATGGGCGTTGACCGGCCCCGGCCCCATCAACAATCGCTGCGGCGGATCGATCTCGCCATAAAGTTCAGGCATGTTTTTCTCCAAGGCGATCGATGAAGCCGAGCATGGCGCGGAGCGCGAGCTCGACATCCTCCGGCTCGACGCTTTCGGCGGGATTGTGGCTGATGCCGCCGGCGCAGCGGATGAAGAGCATGGCGGTGGGGCAGAGCGCGGCCATCACCATCGCATCATGCCCCGCGCCCGAGACGAGCCGGCGGACGGGCTGGCCGACGGAGGCGACCGCTTCGTCCAGCAGGTCCATCAGCGCGGGATCGCAGGGGCTGGCGGCAAGATCCTGCACCTGCTCGATTTCGAGCGTGACGCCGCGCGTTTCGGCGATCATGTCGAGCGCGGCGTGGATCGCCAAAGCGGCATCGTTGCGCACCGTCTCGTCGCCGGAGCGCACGTCGATCGAGAAATCGACGCGGCCGGGGACGACATTGACCGCACCGGGAGCGACCGTCATCCGGCCAACGGTGGCGACCAGATCGGCGGGACCTTCCCTGGCGATACGCTCGACCGCCAGCACCATTTCGGCGGCGGCCGTGAGGGCGTCACGACGGAGCGGCATCGCGGTCGTGCCGGCATGGCCGGCCCTGCCGCTGATGCGCGCCTGGAAGCGGAGCTGAGCGGCGATGCCGGTGACGACGCCGAGCGCCAGCCCTTCGGCCTCGAGCACGGGGCCCTGCTCGATATGCGCCTCGAGGAAGGCGATGCTGGTGCCCGGCGCGCGGGCGGCCTCGGCGAGCCGGCCGGAGGCAGGGAATGCCTCAAGCGCGGCGGCGAGGCCGATGCCGTTGCGATCCGCCACATCGAGCGACTGGTCGCCCAGCGTGCCCGCCACCGCGCGGCTGCACAGCATCGAGGCGGGGAAGCGCGACCCCTCCTCGTCGCCGAAGGCGAGAATCTCGATCGCGAAGGGCAGGCGCCGGCCCGCCGCATTCAGTGCCGCGACGCATTCGATCCCGAGCATCACGCCGAGCGGCCCGTCATAGCGGCCGGCATCGCGCACGCTGTCGATATGGCTGCCGATCAGCAGCGCGGGCGCGTCCGGCGTCGCCCCCTCATAGCGGCCGATCAGATTGGCGGCGGGATCGAGGCGGACGGTCATGCCCGCTTCCTCCATCCAGCCCCGGAGCGCATCGAGCGCGGCGGCATGGGCCCGGCTCAGATAGGAGCGGAAGAGCATGTCGGGCTCGTCCGTATAGGGCCCCTGCCCCAGCGCGTCGCAACGCGCGACCGCGCGCGCGCCACCGGGAATGTCGAGCGCGCTCACCATGAAGCCACCGCCCCGTCGCTGCGCGGATCGGCGGCGCCCTCGAGCAGGCCATTGTCGTGGCGCACGATCGCGCCGGCATGACCCATCATCGCGGTGAAGGGAGCGACCAGCTCGACATCATGGCCGGCCGCACGAAGCTGATCATAAAGCATCGGATCGAAACGGTCCTCCAGCTTGAGCGTCACGCTCTCCTCACCCCAGGTGCGACCGAGCAGCCAGCGTGGTGCCGTCACCGCCTGCTGCAGCGGCATGCCGAAACGGGCATAGCGGGAGAAGATCGCCGCCTGCGTCTGCGGCTGCCCCTCGCCACCCATCGTGCCGTAGATCATCGTCCGCCCGTCATCGAAGCGGGCAAGCGCGGGATTGAGCGTATGGAAAGGCTTGCGGCCGGGCCTCAGCGCGTTCCAGCCATCCGCGGCGAGACGGAAGCTGCTGCCGCGATTCTGCCAGGTGATGCCCGTGCGGGGCAGCACCACGCCCGATCCGAACTCGAAATAGGTGGACTGGATGACGCTCGCCACCCGCCCCTCTCCGTCGATCGCGCCGAACCAGACGGTGTCGCCCGCCGCCGGCGGCTGGGGCCAGCCAAGCGCGCGCGCCGGATCGATCCGCGCGGCCATGGCGTCGATCGCGGCGCGATCGTCGAGCAGATATTGCGCATCGACCGTCATATAGGCGGGATCGCCGACATGCCTGTCGCGGAAGAGGAAGGCCTGCTTGGTCGCCTCGACCAGCCCATGGACATGCGCGAAGCCGTCCGCCGCCTCCGCCTCCAGCCGGTCGAACAGGGCGAGGATCAGGAGCGAGGCCACGCCCTGCGTCGACGGCGGCATGTTGAACAGCCGCGCGCCGCGGATCGCGACCGACAGCGGATCGCGCACTTCCGCCCGGTGCGAAGCGAGATCGAGCGCGGTGACGGGGCTGCCAACGGCGGACAGATCGGCCGCGAGGTCGCGCGCGATGGAGCCCGAATAGAAGCTTTGCGGCCCTTCCTCGGCGATACGACGAAGCGTGCGGGCAAGCGTCGGCTGGCGATGGATCGCGCCTTCGGCAAGCGGCCTGCCTTCATCCATGAAATGTTCGGCATAGCCGGGCACGTCGCGCAGCTCGGCGGCCTTGGCGCGGGCGATCTCCGCCCCGCCCGCCGTGACCGCGACGCCTGATTCGGCATGGTGGATGGCATCGCGCAGCAGCCGAGCAAGCGACAGCGTGCCGCCTCCCAGATTGAGCGCCGCCGCCCAGCCCGAGACGGTGCCCGCCACCGTGTTCGCGGCGAGCGGGCCACGCCACGGTATCGTGGAATGGCCGGCATAGAGATCGAGCGTGGCGGCCCCGGCGGCGGCACCGCAGGCGTCGATCGCATGGACGGCGCCGCCCGGCTCGGCCACCAGCCAGAAGCCGTCGCCGCCGAGCCCCGTCATGTGCGGGTAGACCACCGCCAGGGCCGCCGCCATGGCAACCCCCGCCTCGATCGCATTGCCGCCGTCCCTCAATACATCCAGCCCCGCCTGGCTGGCGAGGTGGTGCGGCGAGGTGACCATGCCGCGAAGCGATCGAGGCGTATTCAGCATTTACTTACTTTAGCGCACCGAAGGCAGCTTGTCAGCATATTGCGACCAGTTTCGTGAAATCTCCTGCACGACGCGGTTTCCCACGAGGAAGGCGGCGTCGAGCGAGGCCTGGAGCGCAGACAGGCCGGTGCTTTCGGACGCGAGGCTGGCGGCCGCATCACCGCCCTTGGGCTGGGTCGAATAATTGCTTCCCGTACGCAGCACGAGCAGCCGGTTGGGATCCACCTTGCCGACCCGGCCGAGCATGGAGAGCGACTGAATGACGCCCGTATCCTCCATGGCGGTCATCACGAAGCTGTCCTTGCGGCCGGTCCAATATTCCGCCCAGCGCTCGAAATGCGCGTTGAGCATCGCACCGTGCCAGAAGCCCTGCCCCGAAACCTCGTCGCCGACCAGCACGCGCGGCGGCTGCTCCGCCTGCGGATAGCCCTTATAGGCGGCGCGCAGCGTACGCAGCGTATCGCTGTCCGGGATCTTCACATCCTTGGTGAGCTTATAGGCCCAGTCGCGCAGATCCTTGTTGGCGGGGAAAAGATTGTAGCTGCTGTCCTGCGGCACGGGCAGCTGATAGGGCCGCGTGCGTTCACGCGGGAACATGCCGGTGACCCAGTCCTTCGGCGCCTCGCGCGGATCGATCAGATAGCCATGATCGGTATCCACCACATCGCCGATCCAGGCGGCCGAGCCGATCGAGCCGGTGTTCGGATTGACGCCCGCGATCGCCGCGATCAACCAGTAGCTCTTCCGCAGATCGAAGCGCGGATCCATGCCCAGCGCCATGATCGAGGCGGCCGCCCGGCTGGTGCCGATGCTGGTGTTGATCGCCAATACCTGCGTCTTGGGATCATAATGAAGATCGCGATAGCCGGCCGGGAACGGAATCTTTTCCGGCAGCACCTGCGCCCAGGCCTGAAACTCGCCGGCCTTGTCGCCCGTATCCTCGCCAATCTCGAAAGCGGTGACGACGACGACGCGCACGGGGATCGGCGCCGTGACGGGCACGGCGGCAACGGCCGGCGCCACGGGTTGGGCGGCCGCCGGGACGGCAGGCAGCAGCGCCAGCGCACTGGCGAGCAACATCGATCGGAAATTCGTCTTCATGGATACTCCTATGGGCATCGCCATCGGCTCAGCCCGCCGCAAGATAGAGGAAGCGGAACACGAACAGCCCCGCAAGGACGAAGAGAAGCCAGTCCTTGACCGTCGCCTGGCCACGGACGATCTTGAGCACCGCATAGCTGGTGATGCCGAAGGCGAGACCATTGGCGATGGAGAAGCTGAGCGGGATCATCACCAGCGTCAGGAAGGCCGGCACCGCGATCAGCGGATCATCCCATTCGATCTCCACCAGCGGCGCCATCATCAGCCCGCCGACCAGGATCAGCGCGGGCGCGGTAGCGGCAACGGGGATCGCCTGCGCATAGGGCGCCACGAACATGGTGACGAGGAAGAGCAGCCCGGTGACGACCGAGGTGAGCCCCGTGCGCCCGCCTTCCTGCACGCCGGCCGCACTTTCGACATAGGAGGTGATGGTGCTGGTGCCGGCGAAGGAGCCGACGATGGTGGCGGTCGCATCGGTGAAGAGGATGCGGCGCAGATTGGGAATGCTGCCGTCCGGCCCGGCCAGCCCCGCGCGCTTCGACACGGCGACGAGCGTGCCGATATTGTCGAACAGATCGACGAACAGGAAGACGAAGATCACCTCGACCAGGCCGAAGCCATGATTGCCGAGGCCCAGCGCGCCGGACAGGTCGAGCTTGAACGCCGTCTCGGTCATCGCCGACAGGCTGTAGGGCTGCGGCTTGATCTCGACCAGGCCGAAGGCCCAGCCGAGCGCGGTGGTGACGAGAATGCCGATCAGGATCGCGCCCTTCACCCGCCAGGCGCTGAGCCCCGCGACGAGGATCAGGCCGAGCAGCGCCAGCGCGGCCGACGGCGCGCGCAGATCGCCCAGCGCGACGCTGGTGGCGGGATTGCTGACGACGATGCCGGCGTTGCGCAAGCCGATGAAGGCGATGAACAGGCCGATGCCGCCCGCCACCGCGGCAAAGAGATGCGGCGGGATGGCAGCGATGATCATCTGGCGGATGCCCGCCGCCGCCATCAGGAAGAAGGCGATGCCGGAAATGAGCACGCAGCCCAGCGCGACCGGCCAGGGCACGCCCATCTGCTGCACCACCGTGAAGGAGAAATAGGCGTTGAGCCCCATGCCGGGCGCAAGCGCGAGCGGCACATTGGCGCTAAGGCCCATCAATATGCTGGCGAAGGCGGCGGCGAAGCAGGTGGCGGCGGCGACCGCCGCGACCGGCATTCCGGCGAGGCCCAGGATCGCCGGATTGACGATCACGATATAGGCCATTGTGAGGAAGGTGGTGACGCCCGCGAGCACCTCGGTACGTACCGTCGTGCCGCGTTCGCGCAGATGGAACATCCGCTCGAGCCTCGTCACAGCCATATCATGCATATATCATGATCCCAGACATAGAGTTTCTCCCCGCATTCCGGCGCATGTGCCGGAATTCCCCTTCATAGCCCGACTTTAGAATGAGCAAGATCCCGGCCTCAGCCGCCGGGATGGCGTGGGCCGACGGATATGCCCGCCGGCCCATCGGATCAGAACTTCTTGCTCAACGACACGCCGATAATGCGCGGCTCGTTCACCATGCCCGTCAGATTGTTGAAGTCGATCGCGCTGACCGAACGGATCTTATCGGCGATATTGCGCGCGAAGACGGCGAGCTTCTCGCCGCCGATGGACGTCACCGCCACGGGCACGTCGATCGCCCGCTCCTCGCGGCGCGACGCGGTAACGACGATATCGCCCAGCCCCTCGCTTGCGGCGGGCTCGGCAGTCTGGGCCGGAGCCGCGCTGCCGGCAAAAGCGAGCACGAGCGCCGACATCCCGCCGAGCAACGACAGAACACGATCTTGATTACGGAGATGCAGCATGGTTACCCTTTTTTGCCTGCTATCTCCTCCTGCGAACATTCATCCCCGTATTTTTCAGGGTTGATCGACGGTAGCACAGTTCATGCGCCGCACAATAGGTCAGAAGTCATTTACTTAACTACTGCATCTTTTCGGATTTACCCTTTTTTATCTGCTGGATAGCTCCATTTCCACCGGCTCGGAGAAGCCGATGATCCCGGCTTCCTCCAGCGCCGCTGCGGCCGCGAACAGCAGATCCTCCCGTCCCGGCGCGGCGATGAGCTGGACGCCCAGCGGCAGCTCGCCCGGCCGGGCGAGCGGCACGGACAGGACGGGAAGCCCGATCAGCGTCAAGGGCTGGGTATAGAGGCCGAGATTCGCCCGAGCGGAGACGGGCTTTCCTTCCACCATGATCGTCGCCGAGGCGATACGCGGCGCAGGGCCCGGACAGCCTGGCGCCACGAGCAGATCGAATCGATCGAACAGCGCCAGCGCCGCATCGCGCGCCCAGCCGCGGAAACGCTGCGCCTGGATATAAGTGGCGGCGGGCAGCATCGCGCCGGCGAGCAGCCGGTCGCGCGTCGCGGGATCATAGGCCATGGCGCGGCTGCGCAGATCGGGCAGATGGAGATTGCCGCCTTCCGCCGCAGTGATGAGGAAGGCCGCCGCGCGCGCGCGCTCGGCCTCGGGCAGCTCGACCGGCACGGCGCCGCCGAAATGATCGGCAATGCGATCGATGCCGGCCAACAGCTCCTCGCTCGCATTGCGGCGGAACCAGCCTTCGAGCCGGCCGACGCGCAGCCCCTCCGCGGGGACATCGGCGGAGCGACATCCCGCCAGCGCATCGAATATGAGGCGCATATCGGCGACGCTGCGGGCGAAGGGCCCGACCATGTCGAAGCTGGCAGCGAAGGGGAAGGCACCGCGGCGCGACAAGCCTCCCTGCGTCGCGCGCAGGCCATAAAGGCCGCAGAGCGCAGCGGGCACGCGGATCGATCCGTTGGTGTCCGATCCCAGCGACAGCGGCACCAGCCCCGCCGCCACCGCCGCCGCCGATCCGCCCGACGATCCGCCCGCGATCCGATCCGGATCATGGGGATTGCGGGTCAGGCCGAAATGGGCGTTGTCGGTCGCGAATCCATAAGCGAACTCGTCCATGTTGAGCGTGCCGACGAGCACGCCCCCGGCTTCGTTGAGCGAGGTGATCGCATCGGCGTCGCGCGCGGCCGGCGACGCATCACGGCGCAGCGCCGCGCCGGCCGTGGTGGGAATGCCGGCCACGTCGAACAGGTCCTTGACCGCGAAGGGCACGCCCGCGAGCGGGCCCGGATCGATCCCGCGCGCGATCTTCGCATCCACCGCGCGCGCATCGGCAAGCGCGCGTTCCGGCAGCAGCCGGGTGAAGGCGTTGAGCGGCGGATCGCGCCGGGCGATATCGGCGAGCGCATCGCGCGCCACCTGCTCCGCGCTGGTCCGGCCGGCGCGGACATCGGCGGCAATCGCGGCGGCGCTGCGGCTATCGGGACCGCTCATGGCCGATATTCCGGCGCAGGCTCGCGCTCGGGCGGCAGCGGGAAGGCATGGAGCAGATCGGCAAAGGCGCCGAGCAGCGCCATATTGCTGTCGATGCCCGGCAGGCAGGCTTCGTCCAGCGGCAGGTCGAGCGCCGCCGCCTGGGCGAGGATATGGTCACGAATGGTTGAATGTTCCGGCATGGCGCCACCGTGCCCAAGTAAGTCGCCGCTTACAAGCCCGGAAATCGCCCGCCGCTCAATCCAGTTCGAGCGCGATCGCCGTCGCCTCGCCGCCGCCGATGCACAGCGCCGCCACGCCGCGCCTGAGGCCGCGTGCCTGCAACGCCGCAATCAGCGTCGCGACGATCCGCGCACCGCTGGCGCCGATCGGATGGCCGAGCGCGCAGGCGCCGCCATTCACATTGATCTTCTCATGCGGAATGCCGAGCTCGCGCATGGCGATCATCGCCACCACGGCGAAGGCCTCGTTCACTTCGAACAGGTCGACATCCTCCACCGCCCAGCCCGCCTTGCCCAGCAGCTTGCGGATGGCAGGCACGGGCGCGGTGGCGAACAGGCCCGGCGCATGGGCATGCGCGGCGGTCGCCACGATCCGCGCCGCCACGGGCAACCCCTTCGCCGCCGCCACGCTCGCGCGCGTCATCAGCAATGCCGCAGCGCCATCGGAGATGGAGGAGGCATTGGCCGCGGTGATCGTGCCGTCCTTCGCGAAGGCGGGCTTGAGCGTGGGGATCCGCTCCGGCCGCGCCTTGCCCGGCTGCTCGTCCTGCGCGACGACCTCCTCGCCGCCGTGCGTCGGGACGATGACGGGCACCAGCTCGGCGGCGAAGGCACCCGTCCGGATCGCGGCATTGGCGCGGCGCAGGCTTTCGATCGCATATTCGTCCTGCGCCTCGCGCGTGAACTGATAGTCGCGCGCCACATCCTCGGCGAAGGCACCCATCAGCCGGCCCGGATCATAGGCGTCCTCCAGCCCATCGAGATACAGGGAATCCGTCACCACATCATGGCCGATGCGCGCGCCGCCACGATGCTTGGGCAGCAGATAGGGCGCGTTGGTCATGCTCTCCATCCCGCCGGCGACGACCATGTCCGCCGATCCGGCAGCAAGCGTCTCAGCCGCCATGATCGCGGCCTGCATGCCCGATCCGCACATCTTGTTGACGGTCGTCGCCTCCACCGATCGGGGCAGACCCGCGCCCAGCGCCGCCTGCCGCGCGGGCGCCTGGCCCAGGCCGGCGGGCAGCACGCAGCCCATATAGATGCGCTCCACATCCTCGCCCGCGACGCTCGCCCGCTCGACCGCCGCCTTCACCGCGACGGCGCCCAGCCCGGTCGCGCTGACGGCAGACAAGGCGCCCTGAAAGCCGCCCATCGGCGTGCGGGCAAAGGCGGAGATGATCACGGGATCGGCGAGCATGGAGGCTATTCCCCTGAAATCAGGCGACTTTAGATCGCATCGTCCCGCCCCATGCACGCGCTGCCCCGGGCATTAGCGGGACATGGGCCATCAGATGGGAAAGCGCGTTGCCAAGACAAGGTCCCGCCCAGGCAAGGCGAGGACCGACAGGCGTCACTCAGGGAAATGGCGCTGCTCAATAGCGATGGATCGGAGGAGACAGTCGATCGTTACAGGAAAGAAGGTTCAGGAGCGTCAGATGTCAGCAATTCCGTCCTGCGCGCGCTGCGTTGGGCGACATCAGCTTGCGACCATATCATTTGCCCTCTTCGTCATGATGACGAGCCTGGGGCTTGCTTCCGCCCCGCCCGATGCGACCGAGCAGGAGGCCGCGGCCCCGATCGCGGAGCCTGCGGCTCCGCAAGTCCCCCACTGGTCGCAGGCCGCCGCGCAGGAGCTGATCGAAACGGTCGAGGCCGCCGGCCGGGAGGGGCTCGATCCCGCCGACTATGGGCCGTCCGAGCTGCGCCACGCGCTGGAGCAAGGCGAGGGCCCGGCGCTGGACGCCGCCGCGCGGGCCACGGCGCTCGCGCTGGCGCGGGATTATGCGCTGGGCCGCGTCACCGATCGCGCGCGTGTCGGCTGGCATATCAAGCGCCCGCCCGATGAGCTCGGCGATCTGGAGATGCGGCTGGACGAGGCGGTGCGCCAGGGCCAGATCCGCACCTGGCTGGAAAGCCTGCTGCCGGCCGATCCCCGCTATGCCGCGCTGCGCGACGCGCTCGCCGCGACACCCGAAACCGATGGCGCGGCGCGCGACCGGCTGCGCGCCAATCTCGAACGCTGGCGTTGGATGCCGCGCGCGCTGGGCGACAGCTATATCTATGTCAACGTACCGAGCTACAGGCTCGATCTGGTCGAGGGCGGCGCAACGCTTTCCAGCTATGACGTGGTGGTCGGCGCGAAGAAAACGCCGACGCCGCAGATCGTCGCCCCCGCGCAGCGGCTGGTGGTCAATCCCTGGTGGAACGTGCCGAAGAGCATCGTCAAATCCTCGAAGCTGCGCGCCGGCCGCAAATATCGCGCGGCCCCCGACGGGCGCCTGCGCCAGCCGCCAGGGCCGAACAATGCGCTCGGCAAGATCAAGATCGACATGGACAATGCCCATGCCATCTATCTGCACGACACGCCGTTCAAGACGGCCTTCACGCGCACCGACCGAGCGTTGAGCCATGGCTGCATCCGCGTGAAGGATATCCGCCAGCTCGCCACCGAGCTCCTCCTCCACGGCCAAGGCGACGCCGCCGCGTTCGAGAGTGCCCTTGCCGGATCGAAGACGCGGACGATCCCGTTACAGCGCAACCTGCCGGTCTATCTCGTCTATTTCACCGCCGATGTGGACCAGAATGGCCAGATCGTCACCTATGGCGATCCCTATGGCCGGGATGCCGCGATACTGGCGGGGCTCGACGGCGGGATGAAAATAACTGCGAGCTGAAGGGAATCGATTCCCGCCGCACCGCCAAAATGCTATGAAGCAGGGGCAATGCGCGCCATCAGCCGCCGCCACCTGCTCCGTTCCGCGACGCTCGGCCTTACCGGCCTCGCCGTTGAAAGGGCTGCGGCCGCGAGCTTCATGGGTGGATCGGCCAGCGCCGCGCGGGGCGTATCGCCACGGCTGCTGGAAAGCGCGCTCCGGGCGCTGGCCCGGCACCATCGCCGCATCTGGTCACAAGACGTGATCGCCATCGCCGATTTCAGCAGCTTTTCCGCCCGGCCCCGGCTGTACCTGATCGACATTCTCGACGGCCGCACGACCAGCCTGCTCGTCGCCCATGGCCGGGGCTCCGATCCGGACAATTGCGGCTTCCTCAGATATTTCTCCAACCTCGTCGGATCCAAGGCGACATCCGAAGGCGCCTATCTGACGGGCGAACGCTATGAAGGCATGCATGGCACGGCACGACGCCTGATCGGGCTCGATCCCAGCAACGACCGGGCGGAGGAACGCGCGATCGTGATCCATTCGGCCAAATATGTCGGGCAGGACATATTGGCCAGACGGGGCCGGCTGGGGCGGAGCGAAGGTTGTTTCGCGGTCTCGCCGCAGGATATCGTGCAGGTGCTGGCCCGGCTGGGCACGGGCCGCCTGCTCTATGCCGGCAAGGCGTGAGTCCCCAAGCCGTCACCCCCCAATAGCGGTCGCATAGGCAGGCCGGATGGATCGGGCGATCACCGCGCGGGTCACGTCCTGCATCAGCCGCTGGCGCTCGGGAATGCCGCGCCGCGTGCTGCCGATCATCACCGCCACGGCATAGCTGCGTCCATCGGGCGAGGTGAGCAGGCCGACATCATTATAGCCGGTGGCGAGCCCGCCAAGCTCCTGCCCCGTGCCCGTCTTGTGCGCGAAGGACCAGTCGGGCGAAAGGCCGCCGCGCAGCCGCTGCGGCCCCGTGCGGCTGGAGGACATCAGGCCCAGCAGATAGTGGGTGGAGGCGATCGAGAGCAGCTCCCCCCTGCGCAGCCGGGAAAGCGCGGCGACGATCCCCACCGGCTGCGCCCCATCCATAGGATCGGCCAGATAGCGGCGCATCGCTTCGGAGCGGACCTGCATCGGCAGCGCCGCGCGGGCCTGATAGAAGGCGCCGCCCAGCGCATATTCGGGCCGCCATTCCAGCCCCGCGATCCGGCTCTGGAGCAGCCTTTCGCCCGGGCCGAAGGCGATGCCCGCCAGCCCCTTGCGCAGGAACATCGCGCGCACCGCATCCGGCCCGCCCGCACGGCGGAGCAGCAGATCATTGGCAGTATTGTCGCTCTGCGTCATGGCGAGCGACAGCAGCGAGCGATAGCTGGTGCGATAGCCACCCGCGCCGACCAGCGCGCGGATCGGCTGGTGAAAGACGGTGAAGTCGCGCGGGCCGATGAGAAGCTGCTCGTCGAGCGACAGCTCGCCCCGGTCGACCGCGTCGAGCAGGGTGATCGCCACCCACAGCTTGCTCACGCTCTGCTGCGGAAAGGCAAGACCGCCATTATAGGCGACCGTCCATCCGGCCTGCACGTCGCGCACGGCGATGCCGACCGTTCCGTTAAAGCCGCTGCCCAGTGCAGTGATCGCCGAATCGAGCCCGACCGGCGGACCCGAAATGGCGTCGGGCAGCAAGGCCCTGGGGACGGCCGTCGCCATGGGCATTTGCGGTGCGCCCACGGGCGCGCGGACCGGCGCCGCCACGGCCTTGGAGGGGGGCGCCGCCACCAGATCGGGCTTGGGGACGCAGCCGGTGAGCAGCAGCAGGGCAAGGCCGCCCGAAAGGCCGAGCGGGCTTCCCGAAATGCACCTGCCGTTCATTCGCAAGCCCCCACTTCGCATTGAATTCACCCGACTTTAGCAGATCTCAGGTGAAGCGATGAGGCCCGCGCGCGGCTCTCGCCGGCGAGAGCGACGAAACGGGCGACACGCGCGCCGATCCGTGATCGGCCCCACGCTTGCCGTCAGGAAGCCGGCTTCGCCTTCGGTGCTGCGGAGAGATGCTCATAGGCAAGCCGCCAGCCCTCTTTCGTGCGGCGATAGAGGTTGGTGCCTAGCCGGCCAGCAGCGCCTCCGCCTGATCGAGCGTTCGGTCGAAGGCGGAAACGAGCGCGCGATAGGGGGCAGGCGTCGCCATATCGAGCCCGGCGCGCTTCAATATCTCGGTCGGATAATCGGATCCGCCGGCCTTCAGCACGGCCAGATAGCGATCGCGCGCGGCAGCACCGCCGCCCGCAATATCTTGCGCGAAATAGACCGCACCCGCGATCGACGTAGCATATTTGAACACATAGAAGTTCATGTAGAAATGATTGATATAGGCCCATTCGATCGCATAGGCCGGATCGATCTCCACCTTCGGCCCATGATATTTCTTCAGAAGATCGAGATAGATGGCCGTGAAACGGGCGCCGGAAAGCCCCTCCCCTTTCTCGGCCAGATCATGGATCGCCAGTTCGAATTCGGCGAACATCGCCTGGCGGAAGAATGTGCCGCGGAAGCTTTCCATCTGCTGGCCGAGATAGAAGAGCTTTTCCTCGCGCGTTTTCGCTCTCTCCAGCATATGCTGGACGAGGATCTGCTCGTTGCAGGTGGACGCGATCTCGGCGGTGAAGATCGAATAGTTGGCGGTCTCGAACGGCTGGGCGGCATTGGCGAGCAGCGAATGCATCGCATGGCCCCATTCATGCGCGTAGGTCGTCAGCCCATCATAATTTTCGGAAAGGTTGAGCAGCAGATAGGGATGCACATCATAGGCGCCAGGGTTCATATAGGCGCCCGATCGCTTGCCCTTGCGCGGCAACGGATCCATCCATTTCGCCGCCGTGGCCCGCGCCAGTTGATCGGCATAAGGCTTGCCGAGCGGCTTCAGCGCCTCCAGCGTGATCGCGCGCATCTCCGGCAGGGTGAATTTGCGGTCGAGCGACACCAGCGGCGGATAAATGTCGTAATAATGCATGTCCGGCAGCTTCAGCATCCGCCGGCGCAGCTCGAAATAGCGATGGAGCACGGGCAGGCCGCGATTGGTTTCGGCGACGAGCGTGCGATAGACCGTCTCGGGAATATTGTCGGCGGACAGCGCAGCTTCCAGCGAATTGCCATATTTGCGTGCCCGGGCGGCGAACATGTCGCCCTTGATCCGCGCCGCAAGCGCCGCGCCGAGCGCGCTTTCGAACTTGCCGTAGCTCTGCCAGAAATTGTCGAACACCAGCTTGCGGTCCGCCCGGTCGGGCGCGTCGCGATGCATGGTATAGCCCTGATCGTCGAGCGTCGCCTTGACGCCGGTCGAAAGCGTTACCTCGGCGCGCGGCATGTCCGAAGAGACGATCTGGCCGCGAATATCCTGCGGCGCCGCCTGAAGCGTGCCCGCCGCCGCGATGATGCCCTCGCCCTCCTCGCCCAGCGTATGCGGCGCCTGGCGCAGCACGTCTTCCAGCCCAAAACGGCATTTGGCGAGGCCCGGATCGGCAGCGAGAAAGCCATCTATCTTCGGCTTGCCCACAGCAAGCAGCTCGGGATTGAACCAGGCGGTCGCCTCGCCCAATGCGGTGGCGAGGTCCGTCACCTGCTGCCGACGCTCCTGATTGACGGCGACACGCAGATCCTCATCCGCCTTCAGGCTGGCATAGACATAGATGCGATAGACCTGCCGGCTGAGATCGGAGATGGCCTGAAGTGCGGCCTTGAGCGTGGCGGCGCTCCCGCCCAGCATGCCCTTGTAGCGCAAAAGGCCGGGCACCGCTTTGGCAGCCGCCTCGCGCGCCGCATTCCATTCCGCGTCGGTCGGGTAGAGCTCGGTCAGGTCCCAGGCGGCGGCCGTGCCCGCCTCAGCCGCAGCAAGGGCCGGATTGGCAGCCGCGAGCGCGGCGAACGTGCCGGCGGAAAGCAGCAGGTCGCGGCGTGAAATATCGGTCATCATCGTCCCCCGAAAATCATCGGCAACGTCGCAGGCGGCGGCCGGATGGCAGCCATCCTGTGCGAATTTTCCGGGATCGGCAAATGGATGTCGGACCGAAACGATCTGCGCCCCCTACCCATCGTCGCCCCTGCCTATGCCGGGGCGACGATGGGCTTAGGCTGCGTTACGCGCGGCCTCGGCCAGTTCGGCGTTGCGGCGGGCGGAGGCGGCGAGCATCGCCGAGAGGAGCTTCACCAGCGCGCCACCCTCGTCGAGCACGTCCAGCCCCTTGCGCGTGCTGCCGCCGGGGCTCGCCACCCGGTCCGCCAGCAGCGCCGGGGATTCGTCGGCGGTCGCGGCGAGCAGCGCTGATCCCTCGACCGTCGCCAGCGCCAGCCGCGCCGCCTGATCTGCCGGAAGACCGATCGATGCCCCCGCCGCGCCCAGCGCATCGATGAAGCGGAACAAGAAGGCGGGACCCGAGCCGGCGAGCGCCGTCACCGCATCGAACAGCGCCTCATCGACCCATTCGACCAGCCCGAGCGGCGCCATCAGCGCCTCCGCCAGGCGCCGCGCGACGGGATCGAGCCCCTCGCCACCAAGCGCCACCACGCCCTTGCCGATCGCGACCGGCGTGTTCGGCATGGCGCGCACTATGGCGGAAGGATTGGGAAAGCGCGCGCGCAGCGATGCCGTCTCGACGCCCGCCAGGATCGATACGAGCAGCGTTTCCGTAGCCAGCGCGGGCGCGATCAGCGGCGCCACCTGATCCAGCGCCTGCGGCTTCACCGCGAGCATCAGCATGGTCGGGCTCGGCCCGTCGGGCGGCGGCATGGTGAGCACGGTCACGCCCGGCGCGACCGGCTCGGCCGTGCGACGGATCACGGTCACCTGCGCCGGATCGAGCCCGGCATCGAGCCAGCGGCGCAGCATCGCGCCACCCATATTGCCCGCGCCGACCAGCCAGACGGGCCCTTCGATCGGAAATGCCATGCCGGGCGTCAGGCCTCGCCCTGCGTCTCGATCAGTGCGGCGGAAATCGCCTCCTGCGGGCTCTTGTCGCCCCACAGGACGAACTGGAACACCGGATAGAAGCGCTCGCATTCGTCGATCGCGGCTTCCACCAGCGTTTCCGCCTGATCGAGCGTCAGCGCCGCGTCGCGCTCGGAATCGAGCAGGGCGGCATGGCGGAACAGCAGCATGCCCGAGCTCGCCCACATTTCGAAATGGCCGATCCAGAGCTGCTCGTTGATCAAGCCCAGCGTCTCATAGACCGAGCCGCGCTTGTCCGCCGGCACGCGAATATCGGGTAGGGCCAGGAATTGGAGGACGCGATCCTCGTCCCGCCACACGGCGCGCAGTTCATATTGCGCCCAGCTTCCCTGGAAGCTGGCGACGATCTCCTCATCGGAGGTACGCTCATTGGCCCAGCCATGCGCCTCGAAATAATGTTCGAGTATGTCGATGGGGGCGCCGCCTTCGCGCGCGGCTTCATATTCGTCGACCGTCATGGGCTCCCTTCCCGGCGGCAGCCCCAATATATGGTGGATCCGCCGCAATATATGGTGAACCTGCGACCGGAGATAGGCAAGCGCCGCCCCGCCGGAGCGGCGACAAATCTGTGGATGAAAAAAGCGGGATCAGATGTCCAACCCCGCCGCCGGTGGCGTCGCGGGCCCGGCCTTGCCCGCCTTGCCCGTGGATCTGGCCTCGAGCGCGTCGAGCCGGGCCTTCAGCGCATCGGCCTCGTCGCGCGCGGCGGCGGCCATGGCCTTCACCGCCTCGAACTCGTCACGGCTGACGAAATCGAGTCCGCCGATCCATTCCCGGGCACGTTCGCGCGCGGCGGCCTCCGCCTCGCGGCCCATGCCGGCCAGCGTGCCGGCGGCGCCGTTCACCATCTTCACGAAATCGTCGAAAAAGCGGTTCTCGCTCTGCATTTGGCCCGGCTCCTCGGAGGCGTTGATCATCTCGGCCAGATTTGGGGGCTGGGCGGGATAGGCGCAAGCTCCATCCACGGATTTCCGCGGAAATCGGGAAAAATCTACTCCGCGGGCTGCGGCGCGAGCGCGGCCTCCAGCCTGCGGGAAACCGCCTCGGGCGAGCCCGTTTTCCGCGCGAGCATCGCATAGAGCAGCGGAATCAGAAAAAGCGTGATGAGCGTGGCAAGGCTGACGCCCCATACCACCACCACGCCGATCGACCGACGCGCAGCCGCCCCCGCCCCGCTCGCCACCATCAGCGGCACCGCGCCGGCAACCGTCGCGATTGAGGTCATCAGGATCGGCCGCAAGCGGCGGATGGAGGCCTGGCGGATGGCGGTCGCGAAGGCGACGCCCTCGTCGCGCAGCTGATTGGCGAATTCGACGATCAATATGCCGTTCTTGGCGGCCAGGCCCACCAGCATCACGATGCCGACCTGGCTGTAGAGATTGATCGTCTGGCCCATCACGGCGAGGCCGACGATGCCGCCCGCCACCGCCAAGGGTACGGTGGTGATGATCACGGCCGGGTGGATGAAGCTTTCGAACTGGGCGGCGAGCAGCAGATAGACGACAAGGATGGTGAGCGCGAAGACGATCAGGATCGATCCTCCCGCTTCCTTGAAGGCCTGGCTCTCGCCGCGATAACCCACCGCCGTCACCTCGGGCGCAGCTGCCGCCTGCTCCTCGAGGAAGCTCAGCGCCTCGCCCAGTGAATAGCCCGGCGCGAGCCCGCCGGTCAGCGTGATGGCGCGCAGCTTGTTGAACCGGCCGAGCTCCTTGGCGCCCGCCCCCTCGCGCGTGCGGACGAGATTGGACAGCGGCACCAGCGCGCCGGACATGCTGCGGACATAGACGGAGGAAAGCGCCTTCTCGTCCAGCCGGCCTTCCTCCTCGGCCTGGAGCACGACGCGATATTCCTCGCCGCGATCGACATAGGTGGAAACGCGGCGCGAGCCCATCAGCGTCTGCAGCGCCTGGCTGACGGCATCGACCGACACGCCGAGATCGCCGGCGCGCGCCATATCCACGTCGATCAGCAGCTGGGGCTTGGTTTCCTTATAATCGGAATCGAGGTTCAGAATGCCGGGGTTGTCGCGCGCGGCGGCGATGATGCGATCGCGCGCACGGGCCAGATCCTCATAGGTCGCGCCCGCGATCACGAAATTGAGCGGCTGGCCACGGCCCCGGCCGAGCGATGACGGCGCCGCTGCATTGCCGCGCAGCGCGGGCGACTTGGCCAACTGCTTGTTGACCGTGTTGATCACGTCCTGCGTCGTCTCGCTCCGCTCCTCCCAGGGCTTCAGGAAGATGATGAGGCGGCCGTCGTTGAAATCCTCATTGGCACCGAAATTGGACGGAACACGCGCGATGACGCGGCGGACCGCGCCCTGCCCCACCATCGGCAGCACCGCGCGCTCGATATCGTCGACATAGCGGACCATCTGGTCGAAGCCGGTGCCCTCGGCGGCGCTGAGCTGCACCTGGAGCTGGCCGACATCCTCCTGCGGCGCGAGTTCGGAGCGAAGCAGCGTATAGAGGAAGCCTGCCGCGACGATGAAGGCCGCAACGCTCGCCAGCACGATCAGCGGCCGGGCGAGCGCGCCGTCCAGCATCGCGGCATAGCGCACCTCGATCCGCTGAAACCGCGCCTCGATCCAGTGGGCGAGCCGGCCACGCTCCTCATGGCGCAACAGCTTGGAGCAGAGCATCGGCGCAAGGCTCAAGGCGAGGAAGCCCGAAAAGGCGACCGATCCGATCAGGGCGGCGGCAAGCTCGCGGAACAACATGCCCGTCTGCCCGGCGATGAACATCACCGGCACGAACACGGCGCAGACGACGAGCGTGGTGGAAATGACCGCGAAGCCCACCTGGCGCGTGCCGAGATAGGCGGCGACCAGCGGCGGCTCGCCCTGCTCGATGCGGTGATGGATATTCTCCAGCACCACGATCGCATCGTCGACGACGAGGCCGATGGCGAGCACGAGCGCGAGCAGCGTCAGCAGGTTGATCGAAAAGCCGCAGGCCCATAGCACGGCGAAGCTGGCAAGCAGGCAGATCGGCACGGTGACGGCAGGAATCAGCGTCGCGCGCCACGATCCCAGGAACAGGAAGATCACGACCACCACCAGCACCGCCGCCTCGCCCAGCGTGTGCCACACCGATTCGATCGCACGCTCGATGAACAGCGAGCTGTCGATGGCGATGCCCAGCTTCATGCCCGGAGGCAGGCTCTGCTGCATCTCCGCCGCGACCTTCTTGGCTGCCGCAGCCACGGCCAGCGTGTTCGCGCCCGACTGGCGGACGATGCTGATGCCGACCGCCGGCGCACCGTTCGCATGATAGGATTGGTAACGATCCTCCGGCCCCTGCTCGACACGCGCGACATCGCCCAGCCGGACGAGATAGCCGTCGGCCCCGCGCGAGACGACGAGCTGCGCAAATTGTTCGGGGCTGACGAACTGGCGGTCGACGCGGAGGGTGACGTTCTGCGTCGCGGATTCGATGCGGCCGGCAGGCAGCTCCACATTCTGCTGGCGCAGCGCCTGCTCCACATCCGCCGGCGTCAGCCGATAGGCGGCAAGCCGATCGGGCTGCAGCCAGACGCGCATCGCCGGCCGCGCCTCGCCGCCGATATTGACGCGCGCCACGCCGTCGATCGCGGAAAAGCGGTCGACAAGGTTGCGGTCGGCATAGTCGGACAGCTGCAGCCGCGACATGCCCGGCGCAGTGAGATTGAAGAAGAGGATCGGCTGCGCATCGGCATCGACCTTGCGCACCTCGGGCGGATCGACATCGTCGGGCAGGTCCTGCGCGGCGCCGCCCACCCGATCGCGCACATCGTTCGCCGCCGCATCCACCGGCCGGCCGGGATTGAATTCGATGCTGATCTCGGACCGGCCGTCGCGCGAGCGCGAGGTGATCGTCTGAATGCCCTCAATGCCCGACAGCCGGCTTTCGAGCACCTGCGTGACGCGGCTCTCGACGACATTGGCGGCGGCGCCCCGATAGACCGTCTCGACCGACACGATCGGCGGATCGGTGTCCGGATATTCGCGGACGGAGAGCGCGAAATAGGCGACGATGCCGATGATGGTGAGCAGGATCGCCAGCACGGTGGCGAAGACGGGGCGTCGGACGGAGAGATCGGACAATTGCATCGCGATTGCCCGTCAGCCCCCCTTTTTCGCGGACGCGCCCGCCTTGGCGTCGGCATCACCGGCAAGCTGCACCTTGGCGCCGTCGGAAAGCTTGACCACCCCTTCGGTCACGACCCTGTCGCCCGGCTTCACGCCCTGGACGATCTCGACGCGCCCGGCATCGCGCACGCCGACGCGCACCGCCGTCCGCTTCACGCTGCGATCGGGCTGGAGGAGATAGACGAAACGCTGCTCGCCCTGCCCCACCACCGCCAGCTCGGGCACCGAAGGCGCCATGCGCGGGGCGGATTCGACCGCAACGGTCATCAGCATTCCGGGCTTCAGCCGATTGCCCGGATTGGGCAGGATGGCGCGCACCAATACCGCGCGCGTATTGGGATCGACCACCGGATCGATCGTCGCGATCCGCCCGGCGAACGACATGTCCGGGAAGGCCGCCGCCTTGGCCGCGATCGGCTGGCCCGGGCGAACGGCGCCGAGCAGCGTCTCGGGCACGGGGAAATCGAGCTTGATCTCGGAAAGATCGCTGATCGTCGCAATCTCGGTGCCCGCCGTCACGACCGCGCCTGCGGAGATCATGCGCAGCGACACCCAGCCCGAAAAGGGCGCGCGGATCACCCGATCGCCGATCGCCGCGCGTGCCTCGGCGGCGGCAGCGCGTGCCTGCGCGGCGAGCGCCACCTGCGTATCGAGGCTGGCATTGGTGGCAAAGCCGCGCTCCTTGAGCGCCTGGAGCCGGGTGAGCTGCTGGTCCGCCTCGCGCTGGCGCGCCTGCGCATCGGCAAGCTGGGCCGATTGCTGCCCCTGTGCCAGCACGGCGATCACCTGGCCGCGCCGCACATAGCCGCCATCATCGAAATAGAGCCGCTCGATCCGCTGCGTGACGGGCGCCGCCAGCGTTACCTGTTCGCGCGCGCGGGCCGTGCCGAGCGCGTCGATCCGGTCGACGAAGCGCGCCCCGGCCACGGGCGCTACCGTCACCAGCGGCGCGGAGCGCGGCTTGTCGTCCCCGCCTTTGCCGCAGGAGATCAGGAGGCAGGAAAGGAGGATGGGCAGGATCGGGCGCATGGGTCGTTGCGGATCGCTAATGGCGCGACAGGGCGATGACAAGCGGGTGAGAGGCCTGGCTGTCAAAAGATTGTCGCAGTGCACAAGACAAAGCTGTTTCGGGGGGATTCAGCCCCTTCGCGCGGCGAGCAGGAATTCCACATTCCCCTCCGGCCCGGTGATCGGGCTCGGCACGATCCCCTCGACCGTCCAGCCCTGCGCTGCCACCCATTCGGCCGCCTCGGCGCAGACCCGCTCATGGACCGCCGGATCGCGCACCACACCGCCCTTGCCCACTTCCTCGCGCCCCGCCTCGAACTGGGGCTTCACCAGCGCGATCAACCCCGCGCCCGGTTTCGCAAAAGAAAGCGGCGTTTCCAACACCTTGGCGAGCGAAATGAAGCTCGCATCACACACCACCAGATCGACTGGCTCGACGATCTCGGCCGCCGTCAGATGGCGCGCATTAGTCCGTTCATGAACGATCACCCGCTCGTCCTGCCGCAGCTTCCAGGCGAGCTGGTTGGTGCCCGAATCGACCGCATAGACGCGCGCCGCCCCCTTGGTCAGCAGCACGTCGGTGAAGCCGCCGGTGGAGGAGCCGACATCGATCGCGACCGCGCCCGTCACGTCCCAGCCGAAATGATCGAGCGCATGGGCGAGCTTGATGCCGCCGCGCGACACCCAGGGATGATCGCGCCCGCGCACCTCGATCGCGGCGTCCAGCGGCAGCGCCTGCCCTGCCTTGGCGACCTTGCGATCGGCGACATAGACGAGGCCGGCGAGGATCAGCGCCTGGCCGCGCGCGCGGCTTTCGACAAGACCGCGATCGACGAGGAGCTGATCGGCACGGACGGTGTGGGAACTACGGATCGACATGGACGCGTTCATGGCCGATCCATTCGGCCCGGGAAAGACGCAGGCTGGCGAAAGCGGACTTGTCGATCCGAAGAGTAGACATACACTCTTCCCCACGAATCGCATGGACTAGCCTTTCGTTGCTTAACGGAAGATTGACGACGAAAAAAAGGAGATGCCCGTGCTCCACGGCCATTCCGAATTTCGCGGCCGGCGGCCGACGATACTCACCGTGCCGGGCCTGAACGGATCGGGCCCGAGCCATTGGCAGACACTGTGGGAAAAATCGCGCGCGGATTGCGTGCGCGCCGATCTCGGCCAATGGGCGTCGCCGCGCCGCAATAGCTGGGTAACGAAGCTCGATCGCGCGATCCGCACCTCCGAGGCGCCGGTGATCCTCGTCGCGCATTCGCTCGGCTGCCTCGCCGTCGCCTGGTGGGCGGAGCTCGCCGGACAGCCCTGGGGCTGGCCGGTGGCGGGCGCGCTGCTCGTCGCCCCGCCCGATGTGGACCGCGCAAATGCGTGCGATGAGCTTGCGAGCTTCGGGCCCAGCCCGCGGACGATCCTTCCCTTCCCGTCGATCCTGGTGGCGAGCGAGGACGATCCTTATGCCTCGATCCAGCGCTCCTTCGACATGGCGCGCGACTGGGGCAGCCATTTCGTCGATATCGGCGCCTGCGGCCATATCAACGCATCGAGCGGCGTCGGCTGGTGGCAGGAGGGACAGGAGCTGCTCGACCGGTTGATCGGCACGGCGGAAGGGCCGGTCGCGCATGGCGGCGGCATCGCCGACGTACAGGCGATGCTGGCCGGAAACGGCGCGCGCGCGGCGCGCGCGCCCTGACCGGACGGGCTTTCGACGGCTCCTATCCCCTGTCCACCGAAAGCCTGCCCGCCGCCACGAGTCGATAGGATCGCACCGTCATCCCTGCGCAGGGATGACGGCAAAAGCTAAAGCCCCATCAGGCCCGCGCGCCGCCGACCACGCCGACGCTGTTGCGGCGAAGTGCGGAGAGCACCGTCTTCACGATCGCATCCGCATCCAGCCCCGCCTCGGCATATTGCCGCTCGGGCTTGTCCTGATCCTGGAAAATGTCGGGCAGGCGCAGCGTGCGCAGCTTCAGCCCCGCGTCGATCAGCCCCTGGTCGGACGCCATGGTCAGCACATGCGCGCCGAGGCCGCCGATCGAACCTTCCTCGATCGTCACCGCCACCTCATGGCTGGTCAGCAGGCGGCGGATCAGCGCCTCGTCGAGCGGCTTGGCGAAGCGCAGGTCGGCAACGGTGGTGCTGAGGCCCAGCGCGTCGAGCTGGTCGGCGGCCTTGCGCGCTTCCTCCAGCCGCGTGCCGAGCGACAGGATCGCCACCTTCTTGCCCTCGCGCACGATCCGGCCCCGGCCGATTTCCAGCCGCTCAGGAACGGCCGGGATCGCGACCCCCGTGCCATTGCCGCGCGGATAGCGCAGCGCGATCGGCCCCGCATCATGGAGCGCGGCGGTGTGCACCATATGCGTCAGCTCCGCCTCGTCGGCGGCGGCCATCACGACGAAATTGGGCAAGCTCGCCAGATAGGTGATGTCGAAGCTGCCGGCATGGGTGGCGCCATCCGCCCCCACCAGCCCGGCGCGATCGAGCGCGAAGCGGACAGGCAGATTCTGGATCGCCACATCATGCACCACCTGGTCATAGGCGCGCTGGAGGAAGGTGGAATAAATGGCGCAGAAGGGCCTGAAACCCTGCGCCGCCAGCCCCGCTGCGAAGGTCACGGCATGCTGCTCGGCAATGCCCACGTCGAAGCAGCGATCGGGAAAGGCCTTCTCGAACTTGTCGAGCCCGGTGCCCGAGGGCATGGCTGCGGTGATCGCACAGATCTTCGGATCGCGCTTCGCTTCGCCGACCAGCGCGTCCGCGAAGACGGCAGTATAGCTGGGCGGCCCCGGCGGCGCCTTGGCCTGCACGCCGGAGACGACGTCGAACTTCTGCACGCCATGATATTTGTCGGCCGCCGCCTCGGCCGGGGCATAGCCCTTGCCCTTCTTGGTGACGACATGGACGAGGATCGGCCCATGCGCCTCGTCGCGCACATTTTCGAGCACAGGCAGCAATTGTTCGAGATTATGGCCGTCGACCGGGCCGACATAATAAAAGCCCAGTTCCTCGAACAGCGTGCCGCCGGTCGCCATGCCGCGCGCAAACTCGTCTGCCTTGCGCGCCGCCTGATGGAGCGGACGCGGCATGCGCCGGGCGAGCTTCTTCAACGTCTCGCGCACCGAGATGAACGGGCCGGACGAGATCAGCCGGGCGAGATAGGCGGACAGCGCGCCGACCGGGGGCGCGATCGACATGTCATTGTCGTTCAGGATCACGACCAGCCGGTTGCCCGCCGCCTGGGCATTGTTCATCGCCTCATAGGCCATGCCGGCGGACATGGCGCCATCGCCGATCACCGCGATCGCCTTGCCCGGCTCACCCGCCAGCCTGTTGGCCACCGCGAAACCCAGCGCCGCCGAGATGGAGGTGGAGCTATGCGCCGCGCCGAACGGATCATATTCGCTCTCGGCGCGCCGGGTGAAACCGGAAAGGCCGCCGCCCTGGCGCAGCGTGCGGATACGGCTGCGCCGGCCGGTGAGGATCTTGTGCGGATAGGCCTGGTGGCCGACGTCCCAGATCAGCGTATCGCGCGGCGTATCGAAAACATAATGAAGCGCCACCGTAAGCTCGACCACCCCCAGCCCCGCGCCCAGATGCCCGCCGGTGACGGACACGGCCGAGATCACCTCCTCGCGCAATTCCGCCGCGAGTTGCGGCAGCTGCTCGGGCTTCAGCCGCCGGAGATCCTGCGGCGTATCGACGATGTCGAGGAGGGGTGTGGTCGGACGATCGGGCATGGGACTATATATTTCCTTATCGTCCAGCAGCCTTAACCCAAGTTGGGAGCAAGGTGAACCTGCACCGCCGGCGCGGCGGCATGCGTCAACGCTTGGCGCAATCCTCGCAGCGACCGCGCACCTCGATCACGGGGCGCACGGGTGCGAATCCCGCCTGCTCCGCCGCGCTGCGAACCCGCTCGGTCACGCTGTCATCATCGATATGCGTCGTCTGCCCGCAATTGTCGCACACCAGGAAGATGCAGTCGTGCAGGCAATCGGGATGGGCATTGGCGACATAGGCATTGGCGCTCTCGACCCGGCGGACGAGATTCGCGCCGACGAACAGGTCGAGGATGCGATAGACGCTGTTGGCCGCGACCCGACGGTTCTCCGCCTTCGATACCGCCTCGGCGATATCATAGGCCGATGCCGGCCGGCCGAATGCGGTCAGCGCATCGAACACGGCGGCGCGCATCGGCGTCCATTGCTCGCCCGCGCGCTGCAATGCGTCCTGCGCCGCGCGGCTGAGCGAGTTGCCTTCATGCAATATGTGGACATGCGCCATGGATGGATTTTAGGGATGCGACCGTCCAGCGGCAAGGGCCCGCCACCCTTCCGCAAATCCAAGCCCGCTAAGATCAGGCGGTCGCGCGCCGGTTGAGCAGATGCGCGATCGCCACCATGGCAACGCCGGCCATGGTCAGCCCCGTCTCGGCGGCGCCATGCGCCACGGTCAGCGCCCCGGCCATCAGCGAAATGCCGATCCCGCCGGTCAGCGCCGGCAACCAGCGCCGGTGCCGCGCGACACCGATGCCGAGCGCCGCACCGGCAAGGATCGTCGCCAGCACCAGCCCGATTTCATGAATATGCGGATTGAGCAGCGCCCCGCCCGCGCTCGTCAGCGCGGCCACCAGCACGATGCTGGCGAGACAGTGCAGGATGCACAGGCCCGATACGCCGATGGCGAGCCGGTCCAGCAAGTCCCTGTCTGTCAAAGCGCGTAGCATGTCCGCAAGCATCCCTTCGTTCCGGCGCCATGCCACGGATCAGGAAAAGATACAACATTACATTGATGGGACGGCGCGCTTGTTGAACAAGTGCGGCCGAAGGGGCATAGGCGACGCCCATGCTCTTTTCCCGCCCCGCCGCCCCTTCCCCCCGCCCCCGCGCAATCGCCAACTGGCTGCTTCTCGTGGCGCTGATGGTGCTGCTGATGGTCGTCGTCGGCGGCACGACGCGGCTCACCGAGTCGGGCCTGTCGATGGTGAGGTGGGAACCGGTCTCGGGCGCCATCCCCCCGCTCAATGCCGAGCAGTGGAATGCCGAGTTCGACGCCTATAAGGTGAGCCCCGAATATCAGAAGATCAATCGCGGAATGTCCCTGGAGGAGTTCAAGGGCATCTTCTTCTGGGAATATCTTCATCGGCTGATCGGCCGGCTGATCGGCCTGGTCTTCGCCCTTCCCTTCCTCTGGTTCCTATGGCGCCGCGCGATTCCCAAGGGCTATGGCCCGCGTCTCGCGGCACTGCTCGCGCTCGGCGGGCTGCAGGGGGCGATCGGCTGGTGGATGGTCGCCTCCGGGCTGATCGACCGGCCCGACGTCAGCCATATCCGCCTCGCCATCCATCTGCTCGCCGCGCTCCTCATCTTCGCCGGGCTGATCTGGACGGCGCTTGATCTTCGCGCGCTCGCCCGCAATCGCGCCCGGCCGGCGCGAATGACAGGCCTCGCTGCCGCAGCGCTGGCGATCCTCGCGGTGCAACTCCTGCTCGGCGCCTTTACCGCCGGGCTCGATGCCGGCTTCGCCTTTTCGAGCTGGCCCAAAATGGGCGATCAATGGTTCCCCGCCGGCGGCTGGCATCAGGGCTGGGATCCCGTCCGCAACGCGATCGACAATCCGATCGTCGTACAGTTCATCCATCGCTGGTTCGCCTGGATCGCGGCCGCCGCGGCGCTGATGCTCGCCTGGCGTGCGCAGCAGAGGGGGGTGAAGGGTGCCGCGCACATGATCGCGACGATGGTGGTGCTCCAGATTTCGCTTGGCATCGCCACGCTGCTGAGCGGCGTCGCCATCCCTATCGCCGTCGCGCATCAGGCAGTCGCGGCGCTGCTGCTTGCTGGCCTGGTCTGGGCGGCGCACGGAATCGGCGCGGTACGCCGCTGATCGTCCGGCCTGCCCTCGCCGGCATCGCGCCATGCTGCGCGTGGCTGGCTTCCAATTGGAACATAATGGGCTCCCCGGACAGGACCGCGCTTGTGACGAGACACTCAAAGGTATCTAGATACCTTCTCTGAAACCCGCGCTTTTTCTTGACTATTTAGGGGCGATTCGTCATTAGCCCGCCATCGGCGCCGCCCCTCATCCGGGCGGCGCGGTTCGTTTTCGGAAAGGGGCCTTTTCTGCGCTTGCCGCAGCCTCGGCCTCGATAGCCAAGGGTCGAGCAATGAAGGCGCTCATGAAGACCACCAAGTCGGCCACGCCGGCGACGGTGGAAAAGAAATGGCATCTGATCGATGCCGAAGGGCTGGTCGTCGGCCGCGTCGCCACGATCATCGCCAATCTGCTGCGCGGCAAGCACAAGCCGAGCTTCACTCCGCACATCGATTGCGGTGACAATGTCATCGTCATCAATGCGGACAAGGTGCGCTTCACCGGCCGCAAGCTGCAGCAGAAGGTCTATTACAAGCACACCGGCTATGCCGGCGGCATCAAGGGCGTGACCGCCGCCAAGGTGCTGGACGGCCGCTTCCCCGAGCGCGTGCTCGAAAAGGCCGTGGAGCGCATGATCCCGCGTGGCCCGCTCGGCCGCGAGCAGATGCGCAACCTGCGCATCTTCAAGGGTTCGGAGCACCCGCATGAGGGGCAGAACCCGGAAGTCCTCGATGTCGCGGCTCTGAACCGCAAGAACAAGGTGGGCGCCTGATGTCCGACAATCGCCAGTCCCTTTCCGATCTCGCGGCGCTGACCGGCGCTGCGGCGGCGGCTCCGAAGCCGGAGGCCCCGGCCTACACCAGCGATGCCGGCGTCGCTCCGGAAGTCCCGGCCGAGCCGACCGCGCCGCTGCGCGAGCAGATCCTCGACGCGCAGGGCCGCGCTTATGCCACCGGCCGCCGCAAGGATGCGGTCGCCCGCGTGTGGCTGAAGCCCGGCACCGGCAAGATCACGATCAACGGCCGCGACCAGGAAGTCTATTTCGCGCGTCCGACGCTGCGTCTCGTCATCAACCAGCCGTTCGACATCGCCGAGCGCACGGGCCAGTATGACGTCGTCGCCACCGTCAAGGGCGGCGGCCTTTCGGGGCAGGCCGGCGCGGTCAAGCATGGCATCGCCCAGGCGCTGACCCGTTACGAGCCGGTGCTGCGCACGCCGGTCAAGCGCGCGGGCTTTCTCACCCGCGACAGCCGCGCGGTCGAGCGCAAGAAGTACGGCAAGGCGAAGGCCCGCCGCAGCTTCCAGTTCTCGAAGCGCTAAGCCGCTACTTTCCCGAAAATTCGTTTTCGCGATCAGGGGGCGTCCTTCGGGGCGCCCCTTTTTCGTTTCGCCCGCCATGCCGGAGCTTCCCGTAGGGAAAGAAGCGTCCGGCCCGAACGTTCTAGAGCGTCGTTCACCTGACCACGCTCAGCCTGAGCTTGTCGGAAGGATGCATTCTGAGCCCTCGAAGGAGGCCGAGACTCACATGGGGCCGGAGGGACTCGACACAGGCTTCGACAAGCTCAGCCTGAGCGCGGTGAGTCAATTCAGGTGGAGGTTGGTTTAGCTCCAGGTTACGGCTGGCATCCCGATAGGCCTGCGTTCGGATTGCTGTCGCGCAACAGGGGCAGGAGGTGGTTTCATGCGCTTCTATCGCGCCACGACCTTTCTTTTCCCGCACAGCTATCTGCTGCGGATCTTCACCATCTGCTTCATCGGCACCCATGTTCCGCTGCTGTCCTTCATCGGCTGGCAGATTGCGGCGGGCAACATAATATGGGAGGCCACCGCGCTCCTGACGGGCGCCTCGCTTATCGGCACCATCGCCACGCTCACGGCGCTGGGCGGGCTGCTCTCGCCGATCCGCGCCGCGACCGAGGCGCTCACCGCCTATGAGGCAGGACGGATGGTACCTTCCCTCCCCCAGGGCGGGCCCGATCTGGTCGGCCAGTTGCTGAACGGCATCAATGCCACGGTAGGTCGGACGGAATCGCTGGTCGCCAAGCTGGCCGATGCCGCCAATCGCGATGCCCTGACGGGCCTGTGGAACCGCCGTGCCTTTCTCGAATTTTCCGCACGGCTAGTGGAAGGCGGCCGCAAGCTCGCTATCGCGCTGATCGACGTCGATCATTTCAAGAAGATCAACGATCGCCTCGGCCATGAAGAGGGGGACCGCGTGCTGCGCGAGGTTGCCGCCGTCCTGCAATCGAGCGTGCGCCGGACGGACATGGTCGCACGCTGGGGCGGCGAGGAATTCGCGATCCTGTTCACCGGCGAGGATGACGGCAATGCCGCCGCGCTGCTCGATCGGATCCGCCTCCGGATCGAAAGCGCCCGGATCGCCGAGATTGACGGCCAGCCGCTCACCTTCTCGGGCGGCGTATCGCTCGTCCAGGCGGGGGAGGCATCGATCGAGCCCGGCCTCGGCCGTGCCGACATGCTGCTCTATGCGGCCAAGCATGGCGGTCGAAACCGGCTCGCCGTGGTCGGCGGCGTTCCCAGCTGATAGCCCGAACGTCCGCCTGGATTGCATCACCGCGCTCAGGCTGAGCGCGGTCAGGTGGAAAGGCTCTAGCGCAGTGCGCGCGCCACCGCCGCGAAGAAGCTGCTGTCGGGAATGACGGTCGTCGTCACCGGCTTCGATCGGGCGGACAGCACCACGATCACCAGCCTCTCGCGCGGATTGAGATACATGGTCTGGCCGAATATCCCGCTCGCCATGAACGCGCCGGAATGGATCGGGTCCGCCATGTGCGGATAGAGCCACCATTGATAGCCATAGGCCAGATCGCGCGGCTGCCCCGTCGAACGCGCGGGGATGGTCGCTTCGGCGAACCAGCTTCCCGGCACGATCTGCTGCCCCTCGATCCGCCCGCCATCGAGCACGAACAGGCCGAAACGGGCATAATCCCTGAGCGTCGCCGAAAATCCGCCGCCGCCGGTTTCCACTCCGTCGGTCTGGAGCCACCAGCCGGCATCGCGTTCCATGCCCAGCTTCGACCAGATCTTCTCGGAAAGATAGGCCGCCAGCGGCCTGCCCACCGCAGCGCGCACGACATCGCCGACCAGATAGGTCTCGCCCGTATTATAATTCCAGCGGGTGCCGGGCGGCGCCGCGCGGCGGAGCGTCGCCATATAGCGCAGTTCCGCCCCCGGCTGGCCCGCAATCTGCGCCTCCAGCAGGCGCCGGCGATCGGATGTCGGGTCGGCATGGACCTCGTTCCAGGCGACGCCCGACGACATCTGCAATAGGTGGCGCACGCTGACGCCCTCATAAGCGCTGCCCCGGAGCGCCGGCAGATAGCGGGTGACGGGATCGTCGAGGCTCTTGATATAGCCATCGCGCAGCGCCACGGCGACAAGCGTCGAGGTGATCGACTTGGCCATTGAGAAGGAGGCCCAGAGCGTATCGGGCCGCGCGCCCAGCTCATAATCCTCATAGGCGATCTTGCCGTCCTTGAGCACGATCAGGCCGGCGACGCGGTTGAGCGCGAGATAATCGTTCAGATCATAGCTGCGCGCGCCCAGCGCGAAACGGAGCGTCGTGATCCGCCTGGCCGCCTGGGGCAGGATCCCGGCCGGAGCAGTCCCGCGCGAGACGGAGACGGACGGCGCCAACCGCTCCATATGCGAGAAGTTCGCCACCACCATGTCCGGCTTATAGGCGCCCTCATACATGGCGCGCACCGTCAGGCCATCCAACCGCGTTGGGGATTGGGCAGCCGACAACTGGGCAGGGGCCGCCGAGGCGATGGCGAGAATCGTCAGGAGAGCCGGGGCCGAGCGGAGCATCGGCGGGGACCATAGCCTGCCCATTTTCGGCGACAAGACAGATCAGGCGCGCGCGACCTCGCCCAGTATCCGCAACCGCACGTCCAGCGCGCCATCCTCCACGATCAGTTCGTTGAAGGACGGCCGGGTCGATCGCACCCGCTCCGAAAGCGTGCCCGCGCCGATCAGCCGGATGGCGCCGCCATCGGCCAGCGGCCAGCGCCGATCGAACGGATCATGGACATGGCCGCTCAGCACCGCATCCGCGCCCGCCGCCGCAAGCGCCGCGAGCGCGTCCTTGCCCCGCAATGTCTCGCCATGGCGGGAATGGCCGTCCGTATCGACCAGCGGATGATGGCAGGCGACGATCGCGACATGATCGGGCGGACGGGCACGCAGCAGATCGATTGCAGCAACCAGCCCCGATCGGCTGACGACGCCCCAGGACCAGTTCCACCGCCATTGAAACCGCGCCGTCGTCTTGAGCGGCACCAGCCACACGCCATGCACGTCGAGCGGCCGTTCGATCGCACGCGCCATCCGGCGATAGCGGCCATAGGGGGCGAGGAAGCGCGCAGCCGGATTGAAATAGGGCAGATCATGATTGCCCGGCTGGACCATCAGCGGCACGTCCAGCCGGGCCAGCCATTTTGCCGCCGCCGCATATTCGGCGCTGCGCGCGCGCATGGTGAGATCGCCCGTGCAGATCACCGCATCGGGCCGCTCGGCGGCGACGCGGCCGGCGAACCAGTCGAGCGCCTCCTGATCGGCCCGGCCGAAATGGAGGTCCGAGACATGGAAGAGACGCGCCGCCATGACCGACCAATCGCCCGAAGCCGATGGCTTGTTCCGCACGGGCGCCAATGGGGCGCGATCTCAAATGATCCCGCCATTAGCACGAAGGGTCTGGCCATTGATCCAGGCGCCGTCCGGGCCGGCGAGGAAGGCGACCGCGGCGGCGATATCCTCCGGCGTGCCAAGCCGCTCGAGCGGAGCAAGCTTGGCCAGCCGATCGACCAGCTCGGGCGTCTTGCCGTTCAGGAAGAGATCGGTCGCGGTCGGCCCCGGAGCGATCGCATTGACGGTGATGGAGCGCCCGCGCAGCTCGCGCGCGAGGATGGGCGTCAGCGTCTCGACGGCCGCCTTGGTGGCGGCATAGACGCCGTAGGTCGGCATGAGCATGCCCGTGACGCTTGACGAAAAATTGATGATCCGGCCGCCGTCGCGCAACCGCCGGGCGGCTTCGCGCAGCGTGTTGAACGTACCCTTGAGGTTGATGGCCACCAGCCGATCGAAAGCGGCATCGTCGGTTTCCGCTATGTTGGCCAGTTGCATGATCCCCGCATTGTTGACGAGCAGGTCGACTCCGCCAAATTCCGCCTCGGCCGTGTCGAACATGGTCCGCACCGCCTGTACGTCGCTGACATCGGCCTGCACCGCGAGCGCCCGGCCGCCTTCATTCCCGATCCTGCCTGCCAGTTCCTCGGCAAGTGCGGCATTGCCCGAATAATTGGCGATGATGTCGAATCCGTCGCGGGCAAGCCGCTCCGCTATCGCCGCGCCAATGCCCCGCGAGGCACCCGTGACGATCGCAACCTTGCCGTTCCTGTCATTCATATCTTCCTCCATCGCCGGCCTCAGCGCCCGCATGGAAGATATTTGAACATTGGCGCCCGAAAAATAATCGGCCCAAAATTGGCAAGACTGTTCCAGATTTGCAAACACAGGCGGGCTCGATGGATCGGCTGGATGCGATGCGCCTTTTCATCCGGCTCGTGGAGCGACGCAGCTTCACGCTGGCGGCACAGGATATGCGCCTGCCCCGTTCGACCGCGACCCAGGCGATCAAGCAGTTGGAAGAGAAGCTCGGCGCGCGGCTGCTCCAGCGGACGACGCGCCATGTCAGCCCCACCCTCGACGGCGAGGCCTATTATCGCCGCTGCACGGCCATCCTCGCCGACATAGAGGATGCCGAGGCCGCATTCAGCGGCGTCAAGCCACGCGGGCTGCTGCGCATCGACGTGAATGGCACGCTCGCGCGGCATTCGTGCTGCCGGAACTTCCCCGCTTCCTGGCCGACTATCCGGAGATACAGCTTCATATCGGCGAGGGCGACAGGTTCGTCGATCTCGTCCGCGAGGGCGTCGATTGCGTGTTGCGCGTCGGCGAGCTGACGGACAGCGCAATGGTCGGCCGCCGCGTGGCGATGCTCGAGGAGGCAACCGTCGCCAGCCCGGCCTATCTCGCGCGGCACGGCACGCCGGACACACCCGACGCGCTCGAGGGGCATTATGCGGTGAGCTTCGTCTCCTCGGCCACGGGCGCGGCCATGCCGTTCGAGTTCAGGGACAAGGGCTCGATCCGGAACATCGCCCTGCCCGCCACCATATCGGTGTCGGCGGCCGAAACGCTGCTCGCTGCGGCGAGGCTCGGCCTCGGCCTCATCCAGGCGCCGCTCTATCATCTCCAGAAGGATATTGCGGCGGGACGGCTGGTGCCCATTCTCACCGATTATGCGCCGACGCCGACGCCCGCCTGGCTGCTCTATCCGCACAACCGCCAGCTCTCACCCCGGGTGCGGGTCTTCATCGACTGGGTGGCGCGCCTGTTCGCATCGGAGAATATAGCGGCTGAATGAGCTGCCAGATCAGGGCCAAATCATTGGAAAGAAATGGAGCGGGTAACGGGGATCGAACCCGTATCACAAGCTTGGAAGGCTAGTGCTCTACCATTGAGCTATACCCGCATCCCGCCGAAGCGATGCGCGTGGCTATTGCCATCACCGTGCCGCCCTCGTCAACGAAGAGTTGGCGGATCCTGGGGATCAGCGCAGCATGATCCAGGTCGGCGCATGATCCGACGCCTTTTCCCGCCCCCTGGCCGCTTTGTCCACGCCGGCATCGACGAGCCGGTCGGCGGCGGCGGGGCTGAGCATCAGATGATCGATGCGAAAGCCCGCATCCCGCGCCCAGGCGCCCGCCTGATAATCCCAGAAAGTGTAGATCCGGCCGGAAGGATGGCGGGCGCGGATCGCGTCGGTCCAGCCGGCGAAGGCGAGGCGGCGGAAACGCTCGCGGCTCTCCGGCTGCATCAGCGCGTCGCCGGCCATCGCGCGGACCGAGAAGACATCCTCGTCCGTGGGGATAACATTATAATCGCCCGCGAGGATCACCGGCTGCTCGCGGGCGAACAGCGAGGCCGCATGATCGATCAGCCGATCGAACCAGGCGAGCTTATAATCGAATTTCGGGCCCGGCTGGGGATTGCCGTTGGGCAAATAGATTGAGGCGACGACCAAGCCGTTCACCTCTGCCTCGATATAGCGGCTGTGCGACGGGTCGGGATCATCGGGCAGGCCCCGGCGCGTCTCCACCGGATCGACGCCGCGCGCGAGGATGGCGACGCCGTTGAAGCCCTTCTGGCCATGCCAAATCGCGCCATAGCCGGCATCGCGGATCGCGGCCTCGGGAAAATTATCGTCGGCCGCCTTCAATTCCTGAAGACAGGCAATGTCGGGCTTCGTCTCCTCAAGCCATTCGAGGAGACGCGGAAGCCGGGCGTTGATCCCGTTGACGTTGAAGGTCGCGATTTTCATGCGAGGGCCTTAGCGGCCCTGCCCCGCCCCGTCACCCCGGCAGAGCCGCCCTCAGACCGAGAAGCTCGTCCCGCAGCCGCAGCCCGACGCGGCATTGGGATTGGTGACGCGAAAAGCAGCGCCGCCGAGCGATTGCACGAAATCGACTGCGCTGCCGCGCACCAGATCGAGGCTGACCGGATCGACGACGAGCGTAACGCCGTCGCACGATGCCGTCTCGTCATCCGACTCGATCGCATCGGCCAGCCCGAAGCGATATTGGAAGCCCGCGCAGCCGCCGCCTTCCACCGCAAGGCGAAGGATTGCAGGCTTGCCCTGCTTGCCGGCGATGGCGGCCACGCGCGCAGCGGCGGAGGGGGTGAGATCGATGGCGGCGGGCTGGGTCATGATCGGGAAATAGGCATGAAAAAGCCCGCCGGCAAGCGGCGGGCGGGCTTCTTCATATCCGGTCCGTAATGCCCGCGCTCATTCCTCGGGGCCGCCCAGCGCGATCTGCTGATTGGCGGTGCGCTGCTGCATCGCGACGACATAATCGGCCGACTGGAGGAAAGGCACCGGGTTCACCGCGCGGCCATCGATGCGCACTTCATAATGAAGATGGCTGCCAGTGGAACGGCCGGTGGAGCCCATCAGCGCGATGAGCTGGCCGCGCCGCACGCGGCTGTTGGGCGAAACGAGGATCTTGGAAAGATGGCCGAAGCGGGTCTGGATACCCTTGCCATGATCGATTTCCACCAGATTGCCATAGCCGCTGGCCCAGCCGGCGCGGCCGATCATGCCGTCCGCCGTCGCATAGACCGGCGTTCCGATCGGGCCGGCGAGATCGATGCCGGCATGCATCGCGGCCCCGCCCCGGAAGGGATCGGAACGAACACCATAAGCGCTGGTGAGCGTGACGCCTTCGACTGGCTTGCTCGACGGGATGGAGATCACGCCCTGCGACAGCGCATCGAGCTTCTTCCAGCCATCGAACAGCGAGCGGAACTGCGGATCGGCATCGGCCTGGGCGGCAGACCTGACGCTGCCGAGCGTTTCGCCTTCGGCCTTGCCGATCTTGAGCTTGCGGGCGATGGCGCTACCGAAATCCGCCAGCACATTCTTCTCGGCGGCGGCCGGCTGAATGGCGGCGATGCCGAAGCCGGCAATAGCGAGCGCCATCACGGCAAGGCGGCGGGCTGCGTAAAAAGCGGTGGGGGAAAACAGGGAAAGCCGACGGACCGAAACGACGTTATTGGAAGCAGCGGCAGACGACATTCGGTACCCCGGCGACAAGTGGCCCACGCGGGCGGCCATGGGCCGTCCATGCGGACGCTATGAATTGGGCCGTCCATGCGGACGCTATGAATTTGCCGTCTTCGGAAATTGCCCCTCCCGCGACGACGCGGATCGTTTCTGTTGGCCATGGCCGTCCACCGCAACCGCCTCATAGAATTCTTTCGTCAGACCGGCTGCGTCCCGCGCCGAACCGTTGAACGGACCCTTAATGACTCCGCGGAAATAGGTTTCGACCAGCGCCTGCCAGTGCAGGGCCGGAACGAGGCGCTGCGCCGCACAAAGCGATTCGAACCAGCGCACCCCGGCCGCGACATGGCCGATCTCGTCGCGATAGATACGGTCGAGCAGCCGCGCCGAAGCGACATCGCCCGCCGCCTCGAACCGGGCGACGGTGGCCGGCGTGACGTCCAGGCCGCGCGCCTCCAGCACCATCGGCACGATGGCGAGCCGCGCCAGCGGATCATGCGCCGTAACGGTTGCCGCCTCCCACAGCCCGTCATGCGCCGGCAGATCGCCATAAGCGGCGCCGAGCGCGCGCAAACGCCTGTCGAGAATGGCGAAATGCATCGCCTCCTCGCTCGCGACCTTCATCCAGTCATCGCTGAAGGCACGCGGGTTCGCGCTGCCGAACCGGCCGACCAGATCGAAGGCGAGGTCGATCGCGACATATTCGATATGGGCGAGCGCATGGAGCATGGCGATGCGCGTCGCGGGGCTGCCTGCTTTGCCCCGCTTCGGCATGCGCGAAGGCGGCAGCAGCGGCGGCCGATCGCCCCGCGCGGGGCGATCGGGCATGGCGACGTCGAAGCGCCAGGCCAGCCGGCCCGCGCGCCAATGCCGCGCCGCCGCCCGTGCCGCCTTGACCTTGGCGCGCGGATCCGCCGTCAGCAGGACGGCGCGAGCGGCTTGGGCGATGCTCAGGATCGCGCATTCCCCTTGAGCGCGCGGGCGGCCTTCAGCACCTCCTCGGCATGGCCCGGCACCTTCACCTTGCGCCAGATGCGCGCGATGCGGCCGTCCGCATCGATCAGGAAGGTCGCGCGATCGATGCCCATATATTTGCGGCCATACATGCTCTTTTCGATCCAGGTGCCGAACGCCTCGGTGACCGAACCGTCCGCATCGGTCGCGAGCGGGACCTTCAGCGCATGTTTCTCGATGAACTTGCCATGATCCTTGGGGCTGTTCTTCGATACGCCGAGAATGGCGGCCCCCTCCATCTCGAACGCGCCGAGCAGCTCGGAAAAGTCGAGCGCTTCCTTGGTGCAGCCCGACGTATCGTCCTTCGGATAGAAATAGAGGACGAGCGTGCGACCCTTCAGCGTCGACAGGTTGAAGAAGCTGCCGTCGCCGGCCTGCAGGGTGACTTCGGGTGCGGCATCGCCTTCGTTCAACATCAATGGATCTCCTTCCGGCGGAGCCCTCTAGCCCAGACCGGCCACGCGGCGCCACTCCCCACAGACCAGCGCGCGCGCCTCGTCATAGGCGGCAAGCAGCGCCTGCCAGTCGGCCTGTCCGCAGGCGCGCGCCACGATCGGACGGGAGGGCTCGGGCGGCTCGCCCGACTGCGGCGAGACGAGACGAAGCGTGACGAGCAGCCGTGTCAGAAATTCATGCGCCGGCACGAAATCGGGCGACAGCAGCCCCGCCTCCGCCAGCGCCCCCGCCGCGCGACGCAGGCGCGGATCGAAACCTATGCGATGGCGAAGCTGCAGCAGATGGACGGCGAATTCCGCATCGATCAGCCCGCCCTCGATCAGCTTCACGTCGAACGGGCCGGCGGGCGGCTTATGCTTGGCGATCTCGCCGCGCATATGCACCACATCCTCGGTCAGCTGGGCCGGATCGCGCTCGCGCATCAGCGTTTCGGCGATGATCGCCTCCACCGCCGCACGCGCCGCCGCCGATCCGAAGATCGGGCGGGCGCGGGTAAGCGCCATATGCTCCCAGGTCCAGGCGCTTTCCCGCTCATAGCGCGCGAAGCTTTCCACCGAAGAGGCGAGCAGCCCCTGCGCGCCCGAGGGCCGGAGCCGCGTATCGACCTCATAGAGCGGCCCCGACGGGGTCGGCACGCTGAGCGCGGCGGACACGCGCTGCGCAAGCCGGTTGAAATAATGGGTCGCGCCCAGCGGCCTGCGCCCATCGGACTCGGCCATATAGTCGCCGGTGAAGAGATAGATCAGGTCCAGGTCGGAGGCATGGGTGAGCGCGCCGCCGCCGAGCCGCCCGAGCGCCAGCACCACCAGCTCGCCGCCGAGGACGCGGCCATGCGCCGCCTCGAATTCCGCCACCGTCGCGGCGGCGAGCGCCTCGATCGCGGCTTCGGCCACGCGCGCATAACCCGACGCGACCTCGATCGGATCGCTTACGCCTTCGATGAGCTGGACGCCCAGCGCGAAGCGGCGTTCGCCGACCCGTTGGCGCACCCGGTCGAGCAGCGTCTGATAATCATCGCCTTTCTCGATGGCGGCGAACTCCGCTGCCAGCGCCTCGGTCGGTGGCGGCGGATCGAGGGCGGAGGCGTCGATCAGCCCGTCGAGCAGCTCCGCCCTGCGACCGAGCGCATCCGCGAGCGTCGGCGCATGGCTCAATATATTCGCCAGCATATGGACGAGCGCGGGGCGCGCCTCGAGCAGCCGGAAAAGATTGATCGCGCTCGGCAGGCGCGAGACCAGACCGTCAAAGCGGTTGAGCGCGCCATTGCCATCCGGCGCGCGCCCGAGCGCCGCGACGAGCGAAGGCAACACCGCCTCCAGCGCCGCGCGCGCGGCAGGATTGCGGAGCGTGCGAAGGCGCCCCTCGCGCCATCCCTCGATACGCGCGCGCGCCATGGCAGGATCGGCGAAGCCCGCTTCGTCCAGGCTGTTTTCCAGCAGTTGCGGATCGCGCGACAGGCCCGCTTCCCCCGCCGGATCCAGCCCGTCATAGATGCGGCCCGTCGCCTCGACATGCGGCGCGAGCAGCGCCACCAGCGCCGCGCCATCCGCCAGCCCATGCAGCCGCGCGACATTGTCGAGCGCCTCGGCGCGCGGGGGAAGCCGGTGCGTCTGCTGATCGTCCACCATCTGCAGCCGATGCTCGATCGTGCGCAGCAGGCGATAGGCCATGCCGAGCGCGTCCGCCTCATGCCTTGCGATGCGGCCCGCGCCGGCGAGCGCCGCAAGCGCATCCAGCGTGGCGGGCGCGCGCAAGGCAGGATCGCGGCCACCGAGGATGAGCTGGTGGATCTGCGCGAAGAATTCGATCTCGCGAATACCACCCCAGCCGCGCTTCACATCATAGCCGGGGCCCAGCCGCTGTCCCTGCGCATGATGATCGCGGATCCGGCGGGACATTTCGCGTATTTCCCGGATCGCGCCATAATCCAGGCCCCGCCGCCAGACGAAGGGACGGATATGCGCGAGGAAATCCTGCCCCAGCGCGATATCGCCCGCCACGGCCCGCGCGCGGATGAAGGCGGCCCGCTCCCAAGGGAGCGCGCTCGATTCATAATAGCTGATCGCCGCCTCGATCGGCAGCGCGAGCGGCGTCGCTTCGGGCGAGGGCCGAAGGCGCAGGTCGACGCGAAAGACATAGCCGTCGCCGTCCCGCGTCTGGAGCAGCTCCACGACGCGCCGGGCGATGCGCACCGCCGCGTCCACCGGCTCCTCCCGCTCGCGGCGCGGCAGCCTTTCCGGATCGAACAGCAGGATCGGGTCGATGTCCGACGAATAATTGAGCTCCCGGCTGCCATGTTTGCCCAACCCGAGCGCGGCGAAGCCCCGGACCGGCGCGCCGGGCGTGCGCTCCTCGATCGCGGCGGCGATAGCGCGGTCGAGCGCACGGTCGGCAAAGTCGGACAGGGTCGTGACGACCTCCTCCAGCGGCGCCAGCCCCGCCAGGTCCATCAGGCCGAGGCCGAGCGCGATCGCCTGCCGCTCGCGCCGGAGCGCGCGCGCGAGCCGGGCGGGATCGGCCGTCTCCTCGCGCGCGGCGGCGAGCACGATCGCAAGATCACCCACCCTCAAGCCCTCGACGATCTCGGGCCGTCGCGCGACGAGATTACGAAGAAAAGGCGAATGCGCCTCTATCCTGCCAAGCGCCCGATCGATGGCGGCGGAGCGATCTGTTCTCGACATGATGACGATGCCATAGCCGAGCCATCCAGGAAGACAATCCGGCGCAACCTCGGACAGCATGGGGCGTTATCGGCCCCATGGAAACGCGCTATCAATCCAGGACCGACCGACGGACGGCGAATATCAAGGTGGAAACCGTTCGCGCACCTTCCGGGCAGGAAGGCCTCGGCAATGCGCTTCGGGCCGCCTATTCCCCCCGGTCGACGGAATTGCCGCGCGACATACGCTGCCTGCTCGACAAGCTCTACCAGGCATAGCGAGGCCGCAAGAAGGCTCAGCGATTGCGGCTGAGCTCGTCCACCTCGCCCATGATCGACTGAAGCGCGCTCTGGCTCGCGTCTCCCTCATAGGCGCGGCGCGAAGGCAGCGTGCCCTCGCTGAGCAGCGTTTCCAGTGCGACGCGGCCGCGCGCCACGCGGCTCTTGATCGTGCCTACCGCACAGCCGCATATCTCGGCCGCTTCCTCATAGGCGAAGCCGCCCGCGCCGACCAGGATCAGCGCCTCGCGCTGCGGCTGGGGCAGATGCATCAGCGCGCGCTGGAGATCGCCCAGCTCGACATGCCGATCCTGGCTCGCCGGTGCTGCGAGGATCTTGCTCGCGGTCAGCTCGTCCCACTCGCCCTTGAAGCGGGCGCGGCGCATCTGGGAGAGGAAGAGGTTGCGCAGGATGATGAACGTCCAGGCGCGCATGTTGGTGCCCGCCTGGAAGCGCTTGCGCGCCGCCCAGGCCTTGAGCAACGTTTCCTGGACGAGATCGTCCGCCAGATCGCGATTGCCCGAAAGCGAGCGCCCGAAGGCGCGCAGATGGGGAATGACGCGAGCCAGCTCAGCCTTGAAATCGTCGTCCGACAGTGGAACATGCGCCACCGGATCGGACACCGCCTGCCGAGCCTGCTCGTCCCGGGCTTCTTCAGTCATGCGTGTCGATCCCCGGTATTCAGCGGGCGAGCATAGGCCCGGCCGCGATGCGCGCCTACATAGGCAGTGTCGGCACCATTTGCGATGACGGCGCTCAGAATTTTACTTCCAGATCAGAAGAATGGCGGCGAAGAGAAGGATGATGAGCAGGAGCGACGCCGATAGGACATAGCGAGTCACATGGCTCGACTGGCCGGCTCGCGCCTCGGTTCGCGTCAAGTGGGTCCGGTCGGTTTCATCCGCCATGCCACGCTCCTTCTCTTCCACCTTCCGCCATTTTCCCTGCCAGCCGGTTGACGATCCAGATCGTTACCCCTCGTCAACGATGCCCGGCGGATGCGGTTCCATCCCGGCCATCAGGCGGCATGGCGGCGCAAGGACGACTCAGGCCGGAACGGTCGCCGAATCGAAGAACAGCGCCTGGCTGATCGCCGCCTTCACGGTCGAACGCTGGAACGGCTTGGTGATGAGGAAAGTGGGCTCGGGGCGCTCGCCCGTCAGCAGCCGTTCCGGAAAGGCCGTGATGAAGATCACCGGCACGTTGAACTCGGCCAATATGTCCTTCACCGCATCGATGCCGGAACTGTCGTCGGCGAGTTGGATGTCCGCAAGCACCAGGCCGGGGCGCGTGGCGAGCGCCTGCGACACCGCCTCGTCGCGCGTGACGGCAACGCCCGTCACATTATGGCCGAGATCACGCACGATCGTTTCCAGATCCATCGCGATGATCGGCTCATCCTCGATGATCAGCACGTCGGCGCGCGTCTGCCGCTCAATCTCCGCGACGGCATCGACCACGAGTTGCTCCACCTCCTCGGCGCTGGCTTCGATCAGATAGCCCGCATCCTCCGGGGTGAATCCCTCCATGGCGGTTAGCAGCAGGGCCTGGCGCGAGCGCGGCGTGACCTGCGAGAGACGCGCCTGGGCAATCCCTTCCCTTTCCCCACCGAAGCCGACATCGTCATCATCCCCCTCGAGATTGGCCGACGCCCAGATGCGCTGGAAGGTCCGATAAAGGCCAAGCCGCGCATCGACCTCACGCGGGAAATCGTCCGGCGCGGCGACGATCGCCTCCAGCGCGGCCCTAACATAGGAATCGCCATGTTGCTGACTACCGGTAAGCGCGCGGGCATAGCGGCGCAGGAAAGGGAGATGGGGGGCGAGTTCCTGGCCGAGCGACATGATGTTACGATACTCCCTGAATGAACCGTCAGACGGGCCGACGCCGATGCCATTGCAAATGTTCTGGTGATCCGGCAGACCGATTGCAAGCGTGCCACCCGGCACCTCCGGGCATGCGGGACAAGGCCATCGGCCCGTCTCGCATGATGACGGGAACAAACATTTCAGTTTTTTGTTTCCATAGGCGCATGGGCATTTTATCCGCCGGTTGTCCCGACAGGGGTTCAAGCGTCGGATCATATGCTTGCGTAAACGGTATCAGCGGGGTTCGATCCGTTGGATTTTCGAGATGCGACCGCATGAGTCGCAGGTTGGCAAGGGGACGGGCGTCTTGGCTTCGAAAGAACAAGAGACGGGGGTAGCCGGACGCAGGAGTGGCGGTGGAACCGAAGGAAAGGCAAATGTGGATGCGGCAAGGCCGGCGGGCGGGCATGCCGTGCCTCGCATGCTGGACAGCCATATCGGCAATGCGCTGAAATCGGCCTATCAGCAGACCGTAAACGAGCAGGTTCCGCCCGAATTCCTTGATCTACTGGGCAAGCTCGGCTGATGCGAGCGAACAGCCGTTGAGATGAACGCCTCCTCGCGGCCCCCGGTGGCGCGGATTTCGCCTTCCTTCGCCAGGCTTTCCACCGGCATAAAGATGCTGCTCATCCTGTCCACGGCGCTGTTGCCGCTGGGCCTGATGGCATTGTTCGCCTCCATCCAATCCGCCAGCAACAACCGCCTCCAGCATGAGGCCGATGCACGCATCATCGCCACCGGCAGCGCCCGGCAGATCGACGCGCTGATCGGCCGGAACGCAAGCGGGCTGCGCGCGGTGGTGGACGCCGATCCGAGGACGATGCGGGATTGCCAGGCCTGGCTGACGGCGCTCCGCCAATCCGGCAGGCGCGACATGCGCTTCGCCCTGTATGACGCCAATGGCCGGCGCCGTTGCGCCACGCCCGGATATTCCGTGCAATCCGCCCAGGCGCCGCGCGGCGGCATCGGCACGGAGCTGCTGCTGCTCAACGATCCGCCGGCGATCCGCTTCACGGTTCCCGCCACCTATGGCGCCGCCTATGGGGTCGGCGAATTGCCCGCCGATCTTCTCCGGCAGGCCGCTTCCACCGGCACGAACAGCCATGGCGTCTCGCTGACGCAGGGCGATACCCGGATAGAGCTCGAACGAGGCGGACGCGACGGGCCGCTCGACCAGCAGGTGACGGTGCAATCCCTGATCGCCGGCGGCCAGGCGGCGCTGTCCATGACGGTCAACATCAATTCGGTGAGCGCCATCGAGGTCCTGCTCGTTCTGCTGCCGATGCTGATGTGGCTGGCGGCGGCGATGATCGGCTGGCTGGTGGTCGACAGGCTGCTGCTCCAGCCGCTCGGTCAGCTTCAGCGCGCCGTATCGGACTATCGGGTGGAGGATGGGCCGATGCAGCTTCCCAGGCTCACTACGCCTGCGCATGAGATTCGCGATCTGGCCGAAGCCTTCCGCCAGGCGGCGGACGAGCTGGTGGGGCATGAAGCGGAGCTGGAGGAAGGGCTGGAACGCCAGACCAAGCTTACCCGCGAAGTCCATCATCGCGTGAAGAATAATCTCCAGGTCGTCGCCAGCCTGATCAATCTGCATGCGCGCGGATCGAAGGGAGATGTCGCCTCGGCCTATGCCTCGATCCAGCGCCGGGTCGATGCGCTGGCCGTGGTGCATCGCAATCATTATGCCGAGGTCGAGGAAAATCGCGGCGTAGGCTTACGCGCGCTGATCGGCGAACTGGCGGCCAATCTGCGCGCGACGGCGCCCGCCGAGGCCGCGCATATGACAATCACGCTGAATATGACGCCGGCCTTCGCCAGCCAGGATGTCGCGGTGCCGGTGGCCTTCCTCATCACCGAGATCGTCGAGCTGGTAATGAGCTGCGATCCTCAGGGCACGGTCGCGGTATCGCTGTTGCCGGGGCCCGAGCCGGATCGGGCGCTGCTCGCGATCGAGGGACTAGGGCTCGCGATCAGCTCCTGCCGCGCGCATCCGACGATGGATCGTTTCCGCCGCATCGTCGAGGGCCTGTCGCGCCAGTTGCGATCGAAGCTCGTCTATGACGGCGATATCGGCCGATATGAGATCGAAATCTCCATCGTCCCCGAACATCAGGAGCGATAGCGGAAGATCAGGGTCGCGAGGGGGCGGGCCGCCCCTTGGCTTCACGATGCTCCTGATCGAAGCGCCGGCCCATTTCGGGATCGCTATTTTCCGGTCGGTTGATCGGCTTGCGATCCATGTCGACGCCCTTGATGTCGGACGAGGGAGGTGTCTTCGGGGGCTTGGCCATTCCTCTTCTCCTGCAATCCCGTAATAGACCTTCAACCACCCTCCGGCCGGGAGGTTGCCGGAAGCCCGCACAGGGCTCGGGGAAATGCGGGACGAGGAAGAAAAAAAGCGAAACGGCGGAACCTCCACCCCCCAGGCTCGTTCTCACATCCAGACAGCGACCTTTTGCCCCCCCGCTCTCGCTGTCTAAACGACAGGGCCCGGACGCGCCGATCCTCCCCCCGGCGGCGCCTCCGGGCCCAATTTCTTTCGGCCCATATCGATCATCATGCCTCCACGCTTAAGGAACCAGAGCTTCCTGCCGGGCATTATCCGGCCGGTTTCCGCCTAGGGAACGTACAGGAATGTTGCGTGAAACGATTGGGAGCAAGACAGATGCGTAAGATTTTCGCCCTGGCACTGGTCGCGGCGGGCCTGATGGCTTCGGCCTGCAACACGATTGAGGGCGCCGGCAAGGACGTTTCCTCCGCGGGTCAGGCGGTATCGAACGCCGCCGAGGACTCAAAATAAGCTGCGCATAAGCGCGATCAATTCATGACGCCGCCTCCCCTGGCGGCGTTTTTTTTCTCAGGCGTCGGGTTGGGGAGAGGCCGGCTGGGCCGCGCGACGACGCTCGGTGAACCAGATGCCGATCAGCGCAAGCTCGTAGAGAAAGACGAGCGGGATCGCGAGCAGGAGCTGCGAGCCAATGTCGGGTGGCGTCAGCACCGCCGCGACGGCGAAGGCGCCGACGATCGCATAGCGACGCGCGCCGACGAGCTGCTGGCGCGTGACAATTCCGGCCCGTTCCAGCAGCATCAGCAGCACCGGCAGCAGAAATGCGATCCCGAAGCCGAACAGGAACTGCATGATGAAGGCCAGATAATTGCCGACCGCCGGCAGCGCCTCCTGCTGGATGCCGCCCAGATTGCCCTGGAAGCCCAGCAGGAAATGAAGCGCCACCGGAACGGCGACATAATAAGCGAGCGAGGCACCGGCGAGGAACAGCACCGGAGTCGCCAGCAGGAAGGGCAGCAGCGCGCGCCTCTCATTACGGTAAAGCCCCGGCGCCACGAATTGCCATAGCTGGTTGGCGATCACCGGAAAGGCCAGCATCAGCGCGGCGAAGAAGGCCACCTTGATCTCGACGAAGAAGGCCTCGAAAATCTGGGTATAGATGATCTTCCCCTGCCCTGCCCGTACCAGCGGCTGCACCAGGAAAGCGAAGATCGGCCGCGCGAAATAGAAGCAGACGCCGAACGCCACCGCCAGCGCCGCCACGGACCAGAGCAGGCGACGGCGCAGCTCGATCAGATGATCGAGCAGCGGCGCGCGGCTGTCGTCGATATCGTTCACATCGTTCACGCGCGCGCCTCCGGGCGGCAGTCCGAGGGCGGTTCGGTCGAATCGGGTCCGGCCGGCTGGCTGTCGGCCGGCGCCGGCAGCGGCGTCATCGCCGCGTCGGCGAGATCGTCCCCACGCTCATCATGCCCGGCCTGCGGATGTTCCTGCATGATTCGCGCATTTTCCGCCGCCCATTTCTTCTCCATCTCCTCAAGCTCGGCCTGGCGGATCATCTCGTCCAGGCCGGAGCGGAAATGGCGGGCCACGCCGCGCGCGCGGCCGACCCACTGGCCGACGAAGCGCATCGCCCGCGGCAGATCCTTGGGCCCGATCACGACGAGGGCTACGACTGCCACGAGCAGCAGTTCGGTGGGTGCGATATCGAACATCGGGATGGGCTCTTAGCTTCGACCCCGCCCCTCGTCATGCTGAACTTGGCTCAGCATCCACCGTTCGTCCGCGCGCGATGGGCGCGCCGCAGGGGCGGCAGGGATCAATTGTGCGGCCGATCGTCCTTCATCGGCTGAAGCTCACGATCCTGATTGGGCTCGATCGGCGACTGCTGCTGCAGGCGAGGCGCCGACGCCGGCCGCGCGGCGGGTGCATCATCATCCTCGCTCATGCCCTTCTTGAAGCTCTTGATGCCCTTGGCCACGTCGCCCATCATATCGGAAAAGCGGCCCTTTCCGAAAAACAGCATCACAACCACGCCGACGAGCAGCCAATGCCAGATGCTCAGTCCACCCATGATGAATCTCCTTGCGCGCGTTGAGGCCTATCTAGTCGTCCGTTTCGTCCTTTTCCACCTCAAGCTGCTCCATCGCCAAATCGACGGGATCGAGCAGTCCTGCGGCCCTCAAATCCTCGATGCCGGGCAGGTCGCGGCGTGATCCAAGGCCGAAATGCGTGAGAAATGCAGGCGTCGTCGCATAGATGAGCGGGCGTCCGGGCGCCTCGCGCCGGCCTGCGGGACGCACCCAGCCCGCCTCCATCAGCGCGTCGATCGTGCCCTTCGAGATCTGCACGCCGCGAATCGCCTCAATCTCGGCGCGGCTGACGGGCTCATGATAGGCAATGATCGCCAGCGTCTCGATGCCGGCGCGGCTGAGCTTCCTCGGCTCCTCGCGCGTGCGCCGCAATATATGCGCCAGATCGGGCGCCGTCTGGAAATGCCAGCGCCCCGCCCGCTCGACCAGCTCGACGCCGCGCCCCGCATAATGTTCGCGCAGCCGGGACAGGGCCGCCCTCACGTCGCGCGCGCCCACCGCCGCCATGATCTCCCCGACGGTCATCGACGCCTCGGCGGCGAACAGCGCCGCCTCCACCGCGCGCTCATCCTCGTCGATCATAAGCGGCGAACCATCAGCGGCGCGAAGGGCGCCTCCTGCTCGAGCGCCACCTTGCCCTGCCGCGCCAGCTCCAAGGTCGCAAGAAAGCTGGAGGCGAGCGCCGAGCGGCGATAGAGCGGATCGAGCCCCTCGGGCAGGAAGCTTTCGAGCGACGCCCAATCGAGCCGTGCGCCGACCATGCGCGAGACGAGCTCGATCGCGGTCTCGAGGCTCATCACCGGCCGGCGCGAGACGATATGCACCGCGGGCCCCGTGCGTGCGCGGACCGCGCCATAGGCCGCGATCAGCTCGTAAAGGTCCGCCTCCCAGGCCGGCTTGCGCACGACACGCAGGCCTTCGGGCGCGCCACGCAGGAACACGTCCCGTCCGATCCGGTCGCGCGCCATCAGCCGTGCCCCCGCCTCGCGCATCGCATCGAGCCGCTGAAGGCGAAGCTGGAGGCGCAGCGCCAGCTCCTCGGGCGAAGGCTCGACCTCCGGATCGCGCGGCAGAAGCAGGCCCGATTTGAGAAAGGCGAGCCAGGCCGCCATCACCAGATAATCGGCCGCAAGCTCCAGCTTGAGCGCCTTGGCGCCCTCGACGAAGGCGAGATATTGCTCGACCAGCGCCAGGATCGAAATTTCGCGCAGATCGACCTTCTGCACCCGCGCGAGCGCGAGCAGCAGATCGAGCGGCCCTTCCCAGCCGTCGATATCGAGCGTCAGCGTCTCGCGCTCGGCCCGCAACGGCAGCTCGAAATTATCGTCCTCTTCGATCACCCGGGCAGATTATCCGCTCGCTTCCGGCGAAGTCGAGCCATGAGGTGCATCAGGCATAAGCGAGCAGCGCATCGCGCTTCGCCACCAGCTCCTCGAACGAGGCCGGAACCGCCGCCCCCGCCACAGTTGCCATCGCGCGCGCCAGCCGCTCGGCTCCCTCGGGCCTGATCTCGCCGACCGCATCCACGATCGCGCGCATCTCGGCGAAATCGCCCGAGCAATGGAGCGCGATATCGCATCCCGCCGCGAGCACGCCCGCCGCCCGGCTGCCGAAATCGCCGCTCAGCGCGTGCATCCCCAGATCATCCGACATCAGCAGCCCGTCAAAGCCGATGCGGCCGCGAATAATCTCGCCGATGATCTTGGCCGACAGGCTGGCGCAGGCCGCCTCGTCCCAGGCGCGATAGACGACATGCGCTGTCATCGCCATCGGCGCATCGGCAAGCGCGATGAAGGGCGCAAGATCGGTTTCCAGCGCCTCCGCATCGGCATCGACCACAGGCAGCTCGACATGGCTGTCGGCCATCGCCCGGCCATGACCGGGGGCATGCTTGACCACGCCGACCGCGCCGCCCGCGCGCAGCCCCTCGATCACCGCCCTGCCGAGCGCCGCCACCTGCATCGGCTCGCCGCCCAAGGCACGATCGCCGATAATGTCGTGCGCGCCCGGCTGGCGCACGTCGAGCAGCGGCAGGCAATCGACATTGATGCCCGATTCGGCGAGCATCAGCGCGATCGCCTGGGCATTGGCGCGAACCGCCTCGATCGCCGAGACGGGTGCCACCTCATAGAGCGCCGCGAAACGCTCGGCCGGTGGGAATGCGGGCCATTCGGGCGGCTGCATCCGCGCGACGCGCCCGCCTTCCTGATCGATCAGGATCGGCACGTCCGCCCGCCCCGAAAGCGCGCGCAGCGCGTCGGTCAGGCCGCGAAGCTGCGCCCGGTCGACGATGTTGCGGCGGAACAGGATATAACCCGCCGGATCCGCCTCGGCGAACAGCACGCGCTCGTCTGCCGACAGGGACGGACCGGCAAGGCCGAGGAAGAGTGGGGTCATGGCTCGGAAAAATCCTGATCTTCATCATCCCGGCGATTGCCGGGACGACATGCTGTTTCAGTTCACGATGGAGCAGCTTTCGCCCGCCACCCTCAGTCTGGCGCAGATGCTGCCCGCCTGCCCACCTGCGCCGGCGCGAAGGCGATAAAGGGTGGCGTCGTCGGTCTTGACCGGCAGGATCGAGATTTCGAGCCCGGACAGGAAGCCGAAGCGAGCCGACAGCGATTTCCAGGCGCTCCGGGCCTTGGCTTCGCTCGAAAAGGCGCCGAGCTGGATCGATCCGCTCCGTCCTGCCGGCTGACGGGGTGCCCGATCGGCCGGAGCCTGCGCCGTGACCGGAGGCTTGACCTGCGGGACTGCCGGAGCAGCGCCCGCCAAGGGAGAAGCAGCGGCAGGCGTCGGCGCAGCGGGCGGCGGGAGAATCGCGACCGGCACATCCGCGCCGGCCTCGCTGCCGGGGCCGGTGACGGGCGTTTCGGGAAGCGCGGAGAGGTCGATCGCGCTGTCGATATCCACTCCCTCGCTCGCGCCATAAGCGAGCTCGCCGGTGCCGTCGACGCGCATCCCACCGGCTTCCCGTGGCTTTTCGCGATAGGGCTCGGCCGGCGCCCGGATCAACTCACCCGAGCCGGCAACGCCCACATCGCGATCACGGAACCAAAGATAAGCGCCTGCTCCCACCGCGAACAGGCCCAGCAGGACCGCAAGGAAGAAGATCACCCGGCCCACGGCGGAGCCGGCATCCTCATCCTCATCCTCGACCGGCTCCAGCCAGGGAAGGCGCTCCTCCTGAGGCCGCCCACGGGCATGGTCGGACATCACTGCATCTCCTCGGCGGCGGCCACCCCCATGACAGCCAGGCCGTTGCGGATTATCTGCCCGATCGCATCGGACAGCGCCAGCCTCGCGCCCGTCCGGGCGGGATCATCCGCCAGCAGGAAGCGACGGGACGGATCGTCATTGCCGCGATTCCACAACGCGTGGAATGCGGCCGCCAGATCGAACAGATAGAAGGCGATGCGATGCGGCTCATGGGCCGCCGCCGCGCCCTCCACCACGCGCGGAAACTGTGCTGCGAGCTTGACCAGCGCCAGCTCCTCCTCGTCGAGCAGCGCCAGATCGGGCGTGGCCGGCAGCGCGAGCCCCGCCTCCGCCGCGCGCCGATGCAGCGAACGACCGCGCGCATGGGCATATTGGACATAGAAGACGGGATTGTCCTTCGATGCCTCGACCACCTTGGCGAAATCGAAGTCCATCTGCGCGTCGGCCTTGCGCGTCAGCATGGTGAAGCGGACGACATCCTTGCCGACCTCGTTCACCACATCCGCCAGCGTGACGAAGGAGCCCGAGCGCTTGGACATCTTCACCGGCTCGCCACCGCGCAGCAGCCGCACCATCTGGACGAGCTTGACATCGAGCGGCACGCGCCCGCCGGTGAGCGCCTTCACCGCCGCCTGGATGCGCTTGACCGTGCCGGCATGGTCCGCGCCCCAAATGTCGATCAGCTGATCGGCGCGCGCAGCCTTCTCGGCATGATAGGCGAGGTCGCCACCGAAATAGGTCCAGCTGCCGTTGGATTTCTTGACCGGCCGGTCCTGATCGTCACCGAACTGCGTCGAACGGAACAGGCTGAGCTCAACCGGCTCCCAATCGTCCGGCGTCTCGCCCTTGGGCGCTTCGAGCATGCCTTCATAGACGAGGCCATCCGCGCGCAGCCGATCGACCGCGGCCTCCACCTTGCCGGCGGCATGGAGCGCGGCTTCGGAGGAGAAGATGTCGTGATGGATGCCGAGCAGGCCCAGATCGGCGCGGATCATGTCCATCATCGCATCGACCGCGCGCGTGCGGAACAGGCCGAGCCACTCCTCCTCCGGCGCCGCCACATAGCGATCGCCATAATCGGCCGCGAGCGCCTGTCCCACCGGGATCAGATAATCGCCCGGATAAAGGCCCTCGGGGATGCTGACCGTCTCGCCCAGCGCCTCACGATAGCGCAGATGCGCAGAGCGAGCGAGCACGTCGACCTGCCCGCCGGCATCGTTGATATAATATTCGCGAGTAACCTCGTAGCCGGCATATTCGAGCAGGCTCGCCAGCGCATCGCCCACCACCGCGCCGCGGCAATGGCCCATATGCATCGGGCCCGTGGGGTTGGCCGAGACATATTCGACATTGACCCTCTGGCCCTGTCCCATGTTGGAACGGCCATAAAGCGCGGCGCTGTCGAGGATCGTCGCCAGCTCGTCCCGCCATGTATCGGAAACGAGGCGGACATTGATGAAGCCCGGCCCCGCGACTTCGGCCGACGCGATATGGCCGAGCTCGCCGAGCTTCGGCGCAATCAGTGCGGCCAGCGCACGCGGGTTGGTGCCCGCCGGCTTGGCGAGCACCATCGCCGCATTGGTCGCCAGATCGCCATGGGCAGGATCGCGCGGCGGCTCCACGGCGACATTGCGCCGGTCGATGCCGGCGGGCAGGTCTCCAGAGGCTTCGAGCTGGTCGAGGATCGCGGCAAGATCGGCGGCGAAACGGGCGTAAAGCGTGGGCAAGGCGGGTCGCAGTCCAGTAGTGGAATGAAGAGCGCGCCCTGTACCGGATCGCAACCGGATCGTCATCCCCGACCGGAGCGATTCCTCACGCCCTGCGCGGCCAGACAGTCATGCAAAGCCATCGCCGCCCTGAACCTGTTTCACGGTCCACGCCCAAGTCCGCGCGACGGTGCGGATGAGGAACGGATGCCGAAACAAGTTCGGCAGGACGATATGGGTTGTGCAGACACCCCTTCCTGCAGCGCCGAAAATGATCATGCCCACCATGCCGACGATCCTGTCGCCCGCATCCGGCTCTTTCTATCTATCGACGCACCAACATCCGGACCTTTCCCGGACCGATGCGAGGCATAGCACCCGTCACAGCCCGTCGGGCATCTCCACGGGGCCGACCACTTCGCGATGGCGGGCGACGGCATAGCGGTCGGTCATGCCTGCGATGAAATCGCCGATATGACGGGTGCGCCAGGGCTCTTCCTCGGGAAGACGCGCGCGCCATTCGGGCGGGAGCAGATTAGGATCGGCGCGATAGGCGGCGGCGAGCGCGGCGACGATGCGGCCCGCCGTCTCCGCGACGGCGAGCTGCACGGGATGATGATAGAGCTTGGCGTACATGAAGCGCTTGAGGCCGCGCTCCTCCGCCGCCATCGCTTCGGAGAAGCCGACGAGCGGACGGCCGGCGGCGCGGACATCCTCGACAGTGCGGGGTGCGGCGTCGGCGATGCGGGCGCGGGTTTCGGCGATGAGGTCATTGACCATCAGGCCGATCTGCTCGCGGATCAGCTCGCCCGTCAGGCGCCTGGCGGGAAGATCGGGGAAGCGGGCGCGGACCCGTTCCCAGCTCCTGGCGACGAGAGGCTGATCGAGGACCTCTTCAATATCCAGAAGGCCGGCACGGATTCCATCGTCTATGTCGTGATTGTCATAGGCGATGTCGTCGGCAAGTGCTGCGACCTGCGCTTCCAGAGAGCTATACCCTTGAAGGTCCAGGGGGAATTCGGCGTCTATGGCACGCAATGCCCAGGTCGGGTAGCGCACGGGACCATTATGCTTGGCAAGCCCCTCGAGCGTTTCCCAACTGAGGTTCAGGCCGGGAAATGCCGGATAGGGGCTGTCGAGCAGGCAGAGCGTACGCAGCGTATGCGCATTATGATCGAAACCGCCCGCATCCTTCATCGCCGCCTTCAGCGCCGCCTCCCCGCTATGGCCGAAGGGCGGATGGCCGATGTCATGGGCGAGGCAGAGCGCCTCGGTGAGATCCTCGTTCAACCCGAGCACGCGCGCGATGGTGCGGCCGATCTGCGCGACTTCGAGACTGTGGGTGAGCCGCACGCGGAAATGATCGCCATCGGGCGCCACGAACACCTGCGTCTTGTGCCTGAGGCGACGGAAGGAGATGGAATGGATGATCCGGTCGCGATCGCGCTGGAAGGCGTCGCGGGGGCCGCGCGTCTCGCCCCCGATAACGGCATGGAGACGGCCGCGGCTGGCGGCGGGATCGGAGGCATAGGGCGCAAGCGGAGACATCGGCGCTCCCATGCCGCCCCTCGGCGGCGAAGTCGAGCGCCGGACGAGGCCGCCGCTATTTGACGGAGAGCTTCTCCACCTCCTGCCCTGCCTCACTGGTGACGGCGAAGCTGGACATGCCGGCCTTGGCACCCGCATTTACGAAGGCCTGCGCCTCGGCATTGGTCTTGAACGGCCCGACCAGAAGCCGGTTGGTGAAGCGATAGGCCATTGTGGAGGGCGTGCGGCCGGCGAGCTGCTTGGGATATTTCTCCTTGAGCGCGGCCCAGGCCCTGGGAAGCGTCGCCTTGTTCGCTCCGCCTGCGACCTGCACCCAGATGCGCTCCGGCGCCGCCGGCTTGGCGGATTTGGCGGGTTTGGCGGGTTGCGGCTCGACCTTGTCCTTCTTCTCCTCTTCTGCCACGAGCGTCATCCGGGTGGACGCATGGTTCAGCGACTTGGCGGTAGCGGCGGAAGCGATGGCCATGGATGGCGGCTCGTCCCGGTCCGACGGCGCAGTGGCCAGCACCAGCTTGGCGCCGACCCCGGTCGAAACCGGTGCGGGGCTGCCAGTCACCGTCTGCGCAGCGGTGGGAAGCTTCCGATCGACCGGGAAATGGCCGAAATGGACGGCGGCGGCCTTCTGCCCCGCCTTCAGCGCGCCGATCCGGGCGAGATAGGGGCGAAGCGCCTCCGCCTGGGGACGGGGCATGACGGCGGCGGCGGCCTTCTCCGCCTCGATCACATCGCCGGTGATGGCAAGGATGAAGGCGCGGACGCGCCAGGCGGGAATATCCTGCTTGCGCAGCAGCGGATCGAGCGTGGCGAGCGCCGCCACCCGATCGCCGGAAATGGCCTGGGACAGGGCCAGGCGGCGGATCGCTTCGGGATCGGCAGATTGACGCAGCGCCAGCGCATAATCCGCCTGGGCGCGCTTATTATCCCCGCGCAGATCATAAGCGAGGCCACGATCGGCGGCGATTTCCGCCACGGGCACGCCATAGGAGACCGCATCATCGAAGAAACGCAGCGCAGCGCGCGGATTTTCCATCTGGACCATGGCCGAGCCGAGCCCCGCCTTGATCCGGCCGTTGCGGGGCGCAATCTCCTCCGCCCGGGCATAGAAGGCAATCGCGCTATTGGGATCGCCGATATCGAGCGCGGCGCGGCCTGCCCCGCCGAGCGCATCGAGATTGTCGGGCTCGCGCGCCAGCACGCGCAGATAGCGGGACAAGGCCTCGGCGGAATCCCCCCGGGCGAGCGCTGCGCGCGCCTCCGCCATCGGATCGCCGCGCAGCGCCGGCTCCGAGCCGCTGGGCAGGGTCAGCACATCCGGCATCCGCGCGAGCACCGGCGTCGCGCCGGCGAAGGCGAGCAGCAGCGCCGCACCCCGCAGCAGATCTTGCGGAAGCCTATGTCGGTAAATCGCAATCTTCATGGTCGCGGCTATAAAAGGCGGGACGATGATGGCCGCAAGATGAACGGAGGCGGTTTCACGCCGGGCTGGTGCACGCGGGCGATAAAGGCGGGAACGAAGTTTCACCCGGATGTTATCCGCCATGAACAATCCCGTCATCCCTGCACAGGCAGGAATGACGGGGAGAGGATTGCCGGCTTACTGATTGTTCTGGCGGTTGAGGAAGCGCGGGATTTCCAGCGGGTCGCGCGCGCGGGGAGCTTCGGGCTCCTGCTCGGGCTGGGGCTGGCGGGCGGCACCGCGAGCGATGTTGGACATGCGCTCGAACAGCGTGCCACCCTCGCGCGCCGGGCGCGGAGTACGCGGATCGGACGGGGCGGGCGCCGAGGAAATAGGCGTGCGCGGCGTGGGCACGGCCGGCGCCGGGGCGGGCGCGGCGACAGGCGGCGTCGGCGCGGATGCCGGCGGCGTGCCACCATCGAGCAGAAGCTCGTCATCGCCGGAGCTGGGCGGGGTGGGAGCGGCCGGCGCGGGCTTCACCACCCGGGCGGTCGACAGATCGAGCGGTGCGGGCTCCTCTGCCTTGGCAGCAGGCGCGGCGGGCGGTGGCGTGACAGGCGCGGCGGCAGCCGGCGTCACGGGCGCGGGCGCGGGCGCGGCAGCCGGCGCGGGCGGCGGCACGATCGAGGCAGGCTCGAGCGGCGGACGCGCGCGCGGCGGGAAGGTGAACAGCTTGCTCGGTTCCGGGCTGGTCGCGACATCCGCCTCGATGCCGGTCGCGACGACCGACACGCGGATCTTGCCGTCCAGCTCGTTATTGAACGCCGAACCCCAGATGATGTTCGCATCCGGATCGACCAGTTCGCGGATATGATTGGCGGCCTCGTCCACCTCCATCAGGCGCATGTCGTCGCCGCCGGTGATCGAGATGATGACACCCTTGGCGCCCTTCATCGACACGCCGTCGAGCAGCGGATTGGCGATGGCGCGCTCGGCGGCCTCGATCGCGCGATTGTCGCCGCCCGCCTCGCCCGTGCCCATCATCGCCTTGCCCATTTCGGACATGACCGAGCGGACGTCGGCGAAATCGAGATTGATGAGGCCGGGCATCACCATCAGGTCGGTGATGCTGCGCACGCCCTGCTGCAGCACCTGATCCGCCATCTGGAACGCTTCCTTGAAGGTCGTGTTCGGATTGGCGATCAGGAACAGATTCTGGTTGGGGATGACGATCAGCGTATCGACATGCTTCTGCAGCTCCTCGATCCCCGCCTCGGCCGCCTTGCCACGGCGATTGCCCTCGAAGCTGAACGGCTTGGTGACGACGCCGACGGTGAGAATGCCGCGATCGCGCGCCGCCTTGGCGATGACCGGCGCGGCACCTGTGCCGGTGCCACCGCCCATGCCGGCGGTGATGAAGCACATATGCGCGCCCTCGAGCGCCTTTTCGACCTGCTCCAGCGTCTCTTCGGCGGCGGCGCGGCCGATTTCGGGACGCGAGCCGGCGCCCAGGCCCTGCGTGATCTTCAGGCCGAGCTGAATGCGCTGTTCGGCCGGAGAGGCATTGAGCGCCTGCGCATCGGTGTTCGCGACGATGAAATCGACGCCCTGCACCTCCGCCGCGATCATGTTGGCAATGGCGTTGCCGCCCGCGCCGCCGACGCCGATCACGCTGATGCGGGGCTTTAGCTCATCCACCTCGGGCCGCATGAATTCGATCGTCATATAGAAAGATTCTCCGGAAACGGCGCCCTGTCCCCGACGCACGCCAATGCTACAAACTTGCCCCAAGCATCGGAGCGAAGCACTAAGAAAATATGCCTGTCCCTTAAAAACATGCGCGCGCGAAAGCCATCAATAACCGCTGCGAAATGCGGCGACCAGGCGCTGCACCATGTTCGTCGGAGAGATGCGCGTGACCGCCTGCGGCACGGGCGCGCCCTGCCGCAAATCGATCGGATCGGAGGCCGCGAACTGGATCAGCCCGGCAAGCGTGGCGAAGGCCGGGCCGGCATGCGCATCGGGTAGGCCGATCAGCCCGCGCGGCCGGCCAACACGCACGGCGCGGCCGAGCACGCCCTGGGCATAATCCGCAATCCCCTTGAGCTCCGCACCGCCGCCGGTGAGCACAACCTGGCGCCCGACGGGGCCGGAGAAGCCGAGCGATTTCAGCGCGCCCTCAATCTCGCCCATCCAATGTTCCAGTCGCTGACGGACGACGGCGATGAGCTGCGCGCGGGTGATGCGCGTAGGCTCGGCGGCGCCCTGCTCGCCCGACATGGGAGCGACCTCGATCATGTCATGATTGTCGCGCGGGCTGGCGAGCGCGGAGCCATGGAAGCATTTCATCCGCTCCGCCTGGGCGCGGCGCGTACCGAAGGCGGAGGCGATATCGTCGGTGATGTCGGCCGAGCCGAGCGGGATCGAGGCGAGGCCGACGAGCAGCCCGCCGGCGAAGAGCGAGACGTTGGTGACGCCCGCCCCCATCTCGACCAAGGCGACGCCGAGCTCGCGCTCCTCCTCCGACAGGCAGGCGAGGCCGGTCGCGATGGGAGCGGCGACGATCGACTTCACCGCGAGATGGGCCGAGCGGACGCACAGATCGAGATTGCGCACCGGCGAAGGCTCGGCGGCGATGACATGGATATCCACGCGCAACTGATCGGCATGGAGGCCGAGCGGCGTCTTCACCCCCTGAAGCCCGTCCAGCGTATAGAGGGTCGGCTGGGCATGGAGCACCATGCGGCCTTCGGGATCGATCGAGTTGCGCCCGGCGGCGAGCAGATCGTCGATGTCCGTCTGCTCGATGCGATGGCCACCCAGATCGACCTCGACCGAGGCGACGTTGGAGACGAGCCCGCCGGCGGAGAAGCCGACCCACACATGCTCGATATTGGTGCCGGCGATGCGCTCGGCCTGCTCCACCGCCTCGCGGATCGCAACCTCGGTACGCTCCATATCGGCGACATAGCCGCGCTGCACGCCCTTGCTCTCACGCTGGCCGGTGCCGAGCACATGCAGCTCGCCGCTCTCCGTCGGCCGCGCGATCAGCGCGCTGATCTTCGACGAGCCGATATCGAGCGCGGTGATGAGGCCGTCATTCCTGCCCTGCGCCATGATCCCTTCCCCCTGCCCCCTAGATGCTGTTGCCGGCGGGCGCATCGGCGATACGGCGGCCCGGCTCCCTGGAGACGCGCACCACCATGCGCGACGGATCGCGCATGTCGAAGCGGACATAGCCCTGGCCGAGCAGGCGCACCGCCTGATCGCGATGCGCGAAATAGGCGAGCGCATCCGCCGCGGCCTTGCGCCCCTCGGGCAGCGCCAACGTCTCGCCCGACTGGAAGCGCAGATCCCAGCGGCGGTCGCCGATCCAGGTGGCGCCTTCCAGCATGGCATGGAGCGAGGGCTGCGCCTTGATGAGCGCGGCCAGCTCGGCGGCATGGTCATTGGCGCCGGGGCCGATGACGAGCGGAAGCTGATCCGGCATGGCGGCGGGATCGACAGCTGCTATCACCACGCCCTTCTCGTCGATCAGCGCGAGGCGGCGCTGATGCTGCCAGACGGCGGTGGGCTTGCGCTCGACGATATCGACCACCAGCGTATCGGGCAGGCGGCGCGAGACGCGCGCCTCCGCGATCCAGCCGAGCTGGAGCAGGCGCTGGCGCGTGCCTTCGAGATCGACGAGCGGCATCGCCCGCGCCCGCTGCTCGCGCGCGATCATATAGACCGCGTCGCGATCGACATTGGCGCGGCCGGCAATCTCGATATTGCGGACGACGAAGCCCATGCGGCCGATCGCCTCGCCAATCTCGATCCCGATCATCTGCGGCAGGCGCATCGCGATGAGGCCCGCGAGGATCGCCGCCAGCACGAGCAGGGCAAGGGCATAGTTGCCGATACGCTTCAGCGTCTCGGCCGGGATCGGGATCGTAGCAAGCATGGCGGCGATGCGCGAGGGGCGCGCATTTTTCGGCTTGCGGATGGTCGGCCGCTTGGCGCGGCTGTTGCCGCGACCGATCCTGGGCGCCGAAACGCCCGCGCTCACAATGCTTCCTCCACGATCCGCTGGACCAGTTGCGGGTAGCTCATGCCGACATGTTTCGCCTGTTCGGGCACGAGGCTCAAGGGCGTCATGCCGGGCTGGGTATTGACCTCGAGCAGATAGAGGCCGGCCTCGCCCAACTCCTCGTCCCAGCGGAAATCGGAGCGGGACGTGCCGCGGCAGCCGAGCACATGATGCGCCTTGAGCGCCATCGCCATGGCCGACGAGGCGATCTCCGCCGGGATCTGCGCAGGGCAGATGTGGAGCGTCAGCCCATCGGTATATTTGCTGTCATAATCATAGAAGCCGCTCTTCGGCTGAAGCTCGGTGACGGCGAGCGCGCGATCGCCGAGCACCGCGACCGTCAGTTCGCGGCCCTTGATGAAGGGTTCGGCGAGCAACGTGTCGAAATGCTTCCATGGCCCCTCGACATCGCGGCCGATAGGATTGCCGTAATTGCCATTGTCGGTGACGATCGCAACGCCGACCGACGAGCCTTCATTGACCGGCTTCAGCACATAGGGGCGCGGCAGCGGATCGCGGGCGTAGAGGCTTTCGGACGCGACGATCATCCCGCCCGGCATGCGGATGCCATGGGGGATGAGCTCATTCTTGGTGAGCTGCTTGTCGATCGCGATGACCGAGGTGGCGAGGCCCGAATGGGTATATTTGAGGCCCATCAGGTCGAGCATGCCCTGCACCGTGCCGTCCTCGCCGGGGCAGCCGTGAAGCGCGTTGAACACCACGTCCGGCGCGGCCTCGGCAAGACGCGCGGCGACGTCGCGGCCCATGTCGATCCGCGTGACCTTGTGACCCAGCGATTCGAGCGCGTCGGCGACGCCCTTGCCCGAGGTGAGCGACACTTCGCGCTCGGACGACCAGCCGCCCATCAGGACGGCGACATGAAGGGGGGGGATGCTCATGCGGGATTTCCCACGCGCTGGATTTCCCATTCGAGAAGGATGCCGGATTTCTCGGCGACGCGGCGGCGGACCTCCTCCCCCAGCGCCTCGATCTCGGCCGAGGAGGCGGAGCCGAGGTTGAGGAGGAAATTGGTGTGCTTTTCGGAGACCTGCGCGTCGCCGTTGCGAAGCCCCCGACAGCCGGCGGCGTCGACGAGCGCCCAAGCCTTGTGGCCATCGGGATTCTTGAAGGTGGAGCCGCCGGTGCGGCTGCGCAGCGGCTGGCTCGCCTCACGCTCGGCGGCGATGCGGTCCATCTCCGCACCGATCGCGGCAGGATCGCCGGGCGTGCCGGCGAACAGCGCTTCCACCACCACCGCGCCTTCGGGAAGCATGCTGTGGCGATAGCTGTAGCCGAGCTTAGCGGCGGGCCAGGTCTCGATGCTGCCGTCGCGCAGGACGAGCGTGGTTTCGATCAATATGTCGCTCGCATCGCGGCCATAGGCGCCGGCATTCATGCGCACCGCGCCGCCGACCGTGCCCGGAATGCCGCGCATGAATTCAAGGCCGGCAATACCCGCGTCGCGCGCGGCGGAGGCAAGGGTAATCCCCATGGCGGCACCGCCCGCACGGATGCGATTGCCGGGCTCGACCGAGACCTTGGCGAAGCTCTTGGGCAGGCGCACGACGATCCCCGGAACGCCGCCATCGCGCACGATCAGGTTCGATCCGACGCCGACCGGCAGCACAGGAACCGATGGATCGAGGCGGCCCAGGAAAGCGGAAAGATCGGCCACATCGGCGGGACGCACGAGCCATTCGGCTGGCCCGCCCGTGCGGAACCAGATGAAGTCGGCGAGCGAGGCATTGGCCTCGATCGTGCCGCGCAGTCCGTCGTCGAAGGGCCGGGCCGGCTTCATGCAGCCACCTTCCGCACGGCGGCGATGCCGTCCGCAAGGCCCGCCGCCCATTTGGTGATGTCGCCCGCACCGAGGCAGATCACCATGTCGCCCGATTGGACGACATCCGCCAGCGCGCCGGCAAGCGCGTCGGGGCCGGAAATCTCCTGCGCATTGCGATGGCCGCGCATCTTGAGGCCCGAGACGAGCGCTGCGGCATCGACGCCATCGATCGGCTGCTCGCCCGCCGCATAGACGGGCGCGACATAGACGATGTCGGCATCGTTGAAGGCGGACTGGAATTCGGTGAGCAGATCGCGCAGCCGGGTGTAGCGATGCGGCTGGACGACGGCGATCACCCTGCTCTGCGCGCCTTCCCGCGCGGCGGAGAGGACGGCACGGATCTCGACCGGATGGTGGCCATAATCGTCGATGATGGTGACACCGTCGGTCTCGCCAACCTTGGTGAAGCGGCGCTTCACCCCGCCAAACTTGGCGAAGCCGTTGGCGATGATGTCGTCCGATATGCCGAGCTCGAGCGCGACGCCGATCGCGGCAAGCGCATTCTGCACATTGTGGCGGCCGGGCATGGGCAGCTCGATATTCTCGATCGAGCGGGTAGTGCCGTCGCGATGGCGGATGATCGCCTCGAAACGATTGCCGCCGGGGATCGGCGTGACGTTGACGCCGCGCACATCGGCCTGCGCCGAGAAACCATAGGTGACGACGCGGCGATCGCGGACACGCGGGATGATCGCCTGCACCTCCGGATGATCGAGGCAGAGCAGCGCCGCGCCGTAGAAGGGGACATTCTCGACGAACTCGACGAAGCTGTCCTTCACCTTGTCGAACGTGCCATAATGATCGAGATGCTCGGGATCGATATTGGTGACGACCGCGATCGTTCCGTCGAGACGCAGGAAGCTGCCGTCGCTCTCGTCGGCCTCCACCACCATCCAGTCCGACGCGCCAAGGCGGGCGTTGGAACCATAGCTGTTGATGATGCCGCCATTGATGACGGTCGGATCGACGCCGCCCGCATCGAGGAGGGCGGCTACCATCGAGGTGGTGGTCGTCTTGCCATGCGTGCCGGCGATGGCGACGGTGGACTTGAGGCGCATAAGTTCCGCCAGCATCTCCGCGCGGCGGACGACGGGAATGCGGTTCTCGAGCGCGAGCTCGACCTCCGGATTACCGCGCTTGATCGCGGTGGAGGTGACGACGACGGCGGCATCGCCGAGATTTTCCGCCCTATGGCCGATGGAGACGGGAATGCCGCGCTTGCGCAAGCCCTCGATCACATAGCCTTCGGCGACGTCGGAGCCCTGAACCTTGTAGCCCAGATTGTGCATCACCTCGGCAATGCCGGACATGCCGATCCCGCCGATGCCGATGAAATGGATCGTGCCGATGTCGGTGGCGACACCCTTCATGCAAATGCTCCCTTGAGCTGTCCTGATGCCGGAGCGTCCACGGGCAGGCCGTCCATCACCGGGGTAGGCCCGAGCCGCTCGATGAGATCGGCAAGGTCCTGCGCGGCATGGGGACGACCGCAGGCGCGGGCGCGATTGGCGGCGTTTAGCAATGTTTCGGGCTCCTCGGCCAGATGCAGCATCTGGCGCGCCAGCTCCTCCGGCGTGAAATGCGACTGGGCGATGGCGCGCGCGCCGCCGCCTTCCGCCATCTCGCGGGCATTGGCCGTCTGATGGTCGTCCATCGCGGACGGAAGCGGAACGAGGATCGCCGGGCGGCCGGCGACGCTGACATCCGCTATGGTCGAGGCGCCCGCGCGCGCGATGACGAGATGGGCCAAGGCCAGCTTTTCGGGCAGATCGGCGAAATAGGTGGCGAGATCCGCCGGTATGCCGAGAAAGCCATATTTGGCCCGGACCTGCTCAATATCCTCGGGCCGGCACTGCTGCGTCACCTGAAGCCGCTGGCGCAGCGGCATGGGAAGCTGGCCGAGGCCATCGGGCACGACATCGGAAAGGATCGTCGCCCCCTGGCTGCCGCCGGTGACGAGCACGCGGAACGGGCCGTCTTCGGAAAGCGGCGGGAAAGGCTGATTGCCGATTTCCTTGACGATGTCGCGCACCGGATTGCCGACGAGGACGGTCTTCGCCTGATATTTGGGCTTCAGCCGATCGACCTGCGGATAGGCGGTGGCAATCGCATCGACCTTCCCCGCGAGCAGGCGATTGACGCGGCCGAGCACGGCATTCTGCTCATGAACGGCGGTGGGGATGCCATCCTTGAGCGCCGCGAGAAGTGCCGGAAACGCCGGATAGCCACCGAAGCCGACCACGGCGGAGGGCCGGAAGGTCTCGTTCAGGCGGCGCGCCATGTCGCGGCCCGCGAGGATCGAGCGGCCCGCGCGCAGCCAGCCGATCGGCCCGCCCGACAGCCGCCCGGCGGGCAGCACATGCGTCTGCACGCCATCGAACAGGCCGGGGATCTTGGCGCCACGCTCGTCCGTGACCAGCGCGACATGATGGCCGCGCCGCATCAACTCCGCCGCCAGCGCATGGGCGGGGACCATATGGCCGCCGGTGCCGCCGGCGGCGAGGACATAGTGACGGACGATATTGGCGGGCTTGAGGCTCATCGACCGTTCCATTTCACGACATAGGGCGAGCGATTGAGATACGGGTTGGCGCGGGTGAAGGCTAGCAGAAGCCCGAAGCCGATCGACAGCGCGACCATCGAGGAGCCGCCATAGCTGATGAAGGGCAAGGTCATTCCCTTGGACGGCGCGATCTGGACATTGACCGCCATGTTGATGAGCGCCTGAAGCCCGAACTGGGCGACGAGGCCGGCGGAGGCGAGGAGAAGGAAATCATCCTCCTCATGCAACAGCTTGATGAACACGCGCACGACGATGGCGAGATAGATGAAGGCGATGGCGAGGCAGGCGACCAGGCCGAATTCCTCGCCGATCACCGAGAAGATATAGTCGGTATGCGGCTCGGGCAGGCGGAATTTCATCGTGCCGGCGCCGGGCCCGGTGCCGATCAGCCCGCCATTCGTGAGCGTATTGTGCGCGCTGTCCGTCTGATAGCTGTCGATCTGCGCGCCATCCTCGGCAAGGCCGAGAAAGGCGTCGATGCGCGTGCGCGCGACCGAATAGAAAAGATAGGCGGAGATGATCAGTCCCACCCCCGCCGCGCCAAGCCCCGCCAGGAAACGGATGGGCGCGCCGGACAAAGTAAGCAGCAACAGCCAGATGGAAGCAAAGATCACCGTCTGGCCGAAATCGGGCTGCTTCATCAGCAGGAAGGCGACGAGGCCGATCATCGGGAAAGACAGCCATATCACGGGAAGGCTGCCATCCTTCGCCTTGAGCGAGAGGAGCCAGGCGAGCGTGACCGTGAAGAGCGGCTTCAGAAATTCGGACGGCTGGACCTGGACCGGGCCGAGATGGATCCAGCGCTGCGCGCCGTTCACCTCATTGCCGATCATCGGCACGAGCGCGAGCAGAGCGACGAAGATGCCGGCGCCGACCATCGCGGCGCGACGGGCGACAGGCTTGGGCAGCATCGAGACGCCGATCATCACCGGCACCGCGATGGCGATCCAGATCGCCTGACGATAGAAATAATAAAGCGGCGGGAAAGTGAGGTTCGCGTTGGAATAGCGCATCGCGGCTGCCGGCGAGGCCGCGGCGACCGCGATCAGGCCGATGCCGATCAGCACCGTGACGAGCAGCAGCAGAACGCGATCGATTTCCCAGAACCAGGTGCCGAGCGGCGTGCGATCGGCCCGGCCGAGGCGCGCGCCCCGGCCGCGCTTGCGGCGGCGCTCCTGCGCCTTGTCGCGCACGTTGCGCCTGCCTTGATCGATCGCCCCGCTCGCCATCAGAGCGCCTCCACCGCAGCACGGAAGGCATCGCCCCGCGCCTCGAAATCGCGAAACTGATCGAAGGAGGCGCAGGCGGGCGAGAGCATCACCACCTCGCCCGGTCGCGCGGCGGCGGCGGCGGCGCGGACGGCGGCCTCCAGCGTACCGCTTTCCGTTACCGGCTTGCCCGCCGCGCGCATCAGCCGCGCGAACATCGGCCCCGCCTCGCCGATCGTATAGGCGGCGCGGACATGATCGAAATGCGGCGCGCATGCGTCGAGATCGTCGGTCTTGGCGATGCCGCCGAGGATCCAATGGATCGCGGGATAGGCGGCGAGCGCGGGCGCGGTGGAGGTGGGGTTGGTCGCCTTGCTGTCGTTGACGAAGAGCAGGCCGTCGCGCTCGAGGACGCGCTCCATGCGGTGCGGCAGGCCGGGATAGGTGCGCAGACCCTGCTCGATCAGCGCATCCGATATGCCGAGCGCGCGGGCGGCGGCGATGGCGGCGGCGGCATTTTCCGCATTGTGCGGCCCCTGGAGCGCAGGCCAGTCGTGCTGACGCGAAGGCTCGACGGCATGGACCAGCGCCCATTCGGCAGGCGCGCCGCGACGCGCATATTCGACAGCCGCAATCCGGCGCGTGCGATCGTCATCGCCGACGATCACCGCCCAATTATGAGGCGACTGCATCGCGAAAAGCCGCGCCTTCGAGGCAACATAGCCGGCGAAACCGTCATAGCGATCGAGATGGTCGGGCGTGATATTGAGCAGCACCGAGACGTCGCAATCGAGGCTATAGGTAAGATCGATCTGGTAGCTCGAAAGCTCCAGCACATAGATGCCGCCTACGGGCAGCGGATCCTGCCCCAATATCGGCAGGCCGATATTGCCGCCGAGACGCGCGGGAATGCCGGCCGTCGCGACGATATGGTGGATCAGCGCAGTGGTGGTCGACTTGCCGTTGGTACCGGTGATGCCGACGACCTTGTGCGGCGGGAGCGACGCGCGCGCCTGGGCGAACAGCTCGATATCGCCGATCACGGGGACGCGATCGGCATCGGCGCGCGCCTTCAACGGATGGCGGTTGAGCGGCACGCCGGGAGAGACGATGATCGCATCATAGCCGGCGAGGCTATCGGACTTCGGAAAATCGGTGATGCCGACGGCGGGATGGCTTGTGCGAAGCGCCTGGCGCGCCTCCTCCCGATCATCCCAGGCGACGACCTGCGCGCCCGAGGCGGCGAGCGCCGCGACGGTCGCGAGGCCCGACCGGGCGAGGCCGAGCACGGCATAGCGTTTGCCGCGAAAGGCGGGGCTCGTGATCATCGAAGCTTCAGGGTCGCGAGACCCGCCAGTGCGAGGACGAAGCTGATGATCCAGAAGCGGATCACCACGGTCGGCTCCGACCAGCCGAGCTGCTCGAAATGATGGTGGATCGGCGCCATGCGGAAGATACGCCTGCCGGTGCGCTTGTAGAAGAAGACCTGGAGGATCACCGAGACCGTTTCCAGCACGAACAGGCCGCCGACGATCAGCAGCACGATCTCATGATGCGCGACCACCGCGATCGCGCCGAGCGCGCCGCCAAGCGCGAGGCTGCCCGTATCGCCCATGAAGACGGCGGCGGGCGGCGCGTTGAACCAGAGGAAGGCGAGGCCGCCGCCGATGATCGCGGCGGTGAGCACCGTGAGATCGCCCGCGCCCAGCACATGCGGAATGCCGAGATAGTCCGCGAAACGGGCATTGCCGACCATATAGGTGATGACGAAGAAGGCGAGGCTGGCGATCACGACGGGCATGGTCGCAAGCCCGTCCAGCCCGTCCGTCAGGTTCACGGCATTGCCGAAGCCGACGATGATGAAGGCCGCGAAGAAGATATAGAGCGGGCCCAGATCGATCACCGGCCCGTTATAGAAGGGCACGTAGAGCGCGGTGCTGCTGCCCGAAATGATGATCCAGCTCGCGACGCCGGCAATGGCGAATTCCATGGCCAGACGCGTCCTGCCGGACACGCCCTTGTGGCTGCGCTTCTTCACCTTGTCATAATCGTCGAGGAAGCCGATCAGCCCGAAGCCGAGCGTCACGAGCAGACAAGCCCAGGTATAGCGGTTCGAAATGTCCATCCAGAGCAGGAGCGAGATGGTGACCGCCGTGAGGATCATCAGCCCGCCCATGGTGGGCGTGCCGACCTTGGCGAGATGCGTCTGGGGGCCATCCGAACGGATCGGCTGGCCCTTGCCCTGCCGCATGCGCAGCCAGCCGATGAACTTCGGCCCGATGATGAGGCCGATGAACAGCGCGGTGACCGCCGCTGCGCCCGCCCGGAAGGTGATGTAGCGAATGAGGTTGAGCAGCCCGGGGAAGCCGAGCTGTTCGGCGATCAGATAGAGCATTCGATGTTCCCGGCGGCCAGCGCGCCGTCCTTCAGATGATCGACGAGGCGGACGAGCCCGATGGCGTTGGATCCCTTTACCAGCACGGCATCGCCGGGGCCGATCAGGCCCGGAAGATTCGCCATGGCGGCCGAGGCGTCGGGCACATGCGCGAAATCGATCCGCCCCTCAAGAGCCTTGGCGAGCGCCGCCATTTCGGGGCCGACGAGCAGTGCGAAACCGACGTTCGCCGCGATCATCGGCTCGGCGAGCGCGGTATGGAAGGCGGCGGACTTCTCCCCCAGCTCGCGCATCTCGCCGAGGATGGCGATGCGACGGCCGGCCACCTCCTCCTCGCCGAGCAGCTTGAGCGTGGCGGCCATGGAAGCGGGATTGGCATTATAGGCCTCGTCGATGAGGAGCGCGCTCCCCTCTCCCACCGGCGCGGCGATGCGGCGGCCACGCCCGGGCAGCCCGGCCATGTCCGCGAGCGCGAGGCCGGCCGCCGTGAGATCGCCGCCGACCGCCTCGACCGCGGCCAGCACGGCGAGCGCGTTCGACACCCAATGCGCGCCCGGCGCGGCGATGGTGAAGGTGAGCTCGGCCGTGCGGAGCCTGGCCGAAACGAGCGTGCCGGCGGGCATACGGATCGCCTCGCGCGCAAAGATATCCGCCTCCTGCGCGCGGCCGAAGGTGACGATGCTGCCCGCATGCGGCCGGGCCGCGGCGATCAGCCGGTCGCGATGCGGGCTGTCATAAGGAATGATCGCGGTGCCGCCGGGCTCGAGGCCCTGGAATATCTCGCCCTTGGCATCGGCGATGGCGCTTTCGTCCGGGAAATAGGCGCTATGGGCGGGCGCGATCGCGGTTACGATCGCGACATGGGGGCGGACGAGGCGGGTGAGCGCGGCAAGCTCGCCCGCATGGTTCATGCCCATTTCGAAAATGCCGAAGCGCGTGTCGGCAGGCATGCGCGCCAAGCTGAGCGGCACGCCGGTATGATTGTTGTAGCTTTTGACCGAGCGATGCGCGCGGCCGGGATCGGCGCGGTCGAACGCGGCGAACAGCGCCTCCTTGGTGCCCGTCTTGCCGACCGAGCCGGTGACGCCAATGATCTTCGCCTGCGTGCGGGCGCGGGCGGCGACGGCCAGCGCGTTCAGCGCGGCGGTCGTATCGGCAACCAATATATGGGGGCGATCGATGGGCGTGCTGACGATCGCGCCCGCCGCCCCTTGCGAAAAGGCGCCGGCGACGAAGCGGTGGCCATCGGTCGCCTCGCCCTTGAGCGCGATGAACAGGTCGCTCGGCCCCACTTCGCGCGAATCGAAAGCGACGCCGGTGACGGCGAAGTCACCACTTGCGGTGCCGCCCGTGGCGGCCGCGATCTCCGCGGCGGTCCAGAGGCTCATGCGGCGCACTCCCGGGCGACGCTGACATCGTCGAAGGGCAGGACGCGATCGCCGACGATCTGGCCCTGCTCATGCCCCTTCCCCGCAAGCAGCACGATATCGTCGGGGCCGGCCTCGGCAATGGCGGCCGCGATCGCCTCGCGCCGATCGCCAATCTCGATCGCGCCGGGCGCCCCCGCCAGCACGTCGCGCCGGATGGCGGCGGGATCCTCGCTGCGGGGATTGTCGTCGGTGACGATGACATGATCGGCGAGCCGGACCGCCACCTCGCCCATTTCGGGGCGCTTGCCGGTATCGCGATCGCCGCCCGCGCCGAACAGCACGATCAGGCGCGAACGGGCATGCGGCTTCAGCGCGGCGATGGCGGCTTCGAGACCATCGGGCGTATGCGCATAATCGACATAGACGGGCGCGCCGGCCCGGCTGATGACCGCGCGCTCCAGCCGGCCGCGCACGGGCGCGACGCGGGCGAGATGCCCCAAGGTGGTGCGCAGATCGCCGCCGGTGGCCAGGACGAGACCGGCGGCGGTGAGCGCATTGGCGGCCTGGTATGCGCCGATCAGCGGCAGCTTCACCGTATGCACGGCGCCTTCCGCCTCGATCAGCAGCGTCTGGCCGAGCTGGCTAGGCTCGCGCGAGACGAGCCGGAGCGTCTCGCCCCGGCCGCCGACGGTGAGGAGCCTCAGGCCCCGTTCGGTCGCCAGCTCCGCGACACGGGCGGAGGCGGCGTCGTCCGCCCAGACGACCGCCGCGCCATCCGGATCGACCACCTCGGTGAAGAGGCGGAGCTTGGCCTCCAGATAGGCGTCCATCGTGCCATGATAATCGAGATGATCGCGGCTGAGATTGGTGAAGGCGGCGGCGCGGACCGGAAGCCCCTCGATCCGATATTGCGAAAGGCCGTGGCTCGACGCCTCGAACGCGGCATGGGTGACACCTTCGCGGCGCAGCCCGGCCATATTGGCGAGGAAGGTCACGACATCGGGCGTGGTGAGCCCGGTCGAGACCTGATCGTCGGCGGTGGTGACGCCGAGCGTGCCGATCGAGGCGGCATGATGGCCCGACATGCGCCAGAGCTGGCGGACGAGCTCGACCGTCGAGGTCTTGCCGTTGGTGCCGGTGACGGCGACGGTGGTTTCCGGGAAGGGCGCGAAAAAGGCAGCGGCCAAGCGCGCGAAGGCGCGACGCGGCTCCGCATCGGCAATGTGCAGCGCGCCCGACACGACGGCTTCGGGCCGGGTAACGATGGCGACCGCACCCGCCGCGATCGCCGCCTCTATATAATCCTCGCCATTGAAGCGGCTGCCACGAAAGGCGCCGAACACGGTGCCCGGCGCGACCTTGCGATGATCGATGGCGAAACCCGTGACCCTGGCATCGCCATCGCGCACGGATTCCAGCGGGATGGATGCTGCGGCAATCAACTCACTCAATCGCATTCGGATTGGCCCCTTCAGGCTCCCAGATCAGCGGCAAGGCATCGGACACGTCCACATCGCGGCTTTCATCCGGCATGACGCCCAGAAGCGGCCCAATACGCGAAAGCACCTTGGAAATCACGGGGGCCGCCGTCCAGCCGGCGGTCGCGAAACCGAAAGTTTCCTTGGTGCCCTTGGGCTCGTCCAGCATCGCGATCACGACATAGCGGGGATCGTCCATCGGAAAGGCGCCGGCGAAGGTGGAGACGAGCGACTTGTGCGCATAACCGCCGAGATGCGGCTTTTCCGCCGTGCCCGTCTTGCCGCCCAGGCGCAGGCCGGGGGCATTGGCATTCTTGCCCGTGCCCTTCATCACGACGAGGCGCATCAGCTCGCGCATCCGCGCGCTGGTCGCCTCCGAAATCACGCGGCGGCCCTGCGGCACTTGCGACGAATCACGCTTGAGCAGCGTGGCCGGCCGCCAGACGCCGCCATTGACCATCGCCGCATAGGCATTTGCGAGGTGAAGCGGCGTGACCGCGATGCCATGGCCATAAGCGACCGTCATCGTCGTGGTGCGCGCCCAGAATTTGGGCCAGAGCGGCATGCCGCGCGCGCCGAGCTCGATATCGGCGGGCTTGTCGAAGGCGAGCCTGCGGAAGAAGGCGGCCGTCCGCTCCGGCCCGAGCTCGTCCGCGATCCGGGCCGTGCCGATATTGGAGGAATGGATCAATATTTCGGGAATGGTGAGCCAGCGTTTCTCGGGATGATCGTCCTTGATCCGAAAGCGGCCGACCTGGAGCGGCGCGGTGGCGTCATAACGCTGCGCCATGGAGGTGACGACGCCGCTTTCGATCGCATTGGCGAGCGTCAGCACCTTGAAGGTGGAGCCCAGTTCATAGACGTTGAGCGTCGCCTTGTTGGCGAGATCCTCGACCCGGCTGAAGCTCGGCCGGTTGGGATTATAGCTCGGCAGCGAGGCCATGGCGATCACCTCGCCCGTATGCGCATCGAGCACGAGGCCGGTGGCGCCGATCGCCGAATGGCGGATCATCGCGGCGTTGAGCTCGCTCTCCATCGCCGCCTGCACGCGCGAATCGATCGAAAGCTGGACGGGCTGGCCGCGGCGCGCGGGATCGCTGAGCCGCGCGTCGAGCACGCGCTCCATGCCCGTCACGGCCTTTCCGTCCTGATCGAGATAGCCGAGGACGTGGCTCGCCAGATTGGCCTGGGGATAGAGGCGTTCGGGCTCGCGCCCGAAGGCGATGCCCGGCTCGCCGATCGCATTCACGCGCCGCACCAGATCGGGCACGGCGCGGCGGCGCAGATAGACGAAGCGCTTGGGCGAATTGAGGATGGCGAGATATTGCCCCTCGCTGCGTTCGGGCATCAAGCGGGCGAGATCCGCGGCGATCAGCCCCTTGTCACCGACGATCTTCTGCGGATGGACGGCGATCGACCAGGCATCGATCGTGCTGGCGAGCGTCATGCCGTTGCGATCCACAATGTCGCCGCGCGCGGGCAGCAGGCCGTCGCGCGCCTGCCCCGCCTCGGGCCGCCCCTCAAAGGCGAGCAGATAGACGAGCCGCACGCCGATGATCGCGGTCACGCCCATGAACAGGAGCATGACCACCATCAGCCGGAAATGCGCGACGGAAATGGCCTCCGCGCGCTGACCCGCGACGCGCTCGGCCGCGCGATCCCGGTCGCGGCGGACGGCGACGGCAGTCATCGGGCGCCGGGCTTCGCCGAGGCCTGCTCCATCCGCGCGATCCGGCCGATGTCATCGGGCAGCAGCACCGCCTTGACCGGCTCGGGCGCGATCCGCTCGGCCTTGGGCCTGATATAGGTCGCCTGACGCAGCAGCGGCTCGGGCGCAGCCGGCGCCGGAGCGGCCGGCTGGGCAGCGGGAGCCGCCGGCGCGGTGGAGGCAGGCTGATAGGCCACGCTGCGCACCGCACCGCGCTTGGCCTCGACCGTCGGATCGAGGGGCAGCGGCGTCGCCTGGTTGAGGCTGGCGAGGCGGACCTCGCTATCCATGAACTGGCGCGCGCCGGGTGCGGCGAGGCCGAGCACGGCGGCATTCCACCGTTCGAGCTGGGGCATGCGGCTGCGCGTCATGATCTCCATGCGCAGATGGCGGATCGCCTGCTGCCCTCTAAGGATATCGCGCTCGATCAGGGCGAGCTCGGCCCGCTCGGCCGCAACGCGCTGCGAGATGAGATAGCAGAACAGCGCCGCCACGGCGACTGCCGCGACCAGCCACACCGAGCGGAAACGCGTGGCGATCATGAACGAAGACCTTTCGGAACAGCGGCCCAGGGGGAAGCGGCGGTGCGGCGGGCGACACGCAACGTTGCGGAACGGGAACGGGGATTGCGGGCGAGTTCGGCCTCACTCGCGCGGACGGGCTTGGCAACCGCCTCGAAACTGGCTTCGCGCGTCTCGCCGGCGGCGGGGCGATGACGCGAGCCGGCGGGGGTGGCACCACTGCGTTCGCGCAGGAAGCGCTTGACGATGCGATCCTCGATCGAATGGAAGGAGACGACCGCCAGCCGGCCGCCCGGGCGCAACAGGCGCTCGGCGGCAGCAAGCCCTTCCTCCAGCTCCTCCAGCTCGCGATTGAGATGGATGCGGATCGCCTGGAAGGTGCGGGTGGCCGGATCCTTCTTGTCATGCTCACGATAGCCGAGCGCGCGGCGCACGACATTGGCGAGTTCCGACGTACGCGTGATCGGCCGGGCGGCGACGATCGCGCGGGCGACGCGGCGCGCGCGCGGCTCCTCCCCCAGCGTGAAGAGGATATCGGCGATCTCGGCCTCGTCAGCATTGTTCAGGAAATCGGCTGCGCTTTCGCCTTCCTGCTCCATGCGCATGTCGAGCGGGCCATCGGCCTGGAAGGAGAAGCCGCGATCAGCGCGATCGAGCTGCATCGAGGAGACGCCGATATCGAGCGTCACGCCGTCGACCGCCTCGATGCCGCGCTCCGCCAGCGCATCGGCCATGCGCGAGAAGCGCTCGGGCACGAGGATGAGGCGCCCCTGACTTTCGGCGACCAGATCCGCGCCCTCGGCGATCGCATCGGGATCGCGATCGAAGGCGAATACGCGCGCGGCGCCCCGGCCGAGAATGGCGCGCGTATAGCCGCCGGCACCGAAAGTGCCGTCGACATGGGTTTCGCCCTCGGCAATGGCGAGGCCAGCAAGCACCTCCTCCAGCAGCACCGGGATGTGGCGATCGGGAGCCGCGCTCATGCCTTGCCTCCCCGTTCCGCCAGCAGGAATTCGAGGTTGCGGCAGTTGCGCTTCTTGTCCGACTGGGTCTCCAAATAACGCTGGGGATTCCAGATCTGGAAGGTCTGGCCCGCACCGACGAAGAAGGCGAGATCGGTGATGCCCGCGATCGCGCGGAGCAGCGGCGAGAGCACCATACGCCCGCCCGCATCGAAGGAGACCGGGCTCATCGCGCCGAAGGCATCGGCCTGCGCATCGTCGAGCGCCATCATCGCATCGACCCCGTCCATGCCCTCCACCCGGCGCTGAAGCTGCTTGAAGAGGATGCTGGTGTAGGTCGCGTCGAAGGCCTGGAGACAGGGATGCGCCTCATGCTCGCCGAGCGAGATGGTCTTTTCGTCCAGCGTGTTGCCGGCGGCGGCGGCGGCGCGCGCACGGCGATCGATGATGCTGCGGAAATCGGACGGCAGCGACACCCGTCCCTTCGCGTCCACCGCGTTCAGCGCACTGCCGAGGAAGAAATCGACGATTTCCACGCGAAGGACCCTGTTCGACGAGCCAGAGGCCTTCCCCGTGCATCCACCGGCCGTCGCCGGTGAGCGCACATCACGACATCAAGGAAACGCCCCTCGCCCTCAAATCACATGAGTTAGGGGGTATCAGGGGATTTCATGGTTTTCAATGGCATTTCATGGGAAGTGGCTGTGTATTGCCGCGGGGACCAAATTGGTGGTCAACTGTGGGAAATGGCGCAAAACCGCCATCGTTCCTGCTTTGTCCAATCCTGGAGCCTGTGGATAACTTTGGTGGAAACTATTTGAAGGCGCGATCGTCGTCAGGAATAGCGACGCAAGCGCAGCAGCAGTCCGGCCAGGACGAGGAGCAACGGCAGGGCGGATGCGACGGCGAAGGCCATAACGATTCGATCGGGACGGACGATCCAGTCCACCCTGTCATCGCGCACCGACATGCCGCCGAGCAGCGCCAGACCGTCGCGAACGAACGGGCCATTGTCGGCAAGGCGCCCCGCGCGATGCGCGCCCAGCGGGCCCGGCCCGACCCACAGCCGATCGTCGAGCAGATCGGCATCGGCAACGAGCAGCGCCCTGCCCCGCCCGATCCGGCATTCGGCCAGCAGCCCCTCATCGGCGGTGGTGCAGGCAGATCCGGTCGCGGTGAAGCGGCCGGGGGCGGCGAAGGCAAGGCGCCGGGACATGCCGGACAATCGTAAATCGCGGACGAGCAGCCGTTCGGGGCACGGATCGAGCCGCAGGCCCCAATGGGCGAGCAACGGGCCCAAGCCATCGTCGCGCGGCGGCCGGCGCGGATCGCCGAGCGGATGATCCGAATGCCAGAGCAAGGCCGGATCGGTGAGGATCAACGCCCGGCCGCCGCCACGCATCCAGGCATCGAGCGCCACGAGCCCGGCCGGCCCCGGCGGGTGCGGCTGGGCGACGAGCAGCAGCCGCACGGGCGCGAGCGCCTCGTCCTGCGCGACATCGACGGGATGGAGCATGAAACGCCGATCCAGAAGCGCGCGGATCGCCGGCACCGCCTTGCCCGATAGCGCAGCCGCAACGCCGCCCTCGCCCCATAGCAGCGGCAGGCCGGTGAGCACGCCCAGCGGCGGCCGCACGGACGGGGACGCACGCTCGCCGGGCAAGGCAAGCCAGGCATAGAGGGTCAGGGGGCCGGGCAGCGCGAGCAGCGCCAGCAAGACGAATCCGGCGAGCGGCAGGCCGATTTTGCCGAGCCAGCGCCGAAACAGGATCGCCACAAGATCGAACGGGACGAGGAGCAGCAGCGCGGCCGCCAAAGCACGCGCGCCTTCCATGAGCGGCCAGCGCCCACCGAGCAGCCGGACGAGCAAAGCCTCCCCCGCCGAGGCGAGCAGCAGGGCCGCGGCATAGATGCCCCAGCGCAGCCGCCATGGGCGAGACGACGGGACAAGCGCGAGCCCCGCGAGCAGCCAGGGCCGGAACGCGACGAACAGCGCGATTTCCGCCCGATCGCGCGCGACGAAGGCGCCGAACATGGACGCGACCGCCAGCTCGGCGAGAGCGAAGCCCCCCACCGCGACCAGCGATAGCGCTATGTTGCGACCTGCCTTCAGCGTTCCGTGCCGGACCCGGCCTGCGATTGAGCCGGCGGCGGCGGCGACTCCGCCGGCGCGGGCTCCTCCGGCGCATTGCCGGGCGCCACGCCCAGTTCGGCCAGCGGATCGCGCGGCGCGCCCTCGGCCGACGCCTCGCGCGTTATCGCCTTCGCGCCGCTACCCGAAACGGTGGTCACCGTCGTTACCGCGTCCTCATGCGTAAAACCAATGAAGGCCGCGGCCAGCAGCACCACCAGAAAAACGCAGGCCAGCCCGGTCAGACCGATGCGAACCCTTTGCATCCGTACCTTTTCCCAACGCCCCCGGAGTTGGAGGCGACCAGCAAAGAACAGTGTATCAAACGGTCCGTCGCATGTCGAACCCGGTTTATCGCCGCAGCCATTCCGGAATGGGCAGGCCCTTGGCCGCCAGCCACTGAGGATTGAACAGCGTCGAGAGATAACGCATTCCCGAATCGCACAATATGGTGACGATCGTCTTGCCCGGCCCCAGCTCGCGGGCGAGCGCGATCGCGCCGGCGACATTGATACCCGAAGACAGGCCGACGCACAGCCCCTCATTCTGGAGCAGCGAATAGACCTGCTCCAGCCCCTGCTCGTCCGAGATGCGAAACTGGGTGTCGATGGGCGCGCTTTCCAGATTGCCGGTGATGCGGCTCTGGCCGATGCCCTCGGCGACCGAATTGCCCTCGGCCTTGAGTTCGCCATGCGCGTAGAAATTATAGAGCGAGGCGCCATAAGGATCGGTGAGCGCGATCACCACATCCTCGCTGCGCTCCTTGAGCCCCAGCCCGACGCCCGCCAACGTGCCGCCCGTGCCGACGGCGCAGGTGAAGCCGTCGATCCGGCCGCCGGTCTGCTCCCATATCTCGGGCGCGGTGGTGCGGATATGCGCCATGCGGTTGGCGATATTGTCGAACTGGTTGGACCAGAGCGCATTGGGTGTCTCCTCCGCGATGCGGCGGGAGGTGTGCACATAATGGGCCGGATTCGAATAAGGCGCGGGTGCGACCAGCACCAGCTCGGCCCCCAGGGCGCGAAGCGTATCCTGCTTTTCCCGGCTCTGCGTGTCCGTCATCACGATGATCGTGCGATAGCCCTTGGCATTGCCGACCAGCGCGAGGCCGATGCCGGTATTGCCGGCCGTGCCCTCCACGATCACGCCGCCGGGACTGAGCAGCCCCTGCTCCTCCGCATCCTGGACGATGAAGAGCGCAGCGCGGTCTTTCACCGAGCCGCCGGGATTCATGAACTCGCATTTGGCGAGGATTTCACATCCCGTCGCCTCGCTGGGGCCTTTCAGCCGGACGAGAGGGGTATTGCCGATGAGGGCGAGCGCGTCGGGCGCATTGCGGATAGCCATAAGCGAGCGATAGACGAGCCCGCATCGGCGCCGCAAGCGAGCTTCGCTTGCACCCGCCCTAGCCCCAATTGCGACAGGCCGGCCAAGCATATCATAGTAACGACAAAGAAACAAAATTGGCTATGCCAAGTATGCTAGCCTCCATTCACATTAAAGACGGCAATGAGCTGCAAGATAGAGGGGAAGCGCGGAATGATGAACGGAGCGGCACTGGCAGCATTGATCGCGACATGCGGCGTATCGATCTGCTCGACGATCGCCAACCCGGAAAGTTGGATCGAAAGAACCCGCCCGTCGCTTGGCAGGGGCGCGGCAACGACGCCCCTGCCCCACCCGCACCCTGAAAGCAGCCGCAAAGGGGCCTCCTGTTCCGGCCGCGCCGCCGCAAGGAAAGCGGAATGCCCGGCGCCATCGACCGTCATCATGCGGCCGAACCATCTTCCTTTCTGAATCCCCTCTCCCGGAACGCCGCCGCTCCGCCATGGACCGCGCCGGTGTAATGCCGACCGTAAAAAGTCCGGGGCCCGCCGCCCTGTTCTGGATAGGGTCTTTTCATTACATTGGGATGTGCAGTGATAATCTTTTGAGCTGGACAGCATTTCATAACGAGGGGAGTGACAGCAGTGGAGCAAGATCAAAATGAAACGCTGGTCAGCCTGACGGCGGAAATCGTATCGAGCTTCGTGGCGAATAATCGGATCAGCACCAACGAGGTCGCCGATCTTATCCGCAACACGCATGACGCGCTCGGTGGATTGGGAAGAACGGCCGAACCCGACGGGCCGCAACATTCCCCCGCCGTTTCGGTACGGGCTTCGCTCAAGTCCAAGGACCATATCGTCAGCCTGATCGACGGCAAACCTTACAAGATGCTCAAGCGCCATCTGCAGAAACATGGCCTGACGCCGGAACAATATCGCGAGCGTTTCAACCTGCCGGCCAATTATCCGATGGTGGCAAGCGCCTATGCCGAGGCCCGGCGCGACCTTGCCCGCACCATCGGTCTCGGGCGCAAGGCCGCCCTCCAGGCCGATGAGAGCGAATCGGAAAGCGAGCCGGAACAGGATGTGGCGCCGCGACGCTCCAGGACACGCTCCAAGGCCAAGGCCTGAGCACGACCGACAGCCAGGCGGACGGCGGAGAGGTTCGGCACGGATGGGAGAGCCGCCCTCCTGCGGGCGGGAACGCTTCGGGGCGGTGGTGGACAGGGCTGGATTCGAACCAGCGTACGCTCACGCGGGCAGATTTACAGTCTGCTGCCTTTAACCACTCGGCCACCTGTCCGGCGCCCCGAAGCGAGGCGCGCTCAATGGCGAAAGGCTGGCGGCCTGTCAACGCCGCTCTGCGCTTTTAGATCGACTTCCATCTGATTGAATCATCGCGCCCACCCTGAGCTGCCGAAGCCCATATCGAGCCTCGGATGAATCCCGGCATCCTTCGACAACTCAGGGTGAGCGCGGCCAGGTGAGAGACTCTCCAGCGCGGCGCAAGCTTCGGAATATCCTGCCTTGCCCGCGGAACGGCCACGTGGAAAAGCGTGCGCCATGCGCAGAGGACATAGACCATCCACCCCCGCCGCCGGCCGCCCCCGCTTCTGGGGCCGCCATGCCGTGATCGCGGCGCTCGCCAATCCCAACCGCACCGTGCGCCGCATGTGGGGCACGCGCGAGGCGCTTTCCGCGCTCGACCTGCCGCCGGTGATTCCCGTGACCTATGCCGACGCCGCCGATCTCGGCCGGCTGGTGCCGCAGGATGCGCCGCATCAGGGGCTGGTGATCGAGGTCGATCCGCTGCCCGACCTATGGCTGGGCGACCTTCTGGAGCAGGGACAGGATGACCGCCGTCCGCTGCTGATCCTCGATCAGGTGACCGATCCGCATAATGTGGGCGCGATATTGCGCTCGGCCGCGGCGTTCGACGCGCTGGGGATCATCACCCAGGATCGCCACGCTCCGCCCGAATCGGGCGCGCTGGCGCGGGCCGCGTCGGGCGCGCTGGAGCTGGTGCCGTGGGTGCGCGTCGTGAACCTCGCGCGCGCGCTGGACGAGATAGCCGAAGCCGGCTTCTGGCGCATCGGCCTGACCGGCAAGGGCCCGAAGACCCTGGCCGAAACAATCGGCGAGGCACGCATAGCGCTGGTGCTCGGCGCCGAGGGCGAAGGCATGCGCGCCAATACGGAGGCGCATTGCGACGAACTCGCCCGCCTGCCGATCAGCTCGCGCGTCGAAAGCCTGAACGTGTCGAACGCGGCCGCGATCTCGCTCTACGCGGTCGCGACGCGCGGCGGCTGAAAAAGGATCAATCCTCGGGGGCGATCCGGACCTTCAGACCATCCAGATCGTCTCCGAAAACCACCTGGCAGGACAGGCGCGACGTTTCGTTGCGATGATCCGAACTGTCGAGCAGGTCGCTCTCGTCATCGCTGATCGGCGGCAGCCTATCGACGAAGGTGGGATCGACATGGATGTGGCAGGTGGCGCAGGAGCAGCAGCCTCCGCACAGCGCCAGAAGCTCGTCAATGCCGTTGTCGCGGATGACCTCCATCACCGACAGGCCGGCCTCGCCCTCCAGCTCCATCTCTTCGCCTTCGCGGGTGACGACGATCAGCTTCGGCATTATGGCTCCTCTTGGTCCGGCCCCAGGGTGGCGGGTGCTATGTCGCGGCAGGCCCACGAAATCAAGCCAGGGAGACGAGGATGGGCCTGTCGGCCGAGCAGATCAGGCATGGGATGGACGCGCTGGCCGGGATCGAACCGGCCTTTGCGCGGGGGCTGGAGCGGATCGGCTATCCCGCGCCGCGCATCCGCCCCCGCGGCCATGAAACGCTGCTCAGGACGATCATCGGCCAGCAGGTCAGCGTCGCTTCCGCCAACGCCATCTTCGCCCGGCTCCAGGCCGCGATCGGGCCGGAGCTCGATCCGGCGGCGATCGCCGCCGCACCCGACGAGCTGCTGCGCGGCGCGGGACTGTCGCGGCAGAAGATCGCCTATGTGAAGAGCCTGGGCGAGGAGATCGCGTCCGGCACGCTCGACCTGACGCATCTGCCGGAAAATGATGAGGAGGCGATCGCGGCGCTGGTGCGGATCAAGGGCATCGGCCGCTGGTCGGCGGAAATCTACCTGCTCTTCGCGGAGGGACGCGGCGACGTCTGGCCGGCGGGCGACCTTGCCGTGCAGATCGAAACGGGGCGGATATTGGGGCTGGAGGAACGGCCTTCGGAGCGGCAGACGCGCGCGCTGGCGGAAGGCTGGCGGCCGCATCGCGGCACGGCGGCAATCTTCACCTGGCATCATTATGCCAATGCCGCGAAGAGCGCCAAAGAGGGTGCGAGCCCGCTCTGACGGGACTTCAGGGCGCCGCCCGCCGCGCCCCCGCGATCAACCCGCGCGTCGGAGCCGGCAGCGCCGCGCGCGACCCGACCTCGCGATGCAGGAAGCCGGCGATCGCATCGGCCGCGCGACGCGAGGAGGAAATTTCGCCGAGATCGAAGGTGGCGTCGAAACGCCTCCGCTGCTCGCCCTCGAACAAGGGCAGGCTGGCGCGCGCCGCGTCGACCGCAGCGACGATCGCCGAGACATCGTCCAGCACCGGCCCGAAATGCCAATGGCCATAATTCTCGTCCCCCTGCCAATCGACGCCATTGGCATTGAGGAACAGGCAGGGGCCGGGCTTGCGAATATATTCATAGACCTGGCTGCTGACGTCCCCGACATAGACGTCGGCAATCGTCGTGTAGCTCATCTCCACGCAGCGATCCGATCCCAGATCGACATGAATATGGGGCAGATCGGCATAGGGCGCGATGAGCGCCATCGTCCGGGCGCGCTTGGCGGCGCTGTCGCACATGCGGACATGCGGCGCGAGGATCAGATTGTAACGATCCTGCGCGGCAAAGGCGGCGACAAGCTGGACGCCGAAACGATCCCATGAGCCGAGATCGGAAAAATGGGGATTGTAGAGGACGATCGGCCGATCATTGTCGAACGGGCGCCAGCAGGGATCGCGCATCGCATCCGCCGCATCGAATTTGGGATAGCCCACTATGGCATGATCGCCCGGACGGATCAGCCCCGCCCGCTCGAACCGCTCGCGCTGCTTCTCGCCCGCCATCAGCACGAAATCGAATTTGGCGATGCGCGGATCGACGCCGACCTCGCGATCGCCCGCGCCATGATCGATATGAATGAAGCGTGTGCGACGGACGCCGAGCTTGCGCAGCGCGATCGAGGTGCGTTCCGGCAGCGCGATCGCATCGAAGCGGCGCATGGCGGGTGCGATCGCGGCGAGCGTCAGCATCTTGGGCGCGATCGACGAACCCGTCATCCTCGCGATCAGGCGCAGCAGCTCGGACCCGGCCAAGGAAAAGCGGATCGGCGCGCCGCCCATCCGGGCGACGAGCGCACGGGCATAGGCCAGATTTTCCCGACTGACCGACATGACATGAACATCGACATCGCCGCGCCGGGCGAGTTCGGCCGCGGTGGTGATGCCATGGAGCAATTGATGAAGCTGCGCATTGAACAGAAAGCAGATGGAAGGCCGCGCCTGTTCCGTCCGGTCGGCCCGCTCCGTCCAATCCTTAGCGGAAATCCCCGACCGCACATTTGCGCCGGCCTGGACACGAAACATCGCACCCTTCAGCCCCAACCGACCTGTCGATACCAAGCCGTTTGCCCCTCATCCCGATAATGAAACCGCCCAGCCGGCTCATAGCCTTTTGCGGCCTTAATTGCGAGCCGCGCAACCGACAGACCGCCGCAAAGATCGGGTCAGTCGTCCGAACGGGCTCGCAGGATGCGTTCAGCCAGCACATGATCGGACGGCTTATCGACGTCGATCGCAGCTTCGGCGAAGGGCAAGGCGACCGGCCGCGCGACGAAGCCGAGCCGGCGGCCGGCGATCGCCATGGCATGGCCGAGCGAGATGGTGCGGGTGAGCGCGCGCAGCGCGAGGAGCGGCCCGAAATGCCAGATGAGCTTCAGCGCCTTCTTGCGATCCTGCTCCACCTCGCTCCAGGCAGCGAGCGCGCGGGCGGCGCGGGCGGAGGTGAGCGCGAAGAGATTGGCGCCGGTATAGAAATCGTCCGAGAAACGCAGCCAGGTGCGGCGGCTTTCGGGATAGGCGGCGATGAGCGTGCGGCGGCCGACGACGCCGACCGCGACATCCGCGCCCTCCGTCCCGGCGAGGAAGGTTTCGATCATCGCCGGGGTGAGCAGCGGATGATCGGCGGTGGTGACGAGGACCGGCCAGGGCGCGGCATCCGTTCCGGCGATGGCGGCGATGCTGGCGGAGATGCCCGACGCGCTGTCCGCCACGGCGATGCGGGGCTCGTCGGCCAGCCAGGCGAGATCCTGGATGAGCAGTTCGTTAGCACCCTGGGCGAGGATCAGGATCCTTTCCAAGGCGGGGACGGCAAGCAGGCTGCGCGCGACATGGCCGAGCATCGGCTGCCCCGCGATCGGGACCAACGCCTTCTTTTCCAAGCCGAATTGGGCGGCGAGCGGATCGGTGCCGGGGCGCTGCCCAGCGAGGAGGATGGCGGTCCACTTGGCCTTTGGGATGGTCATGGGACCGTTCCTATCGGCAGTTCGTCATCTTTTCGCCACGGAAAAATGCGGGAGGCGTTGGCGAACATATCAACGGAATTCCCATGACGATCGACAAAGCCATCATCCTGAGCGCGGGCAAGGGATCGCGCCTGCTGCCGCTGACCGAAAGCCGGCCCAAATGCCTGATCGAGCTTTCGGGCCGGACGCTGCTCGAATGGCAGCTCGACGCGCTCGCCGCCAACGGGATCGAAGATGTGACGATCGTCACCGGCTTCCGCGCCGATCTGGTGGACGAGGTGGCAGAGACGCGCAACGGCGTTCGCACGCTCTTCAACCCCTTCTACCATGTCGCCGACAATCTCGGCTCGGTCTGGATGGCACGCGAGCGGTTCGACCGGGACACGCTGCTGCTCAACGGCGACACGCTCGTCTCGCCGGAGCTGGTTGCCCGGGTGCTGGCCGAAGCTTCCGCGCCGATCAGCGTGACGGTGGACGAGAAGCCCGAATATGATGCGGACGACATGAAGGTGCTGCGCAGGGACGGCCGGCTGCTTCGGATCGGCAAGACGCTGGCGGCGGATCAGTGCAACGCCGAATCGATCGGCCTGCTCGCCTTCCGCGGCGCGGGCCGACAGATCTTCATCGAGGCGGTGGAAGAGATCATGCACACGCCCGCCGGCACGGCGAGCTGGTATCTGAAGGTGATCGACAGCCTGGCCGATAAGAATGAGATCGGCACGGTGAGCATCGTCGGCCAGGAATGGGCCGAGGTGGATTTCCCCGCCGATGTCGATGCGGCGCGCGCGCTTACCGCGCGCTGGGCCAGGCGTTTCTGATCGCGCCGCACAGCGCCGCGACCTGAGCGGAATCGAGCGCGACCGACTGGCCGAGCGCGGGCGCCTTGGGCCAACCCGCATCGGGCAGGCTGATGCCAGCCACCATGCGTTCCCCGTCATAGCGGGGGATGACATGGAAATGGACGTGGCGATCGACCATCATCAGCATGAGATAGTTGATCTTCTGATAGTTGACCGCCTGGGTGAGCGCCTGCTCGATCGCGGCGATCACGGTGGCGAGCTCCGAGAAGGCCTCGGGCGAGAGATCGCCAAACGCCTCGGCATCGCCCTTGGCGGCGAGGACGAGGCTGCCGACGGTCGGCTGTTCCGGGCGGAGCAGCACGACCCAATGCGGATATTCCGCGATCAGCGTTTCGGGATAGCCGAAGCGGTGGATCGTCTCGTTCATATGCCCTCCGTTCATCGCCGCCATAGATATAGGATCGGCCGGTTCAGCCGAGCCAGCTCTTCACCGGCCTGCCCTGCGCCTGGACGATCAACGCGTGGAAGAGCTGGACGATGTGGACGAGGAGCGAGGCCAGCGTCCAGATCGCGACCGCGATCAGGCCGAGATCGGGCCGGCCCACGAGCAGGCTGGCGAACAGGATGATCATGTTCGGATTGCGCCGCGCGGTGATCAGGCGGAACCAGCTGTCGAAGCGGCGCCAGACATGGATGTGGATGCCGAAACGGACGATGAAGGCGCCCTCGATCAGCCGCTGGACGACATAGCCGGCAACGATCACGCCCATGCAGATCCAGAAGGTGCGAGGATCGAGCGGACGGCCATAGGCGGCGAGCCCCACCCCCCAGGCATACCACCAGAAGGGCGGATGGATGAGATCGATGCCATGATCGAAGATATTGCCCCACCAGGATGAGGTGATGGTGCAGCGGGCGAGCTTGCCGTCCACCGTATCGAGCACCATGAAGCCGAGGCCGGCGGCGAGGCCCGGCCAATAATGGCCATAATAGAAGAGGATCGTCGCCACGACGCAGAGCAGCGCGCCAAGCGCGGTAACCTGATTGGGCGTGATCCGCCAGCGGGCGGCGAGGCGGGTGAGCACCAGCGCCCATTCGGGCCAGAGATATTTGGTCAGGATATCCGTCACGCCCTTATAGGCGCCGAAATAGCTGGCGCGTTCGAGCGCGGGAACGGACGAGGGAATAAGCCGCTCGATGAAAGGCGTGTCGCGCTTGCGCAGCTCGTCATTGACGATGCCTCCTGCATCCTCCTGCGGCACGAGGATGAGGCTGCCGGCCGATCCGAGCGGCTGATCTTCCGCCATCATCGCGAACAGCGCCTCGCCCGCCGCCGAATCGGTGACATGGGCGAGCACGGGCACGCCGCCGCGCGTGACGACATGGTTGGGCCGCGCCGCGACATATTTCAGCCATGCCGGATCGAAGGCATAGGCCAGATTCACGATCAGGGCCGGCAGGCGCACGTCCGAGCCGACCGCCATGGTGAGGCCCTGCGCGGCGGCGATGCGGCCGACCCGCTCCGCGCTCGTCAGCCCCCAGAGCCGCGTATCATTGGCGCCGGCGAGCAGGATTTCGGGTTTCGCGTCCATTTCTTCCCTGTCCGAATCTTATTCATGCGATGCGCAAGGCCGGCGGATATATGGTCTGCGATACAGAGCGCCAGCGTCGCGATGGTGAGCGTCGGAATTGGCCGGCTTCCGGCGGGGAAGACGGACGAGCCCGGCGACCTTCCCCCGTTGCCGAGCCGGGGCGCGGGCTCAACCCTGCGCAGGCCAGGCCGTGACAATAAGCGGCCAGGCGCATCGGCCGGCGGCGCACAGCCTGCGCCGTGACGAGAGGCGGGTCAGCCTTCCTTGCATCCTTCGGGGCCATAAGCCCGCATGAAGCAATCGACCGCCGCTTCGATCTCGGGCGTGACGGACGGTCTGTCGGACAGATTTTCCAGCCCCCAGAGCCGCTCATAATAGCATCGCGACAGGCAGAGCGAGAGGAACTGGGCGGCGGCGATGGCGGGATCGGCACGGCGGAGCCGGCCTTCCGTCATCTCGCCCTCCATATATTCGGCCAGCCGGGCACGCGTCCGCTTCGGCCCCCGCTCGTAGAAGATCCGCCCCAGTTGCGGGAAACGATCCACCTCCGCGACGATTAGCCGGTGAAGCGCCAGCGCGGGCGGCGACGTTATCTTCTCCATATAGACGATGGCAAAACGGCGCAGCGTGGCGGCCGTGCCGCCGCCGAAGATCAGCGCCTCCCCCATCGCTTGGGCGAAGCGGCCAATCATGCCGTCCAGAACCGCCTCGAACAGCGCTTCCTTCGACGGGAAATAGCCCCAGAGCGTGCCCTTCGACCCGCCCAGCTCCGCCGCGATCGAGGACATTGAGGTAGCGGAATAGCCATGTTCCAGAAATGATCGTTCCGCGACGGCAATGATCGATTGCCGTCGTGCTTCCTTCCGAGCTTCGCGTTTGCAGTGCATTTTCGTACCATAGCGTACGCTTTCCGGTTGACAAGCGCATCCGCCAAGCTCAATTGAACCATACCAAGCGGTACGGATAGCAAAGCATGAGCAAGTTCCGAGGCGCGATCCCCCTCGTCGCGCTGACATTGTCGGCCTGCGCCTCCGTGCCCGATCTGGGCCGGGCGCCCGCGCCGCGCGGACCCGAGGCGCTCGCCAGCGCGGCGAGCCTGCCGGCAGGCATGGCGGCCTGGCCCGGCGACGGCTGGTGGCGCGGCTATGGCGACCCGCAGCTGACCGCGCTGATCGAGGAAGGGCTGAAGGGCGCACCCGACATCGCCATTGCCGAGGCGCGGCTGCGGCAGGCCGAGGGCCTGGCCCAGCAGGCCGGCGCGGCGCTGGGCCCGCAGGTCGAGGCGCGCGGCAGTGCCGCCATGGCCAAGCAGAGCTATAATAACGGCATTCCCGCCGAATTCGTACCCAAGGGCTGGAAATCGACCGGCAATGCGGCGCTGAGCTTCGGGCTGGACCTGGATTTCTGGGGCCGCAACCGCGCCGCGCTGCGCGCCGCAACCTCCGAACGGGATGCCGCGCGGATCGAGACGGCGGCGGCCCGGCTGGCGCTCGCCACCGGCATCGCTTCCGCTTATGCCGATCTGGCGCAGCTTCATGCCGATCGCGACGTGGCCGAACTGGCGCTGCGCGTGCGATCGGACAGCCTGAGACTCGTCACCAACCGGGTCGAGATCGGGCTCGACACGCAGGGGCAGCTCAAGCAGGCCGCCGCCGCCGTGCCCGCAGCACGGGCGGATCTGGCGGCGATCGACGAATCGATCGCGCTCACCCGCAACCGCATCGCAGCACTGACCGGCGCGGGACCCGACCGGGGTTTGGTGATCGGCCGCCCCGCGATCGCGACGCTGCATGCCGCCGGCCTGCCGGCCTCGATCGGCCTCGATCTGGTCGGCCGCCGGCCGGATATCGCCGCCGCGCGCACGCGCGCCACGGCAGCGGCCGAGCGGATCAAGGTGGCCCGCGCGGACTTCTACCCGAACATCAACCTGACGGGGCTGATCGGCCTGCAGTCGCTGGGGCTTTCCAACCTGACCGACAGCGGATCGACCTATGGCAATGTCGGCCCCGCGATCAGCCTGCCGATCTTCCAGAGCGGGCGGCTTTCGGGCAGCTACCGCGCGGCGCGGGGCGAATATGACGAGGCCGTCGCCACTTACGACCGGACCCTGATCCAGGCGGTACGCGACGTGGCGGACGTGACGACGAGCCAGCGCGCGCTGGACGCGCGCCTGCGCGAGGCCAGCCAGTCGCTGGCCGACAGCGAGGCCGCTTACTCCATCGCCAAGCTCCGCTATGAAGGCGGACTTTCCACCTATCTCGACGTGCTGAGCGCCGAACAGGCGCTGATCGGCGCGCGTCGCACCGTCGCCGACCTTCGCGCGCGCGCCTTCACGCTCGACGTGGCGCTGATCCGCGCGCTGGGCGGCGGCTTCACCTCTTCGCAGACCCAAGGATAAGCCGATGGCCGACCAGCCCGAGCCGCATATCGCCCAGGACGCCCGCGCCAACCGGCCGCCTGCCGCCCCCGATAATCGCGCCACGCCGCGCAACGCGCAGCGCAAGAAGCTGCTCGGCGGGCTGGCCGTGGTCGTGCTGCTGCTGGGGGCGTTATTCTGGCTCTACCAGCATTTTATCGGTGCCAATCATGTCTCGACCGACAATGCCTATGTCGGCGCGGACACGGCGCAAGTGACGCCGCTGGTGGCGGGGCCGGTCGCGACGGTGCGGGTGGCCAACACCCAAAGGGTACGGCGGGGCGACATTCTCGTCACGATCGACGATTCCGACGCGCGAATCGCGGTGGCGCGTGCCGAGGCCGAGCTGATGACGGCCGAACGCCGCTTCAGCCAGACGCGCGCGACCAGCGGCGCGCTCCAGGCGCAGGTCGCCGCGCGCCAGGCGGACATCGCCCGGGCGCGCGCGCAGTTGATCGAGGCTGAGGCCGATTATGACAAGGCACGCATCGACCTCGACCGGCGCCAGCGGCTTGCACGCTCCGGCGCGGTTTCGGGCGATGAGCTGACCAGTGCTACCAACGCCTTCGCCGCGGCGCGCGCCAAGCTGATCGTGGCACAATCCGCCGTCACGCAGGCGCAATCGACCCGCAGCTCGGCGGAAGGCGAACTGAACGCCAATGAGGCGCTGGTGCGCGGCACGACGCTCGCGACCAATCCCGAAGTGGCCGCCGCGCGCGCCCGGCTCGACCAGGCCAGGCTCGATCTCGCGCGCACCGTGATCCGCGCGCCGATCGACGGCGTGATCGCGCAGCGCCAGGTGCAGGTGGGCCAGCGCGTCGCGGCGGGGACGCCGATCATGTCGGTCGTGCCGCTCGATTCCATGTATGTCGATGCCAATTTCAAGGAAGGTCAGCTCGCCAAGGTGCGCGCCGGCCAGCCGGTCGAGCTCATATCCGACCTTTATGGCGGCGACGTCACCTATCATGGCCATGTCGTCGGCTTTGCGGGCGGCACGGGATCGGCCTTCGCGATCATCCCCGCGCAGAATGCGACCGGCAACTGGATCAAGGTGGTGCAGCGCCTGCCCGTGCGCATCTCGCTCGATCCCCGCGAGCTGAAGGCGCATCCGCTGCGCGTCGGCCTGTCGATGGAAGCCGAGATCGACGTCTCACGGCGCTGAGGAGCCCCCGCCATGGCATCGCCCTCTCAGTCCACGCCGCTGAGCGGCCCCGCGCTGCTGCTCGCAGGGCTGGTGCTCTCCATCACCAACTTCATGGTGGTGCTGGACCTGAGCATCGCCAATGTCGCCGTGCCGCACATCGCGGGCAGCATCGGCATCTCGCCGACGCAGGGGACATGGGTGATCACCTCCTATGCGGTGGCGGAGGCGATCTGCGTGCCGCTGACCGGCTGGCTGGCGCAGCGTTTCGGCGCGGTCAGGACCTTCGTCTTCGCGGTGATCGGCTTCGGCATATTTTCGGTGCTGTGCGGCCTTTCGACGAGCCTCACCATGCTCGTCCTCTGCCGCATCGGCCAGGGCTTTTGCGGCGGGCCGCTGATGCCGCTCTCCCAGACATTGCTGCTGCGCGTCTTTCCCAAGGAAAAGCATGGCGCGGCCATGGGCATGTGGGGCATGACAACGGTGGTGGGGCCGATCGCGGGGCCGCTGCTGGGCGGCTATATCAGCGACAATTATTCCTGGCACTGGATCTTCTTCATCAACATCCCCGTGGCCCTGCTCTGCAGCATGGCCGCATGGCGGCTGCTCCGAAAATCGGAGACGCCGGCGATGAAGGCGCGGATCGACAGGATCGGGCTCGCGCTGCTGATCATCTGGGTCGGCGCGCTCCAGATCATGCTGGACACCGGGCGCGAGCATGATTGGTTCGGATCGCCAATGATCGTGGCGCTGGCGGCCATCGCCGCGATCTTCTTCGTCGCCTTCATGATCTGGGAGTTGACCGAGGAGCATCCGATCGTGGACCTGCGCGTGTTCCGCCATCGCGGCTTCTCGGCGAGCGTGCTGGCGCTCGGCTTCGCCTTCGGCACCTTCTTCGCCTCCGTCGTCGTGCTGCCGCAATGGCTGCAGGGATCGCTCGGCTATACCGCGACATGGTCGGGCAAGACGACGGCCTGGATCGGCATGTTCGCGGTCATACTCTCGCCGGTCGTGGGGCGGCTCGCGCCCAAGGTGGATGCGCGCTACCTCGTCTGCTTCGGCATATTGTGGCTGGGCTTCGCCACATCGCTCAGGACCTTCTGGACGACGGGCGCGGATTATTGGACGCTGGCGCTGCCGCAACTGCTGCAGGGCATAGGCATGCCCTTCTTCTTCGTGCCGCTGACGATCCTCGCGCTTGCGGCGGTCAAGGTGGAGGAGACGGCATCGGCGGCGGGCGTGATGAGCTTCGTGCGGACGCTGGCGGGCGCGGTCGGCACCGCGATCGCATCGACCATCTGGCAGAATCGCGCGCAGATGGAACGATCGGAACTGTCCGGCCTGCTCCATGCCGGGCAGGAGGTGCCGGCCGCGCTGGCGGCGCGCGGCTTCACGCAGGAACAGTCGCGCGCGCTGATCGAACGGCTGGTGGATCAGGAGAGCATCACGCTCGCCACGACCTATATCTTCGCGCTGGCATCGGCCATCTTCATGATCGCGGCGATGCTGATCTGGCTGGTGCCCAGGCCCAGGCGCGCGGTTGACACCAGCGCGGCGCATTAAGGGATTACCTAAACTTCGCCGGGGCGACGGTTCAGGTGAATTCAGCCTTCCGCCGCAGATGCGAGGGGGGAGGCGATCACCCGGCGGCCGCGGCCGGGGGAGGAGCGGACGGGCAGCCTCAGGATATTGGCCCGGCTGCGCACCGCCTCCTGGCTGCGCTCGAGCGCGCGGGCGATATCGGGCAACAGATCGCCGCGCGCGATGCGTGCCGCAAGATCGGCGTCCGCCTCCGCCGTCCATGGATGGTTATGCCGGGCCCTGAGCATCCTGCTCGCCATGATCCTCGATCCTCTCTCGATGTGCGGGCGCGCTGGAGGCACGGCCCCGCACAGAAGCCCGGAATTAGGAGGCCGTTGCTGAACGGCCGCGGAACCCGGCTGTAAGCTTCCTGTCAGGAAAGGAGGGCGGGCTTGGCGATGGCATTGCCCGACCGGGCGCACCGGCCTTGATCCGGGCGCGCTTTCCCCCCAAATGCGCGGACATGCTGATCGAGACCGAAACCACCCCCAATCCCGCCACGCTGAAATTCCTTCCCGGCCGCGCGGTGATGGACGGCGGCACGCGCGACTTCGCCGATCCGGAAGAGGCGGAAGCATCGCCGCTCGCCGAGGCGCTGTTCGCGCTGGGCGATGTGGAAGGCGTGTTCTTCGGGCGCGACTTCGTTTCGGTCACGGCCGGCGCGGGCACGGAATGGCGCGACCTGAAGCCGCAGGTACTGGGCGTGCTGCTCGATCATTTCGCGAGCAACGCACCGCTGTTCCGCCCCGGAAGCGCCGGCGGCATCCATATCGACGAGAATGCGGCCTTTCCCGAAAATCCCGAGGATGCGGACATCGTCGCGCAAATCAAAGATCTGATCGAGACGCGCGTGCGCCCGGCCGTCGCGCGCGACGGGGGCGACATCGTCTATCGCGGCTTCGATCGCGGCACCGTCTATCTCGCCATGCACGGCGCCTGCTCGGGCTGCCCCTCCTCCACGGCGACGCTGAAACAGGGTATCGAAACGCTTCTGAAACATTATGTGCCGGAAGTAACCGAAGTCCGCGCTGCCTGACTTATCCGACCAGGGGGAATTATGGCCGAACCGCTTTCCGACGATGCGCTCGATCGCATCTTCCGCACCGCGCGGACCTATAATGGCTATCAGGACAAGCCGGTCAGCGAGGAGCAGCTCCGCGCCATTTACGATCTGATGAAATGGGGGCCGACATCGGCCAATACGGAGCCCGCACGCATCATCTGGTGCGTGAGCCAGGAGGCGAAGGATCGGCTCGCCGCGCTTGCATCCAGCACCAATGCCACGAAGATCCGCAAGGCGCCGGTGACCGCGATCATCGGCATGGACATGCAATTTTACGACAATCTGCCCAAGACCTTCCCCCACGCCGACGCGCGCAGCTGGTTCGTCGGAAGCGAGACGATGATCGCGGATACGGCATTCCGCAACAGCAGCCTTCAGGGCGCCTATTTCATCATCGCCGCGCGTGCGCTGGGCCTCGACACGGGCCCCATGTCCGGCATCGACAAGGAAGCGATCGACCGCGAATTCTTCGCCGGCACATCCATCAAGACCAACTTCATCTCGACGCTCGGCTATGGCGACCCTTCGACGATCTTCGATCGGCTGCCGCGCCTTTCCTTCGAGGAAGTCAGCAAGATCGTCTGAGGCCGTGCGCATTCTCGCCATCGAGACGGCGACGGCGGCCTGCTCGGTCGCGTTGATCGACAACGGCACGCTGGTGGCCGAGCGACACGAGATCGTTGGCCGCGGCCATGCCGAGCGGTTGATCCCAATGATCGCCGAGCTGCCGGACGGGGGCCGCGCCGATATCATCCTGGTCGATTGCGGGCCGGGCAGCTTCACGGGCGTGCGCGTGGGGCTCGCCGCCGCGCGTGCGCTGGGGCTCGCCTGGGGCGTGGCGGTGCGGGGCTTTTCTTCACTGGCGCTGGTCGCGGCGGCGGCGGCGAAGGAAGGCGGGAGCGTCGCCGTGGCGCTGACGGGCGGCCATGGCGAATTGTTCGTGCAGCGTTTTGCAGCCGACCCGCTGGCGCCGCTCGCCCCCCTCGCCTCACTGCCGCCCGAACTGGCCGCGGCGCAGATCAGTGAGCCGCGCATCCATGGATCGGGCGCGGCGGCGCTGATCGCGGCGCGCGGCTTCGGCGAGGCGCAAGACGCGCTCCCCCGCGCGGCGGACCTTCTGCTGCTGCCCGAAGCACTGGCGAGCCTGGCCCCCGCGCCCCTCTATGGCCGCGCGCCCGACGCGAAGCTGCCGTCATGAGCATCGCGCTGCGCGAAGGCGGAATTCGTGACGTCGAAGAAATGATGATCACGATGGACGAAGCCTTCGACGCGGCGTTCGGGGAAGCATGGACGAAGCCGCAATGCCAGGGCCTGATGACCTTACCCGGCGTATGGGTGACGTTGGCGACGGTCGACGGCGAGCCGGCGGGCTTCGCGCTCAACCGCGTCATATGCGACGAGGCCGAACTGCTGCTGCTGGGCGTGCGCCCAGCCTATCAGGGACGCGGGATAGGCCGGGCATTACTTGAACGATCACGCGAACTTGCACGGCAGCAAGGTGCGGAGCGTCTGCATCTCGAGGTGCGTCATGGCAATAAAGCACTCTTTCTCTACCAATCCGCTGGTTTTAGCGAAGTAGGACGGCGACGCGGATATTATAGAGGCCGGGACGGTCAGCTATTCGACGCACTTACCTTGGCATCTTCATTGCTGATCGACGATCGGTACACATTTCATCGGAAATAACTTGTAATCCCTTACCAAAAGGTTAGAGGGTCCGCGATGGTCATATCTGTCGATATTTGACCATTAAACTCAAGAGGTTCGTAGAAATGACTGAAGAAAGCGACCTAGCGGATACGCTGATCGCGCTCACGGCTGATATCGTTTCCGCACATGTCAGCAACAACAGCGTGTCCGTTTCCGATGTTCCTGCCCTGATCCAGAATGTCCATGATGCGCTTGCGACGCTTGGCAGCATAGTCGCCGAGCCGGAGCTGAAGCAGGAGCCCGCGGTTTCCATCCGCGCCTCGATCAAGCCGGACTATATCGTCTGCCTCGAGGACGGGAAGAAGCTGAAGATGCTCAAGCGCCACCTGATGACGCATTATCAGCTTACGCCGGAACAATATCGCGCCAAGTGGAACCTGCCGGCCGATTATCCGATGGTCGCGCCCAACTATGCCGAGCAGCGCCGCTCGCTGGCGAAGAAGATCGGGCTGGGCACGAAGCGCCGCCGGCGCTGAGCCCCGCCGGTTTTTTGGGGGAACGGCGCGCAGGGTCGATTGCCGGGCCGATTCCACCCTTTCCGAAGGGGGGAGCTGGCGAAAAACGGCCCTGCCCGTCCCTCGACGGCTTCCTTCCGGCATCAAAAATCACTACCTCTGGGCTCTCGCCGAACGGCAAACCGCGACGAGCAAGGATAGCATGCCCCGCAAAATCGACGTCGAAGCGCTCTGCGCCGACAAAGGCCTCCGCATTACCGAACAGCGCCGCGTGATCGCGCGCGTCCTTTCGGAGGCCGAGGACCATCCCGACGTGGAGGCGCTGCACGCGCGTGCCGCCGCCATCGATCCGGGCATTTCCATCGCTACCGTATATCGCACCGTGCGGCTGTTCGAGGATGCCGGCATTCTCGAACGCCATGATTTCGGCGACGGGCGCGCGCGCTACGAGGCGGCGCCGGAATCGCATCATGACCATCTGATCGACGTCGAGACCGGCGATGTCATCGAATTCGTCGATGCCGAGCTGGAAGCGCTCCAGCGTCGCATCGCGGAGAAGCTGGGCTTCCGCCTGGTGGATCATCGGATGGAGCTTTACGGCGTCGCCATTGCGCGGGAGGATTGACGGGGCGCCGCCTGCTTTCGCAGCCGCTCCGCCTCGCCTATAGGCCCTGCGCATGACTCGCTCCGCCCCCAAGACCTTCAAGGTCAAGTCGTTCGGCTGCCAGATGAACGTCTATGACGGCGCGCGCATGGCCGAGCTGCTGGAAGCCGAGGGGCTTTCGGCGGTCGATCAGGGCGAGGATGCCGATCTGGTCGTCCTCAACACCTGCCATATCCGCGAAAAGGCAGCGGAGAAGGTCTATTCGGACATTGGCCGGCTGAAGCGCGAGGATGGCACGTCGCCGATGATCGCGGTCGCCGGCTGCGTCGCCCAGGCCGAGGGGGCGGAGATACCGCGCCGGGCGCCCGCGGTGGACATCGTCGTCGGCCCGCAAGCCTATCATCGCCTGCCCGAAATGGTGAAGGCCGCGCAGACGGGCCGCGCGATCGACACCGACATGCCGATCGCCTCCAAGTTCGATGCGCTGCCCAAGCGGCGCAGGCAGGGGCCGACCGCCTTCCTGACCGTGCAGGAAGGCTGCGACAAATTCTGCACCTATTGCGTCGTGCCCTATACGCGCGGCGCGGAGGTTTCGCGGCCCTGGGCAGCCGTGATCGACGAGGCGAAGGCGCTGGTCGATGCGGGCGCCAAGGAGATCACGCTGCTCGGCCAGAATGTCAACGCCTGGGAGGGCGAGGACGAGACCGGCCGGCGCCAGGGGCTGGACGGGCTGATCCGTGCGCTCGATCGGCTGCCGGGGCTAAGCCGCATCCGCTACACCACCAGCCATCCGAACGACATGAAGGATGGGCTGATCGCCGCGCATGGCGAGGTCGAGAAGCTGATGCCCTTCCTGCACCTTCCCGTGCAGGCGGGCAGCGACCGCATATTGAAGGCGATGAACCGCAGCCATACGGTCGAAAGCTATTTGCGGCTGATCGAGCGGGTCCGCGCGAGCCGGCCGGACATCGCCATTTCGGGCGACTTCATCGTCGGCTTTCCGGGCGAGACGGACGCGGATTTCGAGGCGACGCTCGATATCGTCCGCGCCGTCGGCCATGCGCAGGCCTTCACCTTCAAATATTCGCCCCGCCCCGGCACGCCCGCGGCGACGATGGCAGATCAGGTGGCGGAGTCCCTGATGGACGAGCGGCTCCAGCGGCTCCAGGCGCTGATCAACGAGCAGCAGCATGATTTCAATCGCGCGACGATCGGCCGCAGGACGATGGTGCTGATCGAGCGCGACGGCAAGAAGCCGGGGCAGCGGATCGGCAAATCGCCCTGGCTGCAATCCGTACATGTCGAGACGCCGGCGGCGATCGGCGAGATGATCGAGGTCGAGATCGTTTCGGCCGGGCCGAACAGCGTGGGCGGCGCGCTCGCCGAAAGGCGCGCGGCCTAACTTCCTATATTGTTTCCGGGGCGGACGCGAAGCCATTGCAAGCGCGATGCGAAAACCGCACCTTGCATGGACCGGACTCCTCCTTCCGAGGCGTTCGGCCGATGGGTCCGACCAAGGAGAGTTGATGTCCCGCAAGCCCGTTCCCGCACAGGCCGGCGATCGCGCCCGGCTCGAGATCATCTTCGACAAGCCCCAGCTTCTGGGCCGATTGTTCGGCGAATATGACCGGAATCTGGTGGCGATAGAGAATAGGCTGGGCGTCTACATCGCGGCGCGCGGCAACAAGATCCAGATAGAGGGCTTCGCGGAAAATACCGCGCGCGCGCGCGAGGTGCTGACCGGGCTCTACAACCGCATCGTGCAAGGACAGGATATCGACGCGGGCGCGGTGGAGGGCGTGATCGCCATGTCGGCCGAGCCGGTGCTCGATGGCATCATCCGCGCCGACGTGTCCCAGCCGCCGGCGGTGATGATCCGCACGCGCAAGAAGACCATCGTGCCGCGTTCCACGACGCAGATCCGCTATATGGAGGAGCTCAACCGCGCCGACATGATCTTCGCGCTGGGCCCGGCGGGCACGGGCAAGACCTATCTGGCGGTGGCACAGGCGGTGCAACAGCTGATCCAGGGCACGGTCGACCGGCTGATCCTGTCGCGCCCGGCGGTGGAGGCGGGCGAGCGACTGGGCTTCCTGCCGGGCGACATGAAGGAGAAGGTCGATCCCTATCTCCGCCCGCTCTACGACGCGCTTTACGACATGCTGCCGACCGAGCAGGTGGAGCGGCGCATCGCATCGGGCGAGATCGAGATCGCGCCGATCGCCTTCATGCGCGGCCGCACGCTTTCGGACGCCTTCGTGATCCTGGACGAAGCGCAGAACACCACGCCCGCGCAGATGAAGATGTTCCTCACCCGTTTCGGCATGAACAGCCGGATGGTGATCTGCGGCGACCCCAGGCAGATCGACCTGCCCGACATCGGCAAGTCGGGGCTGGCGGATGCGGTCGCCCGGCTGGAGGGGATACAGGGCATCTCCACCGTGCGTTTCGGCGCAGCCGATGTGGTGCGCCACCCGATCGTCGGGCGGATCGTGGAGGCCTATGAAGGGCCGGACGACGCCTAAAACCCCTCTGCCCCAGGCGGGAGAGGATCAACAGCGAGGAACAGGACAGGCATGATCGAAGCCGAAGTCTCGATCGAGGAAGGCTGGAACGGGGCGACCGACTGGAAGGCGCTGGCGGACCGCGCGGTGCGCGCGGCGCTGGAGGCGAGCCCCTATGGCTGGATCGTCGAGCGCCCCTTCGCGGCGGAAATCTCGGTGCGGCTGACCGACGACGAGGAGGTGCGCATCCTCAACCGCGACTATCGGGGGAAGGACAAGCCGACCAACGTGCTGTCCTTCCCGATGATCCAGCGCGACATGCTCGATGCGCTGGACGATTCGGACGATGGCGAGGTGCTGCTGGGCGATATCGTGCTCGCGCATGGCGTCACCATGCGCGAGGCGGCGGAGAAGCAGGTGCCGACGGAAACCCATGCGACGCACCTGATTGTCCACGGCACCCTCCATTTGCTAGGCTATGATCATGAAGAAGGGGATGCCGAAGCGGAGGCGATGGAAGATATCGAGCGCGCCGCACTCGCCTCGATCGGCATCGACGACCCCTATGCAATCCAAGACGACGCCTGAACAGGGACCCGACACACACAGCCATGCCCGACGATTCCAGTAGCAGCGCCCGGTCCACCGACGAACCCGGCGGCCGATTGTGGGCAGGCCTTCGCAGCCTGCTTTTCGGAGGCGAGAGCGAGCCCACGCTCCGCGACCAGATCGAGGAAGCGATCGAGGAGCATGAGGGCGACGCGCCGACGCAGGGCGATCTTTCGCCCGTCGAGCGCCAGATGCTGCGCAACCTGCTCGATTTCGGCGAACGCACGGTGGGCGAGATCTGCGTGCCTCGGGCGGACATAGTGGCGGTGGCCGAGACGATCAGCTTCGCCGATCTGGTCAGGACCTTCGCCGAGGCGGAGCATAGCCGCCTGCCCGTCTATCGCGAGAGTCTGGACAGCGTGGTGGGCATGGTCCACGTCAAGGATGTGTTCACCATCCTGGCGGAGACGCGTGCGCCGCCGGCGACGATCGCCCCTTTGATCCGCGAGCCGCGCTATGTGCCGGAATCGATGGGCGTGCTCGATCTGCTCGCCGAAATGCGCGCGACGCGCACCCATCTCGCCATCGTGCTCGACGAATATTCGGGCACCGAAGGGCTGGTGACGATCGAGGATCTGGTCGAAGAGATCGTCGGCGACATCGAGGACGAGCATGACGAGGCGGCGGCCGAGTTGCTCGTGCCGCTCGACGACGGACTATGGGAAGCCGATGCGCGCACCGAGCTGGAGGATGTGGCCGAGGCGATCGATCCCCGGTTGGCCGAGATAGAGGAGGATGTCGACACGCTCGGCGGCCTCGCCTCGGTGCTCGCCGGCCATGTGCCGCAGCCGGGCGAGGTGGTCGATCATCCGAGCGGCTGGCAATTGGAAGTGACGGAAGGCGACACGCGCCGGGTGACGCGACTGAGGCTGCATCCGCCGATCGCCGTGCCGGCGGAGGAATAGCCCACGCAACTTGCATTAGTTCCGTGCGCAATCGAAGGAGGCGGGAGCCGCACCGGGCCATCTTCGGACGCGTGGGGACAATGAAGGGGGAGAGCCCATGAAGAAACGTCCGCTCATCATCGTCGCCCTCCTCGTCGTCCTGGCGATCATCATCGGCGGCTATTTCGTCATGAACTCGGAGAAGGCGAGCCTGTCGGTCGCCGATGTGCAGGGCACCTCGCCCAAATTGGTCGAGCCGAAGAAGCAGCTCTTTCCAACGGTGAATGTCGCCCCCGCGATCGGCTGGAAGGAGGGCGAAGCCCCCACCCCTGCCCCCGGGCTGACAGTGAAGGCGTTCGCCTCCGGGCTCGACCATCCGCGCTGGCTGCTGCCGCTCGCCAATGGCGATGTTCTGGTGGCCGAAAGCAACGCGCCGCCCAAGCCGGACGACAGCAACGGCATCAGGGGCTGGGCACAGAGAAAGCTGATGGGGCGGGCCGGCGCGGGCGTGGCATCCGCCAACCGCATCACCCTGCTGCGCGATGCGGATGGGGATGGCGTGGCGGAAAGCCGCTCGGTGCTGCTGTCCGGCCTCAACTCGCCCTTCGGCATGGCGCTGGCGAACGGCCAGCTCTACGTCGCCGATACGGACAAGCTGCTGCGCTTCCCCTTCGTGCCCGGCCAGACGAAGATCGACGTTCCGGGCGTGAAGCTGGTCGATCTGCCGGCCGGGCGGCGCAACCATCACTGGACGAAGAATGTGATCGCCAGCGAGGATGGGTCGAAGCTCTATGTGACGGTCGGCTCGAACAGCAATGTCGCCGAACATGGCATGGAGGTGGAAAAGGGCCGCGCCGCCATCTGGGAGGTGGATGCCAAGACCGGCAAGCACCGCATCTTCGCCTATGGGCTGCGTAATCCCAACGGCATGGCTTGGAACCCCGACAGCAAGATGCTGTGGACCGTCGTCAACGAACGTGACGAGATCGGATCGGACATCGTTCCCGATTATCTGACGAGCGTGCAGTTCGGCGGCTTCTATGGCTGGCCTTGGTATTATTGGGGCGGCTATGTCGACAAGCGCGTGCCGGCCGATCCGGACGACCTGCGCCAATATGTGATCCGGCCCGATTATGCGCTGGGACCGCATACCGCATCGCTGGGCCTGACCTTCGCCACCGGCGCGAAGCTGGGCCCGCAATTCGCCAGCGGCGCCTTCATCGGCCAGCATGGATCGTGGAACCGCCGGCCGAAATCGGGCTACAAGGTGGTCTACGTCCCCTTCGTCAAGGGCAGGCCGACGGGCAAGCCGGTGGACGTGCTGACCGGCTTCCTAAACGCCGAGGAGGAAGCGCGCGGGCGGCCCGTGGCGGTGGTGGTCGATCGCACCGGCGGACTGCTGGTGGCCGACGATGTGGGCAACAAGATCTGGCGGGTGGCGGCGCGCTGACGTCCCTTCCCGCTGCCGGGGCGGAACGGCTCAATCGATTGCGAAGAGCTGCCCCAGATCGCGGAACGCCTTGAATTCGAGCGCATTGCCCGAAGGATCGCGGAAGAACATCGTCGCCTGCTCGCCCGCTTTGCCCGGGAAGCGGATATGTGGCGGGATGCCGAAGGCGACGCCCGCCGTCTCCAGCCGCTGCGCCAGCGCATGCCAGTCGTCCCAGCCGAGCACGACGCCGAAATGCGGCACGGGCACGTCATGGCCGTCGACCTCGTTCGAGGTGGCGTCCGCCTTATGGGGCTCCATTCCGGGCTTCAGATGCGCCACGATCTGATGGCCGTAGAGATCGAAATCGATCCATTCGGGCGCGCTGCGCCCCTCCGGACAACCGAGCAGCCTGCCATAGAAAGCGCGCGCGGCGGCAAGATCATGGACGGGAAAGGCGAGGTGGAAGGGCTGAAGCGACATGGCCGCAGATTAGGCCTTCGCCTGGATTGGACAATCCATGAAAATTGTCGCCGGCGGGGAGAGACATGGCCCCCTGCCCTCGCAGGGGCGACAATAGAAGAGGGATTCACGCCTGCGCCGGAATGGCGGTAAGGGGCGGCATGAATTTCCGATCGCTCCGCCCCGGCAAGCCGCATCTCCTCTGCTTTCTTCTCGGCCCTGTCTCGGCCTGCGGCTTCGCGCCGCTGGGATTGTGGCCGCTGACGCTGGCAGCCTTTGGCGGATTTCTGTGGATGGTGCGCGAGGCGGACGGGCTGCGCGCGGCGCTGGCGCGGGGCTGGTGGTTCGGGCTGGGCCAGTTCGTGCTGGGGCTCAACTGGATCGCCACCGCATTCACCTATCAGGCGGCAATGCCGGCCTGGCTGGGTTGGATCGCGGTCGTGCTGCTGTCGCTCTATCTGGCGGTTTATCCGGCGATCGCGGCGGGACTGGCCTGGGGGCTGGGACGGCGGAGCGGAATGGCCTTCGCGCTGCTGTTCGGCGCAGCGTGGATCATCAGCGAATGGCTGCGTGCGACGATGTTCACCGGCTTCGCCTGGAACCCGCTGGGCGTGATCTGGGTGGGAACGCCGCTGGCGATGGTGGCGCGCTTCATCGGCACTTACGGGCTTTCGGGCCTGAGCGTCGCGCTGGTCGGCGCAGCGGTGCCGCTCGCGGAGGCAGCGCGCCGACGAAAATTGACGCGCGCAGCCGTCGCCACCCTGGCTATCGCTGCTACGGCCCTGATCCTGCTGCCGCTCGCCGTACGGTCGCAGCCGGGCAACGATGCGGGCCGGCCGCTCATCCGCATCGTCCAGCCCAATATCGGGCAGGAAGACAAATATAGCGCGGAGCTGGCGGCACGGAATTTCGCGCGGCTGGCGGCGCTTTCGGGCCAGCCAGGGGCCGAGCCGCGGCTGCTGATGTGGCCGGAGGCGGCGGTGCTCGACTATATCGAGGAGGAGCCATGGACGCGTGCGCGGCTGGCTTCGCTGCTGGGCCCGCGCGACATGCTGCTGACCGGCGGCACCGCGCTGGAATATGATCCGACGGGGCATGTGGTGGCCGCGCGCAACAGCCTGTTCGCGATCGATTTCTTCGCCCGCATCCTTGGCCGCTATGACAAGGCGCATCTCGTGCCCTATGGCGAATATCTGCCGATGCGGCCGATATTGTCCGCGATCGGACTGAGCCGGCTGGCGCCGGGCGATCTCGATTTCTGGCCGGGGCCAGGCGCCGAGACGCTGGCCGTGCCGGGCTTCGGCAAGGTCGGCATCCAGATCTGCTACGAGATCATCTTTTCGGGCCAGGTGGTGGACCGGGCGAACCGGCCGGCCTTCCTGTTCAATCCGTCCAACGACGCCTGGTTCGGCGCATGGGGCCCGCCACAGCATCTGGCGCAGGCGCGGCTGCGCGCGATCGAGGAAGGGCTGCCCGTCATCCGCTCGACGCCGACCGGCATTTCGGCCCTGATCGACGCGGACGGGCGGCTGATCGCACATCTGCCCTGGCGCAAGGCGGGCGCGATCGACGCCCGCCTGCCGCGCGCGGCGGCGCCCACGCCCTTCGCGCGATATGGCAATGTCCTGCCTCTGCTGCTCGCCGGCCTGCTCGCCCTGCTGGCGTTTGCGCCGCGCATCAAGGCGCGCTAAGGGCGATATAACGAAAGCTTTATGTCTTTATGTCCGCCGCGCGGCTAGACCGCCGGATAGCATCAGAGGGACCGATCACGCATGGCGCGCAGCAATTATCTCTTCACGTCCGAAAGCGTTTCCGAAGGCCATCCCGACAAGGTGGCGGACCAGATTTCGGACGCGGTGGTCGATCTGTTCCTGTCGAAGGACCCGGTCGCGCGCGTGGCGTGCGAGACGCTGGTGACGACGCAGCGCATCATCCTCGCCGGCGAAGTGCGCTCGGCCGTGCCCGTGACGAACGAGGAGATCGAGACCGCCGCCCGCGCGACCGTGAAGCGCATCGGCTATGAGCAGGAAGGCTTTCACTGGCAGACCGCCGACTTCGCCTGCCACCTGCACGAACAGTCCGCCCATATCGCGCAGGGCGTGGACGAGAGCGGCAACAAGGATGAAGGCGCCGGCGACCAGGGCATCATGTTCGGCTATGCCACCGACGAGACGCCCGACCTGCTGCCCGCCACCCTCTATTATTCACACCGCATCCTCGAGCGGCTGGCCGCCGACCGCCATGGCAAGGTCGTCGACTTCCTCGAGCCCGACGCCAAGAGCCAGGTGACGCTCGCCTTCGAAAATGGCGTGCCGGTGAAGGCGACCGCGCTGGTCGTTTCGACGCAGCATGCGGTGGGCGCGGATCAGCGCAAGCTGCGCGACTATGTGAAGGGCGTGTTCAACGACGTGCTGCCGCAGGGCTGGATGCCGGGCGACGAGCATATCTTCGTCAACCCGACCGGCCTGTTCGAAATTGGCGGGCCGGACGGTGACGCGGGGCTGACCGGGCGCAAGATCATCGTCGACACCTATGGCGGCGCGGCGCCGCATGGCGGGGGTGCCTTCTCCGGCAAGGATCCGACCAAGGTGGACCGTTCGGCGGCCTATATCAGCCGCTATCTCGCCAAGAATATCGTCGCGGCGGGCCTCGCCAAGCGCGTAACGATCCAGCTTTCCTATGCGATCGGCATTGCCGAGCCGCTGTCGCTCTATGTCGACACGCATGGCACCGGCACGGTCGAAGAATCGAAGATCGAGGCGGTGCTGCCTGAGCTGGTGCGCCTGACGCCGAAGGGCATCCGCACGCATCTGGCGCTCAACAAGCCGATCTACCAGCCGTCCGCCGCTTATGGTCATTTCGGCCGCAAGGCGGAGGGGGACTTCTTCACCTGGGAGAAGACCGATCTGGTGGACGCGCTGAAACAGGCGTTCTGATTTCGAGATCGACCATGCCTCCCGCCGCCTGTGGCGGGAGGCATGGATGCCAGCCCGCGCTGGCATGACGAGGATTGTTTGGGTAGGCGGTCGGCCATGAACGATCCCACGACCATCCGCCGCCTCTATGGCCGCCGGCAGGGCCACAAGCTGAGGCAGGGCCAGGCAGCCCTTGTCGAAGAGCTGCTGCCGACGATTTCCGTGCCCGAGACGGGCGCGCTCGATGCCCCTACCCTGTTCGGCGACGATCGCCCGCTGGAGCTCGAGATCGGCTTCGGCCGGGGCGAGCATATGGCAGGACAGGCGCAGATGCGGCCCGATCATGGCTTCATCGGCTGCGAACCTTTTCTCGACGGCGTCGTCGGCGCGCTGATGAAGATCGAGGATGCGGATATCGCCAATATCCGCATCCATATGGGCGATGCGATCGAGGTGCTGGAGCGGCTGCCCGACGCCTCGCTGGAGCGGGCCTATCTGCTCCATCCCGATCCCTGGCCCAAGGCACGGCACGCCAAGCGGCGCTTCATGAACCATGGGCCGATCAAGCTGATCGCGGACAAGCTGAAGCCGGGCGGCGAATTCCGCTTCGGGACGGACCATCCCGTCTATTGCCGCTGGGCGATGATGATCATGGGCGCGCGGCCCGAATTTGAATGGCTCGCGGAACGGCCCGCCGACTTCCTCGTGCGGCCCGACGACTGGCCGCAGACCCGCTACGAGGCCAAGGCGCGTAAGGAAGGCCGCGAAGTCTGGTACTTTAGATTTGCCAGAAAGTAGGGCGTAGCCTGGCGTACAAAAAGCTAGTTTTTCAAGTGACTTACCTACGCCACCGCAGGTTGGGGATTCCTGCGATTTCTGCTACGGTGATTACCCGGTGATTACCGAGAACGGGACATGAGGCTTCGGCGGAGGCGCAAATGGCGACGGGAAAAGTCATCAAGCGGACGGTTGACGCACTGCGCGCGGCAGGCGTCGAAGGCTTCCTCTGGGATGAGGATCTGAAGGGGTTCGGCGTAAGGACATTAGCGTCCGGCGCGGCGACCTATGTCCTACAGTACCGTATGGGCGGCCGGGAGGCGAAGACGCGACGATATACGATTGGAAGCCATGGTTCCCCGTGGACGCCCGTCACCGCCCGTGCCGAAGCCGAGCGGCTACAGATCCTGGTGGCTCAGGGCGTCGATCCAGCCGATGCGGACAAGCAGCGGCGCAGGGAAGCAGTTGATCTGGCCTTTTCGAACTATGCTGATCGATTCGCCGAATCCTGCGACCCCAGGGCTTGGGGTCGGGTGGTCAAACAGGCCCTGCGTCTCCACATCAAACCGATCCTGCGGGACAAGCCCCTTCCCAAAATCACCCGCCCGGACGTCGTCGCCGTCTTTGATAATATGCCATCTGGCCAGCAGGCAAACCGTCGGAACGTCTTTGCCGTTCTTCGGCGTCTGTTCAAATGGGCAATCAGTCGCGGGGACATCGAACGGAGTCCAATGGAAGGCATGGAGACGCCTGCCGCGGTCAAAGCCCGCGATCGCTGGCTTTCGGATGAAGAGCTCCGCCGGATTTGGGTACTGACCCCGAAGACCCATCGATGCTTCGGTCCTATCGTACGACTTCTCATCCTCACAGGCCAACGTCGCGAAGAAGTTTCCAGCCTTGCCTGGGCAGAATTGAATCGCGGCGAGCGGGTTTGGCGACTGCCCTCCGAGCGCGCCAAGAATGGCGAGTTTAACATTGTGCCGCTCAATGACCTTGCGATTGCGGTGCTGGACGAGATTGCCGGTGGCGCGAAATGGCCTCGTCGGGGTCGCGTGTTCGCAACGTCGACCGGCCACAGCTTTTCCGGTTATGACAAAGGCAAAAAGATGATCGACGCGCTGCTGAAAAAGGACGGCGGTGACCCTGTTCCCGGATGGCGCCTTCATGATCTGCGTCGAACTGTGGCAACCGGCCTTCAGCGTCTCGGCGTCCGGTTTGAGGTCACCGAAGCCATTCTGAACCATGTCGGCGTATCGCGATCAGGTGTTGCAGCAATCTACCAGCGGCACGATTGGAAAACCGAGAAAGAGCAAGCGATGCGTGACTGGGGCACGCATCTGCAAAAGGTATTGGGGATCGAAGCCGACCTTGCTGTAGCCGCTGTAAGCGACAACGCCGAAAAGGTAGCGTAGGTCGATGCATACCGGGGCGCGAAGATAATGGCACCAAGGCCTACAGGCCGCGCGGGCCAGCCAGCTGCATCAGGACCGGGCTTTGTCGATGGCTGCAAGCATGTCGACGAGTTGCTCGCGCAGGCTGGTAAGGCCGACTGCCAGCACGAGATCCGGTCGCCCAGCCAGATCGAGCTGGCTGCATGTCGCAGCGCGACATGTTGCAACCACAAGGGCGCGCCAGGATGGCTGAGCTCGGCGCGTCCTTGTGGTCGCTTGCCGACAAACCGAACCTTTGATGCATCGATGGTGATTGTACGCAGCTGCCGAGTTGCATAGGCTCCCGGTTTACGAGCCACGACTTTTCTGCGCCTATAGCGCTAGAAATCGCGTTCCGGCAAACTATCGCTTTCCATTAGTTTACCAATCTGACATAACTTGCGTGATGACCGCAAAAAGGGCCTCCCTCTTAAACCGGCTGATGCATGAGCTTCCCGAGCGGTACGTGGTTGACGCGGCCTGGCTCTCGAACATCGGGCTCAGCGCCTCTTCCATTCGCGACTATGTCGAGCGCGGCTGGCTGGAGCGGGTCGGATCGCGGCTCTACAGGCGCCCTGAACCCGAGAACGGTGGGGCGGTGCGTTGGGAGATCGCAACGCTCTCCCTGCAAACGCTGTTGAAGGTGCCCGTGCATGTCGGTGGAATGTCCGCGCTCGAGCTTGCGGGCTATTGGCAATATGCGCCGCTCGGGCGTAGGCGCATATGGCTCTACACCGATGCCCCGGCAGTACGCTCGTATCTTCGTCGCCTCGCTCTGAACGCCGACTTCGACGTCAGATCGCGCAAGCTGTTCAGCGATGCCACCCCGGATATCGGTCTCGAGACCCGTGCGCTAGACCTGGTAACCTCTGGCCTTGGGCCTGCCGACCTATCGGGCGACCATGCGGTCCCGCACCGGCAGCATCTACGCGTCTCCAGTCTCGAGCGTGCCATCCTCGAGACCTTGGAAGAGGTCCCCAAGGCGGTCAGCTTTCAGCATGGCGCCGAGCTGTTTGAAGGGCTGACCACGCTCCGGCCAAAGCTCATGGAGGCGCTGCTGCTCGCGTGCCAGAGCGTCAAGGCAAAGCGGTTGTTCCTCTATTTCGCAGGACAGCACCGCCACGCCTGGGCGCGAAGATTGCGGGCTGCAGATATCGACATCGGCTCAGGCAAGCGCCAGATCGTGCCGGGCGGGGAGTTCGATCCAGAGTTTCAGATCACCGTGCCGAAATCCGGAAAACCCAGAAGTGCTTCGAGGGCGAGCTGATGTCGACGGAGGTCTATTCCGCCCAAGTCACTCTTCTTGTTCGAACGATTCCCGAAATCGCCCGGGAGCAAGCCTTTGCGCTCAAGGGCGGCACCGCCATTAACCTGTTCGTCCGAGACCTGCCGCGGCTCTCGGTAGATATCGACTTGGTGTATCTGCCGATTGCCAGTCGATCGGAATCGCTTGCCGCGATCCAAGCCGGTTTTGCGCGGATCGCCGGCAGCATACGCAAGCGCCTGGGCCTCAAGGTCACCGAGCAAAACTCCGGCGATGGCGCAAAGCTGATCGTCCGCGGTAACACTGCCCAGATCAAGGTCGAAGTCAGCCCCGTGCTGCGCGGCACGGTGTTCGAACCCGAAATGCGCTCGGTGCGTTCAGCAGTCGAGGTTCAGTTTGGTTATGCTGAAATGCAGGTCGTCGCCCTGCCGGATCTCTATGCAGGAAAGATCGCCGCTGCGCTCGACCGCCAGCATCCGCGCGATCTCTTCGACATCCTGCATCTCTACGAAAACGAAGGTCTCACCGACGACATCTTCAAAGCATTCCTGGTCTATCTGGTGAGCCACAACCGCCCGCCCCATGAACTACTTGCTCCGAACCTACTCGACCTGGATGTCACCTATTTAGGTGAATTCAGCGGAATGACGGTAGAACCCGTGCCGCTCGAGGCCTTGCTCGACATTCGCACGAAACTTGTCGCAGACATCCGCGAGCGTATTCAGGGAACCGGCCCGGCCGCCTTTCTCCGATCCTTCTTCGCGGGGGAACCCCACTGGGCTGAGCTCGCACTACCCACCGACGCAAGCCTGCTCCCAGCTGTGCAATGGAAGCAGCGGAACCTCGAGCGCCTGCGAGCGGAGCAGCCCGACAAGTTCGAGGACCAACTTGCCAAGCTTGACGAGGTGCTGGCCGGATAGCTTGATGCGATCCTTGCATCAGCGGAATTGCGGGGCAGTGCACTCGCGATCGATGCACCACTACGCGCCGTCTGGGCGGGCGGACCGCTGATCTTGATCGCTGGCCGGACGATACGGAATGGCGGCATCACTGGATCATGCGCGAGCAATATCGCAATGCCCGCCAACCGCGCCTGCGCTACATTTTCGAAGCCATCGAAAGCGCCAAGCAGACACCACTGAACGAGAACATCGTCATCCGCTCGGCGCTGACGATCGAGCATATCATGCCGCAGAAATGGCATGCGACCTGGCCGCTCCCCGGCATGGAGGGGGTGAGTGAAGCGGATTATCCTCCGGAACTCGCGAACTTGGTGCGGGCGCGCAACAGCGCCGTCAACGCGATCGGCAATCTGACGTTGATGACGCTGGCCCTCAACTTAACCATTTCCAATGGGCCATTCTCCGTAAAAATGCCGGCGATCAAGGCCAACACTGCGCTTGCGCTCAGTCGGGACCTTGGCGGCTTTGACTATTGGGATGAAGCCGCCATCCAGGACCGCGGCGACGCCTTGTTCGAAGTGGCGCGCACCATCTGGGGGGCGCCCGATCGTACGGACATTCCCGTCGCCGCAACGGCAGGCACTCCGGGGTGGAGCGCTCTCCCGACCTTTTTCCCGGCAAAGGGCACGCAATGCCGTTTCGTCTATGCCGGCAAGGAATTCCGCGGCGTCATTACCGAGGACGGGTTGTCCATTGACGGTTCGGAGATGCCCCATAAATCCTTCTCGGCGGCATCGAGGGCGCTCACGGGCATAAGCCCCACTGATGGGGATGGGCTTCTTCAGTCCCTCGTCGGCCGTTCAATGGGCGTGGCTCAGGGCTTGGCCTGGCTCGGTCCAGACGGACGAAGCCCGACTTCTGAAAACCCGCAGCCGTCCGCCACGGGGACGACCATCCTGATCGGTGTGGAAAATGCACAGGGAAATCTGCGAGCCGGGCAGTAGCCCGGCGACCGCGCCGGTTTGTGGTGGCGCCATCATCGGGAGCGAAGCTGCCGTCGTTCAGGCCGAAATCGGACCACCGGGGAGGCTCGCGTAAACATGTCATCGCAGGGCCGGATGCACCGGCCCTGCGATCCTGGCCCTCTCAGCCAGCCTTCAGCCGTTGCATCCCTTCGGCCAGCGTCCAGAGCGCGCGATTGAGCGTCACATTCTGGTCGATGCCGTTGATGGCGCGGGTCCGGCTGCGGCGGACGCGGCCCTCGGCGTTGCGCTTGCGGCCATGCAACCCGCCACGAATGACGTTTTCCTGAATGACGTTGAACGTCGTCCACAGGCTGTTGCCGACATCTTCCCGGCGGCGTGGTTCGATGATCTGCTCGGGACGAAGCGGGCTTTCATCCTCGCCGTAGCGCGCCACGAGGCTTACTTCGGCAAGCAAGCGCCGTTCATCCTCGGACAGCTGCGTGGCCTTCATGCTTTTGCTGGCCTCGATCAGCCGGGGGAAGTCCTCCGCAACGGTATAGACCCCCTCGATGATGTCGTGCTGGATATTACCCTTGTGCGGCACGCGGACTTCCTCGAACCGCTCGCCTGCGATCATGCTGTTGGTGCAGACGAAGCGCAGCATCCCGGCGAACATCTGATAGGCGCTGGTCCCGTCGTGGCTGTTGACGACGATGACTTCGGCGGCTTCGGGCTTGCCGATGCCGTCATCCCGGCGCAGGCGCAGCATATGCTTGGCATGGCCGTGGCGGCTACCGTCGCGCGGGACCGACTGGACGGCGAAGAACGGGATCCATCCTTCGCGGCGCAGCCCCTCCACAATGTCGATGGTCGGAACATAGACATAGCGCTCCGAACGGCTGTCATGCGCCTCGCGGGCGAAGATGGAGGGGACGTGGCGGTAGAGCGCTTCGTTGTCGAGTGCCTCATATCCGCTGATCTGGTGCGCATTGCGGCCGAAACGGGTGGCAAGCTGATGATACATGATCGGTCCTTCCTTGAGCCTGGGTTTCCACGCAGCGGGAAGCGCCGCGCTGAAACCCTGCCCGTCGGCGAGACCGGGGGTGCAACCGGAGTGGGCGGCTTCGCGGGGAACCGGCTGCACGGAACGCGGAAGGCGTGGAGGAAGCTGGGCGGAAGCCGATCCAAAGGGCGCCAGGGGCAGCGCCCCAAGCATCTGCAGCAAAAATGCCGGGCCGACTGGCCCGTCCATCTGCAAGAACCGGCGAAACAAAAGCATGAGAAGATGCCCCGCTCCGATGGAGCGGGGCGCCGCATCGAGATCAGCGGGACCAGATCAGCGCATATTCGCCGGCGGTCTCGGTTTCGACCAGCGTGGCGTAGATCGGCGCCGGGAAGGTGGGATCGTCCAGCTTGACCGAGATGTAATCGCGGTTTTCGCGGCTCGTCTTCTTCCATCCCGCGCCGCACTCGATGGCGCTGACCGCGAGACGGAAGTCGGGTGTCTTCTCGCTCTCCTTGTCGATCGGCCGGAGAGTAGCCTTGGCGTTGAGGGTGAGCGTCTTGATGGTTCCGGTGAAGGAGCCGTTGCCCGCCTGGGTGAAGGTGCCGATGGTAGCCATGTCGAAGTTCCTTTTGCTCTCGGGCCGCGACCGCCGCGGCCTCGATGGCTTGTCGTGAAGCGGGGATGATCGGACGCGCACCGCTGGCGGCCGGAGCGCAGCGGAGGATGGCGCCGCGCGGCTTTTTTGCTTTGCGATGCAAAGCCGAAGGCGGCGGAAAAAAGCCGCGCGGCGGCGTTGCGCCAGGCCGGGAAAGGCGAAGCTGGCCCCGGTTAGATCAAGCCATTCGAGACCGCGCGGTCGTGCCGATGCCGGAAGCGGACACGTTGGCACACCGTCGCGACCTGACAGGCGGGCAATCGTCCCAGCTGAATTGCGCTACCCGCAGCCGACCGGCAACGAAGTCGATCATGGGATGGCGGGCGCAACGGACACTCCGCACGCGCGGCGCAGCCGGTCGAACGCGAGGCGGGATCGACAGCCGCTGAACGCCAATTTCCTTGTCGCGGGTCGGACCGCTTTCGGCTCCAGCCAGATCAATCCAGGAGATCGACCGCCAATATATTTGCTCATTGATCCATCTACCGCACGCGGCAAGCGCCATCGGAGCGGGGCGTCTTCGTAGCGGACAAATCGGCCGCGTCCCAACGTGCGCGGCCGCGATGTTTCGTCGGTGGAAATTAAAGGCCGGGACCGCGTGAGCGGTCCCGGCCCGATGCCGCTATTCGGCGGCGGTGACTAAGAACGACTCGCCGTCCTCCGGTTGGGCGTCGGAAGCCTCCGCCTCGGACGGCAATTCCACGCTCCCCATGCCCTCGGCGTCAACGGGCCCGGGCTCCTGCACTTCCGGCTTCGGCGTCCACAGCATGGCGGGAAGCCAGCCAGTCCCGGCCAAAAGCTGCTCGGCGACCCGTGCCATGTCCGACTTCTTCAAGTCTGCGATGCGGCGGGCGGCGTCCTCCGACACGCCTTCGGTCACAGCCTCCACGATATGAGCCTTGGTGACGCGGCCAAGGTAGCTGTCCACGGTGGGCGTCCAGTCCTTCGCCACGTCCAATGCCAGCGCGCTCGCCAGCCTGTCCGCCGTTTGCAGCGACCGGGGCTTGCGATCCCACGGCAGGCACAGCGCATTGACGGTGCGGGACGCGCAATGTGCCAGCAGCGCCACCCGGGTTTTACCATCCAGCCCGACGATGAACGCCCACAGGTCGACCACGTCGCGCGGCATCCGCTCGGCCCATGCCTCGTGCTGCCCGCTCGCCCGCACTGCCAGCCGCGTATCCTCGATCCCATCCGCATGACTGCCAAGCGGCGTCACGGTCGGGCGGACTTCAAGGCAACCGGCCTCGGTATAGCCGTAGAACAGTTGTGCGGTCAGCGTATGGGTGAGCGCGACCAGCGCCAGATCGGGGCGTTCGGCCAGCGCCACGCGAAGCGCCAGCGTCCGGTGCGCGGACAGGTCGCGGGCTAGACTATCGGAAACCGGCTTGCCCGCCGGACGTTCTACCGCTGGTATGACCGCTTCCTCGAAGGCGGGCCGGAGGCCTTGGAAGATCGACCTTCCGCGCCGAGCCGGGTGTGGAACCGCATCGGTGACGATATTCAGGACCAGATCGTCGAGATGGCGCTGGATGTACCTCTCGACGCTGCTCGACGACTTCTCGCGCTACATCATCGCCTGGAAGCTGTGCACCACCATGCGGGCCGAGGATGTCACCGATACGCTGGACCTCGCCCTCAAGGCCTCGGGCTGTGACAGCGCCACGGTGCTGCACAAGCCCAGGTTGCTGTCGGATAATGGCCCCAGCTACATCGCGGGCGAACTGGCGGAATACATCGAGGCCCGGAAGATGAGCCATGTGCGCGGCGCCCTGTGTCATCCGCAAACACAGGGCAAGATCGAACGCTGGCACCAGACCTTGAAAAACCGCATCCTGCTGGAAAACTACTGCCTGCCCGGCGACCTCGAGGCGCAGATCGAGGCCTTCGTCGAGCACTACAATCACCAGCGTTACCACGAGAGCCTGAACAACGTGACGCCCGCTGACGCCTACTTCGGCAGGGCCCCGGCCGTCATCCAACAGCGTGAAAGGATCAAGCGACAGACCATCGAACATCGGCGCTTGCTTCACCGCAAGCTCGCCGCATAACATCAACCCCAAGATGAAGCCCGCACTCCGCTAATCTACGCCGCGATCTGTGCCAAATGTTCTGACGACGGACAGCTTTCTCGACTTGCGCATGCGCGGACGGAACAAGTCGATGCGCGCCGGCAAGCTTGGGCGGAAATCCAGCAACCGCAAATTGACGGCCAGTGACCTCATGCAGGTTTACCAGCGAGAGGCAGAGAAGCAGCGCCTGTTGGTCAAGAAGTCGGATTTCACGCAGACGCGCCTTCTGTTCATCGTCGAAGCCATCAAGGATCTGCTCGGTGATGAAGGCTTCCTGACGCTGTTGCGGGCCGAGGGGCTTGAAACCATGCCGCGTGCGCTTGCCATGCGGATTGCGGGTGATGTCGATGACTGAGTGGGATGCCTCGAGCAGGGACCGAGCGGACCCCGGCGCAGAGAACCGCGTGCGGTTGGGCTTTGAGCGCCAGTCGGTGATGCTGCAGGTCGACATGTCAACGGCGGCCGGATTTCAGGCCAGTATGGCGGAGTAAGAGCAGGCCAGCGCTGATGTAGTTCTGACGATATGAAGAGGGCCCCGACCGGGGCCCTCTTCATATCGTGGCATTATTGGGATCAGACGGTGGTGATCTCGCCGGCAGCAGGTCGGTGAACTCGCGCTTCATCGGTGTGGGTCCGTAGGAGGGTTGGTCGACTCCTGCGGGTGATCGCGGAGGGTGCTCTTCAAGGCGCTTCCGCTGTGTCGCCCGTGATCAAGGGCAACTGGTCACAGATGGCGCCGACCCCGGGATCGCGCGCCAGCCGAGACGCTCGATCGCGAAACGCATCGGCATTCCTCCCGAAGATCGAAGGATCTGCGCATCAATCCGGAAAAGGGCGACATCGAAATCGCCCTCCCCGCCGAGGAAGCGCAGGCTGCGCCGGACCTCGCTGACTCGGGTCGCGCGCCATTGCAGGAGGAGGCCTGGGGCGAGGAGGCGGCGGCCGCTCGGTTCCGCGAGCGGATTCAATCCGCGCAGCAGGGCCAGCGCATTATGCATGGCCGTAAAGCGATCAAGCAGCACTGCCTGACGCGCATGCCGGCGGCTGAGATCCGCCTGCATCCGCGCCACGGGGATCAAAACCATGGCCATGATCACGACCGCCACGAGCAGCTCGATCACGGTAAAGCCCCGGTCGGGCACCGCGCCGGCCCTCATTGGACGGCTTCGTAGACGCTCGTCATGGCGCTCACCAGGCTCAGCACGATCGTGCCGATCGCGGCGGCGACGAGAATGATCGCCAGCTGCTCCACCACCATGCTGGCGCGTTTGAGCGCTTCGTGCAGCCGTTCCTGATGATAATCGGCGATCAGCCCGAACATTTCGGCCAGGGCACCCGATCGTTGCCCGGCCCGGAGCAGGCTGACATCCATCGCGCCGATGGCGCCTGTCTCGGCAAGCGCGTCGGCGACCGTCTTGCCTGCGCGGAAGCCGCGCGCCGCATGTGCCAGCGCTGCCCGGAAGCGCCCGTCGGGCAGCGCCGCGAGCGCCAGCGTCGAGGCTTCCAGCAGGCCGACACCCGCACCGATGGCAAAGGCCATGATCCGCGCCCAGCTGGCGCATTGGCGCGCGGCGACAAGGCCGGACAGGATGGGCAGCCGCTCGATCAGCGGCAGGAGCATGCGCTTGCCGGCGGCGCTGAAGCCCAGCGCATGGCCGCCAATGCCAAGCAGGATCGCGGCAAGGAGGATCCCCAGCCCATGCGCCTGGGCCGCTTCCCCGATGCCGAGCACGAACGCGGGCAGACCTTCGAGACTGTCCCGCCGCGAGCCGATCATCGCGGCAAAACGGGGAACGACGATCAGGAACATGAACAGGATGACGAGCAACCCCGCGCCCATCAGGAATAGCGGATAGGCGAGCGCGGTGCGGAGTTCACGCGCGACCCGTGCTTCGACGGCGAGCTCAGAGACCGCCTCGTCGATCACCCGGTCGAGCCGTCCCGTCGTCTCGCCGGCTTCGAGCAGCGCATAGATATGGTCTGGGAAACCGGGCAGGCCCGTCGCGAATGCCTTGGCCAGCCGGTCGCCGCGGCGCAGCCCGGCGGCGATTTCGCGTAGCCCGTCCCTGAGCGTGCGATCGGCAAGGCCCGAGGCGATGGACTCGATTGCCTCGAGCAACTCTACCCGGGCACGCAGCATCACCGCGAACTGGCGCATGATGAGGAGCCGTTGGGCATGGAGCGCGGCGCTGCGCCGTGTGCCCGTTCCGGTGCCCGTTTCGGCGATGTCGATCACGACCAGATCGGCGCGCGCGAGCTGGCGAAGCGCCGTGACGCGATCGGGCGCGGCGATGCTGTCCGCGATCCTATCGCCTGCCAAGGTGCGGGCGGTGTAGCGGAAGCGGCGGCGCGTGGCCGGGGCTTCGCTCATCCGCCGAGCACGCGACGGAGCTCGCCGAGGCTCGTCTCGCCGCGCCGCGTCTTGAGCGCGGCATCCTCCTGCATGGTGCGCAGGCCGCTCGCCCGGGCAATGGCGAGCAGCTCGTCCTGCGATGCCCGGCTGCGGATTGCGGCGCGGAGCGGCGCGTCGAGCGTCACCACCTCGAAAGCGCCGATGCGTCCGCGATAGCCGCTATCGCCGCACTGCGCGCAGCCGGTGCCGCCACATTCCGTGCAGAGCCGCCTAAGCAACCGTTGCGCCACGAGGCCCGTCAGCACATCGGCCAGCAGAAAATCCTCGAGGCCAAGATCGAGCAGCCGCGTGATCGCGGCCACCGCGGAATCGGTGTGGACGGTGGAGATTACGAGATGCCCGGTCAGCGCGGCCTGCACGGCAATCCGGGCGGTTTCGGAATCGCGTATCTCGCCGATGAAGATCACGTCGGGATCCTGGCGTAGGATCGATCGCAACCCGGCGGCAAAGCTGAGGCCGATATCGGCCCGTACATTCATCTGGAGCACGCCGGGAAAATCGATCTCGACGGGATCCTCGATCGTCACGATCTTGCGCACGCCGTCGTTGAGATGGCTGATCAGGCGGTAGACGGTCGTCGTCTTGCCCGATCCAGTGGGGCCGGAGACGATCACTATGCCGTTCGGCTTCGCGATCGTCGCGAGCAGGCGGGCGGCATCCTCGTCGGACAGGCCGAGGCCGGTGAGCGTCGGCAGGTCGCGCGTCTTGCCGAGGAAGCGCAGCACGATCGATTCGCCCCAGACGGTGGGGAGCGAGGAGACGCGCGCATCGATATCCTGGCCCGCCATGCGGATGCTCTGGCGGCCGTCCTGCGGCAGGCGGCGTTCGGCGATGTCCATTTCCGACAGCAGCTTGATGCGCGAGGCCACCGCATCGAAGCTCGTGCGCGGGGCGGAGCGCCAGGGCACGAGCAGGCCGTCGACCCGTAGCCGGACGGTCATGACATCCTCGAACGGCTCGACATGAATGTCGCTCGCGCGGCGGGCGACGGCTTCGGCGAACATGGCATTGACGAAATCGATGACGGGCGCCTCCTCCGCCAGCTCGCGGAGCCGTGAGGGGGTGGAGATGGACGCCGCGGCCGCTTCGGTTTGTGCCTCCTCGCCCAGTGCTGCGAGCAGGGGCGCTATCGCTTCGCTGGCAACGAGATGGAGGCGGGCGGGTGCGTCATGGCCCTGTTCGGCGGCTTCCTGCAGCTCGGCATCATAAGCACGCGGACCGGCGAGGCAGAGCCGTTCCTCCGCACCCATGCCCTCGAACCATAGCACCGCCTGCTTCTCGGCGAGCCAACCGAGCGGAATGTGAAGCCGCTCGATCGCCTCGGCGACCGCCGCGCTGGCGGGCAGCTCGGCCCGTCCGAGGAGCGGCATGCCGAGCTCCTCGGATAATATGAGGAGCAGATTCTCCTCGGCGAGCGCGCCGAGGCGGACGAGCGCGGAGGGGAGAGTGCTGCCCGTGTGCCGCTGAAGCGCCGCGGCATCATCAAGATCCCGTTCGGTGACGAGGCCGCGCGCGAGCAGCATTTCGGCGATCCGTCGCATCTCAGGTCGACCTCCGGCGCAAGAATATGCCTCGCGCGGCGGCTCGGTATCCAAGACCGACTAGGGATCATGTAGTTGAGCCGTAATCCCCGACGCAGCCTATACGATCCCGTATCGGCGCTGCTTGTCGATCGGGCGGTGCGGCTCGACAGTTCCGCCCATGGCGAGGAGGGGAAGCACGGGGTGGCCGCATCATTCACCGCATTTGCGGGATGCGTCCGGCTTCACGCTGGTGGAAATGCTGATCGTGGTGGCGATCATCGGCCTCGTGGCGGCCTTTGTGGGCCCGCGGCTGATGGCGCAGCTCGACCGATCCAAGGCGAGCGCCGCGCGGGTGCAGATACGATCGCTTGCCGCCTCGCTGGAAACGATGCGGCTGGATCTGGGGCGCTATCCCAGCGATCAGGAAGGGCTGAAGCTGCTCGTCGAGGCGCCGTCCGGCACGGTGCAGGAGGAGATTTGGGAGGGCCCCTATCTGGATAGCGGGCTTCCGCGAGATCCATGGGGACGTCCCTATGTCTATCAGGCGCCCGCCAGCCCCGATGGCCGGCCCCGCATAGGCAGTCTGGGCGCGGATGGCAGCGCGGGCGGCGTGGGGATTGCCGCCGACATTTATTTCGGAGACGGTCGTGACATGCCCGCGACTTGATCGCAGGTCCGATGCGACCGGCTTCTCGCTTGTCGAGATGCTGGTGATGCTGGCGATTTGCGCGCTTATCATGGGCATTGTTTTCGGCGCGGCATCGCGCGGCGTGCGGGACAATTTCGGGCTTGCCGACCGGGCGCTGGATAGCGCCGAGCGGGCGCGCGCCGAGACGGAATTCAGGCGCCTGCTGCATGCGGGGCACCCGACCGCTTCCCTCGCGGGTAGCGTCGATACGCTCAATCTGGCGCTCACTTATGTCGAGTCGCGCGGCTGCGGTGGCGGAAAGACCGTCCGGCTGCGGCTGGTCCACAAGGCGGGCGGCGGGGCGCTGCATTGCGACAGAAATGGACGCGACGTGCCGATCCTCGCATGGCGGCGGGGAGAGGCGCGCTTCGCCTATAGCGAGGATGGCCGGCTGTGGCACGATCGCTGGCCGCCTGCCGCCTGTGGGCAGGCGCGGCCGATATTGCCGCTGGTGCGGCTGACCCTGCTGCGCGCCGGCCATGTCGATCATGTCTGGATCGAGCAGGCCGGCAGCGGGCAGAGCGTGGCCAATCCCGGGCTTTTATGATGGCGCATGAGCAGGGTTTCGTGCTGCCGTCACTGGCGCTCGCGACTGCGCTTCTGAGCCTGTCGATCATCGTCGCGGCTGATAGCGGCGACGGACGCAATGGTGCGCTTCGGGATCTGCGCGAAAGGCTGGCGCTGGAGATTGCCGCGACCACGGCCGAGGCGCGGCTGGCCCATCTGCTCCTGACCGAGCCGCTCGATCAGCGGGGCCTCAGGGTCGGCGGCGACCGGCTGGGGCCGTCGGGCGTGCTGACGCCCATGGAGCGGGGGATGCGGGCCGCCGCGGGACGGATCGTGCATCCGCTGCTGTTCGACGGCCGGGCCTATCATATCGATGCGGGCCCGATGCTCCAAGTGGAGGTTCAGGATGAAGCGGGGCTGGTCAATCTCAATAGCGGCGACGAGGGCGCCGTTTCGCGGCTGCTGACCCGCTTCGGCGTGGCCGAGACGAAGGCGCGCCACATGGCGGCCGCCCTCGCCGATTATACCGATGGCGACGATCTGCGGCGGCTGAACGGCGTCGAGCGGATGGGTTATCGCAGGGCTGGCCTGCCGATACCGCAAGACGCGCCGCTGGAGGAAAGGAGCGGCGTTGAGGCTGTGGCTGGCTGGCGGGACGCACTTTCCTCTATCCAGGGATCGCGCCTGCAGAACAGGGTGGCGGCGCTGCCCCCGATGCAGCGTTTCAATCTCAACAGCGCGCCGTCGGATGCGCTTCAGGCGACGCTCGGTCTCGACGCCCGGGATGCGGGGCTGATCCTTGCCGCGCGGGAAAAGGTGGCGATGCAGTCGCTTGCCGATGTCGCGCGGCTGACGGGGCTCAGCCTTGCCGGCGGCATCGCGCCGATAGGTGGACTGCCCGCGCGGCAGATCCGGTTTCGCGCGCGGATCGATAGGGGCGGGAAGACCGATCCCTATCATTATGAAGCCCGCCTGACCTTCGCCGAGGAAGGCCGCGACCGGCCGCTGATCGTGGAGGTGGCGCCGCTCAGGCGCGGGCCCGCCGAATATGCCGAAAGGAGTCAGCATGGCGTTGGGAGCCCGTTTCCGATCAGCCCGGCTCTGCTTGCTGCGCGAAAATGGTGAGATTGTCGGGCCTGATGGCGCCACCGTCGATCCCGCTGGCGCGCTCATGCTGATACTGAGCCGGGCGCTTTGCCGATTCCATCTGTTCGCCGTGCCGCAGGGCATGCGCGGCAGGCAGGTGGAGCGCGCGGCGCGCTTCCATACGGAAACGCGGGCACCCTTCCGATCGAGCGATGCGCTGCTGCAGCGCCATCCGGCCGGCGCCGCCATCTGGTGGTGGGATGCCGATCAGGTGCGGGCGCTCATCGACGGGCGCTGGCGCTATGTCGCGGACCGGCTGCTGCCTGAAACGCTGTTGCAGCCGTCCGGTGCGGGATGGCTGCAACGCCGGGTGGCCGATGGCTATGAGGCGCAATATTGGAGCGGCGGCGCATTGCAGGCCTCCGCCTGGCGGCGCCGGCCCTTCGAGGAGGGGAGTTGGGTCGCCTTCCGGATGGGGATCGAGCATGACGATCCGGCTGCCTGGCAGCCGCCCGATCCCGAGCCGTCGTCCCTGCCGCCCGTGATCGGCGCGCTGCCAGCGCGGCTGCGTCCCGGCTTGGGCTGGCCGCAGATCGAACGATCGGCCCTGTTGCTCGCCTTGGCCGGTGCCGGCGTCGCAAGCTGGTCGATGGGGCAGACCCTGCGTTATGCCGGGGATGCGCGGGCGGACTTGGCGCGGGCGGAGCAGGTGCGCAGGCTGGGCGCGCTCGATGTCGGGCAGGCGCACATGCTCCGCGATCTCGCGATCGCCCGCGACTTCGCGGCCCAGACGGTGCCGGCCGACCCGCTCGGCATCGCCGCCGACGCCTTCGCGATCCTGCGGAGCTTCGGGGTGCAAACCGGCGACTGGCGGATCGACGAGACGGAATTTCGCGTCGAGATCCTCGATCTGCCCGATCATGTCTCGATCCGCGATGTGGCGTCCAGCATCGAGGAGCATCCCTGTTTCGCTGCCGTTTCCGAACGGCCCACGGGCATCGATGGAAGCATCGTCCTTCAGGCGGACGTGATGAAGGGCGGACGGCCCGCCCGCGTGGCGGCGCCGATGGATGGCGCGCTATGAGGCGAGGCGCCGCTCTCGTCGCGTGGCTGCGGGCCTTGTCCCCCCGGGAAAGGGCGATGGCGGCGGGGCTGGCCGCCATCGCCGCGCTCGGCTGGACCGTCGATGCCCAGGATCATGCCCGCTCCGCCGCCGACGCCGCCATGGACGCACGGATGATGCGCATCGAGGCCGAGGAGCGCCAGCGCACTCTTTCCAGCAGCACCTTGCGCCAGGGGGCGCGGAGCGAGGCGGAGAAGGCGCGGGACTGGGCCCTGATGGAACGGACGTTCGCGATCGCGCAGATGCGCGCCCAAAGCGAGCTCGGCGCCATGGCACGGCTCGCGGGAATCGCCAATCTGCGGGTCCTGCTCGATCCGCCGGCGCTGGCGGATCGCGATAGCCAGACGCTCATGGTCGTGGTCGAAGGCGATTTCGATCGGACGTCGTTCCTCGCGCTGCTCGACGAGATCGGGGCGGCAGATCTTTATATCGAGCCGGTCGCCATGGAACTGAGCGAAACGGCAAGTTTGCCACGGTTCAGCCTTGCGGTGCGGATTCCCTATCTGCCTTCGGGAAATGCGCCTTGAAGCCGGTGGCATCATTTGCGCTGCCAGCGATGATAGCGCTGGCGACCATGCTCCTCGGCTTCGGCCTGGGCTATATCGCGCCGCCATCCCCTTATCGGCTTGCTTCATCCGCGCCCGAGCGGGGGCCGCGCGTCGTGCGCCTCACACATCCGCAGGCAGCGATCCGTGACGCGCGCGAGCGGCTGGCCGTGCTGGATATCGGCGCTGCGCGCTTCTCTCCAACAGATGTGCCCGAGGAGATGGTAGCGCTGCCGGCCCCCTTGCCCGTCGCGCGGCCTCCGCTTCGCTCGCCTCCCCCGCCTGTAGACGTGGCAGCGATCTTGCGACGGGATCTGACCGCCGTCCTGCGCCCGCCCGACGGACCAGCCCTGCTGCTCGTCGATGGAGCAGCACCACGCGCGCGGCAGATGCTGCGGCCGGGCGATGCCTATCGGGAGGGCTGGGCGCTCAGCCATATCGACAGCGCCTTCATCGTCCTCCGGCGCCGGGGCGAGGTGCGCCGCATTCCGATCGGCGCGGGCCCGTCCGCGACCAGTCTTCCAGCCATGCCGGAAGCAGCGGAGCGGCCGGCTACCGGCGCCATTCAGGCCGGGCCGATCGAGACGAGCACGCATCCAAGGCGGCGGCTGGCCAGGCCCGGACGCGTCGCAGAACAAGCCGGAGAGAGGGAGAATGGACCGATTGGCGGATAATACCGGCAGCAGGCCGGCGCTGCTGTTGCTCATCGCGCTGCTGGGTGGCTGCACGTCATTTCCGCGGCTCGAGGTGCGTCCGGTCGCGCCCGCACAGCGCATTGCGGCCCCGAAGCCGGATGAAGCGGGCATAGGCGCGCCGCCGACGACGGGGATCAAGCTGCTTTCTCCCGATGCGCGCGCCGCAGCCGGCGAAGGGCGCGGCAAGCCTGTCGTAGAGGTGACGCCCGAGCAGATTGCGGCGCTGCTGCCCGAACGGCCGATCGCGGCGACATTGCCGCCGCAGCCGTTGACCCAGTTCATCGACACCGTGTTCGGCGATCTGCTCGGGCTTCCCTATTTCACCGGCCCCGATGTTGCCCGGCGGCGGGATCTGGTGGCGCTGAGCGGGCCAATCGCGATGTCGAACCGGCGCTTCTTCGCCATGGTGCAGGCGGCGCTGCGCCAATATGGGCTGGCGGTCGCGATCGAGAATGGCGTCGTGCAGATCGTGGAGGACGAGCTGCTCTCCTCACGCGCGCCACTGTTCATGCGGGCGCGCGCGCTTCCCGAAACGCCGCCCGCCTCGCGGCCAGTGATCCGCTTCGCCAGTCTTTCCTCGGTCAGCGTGGGTGCGGTGACGGACGTGCTTCAGACCGTCTATCGCGATCGCGGCGCGATCCGCTTCCTTGCACAGGAGGGCGACAATGCGCTCGTCATCAGCGGCAATCCGCGCGAGGTCGAATCGGCGATCGCATTGGTCGAAACCTTCGACCAGCCAGGCTTTGCGGGCGGGCAGGTCGCGCGGATCGAGCCCGTCTTCTGGACGGCGGAGGCGCTGGCGGAGACGGTCAGGTCCGTGCTCGCAACGGAAGGTTTTGCGATCGGGCCGGAGGCGGGCGTGCGCTTCCTGCCGGTGCCCTTCGCCAACTCGATCCTGATCTTCGCTTCCGATCGCGAACTTTTCCGGCGCGCGCTCTACTGGATCCGCGAACTGGATTCGCCTGGCGCTTTCGCCGATCAGGATGGCGTGTTCATCTATACGGTCGAAAACACGACGGCCGCGGAGCTGGGCGCGCTCGTCGCCCAGTTGACGCCCGGCGGACGGGCGCCCGAAGAGACGCCGAAGACGATCCCGATCACCGGCGAGCGATCCGCGCTGCCGCGTCCCGACATGAATGCGGATGCCGCCGCGGCGCGCGCGCCCGTCACCAACGGCCGGATCACCATCGATCCCGGCGGGAACCGGCTGCTGTTTCGTGGCAAGCGCAGCGAGTTCGCCACGCTGCGCGCGCTGATGGCGCAGCTCGATACGCCGCCCAAGCAGGTGCTCGTCCAGGTCACGGTGGCGGAGGTGACGCTGTCCGACGACACGCGCTTCGGGATCGAATGGCTGCTCGATGCGGCGCTGTTCGGCGGGGATGTGACCGCCGATACGCGCGGCGGGCTGGCGCGCGAGCCGGGCGGGCTGGGCGCCACCTTCACGCGTGTCTTCTCGACCGGCACCGTGCAGGCCGCGCTCAACGCGATCGCGCAGAACCGCAATCTCAATATTCTGTCCACGCCCCGGCTGGTGGCCCGTTCGGGGAGCGAGGCGCAGATATTGATCGGCAGCGACGTGCCGATCATCACGTCGCAGCGCGCCGCCGGCAACCAGACCAATGGCGACACCGATATTCTGCAGACGGTGCAGTATCGCCAGACCGGCGTGATCCTCAACATGCGTCCGGTGATCTACGGTGCGGATCGGGTGGATATCGAGCTCTATCAGGAGGTTTCGAGCCAGGAGCCCAACCGCACCTCGCCGATCGCAAGCCCGCTGATTCTCAACCGTAGCGTCACCACCCAGCTTTCGCTGCGCGAAGGCATGACCGCGGTGATCGGTGGGCTCATCCAGGACAATTATTCGCGCGAGCAGAAGGGCGTGCCGTTGCTCAAGGACATTCCGCTGATCGGCCAGGCCTTCCGGGTGGATGCCATGACGGGCGCCAAGGTGGAGCTGCTGCTCCTCGTTACGCCTTACATATTGAGAAGCGACGAAAATATGGGGGAGGCGAGCGCGGCCTATGCCGGATCGATCAACCGCCTGCTGAAGGAACGGGGGCCGCAGGTCTACACGCTGCTGCCGTGGCGGTCGCCCTTCGATGCGGATGTGCGGCGCCATGGCGGCGCACCGGCGGAGCAGGAAGACAGCGGCTCACGCCGCAGATAAGGAAGTAAATAAAAAATCTAAAGATTGTTACGGATAAGTAATTTTATGGGCCTATGGATACAGATCAGCATCTTTACCGGTCAAAATTCTGGAAGAAAGAGAAGGACATATTTGTCATGATCCACATTGGTCAGCCTTGATGCTGTCCCCGGATATGAGGGGGCGAAATGGAACGGCGGAAATTCCTCAAATATGGCTGTGCTGCGGCTGTTGCGATGCCGGCGGCATCCTGGCCCTGGGCTGCCTTGGCGCGAGAGGTGGAAAGCGAGCAGGATAGGAGCGAGCTGCATATCAGCATCGAGCCGGTCGATGCCGAGATGATCGACGGACAGATCGTCTACATGCTCCTGTTCTTCAGTGAGGACGGCAAGCCCCGGCCGGTGCTCCGCGTCCGCGAAGGGGACGAGATCCGCATCGAGATAAGCAATAACGATACGGCTCCGCACGGCTTCGCCATCCCTGGTATTCCGGCGGCGACGTCCGAACTGATCGATCCCGGCGATAGGCGCGAGGTCCGCTTCACCGCGCCGGTTGGTGGCAGCTATCTCTTTTTCGATCCGACCAAGGCTCCGCTCAACCGCATATTGGGGCTCCATGGCGCTTTGATCGTGGAGCCGCGGCTCGGGACCACGCCGGCGGGATCGCCCACGCCGTTCAGCCGTGCCAGCCAGACACCGGCGCTCCAGGCGCTGTTCGACGCGCTTGGCACGGCGCCGCGCTTTCCCGGCCAGAAGTGGAAGCCGGGCGATCCGGCTCGGGAGAAGATCTGGGTCTTCTCGCAGACCGATCCCACGCTCAACGCACGCGTCGCGAGCGGCCAATCGGTCGATCCGGCGTCGATCATGTCCTCTTTCCTGCCGCGCTATTTCCACATCAACGGGCTGAGCGGCTTCGACACTGCCGTTCACAATGGCACCGCCTCGGAGGGGATCGAGGCCGCCGAGGCGATCATGCCGGAAGGGAAGCAGGGCCAGCCGACGCTGCTCCGCACGATGAATGCCGGCCTGAGCACCCATTCGCCGCACATCCACGGCAATCATGTGATGGAGCTGAGCGAGAATATCGCCAACGGCGCCATCGACGTCAGGAAGAATATCCTCGAAGTCGATGTCTGGCGCCTGTCGCCGCTCGCCCGCAAGGATATGCTGCTGCCGTTCGAGCGGCCGCCCGACATCCCCGCCGCGAAATGGCCCCCGAAGGAGGAGCCGTTCCCGCTCCGCTACGTCATGCACTGCCACACCGAAATGTCGCAGACGGCAGGCGGCGGCAATTATCCGCAGGGGCTCGTCACGCACTGGGAAATGACAGCGCCAATCGAATAAATATTTCGGGGGGCATTGAAATGGTGATCGATTTCAAGAAGACAGGCGTCAAGGGGAAAGTTACCTTTTCCACCTTCGGCTGCAATGTATTTCAGGAAAGCCCTGCCACTCCGGACAAGATCAGGCCCGACGTGGTGATTGAACGCGCGGTGCATACTGACGGCAGGTGGAATACGCCCGATGGGAAAAGGGTCAGATATTGGGGATTTGCCGACCCATTGAGCCCGATAGCGGCCGATCGCGTGGCGCCCTATCCCTCGCCCCTCATCCGCGTGCGCCAGGGACAGGTGGTGCATACGAAGCTTAAATCCAAGAAGAATGCCCACACCATTCATCATCATGGCATTGAGCCGACGACGTTCAACGATGGCGTCGGCCATGTGTCCTTCGAGGTGCAGACCGAATATAGCTATCAATGGCAGCCCGCCCATCCGGGCACCTTCTTCTATCATTGCCACCGCAACACCGTCCTTCACTTCGAAATGGGCATGTTCGGCATGCTGATCGTCGATCCGCCGGAGGGGCCCGGAACGCTCTATTCGGGCGGGCCGACCTATCAGGTGGAGAGAATCTGGGTCGCCGACGATGTCGATCCGCGCTGGCACATCCCTAACGAACATGATGCGGGCCTGTGCGGCGAGGATGCCGGCCTCAATCGGTTCGAGCCGAAATATTTCCTCATTTCCGGCGTCTTCAACAACAAGACGATGCTGGACAGCAGGGTGGCGGTGGAGGCGAAGCTCGGCGACAGGATCCTGATCCGGCTGCTGAACGCCAGCTATTCGATCCTGAGGCTGACCCTGGGTGTCGATGCACTGCTGGTAAGTGTCGATGGGCGTCAGTTGGGCGCGGAGCCCTGGAACAGCCCGAAGCTCTTTCCGGCCGGAAGCCGCATAGAACTCACCACCGCCAGCCGCTTCGATTTGCTGATCACGCCGACACAGCGTGGAGTGTTCGGCGTGAAATTCGAATTTCTCCACTGGATAACCGGCAAGGTGCAGGCCGACGGCGCCGGCATCGCCCAGACGCGGATCATCGTCAAATGAGCATGTCCCCGATCATCCTCGCCTCTGCCTTCATCACGGCTGGCCAGGCCGCGACAGGGAAAGCGGATCATGATGGCCATGGCTATGGTCCGCCATCCCCCGAGCGGTTGGGGGGCGCCTATGACTTCATCGATATAGATGGTCGGCACGTCACGGCAGCGGATTTCACGGGCCATTGGACCTTGCTCTATTTCGGCTATAGCCGCTGCACCGCGAGCTGCACCATGGCGATCCCGACGATCGCGGAAGCTGCGCGATTGCTGCGCGAACGGGGGGTGATGACGCGGGCGGCCTTCGTGGATATCGAGCCGCCGCCGCTGGGCCTGACCCGGCGACGTGCGCCGCTGGCCGACAGCCATCATCATGGCGCCGGACATGATGACCGCAGCCAGAGCATGCGCCGGATCGCGCAGAGTTTCGGCGACGGCCTGCGCGTGCTGAGCGGCAGCCGCGCCCAGCTCGCCGCCGCGACGGCCGCCTTCCGCGTGGCCCGCGAGCATATCCCGCCGCGTGCGGGCGAGACCGGGCACAGCATCAATCATTCCTCGATGATCTACTTCCTCGCGCCCGACAGGCGCGTGGCGGGATATGGCTATCATGATGCCGAGCCGGTGGCGCTCGCGCAGATGATCCAAAAGCTTCATCAGGCGCGGCTGTAGAGCCGAAACGCAGCTATCATGGCTGGATAACCGCACTCCCTGCCGTCGCAACGCATCGATGGCAGGGAGCGCCTTGTGCATCCTGTCGCGAAGGCGAAGCACCGGATGTCCAGGCGCGGCAAATTTCTCACGCGATGGCGGCAATAGCCATTCCCGACCATGTCTCAATCATGATGCGCTTTGATCATGCTGCAATGCAGTAAGTATTGCGCGCGTCATAAGGCATGACGTTCAAGATGACTGTCAAAACGAGCAAGTAGAACTACGTTATATGGAAATGATCAAGCGTAGAAAAGATATAATAAGCTCAACCCTATAATATATCCATCTCGTCAATGGGTGTCAGGAAATATGGGGGTGTTCCGGGCTGCGGGTTTGACTGTTGGCAACAGACAGGGCTCCGCCGTTCGGCCGACGCTGATATCTACAACGGGGTAGGCAGTCGTTCTTGACCCGGAACAAGAAACCGGGGCCATATCATAGGGCGGCTGTTTGCGGGCGGGTGACCCCTTCGGGCAGACAAAGGGGGCGGTTCACATCCCTGATGATCAATCCAGCCGGGCCCTTGGTGGGCGACGGCGGCGGGCGCGCGCCCAACGCGCCCGTAAGGGAGGATAGCATGGTCCAACTGGTCAAGCATGATCTCGAATTCATTCTGAAGCAGATCAGGATCGCCGAGGCGCATGCCGCCGGCGGCGATCTCGCGACCCTGATCGCTCAGGCGGGGGCGCTTGAAGGCGCGACCGGCACCGCGCCGTCGCAGGCGTCGCTCCTGCCCTATGGCCTGCGGACGGTGGACGGCAGCTACAACAACATCCTGCCCGGACGCGAGCAATGGGGCGCGGCCGATCAGCCGTTCAAGCAATTGCTGACTCCGGTCTATCTGAACGACGGCGATGGCGACAGCATCGCCTTCAGCCCGACCACCGTTCTGACCAATAATGATTATGGCCAGCCTGGCGATGTCGCCGATGCCGATCCGCGCACGATTTCGAACCTCATCGTCGATCAGACCACTGCCAATCCGGCGGCGCTTTCCGCCATGTCGGGCGATGCGTTCACCTTCGATCATGACGGCAATCCCGACACGCCCGACCTTGTATTCCTGCCGAACGTGTCGCCCGACATTGGCGATTCGGCACCGTTCAATAGCTGGTTCACGCTGTTCGGCCAGTTTTTCGATCATGGCCTCGATCTCGTGTCGAAGGGCGGCAATGGCACCGTTTATGTGCCGCTCCAGCCGGATGATCCCCTTTATGTCGAGGGCAGCCACACCAATTTCATGGTGCTCACCCGCGCCTCGCCGGATCCGGTCAACAAGACGACCGCCTGGATCGACCAGAACCAGACCTATGGCTCGCATGCTTCCAAGCAGATCTTCATGCGCGAATATGTGGAAGGTCCCGATGGCAAGCCCATCGCCACCGGCCATCTGCTCGAAGGCGTGAATGGCGGCCTCGCCACCTGGGCCGATGTCAAGGCGCAGGCCGCGCAGCTGCTCGGCATCGAGCTCACCGACGCGGACGTCGGCAATATCCCGCTGATCGCATCCGATCCCTATGGCAATTTCATCCCCGGCGCGAATGGCTATCCCCAGCTCGTCGTCGGTCTTGGCGCCGATGGCGAGCTAGGCACGCTTGACGACGTGCTGCTTGAAGGCGATCCGGCCGCGCCCGTGAGCACGGCGGGCGCCATCCGTACCGCCCATGCCTTCATCGACGACATCGCCCATAACGCGGTGCCACTCATCAGGGACGGGGCTCTCCTCGAGGATGAGGACCTGGACGCCGGCAATTCCCTCCCGGTCGACAGCCGTGGCAGGAACACGGCTTATGACGACGAGCTGCTCGACGCGCACTATGTCACCGGCGACGGGCGCGGTAACGAGAATATCGGCCTCACCGCGGTCCACCATGTGTTCCACTCGGAACATAATCGCATCGTCGAGCAGGCGAAACAGCTCGCGCTCGGATCGGGCGATCTCGCCTTCCTCAACGAATGGCTGCTCGTCGATGTGAGCGCAATCCCCACCACCGTGGAGGAGACGCAGGCGCTCATATGGGATGGCGAGCGCCTGTTCCAGGTCGGCCGCTTCACCACGGAGATGGAATATCAGCATCTCGTGTTCGAGGAGTTCGCCCGCAAGGTGCAGCCGGATATCGATGTGTTCGTGTTCGAGCCTTCGGTCGATATCGATCCGTCGATCACCGCCGAGTTCGCGCATGTCGTCTATCGCTTCGGCCATTCGATGCTGACCGAGGATGTCGCGCGCATCAACATGGTGAACGGCCAGCCGGTCAGCGACGATATCGCCCTGATCCAGGCGTTCCTCAACCCGCTCGAATATGCTTCCATGGGCTCCCCCGATGCGGCGGCGGGCGCGATCGTTCGTGGCATGACGCGGCAGACCGGCAATGAGATCGATGAATTCGTCACGCCGGCGCTGCGCAACAATCTGCTCGGCCTGCCGCTCGACCTCGCTACGATCAACATCATACGCGGCCGCGATACCGGGGTGCCATCGCTCAATGCGGCGCGCACCCAGTTCTTCGAGGCGACATCCGACACGCAGCTCAAGCCTTATGACAGTTGGGTCGACTTCGCTCAGAATCTGAGACACCCGGCGTCGATCATCAACTTCATCGCGGCCTATGGCACGCATGAGACGATCACTGCGGAAACCACGCTGCTCGGCAAGCGCGCCGCGGCGACTGCGCTCGTCCTCGGCCAGACGCAGATGATCAATGACGATCCGAGCACTGCGGATATCGACGAGAGCCGCATCTTCGAGGCGCCCGATGACCGTGTCGACTTCCTGAACTCCACCGGAAGCTGGGCGAACCAGGAAAGCGGCCTCAACACCGTCGACTTCTGGATCGGCGGTCTGGCCGAGAAGAGGATGGACTTTGGCGGAATGCTCGGCTCGACATTCGCCTTCGTTTTCGAGATGCAGATGGAGAATCTGCAGGATGCGGACCGCTTCTACTATCTCTCGCGCACCCAGGGCCTCAACCTGCTGAACGAGCTGGAGAATAACAGCTTTTCCGAGCTGATCATGCGCAACACCGATCTTGGCGACCCTGGTTCGACGGCGCTGCCCGGAGATTCCTTCGCGTCGGTGGCCTTCATCCTCGAAATGGACAAGTCGAAGCAGATTGGCGAGGATCCCCAGCATTCCGATCCGCTGTTGCAGGCCCTCAGCCCGCTCGTCGTCCGCAAGGACATCGATAACGACGGTGATGACGACTATATCAAGATCGTGACCGGCGAGCATAGCGTCATCGGCGGCACGGAGGAGGCCGACACCATCATCGCCGGCGAGGGCGACGATACGCTCTGGGGCCATGGCGGCGACGACTATCTCGAGGCCGGTTATGGCGTCGACCGGGTCCATGGCGAAGAGGGCGACGACATCATCGTCAACGCGGGCACGGATATCGGCGAAACCGATTTCCTGCATGGCGGCACCGGCAATGATTTCATCAATGGCGGCAGCGGTCTCGCGCTCCTCTTCGGCAATGAGGGCAAGGATTTCCTCGTCACCGGACCGGACGGCAAGGAGGCGTTCGGCGGCACCGATGATGACTTCATTCTCGGCGGCGATGGCGCCGACTTCCTGCTCGGCAATGAGGGCGACGACTGGATCGAGGGCGGTCCCCGCTTCGACACGCTGGCGGGCGAGAATTCGGAACTGTTCTTCAATAGCACCATCATCGGCCATGACGTGCTCAACGGGCAAGGCAGCGATACCGATTATGACGGCGAAGCCGGCGACGATATCATGCACCAGGGCGAGGGCATCCAGCGCAACAACGGCATGGCCGGGTTCGACTGGGCGATCCACAAGGGCGATACCGTCGCGGCCAATTCGGATCTGGGCATCCCGATCTTCGTCAATCAGGAGCAGTTCATCCTGCGCGACCGCTTTGACCTTGTCGAAGGCCTGTCGGGCTGGAAGTTCAACGACGTCCTCACCGGGCGCCAGCAGGTGCTGGGCGCGCGGGACGAGGCGACCGGAGGCGCCGCGATCCCCGGTCTCGACGCGCCGCTCGAATCCTATTCGAACGCGCTCCTCGAGAAGAATGTCGATCGCATCGCCGGACTGCGCACCTTATTCGGTCACAAGCTCTGGGACACTGCCGATCCGCTCGCGGTGGTCATGAACACGGCCAATGCTTCCGACATCTTGCTCGGCGGCGGTGGCAGCGATCTTTTCGAGGGCAAGGCCGGCGATGACGTCATCGATGGCGACAAATGGCTGAATGTGCGCATCAGCGTACGCGACAGGAACGATCCTTCGGTGGAGATCGCCAGCTACGACACGATGGCGGGCGAGCTGCAGGCCAAGGTGGCGGCAAGGGTCTATAATCCGGGCCAGCTCGTCATCGTCCGCGAGATCATCGACGGCAATGTCGCGGGCGACGTGGATATCGCCAAATATAGCGGCGTCATTACCGATTACAGCTTCTCGCTGAACGTAGACGGTTCGCTCCGCGTCGTGGACGATCGCGGAACCGACACGACCGTGGCCGGCGATACGCTCCGCAATATCGAGACGCTGCGCTTCTCGGATGGCCTTGGCGGCACGATCGACATCCCCGTCTCGATGCTGCTCAACTATGCCGCCACCGGAGCGCCCACCCTCAGCGACATGACGCCGACCGAAGGTCGCACGATCACGGTCAGCCTGGATGGCGTCGTCGATCTGAACGGCCTGCCATCGACCTTCACGGTCGTGTGGCAGCAGCAGGCGGCGGACGGTAGCTGGATCGAGATCAGCGACGACCCCTCCTTCGCGCCGACCCAGGATCAGGTCGGTCTGCCGATCCGGGCGGTGGTGAGCTTCTTCGATCAGGCGGGCTTCGCGGAACAACTCGTCTCGGCGGCGACCGCGCCCGTCCGGGATCTCATCCTCGGCAACAACAATGCCAATACGCTGAACGGAACGGCGGGGCCCGATGAGATCGTCGCGCTCGGTGGGGACGATGTGCTGAACGGCCTCGGTGGGAACGATATTCTCGATGGCGGCGCCGGCAAGGACAAGCTCGA
>NZ_NWBU01000018.1 GCF_003050615.1 Sphingomonas oleivorans | reverse complement strand
GGCGCACCGTCCACTTCACAGGCTTCGCCCACCTCGCCGCCGTCATGATCTGGTTACGATGAATGTCGATTGCCCCTAGCCCTGCCATCCCTGCAGGAATTCCAGGAGGAGCGCGTTGACGGCTTCGGGGCGTTCCTCATGCGGCAAATGGCCGCAGTTCGGGATAGCTTCGGCGCGCAGATCCGAGGCCATCTCCGCCCACACGGAAGGCATGTCGAACAGCTTGCCGACGGCTCCGAAATCGGCTCCCCACAGAGAAAGGACGGGGCATCCAATCTTGATATCGGCGTCCTCCTTGTCCTGGGCGACATCTTCCGCATTGGCGCGATAGTCCGCCATGGCGCCCCGGACGGCTCCCGGAGCACGATAGGCTCGCACATAGGTGTCGAACGCTTCGCCCGAGATGCTGCCCGGATCATAGGTCCAGTCGGAGAAGAAGTGGCGCAGCCACTGCTCTTCCTTCCCCGCGATCAGGGTTTCGGGAAGATCCGGCACGAGATGGAAGAGGAAGAACCAATAGGCCTTGGCGATCTGGGCATTGATCTCGCGGGCGACGATCCGCGTCGGCACATTGTCCATCACGACCAGCCGGTCGACCCGATCGGGATAATCCTTGGCGAACCGGGTTGCGACCCGCGCTCCCCGGTCATGGCCCACGAGCGCGATCCGGTCGATGCCCAGGCCATCGAGCAATGCCGCGAGGTCACGGGCCATGTTGCGCTTGTCATAGCCGGACGCGGGCTTGTCGGTTTCACCATAGCCTCGCAGGTCCGGGGCGATCACCCGGTAAAGCTCGCCGAGTACCGGGATCTGATGGCGCCACGCGTAATTGGTCTCCGGAAAGCCATGTAGAAGGATGACGGGTGCGCCGGATCCGGCATCGATATAATGCTGACGGATTCCGTTGGCGTGGACGGTGTGGCGATTGATCGCGATCATGCAAGCGGGTCCTCGAACTGGTGAGCATGATCAGACCGCCATCTCTTCGGAAAGGCTTGGCGCGTTCGTGCGGATCTTGGACAAATTGATCATCCCGATGAACGTGACTCATTCGCGCGACCATGACCCACAGCGACAGGACACCAGGCGCGATGCTCTTTCCATCGGAGCATCCAAGGACATCATAGGCAGGATTGCGAGCGCTGCTATTCAGGCTTGCGCAGCTGAATGGCTTGTCGCGCTCAAACTGCCAGCCTTCCGGAAAAGAGGTCGATCAGGCTCCGGCAAATGTCGTCCGTCCATAGCGGCGGGGCTGAGTTTTGTGATCGCCAGTTGGTGCAGGATGCCAACCCCCGCTCATCCCATATTTGGGACAAGTCGGCCCATCCCTTCGTATGCATTGTCGAGGCGGCAGAGCGCTTTAACCTGATGCGTGACGTTGCCCGTGCCGTTTTGGCCGCGCCGTCACTCGCAGGACAGGACCATGCCCGACCACAAGCCGGCACAGCATGCGACGCGTCGACAGGTGCTTGCAGCCGGAGCAGCGCCGCTCGCGGCAACGCTGCTTCCCTCCTGTCATCGCGACGGCGGATCCGGGGTGCCGCGCGACCGGCGGACCCCCGCCTTCTTCAAGGTCCAGGAATGGGCCTTCCTCGAAGCATGGGTAGACGTGCTGATCCCGGCCGACGCTGATGGCCCCGGGGCGGTGGAGGCGGGTATCGTGGGCTTCATCGACCGCCAACTGGCCGGGCCCTATGGCCGCGGCGACTTCTGGTACATGGCCGGCCCCCACTTTCCCGATACGCCGGCGACACTGGGCTATCAGCATCCCTATACCCCGGCGGGCCTCTATCGTCGGGCGATCGCAACGATCGACGGCCTATGCCGCAGGCGTTCCAGTTCCGGCTTCGCCGAATGGAGCACGAATGACCGGCGGCAACTTCTCCTGGATGTCGAAGGGGGACGGTTCGTCCCGGCCGACAGCACGTTGCCCGCCTTCTTCGAGCTCGCTTTGCGCAATAGCAGGGAAGGCTATTTCTCGGACCCCATCCATGGCGGCAATCGAGGCATGCTCGCCTGGCGGATGATCAGCTTCCCCGGCGCGCGGGCCGATTTCACGGACTGGATGGACCAGCCCGGTCGTCGCTACCCGCTCGGTCCCGTCTCCATCGACGGTCGGACATGACCCTTCGAGCCAAGCGCGTCGATGCCGTGATCATCGGCTTCGGATGGACCGGAGCGATCATGGCGCATGGGGTAATCATGCAGCGCCGGTCAGCCCGGATCAGGTCCGACGAATTCGCAAGATGTTGAAGGATCAGGCCTGAGCCGGCCGGGCGCTCTGACCAACCAGCATCGAGCGCCTTCCTCAGAAAGTGAGCTGAGCCCTCGCACTCAAGCTATCGCCATTGTCGGTGCCGATGAAGGGTGGAACGAGGCTCGTCACGTCCCAATGAATATAGTTCACCATCAGACGAACGAAAGGATTGAGATACCAGTTGGTGCCGAGGGTAGCGGCCCATCCCCTCCCCCCGCTGACGAGTCCGGTGTAATCGAGGCGCTCATAACGAGCCGTCAACTCGATCGCACCGGGGCCGCCCTCGAAGACGGTGTGACGGACCTTGGGGTGCACGAAGGTCCCGTAACGCGAACTATATTCGGGCGCTTCCCCAGTCAGGAAATAGCCGCCGGCGATACTCCAGGCGGACGCGGCCACATCGTGCGCGTCTCGCACATGGATATGTCTCCGCCCTCCTTCTGCCATCAGCCAAGCCGATCCGACGCCGCCGCCGATCTCGCCGCCCTCGCCATCGCTTCCCGTCGCGCCGAGGATCGGGCCCGACTGTATCCTCAGCATCGAATTGAACCGGCCGCCGATCTGGCTCGATCGGCCGGCGTCGAGCACGGCAGGCGAGAATTGCTCCGCGAACGCCCAGCCACCAAGATGGAGGAAGCGGCGTTCCTGGAAGACGGGGTCCCAATGGGCCCGCGCCACTTGCGCCCAGCTGTCTCTAACCGCCGTCTTCCCGTCTATGTCATCGCCGGTCGTGGATAGCGACATGTGCCAGTTCGGGCCGGATGCGATGCCCATGAGACCGAAAGCGTAGAAGCCGACCCGCGGGGCGATCGTCGTCCCGGTCGTGTTGCGATCGAGGAAGGGAACGGCGTCCGGGCCCGAGGCCGCATCGACGCCGCGATCGAGAAAGAGGTTACCGATCCGGACCTCGTAGCGGATCCGACAGGTGGCCGGACTATGCCACCCGACATAGGCACTGAGGACGTTCACGCTGTCCTGGGAGAAGTCCGCCTCGAACACATAGCTCAAGCGACGGCCGATCATGCCGTCAGCGCCCAGACGGAGCGTCCGCGCTCCGGTCGTCGCATAATCGCGCTGCCCGAACCGGGAACCCGTCGTGCCGCTGATATCGAGCAATATCCGTCCACGCGGGTGGAAGGTGAACATGCCGTCCGCGCTCGACAGGATGGGCGCTGCGCCCTCGCCCCATCGAGCGAGGAGCGGTGTCATCGTGGATGCTGTCCGAGCCTCTTCTACCGGTGTGGCAGCCGATCCGGCAGGAGGCGGCGGCCTGCCTGCATGATCGACGGCCTGTCGGGCTTCGACTGCGGCCAGCCTTGTCTTCAAATCGGCGATCTCCGCTGCTTGTTGCCGGACGAGCGCAGCAAGCGCAGCCTCCTCCGGTGTCGCGGCGACTGCCGGGACGGCACACCCCGACGGCAGCAGTGCGACGAGCGACCATGCCCGGACCCGATACGGCACCGTCAGCGGTTCAAACTATAGTTGGCGGGGACCCAGGCGAAATGCCCACCACCGAGATTCCGGACATGCCCGATCCCCGGGAAGGAAATGTGGGCGCCGGCGACCCACCATCCATTTCTTGCGGCCTCTTCAAAGATGCGCCGGCGCGACGCGATCGCTTTCGGGACGTTCCAGTCATATTTCATGGCGACGTCGGGATCGGGCAGCTGAACCGGCTGCACATGCACCGTGTCGCCCCAGAACAGCATCCTATCGGTCCCGTCCTGGAGAAGATAATAGCTATGACCGGGTGTATGCCCCGGGCTCGGGACAGGCTTGAGCCCCGGCGCGAGAGGTGCGTTGCTGTCGAAGGTCTTGAGGCGACCGGCCGCGATATAGGGCGCGAGCATTTCCTGGGTGGCCTCGAAAAAGGGCCAGAGCAGTTCGCCGACCTGGGGCTTGTTCGCGCTATCGAGCCAGAAATCGGTTTCCGCCTTGGAGACATGGATGGTGGCGTTGGGGAACAGCATCTTCCCATCCAGGATGAGGCCGCCGGCATGATCCTCGTGCAGATGGGTGAGATAGACGTCGTCGACCTGTGAGGGGTCATAGCCGGCTGCTTTCATCGCCGCGAGGAGGCCGCCGCCTTCCTTGCCATAGAGATTGCCGGCTCCCGTATCGATCATGATGAGCTTGTCGCCGCTATTGACCATGAAGGCGTTCAGCATGCCCTCCACCGGTGAGCGGAGATTCTGCTGGGCCAGAAGATGTGCGACCTCTCCCGGCTTCGCCCCCACGGCGAGCTTGTCGGCCGGGAACGGGTGCGTGCCATCGAGCAGCGCCGTGACCTCGAAGCGGCCGACATGCATGCGATAGAATCCGGGGGCCTGACCGGGCTGCATGGGGGCCGACGCTGCGAGCTGGGCCGCCGGAACGACATATGCGAGGGACAGGCCAAGCGCGATAAGGGCTCGTTTCATGCAGCAGCTCCGGATGGGAATGTCCGCCGAGGCGGGGTCATGGAAGCCGGATGCTAGGATGTTCCGGTCGCCCGCGCCTTGGCGATCCCGTGGACCATTTGGAGGGACGTGCGCAAATTCGGCGGCTTCATCCTTCCTGGGCGACCGGATTTCGCAGGATACCCAACCCCTCCAGTTCGATCTCGCACACGTCTCCGGGCTTCATCCAGAGCGGCGGCTTCCTGGCGAAACCGACACCCGCAGGCGTGCCCGTCACGATCACGTCGCCTGGCTGGAGCGTGAAGACCTCGCTCAAAAGAGCGATCTGGTGCGCCACATCGAAGATCATGTCGTCGGTCGATGCATCCTGGACCACGATACCGTTCAGGCGGGTCTGCAGGCGCAGCCCCTTTGCGCCTTCGGGCAATTGCGATGCGGGGACGAACCAAGGTCCGAAGGCGCCTGTGGCATCGAAATTCTTGCCGGCCGTCCACTGGGAGGTACGAAACTGGAAATCGCGGATGCTGGCATCGTTGAACAGCGAATAGCCCGCAACATGGAGCAGCGCTTCGCTCAGCGGGATATTGCGGCCCCCTCGTCCGATTATGGCAGCCACTTCGCCCTCGAAATCCAGCTGCTCCGAGATAGCTGGGCGCACAATGGGCGCGCCATGGCCGATGAGGCTGGTTGCAAACCGGGCGAAGATCGCAGGATAGCTCGGTATCTCGAAATGCCCTTCGGCGGCGTGATCCCGGTAGTTGAGGCCCACACAGATGATCTTCGCCGGATCGGGGATTGGAGGCAGGAGATGCACGCAATCAATATCGAGGGCAGGTGCGGCTCGAAAGGCCTCGGCCACCTCGATCAGATCCACGCCGGAAGCGATGAGTGCGGGCAGATCTCCGGGAAAGGCGTCATCGCTCGCATGCAGCGCGGTGAATCCTTCTCCCCGATCGATGGCAAGTCCTAGCCCCTGCCGATCTTCGAAGCGTGCGAAGCGGATCATCAGCTTTTCCTTCTGCCGTCATCTCGAAAAGAGCCGACTGAACTTCTGCTTGCGCGTCAAAGCCCAATATTGTCGGAATCCTTCGGCTCTTGCGCGATATTGCGCGGGTGTAAAGCTCGGGCATTTGTAGAAAGCCGCGGCGATTTTGCCCTGCTTGCCTGAATTCCGGCGGCATGAGGCGAGACCACTCGCCTTTTCCAGGAAGAAGCTGTTGAAGGACGTGCCGGCACGACGGCGCGCCGCAACCATGATCGCGAAAGGTGGCCCAATGACGCTTCGGACAAGGTCGCAGAGCTGCGATGGCGCACGCCATGCCGAGGCAGGATGGCACGCGTCGCGGGAACAGGACAAGCGGGCGGCACAGGGCAGGAGGCTTGTCCTTCCCTGGCATCCCGATCCCCGGCGGCTGCGACGTCGCGCGCCGGCTGAGCACGGTCATGGCGACGCTTTTCCTCATCGTCCTGCCGATCTTCGCGCTTGTGGGGGCCGGCTGGCTGGCGCGGTCCATGGGGGTCCTGGGTCCGAGCGCAGCCACCGAGATCAATCGGTTCGTCGTCCGGCTGGCTTTCGCAGCCACAGCCCCATCCCGATCAAATGCGTCTGATCGAATAAGAGGCCGGTCAGCCGCTCGTCCGCCGCCAGTTGGCAGGGGTGATGCCATAGCGCTGGCGAAACGCGCGGGTGAAATGGCTCTGATCGCCAAAGCCGCAGGCCAGCGCGACCTGTGCGATCGAAAGCTCATTTGATCGCAGCATTTCCCGGCTCCGCTCCAGCCTGCGCGCGACGATCCAGCGATGGGGCGACATCCCCATGGACCGAGCGAAGGCGGCAACGAACTGGGTGCGTGATAGCCCACATTCGGCGGCCATCTGGTCGAGACTGATGCCGCCTGCGACATGCGCGTCGATCAGGTCGAGGACGGTGCGTCGCTGGATCGGACTGAGGCTGCCGCGGGACAGCCGTGTCAACCGGACACCGCCATAACGTTCAAGAATATGCACATGCGCCGCGAGCGTGACCTGATCGACGAAGAGCCTGTTGGCGCTGTCCGGCATCTGAAGCGATGGCTTGAGAGCTAAGGAGAGGGCGGCGAGCACCGGGTCGGGCTCGCTCGGTCCACAGGCGAAGCCGCCCGGTGGGATAACGCCATGTTCCTCGCACAAGGCGGTGCTCGCGGCACGCGAGATCATCATGATCACGCTTTCATGACTGCTCAATGCGCGCACCTCGGGACGATCCGACATATCCACAATCCGCGCATCTCCGCGAGCATATTGGACATGGCGTTGCCGGCGGCCACCTCGCCATTCCTCATAGGCGCCGCCCACGCCGACATCGACGCCGACATAGAATGCGTCTTCCGGTGGCATGGGTGGCGGCGGATCATGGAAAGCAGCGCTGCCGACGAGGTAGATGAGGCCCAGTTGGGCGCGCGTCAGCTGCTGCGGCGCGATCTGCGTCACCAATTCCGAACGGTGCTGGCTGCGGAACGCCCGAACCGTCATCTCAAAGTCGCTCATGAAGGCCGGGGCTGTCCGAAATTCTCCACCGAATAAGCATGACATCGGATCATGCCGCGTACAGCTGTCAGCTCGGAAACAATCGGGAGATTCTCTTGCCGCCCGCTTCAGCCGGACCGACGATCAGCCGGAATTTTCCAACTGCCGGGCCCAGGGCGCGGACGACAGACGCTTCGCGAGATGGTCGAGGAGAAGGATGACGCGCGCGGGCCGCAACGATCCCGGCGGCGTCACGAGATGGAGAGCGATGTCAGGGATCCGCCAGTCCGGCAGCACTTCTTCGAGCGCGCCGCTCGCCAGATGTTCCCACACCATGAAATCCGGCTGGAGGGCAAGCCCCTGTCCCGCGAGCAGCGCCGGCGTCAACGCGTCGGCATTGTTGGCACCGAGCCTTCCCCGCACCGGCACGATATATTCGCCCTGCCTGGGGTGCTGGAACCGCCAGTCACCGGGGGTGGCGAGATTGGTGTAGAGCAGGCCGAAATGCCGTTCCAGATCGCGTGGGTGCGACGGGCGGCCATGTTTTTCAAGATAGCTCGGAGCGGCCACAAGCGGACGGCGAACCGTGCAGAGCTTGCGCGCGCGTAGCGAGCTGTCCTCAAGACCCGCGATGCGCAGGGCGATGTCGAAGGCATCGCCGACGATATCGACATGGGCGTCGCTCAAATTGAGGTCGATCGTGACCTCGGGATAGTGATCCAGAAATTCCGGCAGAAGCGATGTGATGTGCCGGAGACCGAAGGACATCGGCACCGCCATCCGGATCGCGCCTCTGGGTGTGTCAGCCTGCGCGGAAGCTTCGAGCTCGGCCGCCTCGCCGTCGGCCAGGATGCGACGGGCCCGGTCGAGCACGCTGCGACCGCTTTCCGTGAGCGCTACACGTCGCGACGTGCGATGGAGGAGCGGGATGCCGAGCCGCTGTTCCAGCCGGGCCATTGCCTTGGAGACGGTGGGTTTCGACAGGTGCAGGGCGTCTGCCGCGCGCGCGAAGGAGCCGGTCTCGACGACCTTCGCAAAAATGGCCCAGGCTTCGAAATCCGGCATGGTCATTGATAAACTCCCTTCACCGGTCCCTTTCCACCATTTCTGTTTATTTGCAATAACGACAGCCTATCTTGCTCCCAACGGCCGCCCACATGGCGGCCTGGAGAGTGACCATGATCGACCTGAGACCATTCGACACCCTCGGCGGTGCCAACCATGGCTGGCTCGACGCCAAGCATCATTTCTCCTTTGCCAGCTACCATGATCCGGATCGCATGGGCTGGGGCAATCTGCGTGTCTGGAACGACGATACCATCGCTCCGCATTCGGGTTTCCCGGCGCATCCCCACCGTGACATGGAGATCATCACCTATGTTCGCGAAGGGGCGATCACCCACAAGGACAATCTGGGCAACAAGGGCCGCACCGAGGCGGGTGATGTCCAGGTGATGAGCGCGGGCACGGGGATCGCGCATTCCGAGTTCAATCTGGAGGACGTCACCACCCGGATCTTCCAGATCTGGATCCTGCCGACCCGGACGGGCGAGAAGCCGAGCTGGGGCGCCAAGCCCTTTCCGAAGGGCGGCCGTGCCGGTCAGTTCGTGGTGCTCGCCTCAGGCTTCTCGAGCGACGGAGATGCGTTGCCGATCCGCGCCGACGCGCGTGTCGTCGGCGCCTCGATCAGAGCCGGAGAGACCATCGACTATCCGCTGGGCAAGGAACGGCGGGGCTATCTCGTGCCGGCGACCGGCGCGGTCGAGATCGAGGGGATCCGCGTCAATGCCCGTGACGGAGCCGGCATCAGCGACGTCGAGGTGCTGCGCGTGACCGCCATCGAGGACAGCGAGGTCGTCCTCGTCGACATAGCCTGACCAACCCGTGTGCCGGGGCCCCTGCCCCGGCACATTTGATCTATCGGAATTTCGTATCCTCGCGTGCTGACCGCATCGAACAGGCGAAGGAGGACTGGCGCGAGCAGCGTTTCGCCTCCGTGCCGGCGGAAACGGACTTCATTCCGCTGCCGCCGGACCCCTTCCCCGCTCGCGTCCGCTGAAGGAGAGCGATGCGCCCAGGCGCCGTCCATAGGCCGCAACCGCCCGGTTGAGGGGCATGCGCGCGCCTTCATAATGCGGCAGGGCGGATTCCAACGGGAGCTTTCCCAAGGCTTCGACCAGGGCAAGACTGTCACCGGCGGCCTTGGCGACGCCCATCGCGGTATGAGGGCGCACGACGAAGGCCGCATCCCCGAGCAGAGCGATCCGCCCATTGGCCATCCGCGGTGCCTCATAGTCGAAAATGGCCTGGATGAAGGGCGTCGCTGCAGCGGCGATCGCATCCGCGAAAACGTCGGGAAGAAAGTCGCGCGCGGCCGCCAGCATCGCGTCGCGCGCCGCGTCGGGCACCATGCCGGGTGCGAGGGAGAAACGCTGAGGCTTGTCATGACGATCGGTCAAAACCGACGGAAGATCGTCGGTCGGGCGATACCAGACCCAGTTGTAGCGACGTTGCCCCGGCTCCATCTCGCCGTGCGGCCCGGCCACGACATAGCCGAGCACATGGGATCGCGGCATGTAATAGAAGGCGAAGCGATCCAGCAGCAGCTCGGCGGCATGGGGCGGAAGATGCGCCTCGGGGAGAAGACCGCGCCAGGCCACATAGCCCGCGAAGCGCGCCTCATCCGCCTGCCCGGTCACGGCCGGACGGACGACCGAGCCCACGCCATCGGCTCCAATAACAAGGTCGGCATCGTCGATCCCATCGTCGTCCAGTCTCAGCCATGCGCGGTCCGCGTCCTGGCCAACCGCCAGCACCGCACGACCGGCCCGATACTCGCCCTCCCCGAGCTGCTCGCGGAAGCTCCGGTAGAGATGATCCCAGGAGATCTGCATCTGGGGTGTCGAGTGACGCTCGATGACGGCACCGGAACGGTCGAGGATGATCCGCTCGCGCGCGACGACACCGACATGGGCGACATGCTCGCACCCGATCGCACGAAGGATGGCGAAGATCTCCCTTTGGCCGACAAGGCCTGCTCCCCGGCCCTCGAGCCCCGAGCGCGATCGCTCGAAGACCTGGACCTCATGTCCCCGACGGCGCAGAAGGGCGGCCGCGAAAAGGCCGCCCAAGGAGCCGCCGACGATGGCGACGCGCATGGCTCAACGCTTCCGGGCGAGGCTGGCGAGCTGGAAAATGGTCGCCACGGCCGCGAGCCCCGCACCGAGGACCGAGAGACCGCTCCAGCCGCCTGCCTTCCACGCTGCGGTCGCAGCGGCCGAGCCTGCGGCCCCACCCAGGAACATCGCCCCCATGAAGATCGTGTTGAGGCGGGCGCGTGCTTCGGGTCGCAGCGCGTAGATCACATGCTGGTTCGAGACGAGTGCGCTCTGCACCGCGAAATCGAGCAGGATGACACCGACGACGAGGCCCGCGACCGATGTCCACAAGCCGAACAGCGCCCAGGACAGGAGCGTCAGCACGGCTCCGAGCGCGACGACCTTGTGGGGTCCCCTTTTGTCGGCGATCCGTCCCGCGATCGGAGCCGCGAGGATGCCGACGGCGCCGACAATGCCGAAGAGGCCGGCCACCTCAGCGCCTAACCCGAAGCGCGGCTCCTGTAGGTGCAAGGCAAGGATCGTCCAGAAGGCGGTAAAGGCCGCGAAGAGAAGCGCCTGGGTTACGGCCGCGAGGCGAAGCGCACCAAATTCGCGCCACAGATGGACCAGGGATCCCATCAGGCTCGCATAGCTATGGTCGGTATCGGGAAGGCTGCGCGGCAGCCGGAAGGCCATCAGACCGCCCGCGGCGAGGGCCAACGGCACGCCGAGCCAGAACATCTCCCTCCAACCGGCATGGGAGGCGACGAAGCCCGCAAGCGTCCGGCTGAGCAGGATGCCGCAGAGCAAGCCCGACATCACCACTCCGACCGTGGCACCGCGCCGTTCGGGTGCTGACAGATGCGCGGCGAATGGCACGATCTGCTGCGCCACGGTCGAGGAGATACCGACCAGCAGCGAGGCCAGGATGACGAACCCTGCGTTCGGGGCGATGGCTGCCGCGACCAAGGCCGCGGCGAGCAACACGAATTGCGCAACGATCAGCCGCTTGCGTTCGACGAGATCACCGAGCGGGACCAGCAGAAACAGGCCGGCCGCATAGCCGAGCTGGGTCGCGGTCGGAACGAGACCGGTGATCCCACCGGGCAGATCCCGCTCCATCACGCCCAGCATCGGCTGGTTGTAATAGATGTTGGCGACCGCGAGCCCCGCGGCGACTGCCATCGAAAAGGTGAGACCTGACCCTAGCGCCGGCGCAACGGCTGCGCCGGTCTTCGCTTGCGCGATCATGCTCATGATAGGCTCCCGGCGGGCTCGGCCGCCATTTCGAGGAAGGGATAGTCGACATAACCCCGCTCATCGCCGCCGTAGAAACTCGGGCGGTGATAGCGGTTCATCTCCGCGCCGATGGCGAGGCGACGCGGAAGATCCGGGTTGGCGATAAACAGGCGGCCGAAGGCAATCGCATCCGCTTGGCCCCTGGAGAGCGCCGCGCGGGCAGTGCCGCCGACATAGCCACCGGCGGATATCACCGGACCGGCAAAGGCTTGCTTCAGCAAGGCGCCAGCGTCGGGCGCATCGGCGTCGATCGCATTGATATCGCTCTGCTGGTCGGCGCGCGGCTCGACGACGTGGAGATAGGCCAGTCGTCGCTCCGACAGCGCGGCCCCCACATGCTGGTAGAGCGCCGCCGGATCGCTGTCGGCCATCCCGTTGAACCGGCCCCATGGCGACAGGCGCACACCGATACGGTCCGACGACCAGGCGGAAATGGCCGCATCCACGACATCCAGCAGGAAGCGCGCGCGATTGGCAATCGAGCCGCCGTAGCGGTCCGCCCGCAAATTGCTCGAATCCTGGAGAAACTGGTCGATCAGATAGCCGTTCGCCGCGTGAATCTCGACGCCGTCGAAGCCCGCGGCACGGGCATTGCGGACGGCGACGGCGAAGGATCGGACGATCGAGCCGATCTCGTCCTCGCTCAGGGCATGGGGAACCACGAGGTCGGCGGGCTGGCCCGAGGCATCGATGTGACGAAGCCCCGTCGGGAGGACCGCCGACGGCGCGACGGGCGTCGCACCGCCCGGCTGCATGGTCGGATGCGAGATCCGCCCTGTGTGCCAGATCTGAAGTATGATGGAACCATGTTTGGCGTGGACCGCATCGGTGATGCGGCGCCAACCGGCGATCTGCTCGTCGGTGTAGATGCCTGGCACGCCAGGATATCCCCGCGCCTGCTCGATGATGTCGGTCGCCTCGGTGATGATGAGGCCACCATCGCTTGCCCGCTGACGATAATATTCCTCGTTCATCGCCTGCGGAACGTCTCCAGGCTGGCGGGATCGCATGCGCGTGAGAGGCGCCATGACGACCCGGTGGCCGAGAGTGAGCGCGCCAAGGCGAAGCGGGACGAAAAGAGGATCGGAGGGAGCGGCGTCGAGCATCATCAAATGTCCGTGCTGTGGTTGCCACGACCATGTAGAAGCCTAACGAAATCCGCTGTAGTCATTGGAAACGATAAGTCGGCATATCGGATATAGATATAATGGACCTTTCTGACATCGCGATCTTGGTCGAAGCGATCCATGCCGGAAGCCTGGCGGCGGCAGCCCGTCGGCTCGGAATCGCGCCGATGGCGGCATCGCGCCGCCTGGCTGCACTTGAAGAACAGCTCGGTACCCGTCTGGTGCACCGGACGACGCGCGCTCTCGCGCTCACGCCCGAGGGAGAGGCTTTTCTCCCTTATGCCCAGGCGATGCTCGAGGATGAGGCGAACGCACGTGCGGCGGTGAGGCCATCGGCAGCCGGAGCATCCGGTTTGCTGCGTGTCACGGCGTCGGTCCCGTTCGGGCGCAAGGTGGTGACACCGATGATCCCGGACTTCATGCGCGCGAACCCGGATGTCCAGGTCGACCTGCTGCTGACCGACAGCATCGTGGACATCGTGGCCCAGGGCATCGACGTCGCCGTCCGCATCGCGACGCTGAGAGAGAATGCGCTGGTGGCGCGGCGCCTCGCGGACAATCCGCGGGCGCTCTACGCTGCGCCGGCCTATATCGCCGACCATGGCGCGCCGACGACGCTGGCCGAGCTTGCGCGACACCAGTGCCTTGCGACCACCGGGGTTTCGCATTGGACCTTCCTCAACGGTGCCAGGACGGTCCGGCAGAAGGTCGCGGGCCGCTTCACGGCAAGCTCGGTCGAAGCCCTGCATCAGGCCTGTCTGGGCGGCCTCGGGATCGCCAATCTCTCCGCCTGGGATGTGAAGGAAGAACTCGCGGCCGGCCGGCTGTTGCCGATCACGCTGGCGGATGCGCATCCCGAACCTCTGGCGGTCTGGGCGGTCTATCCGACGGCTCGCCTCGTTCCGCCCAAGGTGCGGCTCTTCGTCGCCGCGCTCGAGGCGTGCCTGCGTGGCGGATGAGTACAGCCAAGGCATCGTCAGCCCGCCAGGCCGATCGCGGCCTTCACCTTTTCCGGCGTGAGAGGCATGTCGCGCAGACGAGCCCCCGTCGCGTCGGCGATCGCGTTGGCGAGCGCAGCGGAGGTCGGGCCCTGGGCGGTTTCGCCCGCCCCCAGAAAGGGTTGCCCGGGGCGGTCCATGACATGGACGTCGATCGATCCCGGCATGTCGAGGAAGCGCAGGATCGGATAGCTGCCCCAGTCGAAGCTCGTCCGCTTGCTGTCGTCATAGCTGACGGCTTCCTTGATCGCCCAGCTCAGCGACTGGATGATGCCGCCCTCGACCTGGTTGCGGATTCCGTCCGGGCTGGCCGGCTGCCCGGCATCGACCGCCGCCTGCACGCGATGAACCATGATGGCGCCCGTTTCCCGCTCGACCTCGATTTCCATGGCGAGCGCGCAATAGGCGCCGATATTCTTGTAGCGGGCGAAGGCCATGCCGCATCCGCGACGCCCATCTCCGCGTGGGCGATGAGCCCAGTCGAACCGGCGGGTCGCCTCGATCATGACGGCGCGGGCGCGCTCATCCTGCATATGGGCCAGCCGGAAGGCGAGAGGATCCACGCCGCCCGTAAGAGCCAGCTCGTCCAGCATGCTCTCCAGGCTGAAGATGTTGAGGTGAGCGCCCAAGGATCGCAGCGCGGACACCCGGAGCGGCATCTCGGGAACGAAATGATATCGCACGTCCATGTTGGGAAAGACGTAAAGAGGATTGGCATTTCGATCGCCGTCCCCCTCGGGCATGGGAATGGGCTTGGGCTCCTGCATAAGCAGAGGCGGCACGACCTGCTGGGCGACGGCGTAGCCGCCGGCCATCACCGGACGATTATTGTGCGAGTTGCTCCAGACTTCGTACGTCCAATGTGCGATCCGCTTGTCGGGCCCGATCGATGCCTCGACTTTGGTCACCATGCCGCATCCGCACGGCTCCCAACCGAACTCCTGCTCGCGCATCCATTGCAGCCTGATCGGACGGCCCGGCAATTCCATGGCGATGAGCGCGGCTTCGGCGGTCACGTCGTCGGCACCATTCTGCCCGTAGCAGCCGGCCGAAGGGATGTGGATGCAGCGCACTTTTTTAGCCGGCAGCCCGACAAGCTCGGCCACCGCGCGATGCATGTCGAATACGCCCTGGCTGTGGGACCAGAGCGTCAGTTCGCCATCGCTTGCCAACGCCACTGCGCAAGAGGGGCCGATCGAACCATGGCTGTACCAGGGGCGGCTGTAGGACGCCCTGATCGTCCTCGTCGCCGGACGCTCGTCATCACGGGTATCGAGCACGACGATCTCGCGACTGGGAAGAGACTGAAGGCGATGGGGGCCGTCGGTGACGGGGAGCGGTGGCAGCGTTCGCACATAGTCGGACGCCTGCGCCACCCGCATCGCCTTGATGGCCTGCCATTCCTTCAGCGCCACGACGGCGGCGAAGTCTCCCTTTTGGATGACCGCAACCACGCCCGGCATCGCTCGGGCCGCCTCCAAGTTCGGCGCCTTGAGGCGCGTCCCGTAACTCGGCCCGCGCACCAGCCGGGCGTGCAGCATCCCCGGGAACCGGAGATCCTGGACGTAGGCGGCCCCGCCCGTCAGCTTCGCGGGGATGTCGACCCGCGGGAGATCGCGACCCAATGTGCGATAATGCGCCGGATCGCGGCGCGGCGCATCGGGGACGGCTTCGATATGAAGCGACAGGGCGGCGGCGAGCGGCCCATATCCCAGGCGGCGACCGTCGGGTGCCATGACATGCCCGTCACCGCTGGTGGTCAGGCTTTCGGGCGGGAGCTTCCATTGCCGTGCTGCGGCCTGAATCAGCAGGAAGCGGACATTCGCGCCTGCATTGGCGAGCGCCGTGCCCCCATCCTGCATGGAATGGCTGCCTGCCGTCAGTCCTTCGTCAGGCGTTCTCGCCGTGTCGGCCGTGATGAGCGTGATCGTGGCTGGAGAAAGATCGAGCTCCTCGGCCGCGACCTGAAGCAGGGCTGTGCGGATGCCCTGGCCGAGCTCGGCCTTGCCCGAGAAGACGGTCGCAGCGCCGTCCGGCGCGATCCGGATCCAGGCGTCGAGCTCCGGCCTGTTCTTCAGGCTTCCCGGCAGGTCCGGGCGCAGCGCTTTGGGTGCAGCACCGCCCTCGCCCCCGCCGACGAGTTGTCCGAGGCCGCGGGACGCGAAGCTGAAGGCCAGCAGGAGCCCACCACCGACAAGCGCTTCACGACGCGTCGCCATCGCCGACTTCTCCGTTCGGATCATGCCGAATGTCCATCGACGGGGAGACCGGCCGCGCGCAGGACCGCGCGCAGGATGCGCATATGCGTCCCGCACCGGCACAGGTTGGTCTGCATGTGGCGACGGATCTGAGCTTCGTCGGGCTGCGGAATCGCGTCCAAAAGTGCCTGCGCGCGCATGATCATGCCCGCGCTGCAGTAGCCGCATTGCGCGGCCTGTTCCGCGGCGAAGGCGCTTTGGAGCGCGTTCATCCGGTCGACGCTGCCCAACCCCTCGATGGTGCGCACTTTTCTCGTTCCAACAGCCGCCAGCGGGGTCACGCAGGAGAAGATGGCCTTGCCGTCGAGCTGCACCGTGCAAGCCCCGCACTGACCGAGACCACAGCCATATTTCGCACCATTGAGGCGCAGATCGCCGCGAAGCACGTAGAGGAGCGGCGTATCGGGTTCGGCATCGACCACATGCTCCGCCCCGTTGACATTGATCCTGATGGTCATGGCTGGGCCCTTTCCTTGCGAGCCTTTCGCACGGTCTGCTCCAGCTTCGACCAGTCCGGGCGATCGGTGTAACGGGCGCGTGCATAAGCGATGACAGCGGCGACCTGCCCGTCAGTCAGACTGTCGGCGAATCCCGGCATCTTAGGTCCTCTGCCTCCGATCGGCGGCTCGATGCCCTGAAGGATGGCCTGGATCGCGCTGGTCGGATCATCGTCGCGCAGATTGCTGACAAGCCCGAGCGACGGACGCCCCTGCCCCATCATGGGTGCGCCAGGACCATGACATCCAGCACATGCGCCTGCGAACAGGGTGGCTCCTTCTGGAAAGCGCTTCGCTGCGGCGACCTCATTGTCCAGGGGCGCAGGCGCTGGACTGCCGATATCCCGTCCCGCCATCCTGGACGCGATATAGGTCGCGATCGCCCTTACGTCGGATTCGGGGACCGATGCGAGGCTCTCGACCACCGGTCCCATCGGGCCGGCGGCAGCGCCATGGTCAGGCGAGATCCCGGTCCGCAAATAAGTATAGAGCGCGTCAGGCGTCCAGGCGCGCGCTGCCGGATTGGAGGCATCGAGGGCCGGCGCATGCCAGCCTTCGGCGACACCACCATGATAGGCGCGCGCGCCTTCTTCGCCCCCGGCAAGGTTGCGCGGTGTATGGCAGCCACCACAGTGGCCCAGGCCCTCGACGAGATAGGCGCCACGATTCCACTCAGTGGAGCGGCCCGGATCGACCGGCACCGCACCCTTGTGCAGGAAGAACATCTTCCAGCCGGCGAGCAGCGGGCGGAAGCCGAGTGGCGGGATCAGCTTGTTGGCCGGGGCTTCCTGATGGACCGGCCGCCGCGTCATCAGGAATGCGTAGATCGCATCCAGATCGGCATCGGTGACATGGGTGAAATGCTCGTAAGGGAGCGCGGGATAGAGATGGGCCCCGCTGCGGCTGATGCCGTCTTTCATCGCCCGGCGGAACGCCGCTGCCGACCAATGGCCGATGCCCGTGTCCGGATCCGGTGTCAGATTGTCCGAATAGAGAGTGCCAAATGGTGTCGCGAGTGCCCTTGCGCCGGCGAGCGGACGCCCCCCTTCGGCGGTGTGGCAGACAGCACAGTCGCCGAGCTTCGCGAGCACGGCGCCACGTGCGACCTGCTCGGCGGGAAAGGACGAGGGGGACGGTACCGGAATGGGAGCGATTGCGGGCCGCCAACTGAGCGCGAGCGCGAACAAGGCCATGGCGAGGATCAGGACCGCGCCATAGCGTGCTGTGTGTGGATGATAGCCACGAAACAGCCTGGCGCTCATGCGGGCCCGCCGGCCGGGGAATGGGATTTTTTGACCGCTCATGCGGCGCGCGCCTCCAGCTTGAGCGCAATCTTCTAATTTTCCCGGCGACGTCGATCTTGGCGGAATGGACGCAGCTTTGGCAAATCTCGCGCGCCCTTCGTTGCCAGTTGGGGCAGCCTGGAAGAAGCCGCACCGGGCCTTCCATGATCCATGGAGCGTATGACGGGCCGCCATGTGTCTCGTCCGCTCATTCCTTCCATCCAAAGCTTCGGAGGAAACGACAAGACAATCGAGCGGTCTGAGTTCTTCATGCCCGCGACATCAGAAAGGCGTGAGCATGACATCATATCGAGTGACCGGAACGAAATTCGCTTTGGCCATCGCAGCCCTGCTTGGCGCGGCTGCTCCGCTCCCGCTCCTGGCGCGCGAGGCCCCGAGCGTCGCGGTCGGCCCTCAATATGACACCACCCATGTCTATGTGGCGCCGAGCGACGTCGACGCTTTCGTCGCGGCCTTCACCGCGACCTTTGGTGGTGCATCGACCAAGCAGGGCATCGCCACGGTAACCCCGACGCCGAGCAGCACGTCCACCCAGCTCGTGCAGACCCCGGTGGGCACGGTTTCCCTCTTCGGCTTCAGGACTCCGATCCCCTGGCCGTTCGGCGCGGAACGGACGGGCTGGCTCGTCACCGACATGGATGAGGCAATCCGGCAGGCGCGCGCAGCGGGCGCGGACGTGATCGTATCGACCTTCCCCGACCCGATCGGGCGGGATGCGGTGATCCAATGGCCGGGCGGCGTGATCATGCAGCTCTACTGGCACAACACCAAGCCCAGCTATGCGCTCCTCGCGACCGTGCCGGAGAATCGGGTCTATATGTCCGCAGACAAGGCCGACGAGTTTGTCCGACACTTTTCGACATTCGCCCACGCGCGACTTCTGTCCGATGAGCGCAATGCGCCCGGAATCGAAATCGGGCGGCCGGGCCATCATTTTCGTCGGATCCGTCTGGAATCGACCTTCGGCAAGCTGACGCTCCTTGTCACCGACGGCCATCTTCCCTGGCCCTATGGCCGGGAGATGACGGGCTATGAGGTGCCGGATCTGGATGCCACTCTTGCCAAGGCCAAGGCCGCCGGCGTCGAGATCCTTGTGCCCCCCTTCGAGAGCGCGGGGCGCAAGAGCGCCATGGTGAGCTTCCCCGGCGGCTATGTCGCCGAGGTCCACTCCGGAAGCTGAGGCGGAGACGATGGCCGAAGGCTGTTCCCACTTCCCCTCGATGCGGGTCGCATCCCCGAGCGCTCGGGGATGCGAGGACGCCACGGTCGCGACCACCCGGGGCATCCGTGCGTCAGCCTATCGCGCGGCCACGCGGCAGGCGGAAGGGCATTCGCTGCAAGAGGCCGTCGCGCGATACTGTCGGTGATTGCGAAATGCCTGCCGGCCAGGGCTATCCCTCGCCGATGCTCAAGTCCCGCGCCGAGCCATGCCTCGGACCGTCCGGAAAGGCGCTGTCTCAGCCGACGAAGCCGCGGACCGGCAGGATATCCAGCCCGCGGCCTTTGGATCAGGCTTTCAGGAAAGCGAGAAGGTCCGCGTTGAACTGATCCTTGTGGGTAAAGACCAGCGCATGCGGCGCCCCTGGATAGACCTTGAGTTCGGATCCAGGAATGAGCTCATGAGCGAGCCGGCCGGTTGCCTCCAGTGGCACCACCTGATCGTCGTCGCCATGCACGACGAGCGTGGGAATGGTGAAGGCCTTCATATCGGGACGGAAATCGGTCTCGGAAAAGGCGCCCACGCAGTCAAAGGTCGCCTTGATCGATCCAGCCAAGGCAATTTGCAGGGTCTGCGCTAAGACGCTCTTCGAGGCCGCGTCGGGATTGTGGTTGGTGCCATAGAATAATTCACCAAAATTGTCGATGAAGGCGGCGCGATCCTTCAACAGACCTTCGCGAATCCAGTCGAACACCGACTTGTCGACGCCATTTTGATGGTCGTCCGACTTGATGAAATAGGGTGTCACGGCGGCCGTCAGCACCGCTTTCTTCACGCGCGCCGTGCCGTGCTTCGCAATATATCGCGCCACGTCGCCGCCGCCCATGGAGAAGCCGACAAGGGTGACATCGGTCACATCGAGCGTATCGAGGATCGCCGCGATATCGTCGGCGAACGTATCATAGTCGTAGCCATCCCATGGCTGGCCAGAGCGACCGAAACCGCGGCGATCATGCGCGATCACACGAAAGCCGTTCGTGGCCAGGAACATCATCTGATATTCCCACATGTCCGCGCTCAATGGCCAGCCATGGCTGAAGAAGACCGCCGGGCCTTTGCCCCAGTCCTTGTAATAGATTTCGGTGCCATCGCTGGCGGTAACATAAGGCATCTGGAGCTCCTTCGTTAGACGCGCACAAGGGGACGGTCACGGGCCGCCCGAGCGCTCCTCTCTATTCAATGTCGGGTTGCCCCGGCTTGTATGGAGCGAAGGCTTTGGAGCGGATTCTGCGGGAAAGCGCCTTGCCGGATCCCTGGGTCTCCTCGGCGCTTTGACACCGGGGTAGCATGTCCTACAGCTGGTTATTGCGACGGCGCGTTCGCCAACAAAGGTTAAAAGAAGATGAGGCCAAATGCGGCCGAGAGAGTGAGCCGATCGATCGAGGGGCCCGGAACGCCGGTTTCCGAAGCTATAGCGGTGTATCCGGTGGACGGACGTCAAACGGGAGGAATGATGGAAGAGAGGCTTTTGCCTGTAGATGAAATCGCCGACGAAATGCCTCCGCTCGTCGTCATCGTGGACGATGACGAGATCGTGCGCCGCTCGATAGGCAGCCTGTTACGCTCGATCGGCCTTCGGACGGCTCTCTTTTCCTCGGCCCAGGAACTTCTCGATGCCGATCTTCCCGAGGATGTCGGCTGTATCGTCATGGATGTGCGACTGCCCCGTATGAGCGGACTGGAGTTCCAGACGCGACTCCGCAAGCGAGGGGATGACCGACCTCTTATCTTCATCACGGGTCATGGCGATATCCCCATGACCGTGCGTGCCATGAAGGCGGGTGCCATCGACTTTCTGGCGAAGCCATTCCGGGATCAGGATATCCTCGATGCGGTGAATGTCGCACTCGCCAGGGATCGCGAGAGCCGCCAGGCAAAGGCTTCCCTGGCCGATATCCGGGCGCGGCTGGCGACGCTCACCCCTCGTGAGCGCGAGGTCATGACGCTCGTCGCATCGGGCCTGCTCAACAAGCAAGCGGCGGGCGAACTGGGACTGAGCGAGGTCACGGTGAAACTTCACCGCGCGAGTCTCATGAAGAAGATGCGCGCACGCACGATCGCTCAACTCGTCCGGATGGTGGAAGCATTGGAGCGGGCAGGCGCATGATAAGTTCACATGCCCTGATGAGCCATGGTGCCGACGTGCTGGTACCCGAAGAGCCGATAACGAGCCACTGCGACGTGGGGGCACTGTGACAACTGCGAAATCCATCGCGATCGTGGACGATGACCGTCTTATACGCTCGTCTGCTGCCAGCCTGATGCGTTCGTTTGGCATTGCCGCATCGACGTTCGAATCCGCCGAGGCATTTCTTGCGGCCGACGCGAAGGAATTCGCCTGCATCATCTCCGACGTCCAGATGGGCGGCATGTCGGGCCTTGACCTTCAGGACGAGCTCAATCGCCGCCGGATCTCTACGCCTCTGATCCTGATCACGGCTTATCCGACCGACCGCCTGAAGGATCGAGCCCTGGCCGGCGGCGCCCGATACTTCCTTGAGAAGCCATGGTCGGTCGATGATCTTCTGGTCTGTCTTGAGGAAATCATGGGGCCGCTTAGCTGACGAGAATTGTCGCTTCCGTCTCCCTCCTTGCCGTCGGCATCGCAATATGAACGATCGCACCGCTCCTCTCGGCTCTATCCTCCAGCCTGATCTCGCCGCCATGAGTTTCGACGGCCGACCGTACGATGGCGAGGCCCAAGCCCATCCCCGTCGGCTTGGTCGTCACAAAAGGATCCAACGCCCTATCACGGATATCGGCCGGAAATCCGGGACCAGTATCTTCAACCTCCAGTTCGACCATGCCCTCCCGGCAAAGGCTCCGAACCGTCACCAACCTTGGCCCATTCGCCATGCCCGTCATGGCTTGAATCGAATTGACCAGCAGATTGATGATCGCCTGCTGCATGAGGACGCGGTCTGCGCTGATCTGCGCGTCCCCCGCCTGCAGTGACAGGTCGATCATGATATCATGGGTGGGCCGTTCTCGACGGAGAAGCGCCACGGCGTCCGTGATCAGCTGGTCGATAGCGAAACTGGAGACCGGGGTGATGTCCCGGCGGATCATATTCCTAATCGACCGAGTCACATCCTGCGCATGATTCACGGCGGCGACGATATCCGCCAGCGCGAGCTTAATTTCCTCTACCTCGGGCGGTTCGTGCTGCAACCATCGTGACAGCGCGCCGGCATAGGTTTTGATAGCCTGCAGGGGCTGATTGACCTCATGTGCGATCGAGGCTGTCAGCTCGCCGACGGTCGCGGCGCGCATTGCTTGCTCGATTTCACGTCGCGCATTGTCGAGCGCCTCTTCGGTCATCCGTCGTTTCGTGACGTCCGTGTGGGTTTCCACGATCCGACTGATCTCGCCTGCCGGACTGCGTTCGAGATTCCAGCGAGCCACGACAGTCACGCTGCTGCCGTCACGGCAGGTCTGGACCAGTTCCCCTTCCCAGCGTCCAGATCGCCGCAATTCCTCCAAAGCGTCAGCCATCGTCGTGGGAAAGCGTGTATGAAGCTGCTGGTGGGGATCCACTGCCATCATTTCGGGCGCACTCCAGCCATAGAGCTCGCTCGCAGCGCGGTTCCAGTAGGTGACACGCCCATCGGCTCCCAAGGCGAAGAGCGCATCGCTCGTCACCTCAAGAAGACGCGCTTGTGCCGCGACATCCGATCGCGCGCGGCCGATCCGCTCGATGAGTCCCACGCTCAAGGCCAGCGCGAGCAGACAAAGCAGCAGCCGGACGATGGCGGGCGCGTCGGCGTGCACGCCGTGCGTCAGTGCAAAGCTCAACAGGATGAGCCCAGCACAGACTCCCGCGATCGCACGGACTTGTCGTGGCCTGGACGGCTCTGCGACACACAGCAAGGCTGGCCCATAGAGGAACGCGATCGCACTCATGAAGTGGGAGAATGTATCGACCAAGAAGGCCGTCATGGCGATCGCGATCGCCGCGCTCCAGCGGATCAGGCGTGAGGATGCGGCGGTCATCGCCAGGCGCCCTGCAGCGAGAGGAGCCGCCCCGGCCGCGCGACCCCATACCTGGGTATGGGGCCGGACACCTTTTTCGATGGGACAAGCGAACCAGTGTTCGGTAGTCCCAGCCGGCCTCGTGACCTTAGTTTTTTCGCCAGAGAAATCGAGCGGAGGACAATCCGATGAAGGTCACGCCCGTCTGCCAGAGAACTCAGGAGGTCCCCCCCGCGCATGCGGTGTTTCCCCTCCCCCTCGCGGCAAAACTGGTCGCTGACGCCGACGAGGCGATCGAAGGCGATCCGGCGCTGGCACGTGCCTGCCTTCGCCAGATCGCGCTGTTGATCGAGGGCTGCGATCCCGAAGGAAGCCGGGCCAGCATCCGCCTCCGCCCCGTTTCCGTGGACGGGCCCGTTCGGGGAGGACTTGCGACCTGGCAGATTCGCCTGGTCGCGGCACATATCGAGGCCAATCTGTCGGATACGATCCATGTCGAAACACTGGCGGAGATCGCCCGCCTGAGCAGTGGCCACTTCTGCCGCGCGTTCAAGACAAGCATCGGCGAGACCCCTCACACCCACATCGTTCGACGCCGTCTGGAGCGTGCGAAAATGCTGATGCTCACGACCAGCGAGACGTTGAGTCAGATCGCTTGCGCCTGTGGGCTGACCGACCAGGCCCATCTGACGCGACTGTTCCGTCAGCATGTCGGCGATACCCCTCTCAACTGGCGGCGTAAGTGGCGGCAGGCGGCCTGAATTCCGGTCGATGCGGGATGCCGCGAATGGGTTTCGTCCAATCCCATCCGCTCGGGATCCTGCAGCTCGCGCGCGAGCTTGGTCCCGAGGCCGTGGCGCCATCTGGGTCTCCGGTCTTGCCAGGGTTGGAGGAGATGATCGGTTTCAAGAAAGCGCCCCATGCGATTGGCGGATACTGCTCACAATTGCCCGCAATTGGTCCGAAAAGTCTTGGCGTTTTTTGCGCAGAGTTGAACAGAAAACCACATTGTCGGTCCGTCGGTGGGGAGCTCGGCAGGAGCCGGCATCGGTCCATCCGCGCACATCCAGGCACATGCCGTCAGGTATCAGACCGTCCCTCCGTTGCCCACCGCGACGTCGTGCCCCGGCCCGGTCGACCGTACCAACCATCCCTCGCCCACCATCCAGGAGCATTGCCATGACGAAAAAGCTGACCCATCGCACGGGTGCGCCCGTCTCCGACAACCTCAACATCCTCACCGCCGGTCCGCGCGGACCGGCCTTGCTCCAGGACATCTGGTTGATCGAGAAACTCGCCCACTTCGATCGTGAAGTGATCCCCGAGCGGCGCATGCATGCCAAGGGATCCGGTGCTTACGGGACCTTTACGGTCACGCACGATATAACCGCCTACACGAAAGCGTCCGTCTTCAGCCAGATCGGCAAGAAGACCGATATCTTCATCCGCTTTTCGACCGTCGCAGGCGAACGTGGCGCGGCGGATGCCGAGCGCGATATTCGCGGATTCGCGGTCAAATTCTACACGGATGAGGGCAACTGGGATATTGTCGGGAACAACACGCCTGTGTTCTTCTTCCGGGATCCACTCCGCTTTCCAGACCTGAACCACGCGATCAAGCGGGATCCTCGTACTGGGCTGCGCTCACCGGACAATAATTGGGACTTCTGGACCTTGCTGCCGGAAGCCCTGCACCAGGTCACGATCGTCATGTCCGAACGCGGTATCCCGAAGACCTACCGCCACATGCACGGCTTCGGCAGCCACACCTTCTCCATGATCAACGCGGCCAATGAGCGCGTCTGGGTGAAGTTCCATTTCCGCTGCCAGCAGGGCATCGAGAACCTCACCGATGCGGAGGCGGAAGCATCGATCGGTCGAGATCGGGAGACGCATGGCCGCGATCTGTATGAGGCGATCGAACGCGGCGACTATCCGAAGTGGACCCTCTTTATCCAGGTCATGACCGAAGATCAGGCACGAAGCCATCGGCATAACCCTTTCGATCTGACGAAAGTCTGGCCCAAGGCCGACTATCCGTTGATCGAAGTTGGAGAGTTCGAGCTCAACCGCAATCCGGACAATTATTTCGCGGAGGTTGAGCAGGCCGCCTTCTCCCCCGCCAACATCGTGCCGGGCATCGGATTCTCGCCAGACAAGATGCTTCAGGCGCGCCTGTTTTCCTATGGAGATGCCCAGCGCTACAGGCTGGGTGTCAACTTCAACCAGATCCCGGTAAATGCTCCTCGCTGCCCTTTCCACAGCTATCATCGCGACGGCGCGATGCGGGTGGATGGCAATCTGGGCGGCACGACGCCCTATTATCCCAACCGGCACGGTGAATGGGCGGATGACCCCATGTCTTCCGAGCCGCCCCTGGCTCTGAAAGGCGACGCACGGCATTGGGACCATCGTGTTGACGACGACCATTGGGAACAGCCGGGCAAGCTGTTCCGGATGATGACGGAGAAACAGCGCGAGCTTCTGTTTCAGAATACGGCGGCTCAGATCGGTGGAGCGAGCCGCGAAGTGCAGGAGCGCCATGTTGCCAATTGCACCAGAGCTGACCCTGCCTATGGGGCCGGCATCGCACAGGCGCTAGGCCTCGACATTGTCGAGGCTGCCGAATGATCGGACGGGCCTGACGAGCTGACCCGGCAGGCCTATTCCGAAATGAAGGAGGGGCGGCCCGACGGCCGCCCCTTTTCCGTTCCCGCACACCGCATCGCCGTCTTGTCGGCGGCCGGCCTTGGAAGGCAAGCGCGGCGTGCGATCCGGCTGGGCGCCTGGAAGAAATGGCGATGATTGTTCCAGTAGAGCCCGACATTCACATAGCTGAGGATATAGGCGATCAGCAGCGGAGCACTTTCCCTGAGCGCCGAAAAGCCAAATCCGTCCGGAACCCTGAGGTTCAGGAGCATGATCGTAATGATGATCCCACGCCAGCGGTGAACGCCTCGAGCCTCGCTGCCTTTATCGCGAGGGTTCAGGATGGGTGGATCATGTCGCGCGCGTAGGCGAGCCCGATCCCATATCCGCCACCATGGGCTTCGACGATGGCGCGGGCCTCATCATAGGTAGCCCGCCGTGTCCAATCGCGTTGCAGTTCCAGCAGGACCTGGATCCAGGACGTCGGGATGGCACCCGCAGCCTCCATGCGCCGCAGGGCCAGCTGATGTCCTTCGACAGTAAGACCACCGCACGTGTCCGCGACGACGAATACCTCCAATCCTTCGGCCAATGCTGAGAGCACGGCGAAGGTGACACAGGCTTCGGTGAGGAGGCCGGAGACGAGCAGACGACGACGCCCGGTTGCGAGGATCGCCTCGCGTACCGTCTCGTCCTCCCAGACATTCATGCTGCGCCGGTCGATCGGTTGCACGTCGGGCAGGACGGCCTGGATGGCAGGCATAAGAGGACCGCTATAAACCTTTGTCGCGGACGTCGAGGCAATGACGGGTACGCCAAAGGTCTTGGCGGTCTTGGCGAGGGCGACGCTATTGTTGAGGAGCGTTTGACGATCGATCGAGCCGACGCCGAATGCGAGGCCGGCCTGCTGGTCGACCAGGAGAAGTGCACAATCTCCGGGCAGGAGAAGCTTCGGGTCTGCGGTCATGACGGTCCTCGCGCGGTCGTTGCCGGCCAGCTGCCGGTCTGGTCCGGATAAGGGTTCGAGTCCCTGCGGGATTGTCGATTAGGCGCCTGCTTTGGAGAGTTCTGCGCCATATATGGTCAGGCGCGAGGCAGCTCGACCCTGATCGTGGCGCCATCGGCGCCGTTGCCGGAAATCCAGATCTCTCCCCGGTGCATTTCGATGGCCGACCTGCTGATCGACAAGCCAAGGCCCATCCCGTGCGACTTGGTGGTGAAAAAGGCCGTGAAGGCTTTTTCGTGCGCCTCTTCCGAAAAACCTCGGCCATCATCCTTCACCTCGAGGGCAATGCCGTCATCGAGCACCATTGTAGAAATGGCTATGCAGGGTTTGGCTCGTCCGGCGGAAACCGTCGCTTGGATCGCATTGCGAAGAAGGTTGATGACGACCTGTTGCAACAGCACCCGATCGCCTCGGATCGAAGCACCCTGTGCGTTGAGATCCGAGATTAGCGTGATGCCAGTATCGGCCGCCTCCCGCGAAGTGAGGTGGACGGCTTCGGCCACGATTGGGTCGAGATGGATCTCCATCAGTTCCGGTTCGGATTTGTCCAGCATTCGACGGACATGCCGCACGACCTCGCTTGCCCGCGAAGCGGCTGTCATGATGTCCTCGATGAGCTCCCGCGATGCCACCAAGTCGGGAGGCTCGCGATTTATATACCGCCGGCACGCATGAGCGTAACCGGTCAGCGCCGACAAGGGCTGGCCGACCTCATGTGCGATCGAGGCGGTCAGCTCCGTCAAGCTGGCGGCTCTCAGAGCCTCATCAAGTTCCTGTCGCGTCCGATCCAGCGCCGCCTCGAGACGTAACTTCTCGCGGATGTCCATGATGCTGCCGGTGATCCTGTCGAGACCCGAGCAGGCCGGAAAGCTCAGTGCCACCATAATCGGAATCAGCTCTCCCGACTTGGCGCGAACACGCGTTTCAGAAGCAAAGGTCGGATGCCCCTCGTCGACCGCGATGATGCACTTGGCGAAGCTTTGGTCTTCCTCGGGAAGGAAGTCACTGAGATTCTGGAAGAATTCCGCCTTGCTCCGGACGCCCATCATACGCAGGGCCGTTTCATTGACGTCGGTGATCCTGACGGACCGCCGGACCTCTTTCACGAACTCGGGATGCTCGGCCACATAGGCCCGGACATCCGAAACGCCCGCCGCTCGCAGACGTTCGGTCGCCCGTTTGACGGGCCGCATGTCGTGCTCCCAGATCGCGACCGCAAGCGTGTCGAACATGCGTCGATATCGCCGCTCGGACAGCTGCTGTGCGTTTGCGCGAGCCCGTCGACCTACCATGAACCCGACGGTCAGGAGGGTCGACACGGATACGCCCAAGGCATGTATCGAGCCACGATCAAGGGTCGGATCTCCCAGGCCGGTGAAGCGCAGCATTGCACCGGCTATGCAGATAACCGTCCAAACCCAGACCCCGCGTTCGCCGGCCCCGCCGACCCCGGCCGCGATCGGTGCCAGGACATAGAGTGGCGCGAGTTCGAGATCGATCGGCGTCACGATGTCGGCGATGGTGATGGCGAGCGCCAATATCCCACCGGCGACATGCCCAATCTGCGGTGTCCGCAGCAACCACGATCGGGATCGTCCGGATGCGGTCTCGACGACCGGTTCCACGGTCGCCGGATATGCATGAGCGTCGCGTTGAGGCTGAACGGTCATAGCCGCTCAGCCGAGAAACTGATCATAACCACTCATGGTCCCGCACAATCATGGTTGCCGTGGATATCAGGCTCTCCGGCGAAGTCGCCGTCGAAGTCCGGACCCTATACCAATGTATGGGGCGGCCATGTCTCTGAGGTTATGTGCCGTTGCGTGCGTCACCGATCATCCCGCTCGGCTGCTCCAGTCAATGCTGGGATCCGGTCCGCCATCAGCCCGGGCCAGTGGCGCAGACGATCGGGGAAAGCCGGCTCGTCCCTCCCTGTCGGAATGTGCGGGTAGACAACCAATCCTGTACGGGCGCGGATGCATCGCGAACGTGCTTTTCCGATCTTTACCCGCCAGCGGCGATGCGGATCATTCCCGGGCCGGCCAGCGGCAGGATCGGGACGCAGATCGAAAAACGACTGCCCACGCCGGCCACCGACCTGCATTCCACGCCATAGTCGAGCTCTCGACAGGCGGAACGTACGAAGGCCAGGCCAAGCCCTGCTCCACGCCTGTCGGGCTCGGACTGATAGAAGGGATCGAAAATCCGCTGCTGGTCGTCGGCGTCGATGCCGCAGCCCGTATCGACGACGTCGATCCTGATGACATGTCCACGACGACGAACGCCAAGGACGATACCACCCGTGGCCGTGAATTTGATGGCATTGCCGATGAGGTTGCCGAGGACGGCGCGCAGAAGGCTACGGTCGGAGATGATCATAGCGGACGTTCTCACGACCGAGAATCGCAGCCCGTTCGCGACCGCGAAGGGCGCCCAATCGGCCTCCAATTCATCAAACATCGAGGCAAGGGAAAATGGGGTCGGAGGCGCCGTTCGTGCAGCGCCGAGCCGGCGCTCATTCGTGAGCATCAGATTTCGGAGGCCGGTCGCCAGTCGAGCGCCCTGCTCCTTGGCAAGGTCGAGCCAGCAGCGAAGATGCGGTCGATCGCTGCAACATGGCTCCAGTTCCTCCACCGCTCGGAGCATCAAGTGAAGCGGCTGGAGCAGATCATGCGCGGCCATCGCCAGCATGTTGACCTGATCCCCGGCGTCGCCGCCGGTCGCTCCTGGATTCCCTAAACCGAGGACGCCTCTATTCAGGACGGCCTCAACGGCAGCCCTCGGCTCCGCATTTGCGCCCCTTGTCATGCTGCACCTCATCATGAAGCGTCCGTCTTCGATATATCTGCGAACCAAGCACGCACGGCGCCGCGCCACTTCGAGCCATCCAGCCTCGCATCAATCGGTCGAACCACAGACGCGATACCCCGTGGCCCAATGGGTTACGGCACAGGACGCCCGTCTCCAACCGAACGGACGTTCGCTTCTTCCCCTGACTGAGGACCGGTTACCCCATACGTCGGTATGGGGTCTTGTTCGGCCAGATAGGCGCGAGGCCCGAAAGACGTCGGCGTCACGTGGCGGCCTCCTATTCGATGTCGAAGAGGTGCTTGTGCTGGCGCGGTTGCGACCTGAGATACTGGTCGGGCGCCCTCACCCGCCCACCCAGATGAGCGGCGGCATGCCATGGCCAGTGCGGATCGTAGAGAATGCCGCGCGCGATCGCGATGAGATCCGCGTCGCCTGTGCCGATGATCGCTTCAGCCTGATCGTAACCGGTGATCAGCCCGACCGCGATTACCGGCATATTCGTTGCCTGCTTGACCGCGCGCGCCAGCGGTACCTGGTAGCTCGGACCGACTGGGATCTTCTGATCGGGATGGACGCCACCGCTTGAGACATGGATGGCAGAGCATCCGCGTCGTTCCAATTCCTGAGCAAAGCTAATCGTCTGCTCGATGTCCCAACCGCCATTGACCCAATCTGTCCCGGAGACGCGCATCGTCACGGGGCGATCGCTGGCAAAGGCCGCTCGTACGGCATCGAAGACCTCGAGCGGGAAGCGCATTCTGTTTTCCAAGCTCCCTCCATATTCATCCTCGCGCCTGTTCGAGAGCGGCGAGAGGAACTGATGGAGGAGATAGCCATGGGCACCATGGAGCTGTACGCCATCGATCCCGAGCCGCGCCGCACGCCGAGCAGCCGTGGCGAAGGCCTCCCTGACCCGATGCAGTCCGTCGCGATCAAGCGCCATCGGCGGATTTTGCTCGGGTTGGAATGCCAAGGTCGAAGGCCCCTCGGTCTGCCAGCCATTCGCGGCAGCCGGGGACAATTGGCGACCGCCCTTCCATGGCACCTCCACAGAGGCCTTCCGGCCAGCATGGGAAAGCTGGATCGCAATCGGTATGTTCAACCAGCGACGTACGCCCTCGATGGTACGCGCGATCGCTTTCTCGGTCTGGTCATTCCACAAGCCGACGTCCGCATAGCTGATACGTCCTTCGGGAAGAACGGCGGTCGCTTCGATCGTCAACAAGGCTGCGCCAGATAGCGCAAGACGCCCGAGGTGAATGAGGTGCCAGTCGTTCATGCAGCCGTCGGATGCCGAATACTGGCACATAGGGGCGACTACGATACGATTGGCAAGGTTGAGCTTGCCAATAGTGAACGGTGTGAAGAGCTTCGGTCCAGACATGTTATGCCTCTTCGGAAAACGGGGTGATGGCAAGACCGGCATCAACCATCTGCTTTGTCGCAGCACGGCCTGAGCCGTCGGGGCCGGCCTGCTGGCACGGACGTGGGCGCCGGACACGGCCAGACATTTGCCCAGCGGACTTCAACTCCCGTCGCCCAGGCCACGGCATCGGCGGGCATAGGCGATCCCACGAAGGAAGCCGCGACGGGCATAGCCAGCATCGATGGCAGCATTCAGACGGCGTTGCGCTGGAGCCGCGCCCGACACTTCGCGAACGAGACCTCGAAAGGGTATCAGCCCGCCGACGAGTGACTTGCCGCCAGCCTCGGCCAGCTTCCCGGCCGCATTTTCCTTCTTCTCGTTCATGACCGTGAAATCGGATCCGAGCGCAGCATTGAGATCGGCGACCCCCTGGACCAGCCGGGCGCATGTGGCCGTGCCGTCCAATCCGTAAGGATCGTAATGCGCGGCTTCGAGCACAGGCGGAATCCTGATCTTGTCGGCGCCGATGTCGCGGGCGGGCGTGTCGATGATATTCTTTCCCTGCTGAAGGCCCTTTTGCAAAGCGCCAGGCTTTTCGGCTGGATCGGCCAGGACGGCCGACGCGGTGCAGACCAGGACGCAAAAGGCGACCATTCGATCGGCAAGGCCTGTCTTCATCGACTACGGGACTCCTTCTTCGAACGGCAAGCGTCCAGGCGAGGCCGTCCACAATCTCAATATGACGCACGTCGCCGCCAGGATTGGATTTTTCTGCGGTCAGCGGCGAAATCTGGCGCAAATCGCACAACGCTCACGAAAGCGCGGATAACTCAGTCACGTCCCATGATGACGATGGTTGCTCCGCCGTCCCTTGTCGCGTGAGACCTGCTATTTCCGTACGCCCTCGTGATTTCGCCTGCGACTTTGCCTGTTCGACGCAGGTCCATACAAGCACTTGGCGGCACATATCCTCATCATGCGAACCCCTGGGGCACCATCTTGTCAGAAGGTGTCCGGCCCCACTGAAACACAGGGAATTGATGATGAGCCAGACTGCAGCAGACATGACAGAGCCGACGCGGCGCACACTCCTGACCAGCAGCCTCGGAATTGCCGGCGGCCTTGGTATCGCCGGAGCAGTTCTGGCTGGCAGCCCCGCTAATGCGGAGGTCTCCCGTCCGGCGGGATCGCAACGCGGCGCCCGTCCTACCGGCCATATCACTACCGCCGACGGCACCCATATCTTCTACAAGGATTGGGGCCAGGGACAGCCGGTCCTCTTCTCCCATGGCTGGCCGCTCACCGCGGATGCGTGGGATTCCCAGATGCAGTTCCTTGGTATGCGCGGCTATCGCGTGATCGCGCATGACCGCCGTAGTCACGGCCGCTCCGACCAGACATGGGACGGCAATGACATGGATCACTATGCCGACGATCTTGCGGCAGTGATCGAGGCGCTCGACCTTCGAAACCTCGTTCTTGTGGGGCATTCGACCGGCGGCGGGGAAGTCGCCCACTATATCGGTCGGCATGGGACGGGGCGCATCGCGAAAGTCGTGTTGCTCGGTGCGGTCCCGCCGCTGATGCTCAAGACCGCTGCCAATCCCGAAGGGCTTCCGATGAGCGTGTTCGACGGCATCCGCAAAAACACCTTTGAAAACCGTTCCCAGTTTTTCAAGGATTTGACCACGCCCTTTTATGGCTTCAATCGGCCGGGCGCGACGGTGAACGAAGGGCTCCGCGACAGTTTCTGGCTCCAGGGCATGATGGGCGGCCTCAAGGGGCAATATGATTGCATCAAGCAGTTTTCCGAAGTCGACTATACCCCCGACTTGCAGCGGATCGATCGACCGACGCTGGTGGTCCATGGAGACGCGGATCAGATCGTTCCGATCGGGGCCTCTGCGCTGAAGACAGCCGAAATCGTCAAAGGAGCCACGCTCAAGGTTTATCCCGGCGCACCCCACGGCCTCGCCCAAACGATGACGGATCGCTTCAACGAGGACTTGCTCGCTTTCATCAAGGCCTGAACGGCGGAAAGCCTATGCTGCGCGCCGACGGCGCCTAGTTCCGACTACGCTGCAAGCGCATATTCGCAGGTCTATATTCCACCCCGGCGGCATTTGGTCGCCGGGGCAATTTAGCAAGATGGCATCGACGAATTCCGCAACCTGCTGAAGCTTGGCTCGGCCAATGCCCGGATCGGTAACATCGGTGAAATTGGTCTCGACGGTGCGTCAGAACTCAGAGCACATTCGTGCGACCGGCGCTTCAATTCGCCTGCCCGGCTGTCATCGGAGAGTCCGGCGTTGCGTTGACCAAGGTCAGCAGATCGCCCGTACGGGCCACGAGGGCATAGCGGCCGATATCCATGTCAACGCGTGCCTGGAGCAACTGACCGGACGCCTGATAGGCTTCGTTCAGTGCGTCCAGCAGGTCGTCGAGAGTGCGTCGGCCGATGCCATATTGCTCGACATAGGCGGTGTAGGTCTGCTGGCTCGTTTCGGCCGCGCGTTTGGACGCCTCGAACTCGCGCTCGCGTGTGGCGACATCGGCCATGGCTGAGCGGATCTCGTTTTCCAGTTCACGGCGTTCGAGGTCGCGTGCCAGTTCGGCTTGGCGCAGCCGCGACTGCGCCTGGGCTGCTTCAGCCGATTTGCGACCGCCTGAGAACAGGCGGTAGCGCATCACGACCTGGGCTCCGACATCGTAAAGGCGCTGGTCACGGTCGAGCACGTCATATTGCCGCGCGTTGGCAGCGAGCGAAATTGTTGGCCAGAAACCCGCGCGCGCCGCATCGGCGTCCTTGCGCGCTGCAGCGACAGTCGCATCCTCCGCCTGCAGTGAGGGGCTGGCCGCCAAGGCGCGGTTGATGATCGCATTGACGTCGCCGGCCAGATGCGGCGTGACCGTCGGCCAAGTGAGCGCGCCCGGCGATGCACCAAATACCGCTTCATACTCGGCTTCTGCGCGCTTGAGCGCGCCTTCCGCCAGGAACGCATGGGATCGAGCGGTGTTGGTTCGTGCTTCCGCACGCAGGCGATCGCCTTCCGACGCAGCACCAGCCTCGACGCGCACGCTGACCCGCTCCAGCAGGACAGCATGCGCCGTGACGTTGGCGTCGGCAAGCTTGACGGCCTCGCGGAGCCGCAGCACCTCCCAATAGGCGGCAATCGCCCGCACGGCGACGTTGGTTGCGCTCACCTGCGCCTCGGCCATGGTGGCGTCCTTGCGGTAGCGCGCGGCCGCAATACGCGCAAAGCTGGATCCGGCATCGAATAGCAGCTGCTCGGCGGCTGCATAGGCATCGGGCCGGTACAGTGACTGGTTGGTAATCCTCTGCTGGCGCCCGCCGACCGGCGTACGGTTGGTCCAACTGCCGAGCAAATCGACACCGACATCGAGCTTGGGATAAAGATCGGATCTGGCGGCTCGCACCCCGAGGTCCGATTCCCTCCCCCGTTCGATGGCAGCTCGCGCCTCGGGATGCGTCCGCACGGCCTCAGCGACGCTTGCCAATAAGGGATCGGCCCCCAGCTTCGCCGAGGCATCATCGCTATCCAGGGAAATCGGCACGGAGAAGGTTGCAAAGTCCGCCACCTCAAAGGGCGCCGTCAGCACATCGACGTCACCCGCGACATCTTGTGCTGTCCCAGCAGCCATGGCTGGGCCGGCAGATAGCAGAAGCGCGCCCAACCCCGGCAGCCACAGCGTCTTCGACTTGCTCATTCTCGGAAGGCTTTCGATTTCACCCGGATGACCGGCTCGATCAGGTAGCTCAACACGGAACGCTTGCCGTTCAGTATGTCGACTTCGGCAACCATGCCGGGGATGACGGGCAGCGGCTTGTTATCGGCATCCATAAGCGCGCCCCGGGTCCGCACCTGGACGCGGTAGCGCAGTTCACCGGTCTTGGGCATTTCGATGGCATCGGCGCCGATGTTGACGAGCCGCGCATCGAGACTGCCGTATCGCGTGAAATTATAGGCGGTCAGCCGCACGCGTGCCGGCTGGCCGGGCCGTAGAAAGGCGATGTCCTCGGGACGAATCAGCGCTTCCACAAGCAGCGTGTCGTCGAGCGGTACGACCTGAATCAGCGCTTCGCCCGGCTTGGCGACGCCGCTCACCGTCGTCAGCAGCACGCGGTTGACAACACCGCGTACCGGCGAGCGGATCATCGTGCGCTCGACCCGGTTCTGCGCGGCGGGCAGCTCACTGGACAGCTCGCCGAGTTCGGCAGTGGCGGAATTGAGCTCTGCCAACGCCTCGCCTCGATCGTCCGCAGTCTTGGCCGCAATTTGGCTGCGAGTTTCGGCGATCGCCGCCTGCAGCCTTGGAATGGCGAGGCGTGCCTGATTGCGCTTGCCTGATTGCTCGGCACGTTGGCGTTCGAGTTCGATCAACGTCGTCTGTGGCTCGAAGCGCTTTCTCACCAAGGGCTCGATCAGGCCGATCTGCCGACCAAGAAGCGCAAGCGATTCCTCGGCTGCAGCCAGTTGCGCTTGTGCTTCGCCCAGCTCCTGCGCGCGCTGGCGCAGTTGGTTTTCGAGCACGTTCAAGTCCGCCTGACGCTTGGCCTGACGTTCACTGTGGAGCGCCGTCTCCGTCGCGGCGAGCGCTGCAGCGTCGGCCGGCAGATCAGCGGGAAGCACCAGCGCGCGGCCCTCGGCTTCTGCCGTCAGCCGTGCGATGCGTGCACGCAACGCCGCCTGTTTCTGCTGGCTGCGGTCGAGATCGGAACGCAGCAGCGTCGGATCGATCTCCAGCAGGGCCTGGCCTTTGGCCACGACCTGGCCTTCGCGAACCAATATGTGCCGAAGGATGCCGCCTTCGAGGCTCTGGATCGTCTGTACCTGGCCTGAAGGAATGATCTTGCCTTCGCCACGTGTGACCTTGTCGACCTTGGCGAGTGCCGCCCAAAGCAGCGTCACCAGAATCATCGCCGCGATCACATAGAGCAACAGGCTGGCGCCACGATCCTGACGGGCCTCGAAATCGTGAATTGCGGATGTCATGATCAGCTCATGATCTCAGGTTCGGCGGACCTCGAGGCCGAGCGTTCAAGAATCGACTTGGGCCCGTCTGCAACGACCCGCCCGCGATCCATGACGATGACGCGATCGACGAGCGCCAGCAGACTTGTGCGGTGCGTGATGATGATCAACGTCTTGTCCGCAACATGGTCCTTCAAGCGCGCCAGCAGCCGCTGCTCGCTTGCCGGGTCCATCATGCTTGTCGGCTCGTCCATCACAAGGATGCTGGGATCGCCAACGAGCGCGCGGGCGATCGTGATGCTTTGCCGCTGTCCGCCCGAAAGTCCTTCCCCGCGTTCACGCAGGATGAGGTCGTAACCGCTCGGCGTTTCCTTGATGAAGTCATGCACGCCGGCGATTTCGGCTGCGCGCAAAATCCCGGCATCGCTCGGGCGACAAGCGCCGATGGCGATATTGCGGCGAACCGAGCCGCTGAACAGCCACACGTCCTGCAACACGGTGCCGATATTGGTCCGCAGATCGAGCGGATCGATCTGACGCAGATCGGTATGGTCGAGCCGGACGGCGCCTTCATCGGGCTCATAGAGGCCGAGCAGCAGCTTGGCGATGGTAGTCTTGCCCGAACCGACCTTGCCGAGGATCGCGACCTTCTCGCCCGGCTTGATCGCGAAGGTCACGCCGTCGAGCGCGGCTTCGGCCTGATCCGCATAGCGGAATTTCACGCCGCTGAATTGGATATCGCCATTGACCTTGGGACGGCTCAAATAGGCACGCGAGGTTATGCGGTCGGTCGGGGCCTCCATCAGTGCGTCGATCGAACGATAGCTGGTGACGGCATGGCTGAAGCGTGCGAGGATCTGCGCGAGCTGGCCCAGCGGCGCCATGGCGCGGCTGCCGAGCAGTACTGCGGCGATTAGTCCGCCCATCGACAACGCATTGTTATTGATAAGAAAGACACCGAAGAAGATGGTCAGGATCTGCGTCATCTGCTGCGCGGACCCGGCGATGTTGAAGGCAAGCTGGCCGAACAGGCGCGTTTTGAGGCCCACCGCTGCCTGATGGCGCAGACTCTCCTCCCAGCGCTCGCGCATCAGGCTCGCCGCGCCCGTCACCTTGATCGCCTCGATGCCGGCGACGGTTTCCACGAGCACGCCCTGCTTGGTCATGCCCTCCGCGTGCATCGTCGATGCCAGGCGCGCCATGAACGGCTGCAACAGCGCGCCGCTAAGGACGACGGCGGGCATGAGGAGCAGCGGCACGAGGACAAGCGGACCGGCGACCCAATAGATCACCAGCAGAAACAGTAGCACGAAAGGCAGGTCGACGAGCGCAACGAGCGATGCCGAGGTGAAGAAGTCACGCAGACTTTCGAACTCGCGCAGCCGACTTGCCATCGCTCCGGTCGAACCTTTGCGCGCCTTCATCTGCAGATTGAGCAGCTGATCGAAGATGCGTCGCCCCATGGCGCGATCGGCCCGTTCACCAGCGCGGTCGATGAAGGCCGCGCGCAGCATCCGGATTACGAAATCGAAGCCAAGGGCCACGGTCACGCCGATCGTGAGTGCGATCAGCGATTCGATCGCCCCGTTGGGGATGATGCGGTCGTAGACGACCATGCTGAAAATGGCGGCGACCAGGCCAAGAATGTTGGAGACGAAGGCGGCGAGTACGACCTGACCATAAAGACCGCGATTCTGCGCGATCGCACCCCAGAACCAGTGCGCGCCCGAGCTCGTGTCGCTCGTCTCGCCGACGACGTTGCGCCGCGGCGCGCGCGCGACGAGAAGAAGCTGGCCATCATAGTCGGCGGCCAGTTGTGCGCCATGGATTTCAACGGGCTGATCGCCGAGATCAGGGTCGAGCACCTGGAAACCGCTGCCTATGCGCGCCAATAATATGGCGGCGCGTCCACCTTTCAGGATCGCAACAGCCGGTAGCGGCGCGCTGCCCAGTCGCTCAAGGGAAACCGTGCGGGGGCGCGCGACGAGGCCGAGATCTTCCGCCCTGGCCACGAAGCCGGCGATATCGAGGTCGAGACGATCACCCGACGCATCGGCCAGGATTGCTGCCCGGCTGACGCCGATATCGTGATAGGCGCAAAGATGGAGCAGGCAGGTTTCGAGATAACCGAGCCTGGCACCATCGTCCGCCTGAAGCACCCCCTGCCCCAAGGGCCGCGGCGGTGGCCACGCCGCTGCCTCCGCTGCAACATCATCGACCAGGCGCAAATAGCGCTCGCCAAGGCGCGTGGTAGCAAGGCGTGCTTGGACCGAGGCGCCGGTGGCGCGGAGCATTGTCAGAATAGGCACGGCAACATCACTCAGATCTGGATTTCCATGACGGAATCGTCAGGTCAGCGACAGGCCGGACGGCAATTGTGCCTGCCAATCGACCCCGCCGGAAAAGATGAAGTCGGCCGCAGTCAGGTCGTTGGGATCATCGATTCCGACCAGCGTCACACTGCCGCTGACCGCCTGGCCACCCGATGTGAAGCTCGACAGATCGATTGCGAGATTGCCGCCGGTGACGGCGCCATGATCGAGAATATCCTGAAGATCGAGCACATTGCCGCCGCTGTCACGCAGGTCGGAAAGGTCGAGCTTGTCGCCATCGGACTGCGAGAAGTCCTGGATCGCGGTCGAGAAGCTGTAGCCTGTCGCGCCCTGATTGACGGCCGTATCGAGCACGAACGTATCAGCGCCCGCGCCACCGGTGCCGATCGTCGAACTTCCGTCGAGCGTTACCAGAAGATCTCTTCCCGCCCCGGCGTTCTGCGTGCCACCGATCAGAAGATCGTCGCCATTGTCGCCAACGAGCCAGTCATTGCCGCCGATCGACAGCAGAATGTCATTGCCATCATGGCCGCGCAGGCTGTTGACGTCGCCATTGCCGACCAGGATGTCGCCCGCATCGCTCCCGATCAGGTTTGCGATACGCAGCAGCGTATCGCCGGCAGCGTCTCCGCCCTGACCCTGTCCAGAGCGCAGGTCGACTTGAACGCCAATGCTACCGCCGGCATAAGAGGCCGTATCGACACCGCCAAATCCATCCAAGAGGTCGGCGCCCGCGCCGCCCGCCAGCACATCATTGCCGCTAGCTCCGAAGAGGCGGTCATCGCCTCCCCGGCCATAAAGAAATACATCGCCGCTCGTGTTGCTGCGTAGGAGATTGGCGCTGTCCGTGCCATAGGCAGTTGCGCCCGGCTCATACACATCAACATTCTCGATCGAAATGAGCGTGGCGCTGGCGCCCGATGCATTGGCAGTGCCAGCGGCCAGATCGATGGCGGTCAATTGGAATGCGATGAAGGTGTCAACACCATCTCCGCCATCGATGAGCACGCTCGATCCACCGGCATAAAGGCCCAGCGTGTCATTGCCCGCCATGCCATAAAGCTGGTCGTTGCCGGCCTGGCCCCAGAGATAATTGTCGGCGGCGTTGCCTCTCAGGATGTCGGCCGCATAACCGCCCATCCTGATGTTCTCAATGCCGATAAGCGTGTCGCCCTCGGCGTCGCCGCCATGCGCGGTGCCTTGTGTGAGGTCGATCTGCACGGCTCCGCTGCCATGATACGCGACTGTATCGCTGCCTGCGCCCCCGTCCAGCGTGTCGGCACCGGCGCCGCCTGTCAGGTTGTCGTCACCGGCAAATCCGTACAGGCGATCATTGCCATTACCGCCGTCCAGCCAGTTGCTCCCGCCATTGCCCTCGAGCAGGTCGTTGCCGTCACCCCCGTCGGCCGATCCTCCGGAAAAGCTCGTCCCAATCGCTGCGTCCAGGCGAATGACGTCGTCGAACCTTGATCCAATGATCTTGTCGATATTGATCAGCAAATCGCCTTCAGCATCGCCGCCGCTCGCGCGAACGCCCATCGTTACCGATATGCCGGCGGCCGAACGGCTATAGTCGACTTCTGCACTGGCAAGCCTGACCCCTTCGATAACGTCGGCGCCTGGACCTCCCCAGACATGAATATATCCATAACTGCTAGGATCCACAGCCTTATGGTCGACCACGACATGATCATCTCCTGCACCGGGATCAATGACCTCCGACGTCACCGAGCCGATGATCGTGTCGGCAAAGGATGAGCCGATGATCGAACCTATGTTGAGAATGACATCGCCCTCGGCATAGCCACCGCGGGCCGTGCCCAGATTCAGGTCCAGGAAAATAGCGGCGTCGGAGCCGGAATAATCAAGCAGCGGCCAAGCCCCGGAGGAATTCTCCGACGGACTTCCTTCATAGACGTCCGCCCCTGGCGAAGCGATCGCCCTGTCGCCGCGGCCCATGTGAAAGACCCGGTCGTCACCGCCGGTCCCGGCGAAGATTTCATTGGAACCGGACGTTCCTACAGTGTCGCCGGGCCGCGGCGTGTAAAAATATAAGCGCGCGATATCGAACTCGCGCGTAGTGCCCGACACTGTGGGTTGAACGAGGAGATCTACGAGCCCTTCGAATCCCGCCGGAACGGTGCCGGCCAGGCGCTGGCTCGCCAGGTCGAAGCTCAGCCAGGAAGGAGCAGGATCGCCGGCAAAGCTCAGCAGTTGCACGGCTGTCGGATCGAAATAGAAGATCCTACCGCCATCTGCTGAACCGATCGAGAAGGTCTGAGAACCGGACAGATCGATAGCAGCGTCGCGAATTCCCTGTGTGGCTGTCAAATAGTTGGAACTCGGATTGGGCTGGGCGACAATCTGATCCGAGAATTGAAGAAGTTCGATGCCGGTCAGCGTATCGGTGCCCTCGTCGCTATCCGCCAGGTTGAGATCACGCACGATGATCTGGCTGCCGGTGACCTGCACGCTGTAGTCGGCGCGCTTGCCTGCATAGATTGCCGTGTCTGCAAAAACGCTACCGCCACCAACAATGACATCGTCGCCGGCGCCGCCGAAGAATTGGTCGCGGTTTGCTGAGTAGGCACCGACAAGCTGATCGTTTATCCAACCCGACAGCCGATCATTGCCGGCGCCTCCGTTGAGAACGTCTTGGCCATAGCTGCCAACGAGAACGTCATTGCCGTCGCCGCCATTCAGGACTGTGTCCGTCACCTCCGCTACCAGATGATCCGGAGCGGCGGTCCCGCCGATGATCCGCTCCGCGGCCCGCGAAATTGTCACTCGAAGCGTTGCGGAATCGCTTTGGCCCGAAGCCTCGCGCACCGTGTATGAAAATACATCCGTGTAGGACTGTCCGGCGCCGATATTCGCCCACCCACCGCCAAACTGATAGGATGCGGTTCCGTCGGCGGCCACGGTCAAGGTGCCGATGGCGGACGACAATGTCCACGGAAACGCTCCGCCAACCCCCGATCTGTTCGGCAGTTGAAGCAGCGACAACTGGAGGCCCGTTCCGGCATCATTGGCAAACAGATTCAGGGCCGCGCCGGATTCCGTGGACGCATCGATCGTCATGACATCATCTGCCGCTGCGACGGCGGCGGTGCGGCCGTTCACAACGACGGAGATCTGTCCGGTTGAAGTACCGCCAGCCCCATCGCTGATCTGATAGGAAAACACATCCTGGCCACTCTGGCCAGTGGACAGTGCCTCCGTGTCAGGATCTTCATTGTCGAGCGTGTAGATGTAGCTGCCATCGGCATTCAGTTTCAGATTGCCATAGGTGCCGGTGAGGGCCTGACCGCTGACCTGAACGACGGCCAAAACTGCTCCGGCGTCGGCATCGCTGTCATTGGCAAGCACATTGCCCGTGACTGCATTGGGCGCAGCGTCCTCAATGATGGCGGCGGCATCGGCGACCGCGACCGGAGCGTCGTTGACGCCCGTGATCGTAACCGTCAGTGCTGCCTGAGCCGTGCCGCCGGTACCATCGCTCACCAGATAACTGAACGTTTCCGTCGCACTCTGGCCAGCGGCTAAGCGCTGCGTATCGAGATCGGCATTGTCGAGCGTATAGGTGTAGCTGCCATCGGCATTCAGTTTCAGACTGCCATAGGTGCCGGCAAGGGCCAGGCCGACATTGGCGGCCTGGCCGCCGACCTGGACGACGGCCAAAACTGTTCCGGCATCGGGATCGCTGTCGTTGGACAGCACATTGCCCGCGACGCTATTGGGCGCAGCGTCCTCGGTGATGGCAGCAGCATCGGCGACCGCGACCGGCGCGTCGTTGGCGCCCGTGATCGTGAGGTTGAGCGTGCTTGTCGTCGATCCGCTGCCGTTGGTGACGGTGTAAGTGAAGACGTCGGTGTGGGTCTGCCCGGCCGCGAGCGCCTTGACTGCCACATTGTCAAGCGCGGCATAGCTGTAGCTGCCATTGCTGTTGAGCGTCAGCGTGCCGAAATCCGTGACGATCGCCTGACCAACCACGCCCGCCGCACCGCCCTGGACTGCGACCGCGGACACAGCAGGGGCGCCATTCTGACCCGCGGCAGGCGTGTCATTGGCAAGCACGTTGCCAGTTACGGCCGTCGCACCGGCGGCAACCGCGCCACTATCTGCGCTTGCCTCCGGGGTGGGTGGCGGAGAAGGAGGTGGTGGTGGCAACGGAGCGGGCCGCGCCCCGCCACCGCCTCCACCTCCACAGGCTGCCAACAACAGGGGCAGGCCGAGAGAAGGCGCAATGGAAATCGTTTGAGCCCGTCCGATTCGTCGTGTCGAGCGGGCCAACTTCAGTTGATCATCTCCAGATAAAGCTTCTGGACAAGCTGACGCTTTTGCTGACGTTTTGTCGTCAGACACCCCCCGCATATTAGCCATTCCGCCCCGACTTCGCCCCACAACACAACTAATTCCGGACGGCACTCTTAGGAGTGAGGCGACACGTGTCAACCAGCGGGCCAGCTATGATGGGCTCGGCGATTATGGATTGCCGTCGGACACGGCCACAAACCTGTTAGGCGGGCACAACTGTCTTCGTCATTGCCGCAACACCTTGGTTCTGGAATTTATGGCCATTGCTGGGCTCTGGCCGACTAGGTCGTAGACTCATAAGCGCGGAGCCAGAGTCGCATTGAGGCGAGTTGGACCATGGCAAGGAAGTTGGCGGCGAGTTTGTCATAGCGGGTGGCGACGCGGCGGAAGTGCTTCAGTTTGGAGAAGAGCCGCTCGATCAGGTTGCGTTCGCGGTAGAGCCGCCTGCTGAAGCAGGGTTTCCATTTCCGATTGGATTTTGCCGGGATGTTGGGCGTGGCGCCTTGGTCTTCGATCAGCTCACGGATGCGGTCGGCATCGTAGGCCTTGTCTGCCAGCACGATGGTATGCGGCCCGAGTTGATCGAGCAGCTTATCGGCGATCTGCCCGTCGTGCGCCTGTCCCGCTGTCAGGCCGAGCCGGATCGGGAGCCCTTGCGCATCGACGACCGCGTGGATTTTGGTCGTGAGGCCCCCTCGGGAGCGACCGAGACAATGATCTCGATCCCCCTTTTTGCTGCTGGTGGGCGCGAACGGAAGTGCTGTCGATCATCTGGATGTCGCCGTCATGTGCGGCGGTGATCGCGTCCATCATCCGATCCCAGACACCGGCCTTCCGCCATCGCACGAAGCGGTTGTAACAGGTGGTTCGCGGCCCATAGCGCTCAGGTAGGTCGCGCCACGGCGCACCCGATCGTAGCACCCAGAAGATCCCGTTCAGCACCCGGCGATCATCGACGCGAGACACGCCTCGCGGCTTGTTGGGCAAGAGCGGCTCGATCGCGCGCCACTCGAAGTCAGTCAGGTCATATCGGCTCATGCCGGGGCTGAATCACATCTCGCCCGATGGCCAAAGCTATTTCGACGCAAAGACCCAGATGGTCGGAACATTATAGCGATCTGCCCACTCGCAGGCCGCCTTTACCGCGCAATCAAGATCGACATCGTTCTCGGAAAGCGATCCATAGCCGACCCACTCGCCCGATGCCTTCCAAGAGCCACCGCTGCCGTAAAACAGCCCCTCGTCTGACTGTTCGACGTAGAGCCATGGCTGATCATCGGCCAGCAAGGGGCGCTCAGCACCAGCATCAAGGCGAACGATCTCAACCATCCCCTCTTTCCTGCAACTCAACAGCGGAGAACGCAATCACTCCGCACTCCCAACGCATTTATGGGTTCACGGCCTAAGCGAATGACGCCATTCGCTCTGCGAGAACCCTCCATGGCGTGCTCCAAACGCGCTGTCATGAGGCCCGCAAGCTTGTCGAGCGATCGGGAGCCGCCTACCAACATCTGGCCAATGCCGGTGATGCCCTGATCCACCTTACGCTCAACCTCATCCGTTTTGCGGAGATATTGTTGACCGCCATAGCGTGGGTAGCCGTCTATGTCGGAGGCGCGGTCGGGGTCGCTGTCGCGTTGGTCGTCGGGGGCGTGAAGCTGATGCGGCGCAGGCGCCGGCCATAGGCGCCATCCCGTCCAACCGAGCGGCTGCCAGCGGCCGGGAGTTCAGATTGGCTCGAACGCCTCAATTCTACCAGCGAGCGGTCAATCCCAGATGCCCGTAAGCGCATTGATGGATGCGGCTTTCAGCTTGATAGGATGACCATCCCGACCCGAACGCATTTCCAGCCGGTCCAGGCGGCTTTCTACGAAATAGTTGAGCGTCAGAAGGCCCCTTCCATCTTCGAGATATATTTCCAGGGAAGAGGTGTCTTTTATCATTCTGAGCCCGATAGATGTTTCTCCACCTATTTCTATCGGCGCAATGATTTCACTGCTGAAACTCGCGACATCGCCGATACGAAAACTCGCTTTGGTTCGATCAACGCACAACTGCCCTGATCGCATATCAAAATTGAGGGTCAACTCTTCGTCGTCTCCATTAAGGAAATGCATAGACCAATCATGGGCTTCCTGCTGAGGCCAGTCCATCTGGAGGCTGATATCCAGCAACTCCCCAAGAGCTGCGCCATTGCCCAGATCATATGCTTCGTCGATAAGCACATTCCGATGCGTGATCGGATTTCCTCTTCGTAAGGTCGCCAGCTCGGCCAGCGGCGCACAGCTTAATCGCAGTCCCGCATCTGTTCTGATCAGCCGCAATTCGCGCGGCAACGTCATGGCGCCCCGCCAGGGAGAGGTCGGCAGCGCATTGGCATACTGCCAATTGTTCATCCAGCCGATGAGAATGCGGCGGCCATCCTGCTCCGGAACATCGCTCCAGGTGACGCCGGCATAATTGTCCGGGCCATAGTCCATCCATAATGTTTCCGGGAGATCACAATGAAAAGAACGGCCGTCAAAGTCGCCGATAAAATATTGCGTCCCCGACCCGCCATTGGGGGCGCCCGGATTCAGGCTGACGATCAATATCCATTTTTGCCCGCCGGCATCAGGCAAATCCAGCGGGAATAGGTCGGGGCACTCCCATACGCCTCCATGCGAGCCGACATCCTGACCGAAATCGGAACAATATTCCCAGTTGATCAGATTATCCGAACGATAGAATTTGATCATGTCATGGGCCGCCAGCACCATGACCCACTGATTGCGCGCTTTATCCCAAATGACCTTGGGATCCCGAAAATCGGCGATTCCGGGATTGTCGAGTACCGGATTGCCCCGATACATCTGCCAGACATCTCCGCCATTGAGGCTATATGCCAGGCTTTGCACCTGATGATTATCCCTGGAGCTATGCGTGAATATCGCCACGATCGGTGGATGGTCGCCCGTCTGGAATCCGCTGCTGTTGTTCCAGTCCACCACCGCGCTTCCCGAAAAGATATAACCCAAGCCCTCGGGACTTGCCCGCAGCGCCACCGGCCGATGTTCCCAGTGGATCAGATCCGTGCTGACGGCATGGCCCCAATGCATATTCCCCCAAATCTTGTCCGAAGGATTATGCTGATAAAAAAGATGGTAGCGGCCATTATAATGAACCAGGCCCGTCGGGTCATTTATCCAATTTTCCGCTGGCGAAAAATGGATCTGAGGGCGATGCGTTTCACCATATAAGGCCACGATCTTCTCAGTCATGATCACTCCTTGATCTCACCGGGCCTTGACGGGAATTGGCAAGCACGCATTGCCTCCAGCGCCGGATAATTTAAATCCTATCGATCGCTCCACAGCGGGTTGCCCATTGCAATATGTCCATCCTTGGGCATTTTTCGACATGACTGCGTACTCAATCCATGCAGTCAGAAAGAAGCAGTGTGTTTCATGCTGATGTGGATAAACCACATCCCAATATCGCCTTTGCCAGAGGTTCAGTGGCTGCCTGGATCGGATGACTTCATGTCAGACATCAATCGCTTTTACTTTCCATATTTCGATATTCTTGATCTTAACGTCTCCGTCGCACCAGATTTCCACGCCACAGGCGTCATCCGCCTCGGAATAGATCCTTGTTGTAATGCTCTGACGGCTGTTGGCGTAGATTTCGAGCATCGAATGATCGATAAAGACATGCAGTTTGAGATTATCGCCCTTCAGGTCGAGCGGGCCGCCGTTGATTCCATAATCTCTCGAGCGACAGGTGCGTGTCCTGTCTACCCAGATCCGGCTCTTTTCAGTATCATAGCCGATCAGCGTTTGTTCGTTTCCGTCCCGCGAAACGCCCACCTTGAGGCCAAAGGCCTTGGAATTGAGCGGCTCGATCTCGACGATGATCTCCAGCATGCGGCTGGAGACCATGGCGAGCGATTGATTGACCGCGGCCCAATTCTGGTCGCGCATGCCGATGAGTTGTCCGGCGCGCAGCGATGACAGCTCCTCGATCGGGTCGACCAATAATCCGCCTGCCTCATCGAGGCTGAGGACGACGGGCAGCCCCGCATTATGCGCCCATCCGGCGTCATGCTCATCCTGAGGCGACCTCTCCCCCTGCGCGATGGTGAAGAGCAGCAATCGGCCCGTCCTGGGATCGATCATGCCGCTGGGACCAGTAAAATGGAAATCGCCAAAATCTATGAGACGCGGCTCATCGAAATCCGCTACGAACTGGTGTCTTTCCTTGTCGAACCTGCCGAGCCAATAGAATATTTCGACATCGGCGCCCTTCCCGACCGGGCTGATGAGGAAAATATATCGCTGCTCGGCATTGGGATAGTGGCCGATAGGAAGAAAGACAGGCAGTTCCCAGATGGGACCGATATAAGGATATTTCTTGTCATCATATCGATAGAAATCGCCGAGGTGCCGCCAATCGGCGAGATTATCGGAGGCATAGATTTGCGCGCAGCCGATCTCCCCTCCCCGGCTGGATCCCACCAGCATGTACCAGAGGGCGGATTCCGTATCATGCCAGACAAAGGGATCGCGAAAATCGGCGGATAGCCCGAGCGCGGGATCTTGTTCGAGTAGCAGGTTCGGATGTTTGATCCAGCGCTCGAGCAGCGGATCATCGGCATTTTCCGGTCGCGCCATGGCTATCGCCTGATCGGGACATCTGGCTTTGTTGGCGGCGGTAAAGAACAGCACGGGCACGCCATTTTCGTCATAGGAAGCGCTACCCGACCAGACGCCATCCGGCGCAATCCTTGCATCCTGCGTAATTGCCTCGCCCAGGAAGCGCCAGTTCACCAGATCGTCGCTAACCCAGTGGCCCCAGCGCAATTCATAGAAAAAAGGGCCAAAGGGGTTATGCTGGCAGAATAGATGATATTTGCCGTTGAAATAGAAAGGCGCGTGCGGCTCGTTCATCCAATGGCCCGGCACGATCGCATGAAAGCGGGGGCGATAGGGATCGCCCTCATATAAGGCCGGATCGAGGCGAATATCGCTGGCCTCTATTAGAGGAATGCTGCCGCCATAATCTTGCAGCACGTTCCGGAAATTCTGCCGAATTTCCTCCGCCGGCAGCGCTTCACCATGAATGGCGACCATGTCCATCAGTCCGTTGAACATGTTCATGTTGAAGATGCCGAGCAGCTGCTCATTATCGGCCGTCCGCCCGATCAGCATATCGGCATCAGCCGGCATGAACTGAAAATCAGCGGGAATGCCGATCTCAGAAATGCAAAGCCCATTGAAATAGAGCCCTGCCCTGCCGGCATCCGCATCGACCCTTGCCGCAACATGCGACCATTGTTCGCGGGGCAGCGGATGATCGCCGTCCCACAGTTCAAGAAAGCGGCAGCCATCGCCGAAGCGCAACGCCCAATGGCCATGACGGCCGATGCCAAGGATGAAACCGGCATTGGCGCTCGGATCATATTGGTTGACGATCGCCGAGAGCTTGCCGCCAAATCCATGTTCCAGCGCTCTCGGCGCCACCCAGGCCTCGACGGTGAAGCTGCTTCCAAGGCTGAGCCTTGCCTTGGGACCGCGCAAAAAGGTGGAATAACCGTCGAACAACAGCGCCGTGCCGGAAATGCCCTTCTTCCAGATCGGGCTGGAGGAAGGCTTAAATCGAGCCCGGTTGAATACATATTCGATGGCAATCCTCTCGCCGGAAATTCTCTCGATTGCGAAATCGCCCTCGCCCTCATCGAACTTCCACTGGCAGAGAATGCTACTCATCACGAAATGGCTCCGGGGAAAGATATAATGCTCGTCGTGACGCACGACTTATGATTAGCGTTACGCCTTAGTCGTTGATGGGGCAGAGCAAGGTTGCAATTAAATAGCCGGCTCTGCCCCTGGCAAGGGCATCGATCAGAAGGAATAAGTAGCGGACAATCTGACGGCTCTGCCCATTTCGGGCCGGCCAAAGATAATCTGCTGGCCGTTCACGACGCTTCCCGTATTATGGTTCGCCTCGGTCAGGCCCGTCGAATTGGTCAGATTGGAGATATGGACCTGCAATCTGAGCTTCTCGGTCACGTCCAGGAACGCACCAAGCTCGAATGTCTCATAAGAGTGGATCTCGACCGTGGAGGCGAAATCGGCAAACCGTTTTCCGACATGCTTGAACGAGCCGTAGAGCTGACCGCCTATCGAGCCGAAACGAAAATCCAGATAGGGATTCACATTCAGCATGACTTTGGGAATGCGGTTGATCTGGTTACCGGAATAGTCGGTGGTGACAGTCTCGCCGGTATCGGGATTTATAACGGTATTGAAGGTCGTTCCCAGGAACTTCGGATCTTGCAGCGTACCGGCGACATGAACGCCGAAGTTCCTGCCAAACGGACGCCAATCCGTCTCCACCTCCAGACCCAGCGTCTCCGATCCGGCGACGAAGTTGATGATCTTCACATCGCGGGTAATCGGGTCGATTTCCTGCGTAGATAGAGGAAGGCCCTTGAACTTGTTGTAAAATGCCGCAGCGAAGATGGTGAGATTGTCCGTGCGGACCTTCAAGCCTGCCTCATATTGCTTGACATAATTTATATTTGCCTTGCCGCCGAACCACAATGTCTCGGATCGGGGCAGGCGGAAGGAATCGGTATAGCGGGCGTAGACCGCGAGATTGCCGCTGAGTTCATAATTGGCGCCCAGCGTCCAGCCGGTATCGCTGAATTCGCCCTTATTGTTAGAAATTGTCCCGGTCGGCCAGACGGAGCTGTCGTCCGCAAGCGTCGTCGGATCGCCCAGATTGACGCCGGCAAAATCAAGATCGGCGGTGTTGCTGTCGATATCGACGCCCTGCATCCTGAGTCCGAAGTCGACGCGCAGGCGATCATTGATCTGCCAATTATCATTGATGAAGAAGGCCTTGGTCTCAACCTTGTCGCTGGTGGAAACGGTGAAGCCGCCATAACGCAGGAAGCCATTATCCGTCAGCCTTCCGACCACATTGCCCGCTGCATCCAGGCCAACGACATCAAGAAGCCTGGGCCGATCCCGGACGTCCGTCAGAATGTCATTGAAGCTTATGAAGGACTTCAGGCCATAATGGCTATAATATAGGCCGGCGGTGATATCGTGATTGCCGATCTGCTTGGTCAGCGAGAATTCTTCGATGATATTGTCGTCGACCTCGATATTGGCGAACCACCAGCCGGCTCCATTCACCAAGCCGTTATTATTCTGATTGGCGATATCGAATCCTATATCGGGATGATTGGTATAGCGATATTCCAGCTTCTGGACGCTCGGGAAGGCGGCCTGCATCTTGGGCAGGAAGATATCGAGGAAATTCCGTGCCGCAAACGGATCGGTCCGCGGGAATATGCCGTTGAAACCGTTCTTCCCGTCAACATAGCGGAGCTTGTTCTGCATGATCCAGCCACCGCCGAATTCATGCGTGAGCAATGCGGTAAAGGTCTTGAATTCGGGGTGTATACCGTCTTCCAGGTCTTTCGTGACAATGCCATCTGGCGTCTTTATGTTCACGACCTTGAAGTCGGCGGACGTGAGCGTGCCATAGTTCGCGTCGATCCCCGGAATGCCTTTCGGGTCCTTCGGATTTACCACCGGGATTGGAAGATAGAAAATATTCCGGTCATTGGTATATTTGGCTGTAAGATGGACTTCCGTACGGTCGTTCCTGAAGGATAACGTACCACGGATCTGGCCACCCTTGTTGGCCGTGAATCCGGGATCGCGAATACCATCGTCGATGCGATAAAAGCCGCCGATCGAATAGGATAGAGTGTCGCTGATAGGGCCCGAAATATAGCCTTCGCCCCGATAATGATCATAATCTCCATAAGTGAACTTCGCCTGACCCTGGAACTTTTTCGTTCCCTTGCGGGTGATGGCGTTGACCGCGCCACCCACGGCATTGGAGTGAACGATGAATGAAGGGCCACCCCTGACGAACTCCACACGCTCCGTCATGCTGTCGAGCTTCAACAATATGTCCGCGTTCATGAAGCCGATCTCGGGCTCTTCGAACACGGGCAGCCCGTCTTCCAGAAGCGGCGAATATTTAAAGGCTCCTGCCAGAGGCAAGCCACGAACAAAGAGATTATTGGCGCCTTCGCCACCGGAACTTTCAGCCCAGAAGCCCGGAATTTCCGAAAACAGGTCTACCGTGCTGAGCGGTGCGACGCGCGCCAGATCCTTCTCGCCAAAGCTGGATACGGCATAGGATGTTTCGAATTGCGATATCTTGCTGGCGCCGACTGTGGCCGTAACGATGATCTCTTCCAGGGCCGGCTTGTCGAGACCCGGCTCGGTCGATTTCTTATCCTGAGCATGCGCCTGGTTGGCGCATGATAGGGCCGTCAAAATTGCCAGGACCGCGCCCGGCCTTTCCATTCCCTTCGGCATGATGAACGCCTCTCCCATAGGCATTTTGTTGTTTGAAATCGTTCATACATAGATGTCCAAAATGTCTAACGTTGGACATTGCGGATTATAGCATTGCGCCTTCCCAATGCAACGGGAAACTTTATGTCTCTGATCGCCTGATGTTTCTTCGATTTTGTTGCGAATCGTGCCGATGACGCGGCGCGCATGTCATATGCGCCTGATTATTGGCAGGATCCTGCGTAGCGGCCCAGGGCCGAAGTCGAATGATGCCCGAAGAGCCGGATCGTGCGCCGGCGGACCGCTCGGATGCTCCGCTGGCCTGGCCTTTCGCCTGACGATGCCTATCTGCTACATGAAAGGCCGCCGCGCCTGCTTGGCATGGTCAAGAATATATAGGGATGAGCCGTGGCAAATATTCATGACGTTGCCAAAAGAGCGGATGTATCGGTCAAGACCGTATCCAGATATTTGTCCGGATATCAGGGCATCAGCCGGAAAACGGTCGAACGCATCGAGAAAGCGGCAGAAGAGCTCGAATTTTTCCCTTCCGCCGCCGCGCGCTCGCTTCGCGGCCAGCCCTCGGGCATATTATGCCTGATTGCCGACAATCTGACGACCACGCCCTTTTCCTTCGATATCGTCAAGGGCGTTCAATCGGTTTGCGAAATCCATGGCAAGCTGCTGCTGATCGGCGAAACGCGCGAGAGCCCGCATATCTTCGCGCAATTGATAAGGCGGTTCAGGCAGCAGAAGGTCGAGGCCATCATCAAGGCGACATTCTATCACAAGCAGATCGAAATAACGCAAAAGTTCGAACATTGCCCATTGGTGCTCGTAAACTGCTTTGACGAAGCGGGACGATTTTCATCCGTCGTGCCCGATGATGAGCAAGGTGCCTATGATCTGACCAAAAGGCTGATCACGCTCGGGCATCGGGATATTGCCAATATAACATTGCCCGAGGATATGATCGCCACCAGGCTTCGCCAGCAGGGGTTTGTCCGGGCGATGCAGGAATCCGCCATTCCGTTGAACGCGGAATGGATCATCCATGCGGAGCGCAAGGAACCCGCCGAAACCTCCACCTGGCTGCACGCATTATTGGAACGGCTGCTGGCAGGCAGAAAAAGGCCCACTGCGATCATGTGCGGCAATGACAAGATGGCATTGCGGGTCATCATGCATTTGCACGCAATGAATATTTCCATACCGGATGATATTTCGGTCGTTGGATATGATGATTACACGCTGATATCGGAAAATACAGTCCCGCCGCTGACTACCGCGTCGCTGCCTTATTATCAGATGGGCGTACGCGCGGCCGAGCTGGCCTTCGACATGATGGCAAATGGCGCAAGAGTAAGCGGCGTCGAAAAATGTCGATGCGATGTCGTTCCCAGGGAGTCCGACAAGGCCCTTCAACAGCCTGACGGGAGGGGATCGGCGCAAGAAGAGGATATGGCGATCATCCAGTGAAGGCTACCGGCGTGGCTGGGCGAGGGTTTGGCGGGTAAGCGACAGCCAGGACAACGGACGATAGGAAACGGGCAATATCGGTCTGCGCTTTCCAATTTATTGCTTTAATAGAATAGCTTAAGCGAAATTGAGGCAAGCCGGCCGACACTTGCGGCAACAAAAGGAAAATCGTCTCCAGCTCAGGCAGGATGAGGGTCAGAAGACCAAGGCGACGACTTGTAAATTTTGCCCAAGCCAGCTAATTTCTCCCAAAATGGCTAACGATGGACATTTCAGGCGCTCGCGCATGGGAACGTCCTCGAAAAAATGCCGGATCATAGGAGAGATGCCAAATGGGGCATGAGACGCGGAGAATTTACCGGCTGCTATGCGCCGCCTTTTTCACTTTTTTCCTGAGTTGGTCATTTTCCTTCGCGCTCTTCCCGATATGGCTCAACCAGGCGATCGGGCTCAAGGGCGAGTCGACGGGTATAATATTCAGTATCAATGCAATAACGGCCATGTTCATCATGCCGCTCTACGGCTATACTCAGGACAAGCTTGGCCTAAGAAAAGGGCTCCTGCTTCTGGTGGCGTCAATGCTGCTGCTGGTCGGCCCGTTCTTCATATTCATTTATGGTCCGCTTCTCGCTGAGAATCTGATTCTGGCCGCGACAATTGGCGGCGTGTTTTTCGGAATCGTCTTCGGCGCCGGTGTCGGTGCGCTTGAAACCTATGTGGAGCGTGTCAGCCGGATTGCCGGCTTCGAATTTGGCAAGGCACGTATGTGGGGCTCGCTGGGCGGGGCGGCATCCTCCTTCTTTGCAGGCCATTTGTTCAATATCAGTCCCAATATCAATTTCTGGCTGGCATCCGGCTGCGGCATCGTCTTTCTGCTGCTTGTCAGCCTGGTGCATCCAGCCGATCCGCCACATCAGCAGGAGGCCTTCAAGACGAAGGCCCATAAATTACATCTGATCGATGTGGCTCGGCTATTTGCGTCCGGCCGTTTCTGGGCGCTCGCGACGTTCGTCATGGGCGTGTCGTGCATCTACTCCGTCTATGATCAGCAGTTTTCGATTTATTATTCGTCCCTGTTCACGTCCCGGGACGTGGGCAACAGGATGTTCGGCTATCTGCACTCGCTACAGGTATTTCTTGAAGCCGGCGGGATGTTCCTGGCGCCATTGCTCGTCAACAGGATCGGCGCCAAGCAGGGCCTGGTGCTCAGCGGCGTGATCATGTCCTTCAGGATGATCGGCTCCGGATTCTCGGATGGACCGATAGAAATATCGGCGATGAAGCTGCTACATTCCATCGAGCTGCCGATAATGCTGATATCCATGTTCAAATATATTTCAGCTACATTCGACGCCCGCCTTTCCGCTACCCTATATCTTGTTGGGTTCCAGTTCATGTCGCAGGTGACGGCAAGCACGCTCTCGCTCATTGCCGGGAGGATGTATGATGATTACGGCTTTTCCACATCATACAAGATATTGGGATCCGTTGTTGCCGTCTTCGTCGTAATTTCATATTTCATATTGTCAGACGATCGAAAGAATATTGCGGCTTCTGGCGCAAGAAAGGCCGACATGGATCATGGCGGCAGCCTGCATAATCCTGCTTAGAGGCCATCACGGATCTCATCCGTGACGCTCTAACGGTGCTCAAGCAGCATAGCGGCAGCCATGCGGAGGAAAAGTCGGGAGGCGGGGTTGCACGGGCTGGTCAAACTGACCTGCCTAAATTTGGCCCATAGGTGGATGTACGCGGCAGCACACTTGTCCGTCATTCTTATGGGAGCCTGAATTGGACGTAACCCTTCGTCCTCTCCGCTTGCCGCGCCGCCCGCTCGCCGTGGTGTTCGACATGGACGGTACGCTGCTCGATACCGAGGCGGTGCACCGCACGGCGATGCAGGCGACCGCGCAGGCGATGGATTTCGAGCTGCCCGATGCGATGTTCGCCGCGCTGGTCGGCGTCCACCGCGATCGCAACATCGAAATGCTGCTCGACCATCTCGGCCCGGATTTCCCGATCGAGGATTTCTATCGCGATGCCGATGCGCGCTTCGAGGCCATGTGGCGCGAGGGCGTGCCCTTCCGGCCTGGCGCGCGCGAACTGCTGGCCCGTTTTGCCGGCCATGGCCTGCCGCAGGCGGTCGCGACATCGACCGCGAGCCCCTTTGCCGAGCAGCGGCTCGCGGCCAGCGGCATCGCCGACCATTTTGCCACGGTCGTGACGCGCAGCGACGTGCTGCGCCCCAAGCCTGATGCCGAGCCCTATGCGCTTGCCGCGCGGAGGCTGGGCGTTGCGGCGGCGGATTGCGTCGCGGTAGAGGATTCGCCCAATGGCCTGCGCGCGGCCGTTGCGGCGGGCATGATGGCGCTGCTCGTCCCCGATCTCGTCCCCGCCAGCCACGAGACGGAGATGCTCGCCACCGCGGTGTTGCCCGACCTGGGCGCGGTCGGCGCGCTGGTGGCGGCCGCGCTGGCGGAGCGCTGACGCGGCCCGATCGGCGCGGCCCTCGCCCATGACCTCTCGCTCGTACCATGCGGCCGCGCCGGCATCCGATTGAGCATTCGGAGCGCCTGACCATTCGGGCAGCCCGGTCCCGACGCGGAGGGCCCTCATGCTCTCCTTCCCCCCCTGTAGAACATGATCTTGAAGGATGGGGACTCTTATATCATATCTAACGAGTGTGATATGAGAATGGCGGCAGCGGGAGGTGCTGATGGCGCAGGCTATAGGTGCTGAGGTCAATTGCTTGATCGTTCCCGGCCTCAACGGTTCGGGACCGAGCCACTGGCAGACCCGGTGGGAAGAGGAGCGTCGCGACTGTGTGCGGGTGGAACTCGGCCGCTGGTCCGATCCGATCCGCGATCTCTGGATCGGCCGCCTGGAGCGGGCCGTCATGGCGGCACCCGGTCCTGCGATCCTCGTCGCGCACAGCCTTGGCTGTCTGGCAACCGTCTGGTGGGCCGCGCTGGCGGAACCAGGCATATGCGGCAAGGTGAAGGGCGTGATGCTGGTGGCGCCTGCGGACGTGGAAGCGCCGGACGCCCATCCGCTGCTACGGCGCTTCGCGTCCGCGCCGGCAGGCCCCCTCCCCTTTCCTGCAATTCTCGTCGCCAGCCATGACGATCCTTATGCGACGTTCGCGCGGCAACGGGACATGGCGGCGCAATGGCATTGCCAATTGATCGATGTCGGCAGGCGGGGCCATATCAATGCGGACTCGGGGCTCGGAAGCTGGCCCGAAGGTCAACTCCTGCTCGAAGGGCTGATCGAGCGCAGTATGATCAGAATTTGACCCCCATACACGCATAATAATAGCCGCCGGAAAGGCCGAACGGCGCGAAGCCGCCGAGGCTCCGATCGTTCGAAAGCACGATCCTGCTGTGTGGCGTCGCGACGAGCAGGTCGCGCCGCGCCTGCCGGCCGAAGGAGATGAGGCTGAGCGAACTCAATTCCGGATCGAGTGGCTTGACGCCGAGCGCGCTCGCCGCCTGCCGACCTTGAGCGTGGTTTGCCGATCGCCTCGGCCGCATGCGGCGAGCGCAAGCGTCGAGGCGATCGGCGCCAATAATCGGCGACGGGAAAACATATTCGCAATTACGCGACCTCCGGAACCTTCCGGCTGTCGCGCTGCGCGACGAGCTCGCGCACCAGCGGGATCAGATCACGGCCATAGGCAATGGCATCGTCCAGCGGTTCGAAACCGCGGATCAGGAAATGATCGATCCCGATATCATAATAATCGAGCAGCGCATCGGCGACCTGCTCGGGCGTGCCGACCAGGCCTGTCGAATTGCCCTGCGCGCCGCCGACCGCAGCGAGCCCCGTCCACAGCCGCTTGTCGACGCGATAGCCCTGCGCCGCCGTCTGCAGCAGCCGTTGCGACCCGACATTCGGCGGAGCATGGTCGCTCGTCTTGAAGCCCGCCGAGGCGCGCAGATCGCGCACCCGCTCGACAATCTCCTCGGCGCGCTTCCATGCCGCCTCCTCGGTATCGGCGATGATCGGGCGCAGCGACAGCGAGAAACCCGGGCGCCGGCCATGCTTGGCGGCCGCCGCGCGCACCCGCGCCACCGTCTCGCGCACCGCCGCCTGCGTCTCGCCCCACAGCGCATAGACATCGGCATGCTTGCCCGATACCTCGATTGCGATATCGGAGGAGCCGCCGAAGAAGACCGGCAGGTTGGTCGGCTTCACCGCGGCGAAGCCCTGGCGCACCTGATAGAAGCGCCCCTGATGATCGAAGGGTTGCTCCTCGGTCCACTCCTGGCGCAGCACCGTCAGATATTCGTCGGTGCGCTGATAGCGCTCCTCCTTGTTGGAGAAGTCGCCGTCGCGCGCCATCTCCTCATCCGCCCCACCGGTGATGATGTGCACTGCGACCCGGCCGCCGGACAGCGCATCAAGCGTCGCGAGCTGGCGTGCGGCCAGCGTCGGCTGGGTGAAGCCGGGGCGATGCGCGATCAGGAAACCGAGCTTGGTGGTGATCGCGGCGGCATGGGCGGCGACGATCTGGCTTTCGGGGCTGCTCGAGCCGAACGGGATCAGCACGCGATCGAAGCCGCCCTCCTCCTGCGCGCGCGCCGCCGCCTCGACATAGTCGCGGTCGAGCTCGCGCCCGCGCACCGCGCCGTGGATCTCGCTCCGATTGTTGAAGCCGATATAGCCGATGAACTTGACCGACATCGGATGCCTCCTTCTCGTTGTTCGATGAAGATGGCGAAGCACAGCGCGCTATGCCTATCGTTTCAATGGAGTTCGGTTCCGCTATCTATTGGCAAGGCTCATATGACAGCCTGACGGCTGGCCTAACTCCTGTTTTCCTGCATTTCTTTCCGGAACGGCCACCCGGACAAAAATCGCTTTCAGGGGCTAAAAGAGAAAGCACATCGCCATGTCTCCTATCCATTGGATAGGAGTTCAATCCTATTGGGGGCGCCGCAAGATGAGTATCCGGGCGATATGCAGGGCAGCGCATCGGGGCGCTCCGTTCCACAGGGATCGAAAATGCCCGTAAATCTGCCTACCACCCTGCTCCGCAGCTTCGTCGCGATCGTCGATACGGGATCGATGCTCAATGCGGCCGAGCAGGTGTTCGTCACCCAATCCGCGCTCAGCCTTCAGATCAAGCGCCTCGAGGAGCTGGTGCAGCAGGCGCTGTTCACGCGCGAGGGGCGCCGGCTGGTGCTGACGCCCGCGGGTGAGGTGCTGCTCGACTATGCCCGGCGCGTGCTGAGCCTCCATGACGAAGCGGTCGCAGCGGTGAGCGCGGGCCATTTCGCGGGGCCGGTGCGGGTCGGCATGGTGCAGGATTTCGCGGATACGCTGCTCACCGGCCTGCTCGCCCGCTTCTCGGAGCTTCATCCGGATTCGCAAATCTATGCCCGCGTCGCCGGCACGGCGGAGCTGCAGACGATGCTGGACAGGGGCCAGCTCGACATCATTCTCGGCTATGCGGCGGCGGACGATCCCGCTGCGATCAGGATCGCGCCGATGGGCTGGTATGGCGAGGCAGACCTGGCCGATCAGGGCGTCATCCCGCTCGCCGTCCTCGAAAAGCCCTGCCGTTTCCGCGAAGCCGCGATCGCCGGCCTGGATGCGGCGGGACGGTCCTGGCGGATCGCAGTGGAGACCCCCAATCTTTCCACCTTGCGCGCGGCGGTCGAGGCGGGGCTCGGCCTGACATGCCGGACGCACCTGTTCCTTCCCGATGCCGAGAGCCTTTCGGCGCCCTCGCTGCCGCCGCTCCCCAAAGTCGCGTGCATCGTCGGCAAGGCCGGCGGGCTCGGCCAGGCGACCGCGCGGCTCGCCGAACTTGCGACAGAGGTGGTGCGGCAGCTCTGATTTATGAGCGCCGGTCATGCGTTGCTTGGGCCATTCTCGTTGGTCGGGACGATGGGGCTCACCTAGTTTCGGCGGGATCCTACAGGGAAACGCGGCGATCTGCCGCTCCCGAACATGCCGAGCCGATGAGGTAGCCGATGACCGACAGCCTGCCCGAGAGCCTGAATGCCCAGTTCGCAGCGCTTCATGCCGAACGCGAGCGGAGCTGGGATCCCGAAAAGCTTGCAAGAAATGTCGATCAGCGGCGCGAGCTGGTCGCCAAATTCGATCCGGCGCAGGTCATCAAGATCGGCGATCAGGTCGAGCCGTTCGAGCTTCTCGATGTCGAGGGCGGGACGGTGACGCTGGACGCGCTCGTCGCAGACGGCCCGGCGGTGCTGATCTTCTTCCGTTTCGCCGGCTGCCCCGCCTGCAATCTCGCTTTGCCTTATTATGATCGGCAGCTTTGGCCGCAGCTTGCCGCCGCCGGCATCCCGCTGGTCGCGATCAGCCCACAGCTGCCCGAGCGGCTGGGCGAGATCAGGACGCGCCATGCGCTGGGCTTCCGTGTCGCCTCGGATCCCGACAATCGGCTCGGCCGCCGCTTCGGCATCACCTTCGAGCCGAGCGACATTCCCGCGACGCCGCCCGCAGAAGGCTGGATCGGCGAGATTACGGGGACTGGCACTTGGGAATTGCCGCAGCCTGCCGTGATCATCATCGATAGCGACCGCATCGCCCGCTTCGTGGCGGTGAGCCCCGACTGGCTGGTCCGCACCGAGGCGCCTGAAATAGTGGCGGCCTTGCAGCAATTGAAGGTCAAGGCAGCCGCCTGATGCGGCGCGGCCGACCGCGCGGGCTTATCGGCCCACGCGGTCGGAACCGGACAAGCCACGTCAGATGTCGATGCCACCGAGGCAGAGATATTTGATCTCCAGATAGTCCTCTATGCCATATTTGGATCCCTCGCGGCCGAGGCCCGACGCCTTCATGCCGCCGAAGGGCGCGACCTCGGTCGAAATCAGCCCCTCGTTGATGCCGACAATGCCATATTCCAGCCCTTCGGCGACACGCATGATCCGGCCGACATCGCGGCTGTAGAAATAGGAAGCGAGGCCGAATTCGGTGTCATTGGCCATCTGGATCGCCTCCGCCTCGCTATGGAAGCGGAACAGCGGCGCCACGGGGCCGAACGTCTCCTCGCGGAAGATCTTCGCATCAGGCGACACGTCGGCGAGGATCGTCGGCGTGTAGAAGCTGCCGCCGAGCAGATGGCGCTTGCCGCCGGTGACGACCGAGGCGCCCAGCGCCACCGCATCCGCCACATGCTCCTCGGCCTTCTCGACCGCGGCCTCGTCGATCAGCGGGCCGATCACCACGCCATCCTCGAAGCCGTCGCCGACCTTCATCGCCTCGACCGCCGTCTTCAATTTCGCGGCAAAGGCATCATAGACGCCGTCCTGCACGAGCAGGCGGTTGGCGCAGACGCAGGTCTGGCCGGCATTGCGATATTTGGAGGCGAGCGCCCCCTGCACCGCCGCGTCGAGATCGGCATCGTCGAACACGATGAAGGGCGCGTTGCCGCCCAGCTCCATGCTCGTCTTCTTGATCGTCGGCGCGCATTGGGCGAGCAGCTTCGCGCCCACCTCCGTGCTGCCGGTGAAGGAGAGTTTGCGCACGTCCGGATTGGACGTCATCTCGCCGCCAATCTCGCTGCCCGGGCCGGTGATGACGTTGCACACGCCCGCGGGCAGGCCCGCGCGTTCGGCAAGCACCGCGATCGCGATGGCGGAGAAAGGCGTCTGGCTGGCCGGGCGCAGCACGCCTGTGCAGCCCGCCGCCCAGCCGGGGCCGGCCTTGCGCGTGATCATCGCGGCGGGGAAGTTCCATGGCGTGATCGCGGCGAAAACGCCGATCGGCTCCTTCTGCACGATGATGCGGCGGCCGGGCAGATGCTGCGGAATGGTATCGCCATAGACGCGCTTGCCCTCTTCGGCGAACCATTCGATGAAGCTCGCGGCATAAGCGATCTCGCCCCGGCTCTCGGCGATCGGCTTGCCTTGCTCGGCGGTCATGATCCGGGCGAGGTCTTCCTGATTTTCCATCATCAGTTCGAACAGGCGGCGGAGCTTCGCCGCGCGCTCCTTCGCGGTCAGCGCGCGCCAAGCCGGCTGGGCGCGCTTGGCGGCGGCGATGGCGCGCGCCGTCTCCGCCGCGCCGAGCGACGGGACGTGGCCGAGATTTTTGCCCGTCGCCGGATTGGTGACGGCGATGCCGCGCCCCTCGCCGATCCCGATCCATTCGCCATCGATATAATTGGCTTCGCGGAACAGCGACTTGTCCTTGAGCGTCGCGAGGAAATTTTCATCAGCCATGATGCTATCCTTCAAAATTCTATGACCTGGCGCACGGCGCTGCCGTCATGCAGGCGGTCGAAACCTTCATTGATCTCGTCGAGCTTGAGCTTGCCGCTCAGCAGGCGGTTCACGGGCAGGCGCCCGTCGCGGTAAAGCTCGATGAAACGGGGAATGTCGCGGACGGGCACGCAGGTGCCAATATAGCTGCCCTTGACGGTCCGCTCCTCGCCGACGAGCTGCACCACATTGACGGGCAACGACGATCCAGGCGGCGGCAGGCCGGCGGTGACGGTCGTGCCGCCGCGCTTCGTCATCTGCATGGCATTTTCGAGCGCGCGAATGGAGCCGGCAAATTCGAAGGCATAATCCGCGCCGCCATTGGTCAGCGCGCGGACCTGTTCGATCGCATCGGGATCGCGCCCGTTGACCATAGCCGTCGCACCGACTTCGCTCGCGAGCGCGAGCTTCTCGGCCGAAAGATCGACGGCGACGATCTTGCTCGCGCCTGCCGCATTGGCGCCCATGACGGCGGCAAGGCCGACGCCGCCCAGCCCGATCACGACCGCGGTCGAGCCGGCATGCAGCCGTGCCGTGTTCACGACCGCACCGACGCCGGTCAACACCGCGCATCCGAACAAGGCGGCTTCGACCAAGGGCAGATCCTTGTCGATCTTGACCAGCGAATTGCGCGAAACGACGGCATGGTCAGCAAAGGCCGAAACGCCGAGATGATGATGGACATGGCCATGATCGTCGCTCAGCCGAATGCCGCCGGTGATGAGCGTGCCGGCGCCGTTCGCGGCCGCACCAGGCTCGCAGAGCGCGGGACGCCCTTCGGAACAGGGAAGGCAATGGCCGCAGCTCGGCATGAACACCATCACGACATGGTCGCCCGGTTCCAGATCGGCAACGCCTTCGCCCAGCGCCTCGACCACGCCGGCCGCCTCATGGCCGAGCGCCATCGGCATCGGGCGCGGCCGATCGCCATTGATGACGGACAGGTCGGAATGGCAAAGGCCCGCCGCGCCGATGCGGACGAGCACCTCGCCGGGGCCTGGCGGGGCGAGGTCGATCGTCTCGATCGCGATCGGCCTGCTCTGGGCATAGGGGCCCTGCACATTCATCTGCCGCAACACGGCCGCTCTGACTTGCATGCTCATGTCTCCGATTGGGGGCGCAACCCGTTGGTCGCCGCGGCGGAAATATGAAACCGCGCCTCCAGGCCCGATAGCCGCCCGCGCTGCGCAGCTCCTTGGAATTGAATTCGAAAACGGATCGGCGCGGACGGGACTATCAGGCGCATCGTCCATCAACGCCTTTTGCGTGAAGGCGATGCGCCGGTACCAGATGATGTCCCATTTGCCGTCCGCCCATTCGATAGTGTCGCTGCGCCGGCGGGATCGCGGCCTGGCCATGCTCATTTGCGTCGTCCGCTCGGCGGTCTCGGCGACATTCGCTTATGGTGGAGCCTTGACGCTGCAACTGCATCAACCGCTCTGGGCCTCGGTTTCCGCGCTCATCACCACCAAGGACAGTTTCGGCGACACATTCGCGGAATGCCGCAGCCGTGTGATCGGCACTGCGGTCGGGACCATATTGGCGATCATTGGCGTGTCATTACTCTCGCCATTCCGCCTGTCGGATATCGCGGAGCTGGCGATCGTCACCGCCATCGTGGCCGCCTTGGTTTCCAATCGCCCGCAATGGCGCGTCGGCATATGGACGGCGGCGATCACGCTGCTGAGCCGGCAGCCCGGTATGGATATCTGGCAGAACGGGCTCGCGCGCTTTTCGGAAGTGGCGCTCGGCTCGGTCGTGGCCACGGGCGTCGCAACCCTCGAACTGAGCCTGCTGGAGCGGTTGTTCCGGCGGGGCTTTGCGCGACGCGGCGGCGGCGACGGAACCGGCCGGCAATAGCCGGCACGCACCACTTATTCCTTTGCTTCTCAAATGCTGTGCCCCCGCAGCCAATTCTCCGCCCAATCCGGAGTGCCTATTTCCGAAAGACGACGGCGCCGATGAATGAGGGCGCCCCAGCAGAAGGATCTGGTCATGGCTGAGACAAGCGAACGCAAGAAGCTCGTCGAAGCGGCGCCGCACGCCGCGTTCAACCTCGATGCGATCGTCAAGACATTTCCGGAAAGCGCGGACACCTTGCTCGTCGACACGCGGCTGACCGACGAGGATGAGGCGAGCGCGCGCGTGTTCCGCGTCTATCATCCGACGCCCGCCCATTATCACGCCACCTGCGACGAATATCTGATCGTCCTGTCCGGCCGCGCCCGCTTCTTCATGGGCGATCGCGAGCCGTTCGAGGTCGGCCCCGGCGAGATGCTGTTCTTCAAGAAATTCACCATCCACGGCATGCCCGAGATCCTCGAACATCCGCTCTTCATGGTATCGGTCGACACGCCCCGGCGCGATCCGAGCGATATCATCTTCGTCGATCCGACGGCCGGCACGCCCGAAAGCTTCGTGCAGGCCAAGAAATGAGCGCAGGGATGCTGGAGACGGTCGCGATCTTCCCCAAGGAGCGGCCCGGCAATCCGACGGTGATGCGGGACGGGCGCGTGCTCGTCTCCATCTCCGCCGTGATCGCCCCCGAATATGCGGTGCGCGCGATCGGAACGGACGGCGACCACCGCCCCTATCCGGATACGATCTGGGCGGGCAAGCCGCGTTCCGACGGACGCGGCATGGCGGGCGTGATCGGCATCCGCACGGATGTCGACGGCATTGTGTGGATGCTCGATCTCGGCGATGCCGGGCATCAGCCCAAGCTGGTCGGCTGGGACGATCGGAAGGAACGGCTCCACCGGACAATCGTCCTGCCCCAGAATGTGCTGCGGCCGAGCTCCTTCACCCAGGATTTGGTGATCGATCAGCGCCGCCGGCGCATCTACGTCGCGGACATGACGCTGAACGCCGAAGGTGTCAGCGATTATCCGGCGATCATCGTCGTCGATCTCGATACCGGCCTCGCCCGGCGCGTGCTGGAACGCCATGCATCGCTGCTGCCCAGCGACGAGCCGGTCCGGATCGATGGCAATATCGTCTCGCTGCGCGCGGAGGATGGGCGGACCCTGCCCTATCGCTACGGCTTCAATCCGATCGCGATCGATCCGCTCGGGCGCTGGGTCTATTTCGGCGCGATGTCGGGCAAGGCGGTCCATCGCATCGATGCCGCCATGCTCGCCGACGAAGCCCATGAGGCGGCGCTGGCGGAGCATGTGGAATATTGGTGCGCCAAGCCCCATTGCGACGGCTTCGACGTCGATGCCCATGGCAATATCTATGTGACCGATATCGAAAGCAGCGCCATCGGCATGGCATCGCCCGCAGGCTATTCGATCCTCGCGCAGGATGACGAACGGCTGGGATGGCCGGACGGCGTCGAGCTCGATGCCGAAGGACGCTGGCTCTACATCACCGCCAATCAGCTTCATCGTCATCCGAAGCTCAATGACGGCATCGATGCCAGCCGGCCGCCATTCCATGTCCTGCGTTTGCGCGTGGATGCGCCGATGCGCGCGAACGATGCGTGAATGACTCCCGCCCGGACTTCCCTCGCCTTCACCCTCGCATTTTGCATGGCGGCGCTTGCCATCTGTCCACTGGCTGGCGTGACGGCGTGGGGAGCGGGGCTACACGCCCTCATGGCATCCGGCGTCACCGCCCGGCTCTGGTCGATCGAGCGCCGGCTGGAACGGACGCCGGACGCCTGTTGGGGGACGCGTCATGAAATGGCGGCGCTTCTCCTCGCCATGCAGGCGCTCAGCGCGGCATGTCTGGTCGGCGCGCAATTCGCGAAGGGGGAAGAAGCGCCGGCGCTCGTCATGGCTGGCTTCCTTCTGTTTGCCCATTCATCGATGCAGGCCCGTCTGATAGGATTTGCGTCCCGCACCGCACAATTCCGTCCCCATTTATCCTGAACCCCGAGCCGGAGACGCCATGCCGCCCTCATCCTCTCCCGGCGCAGCGACATCGCCTTCCCAGCCGATCGCGGCCGGGAAGGCGCTCGAGCCGCAGCGGGAGATTTCGCTTTTCCGGCGCATGCCGGTCTTTGCCGGTCCCGGTCTGCTGGTGGCGGTCGGCTATATGGATCCCGGCAATTGGGCGACGGACATAGAGGCCGGGGCGCGGTTCGGCTATCAGCTGTTGTTCGTCATCCTTTTCTCCAGCCTTGCCGCGATATTGCTGCAGACGCTTGCGATGCGGCTGGGGATCGCGACCGGACGGGATCTCGCCCAGGCGTGCCGCGACCATTTCGGCCGCCGCACCGGCATCACCCTGTTCGCGCTGGCCGAGATAGCGATCATCGCCACCGACATGGCGGAAGTGCTGGGCGCGGCGCTGGCGTTCAAGCTGCTGTTCGGCTTTCCGCTTGTTATCGGCATTCTCCTCACCGGGTTCGACACGCTCATCGTCCTTGGGCTCCGGGGGCATGGCGTCCGCCGGATCGAGGCGATCGTCCTCGGCCTCGTCTCGACGATCCTGCTATGTTTCGTGATCGAACTGGCATTTGTGCGTCCGGACGTTCCGGCCATGCTGCGAGGCTTCGTTCCCTCCTCGTCCGTCCTCGGGCAACCGGGTGCGCTGTTCCTTGCGATCGGCATCGTCGGTGCCACGGTGATGCCGCACAATCTCTATCTTCACTCCGCGCTGGTGCGTGACGCGGCGGCGGACGCCGATGATGGATCGCGGCATCAGGCGGTAAGACGGGGCACGCGGGACACGGTCTGGTCGCTGTCGATCGCGGCCGCCGTCCAGGTCGCGATCCTGCTCGTCGCCGCCGGCATATTCCACGACAGCGGTCACAGCGACATCGGCGATATCGAGCAAGCGCATCGCATGCTCGCCCCGCTCACGGGTGCTACGGCAGCGGCGCTGCTGTTCGCCATCGCGCTGTTCGCATCGGGCCAGAGCTCGACATTTACGGGAACGATCGCCGGCCAGATCGTGCTGGAGGGCTTCCTCAAGCTTCGCCTTCCGCTCTGGCAACAGCGGCTGCTGACGCGCATGCTCGCCATCCTGCCCGCGATGATCGGCGTCCTGCTGCTCGGCGAGGGATCGGTGGGCGAACTGCTCGTCCTCTCCCAGGTCGTGCTTTCGGTGCAGCTTCCCTTCGCCATCCTTCCGCTGATCCGCTTCACGAGCGACCGGAAGCTGATGGGCGCATTCGTCACGCCCCGTCCCCTCGCCATCCTGGCCTGGGCGATCTTCTTCCTGATCGGGACGGCCAATATCTGGCTGGTCGCGTCGATGATGATCGCTATGCCATAAATATTTTATGGCTCCTGATCGAGCCTGATCGGTATGGCCTGGACGACGGACAAGGTCGTGGCCGCCGTCTGCCACGGGCCGGCCGGTCTCGTCAGCGCTGACCGCGGAACTGACGCTGAAGGCCATTTGCGAAACGAAGAACTGACGCCTTTTCGTCCGTCGTTCGGGCTGGACAAGGCGTTCCAATGAACGTCCTGTCCAGCCGGGCATTGGCCGCCTCACCTGCCCCATTGCGCCGTGCCCCTTCACAGATGCTGTGGAGGCGGAGCGGCTTATGCTTCCGGCGGGACATCCCCAGAATGATGGCCAAAGCTGCTATGTTCGAGGGATGGCATGAAACCCAATTTTCCGCTCCTGGCCCTGTCGGTCGGTGCCTTCGGCATCGGGACGACCGAATTCGCACCGATGGGGCTTCTGCCCGTGATCGCCACCGATCTCGGCATATCGATCCCGACTGCCGGGATGCTCGTCACCGGCTATGCTATGGGCGTCATGGTCGGTGCGCCACTGATGACGCTCGGCACGCGCCGCATCCCGCGCCAGACGGTGCTGGTGGGCCTGATGGCCATCTTCACGATCGGCAATCTGCTTTCCGCTCTGTCCTCCAGCTATGCGATGCTGCTCGGCGCCCGGATCGTCACCTCGCTGTCGCACGGTGCCTTTTTCGGCGTCGGCTCGATCGTGGCGGCCAATCTCGTGGCGCCCGAGCGGCGGGCGAGCGCGGTGGCGACGATGTTCATGGGCCTCACCATCGCCACCATCGGCGGCGTACCCCTAGCCACGCTGGTCGGGCAACTCGTCGGCTGGCGGACGGCCTTTGCCGGCATCACCGCGCTCGGCGCGCTCGCCATGCTGGCGCTGTGGTTCGCCCTGCCCAGGCTCGATGCGGACGCATCGATCGACCTTAGGCATGAAATCGGCGTCCTGACGCGGCCGCCGGTGCTGCGTGCGCTGCTGACGACCGTGCTCAGCGCGGGCGCGATGTTCACCCTGCTCACCTATATCGCGCCGATCCTGCAGCATGAGACGGGCGCGGCGCCCGCCCTCGTCACGCTGATGCTCGTCGTGGTGGGCGTGGGCTTCACCGTCGGCAATGGCGTCGGCGGGCGCTTCGCCGACCGCTCGCTGGACGGCAGCCTGATCGCCTTCCTCGGCATGCTGGCCGTGCTCCTGCTGATCTTCCCCTTTGCCATGCACGCATCCCTGCCCGTTGCCGTCGCCATCTTCCTGTGGGGCATGGCCGCCTTCGCGGTGGTGCCGCCGCTTCAGATGCGGGTGATGGAGACGGCGTCGGACGCGCCGAGCCTTGCCTCGTCGGTCAATGTCGGCGCCTTCAATCTCGGCAATGCGCTGGGCGCCGTGGTGGGCGGCGGGGTGATCGGAACCGGCCTCGGCTATGCCTGGGTTCCCATTGCCGGCGCGCTGCTGTCGCTGGGCGGGCTCGCGATCGTCCTCTTCAGCCGTCGAGGCGCGGCCGCGCCCGACATGACGGTGAGCCGGGCAAGCGCCTGAATGGCGCCGCACCGCACATTCCGCGCGGCAAGCATCGAGCCATGGCGCGACTTATGAAACTTCTTCCAAGAAGCTGTTAGCGCTGGGGGAATTTCTTGGACTTTGAATGAAGGCTACCCGCCTTCTCACGCATATCTGCCTGCTCTTGAGGAGAAGGACGTGACTATCTGGAAGAACAGGGCCCTGCTCGGCGTCGCTCTTGCGGCCGGGCTGGCTGCTCCGGCGGTGGCGGAGGATTGGTCTCCGTCCCAATATGGTCCCGAGGACGAGATCGGCGCGGCCAATTTGCTGACCCCCGATCTGGTGCTGCAGGCGGCGAAGCTGGTCAGGACCGGCAAGACCTATCCGCTCGCGGTGCGGGTCGACAAGGATCTGCCGGCTTTCCGCCATCGCAGCTTCAGGCTCTACAATATCCAGCCCGGCCAGCAGGCGGGGCGGACCACCGGCCCGAACAAATTCACCTTCAATGACGAAATGGTCGTCGTCTGGACAGGCGTCGGCACGCAACTCAACGGCATCGGCCATATCGGCATCGACAATGTCTATTATAATGGCAACAAGGCCGCCGATTTCGTGACGGTCGAAGGTGTGAAGAAGCTGGGCATCGAGAAGGTGCCGCCGATTGTCACCCGCGGCGTCGTGCTCGACATGACCGCCCATTATGGCAAGCCGATCGTGCCGGAAGGCACCGTCTTCACCGTTGCCGACATCGAAGCGGTGCTCAAGAAGCAGGGTATCGCCATCCGGAAGGGCGACGTCGTCCTGTTCAACACCGGCTGGCTGGAACTGATCGGCAAGGACGACAAGCGCTTCCTGGAAGGCGAGCCGGGCATCGGCATGGAGGCCGCGAAATGGCTGGCGGACAAGGGCATCGTCGCCTTTGGCGGCGACACCTGGGCATCTGAGGCCTATCCCGGGGAAAGCGGCGACGAATTCCCCGTCAACCAGTTCATGCTTGCCAGGCACGGCATCTACAATCTCGAGCTGATCGACAGCCGTGCGCTCGTTCGTGACAAGGCCTGGGAGTTTCTGTTCGTGCTGGGGCAGCCGCTCTACACGGGCTCGACCCAGGTCAATGTGAACCCGGTCGCGATCCGCTGACCGGCTACGGCCGGGCGGTCTCCCGCCCATCCCCCCGGACCGCCCGGCCGGACCTTATTCTGACAGGAGAAATATGATGGCCAGCGCATCCCGGAGCATAGAGATTGCAGCTCCGGCCGAACGGGTCTGGGCCGTCGTCGGTGGTTTCGACAATCTGCCTCTGTGGTTGAAACTGCTGACGAACAGCAGCCTCGAAGATGGCGGCCGCGTCCGCCGGCTCGTTGCCATCGACGGATCGGTGATCGTCGAGCGCCTGCTGAGCTTCGACGAGGTCGCCCGACGCTACAGCTATAGCCATGTCGAGGCGCCCGATCCGGTGACGGACTATGTCGGCGCCATGATGGTCGAGGAGATCGACAGCGGACGGTCGCGCGTGACCTGGTCGAGCAGCTTCGTGCCGGCCGGCGTGACCGAGGCGGAAGCCGCCACCCAGCTCGAGACGGTCTACGACCAGGGCCTGACCGACCTGAAAAGCCTCATCGAGCGGGGCTGAGCGACGGAGCGGCGCTGGCCGAAAACCGGTCGTGCGCCATATAGGCCTGAAGGCGCGGCACCATGAAATCGAGGAAGGCGCGCACGCGTTGCGGCACGCGCTGGCCGCCCAGATAGAGCGCATGGACGTCCTCGACATCGCTATAGGCATCGTCGGCCAGCACCTCGACCAGCCGGCCCGCCGCGATATCCTCATCGATGTGGAAATTTCCCAGCCGCGCCAACCCGACGCCACCGATCGCCATCCGGCGTACCGTCTCGCCATTATTGGCAAGCAGGCTGCCGCGCACCATCCGATCGACAATACGACCGCCCTGGCGCGCGGGCCAAACGGGCGCCGAGCGCCGGAAGTTGAAGCCGAGGCAATTATGATCGTCAAGATCCTCGAACGATCGCGGCGTGCCGTGTTTTTCCAGATAGGCGGGCGCGGCGACGATCTTGCGCCTGGCCACGCCGATCTTGCGCGCCACCAGGTTGGAATCCGTCAGGGCGCCCACGCGGAACGCGATATCCGTCCGGTCGAGATAGAGGTCGACAATCTCGTCGGACAGCGAAATGTCGACGATGATGTTGGGATGCGCTTCCCAGAATAGCGGCAGCAGCGGCACCACGCCATGCGCGCCGAACGCCACCGATGCATTGACCCGGACGGTTCCGCTCGCATGGCGCGCGCCCTGGGCGAGCTCCCGCTCGATATCGTCGAGTTCGGCGAGCAGCGCGCCGCTGCGCTCATAATAGATCCGCCCCTCGTCGGTAAGCGACAGGCGCCGCGTCGAACGCTCGATCAGGCGCGCGCCCAGTCGCTCCTCGATCCGGCCGATCAGCTTGCTGACGGTGGATGGCGTCATAAGGAGCTGGCGGGCTGCTTCCGAGAAGCTTCCGGCCTCAACGACGCGCACGAATACCTGCATTTCGCCGGCGCGGTTATCCATTCCAACCCCTGACTTATGAAATTCAATCAAAGATTATGTGGACTGCCAGCGGATTATCAAGTGGCGGCCGTGCATCCATGTTCCGATCAACAGGCGACGCCATGTCGCCATCGATGGACAGGAAGATGGCTATTATATCCTCCGCGCTCGACCGGATCCGCAAGCCCGGCCGACTGACATTAGGGATCGAGCTGCCGCTCGACAATGACTGGTCTCCCGCCGGGGAAGCGAAGCGACGGGCGGATGGACGCCCGGGCGGCGTTCCCGATCTCGCCCGCCATGCGGAGCTCGTCCGCAAGGTGGATGCGGGCGGCTTCGCAGCCGTGTGGATGCGCGACGTGCCGGTGTTCGACAGCGTACGCATGGGCGATGCGGGCTCGGTCTATGATGTCTTCACCCATCTCGGCTTCCTCGCGGGCATCACGCGCAACGTGGCGCTCGGCACGGCGGCGGTGGTGCTGCCGATCCGCCATCCGATGATGATCGCCAAGGCTGCGGCCTCGGCGGATGCGCTGTCGGGCGGCCGGCTGATCCTGGGCGTCGCGTCCGGCGACCGGCCCGTCGAATATCCGCTGCTCGGCCTCGATTTCGAGAGCCGGGGCGAGCGCTTCCGCGAGGCGGTCGCCTATATGCGCGCGGCCTGGACGCCCGGCGGCCTGCCGATCGGTGACGGCACGCGCGAACCGACGCTCGATCTGCTCCCCCGCCCCGCCCAGCCGACCATCCCGCTGGTGGTGGCGGGCCGCGCGCAGCAGAGCGAGCCGTGGATCGCGCAGAATATGGACGGCCGCTTCGTCTATCCGGGAGACATTATGCGGCTGGCCGCGCAGGCGGCCGCATGGCGGGCGGCGCGCGGCTCGGAGGGCGCGTTCATCAGCGCCTTTCACCTCGACCTTGCCGATGATCCGGATGAGGCTGCAACCCCGCACCGCTTCGGCGCGCGCATGGGCCGCAATCGCTTCCTCGATCATCTGGAGGCGCTGCGGCGCGTCGGCGTTGATCATATGGCGGTGCTGCTGCGCCGCTCCGTCCGCCCGGTCGACGAGGTGCTGGACGAGCTCGCGGCGGAGATCCTGCCCGCGCTCGATGCGCCCTCGCCAGCCGTGGTGCAGGCCGCCTGACATAGTTTCAATTCCAAAGGACAGCATCATGCACAATGTGATTGCCCATGGGGCATCGATACCCGCGCTCGGCTTCGGCGTGTTCCGCATGTCTGGCGCGGAAGTCGAGCAGATCGTGCCGCTGGCGCTCGAAACGGGCTTCCGCCATTTCGATACGGCGCAGATCTACGAGAATGAGGCCGATCTCGGCCGCGCGCTGGAGAAGGCCGGTGCGAAGCGCGACGATCTCTTCATCACCACCAAGATATGGATCGACAATTATCCGGCGGAGAAGTTCGCCGCATCGGTCGACGAAAGCCTCGACAAGCTCCGCATGGATCATGTCGATCTGCTGCTGCTGCACTGGCCCAATGACAAGGTGCCGCTCGCCGATCAGATCGCCTCGCTGAATGCGGTGAAGGCCGCCGGCAAGGCGCGCCATATCGGCGTCAGCAACCTGCCGACGAAGCTGATGGCGGAAGCGATCGCGCTGAGCGAGGCACCGCTCGTCACCAACCAGGTCGAATATCAGCCCTATCTCGACCAGACGGCCGTACTGGAAGCCGCGCGCGCGGCCGGGCTTTCGCTCACCGCTTATTATGCCATGGCGGACGGCAAGGTCGTTACCGATCCCGCGATCCAGGCGATCGGCGCGCGCTATGGCAAGAGCGCCGCGCAGGTGGTGCTGCGCTGGCTCGTCCAGCAGGAAGGCGTGATCGCGCTGTCCAAGACGGCCAATCCGAAGCGCATCTCTGAGAATTTCGCCATCTTCGATTTCACGCTCAGCGACGAGGATATGGCGGCGATCCATGCGCTCGCCCGCCCCGATGGCCGGATCGTGAGTCCCCCCGGCCTTGCGCCCGTGTGGGACCGCTGAACCACCCTTCACTCAAAGGACCAAGGATATGAGCAAGCTTTTCGAGCCATTCTCTCTCGGCGACCGCATCCTTCCCAACCGCATCGCGATGGCGCCGATGACGCGCTCGCGCAATCCGGACGGCGTTCCCAACGACTTGACCGCGCTTTATTATCGCCAGCGCGCTGGCGCGGGACTGATCGTCACCGAAGGCACGCCGATCTCGGCCACCGCCGAGGGCTTCCTGTTCATCCCCGGCCTCTATCGCGCCGATCAGGTCGCCGGTTGGCGCAAGGTGACGGATGCGGTGCATGAGGAAGGCGGCACGATCTTCACGCAGCTCTGGCATGTCGGGCGCGTCAGCCATGTCTCCAACCAGCCGGATGGCATCGCGCCGGTCAGCTCGACCGCGCAGATCGCGCGCAATTCGCAGGCCTGGGGCCTGAAGGACGATGGCACGCCGGGCGCGGTCGATGTCTCGAAGCCGCGCGCGCTTTCCACCGAGGAAGTGCGCGGCGTGATCGAGGATTTCGCCCAGGCCGCGGCCAATGCGATCGAGGCGGGCTTCGACGGCATCGAGCTGCATGGCGCCAATGGCTATCTGATCGAGCAGTTCCTGAATCCGCTCGTCAACGACCGCACCGACGAATATCGCGGCGACACGCTGGAAGGCCGGACGCGCTTCCTGCTCGAAGCCGTCGATGCCGTGATCGAACGGATCGGCGCGAAGCGGACCGCGATCCGCCTCTCGCCCTATGGCGGCCTGTTCGACATGGGCCATTATCCGGAGATCGAGGAGACCTATCTCTTCATCGCCGACGCGCTGTCCGAGCGCGGGATCGCCTATGTCCACCTGATGGATCAGAAGTCGCGCGGCAGCTCGGCGATCCCGGCTGACTTTCTCGGCAAGTTCCGCACCCATTATAAGGGCGTGCTGATCCTCGCGGGCGGCATGACGCGCGAGCTGGCCGATCGCTATCTGGCCGACGGGCTGATCGACATCGCCGCGTTCGGCGAGCCCTTCATCGCCAATCCCGATCTTGTCGAGCGCCTCCGCAACGGCTGGCCGCTCGCCCCGGCCGATCGCGCGCTCCACTATGGCGGCGGCGCCAAGGGCTACACCGACTATCCGACCTATGCGCAAGAAAGGACCGCAGCATGAAGATCTTCGTAACCGGCGCGAGCGGCTATATCGGCGGCTCGGTCGCCGCCCTGCTCGCCGCCAAGGGGCATGAGGTGCGTGGCCTCGTGCGCACCGCGAGCAAGGCCGATGGCGTCCGTGCCAAGGGCATCGTGCCCGTGATCGGCACGCTCGACGATGCGGCCCTGCTGACGGCCGAGGCGAAGGCGGCCGATTCCGTCATCAATGCGGCCGACAGCGACCATCAGGGCGCGGTCGAGGCGCTGCTCGCCGGCCTTGCCGGATCGGGCAAGCCCTTCATCCACACCAGCGGCACCAGCCTTGTCGGCGACGAGGCGATGGGCGAGCCGTCCGACGCCACCTTCACCGAGGACACGCCCGTGAAGCCGGAGCCGGACAAGGAGCATCGCGTCGCGCTCAACAAGCTGATCGTCGATGCGGCGCCGGGCGTGCGCACCATCGTGCTGTGCAACAGCCTGATCTACGGCCACACGCTGGGGGCGCCGGCTGCGAGCGTGCAGATCCCGCCGCTGGTCGCGCAGGCGAAGGAAAGCGGCGTGCCTCGCTATATCGGCCGCGGCCTCAACATCTGGTCCAACGTCCATATCGCGGACATGGCCGATCTCTATGTGCTGGCGCTGGAAAAGGCCCCGGCCGGCAGCTTCTATTATGTCGAGAATGGCGAGGCGGCGTTCGGCGATCTCGTCCGCGCGATCGGCAAGGCGCTGGGCCTTGGCCCGGCGGAATCCTGGCCGGCCGAGGCGGCGGTCGCGAAGTGGGGCCGCGAGCTTGCGGTGTTCGCGCTCGGATCGAACAGCCGCGTGCGGGCCGACAAGGCGCGCAAGGAACTCGGCTGGGCGCCACAGCGTGGCTCGGTGATCGAATGGGTCGAAAAGGAACTCGTCCAGGCCTGAGCCCGGATCGTTCCTTCACTAATGTAGCGTAGCGTAGCCTATGGATGACACCGTCGCGCGGACGTGCGGCGGTGTCGTTCCATCAGTCTGAGGCTTATCGCCAATGCCGTGGCGGTGGGTGCGGGATGGTCGGTGCTGCCCGACTATCTCGCCGCCGACCATCTTGCCTCGGGCAGGCTCGTCGAGCTTTCCACCGCGCGCCCCGGCCCGGAAAATCTGCTCTATCTGACGTGGAACAAGGGTGCCCTACGTCATCCGCGCGTCGTCCATGTCCGCGACCATCTGATCGCTTCGGCCCTGCCTGCCTCTCTCTAGGCCGGGAACGGCCGGATCCAGTCCTTTCGCGATCGTCAGCCCTACCAATATCTCGCCGCCCTGGCTCCGCGCGAAGACGGAGCCGCCATGCATCTGGGCGATGGCCTTGACGATCGCCAGGCCCAGGCCATGGCTGTCCTTGCTGTTGGGCCGCACCGGATCGATCCGATAGAAGCGATCGAAGATGCGGTCGAACTGATCCGGATCGATGGGCGCGCCGGGGCTCCGGACGCCGATCGCCACATCGCCGGCCCTGTCCTCGATAGCGACGATGACGGTGCCGCCCGCATCGCCATGCCGAACCGCATTGTCGAGCAGATTGGTGATCGCCAGCCCATAGAGCGCGCGTTCCACCCGCGCGCGCGCATCCCCTTGTATAAGCAGCGTCGTGCCCGCTTCCTCGAACAGCATCTCCATGAAATCGGCGCTCTTGCGCGTTTCGGCGGCGAGCGACACTTCCGCCAGATTGGCGGCCAGATCGCCCTGATCCGCGCGCGCGAGGAAGAGCATGTCGTTGATGATGCTGCGCAGCCGCTCGAGTTCCTCGAGATTGGATTGGAGGACCGCCTCGAACTCGCCGGCCGAGCGGTCGCGCGAAAGCGCCACCTGCGTCTCGCCGATCAGATTGGCGAGCGGCGTCCGCAATTCATGCGCGACATCCGCGTTGAAGGTGGAAAGCTGCACATAGGATTGCTGCAACCGATCCAGCGCCTCGTTGAGCGCCAGGACGAGGCCCCCGAGCTCGGACGGAAGCGTGGCGGTCGGCAGCCGCAGCGACAGATCGCCGCCACCCAGCCGCCGGGCATGATCGGACAGCCGGTCGACCGGCGCCAGGCCACGCCGCGCGATCCACCAGCCGAGCCCGGCGACGGCAAGGATCGCAAGAATGGACACGATCAATATGCCCAGTGCGAGCACCCATTGCGCTCTGTCGACATCGCTCCGGCCGATCGCGATGATGAGCCGGACCTGCGGCCGTTCGTCCAGCGGCGGCACCAGCTTCGACAACGTCAGATAAGGACGTCCATCCATCTCGGCCCGGCCGAAGCCCTGGCGCGGCCCGGTCATGCTCGCGCGCGCCAGAAAGTCGCCGCTGAAACGGAAGCGCGGATCCGGGCTTTCGACGATGAAGCGCAAACTATTGTCGGGCGGCGTGAAGTCGTTCAGCTTCTCGGTGAAGCGGGACCATTTGGCCGCATCCCCATTATGCTGCGCCATCCGCTCGACGATGATGAAGCGGCCTGCCAGCTCCTCCATCTTGTGACGGCGCAGCTCCGTGGCCTGGAGAGCATAGAGGGCGATTCCGGCGATGGTGGAGACAAGTGCGGCTGCCAGCCCGAACATGATCGCCAGCCGGCCCGCGATGGATTGTGCCCTCATTCCCCCACCCCGTCGCGCAATTCCAGCACATAGCCCATGCCGCGCACCGTATGGAGCAGCTTCGCCTCGCCCGGCCCATCGAGCTTGGCGCGCAGCCGCTTGATCGCCACTTCGACGACATTGGTATTGGTGTCGAAATTTATGTCCCAGACGAGCTCGGTGATCGCCGTCTTGGAAACGATCTGCGACCGGCGCCGGGCGAGCGCCGCGAGCAGCGAAAATTCCTTGGCGGTCAGGTTCAGGCGGCGCCCCCGACGCGTCGCGCGCCGGGCGACGAGATCGATATGGAGATCGGCCACCTGTATCTGCGTCGCCTCCTGCGAGCGCCCGCGGCGGAGGATCGCCTGCATGCGCGCGAGCAGCTCGAGAAAGGAAAAGGGCTTGACGAGATAATCGTCCGCGCCGGCACCGAGGCCGCGCAGCCGATCATCGACCTTGTCGCGCGCCGTGAGCATGATGACCGGCGTGTCGCGCGAACTGCGCAGCGATTGCAGCAGCGAAATGCCGTCCAGCCTGGGCAGCATGATATCGAGCACGATCGCATCATAGTCGCCGGTGAGGGCGAGGTGCAGCCCATCCTCGCCATTGCCGGCATAATCGACCGAATAGCCCTGCTCCGCGAGCCCACGACGGAGATAGGCCACGGTTTTATCCTCATCCTCGACGATCAGGATCTTCACGGCAGAGCGCCATTCCCTCCCTCGGCCCGCGAGGCGATCATGGGCGCCTCGGGTGCGATTCCCATCAGGCGATACAGCGAAACGAGCCGCGACGACACATCCGCCATTGCCTGCACATGATCCCGCTCCGCCTGATAGACGGTGCGCGCCGCATCGAGAATGTCGAGCTGCGACAATGTCCCTTCGCGAAATTGCAGCCGGGAAAGCTCGGCGGCCCGGCGCGCCGCCTCGGCCGCGCGGGCGAGCTCGCGCTCGCGCACCTGCCCCTGCAGATAGGAGACGATCGCCGTCTGGGTTTCCTGAAGCGCGGTCCTGACGACTTGCTCATATTCCAGCCCCGATTGGCGCAGACGGGAGTCGGCAGCATCATAATTCGCCCTGCGCCGACCGAAATCGACGATCGGCGCAACCAGGCCGACAGCGACCGAGGCGATGCTGGTGCCGCCGTCGAGCAGGCTGCCGATGCCGTTGGCGTCGAGCCCGACCAGGCCCGATAGGGTAAGCGAAGGCAGCCGCGCCGCCGCCGCACCGTCGCGCTGGGCGCCGGCGGCGGCATAGCGTGCTGATGCAGCCCTCACGTCGGGGCGCCGTTCGAGCATCTCGGTTGGAGACAATAGCACATGGAGCGGATCGGCGGCCGGAATGCCGTCCCTGCCCGCAAGACGCGAAGCGATATCTTCGGGCGTGGTCGCGAGCAGATAGGCGAGGCGGAAGCGGGCGGCATCGGCCGCCTCGACCGCGACCGCGCTTTGCGACCGGGTCTGCGCCACCAGCGAGGCGGCGCGCTGGACGTCGAGATCGCTTGCCGTGCCGAATTCGAACCGATCGCGGGTGATCCGCAACGTATCTTCCTGCGCCGTGACGGTCTGTGCGGTCAGCACCACCAATGCCCGCTGTAACCGATAGTCGATATAGGCACGCGCAACCTCGTCCAGCAGCAGCAGGCGCACCGCCTCCGCATCCGCGGCGCTGGCCGCGACGTCGGCGCGCGCCGCGCGGACTGCGGCGGAAAGCCTGCCGCCGATATCGGGTTCCCATATCGCGCCGAGCGACACCGATGCGGAATCGCCCCGATTTAGGCCGGAGAATCGGCGCGCCTCCGTAGCACCGGCCTGGGCGCTCAGCTCTGGAAAAAGTCCGGCGGTGGTGGCGCGGCTGAGCGCACGCGATTCAAGAATGCGCTCCGCCGCCAGACGCAGATCGACATTGCGACGCTGCGCATCGTCGATAAGCGTGTCGAGCACCGGATCGGCAAAGCTCTTCCACCACGCGCCGGTTATCTCGCCGGCCGCAACAGGGGGGGAAGCCTCCCAGCCGAGGGGAATGTTGCTGGGAGTGGGCGGTGTTGCGGGCGAATGCACGCAACCGGCGAGAAACGGTAGGGAGGCCAGGAACGGCCATGCGCTCTTCATGCGCCGGCTCCTTCCATGACGCGCTTGAGACGCGGTTCCCGGCGCGGCGTGCGGCGGCGGAACAGGCGATCAAGCGCAAGATAGACGACAGGCGTCGAGAACAGGGTCAGCACCTGGCTGATGAGCAGCCCGCCGACGACGGCGACGCCGAGCGGCTGGCGCAGCTCCGCGCCGGTGCCGAAGGCAAGCATCAGCGGGATGGCGGCAAGCAATGCTGCGATCGTCGTCATCATGATCGGCCGGAAGCGCGTGACCGCCGCCTCATAAATCGCCTCCTCGGCGGAAAGCCCGCGATTGCGCTGCGCATCGAGCGCGAAATCGACCATCAATATGCCGTTCTTCTTGACGATGCCGATCAGCAGGACGACGCCGATCAGCGCCATGATCGAAAAATCGAGGCCGTAGAGCCAGAGCATCAGCACCGCGCCGAGGCCCGCCGAAGGCAGGGTCGAAAGAATGGTGAGCGGGGTCGAGAAGCTTTCATAGAGAACGCCCAGGATGATGTAGACCGCGATCAGCGCGGCGAGGATCAGGAGCGGCTGCGTGGCGAGCGAGGCCTGGAACGCCTGGGCCGAACCCTGGGCAGCGCCGGTGACGCTCGCGGGCACGCCGATTTCCTGGCGGATGCGCTCAATTTCCGCCATGGCATCGCCCAGCGCGACGCCCGCGGGCAGGTTGAAGCTGATGTTCGCCGCGGGCGACAGGCCATGGCGGGCGATCGACAGAGGTCCCGCGCGCTGCGGCTCGATCCGCGCGACTGCCGAGAGCGGGACCATGCCGCCCGTCGGCGAGCGCAGGAACATGGTGTCGAGACTGCCGACCCGGGCATAATGTCTCGGATCGACTTCGAGCACCACGCGATACTGGTTCGCCTGCGTCTGATATTCGCTGATCTGGCGCTGGCCGAAACTGTCGTAGAGCGCCTGGTCAATCATATCGACGCTGAGCCCGTAGCGGGCGGCGGCGATGCGATCGATGGTGATCGCCTGCATTCTGGCGCCGAGCTGCACATCGTTGCGCACGTCGCGGAAGAGCGGGGACGAAGTCATGCGCCGCGTCATCCGATCGGCCCACAGCGCCATCTCGTCGGTATCGGCGGACTTGACCACATAGGAATATTGCCCTGCCCCGCCGCCGGTGCCGATATTGATGTCCTGCGCGGAACGGAGCGACACGGTGATGCCGGGGATCTTCGCCAGTTGCGGACGCAGGCGCGCGATCAGCCCTTCGGACGACACATCGCGATCGCCACGATCCTTGAGCACGATCCACACCCGGCCATTGGCGAGCGACTGGCTGCCGCCGGTCGTGCCGATCGCCTGGTTGAACTGCTGCACGGCGGGGTCCTTGGCGATGATCGCCGCAATGGCCTCATGCTTGGCGCGCATCTCCTCATAGGAAATATCCTCGGCAGCAAGCGTCTGGCCGACGACGAACGCCGTGTCCTGGAGCGGGAAAAAGCCTTTCGGGATCATGACATAGCTCGCGACGGCCGCGGCGATGGTGGCGAGAAAGCCGAGCAGCATCAGCTTCTGCCGCGCGAGCGTCCAGCGCAACGCTGCGCCATAGCCGTCGATCAGCCGGTCGGCGAGGCCCGGCTTGCCGTCATCGGCGCGATGGCCCGGTGCCTTCATATATCGGGCGCATAGCGTCGGCGCGAGCGTGAGCGCGGCGACGACCGAGATCAGCAGCGAAAGCGTGACGGTCATCGAAAATTCGCGGAACAGCCGGCCGATGATGCCACCCATGAAGAGCAGCGGGATGAAGGCCGCGATGAGCGAAAAAGTGATCGAAACCACGGTGAAGCCGATTTCCCGTGCCCCTTCGATCGCCGCCTGGACGGGCTTCTTGCCCATTTCGAGGTGCCGGTGGATATTCTCCACGACCACGATCGCATCGTCGACGACGAAGCCGATGGCGATGACGAGCGCCACGAGCGTCAGATTGTTGAGGCTGAAGCCCAGCAGATACATCGCAGCGAAGGTCGCGACCACGGAAACGCCGAGTACCGCCGCGACGATCAGCGTGGCCGACACCTGCCTCAGGAACAGGCCCATGACCAGCACGACGAGCAGCAGCGTGATGACCAGCGTCAGCTCCACCTCATGCAGCGAGGAGCGAATGGTGCGGGTGCGGTCGTTGAGCACCGACACTTCGACGCTTGCGGGCAGCGAGGCGGTGAGCCGAGACAGCGCGGCCTGGATGGCGTCGGCGATGCGGACGATGTTCGCGCCTGGCTGACGCAGGATGATGATGCCGAGGCCCGGTTTGCCGTTTGGAAAGGCGCCGACATAGCTGTTTTCCGCGCCGATGCTGACCTCGGCCACGTCGCGCACGCGGACGGGGGCCCCGCCCCGCCAGGCGACGACGACATCCTGATAGGCGTCGGGCGTGAAGAGCTGGTCATTGGCCTCGAAGGTGGAAACGGCGTTCCGGCCGAACACCGCGCCCTTCGCCTGGTTGACGCTCGCGCGCTGCACGGCCTGGCGGATATCGGCCATGCTGAGCCCATAGGCGGCGAGCCGATCGGGCTGCGCGCGGACGCGGATCGACGGCTTTTGCTGACCGGCGATATTGACCTGGGCGACGCCGTCTATCTGGCTGATCGCGCGCGCGAGCCGGGTATCGACCAGATCGCTGAGCTCGGTGAGCGGCATGGCGTCGGACGTTGCGCTCAGCACCAGCACGGGGCTATCGGTCGGATTGACCTTGCGCCAGGTGGGCAGGTTCGGAAGGTCGCTCGGCAACCGCCCGGCCACGCTGTTGATCGCGGCCTGCACCTCCTGCGCGGCGGCATCGATATCGCGGCTGAGGGTGAACTGGATGGTGATGCTGGTTTGGCCGAGCGCGCTCGTCGAGGTCATCTCGGTGATGCCGGGAATGCCCGTGAAGGCAACCTCCAGCGGTGTTGCGACGGACGAGGCCATCGTCTCCGGGCTGGCGCCGGGCAGGCTGGCGCTCACCTGGATCGTCGGGAAATCCGCTTCCGGCAGCGGCGCCACGGCCAGATTGGGGAAAGCGAAAATGCCAAGCAGGACGGCGGCGATGGTCAGAAGGACGGTCGCGACCGGCCGCCGGATGAACCAGGGCGACAGGCCGCCCTTGACCGCCGCTTCGGCGGCGACGGAGCTGTGCTGGTTCATCGCGCACCCATCCGCATCGTGACCGGAGCGGCGCTGGCCGGTGCTTGAGACGGGCCGATCGCAACCTTGCTGCCCGAGGTCAGGCGCGAATAGCCGTCGCTGACGATGACATCACCGGCGGCAATGCCGCGCGCGACGACCGCCAGTTCATCATTCGCATAGCCGAGCTCGACCGGAACGCGCTCGGCGGCGCCATTGCGGACGCGATAGACGAAATGTCCCTCAAGGCCCGGACGGACAGCAACCGCCGGCAGCACGATGGCGTTCGGCGTAAGCCCGGTACGCATCCGCACCGAGACGAAGGCTCCGGGCGAGAGCTGCTCCGCGCCATTTTCGAACTGGGCCCGCACGCGTGCGGTGCCGGTGCCCGTATCGATCGCATTGTCGAACGCGACGATCCGGCCATTGCCCAGCGATGCCCCGCTTTCCCTGTCCATCGCCTCCACGGCGGCACCGCCGGGGCTGCGCACGCTTGCCTGAAGATGGGCAAGGGCGGCCTGCGGCACCGGGAAGACGACCGAGATGGGGTTGACCTGCGCGACCGAGACGAGGCCGTCGGCATCGCCCATACGCACCAGATTGCCCGCATCGACGCGCCTGATGCCGACCCGGCCGCCGACGGGCGAGACAATGCGCGTATAGGACAGGTTCACCCGCGCGGTATCGACATTGGCCCGGTCGAGCTGCACTGCCGCGCGGAGCTGATCGACCTGAGCGGTCTGCTGATCGACCGTCTGGCGGGAAATGGCGTTGCGCTCGGAAAGATTGCGGTAGCGCGACAAATCAAGCTCGGCCATGCGGAGCTGGGCGGCGTCACGCGCAAGCTGGGCTTCGGCCGCCGCCAGAGCGGCGCGCAATGCGCGATCGTCGATGGTGGCCAGCAATTGGCCCTTCCGAACGCTATCGCCTTCCCTGAAGAAAAGCTGCGTCAGAATGCCGTCCACCTGCGTGCGGACCACGACATTCTGGAGCGATGCGACCGTGCCGACAGCCTCGACCAGATGCGGCACATCGCGCTGTTCGGCATGCACCGTGCTTACCGGCACAGGCGGAGGTGCTGCAGGCCCCTGTTGCGACTGGCCCGTGCCGGCGACGAAGGCACCCGCCACGCCGATCCCGACGATCGCCCCCGCCGAGGCGATCACGCGGCGCTTTCCACCGATGAGGGTGCGCCACCCCGGGCGCAAATTCTGATCTGAATCCATGGCTTTCACTATTAAAGAGGGCAGCGGGTCATGAGCCTGACGCGAAGCTGACAAAGCTGACAGGCGGGCATCACGCGCTTGTTTCGCTCGCCGAAATCCTGGCCTTCAGCGCGCCGGTAAATTCCCGGATCGGCGCACGAAGCGGATCGAAAAGGGGATCCTGCCTTTCCCGGAGCATGGCCTCGCTCAGCAGCTTGAGCCCGATCGCCGTCGCGGCGGCAATATCGGGTGCAAGGCCGGAACCTGCCTGCACGCGCCCGGCTATGGCGATGATGTCGTCATGATTGACATGGCTGAAGCTGAACGCCGGCCGTTCATCTCCAAGCGGCGTGACGGTGATGAGGAAGCTATGGCCGCCTTTGGGCATATGAATTGGCCTCATGGTTCGGGAAAGAATACGTGCGCCGGATCAGGCGAGGCCGAGCAGGATCTTCCCCCGCGCGCGGCGGGAGGCACTGTGTTCCAGCGCGGCCAGCCCCTCTTCGAGCGCATAGGTCCGATCGATCACGACCTGCAGGTGCCCGGCGTCATAAAGTGCGGCGATCAGCGCGAGGCGCGTGCCATCTGTGGCATGGCCCATGCGCATTGCCATTGTGCCATGCGCGGCGGCCTTTTCGGCGTTGACGGGCGTGGTGATCGAAACCAGCACGCCGCCATTCTTCAGGAGCGGATAGCTCCGCTCCTGCGTCTCGCCACCGACCGTATCGAGCACGATATCGACACCGTCGATGCAGGTGGTGAAATCCGTCTGCCGATAGTCGATCACCATATCGGCACCGAGGCCATGGACGAGCGGTACCCCGTCGCCGGACGCGGTTGCGATAACCCTGGCGCCCGCAATCTTGCCGAATTGCACCGCAAAGCTGCCGACGCCGCCCGCGCCGGCATGGACCAGCAGCGCCTGCCCGGCCCGAAGCCGCGCAACCTCGAACAGCGCCTCCCAAGCCGTGCCGGCGGCCGTCGGCAGGCCTGCACATTCCGCCAGCGGCAATCCAGCCGGCGCCGCCGCGACATGCCGGGCCGGAACGAGCGCGAATTCGGCAAAGGCGCCGCCACGCGTCGGCACGGGCCGCGCGAAGACCCGGTCGCCCGGCTTCCAGCGGACAGCAAGCGGCCCAACGCGCTCGACCGTGCCAGCAAGGTCGGTGCCGAGCGTATAAGGGAAGGTCAGTGGGAATATCTCGCGACGCGCGCCGCCGAGCAGCAACAGGTCGAGCGGATTGATGCTGGCCGCCTCGACGCGGATCAGCACCTCGTCAAGGCTGGGTTCCGGAATGGGAACATCCTCGAGACGCACGGATGCGATGTCGCCATGATCATGGATGCGGAGCGCTCTCATGCCGCGATCTCCCTTGTCGATATCATGAAGGATCAGATTTCCCGGCCGATCAGCCGATCGAGCGAGGCCGGTCCGCCGCCGCGCAGCGCGATGAGCAAGGCGATGAAGCCCAGCATCACCGGATATTCGATGCCCCGATCGATCCACGGCCATGTCGGGCCGAGCGCGAGGCTGATGAAGATCATCTGCACCGCCATCATCGCTGCCAGCGGACGCGTCAGAAGCCCGATCGCCACCATGAGCCCGCCCAAAGTTTCGAGCAGTGCGACGAGCAAGGCGAGCATAGGCGCGAAGGGCAGATGCAGCACATTGTCGATCAGCCTGATGGAACCAGCCATCGGATCCGTCATCGAGCCATGCGGCATCCCCAGCAGCTTGGGCAGGCCGTGCGTCAGCATGGTAAGACCGAAGGCGAAACGCAGCAGCGCATAGCTGGCGGGCTGAAACCGCGCGTAGAAAGCGCCAAGAGGCGCAAACAGCAGCCGGCCCCTCTGACTGGTCAGATCATCAACCATCGGCTCTATCCCTTCCTTTCGCGCAGTGACGTCTCTCACGGCTCGGGAGGATATGCGTTCATCAAATCTGCAGTAGTCAGCCCGGTTTGACCTGACCGTTTCAAGATCGCTAACAATGATCCGACAGAGGACAAGGGCGCGATGGACCGGATCGAAGCGATGAGGGTGTTCGTCCGGATCGTGGAGCGGGAGAGCTTCGCCCAGGCCGCGCGCGATCTTCAGATCCCGCGGCCGACCGCGACCAATGCGATCAAGCAGCTTGAAACGGCGCTCGGCACGCGCCTGCTCGAACGCACGACGCGGCATGTCCGCCCGACGCTCGACGGCGAGGCCTATTATGAACGCTGCGTCCGGCTGCTCGCCGATCTGGACGAAGCCGAAAGCACCTTCCGCAATGCCAGCCCGCGCGGCCCCCTGCGCGTCGACATGCAGGGCACGCTGGCGCGTTTCTTCGTGCTGCCCGCGCTTCCGCGCTTCATCGCGCGCTATCCCGGGATCGCGCTGCGGCTGAGCGAGGGCGATCGCATGGTCGACATGATCCAGGAGGGGGTGGATTGCGTGCTGCGCGCGGGCGAGCTCAAGGACTCCTCGCTGATCGGACGGCGCGTCGCTTCGTTCGAGCAAGTCACCTGCGCGAGCCCGGACTATCTCGCGCGCTTCGGGGTTCCACAATCGCTCGACGATCTGGCCGGGCACCAGATGGTGGCCTATGCCTCCTCCGCCGCAGGGCAGGCTTATCCGCTGGAATTCCGCGAGCAGGATCAGCTACGACTCGTCCCCCTCCCCCATGAGGTCACGGTCAGCGGAGCGGAAATCTATACGGCCTCGGCGGTCGCCGGACTGGGCCTGATCCAGGTTCCTCTCTATCGCGTCCGGCATCAACTCGAAGCGGATGTGTTGAGGCTGGTCCTCCCGCACCATCCGCCGCCGCCCATGCCCGTGTCGGTTCTCTATCCGCACAACCGCCATCTTTCGCCGCGGGTCCGCGTCTTCGTCGACTGGCTGGGCGAAATCTTCGCGGAGGCTGCCAAGCCCTGATCGCTACCGACGCCAGCATGCCGGACAGGAGCGATCAGCCTCCGATCAGCTCGGCGCTTATGCCCGGACGCGCCATGGCATCGGCCAGGGTCGTCCGGTCGAGAATATCCGAAACCTCCTTGCGCACCATGCCCATCACCCGCCTGAGCGCACAGGCCGCCTCGTCCGGGCAATCCTCGCAACGCCGGTAGAATTGGCGGCTGACGCAGGGCAGCAGCGCGAGAGGACCGTCGGTCAGCCGCATGATCTCGCCGAAGGTGATGAGCTCGGCCGGCCGGGCCAGACGATAGCCGCCCAGCTTTCCGCGCGCGCTTTCCACCAGGCCGTGCTGGCGGAGATCGGACATGATCGCTTCCAGGAATTTGCGCGGAATATTTTCCTCGATGCTGATCAGGCTCACCTGCTTCGGGCGGCGATCGGCCACCCGCGACAGATTGATCATCGCCTTCAGCGCATAACGCCCACGCTGCGAAAGCATCGCCGCTCCGAAAATCCCAGACTCCGCCCTCCCTATGCCAATATATGGCGGCGCAGGCCAGTCCGCTCGGCTCGGCTGTTCCGGATGGGTCAGATCACGAAGAAGCCATGCGTGCCGTCGCGCGCGAGCTGATCGACCAGCCCATATTCCCAGTCGAGATAGGCCTGCATCGCGGCGGCCTTGTTGTCGGTCCCTTCATAGGGGCGCTTGTACCGCCCTTCCCGCCCGCGCGGCGGCGGACCGGCGGGTGCGCCGCGCTCCAGCGGCCCATCGAAACCGCCGTCGAGGACATAGACTTCCCAGCCCATCTGCGCGAGCCAGGAGGCCGTCATATCCGCCCTCGCCCCGAGATCGTCGGCGAGGAGGATGCGGGCGCCGCGCACGGGCGCGAAATGATCCGTTTCCTGGACGAGCTGACCGCCCGGCGCGCTCAGGAAAGCGGGAAGATGGCCGGCGGCATATTCCTCCGGCGTGCGTACGTCGAAACGGTAGAGCGTCCGGGCCGCATCCGCCGCGAGCGTGGCCAGCCCCCGGGTGTCGATCCGTTTGACGCCGGCGCGATAGGCCACGTCGCGCGCGCGCCGCCGTCCCTCGTCGGCCAGTTCGCCGCCCACCTCGGGCGCGCGGCGCTGCTGCCCGGTTTCCAGCGCCCTGCCCGCCAATGTCCAGCCGATCGTGCCGTTGCGCAGCGCCGCCACCCGGTTGGGCAGGCCGGCATTGACCAGCGACTGGGTGCCGATGATGCTGCGCGTCCGCCCCGCGCAATTGACGATGATCAGCGTATCCGGATCGGGTGCTACCGCGGGCGCGCGCAGCACCAGCTCCGCGCCGGGCACGCTCGTTCCGGTCGGGATGCTCATCGTCGCATATTCGTCGAAGCGGCGCGCATCGACTATCGCGATATCCGCCTTTTCCTCGATCAGCGCATGGACATCCTCCGCCGAGAGCGAGGGCGTATGGCGGCGATGCTCCACCAGCTCGCCGAACGCCTTGCTGTAGCTATTGACGTCCTGGAACAGCTCATATCCGGCGTCGCGCCAGCCCCGAAGGCCGCCCTTCAGCAACCATATGTCACTATAGCCGAGCGCCGCGAAGGCGGCCGCGCCTGCCTCCACCAGCCCCTCGCCATCATCGTAGAGGATGATCGGCACATCCTTGCGCGGCAGCCTGTATCCGGCCTCGATCGCGATCCGATCGACCGGGATCTGCGCCGCGAACAGCGGATGCGCCTGGGCGAAATCATGTTCGTCGCGCAGATCGAACAGCGCGATCTCGGTGCGCGTCAGCAGCGCATGGCGCACGTCCTGCGGCGTGATGTCCGTCATGCGGTGGCGATCCCATCCCAGAGATTGGGCAGCGTCCTGTTCGCATAACCCGAGACGAAGCGCTTGGGCCGGCCTGCCGTATCATAGGTCGCCCGCTCGACCGCACCGATATTGGCGCCATAGACATGGATGCTGATCGACGTGCGGTCGTCATAGGCATTGGCGACGCGATGCACGTCGCCAATGCCGGGGCCGATCGCGTCCACCTCGCCGGGCCGGAACAGCGCCGGCGGCCCGCCCGAGACGAGATCGCCCTCGGCATTGCGCACGAACGGCTGGACCAGCTCCGCCCCGCGCAATATGCCCACCAGGCCCCAGACGCCATGATCATGGACCGGCGTCGCCTGGCCCGGCCCCCAGACGAAGCTCACCATCGAAAAACGCTCGCGGCTGTCGCAATGGAGCAGATATTGCTGATAGCGGGTGGGGTCGGGCCGGGCATAGGCCTCCGGCAGCCAGTCGTCATGCGCGACCAGCTTGCGGAGCAGCGCCGATCCCCGTTCGAGGATCGCGCGTTCCTCATCGGTCGAGGCGAGCAGCTCGGCGAAGCTCGAGACGAATCCGCGCAGCCGGGAAATGTTCGGCGCGGCAGCCACGGAGGTAAGGGCGTTCATCGGGCAGCTCCGGGAAAGGCGATCAGATCGGCATAGGCACCCTCGGGCGCATCGACGCCGAGATGGCCGAGCAGCCTGGCGCGCAGCGGCCGCGCGACCGCCGTGCGTTGGCCGCGTTCGGCGGTTATCCGTTCCTCTGCGACGATCCTGCCATGATCGAGCACCAGCAGCCGATCGGCGAGCGCCATCGCCTCCTCGACATCATGCGTGACCATCAGCACCGCCGGCCTGTGCGTTCGCCATAGCGACAGCACCAGCTCATGCATCTTGATGCGGGTGAGCGCATCCAGCGCTGCGAAAGGCTCGTCGAGCAGCAGCAGTTGCGGCTCGCGGACGAGCGCGCGCGCGAGTGCTGCGCGCTGCGCCTCGCCGCCCGACAGGGTCAGCGGCCAGGCTTCGAGCCTGTGGCCAAGGCCGACCTCGCGCAGCGCAGCCTCCGCACGGGCGCGTATATCGCTGCCGCCAAGGCCCAGCGCCACATTGCGCCAGATGCGTTTCCACGGCAGCAGGCGCGCATCCTGAAAGACGACCGCGCGCGAGCCGGGAATGGTGACATCCTGCCCGCCAATATCGTCCAGCCCGGCCAGCGTGCGCAGCAAAGTCGTCTTGCCGCTGCCCGAACGGCCGAGCAGCGCCACGAATTCGCCCGGCGCGATGTCGAGATCGAGCCCGTCGATGATGACATTCGCCCCGAAACGCCGGGTGAAACCGCGCAGCCGCACGACCGGATCGGGCTGGCGCGGATCGGCAGCGAATGTCGTGGTCACGGGCCGGAATTCGGTCGAAGCGGATGCCGCAACTCGTGCGTCCATGGTCAGGCCTCCACCAGATTGGGTCGCCACGCTAGCGCGCGGCGTTCGAGCAGACGGACGAGATAGTCGGCGGCCAGGCCCAGCAGCGCATAGACCATCAGGCACAGGACGATGATGTCGGTGCGCATGAAGTCGCGCGCATTATTGACCAGATATCCCAGCCCAGCCGATGCGTTGATCTGTTCCGCGATCACCAACAGCAGCACCGAAAGCGACAGCGAATAGCGCAGGCCCACGAACAAGGAGGGCAGCGCGCCGGGCAGGATCACATGCAGGATGAGCTGCGCCCGCGTGAGACCGAAACTGCGCGCGGCATCGACCAGCCGCACATCGACGCTCCTTATGCCGTTGTAGAGATTGAGATAGATCGGAAACAATGTCGCGAAGGCGATCAGCGCGATCTTCGGCGTCTCGCCAATCCCGAACCAGACGATGAACAGGGGCGAAAGCGCCACCACCGGGATAGTGCGCTTGATCTGCATCAGCGGATCGATCACGGCCTCGCCCGGCCTGGAAAGCCCGGCCATAAGGCCGAGCACGAGCCCGGCCGACGCACCGATCGCGAGGCCGAGCGTGGCGCGACCGAAGGATATCAGCAGGTTCGACGGCAGCTCGCCGGACAAGGTCATGCTCATCAACGTGCCGAGCACCGCCGATGGCGCGGCCAAGGTCCGTTCGGGGATCAGCCCGATTCGAGAGCCAAGCTCCCAGAGCAGCAGCAGAAGGACCGGCGACAGCCAGCGCGTGCGCGCCAGCAGATGCGCTAGGGATTCCCGCTTTGGTTTAGACATGGTCCATCCATTTGCATTCGCGATATGCGGCAGCGAACCGCGATAAGCCCACCATTTCAATAGAGTTTACTGGCCAAACCTATGAGCATCGCCAATAGACGGCGAATAATCTCCTCTTTTCAGTGGTTTGGCCTGCATATCGCGAAGCAGAAATTTTCCTTTGCGCAGGGCAAGAGAATGCACTGGCTTCAAGTCCAGCACGCGCCGCTACAGCCTGTAACGGACGGTCGCCAGCGCAGTGCGCGGGTCGCCCGTCACGAAATACCAGATGCCGTTCGATGGCGTGTAGGTCACCGCCTGCGGCGTCCTGTTCTCGAAGATATTCTTCACCGACAGCGACAGGCTCCAATGATCGTCCGGCGCATCCCAACGTAACAGGCCGTTGACGAAGGCCGATCCCTCGATCCTGTCCTGCGGCCGGTTGAGCGCATTGCTATAGATGGCGGATGAATATTGGACGTCGAAACCAAGCCGGGTCGCACCCGGCACGGGCAGCGGCAATCGCCAGTCGACCGCGCCCGACAGCGTCCATCTGGGCGCATTGACCAGCCGGTTGCCCGACGCGTCGGTCCCGGCGCCGGCAACACCGACGAAATCGCGATATTTAGCGACGAGATAGCCCGCCGATCCCTGAATATTCACGCCTTCCAACGGGCTCGCCGAAAGCTCGAGCTCCGCGCCATAGGTTTCGGCGCTCGCCGCGTTGGTCCGCACATTGCGGTTGAGCGAGGGAACGAAGGATGTGACCTGCAAATTGCTATAGTCATTGTAGAAGGCCGCCAGATTGGCGCGCAGATGGCGGCCGAACAGCTCGCTCTTGAGCCCCGCCTCATAGCTGCGCACCTTTTCCGGATCGAAGGCCCGCTCGGCATCCTCGATGCGCTGCGCGCGATTGTCGAAGCCGCCCGCCTTGAAGCCCTGAGTATAGCTCACATAGCCCAGCACCGTCGGGCTGAACGTATAATCCAGCGCGATCTTCGGCGTCAGCGAATTCCAGCTCTTGTCCGACCTGCCCGCGAAACGCACCGCCACGACCTGCCTCAGATCGTTGATCGCGTTGCTCTGGAAGACGAACTTCTTCTCCTCCCAGGTCGCACGCAAGCCGGCGGTCAGCTTCAGCGCATCGGTGAGCTCGTAGGTGCCCTGGCCGTAAATGGCATAGCTGTCGGTCGTCGTGCTGTTGACGTCGCCGATCTTGTTGACCGGCGAGGCAACGAGCGGGCCTGTGCGCGTGAAACTGTCGCGATCGACATCGAACACCTCATGGAAGTAGAAGGCGCCGAGCGTGAAGACGAAGCGATCGAACGTACCGTTGAGCTGCAATTCCTGCGTGAAATATTTGTCCTTATAGTGAATAAGATTCTTCTGGATGAGCTCCGCCTTGCCATCATTCTCGAAATCCACCGGCTGATCGAAACCGCGATAGGTGGTGACGGATTTCAGCGCGAAGCGATCGTCCAGATCATATTTCACGCGCAGCGACGCGCCGCCCTGATCCAGTTCGTTCCGCGGCTCGACCTCGGAATAGGAGACGAAGGCATCATAGCCGCCACCCGGCTGCACCCTGGGCGTATAGCCGCGCGTGTCGCTGCGGTCGCGCAGGCCGTCGAGCGTGAGCTGCACGTCCAGCCGCTCGGCCGGCGTCCAGCGCAGCTTCGCGCGCAAGGCGTTCACGTCGATCGCGTTGACATGCTTGCCGAGCGTCGGATTCCAATGCGTGCCATCGCGGCTATAATGGGTGTAGGCGATGCTGGCATAGAGCCTGTCGGGCAGGATCGCTCCGCTCAGCAGCGCGCGCGCCTTCACCGCATCATAACTGCCATAGCCCAGATCGGCGGCGACACGCGTCTCCCCGTCCGGATCGCGGGTGATGACGCGCAGCGCGCCCGCCGAGGTGTTGCGCCCGTAGAGCGTGCCCTGCGGCCCGCGCAGCACCTCGATCCGCTCGACATCGTTGAAATCGAGCATCGAGCCGATCTGGCGCGGCGAATAAACGTCATCGACATAGACAGACAGTGTCGGTTCCTGGATCGGATCCGTCTCGCCGACGCCGCGCAGCGAGAAGAGCTGCGTCGTATAGCCAATCGTCGCGCGCGGGATGCGCAGGTTCGGGATCTGGCCGGCAAGATCCCGAATGGAGTCGACCTTGCGGCTTTCCAGCGTCTCCGATCCGAACGCGCTGATCGCGATCGGGGTGCGCTGGAGCTTGGTCTCGCGCCGCTCGGCGGTAACGGTGATCTCGCCAAGCGCTTCCGTATCGGGCGCAGCGCTCGGCGCCGCTTCGGTGGCTGCGGCATTGGCGCTCGTGGCGAGCAGCAGGACGGGCAGGCTCGAGGCCGCAAGCAGCCGCCATGCCCGGCGGGTAACCGGCATGTCTTGTCTCCGATGATCTGGATGAAAGATCGGGCGGAGGGGGAGCGGCGCTCCTCCCTCGCCCGTTCAGGGATTATTCGAGGAAATCCGGCTGCTCGCGCAGCACGCGCTCCCATAGCGGACGGAAGCCATAGGCGCCGGGATCGCCGCCGCGCATCTGATCGGCGGTATGGCGCGCCACCTCATGGTCGATCGGCTTGATCGTGCCCGCCGCCTCGGCGAGCAATTGCGCCTGGCAGGCATTTTCGAACGCGACATAGCCCGCCACCGCACTTTCCACGCTCCGGCCGACGGTGAGGATGCCGTGATTCTGCAGGATCGCGGCGCGCTTGTCGCCCAGCGCGGCGGCAATCCGCTCGCCTTCCGACGTATCGAACACGATGCCGGTGAAATCGTCGAACAGGACATGGTTGTCGTAGAAGAAGCAACTGTCCTGGCTGATCGGATCGAGCAGGCGCCCCAGCGCCGACCAGGCCTTGCCATATATGGAATGCGAATGCGCCGCCGCGATCACGTCCGGCCGTGCCTTGTGGATCGCCGAATGGATCGCGAAGCCGGCCTGGTTGATCGGCCCCTCGCCCGCCAGGATGTTGCCGTCATGATCGACAAGCACCAGATCCGACACGCGGATATGGCCGAACCAGGGCCCGATCGGCGCCACCCAGAAACGATCCTCATATTCCGGGTCGCGCGCGGTGATATGGCCGGCAAGGCCATGGTCATAGCCCTTCAGCGCGAAGATGCGATAGGAGGCCGCCAGCCGGCGCTTGCGATGCAGCCTTTCCTCCTCGACGGTCGCGCGCGGCGCTTCGCCGCGAAGCTGAAAGGCTGCGGGACGGACGATCTGGTTCATGAATATCCCCCTTTCGGATCAATAGCCGGCCTGGACATCGACGATGTCGCCCGGCGCCTCGCCCCGCACGAAGCGATCGATATTGGCAGCGACCCTGTCGAACAGCAGGCCGCGCACGGCGGTGTAGTTGGACGAGACATGCGGCGTCAGGCGCACCAGCGGATGCGTCCAGAGCGGATGGCCGGCAGGCAGCGGCTCGGGCTCGGTAACGTCGAGCGTCGCGAAGCCCAGCCGCCCGGCATCGAGCGCCGCCAGCAGCGCGTCCTGATCGAGCACCGATCCACGCGCGACATTGATGAGATGCGCGGTGGGCCTTGCGCGCGCGAGCAGCTTCGCATCGATCAGCTTGCGCGTCGCCTCGGTCGCGGGCAGCGCCAGCACCAGATGATCCGCCGAAGCGACGAGCAGCCCGAGATCGTCGAGCAATTCGACGCCCGCGACCGGGCTCGGCAGATGCCGCCGCCGGCTCGCCACGACCCGGGCGCCCAGCGCCAGCACGCGCCGTGCCACCGCCGTCCCGATCGCCCCAAGGCCGATGATTCCCACCGTGCTGCCGGATACCCGGCCGAGCGGTGCCTGCTTCCAATCCGAAAGGCTGCGCGCGCGCACCGCTTCGAGATTCTTCGCCTGCGCATAGATAGCGGCGATCACATAATCGGCGATCTCGTCCGAGGCGACACCGCGCCCGCAGGAGACGATCGGTGCATCGAGCAGCCAGCGCGGATAGAAGTCCACGCCTGCCGAGGCGCTATAGACCCATTTCAGCCGTCCCGGCCAAGCCGCCGGCCGCGCGCGATCCCGGCTGCCGCGCCATGCCGGCGAGGGACGGACGAGCAGCATGTCGGCATCGTTCGCGGCTTCCCAGGGGCGCTCCTCCGGCACGTCGATCACGATGGGCTTCACACGATGCGCGCGCAGATCCGCGTTGAACCCTTCCTCCATCTGGCTGGCGATCACGAGGCTCATCGCATCAGATCCCCAGGCCTGCGCGCCCGGCGGCGACAAGGATCGTGTCATTCTGGGGCGAATGGATGCGGCTGCACAGCACGTCGCGATAATGGCGCTCGAGCGGATTCTTTCGGCTGAGCCCCGGATTGCCGGTCAGCTCCAGCCCGATCTCGACCGCACGAATGGCATTGCCGGTGGCGAGATATTTGACATTATTGGCTTCCACCGCAGTCGGAACATCGCCCGCATCGGCGCGTCCGGCGGTGGCTTCGATCAGCACGCGGTTGGCATGGAGCAGCGCCTCCAGCTCGCCGAACTTCTCCTGCACGCGCGGCAGGGTGGCGAGCGACGCGCCGAGATTGGTCGGCACGCGCGCCTTCAGATAATCGCGCAGCCAGTCGCGCGCGGCCCGCGCTACCCCGTCATAGATGGTCGAAATGGCGAGCGCATTCCACAGGCCTTGCGCGCGATCCTCGGGCCGTGCCGCCCAGTCGGCCGGCGCGCGCACATCCACCGCATGCGCAAGCGGGATGGGCGTATCCTCGAACGCCACCTCGTGGCTGACGGTCGCGCGCATGCCGAGATGATCCCAGGCGGGCCGGATGGTGATGCCGGGGCTGTCCGCGCGGACGAGGAAATTGCCGACACGTGGGCTTTCCTCGTCGGTGCGGGCCCAGACGGCGTACCAGGCCAGGCCGGTCGATCCGGTGGAATATATCTTGCTGCCGCTGATCGCCCAGCCATCCGCCGTGCGCCGCGCCACCGTCTTGGGCAGGCCGCCGCGCACGGGCGTCCCCAGTTCGGGCTCGACGCGCAGGCCGCCGATCAGCCCGCCGCCCGCCACCGCCTCGCGCGCGAGCTGTTCATAGAGCGGGCGCGGCCATGATTGCGCGCGCGTCGGCGTCGCATGATAGCCATAGGTCATGGACAGGATCAGCGCGGTCGAAGGCTCGCCCTTGGCGACTGCACCGAGCACGCGCAGCGTTTCCGCAAATCCCGCGCCGCGCCCGCCATAGTCGGGCGAGACGGTGAGGCCGATCAGCCCCTTTTCCGCCAACAGATCGAAATTGGCGCGCGGAAATTCGGCGCTGCGGTCATAGGCTTCGGCGGTCTCCGCGAACCGGCGGCTGATATCGTCGAGCACATGCTGCGGCACCGGGCCGGAAGCGGGCGGACGGGCGAGGGCGAGCGTCGCGGACATGGGGCTCACGCCTCCTCCTGGATGATGGAATTGAAGCGATCGTCCCACAGCGGCCGGACATCGACATGGCCGGGGATAAGGCCGACACGGGCGAAGACGTCCGCCACCTCCTGCTGCGAGGCGATGGCCGCATCGGTGACGGGACGGAGCGTGTAGACATCGCTCTTCCGACGGAATTGCTCCCGCACATATTCGAGCGGGACGCCGATATTCCCAGCGATCGTGCTCGCCCATTCGTCCTGATGCGCTGCGGCCCAGGCGTAGGCCCGCTTGATGAGCCGCAAATAGCGGCCGATCAGATCGACCTTCGCCGGATCGGCCAATGCATCGACATGCGCCGACACCAGATAATTGCCGGACAAGATGCCGAACGCGGTCTTCAATATGCGCGCGCCATCGATCGCGATCGCCCGCTCGATCGGGTAGCCATAGATCGCCCAGGCATCGAGCGACCCGCGCGAGAAGGCCGCCGCACCATCGGACACGCCCATCGCCACCGGCTGGATATCATCCCAGCCGAGGCCGACCTGCTCCAGCATCCGGATCAGATAATATTGCGAGGTGGTCGCGCGGACATAGCCGACGCGCTTGCCCTTCAGATCCGCGATCGACCGCGCGGCCGATCCCTTCGGCACCAGCACGACCTGGTTGTTGACGTTGCCATGGGCGATCGCGATCTGCCGGAAGCTGTGGATGGTCGAGGCGGCCGCGAAGATCGGCGGGATCTCGCTCATCCCGCCATAATCGAGCGAACCGCCGTTCAGCGCCTCGATCACCAGATGACCCGACTGGAAATCGCTATATTCGACGCGGAAGCCTTCGGGCGCGAGGCCCGCGGTCCTGATCAGAAGCCGCGTATCACCATCGCCCTTGCCGGTGATGGAGGCGCGCAGCACATCGCCACCCGCTGCGTTTTTGCCCCCGCATGCCGAGAGCGCCAGCCCCATCGCCGCGGCGCCTCCGCCGAGCAGAATCTGTCGACGACCCCAGATATCAGCCACGCACGGCCTCCGGGGTGCTCAGGAAAACTGCCGTCAGCCGCTCGCGCCAAGCCATGAATGCCATCCCGCTTCACAAAACCATAGGCGCAAGGCGCCTTTCGTTAATTCATAGCGCTAAACTATGACTTGTGCACAAGCGCGCATTTTTTCAGCTAGTGGAAGCGGAACTTAATTATTGAGCTCTGCTAGGATATATTATGAGCAACGCTGATGGCTCGAAGACCGAAGCCGCACGCCCGATCACTCGGACGTGCGGCGCCGGTTGCAGCTATCAGGCCGCCTCGGCCGGGATGGTCACGGGCGGCGGATTGACTGCGCTGAAGCCTGCGTTGCGCCAATAAGGATAATAGGGATAGGCCGGCGTCACGGCGCTGGCCGCATCGAGACGGGCGATCTGCTCGGCGCTGAGCGACCAGCCGACCGCGCCGAGATTGTCGCGCAACTGGCCTTCATTGCGTGCGCCGATGATCACGCTGGAAACGGTCGGCCGCTGGAGGAGCCAGTTGATCGCGATCTGCGGGATCGTCCTGCCGGTCTCGGCGGCGATTTCGTCCAGAATATCGACCACGCCGTAGAGCAGTTCGTCATCGACGGGCGGGCCGATATCGGCGGTCTCGTGCAGGCGGCTGACCTTCGGCAGCGGCTGGCCGCGACGGATCTTGCCGGTCAGCCGGCCCCAGCCCAGCGGGCTCCAGACCATGGCACCCACCCCCTGATCGAGGCCGAGCGGCATCAACTCCCACTCATAATCGCGGCCGACCAGTGAATAATAGGCCTGATGGACGATGTAGCGCGGCCAGCCATGACGATCGGCAGCGGCCAACGACTTCATCAGATGCCAGCCCGAGAAGTTGGACGCGCCGACATAGAGGATCTTGCCCGCGCGCACGAGATCGTCGAGCGCCGAGAGCGTCTCCTCGACCGGGGTGAAGGCGTCGAAGGCGTGCAGTTGCAGGAGATCGATGCGGTCGGTGCGCAGGCGCTTCAACGCTGCCTCCACGCCCCGGACGAGCCGCAGCCGCGAATTGCCCGCGTCCAGCGGCCCATCGCCCATCGGCAGACCGATCTTGGTGGAAATCAGCGCCTCGTCGCGCCGGCCCTGCAGGGCCTCGCCCAAAGTCTCCTCCGACGCGCCGTTCGAATAGACGTCAGCGGTGTCGAACAGCGTGACGCCGGCCTCCAGGCAAATGTCGATCAGCCGGCGCGCTTCCTCGACGCGGGTGTCGCCCCAGGCACTGAACAGCGGCCCCTGCCCACCGAAGGTTCCGGCGCCGAAGCTAAGTGCGGGCACCTTCAGGCCCGAAGCGCCCAATTGTCTGTAATCCATGCAATTATCTCCTTGTCAGGCAGGGATGGACGGGCGCCGCGATGCTCGATGCCGAGGCTGCTCAGCGCCAATGCCGAGAGCGGCGCCAGCGCGGCGACCGGGCCGATGGCGAACAGGCCGGGCCCATTATCGATCACCGTCCCGCCCAGCAGCGGAGATGGAGCCTTGTTCGTTTATGAACTAGAATGAAAATGGGAACAGCATCTGTGAGATGAGGTTGAAATGGCCAGGCTGGAGGTCAATCGTGCGGGCGAGATGGAGGTGTTCGTACGTGCGGTCGAACTTGGCGGTTTCTCGGCGGCCGCGCGCAGCCTGCGCATGACGCCATCGGCGGTGAGCAAGCTTGTGGCACGGCTCGAAGCCCGTCTCGGCGCCCGGCTGATCAACCGCTCGACCCGCAAGCTGCAATTGACGGCGGAAGGACTGGCGTTCCACGAAAGAGCACTTCGCGTGCTCGCCGACCTCGACGAGGCCGAACGCGCGGTCGCCGCGGGCGCGGCGCCGCGCGGCCGGGTCAGGGTAAATTCCAACGTGCCCTTCGGACTGCATTATCTCCTGCCGCTTGCACCGCGCTTCACGGAGCTCCATCCGGAGGTAACGCTCGATATCACCATCACCGATCAGGTGATCGATTTAATGGACGAGCGCGCCGACGTCGCCATTCGCGTGGGACCGATGCGCGCATCGCAATTGATGTCGCGCAAGCTGGGCGAAAGCCGCATGGCCATTGTCGCGTCGCCCACCTATCTGGCCCGGCGTCCCGCCCCCGCCAGCCCCGCCGAGCTTGCGGACCACAGCCTGATCAGCTTCAACTTCGCCCGGCACTGCGACGAATGGCCTTTCCGTGCGGGGAACGAACGCTTCTTCCTGCCGGCCCATGGCCAGGTCATGGTCGGTGACGGAGAGAGCGCAAGACGGCTCGCCATCGCCGGCCAGGGCCTCGCCCGGCTGTCCCTCTTCCATATCGGCCGCGACATTGCGGCCGGACGACTGGTGCCCGTCCTGGAAGCGTTCAACCCCGGCGATGTAGAGGAGATCAATGCCGTCTATCTCGGCCAGGGCGGATGGTTGCCGGCGCGAATACGCTCCTTCATCGATTTCCTCGTCGAGACCGTCGACATCGAGAATCCGTCCCGCGCCGACCGGAAGCCCGAAGAATTCGGCCACAGCTAAGCGCGCCACGGCCTCAGCGGCTGACCGTCGCCATCGCCAAAGCAGTTCCGAAGCCGAGGAGCAGCGCGCCGAACGCACGGTCGATCCAGTGGCGAATCCTGAGCAGAAGCCGGCGCATCTCGCCTGACGAAAAGAAGAGGGCGACCAGCGAGAACCAGAGCATATGGGCCGCCGAGATGAACAGGCCATATCCGATCTGAACAGCCATTTCCGTGTCAGGATGCACCACCTGCATGAACAGACTGACGACGAAGATCGTCGTCTTGGGATTGAGCGCATTGGTGAGGAATCCCGTCCTCAGCGCCTGCCCGTCAGTCAATAGGGGCGCCACTGCGGCCTCCACGACGGCCGCCGGCCTGGCTCGAAGCATCCTGACGCCGAGATAGATAAGATAGGCGGCCCCCACGAGCTTGAGCAGGCCGAACAGGATGATCGATTGCCGGATCAGCAGGCCGATGCCCAATATGGTGTAGCCCACATGGACGAGCGCGCCCATGCCGATCCCGATCGCGGTCAGCACGCCGGCGCGACGCGACAGGACAAGGCTGTTGCGCGTCACCATCGCGAAATCCGGCCCGGGACTGATCACAGCCAGCAAGGTGATTGTGATTACACCTAGCAACTCCGTCATTCATGACCTCCGCGCCGATATATATTGGCTGCCTAGAAATAGAGGCTGTCGACGCATAGGAAAAACGATGCTTAGTAACGACCATGGTGCGTGGAGTTCACAAAATAGGCAGACGATCCATGCCCCCGCTGGGCGGATTGCGATGTTTCGAGGCCGCGGCCCGGCATGAAAGCTTCTCCCGCGCGGCCGAGGAACTGAACCTCACCCATGGCGCCGTCAGCCGCGCCGTCCGGGCGGTCGAAACGGAGCTTGGAACCAAGCTTTTCGATCGACGCAGCCGCCGCGTCTTTCTCAACGCCGATGGCGAACGGCTGCACAAGGCGATCTCCCAGGCGTTCGACCTGATCGGCGACGCGGCTCACAAGATCCGCGCCCGTACCCGGCACACACCGCTCCTCCTGTCTTGCGAACCGACGCTGTTGATGCGCTGGCTGATCCCGAGATTGCCGTCATTCCACGCAGCTTATCCCGAGATCCCGGTTCGCCTGGTCGCAGGCGGAGGTCCCTTCTCTTTCGGTGGCGGCATCGATCTCGCCATCCGGAGGAACGACTTTGATTGGGGACCGGCCATCCATGCCGCCAAGCTGTTCGACGAACAGGTCGGCCCCATATGCAGCCCCGGCAGAGTGGAGGCCTTTTTCGAGAGGAGCGATCATGCCCGGCTCCGCGACGACGCAATGCGCCTCCACGCCGCCACGCGCCCCGATGCCTGGTCGAGCTGGGCGGAACTGAGCGCGTCCGCAACGGCAGGAGCCGAGCCCGAGGAACATGTCTTCGAGCATTTCTATTTCAGCCTGCAAGCGGCCGTAGCCGGCCTTGGAGTCGCAATCGGCCCCTATCAGCTCGTGCGCGACGATATCGCCGCAGGCCTGCTCGTCGCGCCGATGGACTTCGTGGAAGACGGATCCTCTTATTTCCTCCTGTCCGATCACAAGATAGAGGATGGGACCGCCGAGGCGCGACTGCTGGACTGGTTGCGATCGGTCGCCTGATGCTCATGCGAACCTGAAAAGAGAATGAGCGGGCTTGCAAAATGCCTCGGCCGATGTGCTAGAGAGGCGATGAAAAATTTTGCAGCAAAGCTTGCAACGACGGACATACGGCAATGAGCAAGTCGACCCGGCTCGAGGATCTCGCAGCACTTGCCGGCGTGTCGATCTCCACCGTCAGCCGTGCGCTCAACGACAGTCCGGCGGTCAATCTGCGTACCAAGCAGGCGATCTGGAAGCTTGCGCGCGAGCATGATTATCCCTTCCGCCGCTACATGCCCGCAGGGCCGATCGGGGCGGACGCCACGATCGCCATCGTCGTGCCGCGCCCGCAGGGCCGCGAAGGGCGGCTTTCCGATCCCTTCTTCCTGGAGCTGCTTGCCGGCGTGGGCGAAGCGGCGCGCGAGCGGGGCTGCGACGTGCTCGTCAGCCATGTCGCGCCCGCCAATATCGAGGATCTGTCCGTGCTGACGAGCACCAGCCGGGCGGACGGCATCATCTTCCTCGGGCAAAGCTCGCTGCACCACGAATTCAACCTGTTGGCAGAGCAGGATGCCCGCTTCGTGGTGTGGGGCGCGCAACTGCCCGAACAGGCCTATTGCTCGATCGGGAGCGACAATCTGCTCGGCGGGCGGCGCGCGACCTTGCACCTCGCCCGGCTCGGCCGGCGCCGCATCGTCTTCCTGGGCGATACCGAAGCGCCGGAGTCGATGCAGCGCCATCGCGGCTATCTGGACGGGCTGACCCAGGCCGGGCTCGATCCCGATCCGGGCCTCAGCGTGCCGGCCCATTTCGACGTGGAGGGCGCCGAGGCCGCGGTGGACCGGCTGATCGCGCGTCGCATCGATTTCGACGGGATCGTCGCGGCGAGCGACCTGATTGCCCTGGGCGCGATCCGGGCGCTGCTGCGCGCCGGCCGTTCGGTGCCGGGCGACATATCGGTGGTCGGCTATGACGACGTGCCGTTCGCCCGATACAATCATCCGGCGCTCAGCACCATTTCGCAGGATACGGCCAAGGCCGGGCGGCTGCTTGTCTCGAAGCTGCTGCTCGCGCGGGAGGGTGGCGACATCCGCTCCGAGCGCGTGCCGACCGACCTGATCGTGCGCGAATCCTGCGGCGGCTGAACGCTCAGCCCAGCCGTTCGGCGATGAAGCCCGACAATGGCGGCAGCAGCTCGCCCTCGGGGCCGCCGACCGCTTCGATCATGCGCCATGTAGCGGCATCGGACGGCTGCCATGCCACCGCCTCGTTCCCCAGATTGAAGGCGCAGAGCAGCCGCTCCCCATCCGCCTCCCGTTCGAACGCCAGCAGCGGCGCGGGCAGGTCGATCGGCCTGATTTCCCCCGCACGAAGCGCCGGCCGGACCTTGCGCAACGCGATGAGCCGCCGGCTGAGATTGAGGATCGAGCCGGGGTCCACCTCCTGCAGATCGACCGCAAGATCGAGATGCTCGGGCGGGACCGGAAGCCATGGCGCGATGTCGCAAAAGCCACCATTGGGCATATCGCCATGCCATGGCATCGGCGTGCGCGCGCCGTCCCGCCCCTGCGTCGCGGGCCAGTTGGCGATCGCCTCGGGATCGCGAAGCTGCTCGAAGGGCACATGCGCCTGCGGCAGCCCGAGCTCTTCGCCCTGATAGAGGAAGATATTGCCGCGCAGCGCCATCAACACCATCAGCGCCAGACGCGCGAAAGCGCGCTGATCGCGTCCGGCGGCCCAGCGCGAGACGACGCGCGGCGCGTCATGGTTGGAAAAAGCCCAGCTCGGCCACCCCTCCCCATCCTCGCCCGGCCAAAGCGCGATCGTGTCATGGACGAGTTCGGGCGTCAGCCGGTCGGCATAGAGGAAATTGAATCCATAGGCGCTGTTGAGCCGGTCCGGCCCGTGCGTGAACAGCTTCATCTCCCGATCCGCCTGCTCGCCGCCGACTTCGGCGACGGTGAAGCGATCGCCGCCATAGCCGTCGATCAGCCCGCGCAGCCGCTGCAGGAAGAGCGGGATATCCGGATGCGACTGGTTATGGAAATGATGCTGGAACTCGAACGGGCGCGTCCGCTTTCCGACGCCGGGAGCGACCGGCGGATTATCGGTCAGCGCCGGATCGTGCATCGAGAAGTTGATCGCATCGAGACGGAAGCCGTCGACGCCCCGATCGAGCCAGAAACGGGCCGTATCGAGCAATGCCTGCTGCACATCCGGATTGTGGACGTTGAGATCGGGCTGCGACGACAGGAAATTGTGCAGATAATATTGGCCACGCCGCGCGTCCCAGGTCCAGCAGGGGCCGTGGAAGACGGATTGCCAATTATTGGGCGGCGAACCATCCGGCTTCGCATCCGCCCAGACATACCAGTCGGCCTTGGCATTGGTGCGGTCCGTACGGCTTTCGCGGAACCATTCATGCTGATCGGATGTGTGCGAATAGACCTGATCGATAATCAACTTCAGGCCCAGCTCATGCGCGCGCGCCACCAGCCGGTCGAAATCATCGAGCGTCCCGAAGATCGGGTCGACGCCCCGATAGTCGGCGATATCATATCCGAAATCCTTCATCGGTGAGGTGTAGAAGGGCGACAGCCATATGCCGTCCACGCCGAGCGATGCGACATGATCGAGCCGCGCGGTGATGCCCGGAAGATCGCCGATGCCGTCATTATTGGCGTCCGCGAAGCTGCGTGGATAGATTTGATAGAGGACGGCGCCATGCCACCAGCAATTGCCGCTCAACGTGCCTCTCCCGACGGCTGTGCCGTGCAGACGAGATAATCGAGCGGGGCAAGGCTCACCGCATAGCTGCCCCGCGCGCTGGCCGCGGGCGCGCAGCTTCCATGAAGCGAGCGCCAGCTTCGTGATGCCGCATCCACCTGTATCTGGCCACTGACGGGCTTCGTCGATGTGTTGAGCACCACCAGCGTTTCCGTCCCATCGGCAAGCTGGCGGGAAAAGGCGAAAAGCCCCTGCCCCTCGTCATAGTTGCGAACGATCTGCTCGCCCCGGCGCAATGCCGGATCGGCGGCGCGGATTGCGGCCATTGTGGAAATCGCTCGATAAAGCGGCGCGGCGGGATCGAAGCTGGCGGTCGCGGTCGTCTTGTCCGTACCGATCAACTTATTGTCATTGTAGCTGGCGACCTTGCTCGCAAACATGTCCTCGCGCGCATCCTGATCGCCGCCATCACCGGTGAAGCCCTGCTCGTCGCCATAATAGATGACGGGCGCGCCGCGTGCGAAGATCAGCATCGCATGGCCGAGCGTCACCCGCTTGAACAGATCCTCGTTCGAAAGCGAGGGAGCGGCCGCGCGGAGCAGATGGGCGAAGCGGCCCATATCATGATTGCCGAGGAAGGTCGGAAGCTGCACCGCCGAAACGGGCCCACCCTCATAGAGCGCATCGACCTGGAAGAGCTCTGCGAGCCGATCCGTCCCGGCCTTGCCGGCCAGCACCTCCGTCACCGCCGATTGGAAACCGAAATCGAGCACCGCGGGATAGCGATCGACCCGGGTGAAACGCGCCAGCGTCGCGGGATCGGGATCGGCCACTTCGCCGAATATATGGAAGTTCGGAATGCCGCGCGCCTTGGCCCGTTCGATCATGGCGGGCACGAAGGCCTGCCAGAATTCCGGGTTCACATGACGCGCCGTATCGATACGGAAGCCGTCGATCCCGAAATCGTCGATCCACTTGCCATAGATGTCGATGAAGCCCTGCATCACGCGGGGATTTTCGGTGAAGAGGTCGTCGAGCCCCGAAAAATCGCCATAGGTAGAGCTTTCGCCCTTGAAGCTGGTGTCGCCGCGATTGTGGTACCAGATTGGATCGTTCAGCCATTCGGGCTTTTTGACCTTCGCCTCCGCCGCCGGGACATAGGGCGCATAAGCATAGTCCGGCTGGGTAAGCCGGGCGAAGTTCGCTGCCGTCTGCCTGGCCTTGTCGTCACCGGCAAAGCCCGCATTGATGCCCGGCCCCTTCACGCCGCCGCGCGTGGAATAGGGATAGTCGGCAAGGCTGCGATAGGCGCAGGCGCTCGTCGGACATTCGCGATAGCGGATCACGTCCGCCGTATGATTGGTGATGATGTCGAGATAGACCTTCACGCCCCGTGCATGCGCGGCGTCGACAAACGCCTTGAGGTCCGCACGCGTGCCGAAATGCGGATCGACATCGGTGAAGTCGGTGATCCAATAGCCATGATAGCCGGCTGATTCCTGGCCGGGCGGGCCCTGGACAGGCTTGTTCTTATAGATCGGGCCGAGCCAGATGGCGGTCGCGCCGAGGCCCTGAATATAATCGAGCCGCGCCGTCAGCCCCTTGAGGTCGCCGCCATGATAGAAGCCCTTGGCCGCGGGATCGAAGCCGGTCCGCAGGCGATCGCCCTTAAGCCCGCCGCGATCATTGGCGGCATCGCCATTTTCGAACCTGTCGGGCAGGACGAAATAGATCAGTTCATCCTGCGCCAGCCGATCGCGAAAATTTGCCGCGGGCGCCATCGGCGCGCCGAACAGCATGGCCGCCAAGCCGAGCGCCATGGCCGATACGCCGAATCGCTTCTCTTTGCGCTGCCCCATATGCCTTCCTCACCCTCTTGCCCGGCCGGGTTTCCGCAAGACGGTCCGCCGGTTTTGTCGTGTAGTTTTGCATAAACTTGCAGATGGCGGAGAGCGCCGTCAAGCGAGCATTGCGGGATGAAGATAGGACAGTCACTCAAGCCGCATATGAAAAGCGGCTTTGTTGCGGCACACCATGCTATGCTCGCATCTGCGGCAGAAGGAAATTCGCTTTTGGCTATTGTCATCCTGCCAAGGATTTGCATAGATTTTCCAGAAAATGGATCGACGCGGACGCACGCGCCGACGAAGCGGAGAGTGGCGCCAAGCTGTACCTGCAAGCTGCATGTCGCAGTCCGTTGCCGGGCAGATAAGCGTCGAGGTGCATCAGCCTGGAGGGGGACAATGGCAGAAAGCAGGAAAGCAGAATCAAGATCGCTGGCGCGAAAGCCGGCCACCATTCATTCTGCCCGGACAAGATGATCGGCGAACAATTCCGCTCTGGAGGCTGATCTCCACGCCAAATTCACCGAATGACACTGAGATAAAATAAAAACCGCACCGGAACGATCGGCAAGCGGGAGCATCAAGGAGGGATGATGCCACCAATTCAGCGAGGGCTAGCGTCGATCGATCTGATGGTGATCGCGCTCTATGGCATGGCGGTGATCGCGCTCGGCCTGTGGGCGGGGCGTCGCCAGGCAAGCGGATCCGATTTCTTCCTCGCATCGCGGGAATCGCCTTGGCCGGTGATCGGCCTGTCGCTGCTCGCCTCCAACATTTCCTCGGCGACGCTGATCGGCCTGGCGGGGGCCGCCTATGCGATCGGCATCTCGGTCTTCAACTATGAATGGATGGCGGCGGTCGTCCTCGTCTTCTTCTGCATCTTCTTCCTGCCGTTCATCCTGCGCAGCCAGGTCTATACGATGCCGGAATTCCTCGAGCGGCGGTTCAGCCGGGGCATCCGCATCTATTTTTCGGCGCTCACCATCTTCCTGTCGGTGGTCGTGGACAAGGCGACGACGCTCTATGGCGGCTCGCTGATGTTCAAGCTGCTTCTGCCCGACATGCCCGTCTGGCAGATCGTGGCGGGGCTCGCGGTGGCGAGCGGCGTCTACACGATCGTCGGCGGCCTGAAGGCGGTGCTCTATACGGAAGTCGTGCAGGCGGTGATCCTGCTCGGCGCGGCGGTGATCCTCAGCATCTTCGCCTTCGACAAGGTCGGCGGCTGGCATGCGCTCCACGCCGCCGTGTCGCCGGACAAGCTCAGCCTGATCCGCCCGCTCGGCGATCCCGGCATGCCATGGCTGGGCCTGGTGCTGGGCGTGCCGATATTGGGCTTTTATTTCTGGTGCACCAACCAGTTCATGGTGCAGCGCGTGCTCTCCGCCAAATCGCTCGATCATGGTCGCTGGGGTAGCCTGTTCGCGGGCCTGTTGAAGCTGCCGGTGCTGTTTCTGATGGTGCTGCCGGGCACCTGCGCGATCCTGCTCTACCCCCATCTCGGCAATGCCGATCTGGTCTATCCCACGCTGATGTTCGATCTGTTGCCGGCCGGACTGCTCGGTCTGGTGATCGCGGGTTTCCTCGCGGCAATCATGTCGGCCACGGCATCGACCTTCAATTCGGCGGCGACGCTCTTCACCATGGATTTCGTACGGATCTGGCGTCCGGAGCTGAAGGGCAAGGCGCTGGTGCGCGTCGGCCGCCTCGCGACCGTGGGCTTCATGCTGGTGGCGATCGTCGTGGCGCCGCAGATCGAACGGTTCGGATCGCTATGGCAATATCTGCAGGCGATGCTGTCCTATAGCTCGCCACCGATCGTCGCGATCTTCCTCATCGGCCTGTTCTGGCGGCGGGCCAATGCGCGTGGTGCCGCCGCGGCGATCGTGGCGGGCCTCGCGGCGGGGATCACGCTCTTCGCGCTCAACGCTACGGGCGCCTTTCCGCTGCACTTCCTCTATGTCGCACCGATCCTGTTCGTCGCGGCGGGCGTGGCGATGATCCTCGGCAGTTGGACGGCACCGCCTCCCTCGCCCGCGCAGGTCGAAGCCCTGATCTGGACGCGCCGATATTGGCATGCCGAAAGCGCGGAATTGCGCGACATCAGCCTCTGGAAAAATTACCGTTTCCAGTCGCTGATCCTGCTGACGCTCACCGCATTGCTGGTCATCTGGTTCCGCTGATCCGCCGCGCAGCATAGGCTGCCAAACGGCATGGGAACATGATCGTCATGTTCCCGTTGGAGCTTTTGGCGGGATCGAAACCCGCCTTGCTGTAGAGGCTCCACGATCTTCAACTGCCGGTTCCGTCCCGCCGCTATTCTCATCTTCCCGCCGCTTCTTGCATCGGCCTGTGCGGGCGAACAATCGACACTCGATCCCGGCAGCGCCGAGGCGGCGCGCATCGCCATGCTTGCGGGTGGGATGGCGATCGCAGCACTCCTCATCTATCTTTCCGTAATGCTGATCGCAGCCCATGTCGGGCGGCGACGCCGGGGCCGGATCGACCATCATACCGGCATGCGCTTCATCCTCTGGGCGGGCGCGATCGGGCCGACGATCCTGCTGCTCGTCCTGCTGCTGACCGCGCTTCCCATGATGCGGCCGATCGAGGCCGGCGCACGCGATCTGGCGATCGACGTGTCGGGTGAGCAATATTGGTGGCGCGTGCGCTATCGCCCGCCCGGCGGGCCGGCGGTGGATGCGGCCAACGAGATCCGCCTTCCCGCCGGCCGGCCGGTGCTGTTCAACCTGTCTTCGCCCGACGTGCTGCACAGCTTCTGGATTCCGGGCCTCGCCGGCAAGATGGATATGATCCCGGGCCGGACCAACCGGCTCGTCATCCGCGCGACGCGGCCCGGCCGCTATCGCGGCGCCTGCGCCGAATTTTGCGGGCGATCCCATGCGCTGATGCGTTTCACCGTCGTCGTGATGGAAGCGCAAGCCTTCGATCGCTGGCTTGTCAAACAGGCCGCGCCCTCCCCGGCCGCGCTGGCGCAAAGCGATGCGCGCGCGCTTTTCCGGGACTATGGCTGCGCCGGCTGCCATGCGATCCAGCCGGATGCCATTGGCCGGCGCAGCATCGGGCCGGATCTCGGCCATGTCGGGGGCCGCGGATCGATCGCCGCCGGCGTGCTGCCCAATGAGGAAGCGGCCATCGCCGGCTTCATCCGCCATCCGGAACGGACCAAGCCCGGCATCGCCATGCCGTCCTTCGACTTCATGCCCGAAGCCGACGCCCGGGCCATCGCCGCCTGGCTGAGGTCGCTCGAATGAGCGTCGATCCGCAGGACGATCCGGCCGTCCGCCGCGCGCAGGCGGATCGGCTTTCCGCCGTCTGGGCCAGCCCGAAGGGCCTGTTCCTGCGCTGGACGGACACGAACAATAATCGCGTCGGCGCCTGGTATGTCATCACCGCCTTCGCCTTCTTCCTGTTCGCGGGGGCGCTTGCGCTGCTGATGCGCGCGCAGCTTGCCATGCCGGACAATGATCTGGTCGGCCCGTCGACCTTCAACCAGCTCTTCACGCTGCATGGCTCGATGATGATGTTCCTCTTCGCCGTGCCGATGTTCGAGGCGACGGCGATGCTGCTGCTGCCCCAGCTCCTCGCCGCGCGCGATCTGCCTTTCCCCCGCCTCTCGGCCTTCGGCTATTGGAGCTTCCTGATCGGCGGTGTGTTCGTCGCCGGATCGATCTTCTTCGGTGCCGCGCCCGATGGCGGCTGGTTCATGTATCCGCCGCTCACCACCGAGCCCGAACAATCGGGCATCGGCGCGGACATATGGATGCTGGGCCTGTCCTTCATCGAAGTATCGTCGATCGCGGCGGCGGTGGAGCTGATCGTCGGCGTGCTCAAATGCCGTCCGCCGGGCATGCGGCTCAACCTGATGCCGCTTTACGCCTGGTATATCCTCGTCGTCGCGGTGATGATCCTGTTCGCCTTCCCGCCGCTCATCGCCGGCGATATATTGTTCGAGCTCGAGCGGCTGCTCGACTGGCCCTTCTTCGATGCCGCGCGCGGCGGCGATCCGCTGTTGTGGCAGCATCTTTTCTGGATCTTCGGCCACCCGGAAGTCTATATCGTCTTCCTGCCCTCGATCGCGATCTTCGCCATGGTGGTGCCGACTTTCGCGCAGCGCCATATGCTGGGCTATGCGTGGATCGTGCTGGCGGCGGTGGGCACGGGCTTTCTGAGCTTCGGCCTGTGGGTCCACCACATGTTCACCACCGGCCTGCCGGGCATCAGCCTGGCCTTCTTCTCGGCCGCCTCCGAAGCGGTGGCGATACCTACGGCGGTGCAGATCTTCGTCTTCATCGCGACGCTCTGGGCAGGTCGGGTGGTCTGGTCGACGCCCTTGCTCTATGCCGCCGGCTCGCTCGCCATCTTCACCCTCGGCGGGCTGACCGGCGTGATGGTCGCCATCGCGCCGTTCGACTGGCAGGCGCATGACAGCTATTTCGTCGTCGCCCATCTTCATTATGTGCTGATCGGCGGCACGGTGCTGCCGCTCATCGGCGGCCTTTATTATTATTGGCCGCTGCTCACCCGGCGCAAGCTTTCGGACCGGCTCGGCAAGATCGCCTTCTGGTTGATGTTCGCGGGCGCCAATATCGCCTTCTTCCCGATGCATTTCTCCGGCCTGCTCGGCATGCCGCGCCGCGTCTATAGCTATCCCGAGGCGCTGGGCGTCGGCGGCCTCAATCTCGCCTCCACCATCGGCGCCTATCTCTTCGCGGCGGGCATGGCCGTCATCGTCCTCGATCTCGTCTGGCCGCGAAGCCACCCGCCCGTGGTCCGCAACCTCTGGAATGCCGGCACGCTCGAATGGCTTGCCGAGACGGACGACACCAATTGGGGCGTCCGATCCGTGCCGATCGTCCTCAGCCGCTATCCGCTGTGGGACGATCCCGATTTTCTGCGCAAGGTGGACGAAGGCCGCTTCTACCTGCCCGATGCCGAGGAGGGTAAGCGCGAGACGCTGGTCACCAGCGTGATCGATGCCGTGCCGATCCAGGTGCTGCGGCTGGCGGGCCCCAGCATCATCCCCTTGGCGACGGCGGTGGCGCTCGGCGGCGTCTTCATCCTGACGACCTTTCATCTTTATCTGGCCGCCACGATCAGCGGGATCGTGACGCTGGCGTTGATCCTCTTCTGGCTCTGGACGGGCACCGGCCTTCAGCCCGAGAAGCCGGAAAAGCATGTCGGGCTGGGCCTCAGCCTGCCGCTCTACATATCCGGTTCGCGCTCGGCCGGCTGGTGGGCGATGTTCATAACGATGATGGGCGATGCCACCGCTTGGGCGAGCCTGGTCTTCGGCTATTTCTTCTACTGGACGATCCATCCCGTTTTCCCGCCCGCCGCCGCGCCGGGGCTCGCCGGTCCGGGCGTCTTTTGGCCGATGGCGGCCATGGCGCTGATCCTCGCCGGATGGATAGGCACGATCGCGGCGCGCGAGCTTTATGCGCGCGGTGTCGTGCTCGCGGCCCGTCTTACGCTTGTCGCTGCGACGCTGCTGTCGCTTGCCGGCGGCCTCGCCTCGCTGGCGGGGCCCTGGCTCCATGGCCTCGATCCGGCACGCCACGTCTATCCGGCGATCGTCTGGGTGTTGGCCAGCTGGGTTTCGGCCCATGTCGCCGCCGGCATAATCATGCAGCTCTATTGTCTGGCGGGAAGCTTCGCCGGCCGGCTGACGCCGCAATATGACGGCGATCTGCGGAACATCACCGTTTATCAGCATTTCCTCGCTTTGTCGGCGGCGATCACCTTTCCGGTAATCGGCCTGTTTCCGGAGGTAGCGCGATGATCGGCAAGCTCCATGCCCGCGCGCAGCAGCTTCGTGCGACGCTGTGGACGATGATCGTGCCGCCCAGTGCCTGGGCGGCGCATTTCCTTGCCTGCTATCTGCTTGCAGCGATCACCTGCGCCAAGCTCGGGCGGACGGCGCCGGTCGATCGGACCCATCTGATCGTCGGCGGCTTCACGCTGTTGGCGCTGCTCGTCATCGCCGCATCCGCCTTCATCGCCTGGGCGCAGCGTCGCATCGAGGGTGATCCCCCGCCGCACGACGATTCCACGGACGAAGATCGGCTGCGCTTCCTCGCTACCGCGACGCTGATGCTCGCGGCGCTGAGCGCGGTGGCGGTCATCTATGTCGCTGCCTCGGCGCTGTTCTTCGAGGATTGTCGCTGAATGGCTCCCTTCGCGCTCATCGGCGGGGTCGGCGTCGCATTCGTCGCCTGGGCAATCGCGCTGACGGGAAATGCCTTCACCGGCCATATGGTCGCGCATATGGCGCTGGTCGCGGTCGCGGCGCCGCTGCTCGCACTGGGACTGGCCGGCACGCGGCTCGATCCGGCGACGCGCTGGCCGGGCCATGTCGCGCCGTTGCCCATGTCGCTGGTCGAACTGGTCGTCGCCTGGGTCTGGCATGCACCGGCCGCACGTGCCTTCGCCGAAGCGTCGCTGCCCGGCTTCCTGATCGAACAGGCGATGTTCCTCGCCGCCGGGCTGCTGCTCTGGTCCGCCTGTCTTGGCGCGCCCCCGCAGGATCGGGCGCGTCGCGGCACCGGCGTCGCGGCGCTGCTCCTCACCTCGATGCACATGACGTTGCTCGGCGCACTTCTCGCGCTCACGCCCCGCCCGCTCTACGGCATGGCGATCAGAAGCTGTCTCGGCATCGATCTGCCGCCGCTGGTCGATCAGCAGCTCGGCGGCACGATCATGCTGATGATCGGCGCCGTCGCCTATCTGGTCGGTGGCCTCACCCTGCTGGGCGGCCTGCTGCGCGCCCGGGCGGGAGAGGAGTCGCGATGACGCTCCACCTGCGCTGGAAGCATCTGATCGGCATCGTCGCAACAATCGTGATCGGCAGCATGATACTCGCCTGGTCCGGCCTGATCAGCGTCGCGGCCTCGAGCGGTCACTGGAAGATCAGCGACTGGTTCCTCCATTGGGTGATGCGCAATTCGGTGCGGACGCAAACCGCGCTGTCGGTTGACGGCGCCGTTTCCGACGATCGCGCATTGGTCGCCGCCGCGGGCCATTATGCGGCCGCCTGCACGGTTTGCCACGGCGCCCCGGGCGAGCCGCCCTCCCCCCTCATGCGCGCCGCGACCCCGCCCGCGCCCTCGCTCACCGGCACGGCGGACCGCTGGAGCGAACGCCAGCATTTCTGGATCATCCGCCATGGCGTGAAATATACCGGCATGCCTGCCTGGCCGGCGGCGACGCGCGAGGATGAAGTCCGCCGCATGGTCGCCTTCGTTCGCCGGGTCGGGCATATGTCGCCCGCCGAATATCGCCGCCTCGCTTATGGCACGACCGGCCTGATCGCATCGCGCGCGGTCACGCTGGAAACCGCGCTTCCCGACTGTGCCCGCTGCCATGGCGATGACGGGCGGGGCCGCGGCCAGCGCGACATTCCCATTCTGGCCGGGCAGGATCCGCGCTACCTCGCATCCGCGCTTGCCGCCTTCCGCAGCGGAGCGCGGCCGAGCGCCGTCATGCAGACCGCCGCCACGCGGATCGATCCGGCCACCGCGCAAGCATTGGCGAGACATTATGCCGCCCTTGCCCGTCCGGCCGGAAAACCCTCTGCCACCACTCTCCCGAACGCGGAACGCATCGTCTCGCACGGCTTGCCGGAACGGAAGCTCCCGGCCTGCGCGAGCTGCCATGATCGGCCGGCAAGCCGAACCGCCTATCCCCGGCTGAAGGGCCAGCGCGCCGCCTATCTGGCGGACCAGCTCCATCTGCTCCGCGAACAGGGTGCGGTCGCGAGCCCATCGCGCCGCCTCATGGCCCGGATCGCGCGGAACATTCCCGAGCAGGAGATCGAGGCCATAGCGCGCTGGTACGCGGCGCGCTGAGCCTGGGAACGATCGCCCGCAACGGGCATTGCCCCGCCAGTGCCGATTTCCAGCGAAGAGACCGAGCCTCTGCCATGCCCGACAGCCTGACCGAAATGTCGCTTAGGCTCGGCCTCGCGACCTTCGTCGGCCTGCTGCTCGGCTTCGAGCGCGAAATTCGCGGGCATGAGGCCGGCATGCGCACCCATGCGCTGGTCGCGCTGAGTTCCGCGATGATCACCATATCCGCGCTGCTATTGTTCGATCAGCTTCGCACCGAGCAGCAACAGCCCGATCCGCTCCGCGTCATCCAGGGGCTGGCGCAGGCGATCGGCTTCATCGCCGCCGGCCTGATCTTCGTGCGCGGTGGCGATGTGGTGAACATGACGACCGCGGCGAATCTCTGGATGGCTGCCGCCATCGGCATTGCCGCCGGCGCCGGTCAGTATCGCCTCGTGCTGATCGGCTCGACGGTCACGCTGCTCCTGCTGACAGTCGCGAGCTTTCTGAAGCGATGGATGCCCCCCGGCCGGCATTGAGTCCCGCCAGCGGGAGGCAGCGTATCAATAGGTGCCGTGGCAATGCTTATATTTGCGGCCCGATCCGCAAGGGCATGGCGCGTTGCGACTGACCTGGCCCGCCCAGTTCGCCGGATCCTCGCTGAGCGCATCGGCCAAAGCCGGCTGCGCGAGCTGGAGCGGCGCGATGCGGGTCGTCACGAAGCCGCGCGAGGCCGCATCGAAATCATTGGTGTCGTCCTCGCCCGTCAACGAATCGACATGGCTGGTGACGAAATCCGGCATCGGCGGCAGTTCAGGCGGAGCCGACATGAAGCGGGCATGCGCCAGCACCCTGGTCACATCCTCGCGGATCGCGACCAGCATCCGCTCGAACAGCGAGAAAGCTTCCTGCTTATATTCGTTGATCGGCGTCTTCTGCGCATAGGAGCGCAGGTGGATCACCTGGCGCAGCGCGTCGAGCGTCGCCAGATGCTCCTTCCAATGATGATCGAGCGACTGGAGGAGGACGTTCTTCTCGACGCCGCGCCACGTCTCGATTCCGATATCGGCGGTCTTCGCCTCGATCGCTGCGGCAGCGGCGGCCTGGATGCGCTCGGCAAGCATGTCCGGCTCAATGCCGTCCTCGGCCATCCAGTCGTCGATCGGCAGATCGAGCCCGAGCACATCCTGGGTCGCAGCCTGGAGCTGCTCGACATTCCACTGCTCGGGATAGCTGTTCGGCGGGCAGGCGTCGGCGACGAGCGTGTTGACCGTGTCCGCGCGCATGTCGGCCACCACCTCGTCCACCGTCTCGGCGTCCATGATGTCCGATCGCTGCTCGTAGATCACCTTGCGCTGGTCGTTCATCACATCGTCATATTCGACGACCTGCTTGCGTATGTCGTAGTTGCGCGCCTCGACCTTCTTCTGCGCGGTCTGGATCGCCTTGGAGATCCAGGGGCTGACGATCGCCTCGCCATCCTCCAGATTCTTGTTCATCATCTTCGCGAACATGGTCTGCGGCCCGAAGATGCGCAGCAGGTCGTCGTCCAGCGAGAGATAGAAGCGGCTCAGGCCCGGATCGCCCTGGCGCCCCGAACGACCGCGAAGCTGATTGTCGATGCGGCGGCTCTCATGCCGCTCGGTGCCGAGCACGAAAAGGCCGCCCGCGGCGAGCACCTTCTCCTTCTCCTCCTCGATCTCGGCCTTCAGCCGCTCGACGATCGCATCGCGCTCCGGCCCTTCCGCCAGATCGGGATATTCGTCGGCGAGACGGAATTCGAGATTGCCGCCAAGCTGGATGTCCGTGCCGCGACCGGCCATGTTAGTGGCAATGGTAACGGCACCCAGCCGGCCCGCCTGCGCCACGATATGCGCCTCACGATCATGATGGCGCGCGTTCAGCACATTATGCGCCACGCCCTCATGCTTCAGAAATTCGGACAGAAGCTCCGATTTCTCGATCGAGACGGTGCCGACCAGCACCGGCTGGCCGATTTCGGATTTCTCGCGAATCGCCTTGGCGATGGCACGGAACTTGTCCTGCAGATTCTTGTAGAATTCGTCATCCTCGTCGATCCGGCGGATCGGATTGTTCGTCGGGATGGTGACGACGTTCATCTTATAGATCTGGAAGAATTCCTGGGCTTCGGTCGCAGCCGTGCCCGTCATCCCGCCCAGCTTCGGATACATGCGGAAATAATTCTGGAAGGTGATGGAGGCGAGCGTCTGGTTCTCTGGCTCGATATTCACGCCTTCCTTGGCCTCGACCGCCTGGTGCAGCCCGTCCGACCAGCGGCGCCCCTCCATCATGCGGCCGGTGAATTCGTCGATGATGACGACCTTGCCGTCCTTCACCAGATAATCGACGTCGCGCTTGAACACGATGTTCGCGCGCAGCGCCTGGTTCAGGTGGTGGACCACCTGGGTATTCTCGATGTCATAGAGATTGGCGCCCTGGAGCAGCCCGGCGGCCTCGAGCGAGCGCTCGATCGCCTCGGTGCCATCCTCGGTCAGCACGACCGAGCGCTGCTTCTCGTCCAGCTCATAATAATCCGGCGTGATCTGCTTCACGATCCGGTCGACCGCCAGATAGAGCTCGGACTTGTCGTCGGTCGGGCCCGAGATGATGAGCGGAGTGCGCGCCTCGTCGATCAGGATCGAATCCACCTCGTCCACGATCGCGAAGTTGAACGGGCGCTGCACCATCTGGCTGCGCTCATATTTCATATTGTCGCGCAGATAGTCGAAGCCGAACTCGTTGTTCGTGCCGTAGGTGATATCCGCGGCATAGGCCGCGCGCCGCTCCGTATCCGAAAGATTGGGCACGATCACGCCGGTGGTAAGGCCCAGGAAGCGATAGACCCGGCCCATCCAGTCCGCGTCGCGCGAGGCGAGATAGTCGTTGACCGTGACGACATGAATGCCCTTGCCGGGCAGCGCGTTGAGATAGGTGGCGAGCGTCGCCACCAGCGTCTTGCCCTCGCCCGTGCGCATCTCGGCGATCTCGCCGCGATGGAGGACGATGCCGCCGATCATCTGCACATCATAATGACGCTGGCCGAGCACGCGCTTCGCCGCCTCGCGGACGGTCGCGAACGCCTCCGGCAGCAGATCGTCCAGGCTTTCGCCATTGTCCAGCCGCTCGCGGAACAGCACGGTCTGGTTCGCCAGCTCCTCGTCGGACAGGGCCGAAAGGGTGGGCTCGAAGCCTGCGATCCGCTGGATCGTCGGCTGCATCGACTTCACATAGCGATCGTTGGACGAACCGAAGAGGGCCTTGGCGATCCCGCCGAGCATAAGCGATCCTTGGAAACTGGGCGCGCGAAGACGGCTTGCGCCATCCCGCAACTGATCGGCGCGGAGATAGGTGGCAAGGCGGGATACGTCAATTCGACCTGATGTTTCCTTACGCGACAGAGGCGACTATGCGGACCCTATGGAACGCTCTCCGCTCGCCCCCGCCGCCTTTCCCGACCTTCCGCCCATCGCCGGCGTGCGCGCGGCGGTGGCGCGGGCACGATATAAGAATTGGGATCGGTGCGACCTCACCTTCATGGCTCTGGACGAGGGCACGGCGGTGGCTGGCGTCACGACGAAGAGCCGCTGCCCCTCGCCCGAAGTCGAATGGTGTCGTGCGGCGTTGCCGCTGGGCCGCGCGCGTGCGCTGGTGGTGAATGCCGGTAACAGCAATGCCTTCACCGGTCATCGCGGACGCGCCGCCGTGGAGGCGATCGCGGCGAAGGTGGCCGGATCGATCGGCTGTCAGCCCTCCGACGTGTTCGTGGCCTCGACCGGCGTGATCGGCGTGCCCCTGCCGATCGACAAGGCCGAGGCGGGAATCGACGCGGTGCTGGCGGCTCCCCAGGCAAGCTGGGAAGATGCCGCCGCGACGATCATGACGACGGACACCTTCCCCAAGGCCGCTGCCGCCAGCGCGATCGTCGACGGCCGGCCCGTGACGCTCGTCGGCATCATCAAGGGATCGGGCATGATCGCGCCGGACATGGCGACGATGCTCGGCTTCATCTTCACCGACGCCGCCATCGAGCCCGCCTTCCTCCAGAAGATGCTGGAGGAGGCGAACGGCACGAGCTTCTCCTGCATCACGGTCGATGGGGATACGTCCACGTCCGACACGGTCCTCACTTTCGCGACCGGAAAGGCCGGGAATGCCCCGCTCGCCTCGTTCGACGATGCGGGCGCGGATGCCTTCCAGGCGGCGCTCACCGATCTCTGCACCCGCCTCGCCCATCTGGTGGTTCGCGACGGCGAAGGCGCGTCCAAATTCATCGAGATCGGCGTCGAGGGCGCCGTTTCGGACGAAAGCGCGCGGACCATCGCGCTTTCCATCGCCAATTCGCCGCTGGTGAAGACCGCCATCGCCGGCGAGGACGCCAATTGGGGCCGCGTCGTGATGGCGGTAGGCAAGGCGGGCGAGCCGGCCGAGCGCGACAGCCTGTCGATCCGCTTCGGCACTACCCAGGTCGCGCGCAACGGCCTTGCCGTCGAGGGCTATGACGAAGCGCCCGTCGCGGCGCATCTCAAGGGCCGCGAGATATTGATCGGGGTGGAACTCGGCCTCGGCGAAGGGCGGGCGACCGTCTGGACTTGCGACCTAACCCATGGTTATATCTCCATAAACGCGGATTATCGCTCATGATTCCAGCTTACGCTCCTGCCGTTCGCAAACTCATCCACGAAGTCGCGGACAACATCATGATGCCGCGCTTCCAGCAGCTCGCGCTCGACGAGATCGTCGAAAAGATGCCGGGCGACCTCGTGACCGTCATCGACCGCGAATCCGAGGCGCGGCTGACCGAGGGCCTGCTCGCCATTCTGCCGGATAGCCGGGTGGTGGGCGAGGAAGCGACGGCGGCCGATCCCTCGCTGCTCGATCGCATCGGCGAAGGCGTCGTATGGATCGTCGATCCGCTGGACGGCACGGCCAATTATGCCGAGGGGAAATGGCCCTTCGCGATCATGGTCGCGCTGGCGATCGACGGCGTGACGGAAGCAGGCTTCGTCTATGATCCGGTGAAGAAGCGGATGTGCGAGGCGGTTGCCGGCGTCGGCGCGTTCGTCAATGGGGAACGTATTACCGCACGCAGCACTGGCCAGCCCCTGCCCGTCGGCGCTTTGCCCAATCGCTTCCTGACGGACGAAGAACGCCAGGATTTCGAGCGCCGGATGGAAGGCCGATTCTTGCCCGTCCCGATCCCAGGCTGCGCGGGCGAGCAATATCCGCGCCTTGTCCTTGGGGAAAATGATGTCGCGCTCTTCTGGCGCGCGCTGCCCTGGGATCATGCGCCGGGCGCGCTGTTCCTGACGGAAGCCGGCGGGCGCATCGCCCGATTCGACGGCACGCCCTATCGTGTGGACGATCGCCGCACCGGGCTGATCGCTGCCGCCTCGCCCGCGCTGTGGGACGAGGCAGCGAAGATATTGGTCGGCTGACGATATTGGTCGGCTGACGCTGGATCACACCCCGGCCCGGGCCGGGGTGATGCCGCGATCAGAGCGATCCTTCGATCCAGCCCTTGAGCTGGCTCTTCGGCGCAGCGCCGACCTTGGTTGCAGCGGGCACGCCATTTTTGAAGAGGATCATCGTCGGAATACCGCGCACGCCATATTTGCCCGGCGAATCCGGATTCTCGTCGATGTTGAGCTTCGCAATGGTGACCTTCTCACCAAGTTCGTCGGAAAGCTCTTCCAGCGCCGGGCCGATCATCTTGCACGGGCCGCACCATTCGGCCCAGAAATCCACAAGCACGGGGCCGGACGCGGAAAGAACGTCGCTCTGAAACGAGCTGTCGGTGATGGTCTTGGTCGCCATTCGGAAAACTCCTGTCGTTACGGCCGCCGATGTAGGCGGCGGACATGCAAGCCTCAATGGTCGCGCAGCAGCTTTTGCTCTGCATCCGCCAAGCTGGACTTGTAACGCGCGATCAGTTCGGACGGCAGCGAAAACAATGTCGGGCCCGACGTGTAGAGCAGCGCCGCTTCGACCTGCCTGCCGGGAAATATGATTTCGAGTGCCCCGACATAGGCCGCCATCTGCCGCAGATGATGTTCGGGCGCGGAGGCGGCGTCGCGCGGCACGCGGCGTCCCGTCTTGAAATCGACGACCTGGACGCGATCGTCCGTCACCAGCAGCCGATCGACCGTGCCGGCGACCACCGTACCGCCCACCACCGCCGCGATCGGCGCCTCGGCGAGCGAGTCCGGCCCGAAAATGCCGCTCAACGCCGGATCGGCGATGATCGCGCAGGCATCGCGAATCAACGCCTTGCGGAGCGCATCCTCCTCCACCCCGGCCGAAGCCTGGAGCCAGCGATCTGCGGCGGCGATGCGATCATCGGGCGCAACTGCGGGAAGCCGTTCGAACAGGGCGTGGAGCAGGCGGCCGCGCCGGGCCGCATCGAGCAGCGCCGGCGTCGGGGGCGGATCGGCGACATCGTCCGGCCCGAGCGACGAGGGCGCGAGCGGGCGCGGCGGGCGCGCCTCATGCGGTGCGGGCCGGCGCAGCCATTCGGGCTCGGCGATGGATGGCTCCACCTCTGAAGCGGTTCGGACACGCGGTGCGAGCGGCGTTCCGCCTTCGCCTCGATAATGGCGCGCGGCAGTCCAGAGCGGATCGTCGACCAGCCCGGCGCCGAGCGCATCGAGCGCGGCATCGACCGCCTGATACCAGCTTTCCTGCGGCGGCACGCCGCGTGCCCGGGGACCGAGCGCGCCGGCGACGACCAGCCACTCCTCGGCGCGGGTGAGCGCCACATAGAGAAGCCGCCAATGTTCGGCGCGCTCGCGGATCCTGGCAGCTTCGAGATCGGCGGTGAGCGAGCCGGCCAGCTCCGCCTTGCGAGGGCGGAAGACGGGGAGCGTGGGCCCATCCTCCCCGATCGACCAATGGATCGAATCGGCACGGCTGGCATCGGGATCGGCGGTGGCGTCGGCGAGGATGACGAGCGGCGCCTGAAGGCCCTTGGCGCCATGGACGGTCATCACCCGGACGGCATCGAGCGGAGCGGAAGGATCGCGGGTGATCTCCACCTCGCCGCGATCGAACCAGTCGAGGAAGCGCTGGAGCGTGGGGGTGGCATCCGCCTCAAAGGAAAGGGCGGCGTTGAGCAGTTCCTCGATCGGATCGCGGGCTTCGGGGCCGAGGCGGCGAAGCAGCTTGCGGCGAGCATCGAGGGGGCCGGAGAGGAGATTTTCGAGGAAGCGATAGGGGGTGACGAGATCGGCCTGGTTGAGGAGCTTGTTTAATCCTGCGGCGGTGTCGCGATATTCGCTACGATGACGCAATGATGCCCAGAGGCTGGCATTTCGGCGATGGCCGATGCAGTAGAGATCGTCCTGCGACAGGCCGAACAGCGGCGAGACGAGCAGGCTTGCAAGCGTGAGATCATCCTCCGGCTGGAGCGCGAAGCGGATGGCCGCAAGCAGATCGCGCACGGCGAGCGGCTGATCGAGGCGGAGCCGATCGACGCCCGCCACGGGCACTTTTTCCGCATGCAGCCGCGCGACCAGCAGTGAAGGAAGCGCGCCGCGCTTGCGGACGAGCACCAATATATCCTCGGGCCGGAGCGGCCGGCCCCTGCCCTCCAGCATCAGGCCATCATCGAGCCACAGGCGGATCTGACGTGCGAGGCGGTTGGCGAGCGTGCGCGTGGCATCGTCCACCCAGCCCTCCTCCCCCTCATCCTCCAGATCGCCCGAAAGATCGGCGGAGATGGGGCGCCACAGGCTGACCGTACCGGGCAATTTTTCGCGCGCGCTCCGGTGCGGCTCGGCGGGATCGACGAGGCCGAGCCGATCGGCGCCGATATCCTCGATCAGCCGATCGACCACGGCGAGGATCGGCGGCGTCGAGCGGAAGGAACGATCGAGCGAAAGACGGTGGATGACGCGTCCCGCATCCCGCGCACGCGCATCGAACCAGAGCTGCGCCGCCTCGAAATTGCGCGGATCGGTGCCCTGGAAGCCGAATATGGCCTGTTTGAAATCGCCGACCGAGAAGATGGTCCTGAGCGGGCGCGTCTCCTCGCCCGGCTCCTCGGTGAAGAATTCCCCGGCGAGCGCGGCGATGATCGCCCATTGGCTGGCATTGGTGTCCTGCGCCTCGTCGACGAGAATATGGTCGGTGCGCTGATCGAGCTTGTAGCGCACCCATTCGCCCGTGCCCGGCCGCCCGAGCAGATCGACCGTCGAGCGGATCAGATCGTCAAAGTCGACAAGCCCCGCGATACGCTTCGCCTCGGCATAAGCGGCGGAATAGCTTTGCCCGGCACGCAGGCCGCAGGCGAGCAAGGCGGCCAGCGCAGCGCGCTCGCGCAGGCCCAGCAGCGCGCGGGCGGCATCGGCAAAACGGGCGCAGAGGCCGGCATAGTCCGCATCGCAATCGATGAGCTTCTGCGAGAAGGAACGCGGCTCGCCTGCCTTGGTAAGCGCCACCGAGATGAGATCGGCCAGCAGCAATGCGCGCTCCCTGGGCGCGGCGGCGAGAAAGGCGGCGATGCGATCGGCATCGGCAAGGCCCGTCTTGGTGCCCCATGCGGCATTGGCGGCGGCGATGCGGCGCAGCCCGGCGCAGTCGAACCGATCGTCGGCGCAGGCGGCCTCGATCGCTTGCTCGACATCGCCGAGCGGGACGGACAGCGCGGTGCGCAGCCGCGCCTCTATGCCCTGCCGAGGGCCCAGCGCCGCCATCGCCTCGGGATGGCGCGCGCAGAGCATGAGATAGCTTTCCGCCTTGCCCTCGCCTAGCCGGCGGCTGAGCGCCTGCACGTCGACGATCAGCGAAAGATCGCCGCCGCGCTCCGCCCGTTCGAGCAATTCGGCGAGCGTGCGGCGGGCGAGCGCGGCCTCCTGCCGGCCATCGAGCGGGCGGAAGCCGGGGGTGAGCCCCGCCTCGGCAGGAAAGCCGGCGAGCAAGGTCTGGCAGAAGGCATGGATCGTCTGGATGCGCAGCCCCCCGCCTGGCGCCTCCAGCACGCGCGCGAAAAGCGTGCGCGCGCGGGCGACGGCATCGGGGTCATGCGGCTCGCCGAGCGCGAACAGCTCCTTGGCGAGCTTCACCGCATCGAGCCGCACCCAATGGGCCAGCCGCGCATGGATGCGATCCGCCATCTCGGCAGCACCAGCCTTGGTGAAGGTGAGGCAGAGGATCGATTCCGGGCGGACGCCATGAAGCAGCAGGCGCATCACGCGCGCGGTCAACACATGCGTCTTGCCCGTGCCGGCGGAGGCGGAAAGCCAGACCAGGTCGCGCGGATCGGAGGCGTGGAGCTGCGCACCGAAGAGGCGATCGAGCGGGCGGAGATGGCCGCTCATTTGCTCGCCTCGCGTGTAGCAAGGCACGAGATCGGCGTGCGGGACGCTCGGGCCTTGCCCTTGCGGCCCCTCACCCAACCCTCTCCCCCGAGGGGAAAGGGCTTTCTCCTGCTACTCATCGGCGCGACCATACCATTCGTCGAGACGCATAAGCTGATCATAATCGGCATAGGGCGCATATTCTGGATGGAGCTTCGCGGTGAAGGGCGCATCGCCCGCCAGCCATTGGGCAACAGCGGCGGTGAGGACCGCGGCGGAGCGGCTGGTAAAATCGGCGGGATCGATGCCGTCGCCATTCTTCTTGAGGCCCACGGGACTGGCGACATAGCCAAGGCCATCGCCGCGTGGAGCCGAAGCAAGCGACCAATATTCAAAGCCTTGTGGAATACCCTTCACATCCTCTCCAAAGCCGCCATGTTCCGCGATCAGGCCGAGCAGCCCCAATTGCATCGCATAGCCGGCGGCGACAGCGCGGGTCGCGGGAGGCTGGCCGGTCTTGTAATCGACGATGGCGAGGCTGCCGTCGGGCAGACGATCGATCCGGTCCACCGTGCCTTCAAGCGTGATTCCAGCGACTTCCGCCTTGCCTTTGCGCTCGGCTGCGAGCGGCTTGCGGCCAGCGGAGAGATTGGCGCTCATCTCGGCCGCGACCCAGTCGATCGCCTCGATCAGTCGCGGCGTCCAGAGCGCCCGTAGCACGGGATGCGCGGCAATCTCCTCCAGCATCGCCTCGGCGCGCGAGCGGAGCTTGGCCGGATCGCAATCATCCTCCTTCATCCAGCGTTCGAACACGGCATGGACCGCCGTGCCGCGCCACGCTGCCGTGGGATCGGCATCGACCGCATCCCAGCGACGCAGGCCCAGCATCGCATCGGCATAGAAAGCGAAAGGATCCGCCTTCAGCCGATCGAGCTTGGTGACGGCGATGCGGCGCGGGCGATCGGCAACGGGCGGCGAAGGCTGCGGGCGCGACGCAGGCGCATAATCGGCGGGACGATCGAGGCAATGCGCCCAGTGACGGAGCTGCGTCATCCGGGCGAGCCCGCCTGTCATCGCCTCCAGACGGAGCCAGAAACGCGAGGCAATGGCGGGCGCACGGGCATCGCGGCGCGCGCGCGTCACCAGCACCTGCGGCGCCCCGAGCGCGCCTGCGAATTCGTGCGCCTGGATGCCGATACGCCGTTCGAGCCCCGGCAGGCCGAGTGCCGAGCGGATGGCAGGCGCGAGCCAGGGATCGGGCGCAGGTGCGGAAGGCCAGACGCCTTCATTCAGCCCGCCCAATATCATCAGATCGGCATGTTGCAGCCGTGCCTCGATGAGACCCCAGATGAAGATGCGGGCATGGCCGCCCTGCGGAGGACGGATGGCAATTTCGTCCAGCATCGATTTGAGAAGAAGTGGGAAATTATCCGTACGAGTGCGGCGCGGGCCGCCCGGCGCGGCGGCCTCGAGCTGCGCCACCAGCTCGGCGGCGGCACGGCCGGCGGGGCGCGACCAGGCCTCGTCCCCCGCGAGCGCGGTGGCGGCGTCGCGAACGGCGGCGAGGAGCGTCGCAAGATCCCGGTCGCTGCGGCCGGAGGAGAAAGCCTGTTCGAGCGGGCGGAGCAGCTCCGCCACCTCCTTCCACCAGTCGAGCGCGGCAAGCCGATCGCGCTGCTGCCGGCCCTCGCCGCCGAGGAGATGGCGGGTAACGCCGTCCAGCCCGGCATCGGGGCGCGGGCCCCGCAGCGCGCAATCGAGCCGGCGTGCGCCATCGAGCCAGGCCAGCCGCCCCTCGCCCGCGCGGACCAGCGGATGCTTGAGCAGCGCCAGCAGCGGCACGGGCGCGAAGCCCTCGGCGGCGGCCTCGGCTATGGCGAGCAGCAAGGTGCCCGGCGGCATAGCGGAGAGCGGCCGGCCGGCGCTGTCGTCCGCTTCCACGCCCCAGCGCGCGAGATGCGCCACGACGCGGCCGGCGAGCGCGCGATCGGGCGTGACGAGCGCGGCGGTGCGGCCCGGTGTTTCCAGCACCTCGCGCATGGCGATGGCGATAGCCTGCGCCTCCTCGGCGGGAGCGGCCAGTTCCAGCGCGCGAACGCCGGAGAGGCGGCGCTCGGCGGGTTCCAGATCCTGCCATTTGCCGGTGAAGGCGGCGGGCGCCATGGCATTGCCGATCGCGCGGGTGCGCACTGCCGGCGCATCGCTGCCCCCGCCCCGTCGCCAGACGCGCACCTCGGCTCGGCCGACGCCCATGCGATCGAGCAGCAGCTTCAGATGATATTGGGGATGGGTCTCGATCGGGCGGGCGCCGTCATTGGGGCCAAGCGCGTCCCATTCCTCGCCGGGCATATCCAGGTCGAGCCCGGGCAGCACGACCATGCCGGCATCGAGCCGCGCGATGCGGGCGAGCAACGCCGCCACGACGGGCGCGGCGACGGTGATTCCGGCAGCGACGACGAAGCCCGGCGGCGGGCTCGCGGCCCAGCGCCGCTCGGTGCGGGCAAGGAGGCGGTTGCGCCGGTCGGCAAGATCGATGCGGCCGAGCCGGGCGAGCTCGGCGGGCCAGCGATCGAGGATGGTCGCAAGGATGCGGAGCGACGCCTCCCAATGGTGGGAGAGTTCGGCGGGAACGGCATCGGCGAGGCGGCGAGGCTCGATGCCCTCGACCAGAAGCTGGTCGAGCGTGCGGGCGAGATCAGCGGCGAGACGGATCGCTTCGGCGGCATCGACGGGATCGCCGGCTTCTTCCCGCGCCTGCTCGACGAGGCGGGCAAGGAGCAACTGGCGCGCGACGGGCTCGATCGCGGGGGGAATATCCTCCTCGCCATCCGCCGCGAGCGGATCGAGCGCGGCGCCGAGCCGGTCGTCCAGCTCGGGATCGCCGATCGCGACGAGACGGGGCAGCAGCAGGCCCTGCCCGGAGCGGCGGACGAAGGCGTCGCTGATCGCGCGCGCGGCGCGGTTGTTGGGGATCAGGATCGTGCCGCGGGCAAGCGCGAGCCGATCCTGCCCATATATGTCGATCAGCCCGGCGGCGAGCGCGTCGGCAAAGGCGCGGTGCGGCGGGATGGTGAAGACGGCAGGCTGCACGACATCATCCTAGAGCATGGCGCGCGCTTTTCCAGCAAAAGCTGGAACGAAAGGAGAATCAGCCCCTTGCGAGCAGCGCCTCGGTCTTGGTGATCGCGCCGGGCGTGCCGACATCGAACCACATGCCCTGATGGACGATGCCGAAGCAGCGCCCCGCCTCGATCGCGCGGTTCCACAACAGGTTGGTGGAGAAGCTGCCTTCGGGCGCATTTTCGAACAGACGACGGGAGACGAGCTGGATGCCGGTATAGACGAAGGGCGCGACCCGGCCCTGACGCCGGCGGCTGAGGCGGCCGATCGCGTCCATGTGGAAATCGCCCGTGCCGCCATGGCAATTTGCCCGGGCAAGCGGCACGAGGAGCAGCAGCGCGTCCATCGCCTCTTCGTCCCAGCGCGCGGCGAGCAGGCGGATCGTGTCGACGGGCCCGTCTACCCAATAATTGTCGCTGTTTACGACGAGGAAGCGATCGTCGCCGATCAACGGCAGGGCGGCCGTCACGCCACCGCCCGTCTCCAACAGCCTGTTGCGCTCATCCGAAACAAGGATTTCAATATCTTTGACGCGATGATTGAGATGGGCTTCGAGCGCATCGGCGAGATAATGAACGTTGACGACGGCACGCTCGATGCCCCCCGTGCGGAGCCGGTCGAACACATGGTCGAGCAGCGGCTTGCCGGCCACCTCGACCAGCGGCTTGGGGCGCGTCGCGGTGAGCGGGCGCATGCGCTTGCCGAGGCCCGCGGCCATCACCATCGCGGTGCGAACGGGCAGGCCGCCGCCGGGATCGGGACGGAGGGCGAGCGGCTTGCGAATCTGACGGGTCATTGTTTATCCCAGGCGATGGCACGGGCGGAATGGGGCAGATTGGCCGCGAACCAGTCGGCAACCGGCGCGAGCGCCGGATGTGCGAGGTCGCGTTCCAGATAGGCCCAGACGCGCGGCTGATAGGCGAGATAGCGCGGCTTGCCGTCGCGCTTCCACAGGCGGGTGAAGATGCCGATTATCTTGGCGTTGCGCTGTGCGCCGAGCAGCGCATAGGCGGCATCGTCGAGCGGCGCCGAGGCGCGATAGCGGGCGAGCATCGCCGCTTCCAGCTCGGGCGAGACGTCGCGGCGCGCATCCTGCAGCAGCGAGACGAGATCATAGGCCGGATGGCCGGCGAGCGCGTCCTGAAAATCGAGCAGGCCGAGGCGCCCGTCGGGCAGCAGCATGATATTCTCGGCATGATAATCGCGCAGCACCGTGACCGAATGGTCGTTCCGGAGCGGTGCCAGCGCCTCTTCCCAGGCGGCGACATAGCCCGCCGTATCGACATCGAGCGACAAGGCCGGCGCATACCATTCGGGAAGCAGCAGCGCCTCGCGCCGATAGACGTCCATGTCATAGGCCGGCAGGTCGGCGGGCGCATGGCGATGGAGGTCGAGCAGCAGGTCGATCGCGGCGGAATATATGGGCTCCTCGCGCGCGGCATCGACGGCGATCATCTCGGCCATGCGCGCATCGCCGAAATCTTCGAGCAGGATCAGCCCGCGCTCGAGATCGGTGGCGAGAATATGGGGAGCGGCAAAGCCGATGCCCGTCAGATGGCGCGCGACATGGAGGAAGGGCGCGCTATCCTCATGCTCGGGCGGCGCGTCCATCAGCACGGCGGTGCGCCCGGGTGCCACCACCCGGAAATAGCGACGGAAGGAGGCGTCTCCGGCGAGCGGCAGGATCCGTCCATCCGCCCAACCATGCGCAGCGAGGAAATCAGGCGCCGCGGGCGGCGGAATCATCTGGGGGGCCATCGCCCCTCCCAAGACGGCGGCACGTTCCAAGTCAAGCGGCGCGCGCCGTCCGGACCCGCTTCGATGTGGAGCCGAAGCGCATCGGGCCACAGCCCGTGTTCCAGCCGCTCGGGCCATTCGATGAGGAGCGCGCTATCCACCCGCGCATCATCCAGCCCCAATTCCTCCGCCTCTTCCGGATCCTCGATCCGATAGAGATCGACATGCCAGAGCGGCAGGCGGACCTCGGGCGGGGCATAAGCGATGACGATCGAGAAGCTCGGGCTCTGCGCCTCCCCGGCAAGGCCGAGCTCCGCGAGCAGGCCACGCGCGAGCGTCGTCTTGCCCGCGCCGAGATCGCCCGACAGCGCCACCACGTCGCCCGGCCGGAGGAGCGCCGCCAGCTCCGCGCCGAGCGCGGCGGTAGCGAGGGGATCGGAGAGCAGCTTCATCGCACGGCGCCCGCGGACGCCGCCGCCCTGCCCGCCAGCGGCAAACGGATGGTGACGGTCGTGCCGCGCCCTTCCTCCGACTGAAGATCGAGCGTGCCGCCATGCGCCTCGACAAGCTGATGGGTGAGCGGCAGGCCGAGCCCGGGGGACGATGCGCCATCGCCCTGCGCCGGGGCGCCGCCGTTGAAGCGTTGGAGCATCCGTTCGCGCTGATGGGCGGGCATGCCGGGGCCGTTATCGGAAATGACGATCTCCACCATGCCTCCGACGATCGCGGTACGGACGAGAATCCGTCCTCCGTCCTGCGTATAGGACAAGGCGTTGCGCAATATATGATCGACGCCCTGGCGCAACCGCCGGGAATCACCGATCACGATGCTGCTATCGGCCGGGATGTTGAACGTGAGCGACAGGCCGCGCGCCCGGGCGACATCGGCGGCATCCGCGGCCGCATCTCTCACCAGCATCGCAATGGCGACGGGCTCGGCGGCGAGCGGGAGGCTGCCCGCCTCGCTCTGCGTGAGATCGAGCACGTCGCCGATCAGCGTGCTCAGCCGGGCGACCGCGCTGTTGATCGCGACGACATATTCCCGGGCAGTCTCGGGCAGATCGCCGGCATAGCCGCCCTCCAGCATCTCGGCGAAGCCCGAAATGGTGGTGAGCGGCACGCGCAACTCATAGCTGATATTGGCGACGAAGGCGGTCTTGACCCGATCGGCCTCCTCCAGCGCCTCGTTGCGATCGCGCAGCGCTTCCTCGATCACGCGGCTGGCGGTGATGTCGAGCAGGGTGAAGAGCGCATTGCCGTCCGGCATGGGCACGGCGGCGAATTCGAAATGGCGGCCGTCCACCAGCGCGATGCGCCCGCCGCGCGCCTGTCGCTCGACAGTGGCGATGCGCACCAGTTCGCGGATCAACCCGGCGCGCGAGGGATCGGCGAGCTTGGGCGCGATCCACTGGACGAGCATGTCGACGCGCGGATGACGGGCAAGCTCCTCCTCCTGCACGTTCCACACGTCGCGGAAACGGCTGTTCCAGAGATGGAGCCGGCCGTCGCCGGCGAAAACGGCGATCGCCTCGAACAGATTGTCGAAGGTGGCGGTCCGCACGCGCAGCAGCGTGTCGCGCGCGCTGGCAAGCTGGAGCTGCTCGGTACGATCCTCGAAGATCAGCAGCAGCCCGCCATCGGGCAGCGGCTGGGCGACGACGCGCAGATGCGTGCCGGCAGGAAGCAGCCAATTCTCCTCCACCGGGGCCGTCGCATTGAACCACAGTCGCCGCCCGGCCTTCCAGCCGGGAAAATCCCTGCTTTCGGGCGCGCGCTGCGCCTCACGCATACGTTCCAGGATGCGATCGAATTCGGGCCGATCGGCCAGCCACTCCGGCTCCATCTCGAAAAGGCGGAGGAAATGGCCATTGCAGAAGACGAGGCTCTGGTCCCCCGCAAACTGGGCGACGCCGGCCGACAGGCGATCGAGCATGTCGCGCTGGGCATCGACAAAGCGGCGCAGATCGGCGCGCGCCTCCTCCAGTTCCTCGACATCGAAGGCATAGCCGGCGATTCCCGCCTCGCCCAGCGGCACATCGACGATGCGGATGGTGCGCCGCGCGCCGGCGATGATCGCGGGCGCGGTCCGTACCGAAACCGCACCCAGATCGCGCGCATCGGCGGGAATGGCGAAGGGCGCGCTGTTCGCCTCGAGCAGTTCCAGCCCGCGATCGACCACCTCGGCCGCGCTATCCGCCTCGACCGCGCGGACATAGGCGCCATTGACCAGCGCGAGGCGCAGGTCGGGCCCGCGATGCCACATCGGAAAGGGTGCGGCCTCGATCAATGCGGACAGCGCGTCGAGCGCCTGCCCCAGCCGATCGGCCTCGCCTGCCAGCCGGGCGGTCTCGCGCTCGCTTTCCGTCATGTCGACGAACCAGAGCATGACCCGGCCACTGCCCAGGCCCGGGCTGCCGCGCACGAGCAGGACGCGGCCCGATGCGGGCATGGCGAGCCTGCGGGCAAAGCCCCGCGCCGAAATCGCGGTGGTGGCAACGTCCCGCGCCAGCGCCTCGACATCCGGTCGCGCGAACCCCTCCTGCTCGTCGGCCAGATCGGTGAGGGTGGCGAGCGAACGGCGCAGGCCGAGCCAGTCGGCCAGCCGCCCATCCTCCTCGATCCGCCCCGTCCCCGTCACGATCAGGGGTGCTGCGGGCGCAGCCGCGATCAGCGCCGCCAGCCGCTCCGCCTCGGCATGGGCGAAGCGGGCCTTGGCGGAACGGCGGATACCGAGGATCGTCGCCGAGACGCCCGCGACCAGCCACAGCGCCAGCACGCCCGCAACCAGGGCGGCCTCCGTCCCGTCGAGCACGATCATTCGATTATCCTCGCGGGCGGAGCGCACGCGGGACGCGGACAGGACTGCATGCGGATGTTCTAGAGCAGGAAGGGGCGCGAGGGGAATAAGGAGGTTGGAGCAAGCCGCTGGACAAGGACCGGAAACCCTTGGTCGATCTGCCGGCGACAAGAAAAAGGGCCCTCTCCGGAGGGAGAAGGCCCTTATTTTCCGTGATTCCGGCGCCCCTTCCCCGCCGGCGCACCGGCGCGGAGAGGGGTTCGGGGATCAGTAGCGATAATGATCCGGCTTGAACGGGCCCTCGGTCGAGACGCCGATATAATTGGCCTGCTTCTCGGTGAGCTTGGTGAGCTTGACGCCCAGCTTCTCGAGATGGAGCGCGGCGACCTTCTCGTCGAGATGCTTCGGCAGGACGAACACCTCATTCTTATACTGGCCCGGCTTCGTCCAAAGCTCGATCTGGGCGAGCACCTGGTTGGTGAAGCTGGAGGACATCACGAAGGAGGGATGGCCCGTCGCATTGCCGAGGTTCACGAGGCGGCCCTTGGACAGCACGATGATCTGCTTGCCGTCCGGGAACTCGACCAGATCGACCTGCGGCTTGATCTCGGTCCACTTATAGTTGGACAGCGCCGAAATCTGGATCTCGCTGTCGAAATGGCCGATGTTGCAGACGATCGCCATATTCTTCATCGCCGCCATATGCTCGGCGGTGATCACGTCGGCATTGCCCGTGGCCGTCACGAAGATGTCCGAGCGGGTGACCGCCTCCTCCATCGTCACGACCTCATAGCCCTCCATCGCCGCCTGCAGCGCGCAGATGGGGTCGATCTCGGTAACGAGCACGCGCGCACCGCCATTACGGAGCGAGGCGGCCGAGCCCTTGCCGACATCGCCGAAGCCGGCGACGGTCGCGACCTTGCCGGCGAGCATCACATCGGTCGCGCGGCGGATCGCGTCGACCAGCGATTCCTTGCAGCCATAAAGATTGTCGAACTTCGACTTGGTGACCGAATCGTTTACGTTGATCGCCGGGAAGGGCAGTTCGCCCTTCTTCGCAATCTCATAGAGACGATGGACGCCGGTGGTGGTCTCCTCCGAGACGCCGCGGATGCTCTTGACCGTCTCGGTCATATAGCCGGGCCGCTTCGCGATGAAGGATTTCACGACGCGCTGGAATTCGACTTCCTCGTCATTCTCCGGCGCGGCGAAGCTCTGCCCCGCCTCGAGCTTGGCGGCCCACAGCGCGAACATGGTGGCGTCGCCGCCATCGTCGAGGATCATGTTGGCGGTCGTGCCATCGCCCCAGTCGAAGATCTTTTCGACATAGTCCCAATATTCGGCGAGCGTCTCGCCCTTCACCGCGAAGACGGGGATGCCGGCGGCGGCGATCGCGGCGGCGGCATGATCCTGCGTCGAGAAGATGTTGCAGGAGGCCCAGCGCACTTCCGCGCCGAGCGCCACCAGCGTCTCGATCAGCACCGCCGTCTGGATCGTCATGTGGAGCGAGCCGGTGATTCGCGCGCCCTTCAGCGGCTGCGACGCGCCATATTCCTTGCGGAGCGCCATGAGGCCCGGCATCTCCGTCTCGGCGATGCGGATCTCGGCGCGGCCATATTCGGCAAGGCCGATGTCGCTGACGACATAGTCGGTGAAGCTTTCGACGGGGGCGGTGGCCACGAATATTCTCCTCGTGCGGGCGAATGCATGCAAGCCGCCGGACAGGATCCGGGCGGCCGATTGCCCTCGCACCTAATCGCCCGATCTCGCCAATGCAAATATAAAGATGTCTTTATATGTTTTCCCGGCGGCGCTCCGCGGATCAGGCACGGCCCGTGACGTTGGAGAGGAGCCGCGTGTCGACTCCCGCGCCGGCAAAGGCCCGCTTCCAGCGCGCAGCAGCGTCTTCCGTGAAGATCAGCGCCTCATTGCCCGTCGTGGCAAACCAGCCATGACGGCTCATCTCCTCGTCGAGCTGGCCCTCGCCCCAGCCCGCATAGCCCAGCGCCACCAGCCAGCGCGACGGCCCCTCCCCGCGCGCTATGGCGCGCAGCACGTCGAGCGTGCTGGTGAGCGACCAGCGATCGCCGACATGCAGCGTATCCTCCCCGCTCCAGTCGGCGGCGTGCAGCACGAAGCCGCGCTGCGGCTCGACCGGGCCGCCGACATAGACGGGCACGTCGGGCGCGACGCCGGGATCGAGATTGAGCTGCGAAAAAAGGCCATGGGTGGTGAGGCCCGGCACGGTGCGGCCGATGCCGATGCCGACGGCACCGCTTTCGTCATGCGCGCACAAGGCGATCACCGCTTTCTCGAAGCGCGGATCGCCAATGCCCGGCATGGCGAGCAGCAATTGGCCGGCAAGCGAAGCGAAGGCATCCATCGCCCTATTATAAGCACCCGCTCCGCCGCATCCAACGGCCCATGCATCGGCAATGCGCCGGGAATGCGTCGGGAATGCGTTGTTGCCACCCGCGCTTGCGGTCGCTCTTTCGGGAAGGATGCGAGGTTGATAGGAACCGATCCGACATATCGGACAAGGACCAGCGGCATGACCATCGGCATAGGCGATTCCCTCCCCGAAACGACCTTCGTCAAAATGACGGCGGAGGGCCCGGAGAAGATCGGATCGAAGGAATTTTTCGCCGGCCGCAGGGTTGCGCTCTTCTCCGTGCCCGGCGCCTTCACGCCGACCTGCTCGGCCAAGCATCTGCCCGGCTTCATCGACAAGGCGGATGCCATCAAGGCCAAGGGCGTGGACGAGATCGCCTGCACCGCCGTCAACGACGCCTTCGTGATGGGCGCCTGGAGCAAACAGGCGGGCGCGGAGAGCAAGGTGACGCTGCTTGCCGACGGCAATGGCGATTTCGTCAAGGCGATCGACCTCACGCTCGACGCCAGCGCGCATGGCATGGGCGTGCGCGGCAAGCGATTCTCGATGCTGGTGAAGGACGGCGTGGTCGAGCAGCTCAATGTCGAAGCGCCGGGCGAATTCCGGGTGAGCAGCGCCGACTATCTCCTCGGCCAGCTCTGAGCGCCCGCTACATGCCGAGCCCCTCCAGCCTCGCCATCGTCGACGAGCTCGACAGCATCTATCGCCAGTCGGTCGCGGCGCTGCGCACCGCGCTCACGCGCTATATCCAGCATGGTGAACGGCCCGATCCGGCCATGCGCGCGGCGGGCGCCTTCGCCTATCCGCAGATCCGGCTGCGCTATGACGGGGATCGCAATCCAGGGCCGCTGGGCCGCGCCTATGGCCGGCTCAACATACCGGGCGATTATGCGGTAAGCGTGACCCAGCCGGCCATGTTCCGCAACTATCTCGCCGAGCAGCTCGACATGCTGATCGATGATTTCGGCGCCACGGTGGAAACCGCGCGCGGCGACGAGGAGATTCCCTATCCCTATGTGCTCGACGCCGGGCATAATGTGGACCTGACGAGCGCCGCCGCAGTGGAGCTCGCGCGGATCTTCCCGGCGGCCGAGTTGGAGCGGATTGGCGACGAGCTGGCGGACGGGCTGTGGGTGCCAGGACCGGACGAGCCCCGTCCGCTGGCGCTGTTCGACGCGGCGCGGGTGGATTTCAGCCTGGCCCGGCTGCGCCACTATACCGGCACGCCGCCGGCGCATGTGCAGAATTACGTCCTTTTCACCAATTATCACCGCTATGTCGACGAGTTCGTCCGCTGGGCCTGCACCCAGCTTTCGGAGGACGGGCCCTATGTGATGCTGAGCGGCGCGGGCGGGCTGGAAATACGGCCGGGCGATCCCAATCCCGACGCGGCGATCGCCGACAGCGCATGGCGGCGCCACCAGATGCCGGCTTATCATCTCGTCGCCAAGGACGGATCGGGCATCACGCTGGTCAATATCGGTGTCGGGCCGTCCAACGCCAAGACGATCACCGACCATCTGGCGGTGATGCGGCCCGAGGCCTGGCTGATGATCGGCCATTGCGGGGGTCTGCGCCCCAGCCAGCGGATCGGCGACTATGTGCTGGCCCATGCCTATCTGCGCGACGACCATGTGCTGGACGATGTGCTGCCGCCGGAAATCCCGGTGCCGGCGATCGCCGAGGTGCAGCTCGCGCTCAGCAAGGCGGCGGAAATCGTATCGGGCGAGAGCCGCGAGAATCTGAAGCTGCGGATGCGGACCGGCACGGTCGTCACCACCGACGACCGCAATTGGGAGCTGCGCTACACCCAGTCCGCGCTGCGCTTCAGCCAGTCCCGCGCGGTGGCGATCGACATGGAATCGGCAACGCTCGCGGCGCAGGGTTTCCGCTTCCGCGTGCCCTATGGCACCTTGCTGTGCGTATCCGACAAGCCGATCCATGGCGAGATCAAGCTGCCGGGACAGGCCAACCGCTTCTATGAGCGGGCGATCGCGGAGCATCTGAGGATCGGCATCGCGGCGATCGACGAGCTGAAGCTGGCGGGCACGCAACTCCACAGCCGCAAGCTGCGCGCGTTCAACGAGCCGCCCTTCCGCTAGGCGGGGCGGCACAGGCCAGCCGAAAAGCCCTTCCGCTCGTCGAAAGGCCCGGAAAGACCGGGACTTCGGCCCGTTTTCCCGCGCGGATGCAACGCCCCAGCGGGAGATTGATCATGGCCGTAAAGCTGAAGCCGATCGCGCAGCAGACGATCGTCATCACCGGAGGATCGAGCGGCATCGGCCTCGCCGCCGCACGCCATGCCGCCGAGGCGGGTGCCGCCGTCCTGCTCGCCGCGCGCAACGAGGATGCATTGCAGAAGGCGGTCGACGATATCGGTGCCAAGGGCGGGCGCGCCGCCTTCGTGGCGGTGGACATTGCCGAGGAAGGCGCGGCCGAAAAGATCGCGAATGCGGCCGAGCAGCGCTTCGGCGGATTCGACACATGGGTCAATAATGCCGCCGCCGCGGTCTATGCCCGGCTGACCGACACGACGATGGAGGAGCATAAGCGGCTGTTCGACGTCGGCTATTTCGGGACGGTACAGGCATCGCTGGTCGCGGCCGATCAGCTGAGGCAGCGCGGCGGCGCGCTGATCAATATCGGCTCCGTCCTGTCGGAGCGCGCCATTCCGCTGCAAGGTGCCTATAGTGCGATGAAACATGCCCTGCGCGGCTTCACCGATACGCTGCGGATGGAGCTGGAGATGGACGAGGCCCCCATCTCGGTGACGCTGATCAAGCCCACCAGCATGGACACGCCCTATTCCGAACATGCCCGCAACAAGATGGACCAGCCCGCCCGCGTGCCTCCGATCGTCTATGATCCGAGGCTCGTCGCCAAGGCGATCTGCTTCGCGGCCGAACATCCCAGGCGCGAAATGACGGTGGGCGGCCAAGGCTATCTGATCACCAAGCTCGGCAATATCGCGCCGCGCACGGCCGATCGGATCCTGGAAAGATTCTTCGGCGAGCCGGCGCAGACGATCGCGACCGAACCCGGGCGCGGCACAGCGGACAATCTGTTCGAGGAACGGCAGGACGGACGGATCGACAGCAACCGGCCGACCTATGTGCGCCACCGCAGCCTGGCGCTCGAAGCGCAGATGCACCCGCTTGCGACCGCAGCAATCGTCGGCGGCGCGGCCGCGGGCGCGCTGTTCGGCGCGCGCAGGATGCGCGAGCGGCGGGAGCCGCACATGCCGACCGCCTATGACATGGCGGCCGAATAGGCCTCGCTCAGTCGCTGAGGAAGGAGCGGATCGCGTCGCCGAGCTCGGGCTTGAGCACCGCACTCATATGGTTGCCGGGGATTTCGACATAGAGCGCGCGCGGCAGAGTCTCCGCCAGCTCCGCTGCCGAGCCATTATCGTCATCCTCGGCGCCCGCGACCACCAGCACCGGCGTCCCGATCGCCGTCAGATCCTCCTCCGGCGTGTCGACGAAGCTGTCGAGCAAGGGCAGCAGCGCCAAAGGATCGCCGCCGGTGGTCTTCAGGAAGGCCTCGGCCATCCAGGCGGCCGATCCGCGCGGATGCGTGCCGAAGCCCCTGAGCATGTCGCGGAAGAAGGCAGCGCGCCGGCCCGTATCGAGCACGCCCCTGAGCCCCATGCCCGCCACCACCGCGCGGCGCGGCGCGGCACCCATCACCAGCATCCGCATCGTCGTCCGCCCGCCGAGCGAATAGCCGCCCAGATCATAGTCGCCAAGGCCGAGATGGCGGAGGAGCGCGAAGCCGTCCGCCGCCAGCACATCGGGCGGATAAAAGGCCGGATCATGCGGCGCGGCGCTGTCGCCATGGCCGCGCAGATCGGGCATGATCACCCGGAAGCCCTGCCCGACCAGCTTGGCGGCATGGCCGTAGCGGATCCAGTTGGTGAAGGCGTTAGAAAAAAGTCCGTGGATCAGCACCACGGGCCAGCCGCCCGCCGGCCCCATCTCATGCCAGGCGAGTTCCACCCCGTCATCGGCGGTGAAATGATGGAGGGCGGCTTCGGTCGGGAGGCTTGCCAAGGGCGTTCGTCCGCTGGTGCGAGGTCGTCCCCGCCGGTAGCCCGGAAGCGCCGGCCTGTCGAGCCGGTCAGGCTTGCTGCCGCGCCGATCGCCGGCTCCACAGCGTGGCGAGGATCGTGCCGAGGGCTGCGAGCGCCATGTCCTTCTGGCCATCGAACATATCGCCCTGCTGCCCATTATAGGCTTCGGCATCGGCGGGGCTCATGATCACCGCCACCAGCCATTCGATTATTTCGTAGAGCGCGCTGCACGTCAGGACGAACGCGGGCGCGACATAGAGCGCCGCGCGGGGGCTCATGCCGAAATGGCGGCTCGCTATCTCGCGCACCGGCCGGATGGCGAGCAGGCCGAAGCAGAGATGGACGAGCCGGTCATAATGATTGCGGGTGAAGCCGAAACTTCCGCTGATATCGTGCGCGAAGATCGCCCGCGCCCAATCGTCATAGGGCACGAAGGAATAGCTGTACCGCGCGCCGATCGAATGGAGCAGGAAGAAGACGAAGATGCAGCCGACCGCCGCATCGCTGAGCGGCCAGCGGCGGAGTACGGGAATGGCGGCGAGCAGCAGCACCGCTGTCGGCCCATGCTGGAGATAGGTGTTGCGCGGGTAGAGCGCGCCCCAGCTCGTCGCCAAGATGACGAGCGCGAGGAGCAGGATCATCCAGCGCTGGACGACGGGCAGACGCCCGCCAGCCGGCGGGGGGAGATAGGCCGAACAGGGCCGCCGGCCGGGTCGCGCCTCCGCCTGTGAAGGCGTCGAGACGGACCCGGGCGGCGACCCGTCGGAATTCACCCGATCAGGCCGCCTTCTTCAGATGGCGTCGGCCGAGCAGCTCCGCAATCTGCACCGCGTTGAGCGCGGCGCCCTTGCGGAGATTGTCCGACACGCACCAGAGGACGAGGCCGTTCTCGACGGTCGGATCCTCACGGACGCGGCTGACATAGGTGGCGAATTCGCCGACACATTCGACGGGCGTGACATATCCGCCATTCTCGCGCTTATCGACGAGCATGATGCCGGGTGCCTCGCGCAGGATCGCCTGCGCCTCAGCCGCCGAAATCTCGTTTTCGAACTCGATGTTGATCGCTTCCGAATGGCCGACGAAGACGGGCACGCGCACGCAGGTGGCGACCACCTTCACCGCCGGATCGAGGATCTTCTTCGTCTCGACCACCATCTTCCATTCTTCCTTGGTGAAGCCGTCATCAAGGAAGCTGTCGATATGCGGGATCACGTTGAAGGCGATCTGCTTGGTGAACTTCTTGGGCTCGGCCGGATCACCGACGAAGATGTTGCGGCTCTGCTCGAACAGCTCGTCCATGCCCGCCTTGCCCGCGCCGGACACCGACTGGTAGGTCGAGACGACGACGCGCTTGATCTTGGCGGCGTCGTGCAGCGGCTTCAGCGCCACCACCATCTGCGCGGTCGAACAGTTGGGATTGGCGATGATATTCTTCTTGGTATAGCCGTCGATCGCTTGAGGATTCACCTCGGGCACGATCAGCGGCACGTCCGGATCCATGCGGTAGAGCGACGAATTGTCGATCACCGTGCAACCGGCCGCAGCCGCAATCGGCGCATAGATTTTGGTCGCGTCCGATCCGATCGCGAACAGCGCGATATCCCAGCCCGCCCAGTCGAAATGCTCGATATTGCGGACCTTGAGCATCTGCCCGGTCTCGCCGAATTCGATCTCGTCACCCTGGCTGCGGGCGGAGGCGAGCACCGCCAGCTCTTTAATCGGGAATTCGCGCTCCGCCAGAATGTTGAGCATTTCGCGCCCGACATTCCCCGTGGCACCCGCGACGACGACCCGATAACCCATGAGACTCGCTCCAGTTGATAGACGCGCCGGGGTTTAGGCGCGTCTGCGCGGATGTCTAGCGTTTCCGGGCTTTCGGGTGCGATAGCTTAGGTTTTATCGTCCTATATTATTCCTTAGGGGCGTTTGCGGCCGTTTCGTCACCCCCGCCTCCGCAGGGGCGACAAATTTCCCGCTGTTCCGCGACCTACTCCGCCTTCCCCTTCACCGTACGGTCGAGGAAATTCTCGATCGTGCGCCAGACATGGATCTGCGCGCCCTCCCCGCTCACGCCATGCGTCTTGCCGGGATAGGCCATCATCTCGAACGGCCGGGATTCCGCCTGGAGCTTGGCGATGAAGGCGGTCGTATTCTCGAACACCACATTGTCGTCCGCCATGCCGTGCATGATGAGCAGCGGATCGGCGATCTTGCCCGCGTCCGGCAGCGCATCCGAGCTCTGATAGGGCGCAGGATCCGTCGCCGGATTGCCGAGATAGCGTTCGGTATAATGGGTGTCGTAAAGCTCCCATTTCGTCACCGGCGCGCCGGAGACCCCCGCCGCATAGGCGCCAGGCGCCTTTTCGAGCAGCTTCAGCGTCATATAGCCGCCATAGGACCAGCCATAGATGCCGATCCGCCTGGGATCGACGAAATCCTGCGCCTTCAGCCATGCGAGCCCGGCAAGCTGATCCTCCACCTCGACCGTGCCCATGGCATGATGGATGCCGTCCTCGAACGCCTTGCCGCGATCGGGCGAGCCGCGCCCGTCGATCGAGAAGACGATCCAGCCCTTGTCCACCAGATATTGCTGGACGGGGCTGAACCAGGCCTTGGTCACCTGCCGCCCCGCGCCGGGACCGTTATAGACCTGGACGAAGACGGGATAGCGCTTGCCCGGCTCGCGCGGGGGGCTGAGCAGCTTGTAATGGAGCTGGCTCCCGTCCTTCGCGGCGATCGTGCCGAAGATGGGGGCGACATGGCTTGCCAGATAGGGCGCATAAGGGTGCGCCGCATCCAGCCTGTTCTCCTCGATCCAGGCGATGCGCTTGCCTTCATTGTCGGCGAGATAGACTTGCGGCGGCTGGCTGGGATTGGAGCGGAAGATCAGCGCGCGCGAGGCCGTCTTGTCCATCACCGCGCCGTTCCACCAGCCCGCCTCGGTGATGCGCACGGGTTCGCCGGGCTTCTTCAGGCTGATCGAACAGAGATGCTGTTCGGTGGCGTCATCCTTGTTGGCGAGGAAATAGAGTTTTCCCGCCTCCTCATCGACACCGACCAGCTCCTTCACAGCCCAGTCGCCGCGGGTGAGCTGCGTCCATTCGCCGTCGCGCCAATGATAGAGATGCATATAGCCCGAGCGCTCGGACGACCAGATCAGGCTGCCATCCTTCAAGGGCTTCAGATTGTCGTGCAGGTTGAGCCAGGTGTCGGACGTCTCGGTGAAGAGGATGGTCGACTTGCCCGTGGCGGGATCGATCGAGCGCAGGTCGAGCCGCTTCTGGTCGCGGCTCTCGACCTGCACGAGCAGCGTCTTGCCGTCCGGCGTCCAGTCGACGCGGGCGAGATAGATGTCGGGATCGGGGCCGAGATCGGCCTTCACCCGGCCGAGCCCGTCCGCCGCGAGGATCCACAGCTCGACCGCGACATTAAGCGTGCCGGCGGCGGGATAGCGCTGCTCGAACAGCCTGGTCCCCTCCGCGCCGATCGCTGCGCGGGTGACGGTCTTCACCTTGCTTTCGTCATAGCGCTCGACCGCGAGGCGGCTGTCGTCGGGCGACCACCAATGGCCGGTGCGGCGGTCCATCTCCTCCTGGGCCACGAATTCGGCCGAGCCCCATGTGACCGTGCCGCCGCCATCGGCGGTGAGCGCGCGTTCGCGGCCGGTGGCGACCTCCGTCACGAACAGATTCTGATCGCGGACGAAGGAGACGTAGCGGCCGGCGGCGGAGACCTGCGCATCGACCTCGGTGGCGGGGCTGTTGGTGAGCTGGCGGACGCTGCCATCGAGCCCGGCGAGATAGAGATCTCCATCGATCGGCACGAGCATCGACTTGCCGTCGGGTGCCCAGTCATAGGCGGTGATGCCCTTGGTGCCGCCGATGCGGGCGCGCTCGCGGCGCATCTTCTCCGCTTCGGAGACCTCGGCACCCGAACCGACCTTGGCGGAATCGACCAGCATACGCGCGGCGCCCGTGACGGTGTCCACCGCCCATAGATCATAGCGGTCGCGATCGTCGGCGCGGTTGCGCAGCAAGGTCGCGAGACTGCCGTCGGGCGAGAGCTTGGGGCTGCGCGGCGTGGGGCCGGACAGCGAGGGGCTGGCGAAGACGCGCTCGAGCGTCAGCGGTTCGGCGGCAGCGGTGGTTGCGGTGAGCATGGTGGAGGCGGCGATCAGGCCAAGAAATTTGCGCATCGGCCGTATTAGCCACATCGAACAGTAAGGGGGAAGTACCTACGGCGTCGCCCCTGCCGAGGCAGAGGCGACGGTGAAAAAGAAAAAGGCGCGGGAAGCGTCTGCTCCCCGCGCCTTTCCTGCGGCATATCCGCGTCGAGGGATCAGGCCTCGGCGGAAAGCTTGGTGTCGCGGCGCTCGGCGATGCGGGCCGACTTGCCGGTGCGGCCGCGCAGATAATAGAGCTTCGCGCGACGCACGACGCCCTTGCGGACCACCTCGATCGAATCGATGTTCGGCGAATAGAGCGGGAAGACGCGCTCGACGCCCTCGCCGAACGAGATCTTGCGCACGGTGAAGGACGAACCCATGCCCTTGTTCGCGCGGGCGATGCACACGCCCTCATAGAACTGGACGCGGGTGCGATCGCCTTCGACGACCTTCACGCCGACCTTGAGCGTGTCGCCCGGACGGAATTCGGGAATGGACTTCGTGTTCTTGAATGCCTCGATGGCCTCGGCCTCGAGCGTCTGGATGAGGTTCATCGACCTTCCTCCTCTGTTCGCCGCGCGCCAGAGGGAGACAGGACCCGAGCACCGATATGGCGCTCCCAAAGATCCGGCCTCCTTAGCCGTGTATCATTCTCCGCCTGATGCTTGCGCCAGGCATCGATCCGCGCATGATCCCCCGATCGCAGCACTTCGGGGATCGTGCGCCCTTCCCACGATTGTGGTCGGGTATATTGCGGATATTCGAGCAGCCCCGTTTCGAAGCTCTCATCATCCCCGCTGGAAGCGGCGCCCATTACTCCGGGAAGCAGCCTGATGCAAGCATCCAGCAAGGTCAGCGCCGCCATTTCCCCGCCTGAGAGAATATAGTCGCCGATCGACACCTGCTCGATCGCGCGCGCATCGAACAGCCGCTCGTCTATCCCCTCGAAACGGCCGCATAAAATGGTGACGCCGGGCCCGGCGGCGATCTCGCGCACGCGCGCCTGCGTCAAGGGCCGGCCACGCGGCGTCATGGCGAGGAGCGGCGCATCGGGGCGGCGCTCCAGCGCATGATCGACCGCGCGGGCGAGCACGTCCGCGCGCATCACCATCCCCGCGCCACCGCCCGCCGGCGTATCGTCCACCGACCTGTGGCGATCGGTGGCGAAATCGCGGATCTGGACGGGATCGCAGATCCACCTGCCCTCGGCCAGCGCGCGGCCGGCGAGGCTGATCCCCAGCGGGCCGGGAAACATCTCGGGATAGAGAGTGAGGATGGTGGCGGCGAAGCTCATTCGACGAAGGCTGCGTCGACAACCAGCCTTTCGGGCTCGATGGTGACGGCGACGGCGATCGGGACCATGAAGCGCTTCGCGTCCGGCTTCTCGATTTCGAGAATGTCGCCCGCGCCGAAATTCTCGACCGCGACCGCCGTGCCGATCTCCTGCCCGTCATCGGTGACGCAGCGCAGGCCTATCAGATCGGCATGATAATATTCGCCCTCGGCGAGTGGCGGCAGCGCCGAGCGCGGCACGGCAAGCTCGGTGCCGCGCAGCCGCTCGGCCGCCGTGCGATCCGCGATCTCGGCGAAGCGGGCGATGGCGCCGTTGGAGCCGTCGCGCACGCTCTTCAGCGTCAGCGTGCCGCCATTGAAGCTTTGATGCGCCTCCAGTCCCGACACATCTTCCGTGAAGAGCTTGAGACGCACCTCGCCCCTGACGCCATGCGCGCCGATGATGACAGCGAGCGTGACGAGACGCTCGACAGCCGGCTCAGCCTCGCGGAGAGCCTTCGCCTCGGGGGGGAAGGTCGTCGGAGCCTTCGGCAGGCTCGGTGGCGGAGACGCCCTGCTGGTCCTTGACCTTGTCGGGCTTCTGCTGGTCACGCTGCTTGCTTTCCGTATCCGGCTGCGGCTTGCTGCTGCTCATGGCGGTGTTCCTCGACGGGTTCATGTCGAGAAAACGTTCGACCAGGCCGCAGGCTGCGCCTGGAAACGACGGCCGGAGGCGTCCGTCGCATCAGGCGACGGTGCCCCCGGCCATGCCTTCACGGGATCAGGCCTCGGCCGAAGCCTCGGCGGCGGCTTCCTGCACGGCGGCGAGCTTGGCGGCACGCTCCTCGGCGCGCTCCTTCGCCTTCTCGCCCGGCTCGGCCTTCTTCGGATTGTTGCGGGCCGCACGCTCCTTCACGCCGGCGGCGTCGAGGAAACGGGCAACGCGATCGGTCGGCTGCGCGCCGACGGCGAGCCAATGCTTGGCACGCTCGACGTCCAGCACGACGCGCTTCTCGTCATCCTTGGCGAGCAGCGGATTGTAGGTGCCGATCTTCTCGATGAAGGCGCCGTCACGGGGCGACCGCGAGTTGGCGACGACGATCCGGTAATAAGGACGCTTCTTGGCGCCGCCGCGCGACAGGCGGATGGAGACGGACATTCAATCTTCCTTTCTAACTAACTGCGTTCGTTTGATTTTACATTACTTTTTGAGAAACTTTTCGAAGCCGGGCGGGAGGCCGCCCATGCCGCCGGCGCCACCGCCGGGAAGCCCGGGCAGGCCGCCGGGAGGAAGCGGAGGCATGCCCCCCGCCCCGCCGCCGAGCATGCCGCCCAGCCCGCCGCCCTTGCCGAGCAGCGCGCCGAGCCCCTTGAGTCCGCCCATCTTCTTGAGCTTCTTCATGGCGGTGGACATTTCCTGGTGCATCTTGAGGAGGCGGTTGACCTCCTGCACCGTCGTGCCCGAACCCTTGGCAACGCGGATCTTGCGCTTGGCGTTGAGCAGTTCCGGCTTGGCGCGTTCCTTGGGCGTCATGGAGGAGATGATCGCCTCCATGCGGATCAGGACCTTGTCGTCCGCGGCGCCGCTGGCCATGGCCTGCTTCACCTGCTTGACGCCCGGCAGCATGCCCGCGAGCGCACCGAGGCCACCCATGCGACGCATCTGGCCAAGCTGGTTGCGCAGGTCGTTCATGTCGAACTGACCCTTGGCCATCTTGGCCGCGAGCGCCTCGGCCTCCTCGACCTTGATCGTCTCGGCGGCCTTTTCGACCAGGCTGACGACATCGCCCATGCCGAGGATACGGCCGGCGACGCGCTGCGGATGGAAGGTTTCGAGCCCGTCCAGCTTTTCGGCGACGCCGACGAACTTGATCGGCTTGCCCGTGACCGCGCGCATTGACAGTGCCGCGCCGCCGCGCGCATCGCCGTCCATGCGGGTGAGCACGACGCCGGTGAGCGGCACCTGCTCCGAGAAATTCTGCGCGACATTGACCGCATCCTGGCCCGTCAGCGCATCGACGACGAGGAGGATTTCATCCGGCTTCGCGATATCCGCGACCGCCTTCATCTCGTCCATCAGCGCCTGATCGACATGGAGGCGGCCGGCGGTGTCGAGGATCAGGACGTCATAGCCCTGGAGCCGGGCGGACTGGAGCGCACGCCGCGCGATATCGACCGGCTGCTGGCCGGCGACGATCGGGAGCGTCGCGACCTTGGCCTGCGTGCCGAGCGTCGCAAGCTGCTCCTGCGCAGCGGGACGATTGACGTCGAGCGACGCCATCATCACCTTCTTGCGCTTCTGCTCGGTGAGGCGCTTGGCGATCTTCGCGGTGGTGGTCGTCTTGCCCGAGCCCTGGAGGCCAACCATCATCACGACGGCGGGCGGCGTCACGTCCAGCTCGAGATCGACGGCTTCCGCGCCCAGCATCTCGATCAGCGCGTCATTGACGATCTTGACGACCTGCTGGCCGGGCGTGACCGATTTCAGGACGGACTGGCCGATGGCCTGCTCGGTCGCCTTCTCGACGAAATCGCGGACGACGGGCAGCGCCACATCCGCTTCGAGCAGCGCGATCCGCACCTCGCGCATGGCAGCGCGGACATCGCCTTCGTTGAGCGCGCCACGACCGCGCAGGCGCTCGAACACGCCGCCCAATCGATCGCTAAGACTCTCGAACATAAGGCCTAACTCCGTTGCGTACATCCCAAACGCAAAATGCGCCGGCGGACGAAACCTCGTCGGCCGGCGTGCGACCTTGGCCGCGCGCATTCATCACGTTCGGGTGAACGATCGGGGCGGCGGATAGCTCATAAATGGTGGCAGGGCAAGATCAGAAGCGGCTGCCCGGCTCCTCCAGAAAGGCCTCCTCCGCCGCCGTGCTTTCGCGGCCGAGGATCGCATTGCGCTGGGGGAAGCGGCCGAAGCGGGCGATCTGGGCGGCGTGGCGATGGGCATAGTCGATCGAAAGCTCGTCGCCCTCCGCCTCGAACAGGGCGATCGAGAGGAGTTGGTCCGCCATCGCCTCGCTGTGCATGAAGGGCATATAGAGAAATGCCCGCTCGTCCGCGTCGAGCCCCCTGTCCCAGCCCTTAGCGAGCGCCTCGCGTGCCAGCGCCCGGGCGAGCGGATCGCCCGCACAGGCGCGTTCGTCGTCGCGATAGATATTGCGCGAGAATTGATCAAGCAGGATCACCGCGGCGCGCAGCGTGACGGGATCGGCCCGCCAGACCGCTGCATGACTGCGAAGCACCGCCTGATGGAGATGGACGAAGCGGCGGGCAATCTCCCGATCCAACGCGGGATCGCGGGCGAAACGCTTTCTCGGGGCTGTTTCTTCCAGCCAGAATGACAGCAGTTCCCGTGCCGCTCGGTGGACTTCCTTCGGGTCAGGGCCTAGATCGCGCGCCATGGCTTTTCGCTTTCACAAGATGCACGGTCTGGGCAATGATTTTGTCGTCATCGACGCGCGCGAAGGCGCGGTCGAGATGAGCAACGCCCGCGCCCGCGCGATCGCCGACCGCCGCACGGGCATAGGCTGCGACCAGCTCATCATCGTCGAACCCTCCGAGGTGGCGGATGCGCGCATGCGGATCTTCAACGCGGATGGCGGCGAGGTGGAGGCGTGCGGCAACGCCTCGCGCTGCGTGGCGCTGCTCTTGGGCGACAGATCGACGATCGAGACGCTGGGCGGCACGATCCGGGGCGAGGCCGGCCAGGGCGGCGCGACGGTCGACATGGGGCATCCCCGCTTCGACTGGGACGCGATCCCGCTCGCTTATCCGATGGACACGCGGGCGATGCCGGTCGCCTGGGAAGAACTGGAAAGCCCCGCCGCCGTCAATGTCGGCAATCCGCACGTCATCTTCTTCGTGCCCGATACGGACGCGGTCGATCTGGAGCGGCTGGGGCCGATCATCGAGACGGACCCGCTCTTTCCCGAGCGGATCAACGTAAATGTCGCCACCATCGTCTCGCGCGACCGGCTGCGGCTGCGCGTGTGGGAGCGTGGCGTGGGGCTGACGCGCGCCTGCGGCACGGGCGCCTGCGCGACCGCGGTCGCCGCGATCCGCGCGGGCCATGTCGAAGGACCGGTGACGGTGGAGCTGCCGGGCGGACCGCTCGTCATCGACTGGCGCGCGGGCGAGGCGATCCGGATGACGGGCCCGGCCACCCATGTCTTCACCGCAGAAGCGGACATGGACGCATTTGGATGAGCGGACCGGAGCTGATCACGCTCGGCTGCCGTCTCAATATCGCCGAGAGCGAGGCGATGCGCGCGCTCGCGGCCGGGGCGGACGATCTGGTGATCGTCAATAGCTGCGCGGTGACGGCCGAGGCGGTGCGCCAGGCGCGCAAGGCGATCCGCAAAGCGAAGCGGGCGCGGCCCGAGGCGCGGATCGTGGTGACGGGCTGCGCCGCGCAGGTGGAGCCCGAGACGTTCGCGGCAATGCCCGAAGTAGCGCGCGTGCTGGGCAATAGGGAGAAGATGTCGGCGGAAAATTTCCGTTTCCCGGCCCCGGCCGAGGCGGAGGTCCGCGTTTCCGACATCATGGCAGTGCGCGAGACGGCGCCACATCTCGTCACGGGCTTCGCGGACCATGCCCGCGCCTTTGTCGAGGTGCAGAATGGCTGCGACCATCGCTGCACCTTCTGCATCATTCCCTATGGCCGGGGAAACAGCCGCTCCGCCCCCGCCGGCGCCGTCATCGACCGGATCAAGGCGCTGGTGGACCAGGGCTATGGCGAGATCGTGCTGACCGGGGTGGACGTCACCAGCTATGGCCCCGACCTGCCCGGCACCCCTTCGCTCGGGCTGCTGATCGAGCGCATATTGCGCCATGTGCCCGATCTGCCGCGCCTGCGCCTCTCCTCGCTCGATTCAGTGGAGATTGACGATCGGTTGTTCGATCTGGTGACGGGCGAGCCGCGCGTCATGCCGCATCTCCACCTGTCGCTTCAGGCGGGCGACGACATGATCCTCAAGCGCATGAAGCGGCGCCACAGCCGCGCCCAGGCGGTGGAGATGGTCGCGCGGCTGAAGGCGGCCCGGCCGGAAATCGCAATCGGCGCGGACCTGATCGCGGGCTTCCCGACCGAGACGGAGGCGATGCACGCCAATTCTCTGGCATTGATCGAGGAGTGCGATATCGTCTTCGGCCATATCTTCCCCTATTCGCCGCGGGCGGGCACGCCGGCGGCGCGGATGCCGCAGGTCGGGCCGGACGCGATAAAGGCGCGCGCCAAGGCGCTGCGCGAGGCGACGGCGCGCCGGCGCGTGGCCTGGCTGAAGGACATGATCGGGAGCGTGCAACAAGTGCTTGTGGAACGCGACGGCCGGACGGGCCATGCGGAGAATTTCGTGGGCGTGCGCCTTCAGCACGAGGATCGAGATGTTGCGGGCCGGATCGTCGCGGCGCGCATCGACGCGGTCGAGGGCGACATGCTGGTGGGAGCGGCCGCATGAACGAGATTTCCTGGCATGAGCGGCTGCTCGGCGGGTTCCGGCGCACATCGGACCGGCTGGGCGAGAATATTTCCGGCCTGTTCGGCAAAGCGGCGCTCGACGAAGCGACGCTGGATGCGATCGAGGAGGCGCTGATCGCGTCCGACCTCGGCCCCGCCACCGCCGCGCGGGTACGCGACCGGCTGGCCGAGGAGCGGTTCGAGCTGGGGCTGGACGAGCCCCGCCTGCGCGAGATCGTGGCGCAGGAAGTGGCGAAGATCCTCTCGCCCGTCGCCAAGCCACTGGAGATAGAGGCATTTCCGCGCCCGCAGGTGATCCTCGTCATCGGCGTCAACGGATCGGGCAAGACCACCACCATCGCCAAGCTCGCCCATCTGTTCCAGGAACAGGATTATGGCGTGATGCTGGTGGCGGGCGACACGTTCCGCGCCGCCGCGATCGGCCAGCTCAAAGTGTGGGCGGATCGGATCGGCGTACCGATCATTTCCGGCAAGGAAGGCGGCGACGCGGCCAGCCTCGTCTTCGAAGGCGTCAAGCGCGGCACCGCCGAGGGCATAGATGTGCTGATCGTCGACACTGCCGGCCGGCTGCAGAACAAGGCCGGGCTGATGGACGAACTCGCCAAGATCCGGCGCGTTCTGGGCCGGCTGAACCCCGCGGCGCCACATGATGTGGTGCTGGTGCTCGACGCGACGACGGGACAGAACGCTTTGTCCCAGATCGAGGTGTTCAAGGAAGTGGCGGGCGTTACCGGCCTTGTCATGACCAAGCTGGACGGCACCGCGCGCGGCGGCGTGCTGGTGGCGGCGGCGGAGAAATATGGCCTGCCGATCCATGCGATCGGCGTGGGCGAGGCGGTGGACGATCTGCGCCCCTTCGATCCCAGCGAAGTGGCGCGCGCCATTGCGGGCGTAGAACGTATCGGGATGAAATAGAATGAATGCCAGCATCAAGCCCGCCCCGGACGAGGGCAATCCCATCGTTAAGCTGCTGATCGACGTCGGGCCGCTGATCGTCTTCTTCCTCGCCAACCAATTGGCACCGGGCGAGCCGCTGCAGCGCATATTGACGGCGACCTTCGCCTTCATGGTGGCGACCCTCGCGGCGATGATCTGGGCGAAGCTGCGCCATGGCCGCATCTCCGCGATGCTCGCGATTTCAGGCGTGATGGTGCTGGTCTTCGGCGGCCTGACGCTGTGGCTGCACAGCGAGACCTTCATCAAGATCAAACCGACCGTCTATTATGCGACGGTTTCCACCATCCTGCTCTTCGGCCTGTGGACCAACCGGCCGACGCTCAAGCTGGTGCTGGGCAATATCTATCCGGGGCTCACCGATCAGGGATGGGCGCTGCTGTCGCGCAACTGGGCCTTGTTCTTCATCCTGCTGGGCATCGCCAATGAAGTGGTGTGGCGGACGAGCAGCACCGATTTCTGGCTCGGCTACAAATTATGGGGCGCCTTGCCGGCGACACTGATCTTTGCGGCCGCCAATGTGCCGATGCTGCTGAAACATGGGCTGACGGCCGAGACGGTGGAGCATGATCCGCCCGTGCCGCCGCAGCAGTAAGCGCTTCCGCCGGCGCTCAGCCTGAGCACGGTGGTGCGATGTCGGCTGAAATCGGTTCAGTTCAGGCATGTACCGCCTGATCGGGCATCGAGCCCGATCAGGCGATCTCCCTCACCCCTGCCCTCTCCCCATGGGGAGAGGGAGAGACGGGGCTCAACCCTGCTGCTGGTCGGCGCGCGAGGCGCCCAGGCCGTCGAGATTCTGGGAGACGAAATCCCAGTTGATCACCTTGCCGAGCACGCTTTCCGCGAATTTCGGCCGGGCGTTGCGATAGTCGATATAATAAGCATGCTCCCACACATCGAGCGTGAAGAGCGGCTTGACGCCTTCATAGACGATCGGCGTGTCGGCATCATGATAGGAGGTGACCTTGAGCGCGTCGCCTTCCAGCACCAGCCAGGCCCAGCCGCTGGCGAAATGGCCGACGGCCTCCGCCGCAAGCTTATCGAGCAGCGCCGCGGTCGAGCCGAAGCCGCTGTCGATCAGCGCCTGGAGCTTTTCCGAAGGCTTGGTGGAGCCTTCCGGTGCCAAGCTGCTCCAGAAGAAACTGTGGTTCCAGATCTGCGCGGCATTGTTGAACAGGCCCTTGTCGCCCGTGTCCTTGGCCTTCTTCACCACGTCGATCAGCGACAGGCCGGCAAGGCCCTTCTCGTCGATCCAGCCATTGGTCTTGTCGACATAGGCCTTGTGATGCTTGCCATGATGGAAGTCGAACGTCTCGGCCGACAGAACGGGCTCGAGCGCGGTCTTGTCGAAGGGCAGCGGGGGGAGTTCGAAGGCCATATGCTTGCTCCTCTGCATTTGAGTCCCGACCGCCCTAACGCGGTGCGCGCCAAAATGTGACCTGAAATCGACTGTTGCGAAACGTTCGCGATACTGCGGCGTAATGAGTTGAGCGCGGCTCATCGATGACGCCCAATTTTCGCGTAACATCAATAGATTGGGATAGGGGACAGAGCGAACATGCCGCCCCGGCACCGGGCCGAGGCGGCGGCTCATGATGGGGATGGGCGCGAATCAGCCCTTGGCCATCAGCTTGAAACGCGCCAGTTCGCGCGCCGGCTCGGCCCATTCGGGATCAAGTTCCAGCGCACGGCGATAGTCCGCATAGGCCGCGCGCACATTGCCGATATGCTCCTCGACGATGCCGCGACCGAAATGTGCGAGCGCGGGCTTGCGCGTGCCCTTCGCGATCGCCTGATCGAATTCGGCGCGAGCCGCATGCCAGCTGCTTTCCTGCCGCATCAGCGCCAGCCCCTTGTTGAGATAGGCCTCCGCCTGATCATGATCGCGCGCGATCGCCGCATCGAAATCGGCGATGGCGCCGGTAAGATCGCTGCCGCGCATGCGGACGATGCCGCGATTGACATGGCTGGCCGTGATGTCCGAAGCGCTCAGCGCCTCGGTGCCCGCAAGCGCCGCGTCGCAGGCGGCGAGCGCGGCAACATCGGACTCATGCCGCTCGGCCGCTTCATAGCATAGCCGCGCCGAACTCTTGCCGACCACGGTGACGGCGCCGATCGCGGCCCCTCCACCCAAAGTGACCGCCAAGATAGCGATGGCGATATTCATGCTCTTCTTCATGGCACGTTCCTCTCCCGAAAGAACGGCACAAGAATAGCATGAGTCGGATAATTTGCAGAACGCGCTTTCAGCTCGATTTTTCAAGAAGATCGTGGCGGCGGAGCGCATGGCGGAGCTGATCGTAGCTGAGCTTGAGCGCGGCCGCCGTGGCGCGCTGGTTGAAGCGGCAGCGCGCGAGCGCGGCCTCCAGCAGCGCGCGCTCATAGGCATGGCAGGCCGCGCGCAGATCGTCGCACTCCAGCGGAAAGGTGGGTGATAGCGAAGCTTGGGGCGCAGGCGGCGCGGATGTTTCCGCTTCCGCCTTGGCCAGAGGGGCCGTGGCGGCAAGCCTCCAGGGTGAGGCGAAGGGATCGAACTGGATCGCATCGACCGGCCGCTCGGGATCTTCCCAGCGATAGACGGCGCGCTCGACGGCATTGCGCAACTCGCGGACATTGCCCGGCCAGTCATGCGCCACGAGCGCGGCCGAGGCCGCAGCGCCGAAGCCCGGCCAATAGGGCCATTCCAGCTCGGCAGCCATGCGCCGGCCGAAATGATCGGCGAGCAGCAGCACATCCCCTTCGCGCACCCGCAACGGCGGAAGCGTGATGACCTCGAAGGACAGGCGGTCGAGCAGGTCGGCGCGGAAGCGGCCCTGCTCCACCAGCGCGGGCAGATGCTCGTTGGTGGCGGCGACGATCCGCACGTCGACGCGCACCGGCCGGCTCGCGCCGATCCGCGTCACCTCGCCATATTCGGTGGCGCGCAGCAGTCTTTCCTGCGCGCCGGACGACAGGGTGGCGAGCTCGTCGAGGAACAAGGTGCCGCCATCCGCCTCCTCGAAGCGACCGGCGCGCGCCTTGGTGGCGCCGGTGAAGGCACCCGCCTCATGGCCGAACAGCTCGGCCTCGATCAACGTTTCGGGAAGCGCCGCACAGTTCATCGTCACGAGTGGCCCGTCCCAACGCGGCGAGAGACGATGAAGCCGCTCGGCGACCAGTTCCTTGCCGGTGCCGCGTTCTCCGATCACGAGCACCGGACGGTTGAGCGCCGCCGCCCGGCTGGCGCGCTCCACCGAGTCCAGAAAGGCGCCCGACTGGCCGATGAATTGAGTGCCCCTATCCATGGCCGAGAGTTGGCGGATTTTGCCAATATCTGGCAAGCACAATTTGCCAACCGCCCATGCCAACCGGCCAAAAGCCCCGATTTTCCAGGCGTTTCTGCAATTGGCACGGTCCCTGCAAATATTCGGGCAACACCGCCGAGTGACGGTGACTTGAAAGCAAGGATTTAGGGAGTTCAGCCATGATCAAGTTCGACGCCACCGATTTCCAGCGCATCGCGGTTTCCTCCGTCGGCGCGCTCCTGCTCTCCGCCACCTGCGTCGTCGCCGCGGTCGCCCCGGCCCGCGCAGCCACGCCCAAGGCGCCCGCCGACATCACCGAATGGCAGGCGCAGGTGGAACGGCAGATCGATCAGACGCTGCGTACGCCCGTGGATGAAAATGTGGCGGGCCGCTACGCCGCCGCCACCGTCGATGTCAGCCTGGCCGCCGATGGCAGCGTCACCGGCAGCCGCATCGCCAAATCGTCCGGCAGCCGCGGCCTCGACCGGGAAGCGCTGCGCACCGCGCGCGCGGTCAATTATCCGGCGCTGCCTGGCAGCCTCGCCGGCAAGCCCCGCACCGTCGCCATGAAGATCTTCTTCGGCCGCAGCCAGCAAGCGGTGGCGCCGGCGCTCAAGACCGCTTCGGATGCGGCCGTCGCCCATAATCAGCGTATTGCGACGGATGCGGAGCGCACCCGGCTCGCCCAGCGCTGAAAGTAGCATCGTCGGCCGGGGCGGGATAATCTTCCCCCAAAGCCCGCCCCGGCTTCGAGCAACCCCAAGGAGTGAGTTCATATGGGAATCTTCTCCCGCACCCGAGACATCATCGCCGCCAACGTCACCGACCTGCTCGACCGCGCCGAAGATCCGGCCAAGATGATCCGCATGATCATCCTCGAAATGGAGGAGACGCTGGTCGAGGTGCGCGCCTCTGCCGCACGCACCATCGCCGACCAGAAGGAGATGCGCCGCCAGATCGGCAAGCTGGAACAGGTGCAGGCAAGCTGGGTGGAGAAAGCCGAGCTCGCGCTTTCCAAGGGCCGCGAGGATCTCGCCAAGGCGGCGCTCGTCGAAAAGCAGAAGGCGGCCGACCTGGCCGAGCAGCTCAATGAGGAGATTGGCGCACTGGACGAGTCGCTAAGGGCGTCCGAGGCGGATATCGCCAAGCTGCAGGCCAAGCTGCGCGAGGCGCGCGCGCGCCAGAATTCGATCGTCACCCGGCTGGAATCGGCCAATAACCGCGCGCGGATGCGCGAAATCTATGCCGGGCCGAAGATTGACGAGGCCTTCTCCCGCTTCGAGCTGCTGGAACGCCGCGTCGATTATGCCGAGGGCCGCGCCGAAGCCGCCGGCCTGGGCGCCGTGAAGTCGCTCGAGGAGGAAATCGCCGAGCTGCGTTCGGCCGAGAAGGTCGAGGCCGAGCTCGCCGCGCTGAAGGCGAAAGCCGCGAGCCGGGAGGGCTGAGGCGATGGAAGAGGTGTTCGTCCCCATCGCCGTCGTCGGCATGCTGTTCATCGGCCTGCCCTGGCTGATCTTCCATTATGTCTCGCAATGGAAGCGCTCGGGCAGCCTGAGCATGGAGGATGAGAAGCTGCTCGACGAGCTGCACGATCTCGCCCGCCGGCTCGACGACCGCCTCGCCACGATCGAGCGGATCATGGCCGCCGACGATCCCAGCTGGCGCAGCCGCACGCAAGCCGCCGTCGCCCGGGACTATCGCGCCGACGATGAGCCCCGCCCCGGCCAGGAATGGCGCCGGGACAATTGATCCCGCGCACCTGCCGGAAAGAAATTTAGGGAAGGAAAAGAACAATGTCCGCGCGTCGCACCAAATATTATCTCGACAAGCGCAACGGCAAGATCATGGGCGTCTGCTCCGGCATCGCCGACTATACGGGGGTGGATGTCACGCTCGTCCGTGTCGCGGTGGCGCTGCTCACCATCTTCGCGCTGAACTTCGTGGGCGTCGTCGCTTATGTCGTGATCGGTCTGGTCGCCAGCGACAAGCCGCGCCAATTCTACAGCGAGGATCGCGAGGACGCCAAGTTCTGGCAGGGCGTGCGCGCCAAGCCGAGCAATTCGATCCGCGACGTCCGTGCCCGCTTCCGCGACATCGATCGTCGCCTGGCCGATGTCGAGACGCATGTCACCTCGCAGAACAGCCAGCTCGCCCGGGAGATCGAAGCTCTACGCTGATCGAAATCCCACGGCGGTTCGTCGAACGGATGCGCCGCTCATGAAAAAAGGCTTGATGGAGTGGTCCGATGCATGATCCGATTTTGATTACGCAAATATCCAAAATGCTTCCGCTCGTCGCACTGATCGCTGCGATCGCGATCGGGGGCTGGGTGCTCACCACCTGGCTCCGCGTCAAGAATGGCTATCCGCTCGACGGCGCCTGGGGACAGGCTGTCTATCCCAGGAACAGCGACGAGACGCTGGAACGGGTGAAGCTGCTGACGTCGGAAAATGCGCAGCTCCGCGCGGAACTCGGCTCGATCAAGGATCGGCTCGCGACCGTCGAGCGGATCGTGACGGACGGCGCCTATCGCCTCGATCGCGAGATCGAGAGCCTGCGCGGCCCCGCCAACTGACCGGCGCCAACAGGAGTAAGGGAAATGAACCCGTTCGAAATGGTGGTGCTGATCGTCGCGATCACCGCGGTCGCCAGCATTTTCCGGGCCAAATATGGGGTCCGCAAGGATAAATGGGGCAATGAACAGCCGCTTCATGCGGCCGATCCGGATGCCGAGCGGCTGCGCGACGAGGTCCGTACGCTCAAGGAGCGGATCGTGGTGCTCGAACGCATCGTCACCGACAGCGACCGCAACCGCAGCATCGCGCTGGAGCGCGAGATCGACGCGCTGCGCCAGCGCGACTAAGGACAAGGAGATTGGACATGACCGATCCGACCCTCTGGATGACCATCGCCGCCGCATCGCTGCTCGGCCTCGTCATCACCACTCAGGCCGCGCTCAAGGGCTGGCGCGGCTGGCTCGACCTGCGCCGGCTGGAGATCGAGCAGCATCGCGAGACGCGCGACGACCGTTCAGCCCCCAGCCCTGCCGCGCGCATCGAGATAGCCGACCTCAAGGAACGCGTCCGTAAGCTGGAAGCGATCGCGGCGGGCGTGGAGCTCTGACACGAATGACCTCTCTGCCGGCACGAGCCGGGATCTTCCCCAACCTCACAGCTTGAACGGGCAAGATCCCGGCTTCCGCCCACCCGCCCCTTCTGCTAGCGCCCGGCGCCATGACTGCCCGGACGATCGATGACATTCTCGAAGAATATGAGTTCCTCGAAGCGGACGACCGCTATCGGCTGCTGATCGATCTCGGCCGCGCGCTGGAGCCGATGCCCGATCCGCTCAAGACCGATGCGACACTGGTGCGCGGATGCTCGGCCGCCGTCTGGGTCTATCCCATGGTGCGGGACGATGGCCGGCTGCATTTCCTGGCGGATTCCAACGCGGCGATCACCAAGGGCATCATCGCGCTGGTGCTGACGACGGTGCAGGACCGTAGCCCCGCCGAGATCGCCGCGACCGACATGGAAGCGGCGCTCGCCCCCTTCGACCTCAAGAAGCAGCTCAGCTCCAACCGGACGCAGGGCATCCCCAACATGATCGCGCTGATCCGCGCGACGGCGCAGCGATATGCGGGCTGAGGCTGATTCTTCGGAATCGAGGCCCCCTGTCTCTCGCCACGAAAGCCAGTCCTGACGTCGGGAGACATAGGCCGCGGCCTTCGCAGGAGCGACAGTCCTAAGAAAGAGGATCGAGACCCAATTCCCCGACCAACTCGTCGATCGATGTGCCGGGCCTGACCACAAGCCATTCGCCGGGCCGCGCGCCGTTCACCACCGTCACCGCGCGTTTGGGACATATTTTGAGGCAGCCGACCTCGATTATGCCGAGCTTCGCCTTGCGGCCCTTGCCGCCGCCCGCATGGCGGCGCAACGCCTTGGCCAACCGCTCGTCGCCGTCCGGCCCGAAGCCGCCGCCGAGCTTCTTCTCGCATTTGCGGCAGACGAGGATCGCCGCCTGCCAATCCGAACGGACCTTCTTCGTCACGCCGCGCGACGTTCCTCGGCGCGGCGCAGTACTTCGAACGCCGCCTGCACCGCCTGGAAACGCTCGGCGGCGGCCGGATCGTCGGGCCTCACATCGGGATGATTGGCCTTGGCAAGCCGGCGCCAGGCAGCCTTGATCTCCTCGAAATCGGCATCCGCCTCCAGATCGAGCACATCGAGCGCGCGCATCTCGTCGCCCGAGCGGCTGCCGTCGCCTGGCCCGCCCCAGCCATAATGGGACGATCCTGCATAGCCCGATGCGGTGCGCCGCTCGCCCGCCTCGCGCGCGGCGGCCTCCTCGGCGGAAAGGCCCTCAAAGTAATTCCAGTTGCGATTATATTCGGCGGCATGCGCCTCGCAGAAATACCAGCGTTCCGGGCTGTTGGGCGATTTGGGCGCAGGCCGGTCCCCCGGCTGATCACAGCCATGCCGGTCGCACATGCGCACCTTCGTGGCACCACGATCGGCGCCATAGCCGCGCCAGCGGGGAAAGCCCCAGTCATTGGATCGGGAAGAACGAGCCATAAGCGGTCATGATAGCGTGCGAAGGACCGGACGGCCACGCCGGAATGATCGCTATCTCATCCAGTCAGGCAGGCTGAAGCGCACCCCTACCTGCTGTCCGCCGCAGCCTAGCGCGCCCTGCGGCCGATAGCTCTGCTCATAGATCGCATTGCCCAACATCTTCTGTGCCGCCGCGCCGAATATGAAGGGTGGATAGGCGATCACCGTGCGCGCGCCGATCGTCCGCCCATTGGCGGCGATGTCGAACTCCGTCTTGGCCCAGCCGGCGAAACCCCAGCGCAACGCCTCGTCTGGAAAGTCAGCGGAGGATGCATTGGTGCGCCGTAAGGACGGCTTGGCATCGACGAGCGCACATTCCTGCGCGCTGAGCCCGGTCCGCTCATAGGCCGAACGAGCGGCAACCATATCCTTCCGGGCCAGCTCGACCGACGCGAGACGCATCAGCGCAGCAACCCGGAACGGATCGCGCGGGCCCAGCCGGCCGTCGCCGATGACCACGCCAAGCCCTTCCTTCGCCGCATCATATTTACGGTCTTCGGCCAGCCTATCGACGATCAGCAGACGGATGGCGGCGGAGCCGGCCGCATCCGAGGCGATCGCCGGGTCCTCCAGAGCGCGCCCGAGCCGCGACAAAAATTCCGCCGTGGTGCGCCCTCGACCATATCGCGACGCACGCCTCGCACTGTTCGCCGCCAGGATCGTTACAGCCGCGCGCGCGCCGCCGGGCGCATTGCCGGTCTCGAGAATGGTACGCATCCGCTCCGCCAGCAACAATCTCTCGTCGAATGGAATGACGGGATTGACTGCCAGCACCCACAAGACAGGCACGAGCGCCGGGGAATTGGGGCCGGAAAGCGCCTCGCGGCTGGCCAGTTCCGACCGGAGGCGCGCCACGTCCCGCGCGGACGAGCCAGCGCCATCCTCGACCGGAGCAACGCCCCTGGCCGCGAGCCAACTCTCCAAGCCATTACCCAGCAGGGCCGCAATGTCCGGCCGCTGGCTCGAGGTGGAGCAACGCAATTCCAGCCGTGTCATCGCGCGGAACAAGGGCGGGATGTCCTTTACCTTGTCCGGCGTCCAGGACCAATCAGCCACGGCACGGGCGAAGGCGAGCGCCACGGGACCGGAACGCGATGCATAGATGGGCGCCACATGGCCGACGCCGCCATCGTCACTGATGCTGAATTCGATCACGGCAACGTCGTCGGGACGCAGCCCGTCGGGACCGCCGCAGGACGGCAGCGCATTGTCCACGGCCGGCATCAGCCCGCCGTCCTTCAACCGCCCAGCGCCGGTATAGGCCAGATAGCGGCGAGCATCGTCCGGATCGCCCGCCAGCATGGCGGCGATGGCGAGATCGGAGCGGGCGGCGATGTCTCCGCTATCGACCTTCAGGGTAAGCCCGCCCAACTCCTGCATCGCGCGCTGTAATTCGGCACGTGCCGCCGGCAATTCGCCCTTCTGGAGCAATGCCCGGCCGCGCAAGGTGCGCAGACGCGCCCGCACATCTTTGGTTTCGCCCTGCAGCGTCGCGACATCGGTTAGTGCGCGATCGGCAAGCGCGACCGCTGCGGCCGGATCGTCGAACATCGTCGTCCGGATCAGCCCGCCATCGGCCCCGAGGCGCAGGGGGATATCGTCGGTCGTGGCCCGTGCTTCCGCATAATCGCGTCGGGCCGCGGCATAATCGAGTGCGCGTTCGGCTATCGCGCCCAGATTGAACAAAGCGAAGAAGCGATCCTCCCTGAGATTGGCATCGCCGGCCGGGAGTCCCTCGACCGCCAAGCGCAGCACTATGGCCGCCTCGGCATCGCGACGCAGGGCCACGAGCACCCTGCCCTTGCGCGCCCGGGCGAGCGCCAGGCTGCGGCGACTGCCGTTCGGGCCGAGCTTCTTCTCGATCGCCTCATAGCCCGCCAGCGCCTCGGGCAGGTCCTGCCGGTCGAAGGCGGCGGTGGCGGTATCGAAAAGCTGCTGCACCGTCGGCCCCGCCGGCGTGCCCGCGGCCAGCATCATGGCCGCCATCAATTCCATCATCCGCTGAATTCCCCTTTGCGGCCATGCCCCGGCCTTGAGAGAAGATCAGCATATCAGGAAGATGAGCGCCAGAGGGTCTGTAAGCCGGGTTCTGTCCACCGGCCCGAAGGCCGGATGGGCGACCATTCCTCTAGGGCCGCAGTCGCCTGCGGCCTCCAGCAACCAACCCGGACGACGGGGCGGAGCAGGCCCATATGCCGTCCCTATTCGGTCTTGCTCCCGGTGGGGTTTGCCATGCCGCCGATGTTGCCATCCGCGCGGTGCGCTCTTGCCGCACCGTTTCGCCCTTACCCGGAGCCGTTGCCGGCCCGCCGGGCGGTTTATTTTCTGTGGCACTTTCCCTGGGGTCACCCCCGCCGGGCGTTACCCGGCACCGCCGCTCCTCGGAGCCCGGACTTTCCTCCCGCACGATAAACGCGCCGGCGGCCGCCCGACCCTCTGGCAGGCGCCTAAGTAGCGATTCCACGCTCGCGATCAAGCAGAAGGGAGAGAAGGATCGCGCGGCATTCGCCATCCGCTATGCCGTCGATCGTCTCCGGCCGGAAACGGCGCTGGAAGGCACGCACCGCCGCCGGCCCGTCCGATACATCATAGCCGAACCGTTCCAGCGCCATCAGGAATCCGCCGGGCGTCCAGTGCGGGTCCTGAAGATTGCGTCGCGGCCGGGCGAGCGCGAGGCGCAGCCTGGCCAGCCTTTCCCATTCGAACAGCTCGCCCGGATCGACCTTGCGCGCCGGCGCCACGTCCGAATGGCCGACCACATTGTCGGGCGCGATGCCGTGCCGCCGCACGATATCCGCCACCAGCGGAATGACCGACGACATCTGCGCTTCCGGGAAGGGCCGATAGCCATGGTCATGGCCGGGATTGACGATCTCGATCCCGATGCTCGCCGAATTGACGTCGCTTATCCCGCGCCAGTGCGAGCGGCCGGCATGCCAGGCACGCTTCTCCTCCCCCACCATGCGCAGCACCTGCCCGTCCTCCGCCACCAGATAATGGCAGGAAACCTTGGCCTCGGCATCGCATAGCCGCGTGATCGCGGAAGGCGCATCCTCCATGCCCGTATAATGGAGAACGAGCATCGAGACGGAGAGCGTCCGCTCGTCGAAATTGGGGGACGGACAATTGATGATGAAGTCCTTCATGCCGGCCTTGTCCTGCCCCCGCCCTTGCGCACCGTTCGGAAGGTTATGATCGCGACGCCCGTCATGGCCATCACTCCGCCCGCGATCATCACCGGCGTCAAGACCGTTCCGAACATCAGCGACGAAGCGATCACCGCGACGATCGGCGAAGCGAGCGTCAACGGCATCACCGTCTCCATCGGATGGCGCTGGAGCAGCCAGGCCATGCCGCCATGGCCGACCAACGTGGAGCCGATCGCCGAGAAGAGAATCCAGGAAAAGTCGCCGAGGCGCAGATCGGGCAGCGCCGCGACCCGCGCCGGCTCGATCCAGATGGTGAGCGGTGCCAGCAGCAGACCGCCGATCAGCCCGATCCAGGCATAGATTGTGAGCACGGGCACGCCCGCCAGCCGGCGCAGCAGCAAGGATCCGATCGCCCAGAAGATGGCCGCGAGCGCGGTGAGCAGCAGGCCCGGAATCTCGCGCGCGACGAGCGGATCGAAGACGAGCAGGGCCACGCCCGCGAAGGTGAAGGCGATGCCCAATGTCCGCGTGAGCGCGATCCGTTCCTTCAGGAACAGCACGGCGAGGATCAACGAGAAGGGCACGCCGAGCTGGCTCGCGATCGCGAGCGCCGAGACGTTGGTGCTGACGAGCAGCGAAAGATTGTTCGCCGCCAGCCATAGCGCGCCGTTGATCAGGCCGACGAGCAGCAGCGTCCCCATCCGGCCGGGCACGAGGCGAAGAAAGGGCAGGCAGATGACAAGCACGACGATCTGCCGCAGCCAGCCTGCGGTGAAGGGCCCGGCCGCGACGACCGCCATCTTCACCGCGACGATGTTAAGCCCCCAGCAGATGTTCATCACGATCGCGACGAACAGGTCGCGCGGGCCGAGGCCGGATGGCCTGACCTGCGGTTTCGGGGCCTGAAGTTCGGTTCGGGGACTCATCGCCCGGGGGCCATAGCCGGGCCATGAACCGGGCCGCCAGCGATTTCGCGGTTCAGGCGACGCGCTTCGTCGCCGCGCCGCCATAGCCCTCGCGCGGACGATAGAGGCCGCGCAGCTCCTCATCCGCCACGAAGGCGTCCGTTTGGCCGAGCAATGTCTCCCCCGCGCCCAGCATCAGCACGCCATCGGGCGCGATCGCGCCGGCGATCCGATCGAGCGCGATGCGCCGCTTCTCCGTGGCGAAATAGAGGAGCACGTTGCGGCACAGCACGACATCCGGCCGCCTGCCCGGCGGCGGCGCATCGAGCAGATTATGGACGGTGAACGCCACGCGTCCGCGCAATGAAGGCTTCACCCGCCAATGATCGCCTTCCTGATCGAAGCAGCGCATCATCTGCATCACGGGCAGGCCGCGCTGTATCTCGAACTGGGAATAGCGCCCGATGCGCGCCTGGGCGATCGCGGCGCGGGACACGTCCGTGCCCAATATCTCGATCCGCCAGCCGGCCCAGCGTTCGGGCTGCGCGGCGAAGCTCATCGCCAGCGAATAGACTTCTTGCCCCGTCGAGCAGGCGGCCGACCAGATGGTGAGGCTGCGTTCGGCCGCCCGCGCCCGTGCCAGCATGTCGAGCGCCTGATCGGTGAGCAGCGAGAAGGCCGCCCGATCGCGGAAGAAGAAGGTCTCGTTGTTGAGCAACGCCTCGACCACCTCGTCCAACAGCCGGGGATCGCCGCGCGAACCGAGTATCGCCACCAGATTGTCCAGCGAGGGGATGTTGCGCCGGCGCAGCAGCGGGCCCAGCGCCGTGCCGATCCGCCAGCGCCGATCGGCTGCGAGCTGCTGCCCACTGCGCTCCTCCAGCAGCGTACCGAGGATCCGCGCCGCGACCGGGCTCATCTCCATGGCATGGTCCCGGCCCGGCCGGCGATGCGGCTGGCCAGATAATGGCCGATGCCCGCGGGGGGCAGCACTTCCGATGCGAGCCCCGCGCCCGCCACCACGCCCGGCATGCCCCAGACGACCGAGCTTGCCGCATCCTGCGCGATCAGCTCGCCGCCCGCCGCGACCAGCGCCTCCGCGCCCAGCGCGCCGTCGCGCCCCATGCCGCTCAGCACCAGGCCGACGCCGCCCGCGCCGAAAATCTCGGCCACCGCCGCGAACATCGGATCGACCGAGGGCAGGCAACCCGAAGCCGCCGGCGTGCGATCGAGCCGGACGCGCACCGTGCCGCCGAGACGGCGCAGCGAGATATGCGCATCGCCCGGCGCGATCAGCAGCTCGTTCGCCACCAGCGGCGCGCCATCGGTCGCGACGCGCGCGGGCCGCCGGGCGATCTCCTGCATCTGGGCTGCGAAATAGGGCATGAACACCGCCGGCAGATGCTGCGTCACCAGGATCGGCACGTCGCAACTGGCGGGAAAGGCGGCGAAGAAGGCGGAAAGTGCGTGGATCCCGCCGGTGGAGGCGCCGATCGCGATGCAATCCATCCGCGCCGTGCCGATCCGGGAGCGCTGATGCGACATGGCAGGCGCCGCCGGCGCGTGGGGCTGCGGCGCATGGCCGATGCGCAGGAGGCGATCGGCCAATATTTCCGCGAAACGGCCGGCAAAATGGCCCGCGCCGGGCTTGGGCAGCGTATCCGCGGCGCCCAGCGCCAGCGCGCGCAGCGTCGCGGCCGCGCCATCCTCGCAGGCGGAGGAGACGATCAGCACGCGCGCGCCATGGCTCCGTTCGATCAGCAGCGGCAGCGCGGTCAGCCCGTCCGTGCCCGGCATCTCGACATCGAGCAGGATGATGTCGACGCGATGGCGGCCGAGCTCGGCCAGCGCCTGATCCGCCGTGGCGGCCTGGGCGACGACCTCGAAGGCTGCACGTTCGGACAGCATCCGGCCGAGCACGGTGCGCGCGACGAGCGAATCGTCGACGATCATCACGCGGATCGGCCGCCCGCCCATCCGATCGCCGCCGAAGCGAAGCGAAGGCTGGAGGAGCAGCCCGTTCATGGGGCTCAGGCGAGGCCCATAATCTGCATCTTGCTTTCCAGCGTCTCGCGATCGAAGGGCTTCATCACATATTCGTCCGCGCCGGCATCGATCGCCGCGCGGATATGGCCCGCGCTGTTTTCCGTGGTGCAGAACACCACTTTGGGCCGGCGCGGCAGCGGCGTCGTGCCGAGCGCGCGGAGAAATTCGATCCCGCTCATCACCGGCATGTTCCAGTCGAGCAGCACCACGTCGGGCGTCGAGACGGTGCAATGTTCCAAGGCCTCGCGGCCATCGCCCGCCTCCGCCACGGTGAAGTCGAGCGTTTCGAGAATGTGCCGCGCGACCCTGCGGATCACCTTGGAATCGTCGACCACCAGACAGCTTTTCATCACACGCCCCATAATAGGCTACGCCGGAGACGATCAGCATAGGGACGGCGGGTAATCAGCACGTTAACGAGCGGGATTTTCTGCGCTCAGGCGGCGATCGCCGGCGGCCCCGCGACCAGCGCCGCCGGATCGATCAGCAGCAGCGGTTCGCCCTCATGCTCGATCATGCCGCGCGCGGCGCGCGCCCATTCGGGCGACAGCACCGCACAGGGCGGCTGCGGCCGCGGCGCCCTCACCACATCCTCCACGCTTTCCACCAGCAGCGCATAGGGATGGCCGTCGCAGCCGACGATCACCGCCTGCATCAACCCGCCGATCGGCGTGCGGCCGAGCCCCAGCGCGGCAAGGCTGTCGATCACGGTCAGCACCCGGCTGCGCAGCGCGAACAGGCCGGCAATATGCGGCACGACCAGCGGCACGGGCGTGACCGATTCCATCTCCACGACCGATTCGACATGATAGGCAGGCAAGGCGACCCGCTGGCCGGCGATGCTGGCGATCAGGAACAGCGTTTCCATCAATATCTCCTGCCCGATGCGCGGCGCGCCTCGATCCGGTAGCGGAGCGCATCGAGCAGGCCGGTGCGGTCGTAGCGATAGATGCTGTCATCATCCTCGCCGCGTCCCTGCACCTCGGAACGGATGCGCACGACGGGCACGGCCAGCCCGAGCGGCGGAGGCGCGCTGCCCGTCGCGATCACGACATCGGCCTCGGCGCCGCCCTCATCACCCTGGAACGCCACGCGATAGCCGGCGGCGGAGACGAGCGGCCCCAGCACCTGCCGCGTCCAGGGGTCGGAGGCATCGACGATCAGGCAGAGCGGCCCCGTCTCGCGCGATACCGCCTGCGCCACGCCTTCCGCGAACAGCCAATAAGGGTCGAGCAGCTCCACCGGCCGTCCTTCGACCAGCGCCACGCCCGCGATCGGACCGGGCTCGGCTGCCATCCCCTGTGCGCTGCCGATCGAGACGATGTCGATCACGCTGTCGATCGCATAAGCGAGCTGGGTGGTGCCGTCATTCATGCGCAGGATGCGGATGCAGTCCGGCGGTAGCGGCGCGCCGCAGCCGAACAGCGGCAGGATGCGCCCGTCATGCGCCAGCCGCATCCGACCGGCGGATCGGCTCGCGGCGGCGGCGGGCACATCCTCGATCCGCTCGACCAGCGCGAGGCCGATCGCCCGCTCGACGCAGTCCAGATCGCGGAACAGCAGCGCGGGCAGCAGCTCCTCCTCGGCAGCGTCCACCTCCGCCGGCGCATCGGCCGCCTCCTCGCCCGCCGCGACGCCCGCCGCGTCGGCAATGCCGGACACGTCGAGCAACAGCATCGGCCGACTGTTGTCGGGCAGGGTCGCGCCGGCATAGATGCCCGCCGCCATCACGCCCGGCGCGGCCGGCTTGACCACCAGTTCCTCATGATCATGGACGGCGTCGACGCCGAGCACATAGCGCTCGCCCCCGCCCGCCTTCAGCACCACCAATATCGCCCGTTCGTCCGCCCGGCCGGGCTCGCCCGCCAGCACCGCGCCGAGATCGACCAGCGGCAGCCGCTCGCCCCGGATGCTGGCGACCAGCCCGCCGCCCATCCGGTCGATCCGCACCGCGCGCCCGCCGCGCCGGACAATCTCCTCGATCGCGGAGCGGGGAATGGCGAAATATGTCTCAGCCAGGCTGATGGTGAGCGCGGGGATGATGGTGAGCGTGAGCGGCACGCGCAGCGTGAGGCGCAGGCCGGCGCCCGGGCGGCTGTCCACATCCACCAGTCCGCCGATCCGCTCGACATTGGCGCGCACCACGTCCATGCCCACGCCGCGCCCGGAAATGGCGCTCACCTCGCGCGCGGTGGAAAGGCCGGCGGTGAAGATCAGGTCCAGCTTGCGCGACCAGCTCATCGAAGCGGCCTGATCGGCGCCGACAAGCCCCGCGTCGATCGCCTTCTGCACCAGCCGGTCGCCATCGATACCGCGCCCGTCGTCGATCGCGTCGATCAATATCTGGTTGCCCGCCTGGCGCGCGGAGATGCGCAGCCGGCCAACAGGCGGTTTTCCGGCGCGCTTGCGCTCCTCCGGGCTTTCTATGCCATGGTCGATCGCGTTGCGGACGATATGGGTCAAGGGATCGCGGATCATCTCGATCATCTCGCGATCGAGCTCCACATCGCCGCCCTCCACCTCCAGGCAGACGAGCTTGCCCAGATCGGCGGAAAGATCGCGCACCAGACGCGGCAGGGCGGAAAAGAGCGTGTCGATCCGCGCCATGCGCGTGCGGCTGATCGCGTCGCGCATCTCGCCGATGCACTGGGACAGCCGCTCGAACGCCGCCTCTATGCCCAGCCCGCCATCTCCGCCCTCTCCGTCGCGCAGGCTGCGGGCCAGTTCGTTGCGCGCGAGCACCATGTCCGAAACGCCGGCCATCATCCGATCGAGCAGTTCCACGGGCAGGCGGATGCTGCGCGAAACGGCGCGCGGCCCGGCGCTGGGCGAGGAGGCCGCGAGCGTTACGGCGCGCGCATCGCCAGCCCCCGGGGCGAGCGCCGCGATCAGCATCGCATCCTCGCCGTCGGACAGCGATTCGCCGGTTTCGATCGCGTCGGTCAGCTCGCCGATCCGATCGATCACCGCGAGCACCGCGCTCACCAGCGCGGCATCGGGCTTGCGGCGATCCGCGCGCACATCGGCGAGCGCATCTTCCGCGGCATGGCTCAGCCGTTCGAGCCGGGGGAGATCGAGGAAGCCGCAACTTCCCTTCACCGTATGGACGAACCGGAAAATGGCATCGAGCCGGGCACGGTCTTCGGGTGCGGCTTCCCAGGCGACGACCTCGCCCGCCAGCGCATCGAGCGTCTCGCGCGTCTCGGCAATGAATTCACCCAGCAGGTCGTCCATCGGGCCCCATTCCGCTTCCGGTACGGAGCCGCGATCGCACGCCAAGGGTAAAGGCTTGGTTTACCTCGCCCCGCAACTCAGGATCGGGGAAGCGCGGCGCCCAGCAACAGCACGCCCGGTTCGCCGTCCGAGACAATGACGCTGCCTCCCTGCCCGGCGGCCAGATTATGGACCAGCCATGCCGCCGCCGTGCGCGGGGAGAGTTCCGCCTCCCCCATCTCGCCCAGCAGCGCCTGGCGCAGCTCGGGCGCGAAGGCCAGGCGCGGCCCTTCCGCGCGGACGACGACCTCGCCGCCTTCCGCGCCGATATCGAGCCGCCCGCCGCGCACCAGCGCGTCGCCGGCGATCAGCGCAAGGTTGAGCAATATCTTGAGCTGGCCCTTGGGGAGCGTCGGTTCGGCCACCATCCAGCCGAGCTGGATACGGTCATCTCCGCCGAACAGCCCCTGAATCGCCTCCTCGGCATCGCGCGCGGGCACCGCCTCGTCGAAGCCGCTCGCCGCGCCGAATGCGAGCCGGAAGAATTTGAGCTTGGCGGTCGAGACGCGCACGCTTTCCGCCAGCAGCTCCAGCACGCGCTCGCGCATGGCGGGATCGTCCTCATCGGTCAGAAGCTCGATCCCGTTGCTGATCGCGCCGACCGGGCTCAGCAGGTCATGACACAGGCGCGAACAGAGCAGGCTGGCGAACTCCACCGACATGTCGGTCATATTGGGCGATCCTCGGAAGGCATATAGGGTCGGAAAGGGCGGCCCTTCTGACGATCCGCGAAGCCGAGCGCAACCGCCCTTATCCCCTTCGACGCACATCCGGGCCGACCTGTCCCATCGACCCTCTCTCGCCCCGCGACGAAAACCCTATTCCGGCCGCAGCGCCATCGGCCGGAAGCTTATGCCGCCTGCCCCGTCCGCCTCCGCCCGCCATAGCAGCGCCTCCTCCCCGCCGACGATCAGCCAGTAGCGGCCGGGCTCCGCTGCCGCTGCGTCGCGCGCGGACGGGCGGGCGCTGCCATTCGGATGGGAATGGTAATGGCCGATCAGGCGCGGCCCCCCGCCCCGCTCCGCGCGGATCGCCGCGAACAGCGCCTGCGGATCGATCTCGAAACTGTCGGCGGGATGGGCGGCGACATTGGCGGCGGACGCCGCCGCCTCGATCCGGTCGCATCGGCCGAACAACAGGCCGCATACCTCGCGCGCCGGATTTTCCCGTGCCTCGTCCACTATTTGCCCGAGCAGGCTGCTTGATATCCGGACGGCCATTCCCATATCGCTAGGACATGGACGTGGGGGTGTCGATACAAAGAGCGGTAGTACCGCAGGAAGCGGCCGGCTGGCGCCTGGACCGCGCGCTGGCCTGCGCGCTTCCCACGCTTTCGCGCGAACGGCTGAAGGCGCTCATCTCCTCCGGCAATGTCATCACCGATACGGGCGGCGTGGTGCGCGATCCGGCGGTGAAGGTGGCGCCCGGCAGCGCCTTCGACGTTACGATCCCGAACCCGGCGCCGGCGCATAATGTGGCGCAGGAAATCCCGCTCACCGTCGTTTATGAGGATGAGCATCTGATCGTGGTCGACAAGCCCGCCGGGCTGGTCGTCCATCCCGCCGCGGGCAATGCGGACGGAACGCTGGTCAATGCGCTGCTGCACCATTGCGCGGGCTCGCTCTCGGGCATTGGCGGGGTCGAGCGGCCGGGCATCGTCCATCGCATCGACAAGGACACGTCGGGGCTGATGGTCGCAGCCAAGACCGATCCCGCGCATGTCGGCCTCGCCGCGCAATTCGCCCGGCACAGCATCGAGCGCCGCTATCTGGCGATCGTCTCCGGCCGGCCGCGCCCGGCCTCGGGCACGGTCGATGCGCCGCTTGGCCGATCGAGCACGAACCGGCAGAAGATGGCGATCGTCGAGGAAGGCCGCGGCAAGCGCGCCGTCACCCATTATCGCACGCTGGAGCCTCTCGATCATGCGGCGCTGATCGAATGCCGCCTGGAAACGGGGCGGACGCATCAGGTGCGCGTGCACATGGCCTCGCTCGGCCATCCGCTGCTCGGCGATCCGGTCTATTCGCGCCCGTCCAAGGAACATCGCGAGCGGCTGGGCCGTTTGGATTTCCGCCGGCAGGCCCTTCATGCGGCGCATCTCGGCTTTGTCCATCCGGTGACAAGCCACGCTTTAGCGTTCGATAGCAAGATTCCGGCAGATATGCAGCAACTGTTAACCGAAATTACGATAGTATGAATGACGACTGGACTACGGAAAGATTCGGGTCCGTATCAAAGGTCTTCTGACCAGGGAGTATATGATCATGGCAAGCGGCAAGAACGTCCCGGCGACGGTTCCCGCACTCGGCGGCGAGCAGGGTCTCAACCGCTATCTCGCCGAGATCCGGAAGTTCCCCCTCCTGACACCGGAGGAGGAATATATGCTGGCGAAGCGCTTTCAGGAACATCAGGATCCTGATGCGGCGGCGCGCCTGGTCACCTCGCATCTGCGCCTCGTGGCGAAGATCGCGATGGGCTATCGCGGCTATGGCCTGCCCACGTCGGAGCTCATCTCCGAAGGCAATATCGGCCTGATGCAGGGCGTGAAGAAATTCGAGCCCGATCGCGGCTTCCGCCTCGCCACCTATGCGATGTGGTGGATCCGCGCCTCGATCCAGGAATATATTCTGCGTTCGTGGAGCCTGGTGAAGATGGGCACCACCGCCGCGCAGAAGAAGCTGTTCTTCAACCTGCGGCGGATGAAATCCAAGCTCGACGCGTTCGAGGATGGCGACCTGCGTCCCGAGGACCTCAAGAAGATCGCGACCGACCTCGGCGTGAGCGAGGAGGAAGTGACCACCATGAACCGCCGCATGGCGATGGGGGGCGATACCTCGCTCAACGTCGCGGTGCGCGAGGATGGCGAGGGCCAGTGGCAGGACTGGCTGGTCGATACCGATCCGCTGCAGGACGAGCGCCTCGCCGAATCGGAGGAGCGCGACGTGCGCCACGGCATGCTGCTGGAGGCGATGAACGCGCTCAACGATCGCGAGAAGCATATCCTCGCCGAGCGCCGCCTGGCGGAGGATCCCAAGACGCTCGAGGAGTTGAGCCAGGTCTATGGCGTGTCGCGCGAGCGCGTCCGCCAGATCGAGGTCCGCGCCTTCGACAAGCTGCAAAAGGCGATGATGCGCATCGCGGGCGAGAAGCGGCTGCTCCCCTCGCTGACCTGAGCCGAACGGAACGATCCGTCATCCCCTCGTCATTTCCGCCCACGCGGGAATGACGAGCTTGTTCGGCGCGAATGGAAGCCGCCCCAACGGCCGGAAGCAAAGATCATTCCGCCGAGGGATGACGGCGCGAAAAAGCCCGGCTATCCAAGCCGATCATGGCGACCACCCTCAACAAACCCCTCCGCAAGAAAAAAGGCACCCGCCGCTCACCCGCCTATCGCATCGGCTGGTTCTTCGGCCGCGCGATCATCTTCTTCGTCGCGGGCTCGGCACTATGGGTTCTGCTCTACCGCTTCGTCCCGCCGCCCATCACCTTCACCATGATCGGCGATCTCGCCGGCGGGCGGGAGATATCGAAGGACTGGATGAGCCTGTCGGAAATGGATCCCGACATGGCGCGCGCCGCGATCGGCGCGGAGGACTGGAATTTCTGCACGCATAACGGCTTCGAATTCGGCGCGATCCGCGATGCCTATCTGAGCAACGCCAAGGGCAACAAGCGCATCCGCGGCGGATCGACGATCAGCCAGCAGACCGCCAAGAACGCCTTTCTCTGGCAGGGCGGCGGCTATTTCCGCAAGGGGCTGGAAGCCTGGTTCACCGTGCTGATCGAGGCGATCTGGCCCAAGCAGCGGATCATGGAAGTCTATCTCAACATCGCCGAGACGGGCATCGCCACCTATGGCGCCAATGCCGGCGCGATGCGCTATTTCCACCATGATGCCTCGCGGCTTTCGACCACCGAGGCCGCCCGCATCGCCGCCGTCCTGCCGCTTCCGAAAAAACGCGGCGCAGTCGCGCCCAGGGGCTTCACCCGCCGCTATGGCAACAGCATCGCCAGCCGCATCGGCGTCGTCCGCCGGGGCGCGATGGACGCCTGCCTGCGATAAGCCAGGACGATCAGCGCAGCTTGGCGATATTGATCCGGTCGATCTTCGCCCGATCCTTCACCGATTCCTCGCTGCGCGTCAGCGCCTTGGCTATGGCCTTCAGCGCCATGCCTTTTTCGGCGAGGCGGCGCAGCTTGGCCACCTCATCCGATTTCCATGGCTGGCGATGCCTGACAAATTCTTCGGCCATCGACGATAGGCCTCAGAAGGGCAACTTGAAGCCCGGCGGCAGCGGCAGCCCCGCCGTCATCTTGCTCATTTCCGCATTGCCCGCCGCATCCGCCTTGGTACGCGCATCGTTGAGGGCGGCGGCGATCAGATCCTCCAGCATCTGCTTTTCGGAGACGTTGAGCAGCGAATCGTCGATATCGACGCCCAGGATGCGGCCCTTGGCGGTGGCGCGGATCTTCACCAGACCGCCGCCGGCAGCCCCCTCGACCTCGATCTTGTCGAGCCCGGCCTGCGCGTCGGCCATCTGCGCCTGGATATTCTGCGCGGCTTCCTGCGCCGCCTTCAGCATGTCCTCGATACTGTTCATGACGTGGCACTCCTTGCTTCTGGCCGGCTGTAGTCGATCAGCTCGGCCTCCGGAAAGGCCTCGAACGCCGCCTTCACGACGGGCGATGCCAATATAGCGTCGCGCGCCGCGATTTCCGCAGCCTTCTGCTGATCGAGCAGGCTGGGCTCGGCCGGCCCGTCGCCGATCGAGACCTCCCATTGCGCCCCCGTGATCATCTTGAGCGCGACGGCGAGATCGCGCGTGAAATCCCCCGACATCGGCTTTTGCGGGCGGATCACCAGCTCGGGCGGGGCATAGCGCACCAGCCCGACATAGTCGTGAAGCTGCTGCGACAATAGCTTCTTCCCGTTCGTATCGAGCAGATCGATCATCGCCGGAAAATCGGTAGGCAGAGCGAGGAGCGGCGCCTGTTCCTCCGCCGGCGCGACCGGAGATGGAGGCGGCGATGCGGGCGCGGCGGGCATCGGCTCGCCGCTCTGGAGCCGGCGGATCAGCTCGCCCGGATCGGGCATCTGGCTGGCATGGACGATACGCAGCAGCGCCATCTCCGCCGCCTCGCGCGGCAGCGCCGCCGTCTGCACCTCGCCATGTCCCTTGAGCAGCAGCTGCCACAGGCGATGGAGCGTCGCATAGCCGAGCCGACCCGCCCATTCGGCATAGGCCTCGCGCTCCTCGGTGGACAGCGCCGGATCTTCCGCCCCGCCCGCCTTGGCGCGCGTGACGCCATGTGCCGTTTCGAGCAGCCCGCGGAACAGAGCGGAGGGGTCCACGCCCAGATCATGCTGCTGCTGCACCGCCGCCAGCACGGCGGGCGCATCGCCTTCCAGCAGATGGCCGAACAGCCGCCGGATCGCGCCGCGATCGGAAAGGCCCAGCATGTCGCGCACCTGCGCCGCGGTCACGCCCTCGCCATCCGCCAATCCGGCATGGGCGATCGCCTGATCGAGGATCGAAAGGCCGTCGCGCGCGGAGCCTTCCGCTGCGCGCGCGATCAGCGCCAGCGCCTCGGGCTCGGCCGCCACGCCCTCCGCCTCGACCACGCCCGCGAAATGCGCCTGGAGCGTCTCGGCCGGGATACGGCGGAGGTCGAAGCGCTGACAGCGCGACAGGACGGTGACGGGCACCTTGTTCACCTCGGTCGTGGCGAACAGGAATTTCACATGCGCCGGCGGCTCCTCCAGCGTCTTCAGGAGCGCGTTGAAGGCATTCTTGGAGAGCATATGGACTTCGTCGATGATATAGACCTTGTAGCGCGCCGAGACGGCGGCATAGCGCACCGCCTCGATAATCTCGCGAATATCGTCGACGCCGGTATGGCTGGCGGCGTCCATCTCCACCACGTCGATATGGCGGCCCTCGGCGATGGCGAGGCAGGGTTCGCACTGGCCGCAGGGCGCGATGGTCGGCCCGCCCTGCCCGTCCGGCCCGACGCAATTCAGCGCCTTGGCGATCAGCCGCGCGGTCGAGGTCTTGCCCACGCCGCGCACGCCGGTCAGCAGGAAGGCATGGGCCAGCCGGTCGCGCCTGATCGCATTGCCGAGCGTCGTGACCATCGCATCCTGGCCGATCAGCTCGGAAAATTTCTGCGGCCGATATTTGCGCGCGAGCACGCGATAGGGGGTCGAAGATTCGGACATGGGACCGTTATCTAGACCAACGCCGCCGCCGCGTCATGCCGCTGAACGGGGCCCTGGCCCCGCAGGGCCGAATGGCCTGCCACCGCAGCGTGCGAACGGATTGTGGCAAGGGGTGGGAGCCGGAACGACCCGATACGAAATCGTTGCGGCTGCTTCCTTCCGGACCTGACCGGGTTGGCGACGGCACCGTCCGCCCGACTCCCGTGGCGCATATGGGGAAGTTTGCGCCGAAGCGCAACAGCCCGCTGCCGGAGACGCTCAGCGCCCCTGCATGTTGCGCGCATCGGGCGGTATGCGCACCGTCAGCGAATCGATCCCTTCCAGCCGGATCTGGCAGGCGAGGCGCGAGGTGCGCGTCACATGCGCGGCGAGATCGAGCAGATCCTCCTCCTCCTCGCTCGCCGGGGGCAGCTTCGCGAAATCGGCGGGATCGACGATCACATGGCAGGTGGAACAGGCCATCTGCCCCTCGCACGTCCCTTCCAGCGGCTGATCCGCGCCCTGCGCGACATCGAGCAGCCGATCACCCTCGCCCGCCGTCACATCCCTTATGTCGTGGCCGTCGGCGGCCACGAAGCGCACCCTGATCGTCTTTTGCGTCATGCCCATTCCCGCTGGCGCGCCGCCGCCTTCGCGATCGCGCCCAGACCCTGTTCCAGTTCGTCCATCGTCGTATAGCGGCCGAAGCCCAGCCGGATGCTGGAACGCGCCGCGCTATCGCTCAGGCCCAATGCGCTCAGCACATGGCTCAGCCGGCCTGATCCGCTGGCGCAGGCCGATCCCGCCGAAAAGACGATGTCGCGCAGTTCGGAGATCAGCCGCGCCGCATCCACGCCCTCCCGCCATATGTTGAGATTGCCGCGATAGCGCCGATCGGGGCTGCCGTTGAGCGTCCAGCCCTCGCCGAGCAATTCCCAGCCGCGCGTCCAGAGCGCGGCGACATGCGCCGCATCCGCTTGCCCTCGCTCCGCGAGCAGCGCCGCCGCCGCGCCGAAGCCCGCGCAGAGCGCCGGCGAGAGCGTTCCCGAGCGCAAGCCCGCCTGCTGCCCGCCGCCGAACAGCAAGGGCGGCAGATCGATGCCGTCGCGCAGCCACAGCGCGCCGATCCCCTTCGGCCCATGCACCTTATGCGCGGAGATGGCGACCATGTCGCAGGCATCAAGCGGCACGGGCACGCGGCCATAGGCCTGCACCGCATCGCAGAAGAAGAGCGCGCCCGCTTCATGCGCCAGCGCCGCCAGCGCCTCGACCGGCTGGATCACGCCGATCTCATTATTGACCAGCATCGCGGCGACCAGCGCCGTATCGCCGTCGATCGCGGCCGCCGCCGCCTCCAGATCGACCAGCCCTTCCGCATCGACCGGCAGGATAATGAGCTCGCCGCCCCACGCCGCCACGGCCCGCGCCGTATCGAGCACGCAGGCATGTTCGGTGGCGATGGTGACGATGCGCCCACGCCGGCCCCGGAGCGCGCCCTGAATGGCCCAATTGGCCGATTCGGTGGCGCCCGAGGTGAAGATCAGCCGGCCCGCCTCATGGCCCTGCCCCAGCGCCGCCGAGACGCGCGCCGCCGCCACCTCGACCGCCGCTGCCGCCTCGCGCCCCATGCGGTGCGGCGAATGGGGATTGCCGAACTTCTCAGTGAGGAAGGGCAGCATCGCCGCGCGCGCCTCGGGCGCCAGCGGGGTCGTCGCCTGATAATCGAGATAGATCATGCCGCGCGCGCCCGCGCCCGATCGGCCATGCGCGTCCATTCGGCGACGAAACGATCGACGGCCGTCATGTCCGTATTCGCGCCGAAGCTGACGCGCACCACCTCGCGTGCCGCCATCTCGTCCCAGCCCATGGCGGCGAGGACATGGCTCGGCTTCAGGCTGCCCGAGGAACAGGCGCTGCCCGCCGAAACGGCGATGCCCGCCGCGTCGAACTGGATCAGCTGCGCCGCCGCCGGCACGCCCGGCATGCGATAGGAGCCGATCTCCGCAAGGCGCGGCGATCCATCCGCCACGACCATGCCGCCGCCCGCGCGAATCACCGCATCGAGCCGGTCGCGCAGTGCCGCCATATGATCGCGAGCCCCCCGCGCCTCCAGCGCTGCCGCGAAGCCGATCGCGGCCGGCAGATTTTCGGTGCCCGCGCGATAGCCCTGCTCCTGCCCGCCGGAGGGCGTAAGCGTCGCCAGATCGCGCACCAGCAACGCGCCGATCCCCGGTGGCCCGCCCAGCTTGTGCGCCGAAACCGCGATGAAATCCGCGTCCGGCAGCGGCAGCTTGCCCGCCGACTGGGCGCAGTCCGCCAGCAGCAGCCCGCCCGCCGCGCGCACGGCCCCGGCAATGGCTTCCAGCGGCTGGATCACTCCCGTCTCATTATTGACCGCCTGCACCGCGACGAGCGCGCCCGCCGGCACATCGCCGAGCAGTATCAGCCCGTCTGCGCCCACCGGCACGGGTGCGGCATCCTTCGCGACGCGGCGCACCGCATCATGCTCAACGGTCGAAATGCGCCGTTCGCCCGCCTTCGCCCGGCCGAGCGCGATCGCCAGCGCCTCGCTCGCTCCGCTGGTGAAGATCAGCGCGCCCTGCCAGCCGAGCGCCGCCACGATCCGCGCGCGCGCCTCCTCCAGCGCGGCGCGCGCCGCGCGTCCCTCGCGATGCGGCGAGGAGGGATTGGCCCAGCGGCCGAGCGCATCCGCCATGGCTTCGCGCGCCGCCGGCAGCATGGGCGTCGTCGCGGCATGATCGAGATAGAGGCGTGGGTTCAGCAAAGCGTCTCCAAAGTTGCGCAAAAGGCGCGGCTTTCTATATAGGCTGCCGATCCCGCGAGCGCCAACCGGCGCGCGCGTAACCCATTCCGTCAGCAGGTGCGATGCCAGAAGTCATCTTCCCCGGCCCCGAAGGTCGCCTCGAAGGCCGTTTCAATCCTGGGCCCCGGCCCCGCGCTCCGGTCGCGATGATCCTCCATCCGCATCCCCAGGCCGGCGGCACGATGAACAACCGCATCGTCCAGGCGCTGTACCAGACGTTCGTCCGGCGCGGCTTCGCCACGCTGCGCTTCAATTTCCGCGGCGTCGGCAAGTCGCAGGGCGCGTTCGACAATGGCGTGGGCGAATTGTCCGACGCCGCCTCGGCGCTCGACTGGGTGCAGTCGATCCATCCCGAGGCGCAGACCACCTGGATCGCGGGCGTCAGCTTCGGCGCCTGGATCGGCATGCAGCTTCTCATGCGCCGGCCGGAGATCAAGGGCTTCATCTCGATCGCTCCGCCGGCCAACATGTATGATTTCACCTTCCTCGCCCCCTGCCCCTCCTCGGGCATCATCATCCAGGGCGAGGCGGACGAGGTGGTGACGCCGTCCGCGGTGCAGAAGCTGGTCGACAAGCTGCGTACCCAGCGCCACATCACCATCCACCACGACACCATCCCCGGCGCCAACCATTTCTTCGAGCATGAGATGCCGCAGCTCATGAAATCGGTGGACGATTATCTCGACATGCGGCTCGCCGGCGACCGCTGAAGCTTCGAAGCCCTCTCCCCACCATAGGGAGAGGGCTTTTTCTGCCCTACCGAAGCTATCATCGCTCCTGCGGAGGCAGGGACGAGGATAAAATCCTCTCCGCTGGACTGGATCACCGCGCTCGGGCTGAGCGCGGTCGGGTGAAAACGCTCTAAAATGGCCCAAATGCCGAGCCTCACACCGGCATCGCCCAGATCACCACATTGAAGACGATCACCGCCGCCGCGACAAGCATCAGCACGCCGCGGCGCCGATCCTGCGCGGTCGCGATCAGCCGGCCGCCGCCGAGCGCGAGCGCGAGCGCCGCGATCATCGCGATCGAGAGGATGATGGGAGATGCCTGCATGATCTTTTCCGTTTCCGTCTGATTTGCCGTCCCGAAAGGGAAAGGGCGGGAACGGCCTTGCCGCCCCGCCCCCCTGTTCATGCCCGATCAGCGCGATCAGTGCTTCTGGTCGGCCCAGATGTTCCGATAGGAAAGATAGGCCAGCGTCGTCGCGATGATCAGGAAGATGACGACCGCGACACCCGTGCGATGGCGGTTCTCCAGCTTGGGCTCCGCCGTCCAGACGAGGAAGGCCGAGACGTCGGTCGCCATCTGGTCGACGCTCGCGCTGGTGCCGTCGGCATAGCTGACCTGGCCGTCGGCGACGAGCGGCGGCGGCATGGCGATATTCAGGTTCGCGAAATAGGGATTGTAATAGAGGCTCGGTCCCGGGCGCGCATCCGCGGGCAGGTCCGCCGGCGGATCGCGATAGCCGGTCAGCAGCGAATGGACATAAGGGGCACCGCCCTCGCGCGCCTTGGCCATCAGCGAGAGATCCGGCGGCAGCGCATTATTGTTCGCGGCGCGCGCGGCGGTCTCATTGGCATAGGGGCTCGGGAAATAGTCGGACGGCATCGCCTTGCGCGTCGTCGCCTCGCCCGTGTCGGGGTTGATCGCGGGAACCTCGATCGCCCACTGATTGGCGATCGCCTTCACCTCCGGCTTGGTGAAGCCGATGCCTTCCAGATCGCGGAACGCCACGAAGCGCAGCGAATGGCAGGCGGCGCAGACTTCCTTATAGACTTGGAAGCCGCGCTGGAGCTGCTGCCGGTCGAACTTGCCGAGCGGGCCGTCGCTCGCAAGCTTGAGCGCTTTCGGATGGAGGTGGAATTTGTGCGCCACCGTTTCCTCCGCCGCCTCGCGCGGCACGAGGAAGGCGGTCAGCAGCGCCAGGACGAAGACCAGGCCTATCAGGAAGGCGCCGAAACGGACGACCATCTATCCAAACTCCCCCTGAAGCTCAGGCCTGCACGCCGATCGGCGCGGCTTCCGCCTTTTCGCCGTGCAACACCGATTCGGAGATCGAGTTGGGCAGCGGCAAAGGCTTTTCGACGCGCGAGACGATCGGCAGGATGATGAGAAAATGGGCGAAATAATAAGCCGCGGCGAACTGGCTGATGCGCACCCAGGGTTCTTCGGCCGGCATCACGCCGCAATAGCCGAGCACCAGCACGTCGAGCACGAGCAGCCAGAAGAACTTTCTGTAGAGCGGGCGATAATTGGCCGAGCGGACCGGCGAGGCATCGAGCCAGGGCAGCACGAACAGCAGCGCGATCGCCGAGAACATCGCCACCACGCCCCACAGCTTCGCCGGGATCCAGAAGAAGTTGACGGTGAAGGCGCGCAGGATCGCGTAGAAGGGCCAGAAATACCATTCGGGCACGATATGCGCGGGCGTCGAGAGCGGGTTGGCCGGGATATAATTGTCGGCATGGCCCAGCGCATTGGGCGCGAAAAACAGCATCAGCGAGAAGGCCGTCAGGAACACGCCCAACCCGAAGCCGTCCTTGGCGGTGTAATAAGGATGGAAGGGCACCGTATCCTGCGGCCCCTTCACATCCACGCCGGTCGGGTTGTTGGAGCCGGGAATGTGCAGCGCCCAGATATGGAGCACGACCACGCCCGCGATCACGAACGGCAGCAGATAGTGGAGCGAGAAGAAGCGGTTGAGCGCGGCATTGTCCGGCGCGAAGCCGCCGAGCAACCAGACGCGGATCGGCTCGCCCACCACGGGGATGGCGGAGAAGAAACCGGTGATCACCTGCGCGCCCCAGAAGCTCATTTGCCCCCAGGGCAGCACATAGCCCATGAAGGCGGTCGCCATCATCAGCAGGAAGATGACCACGCCGAGCAGCCACACCATCTCGCGCGGCGCCTTGTAGGATCCGTAATAAAGGCCGCGGAAGATGTGGAGATAGACGACGATGAAGAAGAAGCTCGCGCCATTGGCGTGCGCATAGCGCAGCAGCCAGCCCGAATTCACGTCGCGCATGATGCTTTCGACCGACTGGAAGGCGATGTCGCCATGCGCGGCATAATGCATCGCCAATATGATGCCGGTGATGATCTGGATGGCGAGCGCGGCGCCCGCCAGCACGCCGAAATTCCAGAAATAATTGAGGTTGCGCGGCACGGGATAGCCCGCACCGATCGCATTATAGACCAGACGCGGCAGCGGCAGGCGGCTGTCGATCCACTTGGTCAGCGGATGTTTCGGCGCATAATGCTCAGCCCAGGGAAAGCTCATCTCTGTCTACCTCAGCCGATCTGCACGACGGTGTCGGATTTGAAGGCATATTCGGGAACCTGAAGGTTCAGCGGCGCCGGCCCCTTCCGGACACGCGCGGCCGTATCGTAATGCGATCCATGGCAGGGACAGAAATAGCCACCGAAATCACCCTTGGCCTCGCCCTCGCCCGCGCCGAGCGGCACGCAACCGAGATGGGTGCAGACGCCCAGCGTGATGAGCCAGTTGATATGGCCTTCCTTGGTGCGATCGGCCAGCGTCTGCGGATCGCGCAGCGCGGAAAGCGGGACGGCATTGGCCTCCCCTATCTCCTTCGGCGTCAGGTTGCGGATGAAGACGGGCTGCTTACGCCACATCGTCTTGATCGCCTGGCCGGGCGCGATCTTGGACAGGTCCACCTCGATCGAGGCGAGCGCCAGCACGTCGGCCGAAGGGTTCATCTGGTTGACGAGCGGGATCAGCACCGTGGCCGCGCCCACGCCCGCGAAGCTCAAGGCGGCGATATTGATGAAGTCGCGGCGACGAACCCCGTCTCCGGCCTCCTCGGCCGGGCCGGTCAGCGGCGGCTGCTGAGTGGGATTTTCAACATAATCAGGCGTTGCCATCTCGCATCCCTTGGGCTGGTACCCGTGTCCCCACGCGAACCCGAAAGGCGGAGCGTCCCCTCCCATATCCCCCCGGCATCACGCATCCGTCATGTTCCCTGACAGTTTAGTCCGGTGAATAACCTTGCAACAGCGAATTTGCCAACTGCAATTTGCACGCGCAAGCCATTGCCAAAGGCCCGCGAAGCGCGCGGCCCCACAAGGATTTTCATGCGAATTGCCCTTTATCAGCCCGACATCGCCGGCAATGTCGGCACGATCCTGCGCCTCGGCGCCTGCTTCGGCGTGGCCACGGACATAATCGAACCATGCGGTTTTCCCTTCTCCGAACGCGCCCTGCGTCGTTCCGCCATGGATTATGCGGCGGCCGCGATGGTGGCGCGTCATGCCGACTGGGCCGCCTTCCTCGCCGCGCGGCAGGGCCGCATCATCCTGTTCACGACGCGGGGGGAGACGCGGCTGCCCGACATGGCGTTCCACGCCGACGATCATCTCCTGTTCGGCTCGGAAAGCGCCGGCGTGCCCGGCTTCGTCCATGAGGCGGCGGACGTCACCGTGCGCATTCCGATCGCGGAGGGATTGCGATCCTTGAATATTGCCGTCGCGGCGGGCATCGCGCTCGGCGAAGCGACACGGCAGACGGAAGGATGGCCGACATGAGCTCGACCATATTTGAGCTGGACGAGGAACAGCAGGCGGCACGGACATGGTTCGAATCGCTGCGCACGCGCATCTGCGCCGCCTTCGAGGCGATCGAGCATGATGCCGGCAGCGATGCGCGGTTCGACTATGTCGCCTGGGACCGCGAGGACCATAATGGCGCGGCCGAAGGCGGCGGCGGGGGCGTGCGCGCCGTGATGAAGGGGCGCGTGTTCGAAAAAGTGGGCGTCAACGTCTCCACCGTCCATGGCGCCTTCTCGCCCGATTTCGCCCGCACCATCCATGGCGCGGAAAGCGATCCCAATTTCTTCGCGACCGGCATCAGCCTTGTCGCGCACATGGCCAATCCGCATGTTCCCGCCGTCCATATGAACACGCGCTTCCTGGTGACGACGAAGCGCTGGTTCGGCGGCGGGGCGGATCTCAACCCGCCCATTCCCGATGATCGCGACACGGCCGATTTCCATGCCGCGCTGAAGGCCGCCTGCGACGCGCACGATCCCGAACATTATCCGCGCTTCAAGGCCTGGGCGGACGATTATTTCTACATTCCCCACCGCAAGGTGCATCGCGGCGTGGGCGGCATATTCTACGATCATCTGGAGGGCGATTTCGCCGCCAATTTCGCCTTCACCCGCGCGGTCGGCGAGGCGTTCCTGGATATTTTCCCGAAGATCGTGCGCCGCCGGATGAACGATCATGCGACCGAGGCGGATCGGGCGCGGATGCTCGCCTGGCGCGGCCGCTATGCCGAATTCAACCTCGTCTATGATCGCGGCACGCTGTTCGGGCTCAAGACCGGCGGCAATGTCGATGCGATATTGATGAGCCTGCCTCCGGTGGCGACATGGGAATGAAAGCCCCGTCGCCAATCGCCGCACCGACCTTCACCCACTGCCTCGTTTGAACGGTAACAGCCAGATCATGCCCCTTCAGCCCGTAGCCGCCGGCGAGATCGCCACGATCGTCACTTCGCTCGAAATGACGAGCCCGCCGCGCCCGCGCGCCCTGCCCGCCTCGCCGCTCAGCCTCGTGCGCTGGCTCGCGCCGAAGCTCGATCGCTATCGCGCATTGTTCCGCCGGGTCGGCGCGCCCTGGCTGTGGTTTTCGCGGCTGGCGATGGATGACGCCACCCTGTCCGCCATTCTCGACGATCCGGCGGTCGAGCTTTCGGTGGTGGTAGACCGGCAGGGAATCGAGCTCGGCATGCTGGAGCTGGACTTTCGCCAGCCAGGCCTGTGCGAGCTTGCCTATTTCGGGCTGGTGCCGGAACTGGCCGGCCAGGGCCATGGCCGCTGGCTGATGGGCCATGCGCTGGCACAGGCCTGGCGCAAGGGCATAGAGCGCGTCTGGGTGCATACCTGCACGCTCGATCATCCGTCCGCGCTCAACTTCTATCGCGCGCAGGGCTTCACCCCTTATGATCGGGCGATCGAGACCTTCCCCGATCCGCGCCTGATCGGCCTGCTGCCGCGCGACACCGCGCCTCAGATCCCGCTGCTCGATCCGGCGAGCTGACGGTAGACCGCCGCGAGGATGATGTAGAAGGCCGCGCTGATCACGGCATTGAGCAGTGCGGACGAAAGGGCGACGATCGCCATGCCGAGTTGGCCGGCCCCGAGGCCCCGGCCAAGCAGGAAGGCGATCAGCCCCGTCACCGACTGCACCGCGAACAGCAGCAGGATGGCCACAATCATCATCAGCAGCAGCATTCCCAGCAGCCGCCAGAAATGCCCCTTGGCGAGCATGAAGCTTTCGCGCAGCGCCGCGAGCGGGCCCAGCGGCCGATCCACCACCAGCGGCGTGAGCAGCACCAGGCGCACCACGATATAGCTGAGCCCGCCGAACATCAGCAGCGTGACCAGCGGCGACAATGCCGTCGGGGCCGCACCGAAGATCAGCGCCAGAAAGGCCGCCAGCAGCGAGGCGAGGCTGATCGCCACGATCGCGACGAAGCCCGCCAGCAGCGTCGCCGCCAGCACCACCCATAGCCGCGCGGCGGCGATGCGCAGCGCCTCGGCCACGCTGATATTGGGAATCAGCGCCATCGCGCTGATCGCAAGGCCACCTATGATGTTGATCAGCATCACCGGCAGGATCCAGAGCATCCAGGGCCGGAATGCCATTGCGGCACCAGGCTGCATCGCCTCGGCCGGCATGCTGAGCTGGAAAACCATGGCGGGCAGGCCGATGAACGCCAGCGCGACGGGCAGCACCAGCCGCCATTCGCGCTTCGCGAACGCCTGCGACCATTGCATTGCGTCTCCGATCGAAAGCCTTACCACTCACCGTCTCCTGTCGAGGCGGCTTATTGCCCGTGGCGGCGCCGGGACGCAACGCCCCCATCTTGCAACCGCCTGCGCTCCGCCGCACATCGCGCTTCATGTCCGCAGACGAAATCGAATGGCGCGTCTCGCCCGCCCCCGTCCCCTATCCCGAAGCGCTGGCCGCGATGGAGGCGCGCGCGCTTGCCATCCGCGAGGAAGGCGCGCCGGAGCTGGTTTGGCTGCTCGAACATCCGCCGCTCTACACCGCCGGCACCAGCGCCGCGGCTGAGGAGCTGCTGCTGCCCGATCGTTTCCCGGTCTATCCCACGGGGCGCGGCGGGCGGTACACCTATCATGGCCCCGGCCAGCGCGTCGGCTATCTGCTGCTCGATCTCGATCGGCGGGGGCGCGACGTGCGCCGTTTCGTCGCCTCGCTGGAACAATGGCTGATCGATACGCTCGCCGATCTCGGCGTGTCCGCGCGCCAGGCACCGGGCCGGATCGGCATTTGGGTGGACGAGGCCGATGGCCGCGAGGCCAAGATCGGGGCGATCGGCGTGCGCGTGCGAAAATGGGTGACGCTCCACGGCTTCGCGCTCAACGTCGATCCCGATCTGAGCCATTTTTCGGGAATTATACCCTGTGGCCTTTCTCAATATCCGGTCACCAGCCTCGCCCGGCTCGGCCGGACGCAAGACATGGCCGCCGTGGATTCTGTTCTATATCAACATTTTAACGCGTTTCTGGACGCTCTTTGTGCAGTGCGGTGAACTCTTGAGGCATTGGAGCTTTCTGCTAAGTTCCATGGTGATTTGGGAAATAAGGGCCACAACCCGGTCCAAATCGATATCTAGGGAGTCTGGACATGCGTGACCTTTTCAAGAAGCTGACGGCTGTTTCTCTGGTCGCCGGCGCGGCGCTGATGGTTTCGGCGTGCGGCGGCACCCCCGAAACCGCGAACACCACGGACAATACGGCGATGACCGACATGAACGCGATGGCGCCGATGGAAGGCTCCATGAACGACATGACCGCCGTCGACATGGGCAATGACATGGACGAAATGGACAACGCCTCCAACGCCATGTGATTTTCCGCGGGGAAAAACACCCCACACAGGAAGGGCCGTCCGGGCGACCGGACGGCCCTTTTCCATTCCGTCGGAAGCCCTCCGCCCGATCCGCCGCTCCTTGCGGCGAATGTCCTGCCCGGGCCACCGCATCCTGCTAGGATATCAGGGTTTTTTCTCTTTGTCTTCGGCACGTCGGGAGACTATTCGGTAGGACAATATGGGGAGGTACGTTGATGGCGTTTCGATCGCATCGCCTGCTGGGTTTGATTGCGCTGGCCGGGGTTGCGACCGCTGGTTTCGCGGAGCAGGCGTCAGCCTATCTCTTCTGGTCCCGGCCCAATTTCGCCGGCGCGCCCGTACGGGGCGACGAGCCGGGAATAGCGCTCCCCATGCCGGGCGCGACGCCCAAGGAGGTGCAGGCGGGGCTGCTGTGGAATCTGCGCGCCGGGCTCAATGTCGCGGCGCTCCAATGCCAGTTCGCGCCCGCGCTGATGACGGTGCGCAATTATAATAATCTGCTCAGCCAGCATGCGCGCGAGCTGAACGACGCCTATGGGGCGATCACCGGCTATTTCAAGCGCACCACGCCCAAGGGCTGGCAGGTGGCGCTCGATCAATACACCACCAAGACCTATAACAGCTTCTCGACGCTCCATGCCCAGCGCGGCTTCTGCGAAGTGGCGGGCGAGCTCGGCCGCGACGGCCTGTCCCGGCCGAAGGGCAAGTTCCACGAGACGGCCATCACCCGCATGCGCGAGTTCCGCAACAGCCTGGTCCCCCGGCGCGACCTGTTCTTCGTCGATCGCGAGCTTGCCGCCCGGACCAACCTGCTGCCGCTCGACCCCACATGCTGGGACAAGAAGAACCGGCTGGTGAAGCGCTGCCGGCCGGCCGCCTGAGGCTCCGGCCCACAACCCCAAGGGCTGGGCCAGCCTTCAGCGCACGCCGATCAGCTTATGGCTCTGGATCGAGAGCCGCCAGCGCGGATGGCGCAGGACGAAATCGATGCACGCCTCCTGCGTGGCTTGAAGCGCAGGGCCGTCCATCGGCTGGACGAGGAAATGGTCGAAATTCCATGCTTCCATCGCCCTGAAATCGAGCCCCGGCTGCGGCCAGACCATCTTCAGCTCATTGCCGCTGCGCTGGACGATCTCCGTGCCCCTTTTGGGGCTGACGCAGATCCAGTCGATCCCCTCGGGCGCCGCGATGGTGCCGTTGGTCTCGATCGCGATGCGAAAGCCGCGCGCCTTCAGCGCATCGATCAGCGGCGCATCGAGCTGGAGCAGCGGCTCGCCCCCCGTCAGCACGATCAGCGCATGACCCGCCTCGTCCTCCAGCCGCTCGCCCCACAGCGCGGCGGCCTTCTTCGCCAGCGCAGCGGCGTCGGGATAGCGGCCGCCATTGTCGCCGTCCGTGCCGACGAAATCCGTGTCGCAGAAGGTGCATTGCGCCGTCGCCCGGTCCTGCTCGCGGCCGGACCAGAGATTGCAGCCGGCGAATCGCAGGAAGACGGCGCGCCGCCCGATCTGCAATCCTTCGCCCTGCAACGTCAGGAACATTTCCTTGACGGCATAGCCGGCCATCAGGCCGCCTCCTCCGGCCGCACCGCATAGCGCGTCGGATCGGGAAGCCCAGCCTCCTTATAGCCCCGCGAACGCAGCCGGCAGCTATCGCAGCGCCCGCAATGGAGCCCGTCCGCCGGATCATAGCAGGACCAGCTCATCCCCGCATCCAGCCCCAGCCGGTCCGCCTCGCGCGCGATATCCGCCTTGCTCATATATTGGAGCGGCGTGTGAACGGTGAAGCCATTGCCCTCCACCCCCGCCTTGGTGGCGAGATCGGCCATGGCCTGGAAAGCGGCGATGAATTCGGGCCGGCAATCGGGATAGCCCGAATAATCGAGCGCATTGACGCCGATGAACAGATCGCGCGCGCCGCTCGCCTCGGCGAAGCCCAAAGTGAGCGAGAGGAAGATGGTGTTGCGCGCAGGCACATAGGTGGTCGGGATGCCGGGGGTCAGGCCCTCCTTGGGGACCGCCATGTCGGACGTCAGCGCCGATCCGCCGAACAGAGTGAGGTCGAGCGGCAGCACGATGTGCCGCTCCACCCCCAGCGCCTCGGCAATGCGCGCGGCGGACGCCAGCTCGACGGCATGGCGCTGATTATAGTTGATCGTGAGCGCGAGCAGGCCATAGCCCGCCTCGCGCGCGAGGCCGGCCGCGACCATCGAATCGAGCCCGCCCGACAGCAGCACGACCGCCTTCCGGCCGTTGGTGACGATATGAGACATTGCGCCTGCGCGCCTATGCCATTTCGGCCCGAATTGAAAGCGGGAGGCGAAGAAGGCGCAGGCGAGCCCCTAAGAACGGGCCGCCCATAAGGCGGCAAGCCTCCTAAAAACGGGGCCGCCCATAAGGCGGCCCAGTGCGGCCGATACCGGCCCTGATCTAGGGAGGAAAGCGTGCCAAGCTGGGCACGCATACTGGCTAGCACAACCATGCTAAACCGGCGCTTAACAAAGATCAGGCGGCAAGCTCCGCAATCGCGATCGAGTAGCGCCGCGAGCAGAATTCGCAATCGACATGGATCAGCCCGTCCTCATCCGCCATCTCGGCCTGCTCCTCCGCCGGGAAGCGCGCGATCACGTTGCGGACATGCTCGGCATTGCAGCGGCAGCCCTTGGCGAGGCGCGATTTGGGCAGCACGCGCACCTCGCTCTCCTCGTTGAACAGCCGCCAGACGACCTGTTCCAGCGGCAGCTCCGGATCGGTGATCTCATCGAGCGTCAGCGTCTGGCCGAGTATCGCCACATGCTCCCATTCGGGATGGTCGAGCCTGGTATGCAGCCGCTCGCGCCCCTCCTCGCCCTCGGGCAGATGCTGGATCATGATCCCGCCAGCGACATGGCCGGCATCGCCATTGTCGACGACGGCGACACGCACCAGGCTGGGTATCTGCTCGGACTGCGCGAAATAGCTTTGCGCCGCCTCGGCGAGCGATGAGCCCTCCAACGGCACGATCCCCTGATAGCGCTCGCCCGACACTGCCTGGTCGAAGGTGATCGCCAGATAGCCCTTGCCGAACAGCGCGAAGAGCGAGGGATCGACCGGCGCCTCGGCCAGCCGCTCCGGATCGTGACGCACATAGCCGCGCATCTGCCCGCCCTTATAATCGCAGACCAGGAGGTCGATCACGCCGCCCTCGGTCTGCGCCTGGAGCGTCAGCTGACCGTTCGCATCCTTCAGCAGCGTGCCGAACAGCGCGGTCAGCACCAGCGCCTCGGCGAGCACCTTCTCGATCGCGGGCGGATAGCCATGCGAGGACAGGATCGCGTCCAGCGCCGGCCCCATACGTACCAGCCGGCCGCGCGCATGCCGGCCCGGAATGGTGAAGCCGAGCGCCACGTCCACGGCGTCATTATGTTCCAGATCGCTCATTCGATATCCTTCGGCAGTCCGGCGAGGGCCGGACTCTCCCCGCCCATGTCGGAACGACAGCGGGGAGAGTCCAGCCTTTACCGAAACGACCTGCCGCGCCCCGCCTTCAGCCGATCAGCCCGAAGCACCAGAGAAGCACGGATTTCTGGGCGTGAAGGCGGTTTTCCGCCTCATCCCAGATGGCGGATTGCGGCCCGTCGATCACGGCCTCCACCACTTCCTCGCCACGATGCGCGGGCAGGCAGTGGAGGAAGGTCGCGTCCGGCGCGGCGGCGGCCATGATCTCCGGCGTCACCTGATAGGGCATCATCGCCGCGAGCTTCTCCTCGGCATGCTCCTGCCCCATCGAGATCCAGGTGTCGGTGACGACCACGTCCGCGTCCGCCGCCGCATGCGCCGCGTCGCGCACGATCGTCACGCTCGCGCCGCGCTTCAGCGCCGCCTCCATCACCTCCATCGAGGGATCATAGCCCGCAGGACAGCCGATCGCGACCTCGAAGCCGAGCAGGCTGCCCGCCTCGATGATCGAATGGAGCACATTATTGCCGTCGCCGAGCCATGCCCAGCGCGATCCGGGCAGCGCCTTGCCCCGCTCGATCACGGTCAGCAGATCCGCCATGATCTGGCAGGGATGGCTGCGGTCGGTCAGCCCGTTGATCACCGGCACGGTCGCATGGCGCGCCATTTCGATGATCTTCGCATGATCGTCGGTGCGGATCATGATCGCATCGACGAAGCGGGACAGGACGCGCGCCGTATCGGCCACCGTCTCGCCGCGGCCGAGCTGCATCGATCCCGCATCCATCACGATGGTGGTGCCGCCGAGCTGGCGCATCGCCATGTCGAAGGAGACGCGGGTGCGCGTCGAATTCTTCTCGAAGATCATCGCCAGCGTGCGGCCGGCGAGCGGCGCGTCCGCATCCGCCCGGCCCTTCGGCCAATCCTTCCGCGCCGCCTTGCGGTCGAGCGCGTCGTTCAGCATCGCCGCCATCGCATCCCCGCCGGCATCGGCGAGGTCCAGGAAATGCCGCACCATCATGCCGCCGCCGGGCTATAGTCCCGGGCCCCTGCGGAAAGCTTCTCGATAAATTCGGCGATATGGCTCTCTTCGATGTTGAGCGGCGGCAGGACGCGCACGACATTGTCGCCCGCCGCCACCGTCAGCAGGCCATGCTTGTCGCGCAGATGCGCCACGAAGGCGCGGCTGTCGCTCTTGAGCTTGACGCCGAGCATCAGGCCCATGCCCCGCACGCTTTCGAACAGATGGTCATGATTGGGGAGGAGCTGTTCGAGCGCCTGGCGCAGCCGTTCGCCCGTCTGCCGGACATTGGCGAGGAATTCGTCGTTCGCCACCACGTCCAGCACCGCATTGGCCGCCGCCATGGCGAGCGGATTGCCGCCATAGGTGGAGCCATGCGTGCCGATCACCATGCCCTTGGCCGCTTCCTCGGTGGCGAGGCAGGCGCCGAGCGGGAAGCCGCCGCCAATGCCCTTGGCCACCGCCATGATATCCGGCGTGATGCCATATTGCTCATAGGCGAAGAAGGTGCCGGTGCGCGCATAGCCGCACTGCACCTCGTCGAGGATCAGCAGCATGCCATGCTCGTCCGCCAGCTTGCGCAGGCCCGTCAGAAACTCCGGCGTCGCGGGCAGGATGCCGCCCTCGCCCTGGATCGGCTCGATCAGGAAGCCCGCCGCGTCCGGCCCGATCGCCGCTTCCGCCGCCGCCAGATCGTTGAACGGCACCACGTCGAAACCCGGCAACAGCGGCTCGAAGCCGTCGCGCATCTTGGGCTGGTTGGTGGCCGAGATGGTGCCCAGCGTCCGCCCGTGGAAGGCGTTGGCGAAGCTGATGATCCGGTGCCGCTCGGGCTGACCGTTGACATAATGGTAGCGCCGCGCGGTCTTGATCGCGCATTCCACCGCTTCCGCGCCCGAATTGGTGAAGAAGACGGTATCGGCGAAGGTCAGGTCGACCAGCCGCTTCGCCACCTTCTCGCCCTGCGGGCTGCCATAAAGGTTGGAAACATGCATCAAGGTCGCGGCCTGCTCCGCGATCGCCTTCACCAGCACGGGATGGCCGTGGCCGAGCAGATTGACCGCGATGCCGCTGGCGAAATCGAGATAGCGTTCCCCGCGCTCGCCGATCAGATAGGCCCCCTCGCCTCGCACCGGACGCACGTCACACCGCGGGTAGACGGGCATGAGCGGCGTTATGGTCATCGAAACGGCTCCCTTCTCGAACGCTAGGTAGAAACAACTCCGGAAACGCAAAAAGGCGGCCATCCCGGCCGCCTGTCGGAGCGCGCATATAGGGGGTCCGGCCGGACCGCGTCAATCAGGCGCGACGCCTGTCAGTTCTTGAGCTTCCAGCCCTTGGCCAGCAGCTGATAGCAAGCCGTGCCGAGCAGGATGTTCACCACCAGCAGCGCGACGGCGCCCACGCCAAGCGGCGAGTCGCTCGTGCCGAGAAAGCCGTAGCGAAAGCCCGATATGACGTAGAAGAAGGGGTTCAGATGGCTGAGATCGCGGAACACGCCGTGCAGGCTCTCGATCGAATAGAAGGTGCCGGAGAGCAATGACAGCGGCTGCACCACGAAATTGGTGACGGCGGCGGCATGATCGAACTTGTCCGCCCAGATCGAGGTGAGCAGCCCCAGAAAGGAGAGCATCGCCGCCCCCATCAAGCCGAACCAGAGGACCGCCCAGAAATGGCGCGGCAGCACGTCCACGCCCGGCCAGAAGCTCATCGCCACCCACAGCGCCAGCCCCACCAGAACGGCGCGCGTCATCGCGGCCCCCACCAGCCCCACCAGCAGCTCGCCGGTCGACAGCGGCGGCATCAGATAATCGACGATCGTGCCCTGCATCTTGCCGACCAGCAGCGAGAAGCTCGCATTGGCGAAGGCATTCTGCATCATGCCCATCACGATCAGGCCCGGCGCCACGAAATTGGCGAACTGATGGCCCATGATCGTCCGCCCGCCGCCGCCCAGCGCCACCGAAAAGATCAGCAGGAACAGCAATGTCGTCAGCGCCGGCGCCCATATGGTCTGCAGTTGCACCTTGAAGAAACGGCGCACCTCCTTCACATAGAGGGCTCGCATCCCCCCCCAGTTGACGAACGGGATCACCGGCTCGCCGGGGGCGGTACGCACGAATTGATGTGGCTGGTCGGTCATGGGTTGTCGCCTATCGGCTGCCGCCCCGGCCCGCAAGCCGCAACGACGAGAAGGCAAGGACTGAGACAGGAATGGCCTGGACGGACGAACGGATCGAGCAACTGAAGAAGCTCTGGGAGGCGGGCAATACCGCGAGCCAGATCGCCGAGGAACTGGGCGGGGTGAGCCGCAACGCCGTGATCGGCAAGGCGCACCGGCTGGGCCTGCAGTCGCGCCCCTCCCCGGTGCGCTCGGGCGAGGCGGCGCCGGCCGCTCCCGCCGAGCCGGCCGCGCCGCCACCCCCTGCGCCCACGCCTGCGCCCGTTCAGGCGGAACGGCCTGCCCCGCCAGCGCCCAGGCCCGCGCCGGAGCCTGCTCCGCGCCCCGTGCCCGTCGCGGCGGCACCCGCCGAACCAGCGCAACCCGCAGTCCGCTCGATCGGTCCGGGCGGCTTCCAGCGCCAGAATCCGGGCGAGCAGCAGCTCCCCATCCCGCCCGCGCCGCCGCGCCGCCTCGTCCCCGCCAAGCCGTCCGCCGACATGGCCGGCAAGACGACGCTGCTCGAACTTTCGGACCGCATCTGCAAATGGCCGATCGGCCATCCGGGCGAGCCCGATTTCCATTTCTGCGGCGATCCGATCAATCCCGGCTTCCCTTATTGCCTGGAACATTGCTCGGTCGCCTATCAGGCGCAGCTTCCCCGGCGCGATCGCCGTCCGCCGCCGCCGCTGCCCTTCGGCGGCCCGCGCGTCCGCTGATCCGCTCCGCCTCATGAGCCTGCCGGCCGGGCGCGTCTCCGCACGCGTCCGGCCTTGTTGCATCTCCGCCCCTCCCCTTTCCCGTCCGCGCCGTTATAACCGATCGTCATGAGCGATCTTTTTTCCGCGCCCACGCCCGACAGCAGCAATTACGACGCCTCCTCGATCGAGGTGCTCGAAGGGCTCGAGCCGGTTCGCCGCCGGCCGGGCATGTATATTGGCGGCACGGACGAGCGCGCCTTCCACCATCTCGCCGCCGAAGTGCTGGACAATGCGATGGACGAGGCGGTGGCCGGCCATGCCAGCCGGATCGAGGTCGCGCTCGGGCCGGGCAACCGCCTGACCATCACCGACAATGGCCGCGGCATCCCGATCGACGCCCATCCCAAATTTCCGGGCAAGTCCGCGCTGGAGGTGATCCTCACCACGCTCCATTCGGGCGGCAAGTTCAGCGACAAGGCCTATGCCACCTCGGGCGGCCTCCATGGCGTCGGCATCAGCGTGGTCAATGCGCTCTCCTCCGACACGATCGTGGAAGTGGCGCGTAACCGCGAGCTATATCGACAGACTTTTGCCAAAGGCCATCCCACCTCGAAGCTTGAAAAGCTGGGTGCCGCACCCAATCGGCGTGGCACCAGCGTTGCCTTCACCCCCGATCCGGAGATTTTCGGCGAGGCGATGCGCTTCCGCCCGGCACGGCTCCACCGCCTCGCCCGGTCCAAGGCCTATCTCTATGCCGGCGTCGAAATCCGCTGGCGCTGCGACCCCGCGCTCATCAGCGACGACACGCCCGCCGAGGCGAGCTTCCAGTTTCCCGGCGGCCTATCCGATCATCTGCGCGAGCAGCTTGCCGCGCGCGAGTGCGCCACCGCCGAATTCTTCTCCGGCCGGCAGGAATTTCCCGGCACCGCGGGCTCGGTCGAATGGGCGGTCGCCTGGCCGCTCTGGTCGGAAGGGTCTTACAGCTATTATTGCAACACCATCCCCACGCCCGATGGCGGCACGCATGAACAGGGCCTGCGCGCCGCGCTGGTGAAGGGCATCCGCGCCTTCGCCGATCTGGTCGGGCAAAAGAAGGCGAAGGACATAGCGCCCGAGGATGTGATGACGGGATCCGAGCTGATGCTCTCCCTCTTCATCCGCGATCCGCAGTTTCAGAGCCAGACCAAGGATCGGCTGACCAGCCCCGAGGCCGCGCGCCTCGTCGAAAATGCGGTGCGCGACCATTTCGATCATTTCCTGTCGGACAATATGGATCGCGGCCGCGCGCTGCTCGGTTTCGTGCTCGACCGGATGGACGAGCGGCTGCGCCGCAAGGCCGAGCGCGATGTCAAGCGCAAGACCGCGACCAGCGCGCGCAAGCTGCGCCTGCCCGGCAAGCTCACCGACTGCGCGAACGACGATGCGGCCGGCACCGAGCTTTTCATCGTCGAAGGCGACAGCGCCGGCGGATCGGCCAAGCAGGCGCGCGACCGCAAGACGCAGGCGATCCTCCCGATCCGCGGCAAGATCCTCAACGTCGCCTCAGCGAACAGCGCCAAGATATTGGCGAACCAGGAAATCGCCGATCTGATCCAGGCACTCGGCTGCGGCACGCGCGAACGCTGCGACGCCTCCCAGCTCCGCTATGACCGTATCGTCATCATGACCGATGCGGACGTCGACGGCGCGCATATCGCGACGCTGCTGATGACCTTCTTCTTCCAGGAGATGCCCGATATCGTCCGGCGCGGGCATCTCTATCTCGCCCAGCCGCCGCTCTACCGGCTGACCGCGAACAACAAGAGCGTCTATGCGCGCGACGACGCGCATCGCGCCGAGATCGAGCGTACCATCCTCAAGGGCAAGAAGGTCGAGGTCGCCCGCTTCAAGGGGCTCGGCGAGATGAACCCGCAGCAATTGCGCGAGACCACCATGGATCCCAACACGCGCACGATGATCCGCATCACGCTTCCCACCGAATATGAGGAACGCGCGCTGACCCGCGATCTGGTCGAGCGGCTGATGGGCAAGCATCCCGAGCATCGCTTCGCCTTCATCCAGGCCAATGCCGCCCAGCTCGACGAGGAGGCGATCGACGCCTGACGCGCTGCCCGCCGCCGCGCTTCGCCCCGTGGCGCGGGAATCGTTTCATCCATTAGACTTTGTGCCATTTCGTTCTATCATGATCGACCAGCCATGGCAGACGGCCGCATGAACAGCAGTTCCTCGATCTTCCCGCATCATGCCTACGTCCCGCAGGCGCTGATCGACTGGGCGAGCGGCCTCTCCTCCCGGCAGAGCAAGCTTTATATCGCCGTCAGCTTCGGCCTGATCGCACTGCTCGACTGGGCTTCGGGCCCCGCCTACACGATGGTGGCGCTCTATTTCCTGCCCATTTCGATTGCCGCCTGGTCGTTCGGCTTCCGCGTCGGGCTCGCGACCGGCATGGTCTGCGCGCTGATCCAGAGCGCGATCAACGGCATGGGCGACCCCTGGTCGCCCGCCGCCGCGGTTTCCGTCTCCGCCGCGGGCTGGAACTTCCTGATGCGGCTATTGGGCCTGATGCTGCTCGTCATGCTCGTCGCGGGCTTCCGCCGCTCCTACGAGACCGAGCGCCGCCGCGCGCGCACCGACGATCTGACGGGCGCGCTCACCAAGCAGGCGCTGCACGATCAGCTCCGGCGCATGCTCGGCGCCGAGCGTCGGGCGCTTCCCGTGCTGGTGTTCCTCTACAGCGATCTGGACGGGTTCAAGCAGGTCAACGACCAGCATGGCCATGATGCGGGCGACATCGTGCTGATCGATTTCGCCGATGCCGCGATGCGGACGATGCGCCCGCGCGACGTGCTGGCGCGGGTCGGCGGCGACGAATTCGTCATGCTGCTGCCGGTGCCGAGCGTCGCCGACGGCTACAGCGCCGCGCAGCGAATGCACCGCGATATCAGCCAATCCCTCGAAACCTGCCCTTATCCGGTTACGTGCAGCATGGGCGCGCTCGTCGTCGAACATGGCAATGCGGATCGCGAGGCGACCTTCCTCAAAATGGCCGACAATCTGATGTATGAGGTCAAGCGTGCCGGCAAGAATGCGCTGCGCGTCGCCCATGTCGATCTGGACAAGGGCGATCCGGCGGGCACGCGAGTCTCTGCATGAACCGGATCCAATTCTTCTCGCCCGCGCCCTGGCCCGCGAACGAAGCCGCTCGACAGGCGGCGGTCGAGACTTATCGGCTGGCGGAAGCCGGGAAGGACCCCGACCTCCAGGCGATCGTCGAAAGCGCGGCCTTGTTGTTCGATACGCCCAACGCCGCCATGTCGATCCTGGACGGCGATATTCAGCGGCTGTTCGTCCGCCTGGGTTTCGATGTCGAGCAGACGCCGCGCGCCACATCCTTTTGCGGCCATGTGATTCTCGCGCCCGACCGGGTGACGGTGGTGGACGATCCCACCCGCGATCCGCGCTTCAGCGGCAATCCCGTGGTGCAGGACGAGCCCTATATCCGATTCTATGTAGGCGCGCCGCTCGTCACGACGCAGGGCGTGCTCGGTGCGCTCTGTGTATTTGATAGCCGGCCGCATTGCGTTGATGAAGCGCAGCGGGCGTGGCTGATGGAGCTTGCCGGGCACGCCGTGGCGCTTCTGGACAGCCGCTATCGCTGATCGGGCGGCGCATATGCCTCCCGTCCGGGGGACGCGGCCTGTATAGGACTGGCCCATGCCCCGACTCACCGCCAAGATTTGCGGCCTTTCCACGGCCGATACGCTCGCTGCCGCGATAAAAGGAGGGGCAAGCCATGTCGGCTTCGTCTTCTTCCCCAAAAGCCCGCGCAACCTCCATCCCGAGCAGGCGGCGGCGCTGATCGCGGGCGCCCCCGATCCTGTGATGAAGGTAGGCGTATTCGTCGATCCGGACGATGCGCTGCTCGACCGGGCGGTCGCCACGGGACTCGACGCGATCCAGCTCCATGGGGCTGAACCGCCCGAGCGCGTCGCGGCGATCCGCGCGCGGCACGGGCTGGAGCTCTGGAAGGCGGTGCCCGTACGCACCCGCGCCGATCTTGCCGCAGCCGCCTCCTATCGCGGGGCTGCGGACCGCATCCTTTATGACGCCAAGACGCCCAAGGGCGCCGATCTGCCCGGCGGCATGGGCCTGCGCTTCGACTGGAAGCTGCTCGACGGCTTTCGCCATCCCTTGCCCTGGGCGCTGTCCGGCGGGCTCGATGCCGGGAATGTGGCGGAGGCGGCGGGCATCACCGGCGCCCGCCTGGTCGACGTCTCCTCGGGCGTCGAAAACGCACCCGGCGTCAAGGATGTGGACAAGATCGCCGCCTTCCTGCAATCGGTCGCCCGTATATGAACCAGCCTTCCTCCCTCCCCGGGGGCGCGAACTCCTTCCGCTCGCAGCCCGATGCGCGGGGCCATTTCGGCCAGTTCGGCGGCCGCTACGTCGCCGAGACGCTGATGCCGCTGATCCTCGATCTCGAGCGCGAATATCGCGCGGCCAAGGCGGATCCCGCTTTCGCGCGCGAATTCGAATATCTGCTGCGCCAATATGTCGGCCGGCCCAACCCGCTATATTATGCGGAGCGGCTGACCGAGACGGTGCGTGCCGATGCGCCCCCGGGCATGGGCGCCAAAATCTATCTGACGCGCGAGGATCTGAACCATACCGGCGCGCACAAGATCAACAATTGCATCGGCCAGATCCTGCTCGCCCGCCGCATGGGCAAGACGCGGATCATCGCGGAGACGGGCGCGGGCCAGCATGGCGTCGCCACCGCCACCGTCGCCGCGCGCTTCGGCCTGCCCTGCGTCATCTATATGGGCGCGCGCGATATCGAGCGGCAGCAACCCAATGTCTTCCGCATGAAGCTGCTGGGCGCGGAGGTGCGCAGCGTCGAATCGGGCGCGAAGACGCTCAAGGATGCGATGAACGAGGCGCTGCGCGACTGGGTCGCCAACGTCCATGACACTTTCTACATCATCGGCACCGCCGCGGGCCCGCATCCCTATCCGGAGCTGGTGCGCGATTTCCAGTCGGTGATCGGGCGCGAGGTGCGCGCGAACATCCTCGCCGCCGAAGGCCGCCTGCCCGATCTGCTGATTGCCGCGATCGGCGGCGGATCGAACGCGATCGGCCTGTTCCATCCCTTCCTCGACGATCCGGACGTGGCAATGCTCGGCATCGAGGCCGCCGGCAAGGGGCTCGACACGACCGAGCATGCCGCCTCGCTCACCGGGGGCCAGCCGGGCGTGCTCCATGGCAACCGTACCTTCCTGCTCCAGGACGAGGACGGCCAGATCGCCGAAGCCCATTCCATCTCGGCGGGGCTCGATTATCCCGGCATCGGCCCGGAACATAGCTGGCTGCACGATATCGGCCGCGTCACCTATGAGTCCGCGACGGACGCGGAGGCGCTCGACGCCTTCCAGCTGCTGTGCCGCACCGAAGGCATCATCCCCGCGCTGGAGCCTTCGCACGCATTGGCAGCCGTCGGTCGCAAGGCACGGGAAATGCGACAGGATCAGATCATCATCGTCAATCTGAGCGGACGCGGCGACAAGGATATCTTCACGGTCGCGCAGGCGCTGGGGGTGGCGATATGAGCCGCCTCGCCACCACTTTCGCGCACTTGGCCGATGCGAACCGCGCGGCGCTCGTCGCCTTCGTCACGGGCGGCGATCCCGATCCCGCCGCCACGCCCGCCATCCTCGACGCCTTGGTCGAAGGCGGCGCGGACGTGATCGAGCTCGGCATGCCCTTCACCGATCCGATGGCGGACGGCCCGGCGATCCAGCTCGCCAACATCCGTTCGCTTGGCGCAGGAACGACGACGGCCAAGCTGCTGGAAATCGTGGCGGATTTCCGGACGCGTCATCCCGATTTCCCGATCGTGCTGATGGGCTATGCCAATCCGATGGTGCGTCGCGGCCCCGCATGGTTCGCCGATGCCGCGGCCCGCGCCGGCGTCGACGGCGTGATCTGCGTCGACATACCGAGCGAGGAGGATGAGGCGCTCGGGCCCGCGCTGCGTGCGGCGGGAATCGATTTCGTTCGCCTCGCCACGCCCACCACCGACGCCGCCCGCCTGCCCGCCGTGCTGGAAGGCGCAGGCGGCTTCCTTTATTATGTCTCGGTGGCGGGCATTACCGGCAAGCAGCAGGCGGCGCAGACCAGCATCGAGGCCGCCGTCGCCAAGCTGAAGGCGGCAACCGACCTGCCCGTGGCGGTCGGCTTCGGCGTGCGCACGCCCGACCAGGCCGCCGCGATCGCCCGTGTCGCGGATGGCGTGGTCGTCGGCTCCGCGATCGTCGACGAGATCGCCCGCGCGGCCGCGTCCGGCAACGATCCGGCCGCCGCGGTTCGCAATATCGTCAAGGATTTGGCCGCCGCCATTCGTACGGCGCGGCAGGAGAAAGCAGCATGAGCTGGCTCAACCGGGTGCGTCAGAGCATCCCCTTCATCGCCAAGCGCGAAACCCCCGACAATCTCTGGCACAAATGCCCGGCCTGTGGGGCGATGGTCTTCACCAAGGAATATGAGGACAATCAGTCGGTCTGCCCGAAATGCCAGCATCATGGGCGGATCGGGCCAGACGCGCGCTTCAACGACCTGTTCGACAATGGCGTCCATGTGCTGCTGCCCACGCCGCAAGTGCGCGAGGACCCGCTCAAATTCCGCGACTCCAAAAAATATGCCGATCGGATCAAGGCCGCACGCGCCAAGACGGGCGAGAATGACGCGCTGATTAATGCACGCGGCACGATCGAGGGCTTCAAGGCCGTTATCGGCGTGCAGGATTTCGCCTTCATGGGTGGATCGATGGGCCTGGGCGTGGGTGCCGCCTTCGTCGCCGGCATCGAGGCCGCGATCGCCGACCGCTGCCCTTACATCATCTTCACCGCGGCTGGTGGCGCGCGGATGCAGGAGGGCATATTGTCCCTCATGCAGATGCCCCGCACGACCGTCGCCATCGCCAAGCTGCGCGAGGCGGGCCTGCCCTATATCGTGGTGATGACCGATCCCACCACCGGCGGCGTCACCGCATCCTATGCGATGCTGGGCGATGTGCAGATTGCCGAGCCGGGCGCGCTGATCGGCTTTGCGGGCCAGCGCGTGATCGAATCGACCATCCGCGAGAAGCTGCCCGAAGGCTTTCAGCGCGCCGAATATCTGCTGGAACATGGCATGCTCGACATGGTCGTCCATCGCCATGATCTGCGCCGCGAGCTGGCCAGGCTGATCTCCTATCTCTGCCCCGGCAGGCAGGCGGCCTGATCGCGCCTCTTCGGCCTCTCCCCATGCGGGAGAGGCTTGGGAGAAGAGTTTCTTCTTCCTATAAAGGGGCATGCCCGATCATGCCGTATCCGCCGATCCCGCCGTCCAGCGCCAGCTCGATCGGCTGGCCACGCTCTCGCCGGGCGCGGACATATTGGGGCTGGACCGGATCGCGCGTCTGCTCGACCGGCTGGGCAATCCGCAAAATGATCTGCCGCCCGTCTTCCATGTCGCGGGCACCAATGGGAAGGGATCGACCTGCGCCTATCTGCGCGCCGCGATGGAGGCGGCGGGGCTGCACGTCCATGTCTATACCAGCCCGCATCTCGTCCGCTTCAACGAGCGTATCCGCCTCGCCGGCCGGCTGATCGAGGATGAGATGCTCGCCCAACTGCTCGAGGAGGTGCTCGATGCGGGCGCGGATATCGGCGCCAGCTTCTTCGAAGTGACGACCGCCGCCGCCTTCCTCGCCTTCACACGCGTGCCCGCCAATGCCTGCGTGATCGAGGTGGGCCTGGGCGGCCGGCTGGATGCGACCAACATCATCCCCGCCCCGGTTGTTTGCGGCATCGCCCAGCTCGGGCTCGACCATCAGGCCTTTCTCGGCGATCGGCTCGAGGATATCGCCGCCGAAAAGGCCGGCATCGCCAAGCCGGGCGTGCCGCTCGTCACGCAACATTATCCCGCCGCCGTGGCGCAGCGCATCGGCCAGCTGGTATCGCAGGTCGGCGCCCCCTGGCTCGCCAAGGGCGGCGCCTGGGATGTCGCAGCCTATCGCCAGCGGCTTCATTATCGCGATGCCGAGGACAAGCTCGATCTGCCGCTGCCGCGCCTCGCCGGCGTGCATCAGGCGGCCAATGCCGGCCTCGCCATCGCGATGCTGCGGCATCAGCGCGCGGTCACCGTACCCGTCTCCGCCATCCGCGCAGGGCTCGGCTGGGCGGAATGGCCCGCCCGGCTCCAGCATCTGACGAGCGGCGCGCTGGTCGATCTGTTGCCGGCGGGGGCGGAACTGTGGCTCGATGGCGGCCATAATCCCGCCGCCGCGCGTGCCATCGCCGATTTCTTTCGCGGGCATGTCCCCGCCGGCCGGCCCTTCCACATCATCGCCGGCCTGTTGGAGAACAAGGATCCGGTGGGCCTGTTCAAGCCCTTTGCCGGGCGCAGCGCCACGGTCCATGCCGTGCCGGTGCCCGGCCATGCGCATCATCGTCCGGCGATGCTCGCCGTGACGGCGCGCGCCACCGGTCTTTCCGCCACGGTGGCAGCCAATCCGGCCGAAGCGCTGACCATGATCGCGCGCCATGCCGATCGCGCCGAGCCACCCGTCGTGCTGATCCTCGGCTCGCTCTATCTGGCCGGCACGGTGCTGGCGGACAATGGGACCCCACCCGACTAATATTGAGATTGACTCGCAATAGCGAAACATGATCTGATCCCTCCAGCCGATGAGAGGGAGATGATCTTATGTCCTCGAACGCCAGCGATGTTCTGCGCCTGCTGCCCCGCCCCGTGCCCCGCGACGATGATCGCCGCCTGCTGCTGTTCGCCATTCGCCGCATCGCCGCCTTCGGGCTGGGCTTTCGCCGGCCGCTCATACTCGTCCGCGCGCTGATGGCGGAGCTTTCGCGCATTGCAGCCCATCGGATCCTCGTCGCGCCCTGCTGCTGCCCACGCATGACCTTGGCGGAAGCGGCGCTGATCGATGCGGTGGCGATGGCGGACCGGGATGCGCGGGCGGCGCATCGTCGCCTTTCGGCGATGCTCGGCGTTGGCAATTGCCTCGGTGCACTCGCCAGCGCGCAAGCGCTGGGACAAGCCTTTGCCGATCTCGGCAGGCCGCTTTTCGGCGACGGCGACTGACCTGCCCCCTCAGCGTGCAAAAAACGCATTTAAACGCTCAAGTTTTTTAATTGCGAAACCGCGTAAGAATATTACATGCGCTTCGTCGCACAAATGGTGCGGTCCGGCGCAGCCGGTTTTCGGAGAATGAAGATGAAGACGTTTGAAACCGCGACCAGCATGGTGCTGGCGATCGCGGCCCAGGCGCTTGCGGTCGGCGTAATCCTCGCCATCTGACGCATGCGTGTCCGGCGCCCCGCTCCGGCATTGCCGGGCGGGGACCGCCCTTCACTCCGCCGATATTTCGATATTTTTCAGCGCGATGCGGCCCGCGCTTAATCGAGCGATCAAGCCGTCATCCCTGCGCAGGCAGGGATGACGGAATAAGTTACTCCGCGCTCCACATCGCCTTCAGCCGCGAGAAGAAGCCGCTCGATTGCGGGCTTTCCTCGCCCGTCTCGGTCGCGCGGAACTCCTCCAGAAGCTCCTTCTGCCGCGCCGAAAGCCGGGTCGGCGTCTCGACCTCGATCTGCACCACCATGTCGCCCGCGCCGCGTCCGTTGAGCACGGGCATGCCCGCGCCGCGCTGGCGCAATTGCTTGCCCGACTGGATGCCCGCCGGAATGCGGATCTCGTGCCGGCTCTTGTCGAGCCCGGGCACCTCGATCGTACCGCCCAGCGCCGCGGTGGTGAAGCTGATCGGCGTGCGCGCGAACAAGGTCGTGCCCTCGCGCTGGAAGATCGAGTGCGCCGCGACATGGATGAAGATATAGAGGTCGCCCGAAGGCGCGCCGCGCGCGCCCGCTTCGCCCTCGCCGGACAGGCGGATGCGCGTGCCCTCGTCCACGCCGGCAGGGATGTTCACCTCCAGCGTCTTGGCCTTTTCGACCCGGCCCTCGCCATGGCAGGCGCCGCACGGATCGGAGATTACCTGGCCGCGCCCATGGCAGGTCGGGCACATCCGCTCGACCACGAAAAAGCCCTGCTGCGCGCGGACCTTGCCATGGCCGGCGCAGGTGCCGCAGCTGCGCGCACCCGTCCCCGCCTTGGCGCCCGATCCGTGGCAGGTGTCGCACGCCGCCGCGACATCGACGCGAATCGATGCCATCTTGCCGTGGAACGCATCTTCCAGCGTGATTTCCAGATCGTAGCGCAGGTCCGCGCCGCGCTGCACGCCGCCGCGCTGGCCCCGGCCGCCACCCATGAACTCGCCGAAGATATTGTCGAAAATATCGGAAAAGCCTTCGAAGCCGCCGCCACCGCGGCCGCCGCCCATCCCGCCATTTTCGAATGCAGCCTTGCCGAAACGGTCATAGGCGGCGCGCTTCTGCGGGTCCTTCAGGCAGTCATAGGCTTCGCTGATCGCCTTGAACCGGGCTTCCGAATCCTTGCAGCCGGGATTGCGGTCCGGATGGCATATCATCGCGAGCCGGCGATAGGACGATTTGATCGTCTTCTCGTCCGCGTCGCGCTCGACCTCGAGCAGCTCGTAATAATCAGCGTCCAGCATTCAGCCCCCCGGCTCGGCTATTTCCCTGCATAGTCCCCATCGTCCTTCCCGCGAAGGCGGAAATCCCTATGCGGCGACAACTGGTTCCTGGAACCCGATGACGCGCATATGGCCCCCCGCGCAAGCGGGGGGAACGATGGGGCGAGTGCAAGCCTGTGCCCTCCGTTACGCCTTCTTCTCGTCGTCTACCTCGGAGAATTCGGCGTCGACCACATCCTCCTGCGCAGGCGCCTCGGCGCCCGGCGAGGCGGCCGCGGCCTGCTCCTTCTCGTAGATCGCCTGGCCGAGCTTCATCGCGACCTGGGCGAGCGCCTGGCTCTTCTCGGTCATGCGATCGGCGTCACCGCTCTCGACGGCCGACTTGGCGTCCGCGATGGCGCTTTCGATCTCGGACTTCAGCGCGGCATCGATCTTGTCGCCATGCTCCTTGATCTGGCCCTCGGTGGTGTGGATCAGGCTTTCGGCATTATTCTTCGCCTCGGCCGCGGCGCGACGCTTCTTGTCCTCCTCGGCGAACTGCTCGGCATCGCGCACCATCTGATCGATATCCGCGTCGGAAAGGCCACCGGACGCCTGGATCTTGATCTGCTGCTCCTTGCCGGTGCCCTTGTCCTTGGCGGAAACATTGACCAGGCCGTTGGCGTCGATGTCGAACGTCACCTCGATCTGCGGCACGCCGCGCGGCGCCGGCGGAATGCCGATCAGGTCGAACTGGCCGAGCAGCTTGTTGTCCGCCGCCATTTCGCGCTCGCCCTGGAAGACGCGGATCGTCACCGCATTCTGATTGTCGTCGGCGGTCGAATAGGTCTGCGACTTCTTGGTCGGGATCGTCGTGTTGCGGTCGATCATGCGGGTGAAGACGCCGCCCAGCGTCTCGATGCCCAGCGACAGCGGGGTCACGTCGAGCAGCAGCACGTCCTTGACTTCGCCCTGGAGCACGCCCGCCTGGATGGCGGCGCCCATCGCGACCACCTCGTCCGGGTTGACGCCGGTGTGCGGCTCCTTGCCGAAGAAGCTCTTAACCGCGTCGCGCACCTTGGGCATGCGGGTCATGCCGCCGACGAGCACCACCTCGTCGACCTGATCGGCCTTGAGGCCGGCATCGGCCAGCGCCTTGCGGGTCGGCTCCATCGTCCGCTTGATGAGGTCGTCGACCAGCCGCTCCAGATCGGCGCGCGAGATCGACTTCACCAGATGCTTCGGTCCGGTCGCGTCGGCAGTGATGAAGGGCAGGTTCACTTCGGTGGTCTGCGTCGAGGAAAGCTCGATCTTCGCCTTTTCGGCGGCTTCCTTCAGGCGCTGGAGCGCGAGGCGATCCTTGGTGAGGTCGATGCCCTCGGCCTTCTTGAACTCGGCCGCGAGATATTCGACCAGCTTGGCGTCGAAATCCTCGCCGCCGAGGAAGGTGTCGCCGTTGGTGGCCTTCACCTCGAACACGCCGTCGCCAATCTCGAGGATCGAGATGTCGAACGTGCCGCCGCCAAGGTCATAGACGGCGATCGTCTTGTTATGCTCCTTGTCGAGGCCATAAGCGAGCGCGGCCGCGGTCGGCTCGTTGATGATGCGCAGCACCTCGAGACCGGCGATCTTGCCGGCATCCTTGGTCGCCTGGCGCTGGGCGTCGTTGAAATAGGCCGGAACGGTGATCACCGCCTGGGTGACCGTCTCGCCGAGATAGGATTCGGCGGTTTCCTTCATCTTCTGCAGGATGAAGGCGGAAATCTGCGAGGGCGAATAATCCTCGCCGCCGGCCTTCACCCAGGCGTCGCCATTGGAGCCGCGCACGATGTGATAGGGCACCAGCTCGGTGTCGCGCTTCGTCACCGGATCGTCGAAGCGGCGGCCGATCAGGCGCTTCACCGCGAAGATGGTGTTGTCCGGATTGGTCACCGCCTGGCGCTTGGCCGGCTGGCCGATCAGGCGTTCGCCATCCTTGGCGAAGGCGACGATGGACGGCGTGGTCCGCGCCCCTTCCGCATTTTCGATCACCTTGGGTTTGCCGCCTTCCATCACCGCAACGCAGCTATTGGTGGTGCCCAGATCGATCCCGATGACCTTCGCCATGATATTCCTTCCAATTCCCCACGTTAGAACCGCTCGTCGATATCCCCCGGAAGAATGAGGCAGATATCAGCCACAAGCGGCGAATTGCTGGGGGCGATATAAGGGCCATGTACGCGACCGCAAGAACCCCTGACGAATCCGAAATGACAGGCTAGGATTCCTGGAATGAAATATGTTGCCCATCGGCTCGCCCTCGCCGCCACGCTCTCGGCTCTGGCGCTGGGCGCATGCGGCCGCCAGGATGCGGGCCAGCTCGCCGTCCGCGACGCCTGGGTGCGCCTGCCCGCGGTGGCGGGGCGGCCGGCAGCAGCCTATTTCACGCTGAAAGGCGGTTCCGCCGCCGACCGGCTGACCGGAATCCAGAGCGCGGTCGTCGAGCGGATCGAGCTGCATGCGGGCGGAGCGAAGGATGGCATGACGACGATGCGGCCGATCGAAGGCGTGGACATAGCCGCCGGCGGGACGGTCGAATTCGCGCCGGGCGGCAATCATGCGATGCTGTTCGGCATCGACAAGGCGATCAGGCCCGGCACGGCGATCCCGATGAATTTCCGCTTCGCCAGCGGCAAGGCGGTCGAGGTCGAAGCGAGGACGGTTGCCGCGGGCGACGAGGCGCCCGTCGGACATGAAGGCCACTGACGCCACCCGCCCGCTGACGGAGGCCGAGCGGCGCTTGGCCGCATCGATGTTCGGCGCGGCGATCGATTATGATCCGGTGCGCGTCAACCGCCGCAAATGGTGGCCCTTCCAGTCCAGGGGCGTCGCCATGTCGCCCGACGGCCATCTTTGGTTCCATCCGCTGGGCCATCTCTGGTGCGAGGATTTCGCTGCCGCCAACCGCGATATGCAGGGCCTGTTCATCCATGAGATGACGCATGTCTGGCAGCATCAGAAAGGCATCTATCTGCCCGTCGCGCGGCATCCCTTCTGCCGATACAGCTATGCCCTCAAGCCTGGCTGGAGGCTGGAGCGCTACGGCATCGAGCAGCAGGCGGAAATCGTGCGCCACGCCTTCCTGCTGAGGCGAGGCGTAAGAGTGCCCGGCGCGCCGGCGCTGGCGCAATATGAGAGTATCCTGCCGTTCAGGGCAGCGTGAATGTCCAATGCGCGTGGAAAGCAAAGGGACGGGGCCGATATGTCCGCCCACTCATGATCGGCCATCGCTCTCCACTCTCCAGGAGCCAAGCCGTCCATCAATCGTTGGTCTCGCGAAGGAGAACGACCATGATCCAGCAGGCGAAGGCAGCGGCGCTGAGTGCTATTTTGACGCTCGGCCTGATATCGACCGCCAGCGATGCCCAGCCCCCTCGGCAGGCCCCGAACGCCGAACAACAAATTCCGGGTCAGATGGGCCCGATGATGGGACAGAGCCCAATGATGGGTCAGAGCCCGATGATGGGTCAGAGCCCGATGATGAACAATCCGGAAATGCTCCGCCAGATGTCGGAGATGGCTCGCGGATGCGAGCAGATGATGTCCAGAATGGCTGAAATGCGGGTGATGCGGCAAGATCGTCGCTAGCCGCTACATGCGCCCGACCGGATCAGCAACGCCGTCACCTTCCGAACGCGCCCCCTCCCACCATCGGAAGGGGGCCTCGCTCCTCACGCCTCGACGTCGACCTTCGGCGCCGCCTTGGCCACGCCCACCAGCGCGGGGCGCAGCAGGCGATCCTTGATCATATAGCCGGGCTGCATTTCCTGCACGACCGTGCCGGGCTCCTGGTCGCTCGGCAGCTCGATCATCGCCTGATGCCTGTTCGGGTCGAGCTTGGCGCCGACCGATTCGATCCGGGTGATGCCGTTGCGCTGGAACACCGTCTCCAGCTCCTTGGCCGTCATCTCCAGCCCCGTGATGAGCGGCTTCAGCGCCTCATCCTCGCGCACGGCGGCCGGAATGGCGGAGAGCGCACGGCCGAGATTGTCCGCGACGGAGAGGATGTCGCGCGCGAAATTGGTCGCGGCATAGGCCTTGGCGTCGGCCGCGTCCTTTTCCAGCCTGCGGCGGACATTCTGCGTCTCCGCCTGGGCGTAGAGCGCCTTGTTCCTGAGCTCGGCTATCTCCGCCTCCAGCTCCGCCACCCGGTCCTGCTCAGCCACTTCGGGCGCGGCCTCGGCGGTTTCCGCGCGAAGATTCTCGTCGGACTGCTCGGTCTTGTTCGTGTCGTCGTTCATGCCATCAACCTGGTAAGTGCCTGTGCGGTGAAATCCACCATGGGGACCACGCGCGCATAGTTCAACCGGGTCGGGCCGATTACGCCGACTACCCCCACAACGCGCCCGTCGCTGCCATGATAGGGCGCGGCGATAACCGAGGAACCGGACAAGGAGAACAGCTTGTTTTCCGATCCGATGAATATCTTCATGCCGCGGCCCGCGCGCGCGCTGTCGAGCAGGCGGGCAATTTCCTCCTTGCCCTCTATCTCGTCGAGCAGCTGGCGCACCCGTTCGAGATCGGCGGCGGCCGACTGGTCGATCAGATTGGCCGCCCCGCGCACGATCAGCACCGGGCGCTGCGCCCCGTCCTGCGACCATATGGCGAGGCCGCGCGCGATCAGATCCTGCGCGGCGGCATCCAGCGCCGCCCTGCCCCGCCCGATCTCGTCGCGCAGCCTGATCTGCGCCTGGGCGAGCGTCAGGCCCGAAAGCCGCTCATTCATGAAATTGGTCGCCTCGATCAGCGCGGATACGGGCATTTCGGGCGGCAGGTCGACCACCCGATTCTCCACCGTGCCGTCGCTCCCGACGAGCACCGCCACCGCCTGATGCTGCGACAGCGGCACGAAGGAAAATTGGCGCAGCACCGGCTCACGCCGCGGCACCAGCACGATCCCCGCACAGGCCGAAAGGCCGGACAGCGCCGCCGAAGTCGCCGCCAGCGCCTCCTCCACCGGCCCGCCGCGCCGCGCGCGCGCCTCGATCTGCGCACGTTCCTCGGGCGAAGGCTCGGCCGCCTGCATCATCCCGTCGACGAACAGGCGCAGCCCCGTCTCGGTCGGCATCCGCCCGGCCGAGGTATGCGGCGCTTCCAATAGGCCCAGCTCCTCCAGATCCTGCATCACGTTGCGGATCGATGCGGGCGAGAGGTTCAGCCCCGCAAGCTTCGATATGGTGCGCGATCCCACCGGCGCGCCCGTGCCGAGATAGCTTTCGACGACGACGCGGAACACGTCGCGCGCGCGGGTGGATAGCTCGGTGATGGGCGGCGTCGTCATGGGTGGAATGTAGTGAAGCCCCAAGCCCGCCTCAATCGCAAGCCCCTAGCGTCTTTCACCCGACAGAACGCACCCCGCCCCGCCCGAGCCTGAGCGCGGCGTTGTCGACGAGCATGGTGATTCATCGGCACGATGCCGCAATCCGGACGGAAGTCGGTCCAGGGGGCTGGCACGGCGCCGTCCCGCCCGCTAAACGGCGCTCCTGCCAAACACCCCCGAAAGGAAGATGAATGCGCCCGTCCGGCCGCGCCCCCGATCAGATGCGGGCGATCACCCTGGAAACCGGCTATACCCGCCATGCCGAAGGCTCCTGCCTGATCGGCTTCGGCGACACCAAGGTGCTCGTCACCGCCTCGGTCGAGGAGCGCGTTCCCCCCTTCCTGCGCGGCAAGGGCCAGGGCTGGATCACCGCCGAATATGGCATGCTGCCGCGTGCCACCCATACGCGCGGCAGCCGCGAGGCCGCCAAGGGCAAGCAATCCGGCCGCACGCAGGAAATCCAGCGGCTGATCGGCCGTTCGTTGCGCGCCGTGGTCGATCTCGAAAAGCTTGGCGAGCGGCAGATCACGCTCGATTGCGACGTGATCCAGGCCGATGGCGGCACGCGCACCGCCTCCATCTCGGGCGCCTGGGTGGCGCTCCGCCTCGCGATCGATGGGCTCATCAGCCAGGGCCTGCTGACGGAAGATCCCATCACCGCGCAGGTCGCGGCGGTCTCCTGCGGCATCCATGAAGGCACGCCCGTGCTCGACCTCGATTATATCGAGGATTCGAATGCCCATGCCGACGCCAATTTCGTGCTGCTCGACAATGGCAATATCGCCGAGGCGCAGGCGACCGCCGAAGGCGCCACCTATGATGAGGAAGCGCTGCTCCGCCTGCTCCGCCTCGCGCGGATGGGCTGTAGCGAGATCTTCGCCGCGCAGCGTCGGGCGACCGGCCGATGAGCATGGTGATCGACGACGAGCCGCCCGCCATCCCGCATCGCAAGCTCGCACCGGGAAAGCTGGTCATCGCCAGCCATAATGAGGGCAAGGTGCGCGAGATACGCGCGCTGCTCGCGCCTTATGGCATAGAGCCCGTCTCGGCCGGCTCGCTCGGCCTGCCCGAGCCGGAGGAGACCGGCACCAGCTTCACCGCCAATGCCGAGCTCAAGGCGCGCGCCGCGGCCGATCTTTCGGGCTTCGTCGCGCTCGCCGACGATAGCGGCCTGTGCGTCGATGCGCTGAGGGGCGATCCCGGCATCTATTCCGCGCGCTGGGCGGGCGAAGCCAAGGATTTCGCCTTCGCCATGCGCCTCGTCAATCAGCATGTGGAGGAGGCCGGCCCCGATGCGGGGCGCGACGCGCATTTCGTCTGCGCGCTCTCGCTCTGCTGGCCCGACGGCCATGTCGAGACGTTCGAGGGCCGGGTGGACGGCACGCTCGTCTGGCCGCCGCGCGGGGACAAGGGCTTCGGCTATGATCCGATGTTCCAGCCACTCGGTCATCAGCAGACCTTCGGCGAGATGGAAGCGGACGCCAAGCATGGCATGAGCCACCGTGCGGACGCCTTCCGCAAGCTCGTCGCGGCGGTCTTCTGAGCGGAGCCCCCTGGAGACGTCCGGTGACGCTGAAACGGGATTTCGATGATGCGGTGGATGTAGAGGGCCTTGCCCTCTACATCCACTGGCCCTTCTGCGTCTCCAAATGCCCTTATTGCGATTTCAACAGCCATGTCCGCGACAGCGTCGACCAGCATCGCTGGCGTGTGGCGCTGCTCGCCGATCTCGCACATGAAGCCGCGCTCACGCCCGGCCGCCCGCTAAGCTCGATCTTCTTCGGCGGCGGCACGCCCTCGCTGATGCCGCCCGAAACGGTCGCCGCGCTGCTCGACGCCGCCGAGCGCCATTGGGGCTTCGCACCCGGCATCGAGATCACGCTGGAGGCGAACCCCTCCTCGGTCGAGGCGGCGCGCTTCGCCGATCTCGCGGCCGCGGGCGTCAACCGCGTCTCGCTCGGCCTCCAGGCGCTGGACGACGAGGCGCTCCACTTCCTCGGCCGCGCGCATGACGTCGCCGAAGGGCTCGCCGCGCTCGATACGGCGCAGCGCAGCTTCGATCGCGTCAGCTTCGACCTGATCTATGCCCGCCCCGGCCAGTCGGACGCGGCGTGGGAAGCGGAGCTCGCCCGCGCACTTTCCTTCGGCACGGGCCACCTCTCGCTTTACCAGCTCACCATCGAGCCCGGCACGCGCTTCGCCACGCTCGCCGCACAAGGCAAGCTGCCGCCGGTCGATCCGGACGATGCCGCGCGCCTGTTCGAGGCGACCCGCGCGATCACCGCCGCCGCGGGCCTCCCCGCTTATGAAATCTCCAACCATGCCCGCCCCGGCGAGGAGAGCCGCCACAATCTCGCTTACTGGCGCTATCGCGACTATCTCGGCATCGGCCCCGGCGCGCATGGCCGTCGCGGCGGCACGGCGACGGTCCGCCGCAAGAAGCCCGAAAACTGGCTCGCCCGCGTCGATGCCACCGGCCATGGGCTCGAAAGCGAGGAGGATCTCGCCCCCGCCACGCGCGCGATCGAGGCGCTGCTGATGGGCCTCCGGCTCGAGGAAGGCGTCGATCTCGCGCGCATCGCGCGGCGCACCGGCATGGCGCCGGATCGGCTGGTGGACGAGGCCGCCATCACCCGCCTCGCGAAGATGGGGCTGGTCGCACGCGAAGGATCGCAACTCCGCATCCTCGCCCCCGGCATGCTCCTCCTCGACGCCATCCTCGGCGACGTGGTGGCGGCGAGCGACTAAGGTTCCACCCGACCACGCCTACCCCGAGCGCGGTGGTTCAATGCAGGCCGGTGCCGGTCCAGCGCCGTCCCGCGCTCATCCCCCAAACCCCCGGGGCGCGGGCGAGACGACCGTCCCTCCGCCCGGCCCGAGCTGATGCACTTCGAGCGTGCGCTGGGCGATCCCGTCGGGGCCGAAGCGGAAGGCACCGTCCACCCCCGCGAACCCGTCCGGATCGGACAGTCGCGTTATGGGGAAAGAATCGCCCACCCTCCAGTTGCCGGCGATGCGAACCGCCAGCAGCACCGAATCATAGCCCAGGCTCGCCAGCCGGAAGGGCGCCTTGCCGAAACGCGCGCGATATTTGGTGGCGAGCTGGTCGAACATCCCGTCCGGCACGCTCGCGAACCAGGCGCCCGAAAGCACCGCCGCATTGTTGAGCGCGGGCTCGGCATTCCACAATTCGGTGCCGAGGATCCTCGCCTGCGGATTGCCGCCCTTGCGGATCAGCGGCGCCGCCTGGATCGCGATCCGCCCGCTGTCGGCGATCATGATCGCATCATAGCCCTGCTCTTTGCCCAGCGCCGCCACGGCCGCGGTCAGGGATTGGGCGCTGCGATCATAATTTTTCATCGAAACGACGCTGCCGCCCGCCGCCTCCGCCGCCTTGATCAGCATGTTCGAGGCATTGCGCCCGTAAAGCCCCGAGGGCATCAGCCCGGCGAAACGCGTCATGCCCTGCGAATGGGCATAGCGCACCACCCGATCGATCGACTGGGCAGGCGAGAAGCCGAGCAGATAGGTGCCGTTCCCCGCCACGCTCGCATCGTTGGAAAAGGAGATGACGGGCACCCCCGCCGCGCGCGCCACGCCGGAGACGGCACGCACATCGGCGGCGAGCAGCGGGCCGAGGAACAGTCGGTTGCCCTCCGCGATCGCCTTCTGCGCGGCGGCGGCGGCGCCGGCCGCGGTGTCATAGGTGGTGATGCGGATGCGCCGCCCGCCCGTGTCCGTCAGCGCCAGATTGGCGGCATTGGCGATCGACTGCCCCACATTCGCATTGGCCCCGCTCAAGGGCACGAGCAAGGCGACGCGATGGCGCTGCTGATCCTCGGGCAGCGCGCCGGGCTCGGTAGGCCTGGTGACCGGCGGCGGCGTGACGGGCGGCGCGGGGCGCGGCACGATCCCGGCGCAGGCCGACAGCGTCGCGGCAAATGCCAGCGCTGCGAGCCGCGCGAACCAGCGGCCAGGTTGCGGGGGACTATAAGCCTCTGCCATTACGCACATCCTATGAACGAGCCCGCAACCGAGCCTTCCGACGAACCCCTGTCGCCCGGCCTGTACATCGTCGCGACGCCGATCGGCAACTTGTCCGATCTTTCCCCTCGCGCGGCCGCCATCCTCGCGCGCGCGGATGCGATCGCGGTGGAGGACAGCCGGGTGACGGCGCGGCTGCTCCACCATATCGGCGTGAAGCGGCCGATGCTGCCCTATCACGATCATAATGCCGATCGCGTCCGCCCCGGCCTCGTCGCGCGCATGGGGAGCGAGGCGATCGCGCTCGTTTCGGATGCCGGCACCCCACTCGTCTCCGATCCCGGCTTCAAGCTGGTGCGCGACGCACGCGCCGCCGGCCATATGGTAACGACGATACCCGGCCCCTGCGCCGCCATCGCCGCGCTGACGCTCGCGGGCCTGCCCACCGACCGCTTCTTCTTCCTCGGCTTCCTGCCCGCGAAGGAGAAGGCCCGCGCCGATACGATCGCCGAGATCGCCTCCGTCCGCGCGACCTTGATCCTCTACGAATCCGGTCCGCGCCTCGCCGCCACCCTCTCAGCGCTGACGGCCGGCCTGGGCGACCGCGACGCCGCCGTCGCGCGCGAGATCAGCAAGACGTTCGAGGAAACCATCACCGCCCCCCTCTCCACGCTCGCCGCGCGCTATGCCGATGCCCCGCCCAAGGGCGAGATCGTAATCGTCGTGGCGCCCCCCGGCGAGGCCCCTCCGCCCGAAGCCGATGCGGTGGACGCGGCGCTGCGCGATGCGCTCGCCCGCCTCCCCGCCGCCAAGGCCGCAGGCGAAGTCGCCAAGGCCACCGGCCTCAACAAGCGCGATCTCTATGCCCGCGCGCTGGCGATGAAGGAGGAGGAGTGACGCCCCATGGCAAGGCGCGACGCCATCGCGCCGAGCGCCGTGGCCGCGCCGCCGAGACGCTCGCCGCATGGTGGCTCCGCCTCCATGGCTGGCGCATCCTGGCCACACGCATCCGCACGCCCGTCGGCGAGGTCGATCTCGTCGCCCGGCGTGGGCGAACGCTCGCCTTTATCGAGGTGAAGGCCCGCGCGACCGAAGCCGATCTCGCGCTCGCCATCGACCGCCATCGCCTCGCCCGCGTCGCCGCCGCCGCGAACCTGCTCGCGCCCCGCTATGCCCGCGCGGCCGACACGATCCGCATCGACGTCATCCTCCTCGCCCCCCGCCGCCTGCCCCATCATCTCCCGAACGTGTGGCACGGGTGACAAGCGCCCGGCGCTGCTCTACGCAGCTTCCACTTTCGGAAAATGAGGACCGAACGCGAATGACGCTCAAGGTCGCGGTCCAGATGGATCCGCTGGAAACGATCAACATTGCGGGGGATTCGACCTTCGCGATCATGCTCGCCGCCCAGGCGCGCGGCCATCGGCTATGGCATTATGCGGCAGGCGACCTGAGCTATCGCGACGGCCGCCTCACCGCGCCCGCCCGCCCTGTCACCGTCCGCCGCGTCGCGGGCGATCATGTGACGTTCGGCGAGTGGACGACGCTCGATCTCGCGGCGGATGCGGATGTGGTGCTGATGCGCCAGGATCCGCCCTTCGACCTCGCCTACATCACCGCCACCCATCTGCTCGAACGCATTCAGGGCGAGACTTTGGTGGTGAACGATCCGGCCTCCGTCCGCAACGCGCCCGAAAAGCTGTTCGTGCTCGATTATGCGCGCTTCATGCCGCCCACGCTCGTCACCCGCCGGCTGGAGGATGCCCGCGCCTTCCACGCCGAACATGGCGAGGTGGTCGTCAAGCCGCTCTATGGCAATGCCGGCTCGGCCGTCTTCCATGTCGGCCGCAACGACGCCAATCTGGCGGCCTTGACCGAACTGTTCGGCCAGGTCTGGCGCGAGCCCTTCATGGTCCAGGCCTTCCTGCCCGACGTGTCGAAGGGCGACAAGCGCATCGTGCTGATCGACGGCAAGCCCGCCGGCGCGATCAACCGCCTGCCCAAGGATGGCGAGATCCGCTCCAACCTCGCCGCCGGCGGCCGCGCCGATGCGACCGAGCTTACGGCCCGCGAGGAAGAAATTTGCGCCGCATTGGGGCCGGAACTCGCCAAACGCGGCCTGCTCTTCGTCGGCATCGATGTGATCGCGGGCTATCTTACCGAAATCAACGTGACATCGCCCACGGGCATCGTCGCGATCGACCGCTTCAACGGCACGGATACCCCCGCGCTGATCTGGGACGCCATCGAAGGGAAAGTGAAAAGCCATGGGTGATTGGGTCCGCCAGCTCATCGAACAATCCGGCTATCTCGGCGTCGCCTTCCTGATGCTCGCCGAAACCGTCTTTCCGCCGATCCCGTCCGAAATCATCATGTCGCTGTCGGGCCTGCAGGCGGCGCGCGGCACGATGACATTGTGGGGCGCGATCCTCGCCGGCACCGCGGGCGCGATGCTCGGCAACATCTTCTGGTATTATGTGGCACGCCTGCTCGGCCTCGATCTGTTCAAGCCGCTGGTGATGAAATTCGGCCGCATTCTGACGCTCGACTGGAAGGAAGTGGAGCGCGCCGATCATTTCTTCGATCGGTGGGACAAATGGTTCGTGTTCATCGGCCGCATGGTGCCCACCATCCGCTCGCTCGTCTCGATCCCGGCAGGGCTGTTCGGCATGACGTTCCTCCCCTTCCTGATCTGGTCGACGCTCGGCACGCTGGGCTGGACGACACTGCTCGCCACCGCCGGCTATCTGCTCGGCCAGAATTATGCCGAGGTGGATCATTATCTGGGCCCGGTCTCGACCGGCGTGATCGTGCTGCTGATCCTCTGGTATCTCTTCCGCGTCGTCACCTGGAAGCCCAAGGCCTGAGCAGAGGGGCATTTGCGCAAAGCACATCGTCATGCCGAACTTGTTTCGGCATCCACTCCTCATCGGCACCGTCGCGCGGGTTTCACGGTAGCCCCTGAAACAAGTTCAAGGGGACGCCGGTCTTACGTAAAGACATTGAGGAGAATGGCGGCGGGCGCTCAGTCCCGCTCCAGCCGCCCGTCCACCACGCGCCGATAGAAGCAGCTCCGCTCGCCCGTGTGACAGGCGGGCCCCACCGGCTCGGCGCGCAGCCAGATCGCGTCCTGATCGCAATCGACGCGCATCTCGACGACGTTCAGGACATTTCCCGAAGTCTCGCCCTTCATCCAGAGCTTGCCGCGCGACCGCGACCAGAAATGGGCGATCCCCGTCTCGATCGTCTTCGCCAGCGCCTCTTCGTTCATATGGGCGAGCATCAGCACCTCGCCGCTCGCATTGTCGGTGACGACGGCGGTCACGAGCCCCGCGGCGTCATAACGGGGCTTCAGCTCGGTTCCGGTTTCGCGATCCTGATCCATGGTCCGCCGCTAAGCCGAAGCTATGGCTCGCGCAACCACAGCTTTGTTGCGGCGTAGGAACAAGCACGGCAGAAGGACGCCGCATATTTGGGGGAGTGGGGACATGCCGGAGACCACGAAGCTCATGACCTTCGCGCTGATCGCGCTCGGCATGGCGCTCACGCCCGGTCCCAACATGATCTATCTGATCTCGCGCTCCATCTGCCAGGGCCGCACGGCCGGCCTGATCTCGCTCGGCGGCGTGGCGCTCGGCTTCCTCTTCTACATGCTCGCCGCCTCGCTCGGCATCACCGCGCTGCTCTTCGCCGTGCCCTTCGCCTATGATGCGCTCAGGCTCGGCGGTGCCGCCTACCTCCTCTGGCTCGCCTGGAACGCGGTCCGGCCCGGCGGCCGCTCGCCCTTCGAGCTCCGCACGCTCGCGCCGGACAGCCCGCGCAAGCTGTTCCTGATGGGCCTCGTCACCAATTTGCTGAACCCGAAGGCGGCCTTGCTCTATCTCTCGCTGCTGCCCCAGTTCATCAGCCCCGAAAAGGGCCATGTGCTCAGCCAGTCGATCATCCTCGGCCTGGCCCAGATCGCGATGAGCCTTTCGGTCAATGCGCTCGTCGCCTGCGCGGCGGGCAGCATATCGGCCTTTCTCGGCGATCGGCCGTCCTGGCTCGCCATGCAGCGCTGGCTGATGGGAACCGTGCTGGGCGGGCTTGCCGTCCACATGGCCGCCCAATCGCGCTGACAGGCCCTGCCCTTCGAATCCCGGAGCCGAGAAAGAGGCTTTAGGATCGGCAATAGGATAAACTGCGTTACAAAGAGGCGACAAATCCGATCGCCCTGCCTATATGCGCGCCCATGACGGCCACGGCGAGGGCAGACGCCATGCTCACCACCAATCCTTTTGACGACGATAAACTCCGTGAGGAGTGCGGCATTTTCGGCATTTGGGGGGCGGAAACCGCGTCCGCCGTGGTGGCATTGGGCCTCCATGCCCTCCAGCATCGCGGCCAGGAGGCGGCGGGAATCACCAGCTGGGACGGGCATCAGTTCCACACCCACCGGGCGATGGGCCATGTCGCCGGCAATTTCGATCGCGACGACGTGATTCGTAGCCTGCCCGGCAAGGTCGCCTGCGGCCATGTGCGCTATTCCACCACGGGCGAGACGGCGCTGCGCAACGTCCAGCCGCTCTTCGCGGAACTATCCTCGGGCGGCTTCTCCATTGCGCATAACGGCAATATCTCCAATGCGATGAAGCTCCGCCGCGATCTCGTCCGCCGCGGCTCGATCTTCCAGTCCACGTCGGACACGGAAACGATCATCCATCTCGTCGCGACCTCCGCCTATCGGTCGCTGCTCGACAAGTTCATCGACGCGCTGAAGCAGGTCGAAGGCGCCTATTCGCTGATCTGCATGACACCGGAGGGCATGATCGTCTGCCGCGATCCGCTCGGCATCCGTCCCCTCGTCATGGGCCGCGTCGGCGATGCCTATATCTTCGCCTCGGAAACGGTCGCGCTCGACGTGGTCGGCGCCACCTTCATCCGCCAGGTGGAGCCGGGCGAACTCATCATCGTGTCGGACAAAGGGCTGCGCTCGATCCGGCCCTTCGCCAATGTCCGCCCGCGCCCCTGCGTGTTCGAACATGTCTATTTCTCGCGGCCCGATTCGATCGTGGACGGATCGTCGGTCTATTCGGTCCGGAAAGCGATCGGCGCGCAGCTCGCGATCGAAAGCCCGGCCGATGCTGATCTCGTCATCCCCGTGCCCGATTCGGGCGTGCCGGCGGCGATCGGCTATGCCCAGCAGTCGGGAATTCCCTTCGAGCTCGGCATCATCCGCTCGCATTATGTGGGCCGCACCTTCATCCAGCCCGGCGATCAGGTCCGCCATCTCGGTGTGAAGCTCAAGCATAATGCCAACAAGGCGCTGATCGACGGCAGGCGCATCATCCTGATCGACGATTCGATCGTGCGCGGCACGACCAGCCTGAAGATCGTCCAGATGATGCGCGATGCCGGCGCGCGCGAAGTGCATATGCGCATCGCCAGCCCGCCGACGCGGCATAGCTGCTTCTACGGCGTCGATACGCCCGAGCGCGCCAAGCTGCTCGCTGCCCAGATGACGATCGGTCAGATGTCGGACTATATCAATGCCGACAGCCTCGCCTTCGTCTCGGTCGACGGCATGTACAAGGCACTGGGCGAGGATTTCCGCGACGAGGCCAATCCGCAATATTGCGACGCCTGCTTCACCGGCGACTATCCCACCCACCTCACCGATCAGGAGGAGGTCGCGCCCGCCGACCAGCTCTCCCTGCTCGGCGAGCGCGAACGAGCCTCGCTCTAAGCCATCGCCCGACGCGACGATCGATGCCCCTCCCCCTCGCAAATCGCCTCGCGCTCGTCACGGGCGCCAGCCGCGGCATCGGCGCTGCGACCGCGCTCGCGCTCGGCAGAGCCGGCGCGCATGTGATCCTGACCGCGCGCACCTCGGGCGGGCTGGAGGAGGTGGAGGAGCAGATCCATCAGGCCGGCGGCAGCGCCACCATCGCGCCATTGGACCTGACGGACGGCGATTCGATCGGCCGGCTCGCCGCCGCCGTCGCGGGCCGGTGGGACGCGCTCGACATCATGGTGCTCAATGCCGCGATGCTCGGCACGCTGGCGCCCGTGCCCGCGATCGACGCCAAGGAATTTTCGAAGCTGCTGACGCTCAATGTCGGCGCGCAGCAGGCGTTGATCGCCGCCTTCGATCCGATGCTGCGGCAGAGCAAGGCGGGCCGCCTCGTCGCGCTCACCTCCAGCGTCGCCGCGCGTCCCCGCGCTTATTGGGGCGCTTATGGCGCGTCGAAGGCCGCGCTCGAGACGCTGCTGCTCGCTTATGCGGAGGAGATGCACGCGATCAGTTCGCTGCGCGTCGCCATCGTCGATCCCGGCGCCACCGCCACCGCCATGCGCGCCCGCGCCTTCCCCGGCGAGGATCCGACGACGCTCAAATCGCCCGAGGCCGTCGGCAATGCGATCGCCGCCCTCGTCCAGACCGATTATGAGACCGGCCATCGGCTGCGCGTCGAAGGCTGAGGCTCAGCGCTTCACCAGCGTCACCTGCGCGACATCGATCCCGCCGCCGCGAAAGCCGCCCTCGCAATACATCAGATAATATCGCCACAGCTTCACGAAGCGCTCGTCGAATCCGGCGGGCAGCCGCTCCTCCGCCACCGCCGCATCGAAGCGTGCGCGCCAGCGCCGCAGCGTCTCGGCATAATGAAGCCCGAAGCCCCGCCGGTCGCGCCAATGCAGGCCTGCCTTCTCCGCCGCCGCGCGGAAGCGGCTTTCGGAAATCAGCATCCCGCCCGGAAAGATATAGGTCTGGATGAAGTCCGCATTGGCGGCATAGCCGGCGAATATCGCGTCATCGATCGTGATATATTGGATCGCCGCCCGCCCGCCGGGCTTCAGCACGCGCGCGATCGCGGCCATATAGTCCGGCCAAAATTCCGCGCCCACCGCCTCGACCATCTCGACGCTCGCCACGCCGTCGAACATGCCCGTCACATCGCGATAGTCGGTCAGCAGGATCCGCGCCCGCTCGCTTAAGCCCGCCGCCGCGATCCGCGCATCGGCAAATTGCTTCTGCTCAGCCGATAGCGTGATGCCCGTCACGTCCAGCCGGCGTTGCGCGGCGCGCTCGGCCAGCCCGCCCCAGCCGCAGCCAATCTCCAGCAGCCGCTCGCCCGGCCCGAGCGCCAGCCGATCGAGCAGCGCGTCGATCTTGCGCGCCTGCGCCGCCTCCAGCGGCTCCGCCCGATCCCTGGAATCGGTGAAGAGCGCGCTCGAATAGGTCATCGTGCGGTCGAGCCAAGCGGCGTAGAAATCATTGCCCAGATCATAATGGAAGGCGATGTTCCGCCGCGCGCCCCGCCGGTCGTTGCGCCGCAGCAAATGGCCGAGATGATTGACGAGCCGCCCGATCCCGCGCGCGCGTCCCGCATTGCCCAGCCCATGGCGGTTGCGCATGAACAGGTCGAACAGCGGCACCGGATCGGGGCTCGCCCATTCCCCTTCCGCCCAGCCGCGATACCAGCCGACCGAGCCCGAGCGCATCAGCCGCACGAGCGGCCGCCAGCTCCGCAGTATCACCTCCGCCACCGGCCCGGCGCCGCGCCCGCCCAATATGCGCCGCACCCCGTCCGGCAGGGTAAGCGCGATCATGCCCTCCGCCAGCCCCGCATCGATCCGGTCGAGCAGCTTCCGGAAGCCCGGCGCCATCATCCGTGCGAACAGCCCCGCACCCGTCGCGAATCCGCGATCGGCGGTGACGAGATGCTGTCCCCGGTTCGGCGTCTCGGCGTCCATCGGCGCTACTTCTGCCTGAGCGACGCGAATGGCAAGATGGTGCCTTTTGCGGTCGGCCCGTGCGCCTCAGCGCATCAGCACCAGCTCTTCGGCCATGGACGGATGCAGCGCCACCGTGTCGTCGAACGCCTGCTTGGTGAGCCCTGCCTTCACCGCGACCGCGGCGGCCTGGAGGATCTCCGGCGCATCCGGCCCGATCATGTGGATGCCCAGCACCACCTCCGTCTCGGAATGCACCACCAGCTTGTAGAGCGCGCGCTCATGCCGGTCCGCCAGCACATTCTTCATCGCGCGGAAGTCGGAGGTATAGACCTTGCACGACCCATATTTTTCCCGCGCCTGCGATTCGGTCATGCCCACGCCCGCGAGCGGCGGATGGCTGAACACGGCGGACGGGATGCAGTCATAATCCACCCGGCGCGGCTTGTTGCCGAACAGCGTATCGGCAAAGGCATGGCCCTCGCGGATCGCGACGGGGGTGAGCTGCACCCGGTTGGTCACGTCGCCCACCGCATAGATGCTGTCGCAGGTCGACTTATTGTCCGCATCGACCACCACCGCGCCCTTGTCGTCGAGTGCGACGCCGGCATTCTCCAACCCGAGGCCCGCCGTGTTGGGTCGCCGCCCGGTGGCGAAGAGCAGGAGGTCCGCCGGGATCGGATCATGGTTGGTGACATGCACCATCAGCGATCCGTCCTCCAATTTCTCTACTTTCTCGAACGCGGCATGGAATTTGAAGTCGATGCCCTTCACGGTCGAGATCTGGAGCAGCCTGTCCCGGATCTGCTCGTCATAGCCGCGCAGGATCACGTCGGTGCGGTTGACCAGCGTCACATGGCTGCCGAACTGGTGGAAGATGCCGGCAAACTCATTGGCGATATAGCCCGCGCCTGCGATCACGATGCGCTTCGGCAACGCCTCCAGATGGAACACCTCGTTTGAGGTGATGCCATGCTCGCTGCCCGGGCAATCGGGCACGTCGGGCCAGGCGCCGGTCGCGATCAGGATGATACCCGCCGTCACGGTGCGGCCGCCGGCGAGCTTCACCTCATGCGGCCCCGTCACGGTCGCGCGCTCGGGGATCAGCTCCACTTTGTTGTTCACGAGCGTGGAGTTGTAGATCCCCTCCAGCCGCTCGACCTCGCTCAGCACATTGTCGCGCAGCGCCGGCCAGTCGAACAGGCAATCCGGCACCTGCCAGCCGAAGCGCTTCGCATCCTGCAGATCCTCGGCGAAATGCGCGCCATAGACGAGCAGCTTCTTTGGCACGCAGCCGCGGATGACGCAGGTGCCGCCCACCCTATGTTCTTCGGCCACGGCCACTTTCGCGCCATGCGCGGCGGCGACGCGCGATGCGCGCACGCCCCCCGATCCCGCGCCGATGACGAAAAGATCGTAGTCGTAGCTCGGCATTCGGGCACTCCGTTCCGCAAAAAATCAGCCGTCATGCCGGGGCGGATCCGGCATGACGGCTCTTATCTAGGATCGGCCGGATAAGGAAACCAACGGCTTCTGCCGATCAGCCCGATCGATTCCGTCGAACGCGCGTCAGCCGAATGCGCGTTCGATCAGCACCTGAGTGGAAGGATCGAAGCCGCCCGTCCCCTCGCTTTCGATCGACCTGGCGATCGCCTTGCCCAGCTCCACGCCGAACTGGTCGAACGGATTGATGCCGAGCAGCGCCGCATTGGCGAAGGTGCGATGCTCATAATAAGCGATGAGCGCGCCCAGCCGCGCCGGATCGACGCGATCGAGCAGGATGGTGGTCGAAGGCCGGTCGCCCGGATAGGCGCGCGCCGGATCCTCATTGGCCTTGCCCGCCATCAGCGCCGCGCCCTGCGCGAAGCAGTTGATGAGGAGCGCGCGATGATGCGCCTCGTCCAGCGTGTCGCCCGCCTCGACGGCCGCGATGAACTCCACCGGCACGAGATGCGTGCCCTGGTGGAGCAGCTGGAACACGGCATGCTGCGCATCGGTGCCCACCCCGCCCCAGGTGATCGGCGCGGACGGGATTTCGAGCGGCTGGCCATCCGCCGTCACGCGTTTGCCGTTCGATTCCATCTCGAGCTGCTGGAGATAGAAGGGCAGCAGCCGCAGCCGCTCGTCATAGGCGAAGACGGCGCGCGTCTCCGCGCCCTTCACCACCGCATAATGAAGATCGACGAAGGCGCCGAGCAGCGGCAGATTCCTGGCCGGCTCGGTCAGCCGGAAATGGCGGTCCATCGCGGCCGCGCCCTCCAGCATCGTCTCGAACGCTTCCCAGCCTAAGCCCAGCGCCGCCGGAAAGCCGATCGACGACCAGAGCGAATAGCGCCCGCCGACCGATTCCGCGAAGGGAAGGACACGCGTCTCGTCCACGCCCCATTCGATCGCCTTTTCGGGTGCGGCGGTCAGCGCTACCACCTGCGCATAGGGATCCTCGACGCCATTTTCGGTCATCCAGGCGATCGCGCTGCGCGCGTTCAGCATCGTCTCGGTGGTGGTGAAGGTCTTGGACGCGATCACCAGCAGCGTCGCCGCCGGATCGAAGCGCAGGAACACCTGCTCCAGCGCCTCGCCATCGACATTGGAGACGATCGCCACCTCATAACGGTCCACATCGCGGCCCAGCGCGTCCATCAGCAGGTCCGGCCCCAGCGCGGATCCGCCGATGCCGATATGCAGCACATGGCGGATCGGCCCCAGCGCCTCCGCCTCGATCGCGTCGATCAGCGCGCGCATCCGGGCGTGGAAGCCCTTGGCCCGGGCGACGCTTTCCGGCGCTCCCTGCCCACGCTCGGCCGGATGCTCGGCGGCGCGGCCTTCCGTATTGTTGACGAGCTTGCCGGCAAACAGCGCCTCGCGCTTGCCCGCAAAATCCTGCGCCTCGGCCAGCGCCACATAGGCGTCGATCAACTCGGCGGAGAGATGCGTCTTCGAATAGTCGAAGCGGATGCCGGCCTCGTCGAAAGCGAGCCGGGACAGCCGATCCGGTTCCTGGTCGAACAACGTGACAAGCGGCGTCGCCGCCACCGCCCTGATCTTCGCCCAAGCCGCTGCGCTGTCGCCCATGAACCGAATCTCCCCTAATTGATCCTCGGCCCGACTTTTAGGCCGCCCGGCACAAGGCCACCAGAAGCTAAATTTCCCCTGCCGGAGCAGCACCTCCTCCCCTTCCACCTCCGCCCTCCCTTCCACCTCCGCAGGGGCGACGATTGAGGGCCCAACCACCTCCCCTTGACTCCGCCGCCCCACAGCAGGGACCATCCCGCAAATGGCCCAGCCCCGCTCCCGCCCGGCCCGCCGCCGCTCCGCCGCCAGCGAAGGGCCCTGGGCGACGCTGCGTTTCCTCGTCGGGCTCGCGATCCTCGCCTTCATGCTGCGCAGCTTCGTCATCGCCACTTTCGTCATCCCGTCGGAATCGATGCTGCCCCGGCTGCTGGTCGGCGATTATCTGTTCGTCGCCAAATGGCCCTATGGCTATTCGCGCTACAGCCTCGTCCATGGCGTCCTGCCCTTCCATGGCCGCATCTTCGGCAGGCTGCCCGAACGCGGCGACGTGGTGGTGTTCAAGGCGCCGCCTGCCGCGCGGGAGGATTATATCAAACGGGTGATCGGCCTTCCGGGGGACAGCGTGCGCATGGCGGGCGGGCGGCTGGTGCTGAATGGCGAGCGCGTGCCCAGGCTGCGCGTCGCCGATCTGCTCGTCCCCGTCAGCCCCAACAGCCCCTGCGATCCTCTCCCCGGCGCCGCGATGGAGGCGGAGCGCCAGCCCGACGGCAGCCTCGCCTGCCGCTATCCGCGCTATCGCGAGACATTGCCGGGCAGCCGCAGCTATGATGTGCTCGATCTGGCGGATGTGGCGGTGGACGACACGCGCGAGTTCGTCGTGCCGCCGGGCCATCTTTTCCTGATGGGCGACAATCGCGATCGTTCGGCCGACAGCCGTTTCCCCGCCGAGGAAAGCGGCGGCATCGGTTTCGTGCCGGTCGAAAATCTGGTCGGCCGGGCAAGCGTCACCATCTTCTCCACCGACGGCTCGGCCCGCCTGCTCGATCCGATGAGCTGGCTCCGCGCCACGCGCTGGGACCGGATCGGAGAGCGTTTCTGATCCTCCCGGAGCGTTTTCCGCTCGACCGCACTCAGCCCGAGCGCGGCGATGCGATGCGGGACCTTTGCACAACCCCTTCCGTCATGCCGAACCTGTCTCGGCATCCACGCATCATCCGCACCGTCATAGGGGCTTCGGGCTGGCCCCTGAAACAAGTTCAGGATGACGATGAACCTATATAGATGAACCTATACAGGGGTCCCGCAATGCAGACACCGTTCCCCAACAAAAGCCGGAACGACATGGTTCACGTTTTCCGGCCGACGCGCTAGGGGCTGGCCGATGACATCTCCCAATTCCCTCGCCTCATGGGTCGCGACCGCGCTCGGCCATAGTCCTGCCGATCCTGCGCTCTTCTCGCGCGCGCTCACCCATGCCAGCCATGGCGCGGCCGATTATGAACGGCTCGAATTTCTCGGCGATCGCGTGCTGGGCGTGATCGCGGCCGCCTGGCTCTACCGCCTCTTTCCGGACGAGCCCGAGGGCAAGCTGTCGCGCCGCTACAATGCGATTGTCAGCCGCGAAAGCTGCGCCGAGGTCGGCCGCCAGATCGGCGTGCCGCAGCAGCTCCGCCTCGGCAAGCAGGCGCGCGACGATGGCGCGGTCCATTCGGGCAATGTCGTCGGCGACGCGGTCGAGGCGCTGATCGGCGCGCTATTCCTCGAAGGCGGGCTGCCCGCGGCCGAGGCCTTCGTCCATCGTGCCTGGGCCGATCTCGTCACCCGCCAGGCGAACGCGCCCAAGCATCCCAAATCCGCGCTGCAGGAATGGGCCGCCGCGCATCAGGCGCGCCCGCCCGTCTATACGCTCATCGGCCGGGCCGGGCCCCACCATGCGCCGCGCTTCACCGTCACCGTCTCGATCCCCGGCCGGGCCGAGGCGCAGGCGGAGGGCGCATCGAAGCAGGAAGCCGAAACCGCCGCCGCCCAGGCGCTTCTGGAGAAGATCAAATGACCGAACGCTGTGGCCTCGTGGCGATCGTCGGCGCGCCCAATGCGGGCAAGTCCACCCTCGTCAACGCGCTCGTCGGCCAGAAGGTCGCGATCGTCAGCCCCAAGGCGCAGACGACCCGCGTCCGCCTGATGGGCATCGCGCTCGAAGGCGAAAGCCAGATCCTGCTCGTCGATACGCCCGGCATATTCGAGGCGAAGCGCCGTCTCGACCGCGCCATGGTCGCCGCCGCCTGGGGCGGCACGACGGACGCCGATCTGATCGCACTGGTGATCGATGCCAAGACGGGTCTCACCGGCCGTGTGGAGGCTCTGGTCGAGACGCTGACTGCCCGTAAAGAAGGCAAGATCGTCGTCCTCAACAAGGTCGATGTCACGCCCAAGGAAAAGCTGCTGGAACTCGCCACACGGCTTAACGCGCTGCTCAGCCCCGAAGCCATCTTCATGATTTCCGCCGCCACCGGCGACGGCCTCGCCGATCTCAAGCAGGCGCTCGCCCAGCGCATGCCCGAAGGCCCCTGGCACTTCCCCGAGGATCAGGTCTCCGACGCTACCGATCGCATGCTCGCCGCCGAAGTGACCCGCGAGCAGCTCTATCTCCAGCTCCACGCCGAGCTCCCCTATGCCTCCGCGGTCGAGACGGAAAAATATGAGGAGCGGCGCGACGGATCGGTCGCCATCCACCAGCAGATCCTCGTCGCCCGCGATACGCAGAAGGCCATCGTCCTCGGCAAGCGCGGCGCCCGCCTCAAGGAGATCGGCTCGAAGGCGCGCGAGGAACTGGCCGAGCTGCTCGGCCGCAAGGTCCACCTCTTCCTTCACGTCAAGGTCAAGCCCGACTGGGAGGAGGATCGCGGCCTCTATCGCGAGATCGGCCTCGACTGGGTGGATTGAGCGAGCAGCTCCTCCACCCAGTCCGGCACCAGCTTCGATGCCGGCCCCAGCCGCGTCTCGTCGAAGAAGATGCTGCCCGCCGAAGGATCGAGATTGAGCTCCAGCGTCTCCGCGCCATAATGGCGCGCGCTCTGCACGAAACCCGCCGCCGGATAGACCGCGCCGGACGTGCCGATCGAGACGAACAGATCCGCCTCCGCCACCGCCTCCTCGATCCGCTCCATCCCATAGGGCATCTCGCCGAACCAGACGATGTCGGGCCGGAGCAGCCCCGGCTGCCCGCAGGCCGGGCATGCCGGCCAGTCGCCCAGCGCCCTCTCCCACCGCCGCCGCGCGCCGCAGCCGGTGCACCAGGCGGATTTGAGCTCGCCATGCATATGGAGCAGCCGCCTGGCACCCGCCCGCTCATGCAGGTCGTCGACATTCTGGGTGACGATCAGCAATTCGCCCGGCCAGGCCGCATCGAGCTTCGCCAGCGCGCGATGCGCCGCATTGGGCTCCGCCGTCGCCAGCGCCGCGCGCCGCGCATCATAGAAACGCTGCACCAACGCCGCATCGCGCTCGAACGCTTCCGGCGTGCAGACATCCTCGACGCGATGCCCCTCCCATAGCCCGTCCGGTCCGCGAAAGGTGGCGAGCCCGCTTTCGGCGGAAATGCCCGCGCCGGTCAGCACGACGATGTTGCGGATGTCCTTCACCTCGCCCATGAAGCAGCGCGACGAAGGGACGGCAAGCATATATGACGAAGATCGGGATATTCGGCGCGGATGGACGGATGGGCCGTGCCATCGCGGAAGCAATCATTGACAGCGGTGCAAAGCTGGCCGGCGGCGTCGACCGCGGGGACGATGCGGGCGCGCTCGCCGGCGAGAGTGATGTGCTGGTCGATTTCTCCTCGCCCGAAGCGCTCGTCGGTCATCTGGCGGCGGCGCGATCGGCGGGCGTGCCGATCGTGATCGGCACCACCGGCCTCGCGCCCGAGCATCATGCCATGATCGACGAGGCCGCCACCGCCATTCCGATACTCCAGGCCGCGAATACCTCGCTCGGCGTCAACCTCCTCGCCCATCTCGTCCGCGAGACGGCGGCGCGGCTCGGCGCCGACTGGGATATCGAGATCGTCGAGATGCATCATCGCCACAAGGCGGACGCACCCTCCGGCACGGCGCTGCTCCTCGGCACGGCAGCCGCCGAGGGGCGCGGCGTGGCGCTCGAGGATGTCGCCGATCGCGGCCGCGACGGCATCACCGGGCCGCGCACCGAAGGCGATATCGGCTTTGCGGTGCTGCGCGGCGGATCGGTGGCGGGCGACCATCAGGTCGTCTTCGCGGGCGAAGGCGAACGGCTGGAGCTCGGCCATCGCGCCGAAAGCCGCGCCATCTTCGCCCAGGGCGCGGTCAAGGCCGCGCTATGGCTCGCAGGCCAGCCCGCCGGGCGCTATTCCATGGCGGACGTGCTGGGCCTGAAATGAAGAAAGCCGACATCTTCGAATTCTATCGCCGGCTGGCCGAGCGCAACCCTGCGCCCGAGACCGAACTCGAATATGTGAATGCCTATACGCTGCTCGTCGCGGTCGTGCTTTCGGCGCAGGCGACCGATGTCGGCGTCAACAAGGCAACCCGCGCGCTCTTCCGCGAAGTGCAGACGCCGGAGGCGATGGTCGCGCTCGGCGAGGAGGGATTGAAGGAGCATATCAAGACGATCGGCCTGTTCAACAGCAAGGCGAAGAATGTCATCGCCCTGTCGCAGATGCTGATCGCCGAACATGGCAGCGAAGTGCCGCGCGACCGGGCGGCGCTGGAAAGGCTGCCCGGCGTCGGCCGCAAGACCGCGAATGTCGTGCTCAACGTCGCCTTCGGCGAGGAGACGATCGCCGTCGACACGCATATCTTCCGCGTCGCTAATCGCACGGGGCTCGCGCCGGGCAAGGATGTGGTAAAGGTCGAGGAAAAGCTCGAAAAGGTGACGCCCAAGCCCTTCCGCAGCCATGCGCATCACTGGTTAATCCTGCATGGCCGCTATATATGCAAGGCGCGCCGCCCCGAATGCTGGCGCTGCTTCGAGGCGGATCTTTGCGCCTACCGGCCCAAGACCCCGCCGCCGGGCGGCTCCATCCCGACCCAGGACGGCCGCGCGTCCATCGCCTGACGGGCGATAGCGGAGAGAAGCCGATGCCTGTCCTTCACGCCAAGACATTGATGGTCGCGGGCCTCGCCCTCGCCGCCCTTGCGACCGGCGGCGAGGGCGAGGCCCGGAAGGCCAAGGAGCCGCCGCCGATCGTCGCCACCGGCAAACCGGTGGACTGCATCCCGACCAACCAGATTCGCGAGACGCGCGTGCGCGACGATCGCACGATCGACTTCTATATGCGGGGCGGCCGGACCAAGCTCTACCGCAACGTGCTGCCCTATGCATGTTCGGGCCTGGGGTTCGAGGAGCGCTTCCTCTACAAGACCAGCATCAACCAGCTCTGTTCGGTCGACACGATCACCGTGCTGCGGACGCCGCCCGGCGCGGTCCAGGGCCCCACCTGCGGCCTGGGCAAATTCCAGCCGGCGACCGAAGCGAAACGTTGAACGGAAAAGACTGCGCATTTGCCCTAGCCCATCGCGCTTCGCTTTGCTAAGCGCACGGCCAGGCACCCGTAGCTCAGCTGGATAGAGCGCTGCCCTCCGAAGGCAGAGGCCAGGGGTTCGAATCCCTTCGGGTGCGCCACTCAGTCATAACTCATTGATATTCAAGGATACTTCTGCGGGTTGAAAATTCTCCCCGCAGATCCGGGGCTTTGCACCTGCCAGCAATGGCATGGGTAGCCAGAGACACTTCTGGCGGCAGGGATCTCGCCGAATTTGCCGTCTGTCTCAGCTCCCCCAAAAAGTGGCCACCGCATAGTCTGAGCTCGATCGCGATCGAGAAAGTTCGCGACGCGCCCGGCTCCAGTTCAGCCTCCATGTTCCGTCCGTAGTCGGAAGCGAACCCGTCTCCGTCTACGCTGTAAGCGCGTAAGCACGCCTGCTCCCAAGATGAAAACAGCGCCAGGATCTGGCGCTGCACTCAGATATCGAAGCCAATGGCTATGTTAGACGTAAGCGTCCGCTCATCACCGTTGCAGTCGGCCAACTGGCGAGTACGTTCGGTTCTCATTGAGAACAGGTGGCTGTTGGGGCAATGAGGGAGCATGAGAACAGCGCTACAATTTCCGGCTGACACCTTCGATAAGGCCGAGCATGATTTTCTGTCTGTCGTCAGAGACCATGGATGGTTTCACACACGGGTATTCGATGAGAAAGGCGAGAGCCCGGATTTTTCGTATTCGACAGGTTTTACCGTCAACCATGGCTACCCCGAGATAATCCTCTTTTCACTATCGAAGGATGTGTCTCATTCCATTCTGTGGGATTTTTGGCGAGAGATCGAAGCGGGCCATCGACCGCCTGTCGGCAGCAAAGTAGGTGGTATCTTTGGCAACGCAGATGCCGTCCTGCTCCCCGTAGCCAAATCAGCTTATCATGAACACTTGGGCTGGAACCGTTGGTTTTATGGGGGAGACGATTTTGACTGTCTTCAACTGATCTGGCCTGACCGAGGAGGAAAATTCCCTTGGGAAGAAGGTTTTGACAGCAAGTTTGCGGATAGTCAGCCCGATCTTACTGAGGGTGGATGGAAGTTGCATCCGGCTTGAGGAGTCGACCTCTCCGCGATCGTCCGTTTACACGGGTGACGGCACCGACCATTTCCATGGCAGAAGGTCGTCGATCCGGTTGATGGAATGGCCCTTGCCGATGCGGTCGAGCACATCAGCCAGCCAGGCCTGCGGGTTCACATCGTTGAGCTTGGCCGTCTCCAGCAGGGAGTAGATCGCGGCAGCGCGCTCCCCGCCGCAGTCAGCACCCGCGAAGAGCCAGATGAGATGACCATTGCCGGTTGGCAGGTATGCCGGTCGGCGTAGCCTGCCATCTCACGGTCAGTCCCGGCCGTGCAGAATCGGAGGTCGACATGGCAGGCGATTACAACGCATTCGTCGGGCTCGACGTGCATAAGGATACGATCTCGGCGGCGGTCGCGGACGCTGGCCGGGATGGCGAGGTTCGCCTGATCGGCGTCATCCAGAACCAGCCGGAGGCGATCGGCAAACTCGCACGCAAGCTGGCCACCCGGCATGGCCGCGTGGAGTTCGTCTACGAGGCCGGCCCTTGCGGGTATGGTGTCTACCGCCAACTGGTCGGGCTTGGGTTCGACTGCCGCATTGTGGCTCCCAGCCACACGCCGGTTCGGCCCGGTAACCGGCAGAAGAACGACACGCGTGACGCGATGATGCTGGCCCGACTGCTCCGGGCAGGCGAGTTGACCTATGTCTGGGTTCCCGACCCGGTGCATGAGGCCATGCGCGATCTTGTTCGTGCCCGCCACGTTGCCTCGCATGACGTCCGCAAGGCGCGCGTCCTCATCCAGATGTTCCTGCTGAAGCATGGACTGCGCTACGTGGGCAAGTCTTGGTCCTATCGGCACCGGGTCTGGCTAACAGATCGACGGTTCGAGCACCGGGGCCAGCAGATCGCCTTCCAAAGCTACCTCAACCGTCTCGCCCAGGCCGGCAACACCGATATGCGCTCACTCCTGTTCGAGGCAGCGTGGTGCTATCGAACCACGCCGAAGGTCGGTCAGTTCATGACGATGCGCAAAGCCGACGTGCCGCAAGACGCGAAGGATATCGCCTGGAAGGCGCAGCTGCGCCTTAACGGCCGGTATCGCAAGCTGGTCGGGCGCGGTAAGAAGAGCAACGTTGCTGTCACCGCGGTTGCGCGCGAGCTGGTCGGCTTCATGTGGGATCTCGGTCGCCGGTACGAGCCGGCGCCGGGAGCGGCGCCCGCCTGAGCGCGGGGAACCAGCCGGTGCGCATGATGTGGGCGATGCCGAGCGCATCCTTTGCGTCGGTCTTGTTGCGCTGCGCCGACATCGCCGCGCACACATGGCGCGTCTCCAGGCAGACCGCCGGGATGCCGATCTCGAGCAGCCCGGCATGCAGCTATGGCGCCAGCGAACCAGCCTCGTGCCCGGCACGCCTCATGCGTCCGGCATAGGGTGCCAGCGCCTTCGCGATCGCCGCCGGATCGGTCGTCACCGACCGTCCCAGCACCACCTTGCCCTTGTTATCCACCACGCAGATGGCGGTCTCGTCGATCGATACATCAAGGCCTGCGAAGTACTCCATGGCTCGGCTCCTGCACTTCCGTTTCGGAAGCGGGAGCGTCGCGCTGGCGGCAGGCGCGCTGCAACCGTCATGCGGGTCAAGAGCAGCAGGCGTGCTCATCACCGCACCACACAAGTGCCCGCCAAATACCGCGGCACTCCCTCACTCTCCTGCGCTATTCAGAGCGGAATATTAGGGTCGAGACTCGTTCATAACCGGAAGGCTACGGCGGCGGCGAGAGCGACGGCCGACAGGAAGTTGCGGGCGAGCTTGTCGTAACGGGTGGCGACACGGCGGAAGTCTTTGAGGCGGCAGAACATGGTGTCAACGGGCACCGAAGTTTCCGCATTTGTGGGCGCCTAAAATTCCCTTGTCGGCGGATACGGTTGAGTTCGGTGATCAGCCGGCGGATAGATCGGCGACAGCTTTCAGCGGCGGCCGTCCGCGCCGTTTGGGTGCGGGCGGCGGATTGATGTTGGCGATGGTTCGGACGTTTTCGGGTACCAGCGCGGCATGCTCTCGCATGCGATAGCTGGAGCCCTCGATCTGGACGACGACGGCATGGTGAAGCAGCCGATCGAGAAGTGCGGTGGCGACCACGGGATCGCCGAACACGTCACCCCACTCGGCGAAGCCGCGGTTGGAGGTGAGGATCATGGCACCCTTTTCGTAGCGGGCGTTGACGAGCTGGAAGAACAGGTTGCCGCCGCCGGGTGTGACCGGGAGGTATCCGATCTCGTCGACGACGAGCAGCGAGGATCGGCACAGGAACCGGATCTTCTCGCGCAGCGTGCCTTCCCGTTCAGCCTTGGCGAGGATCGCTATGAGATCGGCAAGCGGGATGAAGTAGACGCTCCGACCGGCGCGCACTGCCTCGACCGCGAGCGCCGTGGCGAGATGGCTCTTGCCGGTGCCAGGCGGCCCGAGCAGGTGTACGACCTCGGCGCGGTTGATGAAGTCGAGGCCGGCGAGCGCCATGATGCGGTTGCGATCAAGTGAAGGCTGGAACGAGAAGTCGAAGCCCGCCAGCGTCTTGATGATCGGCAGCCTGGCCATGCGGAGCGCGGCCTTGATGCGGCGGTTCTCGCGCAGCGACAGCTCTTCCGCGAGCAGATCGTCGATCGCCTCGATACCGTCGATCTGACCCTGTTCGATGCGGCGGAGGGTTGCATCGAGCATCTCGAGCGCGCGGGGCATCTTGAGGCTGACGAGGCTGCGACGGATATTGTCGACCCGCGACGATGCGGCTGTCAGCGTCATGGCCGGTCTCCGATCGCGAGCCGCGCGCCGATCGTCTGATAGATCGCAAGCGACCTGTGCGGCACATGGTCACCGATCCGGCCGATGGTGATCCCGCTCGTCGTCGTCGCCTTTCGCTTGGGGTTGCCGCCGGTGCGGTGATTACGATCGATGCGATATTGTTTTCGCCCCTCGAGCACGGGGTGCTCGGCGACGATCGTGCCGCGCTCGAGGATACGGATCAGATCGGGGAGCTGCTGGACCTCGACGATTCGGCGAGTGCGGTCGGGCACGCTGTAGAAGTTGCCGCCGATCGCAACGAAGCCATCATGGCTGACACGCCGCTCGAGCTTCAGCACCGCATCGAAGCGGTGCTCGGGGAGACTCTGCAGCTCGGGCTGCTCGGCCACGAACGCCTCGGCGACGATCCGCTGAGTGGTACCGTGGAGCCGGACATTGGCAACGCTATCGAGCCATTCGACCAACTGAGCATTGAGATCGTCCAGATTGCGGAAGCGGCGGCCGAGGAAGAAGTCCTGGCGGACATAGCTGAACGGCCGCTCGACCTTTCCCTTCGTTTTGGCCCGGTACGGTCGGCAAGCCCTGGGCTGGAAGCGATAATGCTTCGCCAGTGCCAACAGCGAACGGTTGTAAACGATGTGCCCCTGATCGTCCTCGCCGGTCACCGCGGTCTTCATGCGGTCGTAGAGGATTTCGATCGGAACCCCGCCGATCGCGTCGAACGCCTGTATATGGCAGCGCAGCAGTGTCTGCAGATCCTGGTGCAGGACGTAGCGTGCGAACAGGAAGCGCGAGTGGCCGAGGACGAGGCTGAACAGCCAGACGATCCGGCTGGCGCCGGGATCGTCCGTAAAATCGACGACGAAGCGAGCGAAGTCGACCTGCGCCTGCACGCCCGGCGGCGTTTCGAAACGCACCTCGTACGGCTTCGGTCCGGCCTCGGGACGGATCGCCGCGAGATAGCGCTTCACCGCGGTATAGGCGCCGACATAGCCGAGCTCGCGGATCTCGCGGGTCAGCCGCACGGCGCTGAGTTCGGGGAACGCAGTCATGCGCTCGCGCAGGAAGCCGAAGAAGGGCGTCAGCTTGCTCGGCCGCCCGACACTGCGCGGCCCGTAGGCGGGCGCCTCAACGCCGCGCTCGATATATTTGCGCACGGTCTTGGGATCACGCCCCGTACGGCGCGCGATCGCGGTGATCGACATCCCCTGTCGATGCAGCTCCAGAATCATCATCAGTTCTCCAAGTCGGACCATCGATGCCGCCTCCCCGCGAGGAGACCATGGCGTCGATTTCAGCGAAGCCCATTTTGCCGGGGTTAACCCCGGCAAAATGGGCTGGCGGACACGCCAACCAGGGAATTTTCAAAGCCCACAATCAGGGAATTTTGCACGCCCGATGACACATGGCCTCGACACGCCAGCGATCCTTGTATCGGCGCTCGTCATACTGGATGGGACGCTTTCGGTTGCGGCGACCGGGGATCACCGGGATCGTGCCTTGCTCGCGCAGCGCGTCCCGGATGCGATTGGCGTCGTAGCCACGATCGGCGATCAGGCGCTTCATGCCCGCTGCGTCGCCGATCAGCAGGTCGGCACCCTTCACATCGGACGTGTTGCCGGGCGTCAGGACAAGGCGAAGCGGCCGGCCGAGGACATCGACAAGGGCATGGACCTTCGTCGTCCGCCCGCCGCGCGAGATGCCAATGGCATGGGCCCGCGCCCCCCTTTTGCGCCTCCGGCGCAGCGGTGGGCCTTAATGTAACTGCTGTCGATCTGCGCGGTCTCGGCAATCCAGCCTTCCTCGGTCAATGCGGCCAGGATGCGCGTCCAGATGCCCCGCCGGCTCCACCGGTTCCAGCGATTGTAGATCGTCGTTGCGGGACCATAGTCGGAAGGGCAGTCCGCCCAGCGGCCACCGCACTTCAGCATATGGATGATGCCCGAGATCACCCGCCGATCATCGACACGCCGCGCGCCGGGCTAATTATGCGGCAGGTGGGGTTCGATCGCCGCCCAAGCTTCATCCGACAACCAGAACAACGAACGCGACATCGATCAAACCTCCAGTCCCTGCGCAGGTCCGCTGAATCAATGCCAGAGCATGTTTTCAAGACCCTGATTGGGTTTGAACCCTAATGCACCTGATAATCATTGGGAGCCCAGACATTCCAATAAGACATGTCCACTGCCTCAATGACAACTGTGACGGCTGCATAATCCCCTGCCACAATTTTTGTTCTGTCTATGTCCGATTCCTTTTCAGCGCCAACTATCAAGCAATCGTATGTTTGATGGATATGAGCGGAAAAACTTACTAACTCTTGCCATCTCAGCAGAATCCCGTTGGGCTGCGATCGCGCCATGGCAGTGAATTCATCCATACGCATATTGTTTGGTGCGATGCCTACCCCATCAAAATCCAGGATCGACCATACAAAATCAGCCCCACTCAATGGCTCGAGAAAGTTCGACAATTCCCGAATTGAACCATCGGCTCGCAGTGCATCAAACCTAAATTGCCTCATCAGGATATTCCAATGTTTCGGTGGGGCTCCATCTCGGCGTTCCACCCGTGGGATTTGGGAGCGTTCGATGCTGATGCGGACTAGGATGCGTTCCAGGTCGTCCGTGATCAGTGAAATCGATTCTCCTCTTGGGCACGAGATTGCCTGCGTTATCATGGCCCCACTCTAACGCCTGAGTATAGGTCTCCTTTCTGGAACGGGTAAGGAGACGGGGCCATTGCTCAACTTCCCGAAATTCCCCTGAATGAATCGAGCTGCCGCTTGATTATCGAGAAATTGCCCCTGAGGCATACCCGAACTGACCTGCCCCTGAGATTTTCCTCCATTTGGAGCTGGAGTCCGGCCCTTCAGAAGGACGGACGAATGAAGCGTTCACGGT
>NZ_NWBU01000016.1 GCF_003050615.1 Sphingomonas oleivorans | reverse complement strand
GCGCCGTCATCGCCTGGTAAAGTGCTGCCGCCCCACCTGCCTTGCCGATGGCGGACAAAAGCTCACGCCGTGTCGGCGGATTCAAATCGATCATCACTCGCCCCCCAAAAATCTGAACGCGGTACTTACCGGTATAACGGTCTATGGCGCCTTGGCCGCTATCGCCTCGATCTCGACAAGCGTCTGCGGCCGGCCAAGTGCTGCGACCTGGATCGTCGAGCGGGTGGGGAGGTTCGGCTGATCGGGCGTGCCAAAGAACATCTTGTACGCCGCGGTCATGCCATCACGGTCCATCTTGCCGCCGAGCTTGGGATCGCCGACCAGAAACACGGTGAGCTTGACGACATCGCCCATGGCGAGACCCAGCGATGCGAGCTGCGCCTTCATCTTGGTCAGGATGCTGAGCGTCTGCGTCTTGGTGTCGCCGAATGCGTCGGCGCTCTCGGTGTCAGCCGGATTGATCGGCGATGCGGTGCTTCCCGACAGGAAATAGATCTTGCTGCCGGCCGGCAGCGATGCGGAACTGGCGATCACCGCGGTTGGCGAGCTCTGCCGGCGCTCCACGTCGGCCGCATGGCCCGCTGCTGCCGTGAGCGCGGTCGCGAGCAGGGCCATGATATGCGAGCACTTCATTCTTTCTCTCCCATCCCAGACGGAAATAACGGGCTTAGTATCGACCACAAACAAAATAAGCCGGCCGCAGCGTGACTGCGGCCGGCACTTTCGACATCAGAATTTGAAGGACAGGCGGGCATAATAATATCCGCCGGCTGCACCATAAGGCCCGTGATTATATGGCGCGCCATAGGTGGTGCTGCCATTCTCGAGCTGCTCACCCATTGTGCGCGTTGCGGCGACGCCTTCGATGAAGGCCGGGGTTTCCGGTACCTTGTCGAACAGATTGTTCGCGCCGATGGCGAAGCTCATCCACGAGGTGATGTCGTATCCGAACTCCAGATCGGTGATCGGCGTCGCCTTCACGGTCCCGTTATAGGGCCCGTAGCCGGTCAGGTTCGGGACCACGAGGATCGTGGATTTCCCATAGAAGGTCTGGCGCAGATTGGCGCTGAAGGGGCCGCTCGTGAACAGCGCGCCAAGCACGGCTTTATACTTGGGCGTCGCAGTCTCAAGATAGCTTTCCGCCCGTGCGTCGAACAGGTTGAGCCCATTGACGTTCTGCAGTCGGTTCTTGGTGACCTTGGTATTATTGTAATTGCCGCTGACCGACAGATCGAGATTGCCGAAGTCGAGCGGGACCGGATAGCGCGCCGACAGGTCCAGACCCCAGGTGCGGGTGTCGATGCCGTTGGTGAAGGTGGCGACACTGACATTGGGCACATTATCAAGCACGGTGCCGCGCAGCGCGATGGCGTCGAGCACGGCCTGATTGACGAGCGTGCCGTTCACGATGCCCCGGATGCTCGACGTGCCGGCGATGCGGTCCTTCACCTTGATATAATAGCCATCCAGCGTGACCACCAAGCGGGGGACAGGACGCAGGACGACGCCGCCCGAGAAGTTGGTCGATTTTTCAGGCTTGAGCGGGGTGAAGCCGAGCAGCGCCGCGGCGGCGGAGTTGGGCGGCAACTGAACGCTGGCGCTGGTCGGGGCGACGTTGGTCGCGGAGTAGAAGGACTCCGCCAGAGTCGGCGCGCGGAAGCCCGTGCTCGCGGTGCCGCGGATCGCGAACGCGTCCGAGAAGTCGTAGCGCGTCGTCACCTTGCCGATCGTGGTGTCGCCGAAATCGCTATAATCCTCGTAGCGTCCGGCCAGATCGATCGTCCACTGCTCGACCGGGAAGAGGGTGACGTCGACATAGGCGCTCTTGGCGTGACGATTGTAGCTGCCGGCATCGCTGAGCGAATAGCCGGGGAAGGATTGCCCGCCCTCCTTGTATCGCGAGGCCTCGTCGCCCGGCCCGATGGCATAGGTGTCGCGGCGATATTCGCCGCCGAAGGCGAAGGTCAGCGGCTTGGCGAGACCGGCGTCGAACTCGCGACGCACGTCCAGCGTGCCGGTGAATTGCGTCGCCTTGAACGAGCCGTCGTAGAAGCTCGTCGGCGTGAAACCGGTGTCCTGGTAGAGCGAGACGTTGGCGGACTCGATCGTATAGATATCGTTCTTGTCGGAACCATAAGTGGCGCTCAGGTCCCAATCCCACTCGGAGATGCTGCCCTTGAAGCCGCCGGTCAGCGAATATTCGTCCTGCTCGACATTCTGCTGCGGGTTCATGCCGTTCACGGCATAGGGCGGGAAATATTGGGTTACGCCGTTGACCGTGCGCGACACGCGGTTCGGCAGACGATAGCCCTGATAGGCGTAGCCGATGCGACGGCTGATGTCGCCGAAACTGTAGAATTCAACGCCCCCGAAGTCATAGCCGGCATTGTACATGCCGATCGTGAGCTTGGACTTCGCCTGGCCGCCGCCCTTGAAGACCCGTGGGAAGTTTTCGATATTGGCCCATTCAGCAGGACGCCCGGGCAGCAGTTTGCCGCTCTTGTCGGTCACCTGGGCATGTGCGTAGCCTACGAAAGTATAGTCGTTCCGACGGTGGAACCCGGTCAGGTTGAGGAAGCCGCGCTCGCCGATCTTCACGCCGACATTGCCGCTGGCGCTGTAGGTATCGCCGTCGCCGTCGAAATATTGGCCGGCCGTAAGCTTCGCCGTGCCGCCTTCCGCATCATCCTTCAGCATGATGTTGAGGACGCCTGCGATCGCGTCGGAGCCATATTGCGCGGCAGCGCCTTCCTGGAGGATTTCGATGCGCTCGACGGCGTCCGGCGGGATGAGATCGATGCTGGGCGCGGCGGAACCCTGGAACGGTCCGGCGATCACCTGGAGGATCGCGGAGCCATGGCGGCGCTTGCCGTTGACCATCACGAGCGTGTGGTTCGGGCTGAGGCCGCGCAGACGTGCGCTCAGGGAGAAGTTGGACATGTCCGTGCCCTGGGTCTGGGCAGTGAAGGAGGGAACGATCTGCGTCAGGACCTGGTTCAGGTTCGGCTGGCCCACATGCGAGATCGCCTCTTCATTGAGAAGCTGAATGGGGGCCGCGCTCTCCGCGGCCTGCAGGCCGGTAGTGCGCGTGCCGGTGACAATGATGTCGCCGCCTTCGACATCGGGCGCGGCAGCCTGGGCGAGTGCGCAGGCGGGCCAAGACGATGCAAGAAGAAGAGACGCAAAGAATTTCGATCGATAGGTCACTAGCCTGCCCCCTTCTAGAAAATCTTTCTAACCTCTCCATTTTTGTTACTAAAAACGCACATAAGGCCCCTATCTGCCACGCGCGGCGTGGCAGTTGATTTTTAGCTGCTTGTCCTTGCCCCAATAGGATTATGTTTATTTTACCTAAGCTCTTTTATTTTTCCTGTCATGCAAGTGCAAAAATCGCACATTGCTGACCCGGGCGGATGAACGAATTGCAAAAACCGCATCCAGACGCGGTCGCGTCCCGCGTCTGAGCGACGTTGCGCCGAGAAAGGGTGAGTTCGATTGCGCTCATGGCTTGGCCTTCCCGCATGAGGAGCGATCCGCGGCGATGGAGATCGCCGAGATCGGCCGGCATGCAGCCGCATGGAGGGGCGCTCTCCGCGAGCGGATCGAACGAATGAATTGCAGTCTGCTCATGGCCAACCTTCTTGGTTCGCCCTGCAGGTTTATCCCCTTGGCCCCCGCCGGCCCGCGAAGACGGAGGCATCGTAGAAGGATGCGCTCAGCCTATCCCGATCCGGCATTACGCGTTCGAGCTTCCCCTGGCCCGAACATCTTTGAAAAGATGGAAAAATCCCTGTGATCAATGCTGTTCTAAATCGGTCATGTGTTGTTGAGACAGGATGTTCAATCTTTGGGCGATCTCAGTCCATAATGGATGAAGAATAGCTTGACGCAAGCGGTTTTCTGATCGGTCGAGCTTGCTGGGCAGAGAGGCAGCAGCCGGGGTTCCGTTGCAATCGCCCATCGCCGACATTCTTTTCTTGTAGAAGAACGAGGTTGCACAATGCGTGCCTCCTGATCAATGAATAGGGAGCGGGCTGGAAGCGCCCGAATTTCCCACTTTCACGATGAGGCAGTCGATGCGGGAAGGCTATTTCCTTCGATTCTTTTGCGTTGTAGCCGGAATGGCGATGTCTGCTCCGCTGGCCGCGGCCCCGATGGCCAAGCCGCCCGCCTTCGCGGTCTGTGCCGCATGTCACGCAACGACGCCCGATGCGAGGAAGGGAATTGGGCCGAACCTCTACGGGATCAGCGGTCGTAAGGCCGGCGCCGGCAGCTTTGCCTACTCGCCGGCGATGAAGTCATCCGGCATTGCCTGGGATCGGGAGAAGCTGACTGCGTTTATCATCAATCCACGCACGGTGGTGCCGGGCAACAAAATGCCGTTCGCCGGGCAGAAGAACCCGAAGGCCGCTGCGGAGATCGCCGATTATCTGATATCGCTCAAATAAGCGGCTGCGAATGGCGGTTTGAAGCGCGATCGACTCTTGATGCCGGACGAGGCGCTTCAAGGCGCCTCCCGGCGGTCCGCTGGGAGACATCGGAGCGGGATTGCCCGTCGCCACAGGGCGTCGGCAGAATAACCGTCTGGAGTATTTGCCGACGGCAGGAGCAGGAGTCCTGCTCCGCCGAAAGCGATAAATGTCGGGCGCGGAAGGCATGATCGGAGGATGAGGCGGGCAAGGCTCTCGGGAGCCGGGGCTGCAGTCGACCGGCCTATCGATCGCGGCCGCGAAAGCCCCAGCAGAGTGGCTTCATCGAGAAGATCGACCCGTTTGGCTGAATCGGTGCATGGTTTCGTGTCGATGCCCTAAATTGGCTGAACATGAGCAGTTCACCCGATCAGCTCCTGACGGCCGGCACGGAGCAACGTTCGCATGCGCTGAACATAGTCGGGAGTAAGCTCGACCCAGATGCGCCGCCGGTCACGTTCGTCATCCTTCTTGAGAAGAATGCCTCGATCCACCAATATGTTGATCCAGCGCAGGCCGGTGGTAGCCGGTACGGCAGCCGCGATGCACAGGCTTGAGACGGAGACTTGCTTCCCCTCTTCCTGCGCCGCGAAAAGATCGAGCATCATGTCCCAGGCGGGGTCGCCGAACAGCGCCTCCCCGAGCAGTTCATCCCGCTTCCTGCGCCAGCGTATCAGCCGCTTCGCAAATCCGCCGTCGCGATCAGCCATCGGCGCGGCAACCACGGACGTCAGCGAAGACGGTCTTTCGTCGCGACGGGGATCGGCCGGATAACCAACCTCGGGCCGCGGAACCCGGGCAGTCAGACAATCCTCCGGCGCTGATGCAAGGCAGGTTGCTGTTCGGGTCATTCTTCCTCCCATCTTTCTGTGGCGCGCTTCCCACGCTCCACGGGAAGCGCCGGCCAGAATGACGCAGCGCGCCATTTCCATGTGCCGGGCCCATGATCATCCCGGCGCTCCCCGCCACATCCCAATCTTCAGGCAACGGCCAGCGATCCGTGCTCGCGCTGATATTGGCGAACCATGTCCATCTGGTCGGCGCGTAAGGCGTCTGTGAAACGCAGGTGCCGTGGCACTTCGCCGTGCAGCAGCACGGAGGGGCACTGCCCTTCGAAATTACCGAGGCTCGGCAGATGCTGGCGGTAGCCGGCGAGCGCGGCGAGCTCGTCGTTGAAGTGCCTGGCAATATCCGGCGGATAGGCCAGCCATGGATTTTCCCATGGGCGCAGCCAACCCTGGCAATAGCTGAAGATCACCCCGCGACGCGGCCGGTCCGACCGGTTCTCGCCGCCCGAATGCAGTGCCGATCCGAGAAACAGGAAGGCGGATCCGCGCGGCATCACCGCACTGATAGCGTCAGCCTCGGGCAACATGCCGTGGGGATCGCTATGGTTGCTTCCGGGCCAGACCCGTGTCGCGCCATTCTCGTCGGTAAAGTCGTCGAGCGCCCACATCACGTTCATCATATAATCGCGCCCGCCCTTGGGGCCGCCGAACATGTCCTGGTCGCGATGCGGGAACTGGAGCGGCGCACCGGGGTGGATTTCGATCGCCTGCGTCAGGTTGAGAAGAATGGTGTTGCACATTTCATGCAGCAACACGCGCCTGGCGATGCCGAGAATGAGCTCATGCTGCGCAAAGGCGGCCGCATGGGGCGATCGGATCAGTACCCGACCGAAGCGCTTGGTCGTCTCGCCATAGAAGGGCCCTTGGCAGAAGGGCGCAGCTTCGAAATGCGGGTGCAGGTCATCATGAAAGCCATCCAGGATCGAGCGGTCGATCGCGTGCGGGATCATTGCATAGCCGTTGGCCAGCAGGGTGCTGGCCCAATATTCAACCTCATCCGCGAGACCGGACGCGCGGGCGGCAGTAGCAGTGGCGAACATGCCTAAAATCCTTTCGTCGTGCCGAAGGAGGGTCAGGCCGCGAGCGCGCGGTGCATGCGCCCGACAAGCCGCAGATCGACCGGATCGCAGCGCCATGGGCCAATGAGCGAACCGAGCGTGGCCGTGTCGATCTCGATCATGAGCGCGCCGACAAGCTCACCCTGCTCGACCATGGGCAGTCCGAGCGGCCGGCAGCGCCAGCCGGCCGAAAGCACTTCGGACAGGAAGCGCATATTGCAGACGGCGGTGAAAGCGCGGATGTCGGTCAGCAGCGCATATTCGACCATGGCACGCACCAGCCTGTTGCGCGCCGCGCGCCGATCGGCTGCCCGTCCTCTTGGCGCGACGCAGAAGCGCGTAATCTCGAATATGTCGCATGAGGACGGCACGCCTTTGTCGCACAGATGCGCGAAGGCACTGCTCAGAAGATGCGGCCGGTCGGTACGCAGCAGCCGCATCGATGCCAGATGTTCTCCGGTCGAAGGATCATGCAGGATCAGATATTCGGCGAACTCATCGTCGAACTCATCTCGCTCCTGACATTCATCATGAGCGATATTCCACCGAAGCATATCGACGAACACACGCTTGCGATCAGCGTGCATCGCCTGAACCAAACTGGGGTAAGCACTCCGATTGTCGCTCGTTATCAAGCGGATCATGACGCTCTCCTCGATGTTCTGAGGAGGATCTGATCTATTCCGGGGATTGCGACACTCCCCCGGTCGGGGGAGTGACAGGCGGCTATCTCACGATTTCGTTCAGGCTCAACTGGCCATCGAAGACCGCCCGGAAGGCGGCCTGGATGCGGGTCGGCACATCATATTGCTGCCGCGCCATCTTGAAATGATGCTTGACCGATTCCTCCCCGATGCCGAGGATCCGGGCTATTTCCCAGTCGCTCTTGCCTTGCGCGGCGAGTGCCACGCATTCGAGCTGACGCGGAGTGAGATTCACGCGCCGGACATAGGTCGACATGTCGCGCGCATTCATCACCATCGCGCGCGCCGCCTGGAACGCGAAAGCGCCGATAAGTTGCGCCATACGCAAATTGCGCTCGGGCAAGGGGTGGCCGGTCCTGACGGCGAAGTTGCACGAGCCGTTCGCCTCGCCGGGAACGTGCGCCGGAACGGTGAATCCGTTTTCCAGCCCTGCCTGGCGCGTATCCGCCGTGATCGCGCGATGGGCGGAGGTAAGCTTGACGAGATTGGGCACATCCTCCCAGCGGAAGCCGACCGTGCTGCGCTGGCTGGCGATCAGCACCGGGTCATTCGCCACGATGTTGCGCTTGATATAGGTCTCGACCCAGGCTTCAGGATAATCCGTCAGCGCGACGAGCGTCCCGTTCTTCATGTGGCTGCGCTCGGCGTCCATCGGCGACAGATCGACATGATGGATGAGCGCATAATGATCGAAGCCCATCTCCGTCGTAATGCCGGCGACGAGCCTCTCCAGTTCCTTTGGTTCTCTGATCTGGCGTGACAATTCTATGAATTTGTCAACATCCTCCAACTGCGACATCTCCGCCCCCCGGCAAAGCGTGATTGAAAGCCTTTCTTTGACTATCATGGTTAACTGCAGGCCAGCTTCAGCGCCATACCTGCCAAGCTGTGAATATGCCGCCAGCTTTTGAGGCAGCGGTGCACAGGCCTTCGGCTTAGGCGTCGCCTGCCGCGCCGTTTGACGGGGACGACCGAGAGGGGGCGGACGTTGCGTCCACAACCGGCAGGGCTGTAGGTGAGCCGATGGCCTTACCGATCGACGCAACCATCAGCATCAGACCGGCGATAGCGGCAGATTTCGATGCTGTCGCTTCCATCTGGCTAACAAGCTGGCAATCGACGGGTGTGGTCCTGTCGGAAGAGCCGACGCTGATGGGACTTCGGCATAGAGTTGATGTCGAGATTATAGAGGGCTGGGCACTTACCGTCGCCGAGCATCAGGGGAAAGTCGTCGGTTTCGTCGCATCGAAACCAGATGCCGCTTTGCTGGACCAGCTCTTCATACACATAGACTATCAGCGGATGGGTGTAGGTTCTGCCCTCCTGGCCGAAGCTCAAAAGACTATGCCGTCCGGTTTCACGCTTCGGGCCGCTACGGCGAACGTCGGCGCGCGTGCGTTCTACGAGAAGCATGGGCTGCATGTCGTAGGGGAGGGCATACATCCTCGCCTCGGCTACCCCTATCAGAACTATGCTTGGAAGAGCAGTTAAGAGTCGGATTTCACCTAAGAGTCGGATTTCACCGCCTCATGCTCGATGCTTGCCAATGGCCGCTTTCCCGGTCTGACCCGCTTGCGACAAAGGCCCGCGTACGGCCAGCCTCGCCAGTCTGAGGTCTGTGGAGTGAAGGCAGGCTGGAACGCGATCACGGGGCAGGATAGGCTCGGAAATGAGCGGGGCAGCGCAGCGATAGCGAGGCCGCCATGAAACCTGCACTCAAGCTGGCTCCCTTCATCCTGCTGGGGACGCTTGCCTATCTCGGGCTCGCCGTCCTGGGGTGGGGCGGGTTCGCCGCCTTCTTCGCCCATCCGCCGCTGATCGCGCTCACCATCGCGCTTTTCATCATGGCGGGCGCAGCGCTCTTCAGCGGTGGAAATCTCAGTCCGGGCGAGCGCGAGGATCGCTCCAACCGCTGGGTCCTCGCTATCTTCGCGCTCATCGGGCTGCTATCCGCCTGGTTGCCCGCCTATACCGATCGGACCGAATTCTGGACGCTCGACGGCGAGGCTGTGCGCTGGTCCGGCGTTGTCCTCTTCGTGGCGGGCGGCACGCTGCGCTTATGGCCGGTCTTCGTCCTCGGCCACCGATTCAGCGGACTGGTGGCGATCCAGCCAGGTCACAAATTGGTGACCAGCGGCATCTATGGCACCATTCGTCACCCCAGCTATCTCGGCTTGCTGATCGGCTCGCTGGGTTGGGCGCTCGCTTTCCGGTCAGGGGTCGGCGTGCTGCTCACGGCACTCACCATTCCCCCTCTGCTCGCGCGCGTCCGGGCAGAGGAGGCCTTGTTGCTCGCTCAGTTCGGCAGCGACTATGCCGCCTATCGCGCCCGCACCTGGCGGCTCGTCCCGGGGCTCTACTGATGCCGGAGCCATCCCCGCGAACGACCTCCTCCCCTCCTGCCGATTTGATCGGCCAATATCGCATTCCGGCCAGCTTCTCGGATTGTTGACTGTTCTCCGCGTCAGCCGCTGGAACGATCGGATGGAGATGGGAATGCGATATTCGCCTCGCCGGATTAGGCGCGCATCAGCATCCACCAGCTGCTTCACCACGCATCGGTAGCCAATTCGGTCTCGCCTGGGGTAGAGCGCAGCGACCACAGCAGGAGCTTCGACCCATGCCTTCCCCCAGCCCCTGGCAGCATCACCGCAGCGCCGGCGTCGCCGACGACATCGATTTCGAGATCAAGGGGCAGGAGCTCCAGTTCGTCGAGATCGAGCTCGATCCCGGCGAGAGCGCGATCGCTGAAGCGGGTGCCCTCGTCTGGAAGGATGCGGGCGTCGGCATGACAACCGTGTTCGGCGACGGCAGCGGTGGCAATGGCGGGTTCATGGGCAAGCTCTTGGGAGCCGGCAAGCGGCTGGTGACAGGCGAGAGCCTGTTCACCACGGTCTTCACGCACAACGGCCAGGGCAAGGCCCGCGTCGCCTTCGCCTCGCCGACGCCCGGCGCGATCCTGCCCTTGCGCCTGGCCGAGCATGGCGGGCAACTGATCTGCCAGAAGGACAGCTTCCTCGCGGCCGCCAAGGGCGTGTCGATCGGCGTACATTTCCAGCGCCGCGTGATGACGGGCCTGTTCGGCGGCGAAGGCTTCATCATGCAGAAGCTGGAGGGCGATGGCTGGGTGTTCGTGCAGATGGGTGGAACGGTGGTCGAGCGCGAGCTCGCGCCGGGCGAGCAGCTCCACGTCGATACGGGCTGCCTTGCCGCCTACACCCCCAGCATCGAGTTCGACCTGGTGATGGCGGGCGGAGTCAAAACCGCATTCTTCGGCGGCGAGGGGCTGTTCTTCGCGCGACTGACGGGCCCAGGCAAGGTCTGGATCCAGTCGCTGCCCTTCTCGCGACTGGCCGGGCGAATGCTGGCTGCGGCGGGCAGCCGTGGCGGCCAGAATCGGGGTGAGGGCTCGGTGCTCGGCGGGTTGGGTGACCTCATCGGTGGGAACGACTGAGCCCGGCGCAATCGGGCTCAATCGCTCAGTCCGCTCGATCGTCGGAGACCTGGTCCCGCAAGTGCATCCCCAGGGCAAGCCCGGGGGATATGCGGGTTTCAGGGAATTGGGGCTTCGGCGAGCTGCGCGCGGCGGCCCTGCCGCTGGAGCTGCATCTGCCAGGCCGGATATTCCGGCGTGAGTTGGCTAGGCTTGTCGAGGGCTTCAAGTTCCCCGTCATCCGTGGACAGGATCCCAGCGCCGGACGAGCTTCGCATGCCGTCGTGCCGGAATGCATATGGGATCGAAGACAGGTGTATCGAGCGGACCGGGCTCATTGGCGAGGACGCCGGCGCAGATAGGCGCGGATGGGCTCGTCCCAGTATCTCGCGGCTATCCAGCCGAGGAGAAGGATGAAGGGCACAAGCAGGAGGCCCGACACGGCGACCGCCTCGGCCGACGGGTTCCCGTGGAGGACGAAGTCCAGATAGACGTACAGGAACGGGTAGTGGGTGACGTATATGGGGTAAGAGAGGCGGCCCGCCCCCTTGCAGATCGCGACCATCCCGCGCCCGATTTCCGAATGCGCGCCGGAGAGGATGACGATCGGAAACAATATGATGACGCATAGCGCGTCGTAGATGCCGTTGAGGTCTATGCCGCCATGTTTCGGCAGCGCCGGGACCGCGAAGGCGGCCAGGAGGATGATCGACAGGGGAAGCATGCCAAGCCTCGGCATGCGCAGGCGGTCCCGCATCCGGTAGAGCCACAGTCCGCTCAGGAAGGGGAAGGCGAGCCGCACCGGCGCCATCCAGAATGTGTCCCAGCCATATCCGCTCGCGATGCCGCTCATCCGGACAGAAGAGGCGAAGAGGATCACGGCCGCGACGACCGTGAGCACCGCAAGGACGCTGGTCGCGAGCCGACGCAGGACGAGCGCATATGCGATGTTGGCAACATATTCCTGGAGAAGCGTCCAGTGGGGACCGTTCATCGAGTGCGTGTCGGTGAAGCGGCCCGGCAGCACCGGCGAAGGCAGCAACAGCAGCCCGGCGACGACCGTGACGAGGATCGCCTGCGGGCTCGTCTGGTCGACGCCCCGAAAGAAGGGATTGGCGAGATAGCACAGCAAGCCGATGAACACCCCAAGCACGACGAGCGGGTGCAACCGGACGAGGCGCAGCTTGAAGAACTCGCCTAATGTCATGCGCTTCCAGCGATCGTCATAGGCGTAGCCGACGACGAATCCCGAAAGGCCGAAGAAAAAGTCTACGGCCAGATAGGCGTGGCGCAGCAGGTTGCGAGCAGGATCGGCGATATATGCCATCTCCATGATGTGGAAGAGGACGACGAGAAACGCTGCGGTGCCCCTCAGGCCATCGAGCACCTCGAAGTGGATCTTCCCGCTGCTCGTCCGGTCCATCTCGGTGACCAGAGGCGCGTCCGCACCAGTTATGGCTGATACCATCTTATATGCCTCCCCTTGCATGTGAGACGCTTCAGATGTCGCTTCATTTCAAAGCGAGCATCGCGTCCTCATCTTTTCCCGGCACTGTGCTGATCACCGAAGGATTTATCTATTCCGATGTTTCGATGTCGCTTAAGGCAAATGCTCGCGTTTGAAGGGATTTTGTAATGCGGCTTTATATCCGCGATCAATCCGATCTCTTGGCTTGAATCTACCCTGCGGTTTTAGCTGCTCCCACCGTGCCTTGAGTGTCGCTGCAGCGGCGGTTCACGCTGATTGCCGGACGTTGCGCGGAGATATTCCGGCCACAGCGGCTATGTCCGTTTTCGCAACAACGGGCTGGCCCTTGCCCCAGTCCTTGTAGAAGATCTCCGTGCTATGTCCTTCCATGAGGATAAGCGGCTTATGCTTCAGGCAGCGGCGGGAGCGCTCGCGACGAGATATTCGTCGGTCGACAGCATCGTGGCGTAGGCAAAGCCAAGCGCCGCCATGAAGGCGGCATGCACCTGCGCCGCTGGTACGGTGACGCCGTTGAAGGCCAGATCGCGGGTGGCGACCGCGTCGTGCACGACAGTGGCCTTGTAGCCGAAATCGACCGCGGCGCGGGTGATGCCATCGACGCACATATGGCTCATCGCGCCGGCGATCGTGACATCGGTGATGCCATTGCGATCAAGAATATTCTTGAGATCGGTTTCGCGGAACGAGTTGATGAAGTTTTTGAGGACGATGGCCTCGCCATCCTGATTGATGACCGCCTTGTTGATCGCGGCGCCGTCCGATCCGGCCGCGAAGAAGGGCGCGTTCTCGCCAAGGAACTCGTGGCGGATATGCACCACCAGATCGCCATTGGCGCGCGCTGCTTCGAGCAGGCGGGCGGCGTTGGCGGCGGCGGCATCGATGCCGACCAGCGCAAATTTTCCGCCGGGAAAATAGTCGTTCTGAAGATCGACGATGATGAGCGCGCGGTTGGTCATGTCAGCTTCCTCCGAGATTTCAGCAAGGCCCTGTTGCCTTCTGCTTGTCTGGATAGGTTGCGAACGCCACGGTGCGGATTGGCGGAACTGACAAAGAGCGAGGCAAAATCGACAAATGGCGAGGTTAAGGCACGCACCGCATATCGGTCTGTTGATCTACCCCCATGCGCAGCTTGCCGCGGTCCATGGCCTCACCGACCTGTTCGGTGTCGCCGCCCGCCTGACGCGCGAGCGGCTGCGAACCGAAGACAGCGTGCTGAGGGTCAGCCATCTTGGGCATGATATGGCAGGCGACGAAATCTCCTGCCTGTTCGACACACAGGCGGGTAGGGAAGGCGAACCCGACATCGTCATCCTGCCGCCGAGCCTCGGCGATCCGCCCGGTGGAGACGCGATCGCTCCGCTCGTCGCGTGGCTGCGCGCGCGCCATGCGGGCGGCACCGCCCTCGCATCGGTCTGCGCGGGCGCATTCCTGCTGGCCGAGACCGGTTTGCTGTCGGGGCGTACGGCGACCACCCATTGGATCTATGCCGAGGCATTGGCCGACCGCTTCCCGCAGATCCGCGTCGATGCCGACAAGCTGCTGATCGACGATGGTGACATCATCACGGCCGGCGGACTGATGGCCTGGACGGATCTTGGTCTGAAGCTCGTCGACCGGCTGCTCGGGCCGACGGCGATGATCGAGACCGCGCGGTTCCTGCTCGTCGATCCGCCCGGGCGCGAGCAGCGTTATTACAGTGCCTTCTCGCCGCGTTTGACGCATGGTGATGCGGCGGTGCTGAAGGTGCAGCATTGGCTGCAGGCGAACGGCACGCGCGGTATGACGGTTGGCGCGATGGCAGTGCAGGCCGGGCTGGAAGAGCGCACCTTCCTGCGCCGGTTCAGCGCTGCCACGGGGCTGAGGCCGATCGAATATTGCCAGCATCTGCGCGTCGGCAAGGCCCGCGCGATGCTGGAAGGCACGAACAAGCCGATCGATCAGATTGGTTGGGATGTCGGTTACGAGGACCCGGCCTCCTTCAGGAAGCTGTTCCTCAAGCTCACGGGACTGTCGCCCGGCGACTATCGGCGACGTTTTGGCGCCACGCGCATGTCCGTTTCTCGCAGTCCCCGGTCGGATGAGTAATGGTCGCTCCCGGCCAATCTTTACCGACGTTCCCTTCCGAGCAGGAATATAGCGGCACGTCGACGCGCGCGGCCCAGGCGGATTCGCTGTGCGCGGCGCCCGGCCATTCGCGGCTGCCATCGCTGTTTTACAGCTGTCGCCAAGCCGCGGGCGTGATACCAACGATACGCTTGAACGTCCTCGTCATATGGCTCTGGTCGGCAAAGCCGCAGGCAGATGCAATGTCGGCCAAGGGGAGGCCGCTTTTCAGATGCTCTTTCACTCGCTCAACGCGTCGTCGAACGAGCCATTGATAGGGCGAGATTCCGGCTGAACGCCGGAATGCATGCGCAAACTGGCTCGTGCGCAGGCCGCACATCGCGGCAAGTTCGGTCAAGCGGATAGCTTCACCGATCGTCGTATCGATCATGTCCTTAGTCAGGCGTTCCTGCCATCGGCTCAAACCACCGATCACCGGCCGCGTGGTGACGAGATCGCCATGCCTCGTGCAGACATAGGTGCCAAAGGCCCACATGAACTGGTCGGCCCATAACGGATCGATCGCGGAGGGCATCTCGAGGTAGGGCAAAACGAGATGGGCAAATCTGAACAGAAACGGGTCTCGGGTGATGCCGGGGTCTTCGCCGACACGCGTGATCCGGGGCGCTTCGAGATCCTCTGCGAGTTCGTCCAAGAAACTCCGCGAGAGCAGCATTTCCAGGGAATGTCGGGGAGAACCGAAATCGACATAATCAATGTCGGGAAGGTACAGGAGACGGGCCTCGCCGACGGTGGCCGACATGCGATAGACCTTTCCGGCGACGGAGATCTCACTCGTTTCATCCTTGAGGCGGACGCCAACCGTAAAGACATCGCCCCATTGGGGAATGTCGGAGTTCGCCTCGGCGGGCGATTGCCCGTAGCGTATCTCGGTCAGCTTGAGATGCGACTGGGAGATCGCCCGGAGGATCAGCCTCGGACTCTCCTTGGCCTGCAGCCGAACCGGGACGCCGCCGACATCGGCCCTCCCAGCGTTCACGGCCATCTCCTTCTCCTCAAGCTTTGCCCCTCATTGCCTCGATTGCCATGCGCCGCATCGGGGCTCTGACGACCAACCATGCGGCGCAGCTTGGGTGAAATCTGTTTTATCGAACCGGAGGGGCTACGCCCTCGGCCGCCTGCTCGATCACCGAGGCGACTGCCTCGGGATTCGAGACATAGATGGCGTGGCTCCCCGGCGCCTCGATCACGTGCATTCCGGCCCGTGCTGCCATCATGCGCTGGGCGTCGGGCGGGATCATCTTGTCATCGGTCGCGACGAGATACCAGCTCGGTTTCGAGCGCCATGCCGGCTCGTTGACGGCTCCCTGCAACGCCTCGACGCCCCAGGGCACCTGCGAATCGGCCATGAAGGAAGCAAGGCTCGGGCGGACATCTGCGGCGAAGGAGGCGGGGAACTTATCGCGATCCAGGAAGAGATAGCCATCAACCGGAGGCAGGATCGGAGGAACAGGAGCGCCGGGAGCCGGGTTGGCGATCAGTGACGAGACCGATTCTCCGCGGTCCGGTGCAAAGGCCGCGATATAGACCAGCCCGGTCACCTTGGGATCGTTGCCGGCCTCCGACACGACAACGCCGCCATAGGAATGGCCGACGAGGATCACCTCTCCCTTGGCCGTAGCGATTGCCCGCTTTGTGACGGCGACGTCATCCGCCAGTGAATGCGTTGGATTCTGGACGATAATGACGTCAAATCCGTTTTTCTTGAGGGCGTTATAGACCCCCTCCCAGCCGGAGCCGTCGACAAAGCCGCCATGCACGAGAATGATCGTCTTTGAATTGGACATGCTATCTCCTTCAACAAGTGAGGTGGGCGTGCAGCCGGTGCAGATTGCCCGCCGGGGCGCCACCCATGTTCGTCGGGGATAGAGACAGCAGCGAATCAGGGATTGAACATTCCTGCAGTGCCGAGAATGGCAGGCGCCTTAAATGCTTGGAGAAACGCCGCAATTGAGCATGAACCACGTCCGGTTCGCAGCGGGCCGTACTGAGCCCAAAGCATGCAGCCGCGAGCGTTCGTTCGCGCTACGCTCGGTTCGCCGGATCGGGGCTATCGGCATTGGATCGAGACGGCGGACGGTGCCCGTTCGCGGGCTGTGCGTCCCGCACCAGCCGCCATGCTGCCACGCCGCCGAGCCCGACCGTCAGGATGCTGCCGATGAGCGTTGCCCATGCCGCGCCGAGCGCGCCGAGCATGGGCAGGAGAAGGAGGAGTGCGCCGAGCTGTGCCATGGTGCTCACCGTGCGCAGGCTGAGTGCCAGGCCGAGCCGGCCATGCGTCGTCAGCATGGGCTCATAGGCCACGCCGGCGAGGTCGACCGCTGCCGCGATCGCCAGCAGCAGGATCGGCCGCGCAGCACTGTCGAATTCAGGGCCGGCGATCGCATGTAGTATCGGCCTGCCCGCCAGCGCCGTCAGCGCGACGATCGCCGCGCCGGACAGCATGGCCCATGCGGTGATGCGGCCGGCGAGGCGACGAAACTCGCCGGGCCCGGTGCCATGGCCTCGTATCAGCTCCGGAAATATCGCGCGTGACAGCGATGCGGTGAATTTGGCGAGCGCCTGCGCAAGCTGGGCGGCAAGCCGATAGCCGCCGGCGACCGCGGGCCCGCCGATCAGGCCGGTGATCAGCAGCGTCACCTGGCGCGTCGACAAAGCGAGCGTTGCCGATGCGTTGCTCGTCCAAGCGAAGCGCCACAGCTCGGCGAGCGGAGCGCCGCTGCGAGGCAGAGCCGTGCCCGGCATCGGGATCGGCTGGACCCGCGCCGCCGCGCGCCAATAGGCGGCCGCCGTCGCGACTTCCGCCACCGCCCAGGCGGCAAGGAAGCCGGTGACGCTCGGAAAGACAGTCGTGGCGAGCAGCGCGCCCAGCAGCCGGACGATCGGCGTCACCGCATCGGCCATGGCCGCGCGGGCATAGCGATCATGCAGGCGCAATATCCCGATCGGCGTGGAGCGGATCGACAGCAGGAGGGCGAGGCAGAAGAGGCAGGCTTCCGCCTGAAGCCGTGCCGACCAGCCGAAATGCGGCGCGAACAGGCTTACCGCGCCGACCGCGATCAGGCTGCCGGCAAGCGCGCTCATCATATCGAGCATCATCGCGAAGCCGATCAGCCGATCGAGCGCGGGGCCATCATTTCTTTCCAGCAGCGGCATGCCGTAGCGCACCACGAGCTGCCAGGTCTGGAAGGTGACGAAGCCCGTCACCGTCTGGCCGATGCCGAGGATGAGCGCGAAATGGCCGAAGCCTTCGATGCCGAGCGTCTGCGTGGCGAGCGCCAGATAGAAGAGGCTGAGCAGCGCGCCCACCGCCTTGCCGCCGAGCAGCCAGCCCGTATTGGCGGCGATCCGGCGAAGGCTAGCGGCCATGAGCCGGTTCGCGCCGTAGCCTTGGGGCGTGTCGCGGCTCGGCCTGGATCGGCCGCGCGTTTCGCCAGCGGGACCTTGGCAGAGTGGCGAGATGATGATGGTAGAGCGCGCCAAGGCGCGTCTCGCCGAGGCCGGTGCCGGAGACGAGCTGAAGAATGTCCGTGCCCGGATTCCAATTGCCCTCGATCAGGATCGGCCCGTCCGCCGTCAGGCCGATATCCCAGCCGATGACGGTGAATCCTTCGCGGAAGGCCTGATGCGCGGCGATCGCCAGCGCCGTGGCGGACGCGATGTCCGGCAGGAGCTTGCCCCGTATGACCGCATGCGTCGCCGGATGACGGTCGGTCGAGACGATGCGGCCGTCCTGGCGCCAAATGGCCGGCCCACATCTGCCGGCATCATCCACCGCTGCGACGAGATTGCCGGCGTTGAAATTATCGACCGGCCGCGCGCCGCCCGCGCACAGGCGAAGGACCAGGCCGCAAACCTCGATCGCGCCCGCTTCGTCGAGGCAGGTCATGATCCGGAGCGAGGGCAGCGCGCCCGGCGACAGGGTGGCGAGATCCGGATGCGTCGCCATTGCCTGCTGGATGACGGCGCCCGCGCGATGCGCCCGAACGAGCCGGTCCGCCAGCCGAGAGTCTGAGATCTGCCCGGAGGAGCATGTCTGCCAGCCGCCCGGCACGCGAATATAGCGGACGATGCCATGCCCCTTGGAGCTATAGTTGGGCTTTACGATCAGCGCATTCCGCGCCAGCGCCCAGCGGACGAGCTGCTCCTCGGACCCGTCGAACGTGTCCGGGACGGGCAGGGTCGATTGACGGCAGCGCAGCGCGAACAGCCGCTTGTTCTTGAGTGGATTGGCCGCGAACGGGAAGGCGCCGGGGTTGAGCAGGCGATGGACGCCCTTGCGCGCGGCCATGCCGAGATGCGCGGCGCCGTCGCCTGCAGGGGCGAGGAGCGCCTGTTCTGCCATGTTCCAGCCGTTGCGCCAGCCGGGATTTGCGGTCGCCATGCCGCGCAGGCCCCGTGCCATGCCACCCGTTGCGAGCAGGAGCGCGATCAGCCGGTCGCGCCAGCGCCAGTGCAGCCAGAGCCGCCCGAAATAGAGCGCGGCGATGTCGTTCGCCTGATGCCGCCCTTCGTTGCCGGGCGGCATCAGGCGCGGCGGGATCACGCGCAGCGTCAGCATTGGCGATATGGCTATTCGGCGGCGATCGGCATGGTGGCGGCGCGTGCGTGCAGCAGATCCTCCGCGACGCCGAGCGTGCGGGCATTGTCGACATCGATCGCGACCGCGCCGTCGGTGAGGATGACCGGCCGGATGCTGCAGCGGAAGCGGCGGGAGAAGCGGCGGAACGCGCCTTCCAACGTGCCGATGCCGAAGCGGAAGCGGATCAGGTTGAGGAAGCCGAAGGCCTGGACGATCCGCAGCGGATGCTTGGCGAATTGTCCGCCGGACCGGAAGACCTCGATCGGGCCGAGCGCCGTCCGGCTGCGCAGCCAATAGCTGTTGCAGTTGGAATAGCTGTCGTCGGAGAAGCGATAGAAGCGTCGCTGGCCATCGGGATGCGCCGCGAGCACCGATGAGGCCCGGGCGAAGGCGACGGCGATGTCGGCGTTCGCCACGTCCGCGCCCGTGCCGATCTCCGCGATCGCATCGGGGGCGAGCAGGACATTGTCGGCGGTGGTGACGAGTGCGGGGAAGGATGCATCGGCCAGCGCGTCCATCACGCTATCGACCAGATTGTGCCGGGCGGGCACGATCCGCAGCCGCCCGGCCTGCACCAGCGCGCGGATCGGCTCCAGCACCTCCAGCGCCGCGCTGTCATTGACCGAGACGATGATGCGGCCGATGTCGGGGGAGGCGGCGAGCGCATCCAGCACGTGCAGGATCATCGGCCGGCCCGCCACGGGCACCAGGCATTTGAGGCTTATTCCGGCCGCGTCGGCCAGCGGATCGATCCTTCCTTCACGCTGGCCGGCGAGCACCAGCGCCGTCATCGACGTCGTGGGGAGATGGCTCATGCGGCAAGCTCCACGACGTCTGCGGCGATGAGCCCCTGACGCTGCAGGCTGTGCGCAACGATCGATTCGACCAGAGTGGCATGATCGATGCCGAGCGTCGCGGCGGAGCGGGAGATGGTCTTGCGCGACCAGAGATTGCAGGAGAGGTTGACCTCCATGAACTGAAGATCGTCCGAAACCGGATCATAGCGATATTCGAACCGGCCATAGTCGAAGGGCCAGAATTCCTGGACGAGCGCGCGCGTGTGGCGTTCCAGCCGCGACATGAGCCACGGATCCTCGACCGGCACCAGCGGATCGTCGGCGGTCGCGATGAGCGCGCGCTTTTCCTCATAGGATCGCGGCCGGCGGGGATCGTCGGGCATATAGGCCATGGGCGGGAGCAGCCAGGGCTCCCGGGCAGCGCCGCCGATCACGGGCACGGCGATGTCGATGAGCGGTACATAGGGCTCGACGATCACGTCATGGCCGGCAGCCTGCAGGGCCTCGATATGATGTCGCGCTTCCTGCCAGCTCGCCACGACACTGAGACCCCATGAGGCGGAGGAGGCGTTCGGCTTCACCACCAGTTGGCCGGCGGCGAAATGGGGCTGATCGATGGGGCCTGCGCCGCGCCGATAGATTTGCCAGTCCATCGTCGGCACGCCCCGGTGGCGCGCCGCCATCTTCGTCAGATGCTTGTCGTCCGAAAAGCCCCGCAGGATCGGGCTGGCGCCGAGAAAGGGCATGTTCTGGCGCGTCAGCAGCAGGGGCGCCAGCATCTCGCTATTCTGAAAGCCTGCCCGGTTGAGCAGCGGAATCACGAAATCGGCATCGGGCTGCCCTTCGATCGCGGCGAAGCTGTTCGCCGCCGTCACCCGGAGCCCGATCTGCTCCAGCGTGGTGCGCAGCTCATGATGATAGAGCGCATGATTGCCGTCGACGGTGTCCGGCCTGCCGTCGCTCAGCGCATGCTTGGCGAGAAACAGGATATGCAGCTTGCTCTTCGCGCAGGCCGGAATGACTGCGCAGTTCGGGTGTCGGGGCTTGCTCATCCGGGGGATGCTAGGCCCCGATCGGGTCTGCTTTGCGACAGATAGGTTGAGGTTCGGCGACAGGCCCCGCATTGCGGCGAAGCCCGTTGCCGACCTGCGATATTCCGTTGTTCTAGGCAGCCAGGGCGGGCCGGCTGCCCGCTCGCTCGTCGATGAGGGCGAGGAACCAGATAGCGAGGCCGCCCAGTGCCATCCCGCAACCCACCCAGCCGGTCGAGGCCCAGCCATGACCGGCGGCGATAGCAAGGCCGCCCAGCCAGGGGCCCAGTGCGTTGGCGATGTTGAAGGCGCTATGGTTGAGCGCGGCCGCGAGCGTCTGCGCATCTTCCGCCACATCCATGAGCCGTGTCTGGAGCGCGGCGGCGAGCCCGCCGCCGCAGCCGATCAGGAACACGACCGGCGTCACCAGCCAGATATTACCCACTGCATAAGGATAGAAAGCGAGCGAGATGGCGCTCCACAGGAGCATGCCCGCGATCGATGGCATCAGCGCCCGGTCCGCTGCCCATGCGCAGCCGAGATTGCCTGCCGTCATGCCCAGTCCGAACACGCTGAGCACCAGCGGCACCACCTCCGGCGCGACATGTGTCACTTCCATCAGCGTCGAGGCGAGATAGGTATAGACGGTGAACATGCCGGCGAAGCCGATCGCGCCGATGCCGAGCGTCAGCCAGATCTGCCGCCGGCGGAGCGCGCCGAGCTCGCGGAGCGGGCTCGCGCCCGGCTGAACCTTGTCCTTCGGCGCGAAGGCGAAGATCAGCGCCGCGGTCAGCAGCGCGAGAAAAGCGACGATCGCAAAGCCCCAGCGCCAGCCGACAAGCTGGCCGATGCCATTGGCGAGAGGGACGCCGATGATGGTTGCGATGGTCAGCCCCAGCATGACCCGCGCAAATGCCTGCGCGCGGCGGTTGGGCGGTACCAATGCCGCGGCGACGAGTGCCGCGACGCCGAAATAGGCGCCGTGCGGCAGCCCGCTCAGAAAGCGGAAGACGAGCATCCAGCCATAAGAGGGCGCGAGCGCGCTGAGGCCATTGCCGACCATGAACAAGGTCATCAGCCCGATCAGCAGGGTGCGCCGCGCGATCTTCGCCGCGAGCACCGCGATTATGGGCGCGCCGACCACCACGCCGAGCGCATAGGCGCTGATGACATGGCCGGCGGTCGGTTCGTCAATGCCGAGGTCGGGTGCGAAATAGGGCAGCAGGCTCATCGACGCGAATTCGGTCGTGCCGATCGCGAACCCGCCCATGGCGAGCGCGAACAGCAGGAGCGCGGGGTGATGCGCCCCGGGGGCAGGGTGGTTCGTCGTCATCATTTTGATCCTATGCCGGGACGGGCGCGTCGGCGGCGATCAGCCGCTCGCTTTTCAGTTCCGCCCAGAAAGCGGGTGCGATCGCCGTCCGCATCGAGGCGGCGTTTTCGGTGGCCTGGCGGGCGTTGCGCGCGCCGGGAATGATCGCCGCGACCGTGGGGTTGGCGTTGGCGAAATGGAGTGCGGCGGTTCTGAGGTCGGTGCCGTGCCGTTCGGCGATGGCGGCCATGCGCGCGCGCTTTTCCAGCGCGCCGGCGGGCATCTGGCCACGATAGTCGTAGCGGTCCCGGCCGGCGAGGAAGCCCGCGTTGAGCGGCGCGCCGACGATGATAGACGCGCCGCGACGCCGCGCCACGGGGAACAAGCGGTTGAGCGCATCCTCATGCTTGATGAGCGAATATTGGGTGGCGGACAGGATGATGTCCGGATCGGCCGCCTCGAAGGCCGCGAGCGCGGGCTCGAGCGTGTTGACGCCGAGGCCCCATGCCTTGATCAGCCCTTCCTCGCGCATCCGGGTGAGTTCCAGCATCGCGCCCTCGCGGGCCTGCGCGAAATATTCGGTCCAGCGTGGGCCCATATCGCCATTGTCGGGCGAGATATCGTGGATGAAGACGATATCGAGCTGCGCCATGCCGAGCCGTTGCAGGCTGTCCTCGATCGAGCGGCGGATGCCGGCGGCGCTATAATCATATTCATGACGGAAGGGCGGGATCTTGCGCCAGGTCGCCAGGTCGCGGCCGGCCGCGACCGGATCGGGCCGCAGCAGCCGGCCCACCTTGGTGGACAGTACGAACTGGTCGCGCGGCTTGTCATGCAGCACCGCGCCGAAGCGGCGCTCGCTGAGGCCCAGGCCATACCAGGGCGAGGTGTCGAAATAGCGCACGCCCGCATCCCAGGCCGCCTGCACCGCGCCGAACGTTTCCTCGTCCGTCGCGGGCGCGAAGCCATTGCCGAGCGCGACACCGCCCATGCCGAGGCGGCCGGGCGGCCGATAGCGACCGCCGCCCGTGCGGTTGGCGGGAAGCGGGGCATCGATCCGGGCCGCGATCGGGCCGGCGGCGAGCGCGGCGACGCCGGCCATGGCGGCGGTGAGGAGGGTACGGCGCGTGGTCATCGCTATCTCCTTTCGGGCAAGCGGTCGGGACCCGGCACGGGACGCCCGGCTTCCCAGACTTCGACGATGCGATCGATGGCGGTGATATCGGCGGCAGGATTGGCGGCGAGCACGATCAGATCGGCGCGCTTGCCCGGCTCGATCGTGCCGCGATCGTTCAGGTTCAGCAGCCGGGCCGCATCTGCCGTGGCGATGGCCAGCGCCTGCATCGGCGTGAGCCCCGCCTCGACCATCAGCGCCAGCTCGCGATGCTCGGCGATGCCCGCGATGCGCAGCGGGGTGGCGCCGCTGTCCGTGCCGAAACCGATCTTCACCCCGGCATCGTGCAGCGTCTTCAGATTGCGGAGGTTCATCGCGAGCGACTGTCGCGCGGCTGCCGTCCTTGGATTGGCAACTATCTTCGCGCGCCAAGCCGGATCGTCGACCTGCCGGGCGAGTTCGGGCGATAGCGCCGCGCGCGTAAAGGGTGCGCGCGTCCAGGGCGCGCGGTCGGCCCAGGCGACGCTGGCCTCGTCGAGCTGGAGGGTAGGGATATACCAGATGCCCTTCGCCTTGAGCCTGGCGATGAAGGCGGGCGTCACCGGCTTGTCGCGCACGCCATGCGCGATGATGTCGGCGCCGGCATCCACGACCGCCTCGGCATCGGCGAGATCATGGACATGCGCCGCCACGCGCAGCCCGAGCCGGTGCGCCTCGTCGATTACCGCGCGATAGATTGCCGGATCCATCTTGACCGCCAGGCTGCCGCCGAAATCGTCGAGCCAGATCTTGACCAGATCGGTCTTTGCGGCCGCCATCCGGCGCACATCCTCCCGCGCCTCGTCCGGCGTGGTGGGGCGGAAGAGCTGGTCGGGGCCGACATTCAGCATCGTCTGCGGCGGCGCGCCATTGGGCACGCCAATGCCCTGGTCTACGCCGAACAGGTCCGCGCCGTCGATGCGGCCGGCATGCGCCTCGGCCCTCAGCGTATCGAACAGCGGACCATTATTGCCGAGCGCGGTGACGGTCGTCACCCCGTAGCGGCGATATTGGGCGAGCTCTGCGGTGATGGTCGCGCGCGTATAATTTTGCGCGCCCGTTCCCGTCCCGCCGACCTGGCCGACATGGCTGTGATCGCTGACGAGGCCGGGAATGACCGTGCGGCCGCGATGATCGATCCGTCGCGCGCCCTTTGGCACCGCGACGTCACGCCCGGCTGCCGTGATTCGGCCGTCGGTGACGAGGATCGTCGCATCGTCGAGCGGCGCGCTCCTCTTGCCATCGATCAGTCGGACCCTGGTGATCGCGACCGTTTCGGCAACGGCCGGCGCTGCGCCGAGCAGAAGGAGCGGCAGGAAAAGGGCGTACATCCGCGAGCCGGCGCGCCCAATGCCGCCGGCTCGTGCGGGAGCGTCTCGCCTCCCGGATGGTCGAGCTGCCATGACCACGAAGACATGCCTCCTGGAGCTGCCAAGGGCGCATTGCGCCGCAGCATCGTTTGCATAGCTATGCAAAAAAGCCCAGAAGGTCAAATGCTGAGACCGCCCGTCGGGAGCACCCTCTTATGTACGGGGCGGAGCAGGCGAGGGATGATATCGAGAATAGGTTGGAAGGAGCCGGGCAGGGTGAACGGCGAGCTTTGCAGCAATAGGGAGGCAGGCATTTGACCGGACGGTGCCGCCCCCCATCATCGATCGAAGTGGCGCGCGTCGCCGGCGTCTCGCAATCCGCCGTGTCGCGCACCTTCACGCCGGGCGCGAGCGTTTCGGCCGAGACGCGCGCCAAGGTCAAGGCCGCGGCCGATGCGCTCGGCTATCGCCCCAATCTGATCCCGCGCATCATGCTGACCGACCGTTCGGGGATCGTGGCGGTCGTGGTCGGCGGCTTCTACAATCCCTTCCATGCCATGACGCTCGAGGCTTTCGCGCGGGCGCTTCGGGCGGCGGGCAAGCAGGTGATGCTCGTGCAGGTGGAAAGCGACCGCGCGCTGGACGAGGTGGTGGGTGAGCTCTCCGCCTATCGCGTCGATGCGGTGGTGAGCGCGCTCTCGATCCACGCGCAGGATGTGGCCGATGCGCTCTCCGCCTTCCGCATCCCGATCGTCACGCTCAATTCCGCGATCACCACCGAGTGGATCCGCACCGTCTCGTCCGACAATGAGGGGGCGGGCGAGGCGGCGGCGGCCCTGCTGTACGAACGGGGCGGGCGGCGGTTCGGCTATATTGCCGGTCCGCAGGACAGCATCGCGCAGACCCGGCGGGAGGCCGGATTCCGTCGCGGCCTGGCCAGGCTCGGCGTCGGCCAATGCGCCTCTTCCTGTGGCAATTACGACCATGGCGGCGGCTATGCGGCGATCAGGGAGATGTTCGCGGGCGACGCGCCGCCCGACGCGCTGTTCTGCGTCAACGACCTGACGGCGCTGGGCGCGATCGATGCCTTGCGGATCGAGTTCGGCCTGCAATGTCCGACGGACGTGCTGGTCGTCGGCTATGACAATATCGCTGCGGCGGCCTGGCCGGCCTATCAGCTCACGACCTTCGACCAGAATGTCGAAGAGATGGTGGCGCGCGCGATCGACATGATCGATGCGGATCTAGCCGGTACCGCAAGCTGCGACATCGTCCAGCCTATGCTTGTCGAGCGATCGACCACGCAACGTGCGTAGCGCGACCTCAGGGGCGGGGAGGATGCCGGCAGAAATTAACTTTTTCTTAACCTTTGTATTGCTGTCATGCGCCAGCTGCGGCTGCTCCCCCGCTGCGGCGGCACTGCGAGTTTGCGTACCTGCCCCGCCCCCCACGGCGGGGCTTTTGCTTTTGGCGATGCGCCGCTCGGCCCGGAGAAGGAGAAACTTACGCCAGAATGGCGCATTCTCTGTCGCCGGTCCAGGCTTCAGCGCGGCAGCACGATGCGGGGCCCAAGATTGGTCATGACCTGGCGGGCATCGAAGGCGCGCGGATCGTCGGGCTTGCGCCCGCGACCGAGAACGATCTCCGCACTGGCCTCGTAGCGGTCGACTGTCCGGACGTCGACCGTCCGGTCCCAGAAGGGATCGCCCCAGAAGGGATCCCAATGGTGCCAGCCGAAACCCCGGCCATGATAGCGCCAATAGGGACCCCAGAAGCCGTATGGCCCCGGGCCGAACGGCCGGTCGATATAGGTTCTGGTCCGCTTGTCGGTCTGGCGGTCCGCCATGATGAACCAGTCATAGCCGCGCTCGACCGTCAACTGCGCCGCGCGATAGAGGAGATAGGTCTCCACCGTCTCGCGCGCGGTGAGGCTGTTGCCGCGGAAGGTGACGCGGTAGCGGTTCGCCTCGATCTGCTGATCGCTATAGCCGCCGCGTGAGGATTGGCCGGGCGTTTCCGGCCGGTAGGGGGTTGCCGTGCCGCAGGCGGTGACCGCCAGCGCCGCCAGCAGGATAGTGAGCGCCCGATGTCTTCCGGGCGCCTTCGTAATCGGCCTTGACATCGCTCTTACCAGGGTTGGTTTTCGGCCATAACCTGTGCCGTCATGTCCGGTTCCATATGGAATTGGCGTGCCGGATCGAGACGAATCATCGTGCTCAGGCTGAGCTTGTCGGAGCCTGTTTCGAGCCTGTCGGGGACGAAAGTCTCGGCCACCCTTCGACACGGGGGGGCGGGATTTGGCGGAAAGCCTTCAGCCGCGGCGTTGCAGGCCCGCGATGCGGGGCCTTTCGTCGGGCGGGATCAGCCCTTCCAGCACCGTCCAGAAACCCGCCACCGATCCTTGTCCAGCCTGTGCATAGGCGGCCGACAGCCGCTCGCGCAGCGCCTCGAACAGCTCGGCCTCGAGCGCTGCGCCGTCCGGGGTCAGCCGCAGCAGCCGCTGGCGCCGATCCTCGCGGCCGGTGCGCGTCTCGACCAGGCCGCGCTCGCCCAGTTCGGCCAGCACCCGGCCGAGCGACTGCTTGGTGATACCCAGCAGCTTCAACAACTCGCTGACGGTAAGATCGGGCTGGCGGGCGATGAAATAGAGCGCGCGATGATGCGCCCGGCCCAGCCCCTTTTGCGCCAGCCCCTGGTCTATGCCGCGATAGAGATGGCTGTAGCCGAAATAGAGCAGTTCGACGCCGCGGCGTATCTCGGGTTCGCGCAGGAAAAGCGGGGAAGCAGACTGGACAGGCATGTTGACCTATTGTGCCAGCCACATTAGGCGGACGCAACCGCTGATGGGCCATGATTCCGTGGCACAACGAGGCTGGCCCTGGATTGCAGGCGAGGAACGATGCTGGACGAACGGACCTACGACGATCGCGACGGATTTATCTGGCTGGACGGCAAGCTCGTGCCGTGGCGCGAGGCGAACGTCCATATCCTCACCCATGCGCTCCATTATGCCTCCTCCGTATTCGAGGGGCAGCGCGCTTATGGCGGCGAGATTTTCGCGCTCGACCAGCATAGCCGACGGCTCGTGAAATCGGCGGAGATCCTTGGTTTCGAGCTACCCTGGTCGGTCGAGGAGATCAATCAGGCCTGCCGCGACACGCTGGCGGCGAACAATCTGTCCGATGCCTATGTCCGCCCGGTGGCATGGCGCGGATCCGAGCAGATGGGCGTTTCCGCGCAGCGGACCCGGCCGCACATGGCGATCGCCGCCTGGGACTGGGGCGCCTATTTCGGTGCGGCGGCGGAAAAGGGATTGCGGCTCGATATCGCGCCCTGGCGCCGGCCTGCGCCTTATACCGCGCCGGTCCAGGCCAAGGCCGCCGGCCTCTATATGATCGCCACAATGTCCAAGCATGCGGCGGAGGCGCGCGGCTATAATGACGCGCTGATGTTCGACTGGCGCGGGCAGGTGGCCGAGGCGACCGGCGCCAACGCCTTCTTCGTGAAGGATGGCGTGCTCCATACGCCGACGCCTGATTGCTTCCTGGACGGCATCACGCGGCGCACCGTGATCGGCCTCGCCAAGCGTCGCGGCATCGAGGTGATCGAGCGCGCGATCTGGCCGGAGGAGCTGGAAAGCTTCGAACAGTTCTTCGTCACCGGATCGGCGGCGGAAGTGACGCCGGTGCGCGAGGCGGGGCCGTGGAGCTTCGAGATCGGCGATCTGACGCGCCAGCTCCAGAAGGATTATGCCGATCATGTGCGGGGCCGCCTCGCCTGAGGCGGCGTCGTCGCGGCGGAAGCCGGCCCAGTCGGGATAGCCTCGCGGGCCGGTTGTTTCATTCTCCGTTTCGACAAGGCTTCCCACCGCGCCCTTCCTGACTATAAGGGCCGCCCATCGCCCATGCTGGGGCGTCGCCAAGCGGTAAGGCACCGGTTTTTGGTACCGGCATTCGCAGGTTCGAATCCTGCCGCCCCAGCCAGTTTCTCATCGACAACGATGGCGAGGCTCCGGTCGTCCATGAGAGTCTTGTCGGCGCCCGATCTTGGCTAGCCGTGGAACGGATGGGGCCGACTGCTCACAATGCTAGATTACCATGGTGGCTGACGCTGCTGCGCGATCATCTGCTCGGCCATCTGAAACGTTCGCCGAAGCTGTTCGCTGACGAGACCATCGCACCGACGCTCGATCCCGGACATGGCCGGACCAACGGCGGCTGGGGAACTAAGTCTGGATGTGCTGGAGGCTCATGCCGCGACTCCATCCGATCTCACAAGCCAATGACAGCCCATGCTGAACCATGCATGATGCCGCATGATGGATCGACGTAAGGGAATTCCGTTCGGATCGCAGCTTCGCAAAGCACCGTCTCAGGTGACGGCGCTCCTCCGGGAGGCGAAGGCGTTGAAAGCCGCGGGGCGGCTCGATGACGCGCTCGCCCTCAATCTGCAGGCGGTGCGCATGGAGCCGGACAATGGCGTCGCGGAGCATAATCTTGCGGCGACCCTGGGCGATCTGTCGCGCTTCGCGGAAGCGGTGGAGGCGGCGTCACGGGCGATTGCCAAGGGGCTGGATGCCCCCGAGACATGGCTCGTGCTTGCGCGCGCGTTGCAGGGCGTGGGGCGGCTCGACGAAGCCGACGGGGCATTCCGGGCGGCGCTGGCAAGGCGGCCCGGCTATGTCGACGCGCATCGCGATCTTGCGCAGCTGCGATGGATGCGAACCGGCGAGATGGCCGCCGCGACTTCGGCGCTCGATGACGTGCTGGCGCGTTCGCCGACGCCGGAACTGACGCTTGTGAAAGCGCGGATCCTGCGCTGCGCAGGGAACGATATCGGCGCGGCCGCAGTGCTGGCCGCAGGGCTGGCATCATGGCCGGACATGCCGATGCTCTCTATCGCGGCGGCGCAGGTCGCGGCCACGACCGGCGAGTCCGAAACGCAGTTGGCGCATGCGACCGCGGCGTTACGGACGGCCCCGCATTCCCCGGATGCCGCCAGGGCCGCGATCGAGGCGCTGCTGCATCTCGGGCGTGCGAGGGAGGCGGAGCAGCTCGCGCTGCGGCTGCTCGCGACAGCACCCGCCGATCAAGGCGTGCTCGCCCTGCTCGCAACCGCGTGGCGCCTGCTGGGCGACCCGCGTTACGAGGAGCTTTGCAATACCGATCTCCTCATATCCTCGACTCCTATCGATGCGCCGACCGGTTGGGCAACGCGCGAGGCGTTCCTCGTCGCCCTGTCGGCAGCCTTGCGCGAGCTCCATGTCTGGCGAACGCATCCGCTCGATCAGTCGGTTCGCCACGGAAGCCAGACGCAGCAGGATCTGACCCGTTCGGAAGCGCCTGTCATCCAGGCATTGTTCCGGGCACTCGATGCGCCGATCCGGCGCCATATCGACGCGCTTGGCGAAGGGCGAGATCCGGTGCGGGCCCGGCGCGGGAATGGATATCGGATTATCGGCGCATGGTCGGTTCTGCTGCAGCCCGGGGGACGGCATGTCGATCATGTGCATCCGCAGGGATGGATATCCTCTGCCTTCCATGTCGAGTTGCCACCGGCCATCGGCTGCGGGCATGAGGGCTGGCTTGCCTTCGGTCGGCCTGGCGTGCCGACGCGCCCAATATTGCCGCCTACGCATCATGTCCGCCCGGAGCCTGGCCATCTGGTGCTGTTTCCATCCTATTTCTGGCATGGGACCGAGCAGTTCGGCGGCGATGCGCCGCGCTTGACGGTGGCTTTCGATATTCTTCCCTGCTGAAAAAATCGTGCCATCTCGAGGATGATGCTGAGGGGGGTGGGGGGCGCTGCGTCTCACGTCATGAGCGACGATCGTTCGGGCGCGGATGGCGCATTGCAGATGAGGGGGTTGGATGATGATGACGCGAGGGATGCTGCTCGGCGCGGCGGCGATGGCGCTGATGGCGGGACAGCAAATGCCTGCTCATGCGCAGGCCCAGGCGGAACTTGCGGCAATCACCCCTCCGGCCAAGGCCTTTCCGCAGGATCCGGGCAGCGATTATTTCCTGGCCAATTATACCCAATATGAAGCCTATCTGAAGCAACTCGCGCAGCAATCGACCCGCATGAAGCTCGTCGACATCGGGAAGTCGGCGGAGGGCCGCTCCCAATGGATGGCGATCGTGTCGTCGCCCGCGAACCTTGCCAGGCTCGATCATTATCGCGACATTGCGCGCCGGCTGGCCAAGGCCGAAGGCCTGACATCGGAGCAGGCGCAGGCCCTAGCGAAGGAAGGCAAGGCGGTCGTCTGGATCGATGCGGGGATGCACGCGACGGAAACCGTCACGACGCAGAGCCAGATTCAGGTGCTTTATCGCATGCTGACGATGGACGATGCCGAAACCCGGCGCATCCTGGATGACACCATCATCCTCTTCGCGCAAGCCAATCCCGATGGGCTCGAGCTCGTCGCCGACTGGTATATGCGCGAGGCCGATCCGAAGAAGCGCGAGTTCCGCTCCATACCGCGGCTGTACCAGAAATATATCGGGCACGATAACAACCGCGATTCCTACATGTCGCAGATGCCGGAGACGACCAACATCAATCGCGTGCTGTTTCGCGAATGGTTTCCACAGATCGTCTTCAACCAGCACCAGACCGGACCTGCGGGAATGATCGTGTTCGTGCCTCCGTTCCGCGATCCGTTCAACTTCAATTATGACCCGATCGTGATGACCGAGCTGAGCGAAGTCGGATCGGCGATGCACAGCCGGTTGCTTGCGGAGAATAAGCCCGGATCCGGCATGCGCAGCGCCGCGCCCTATTCGACCTGGCATAACGGCATGGAGCGATCGGTCGCCTATTTCCACAATTCGATCGGACTGCTGACGGAGATCATCGGCGGCCCGACGCCCGAGAATATCCCGCTGATCCCCGACACGCAGCTCGCCCGCAATGACGAACCGTTGCCGGTTGCGCCGGGCGAATGGCATCTTCGCGACAGCCTGGAATATCAGTGGTCGCTCGATCGCGCCGTGCTGGATTATGCGTCTCGCAACCGCGAGCGGCTGTTGTTCAACATCTACAGGATGGGTGCGAACGGCATCGCGCGCGGCAATCGCGACAGCTGGACCGTGACTCCCGCCGATGTGGATGCGGTGAAGACTGCCGGCGCCTCCAAGACATCGTCCGCGGGCGCGACTGCGCCGGCAACCCCGGTCGAGCCCGCGCGGGCGCGCGGTTCGGTGGATCCGGCGCTCTACGACAAGATATTGCGCGATCCCGCCAAGCGCGATCCGCGCGGCTACATCATCCCCGCCGGCCAGGCAGACATGCCTGCCGTGGTCACGTTTCTCAACGCGCTGTTCAAGACGGGCGTCGATGTCGAGCGTGCGACCGCCGACTTCACGATCGCGGGCAAGCGCTATCCCGCGGGATCGTTCGTGGTGAAGACCGCGCAGGCCTATCGTCCCCATGTGCTCGACATGTTCGAGCCGCAAGACCATCCGCACGATGTCGAATATCCGGGTGGTCCGCCCAAGGCCCCCTATGATGTGACCGGCTATACTCTCGCCTATCAGATGGGGATCGGCTTCGACCGAATACTGGATGGCTTCGACGGCCCGTTCGAGCGGGTGCCGGACCTGCTGGCGGTCACGCCCGGCGCCATCAAGGGCAAGGGCGGCGCCGGCTGGCTGATCGATCATCGCGCAAATAACAGCTTCATCCTGAGCAATCGCCTGCTGAAGGCAGGCGTGCCACTATTCTGGTTGGAAGGCCCGACCCGCGTGGCAGGCGAAAGCTTCGGACCGGGCACGATCTGGGTTCCGGCCTCCGCTGCGGCCAAGCCGATCATCGCGGCTTCCGTCCGGCAACTGGGCATCGATGCGATCGCGGTGGCGCGCGCGCCAGCGGGCAGGACATTGGCGCTGAAGCCGGTGCGGGTCGGGCTGGTCGATCAATATGGCGGAGTGATGCCGTCCGGCTGGACGCGCTGGCTGCTCGAACAGTTCGAGTTCCCGTTCCAAGTCGTCTATCCGCAGGAGCTCGATGCCGGGAATTTGAACGCCAAGTTCGACGTGCTGCTCTTTTCCGACGGCACCGTGCCTGCGCCGGCCAACGGTCCGTACCGCGCGGGCCGGGAGAGCTCGATGCCGAAGCCGGAGGATATTCCGGCGGCCTATCGCCCCTGGCTGGGCAAGGTGAGCGACGATCGGACCGTGCCGCAGATCGATGCATTTGCCCGTGCTGGAGGGACCGTCGTGACGATCGGCGGCGCGACCCGCCTGGCGCCGCTGTTGAAAGCGCCGCTGCAGCCCGCTCTCGTCAAGGAGACCGCTGGAAAGGTCGAGAAGCTCGATACCAAGGAGTTCTTCATTCCCGGGGCGCTGCTTCGTGCGAAGGTCGATTCCGCCCAGCCGCTCGCTTATGGAATGCCGGCGGAAGTCGACCTGTTCTTCGATCGCAGCCAATCCTTCCGCACGGTCGGCGACGCGGCGGGCGTGGCGCGCATATCTTGGTTCGATCAGCCCAGGCCGCTGCGCAGCGGATGGGCGCTGGGCCAGGAGAAGTTGCAGGGCACGACGGCGGTTGCCGATGTCGACATCGGCCGCGGCAAGCTGTTCGTGATGGGGCCGGAGGTCGTGCAGCGGGCACAGCCCTATGCGACGTTCAAATTCCTCTTCAACGGCCTGCTTTACGGGCCGGCGGTGGCCGCCACCCGCTGACCGCTGTTTCTCGATCCGGATGATGGGGTCGGAGCCGAAAGGTTCCGGCCCCTTTCTTTTTTCGTGTCGAAGAGGTGAGGGCAGCCGGAAAGGCTGCGTCTTTCGGATGGGAGCCCGCAGCAATGCGGCCATATCGGGGGATTTGAACATGACATCGCGACCTGCTTTTCGCTGGCTGCTGGCCGGTAGCTGTGCCTATGGTGCGTTGACGGCCACCCTGGCGAGCGCCCAGACCGTTCCGGCCGAAGCCAATCCGTCGGCGACCGCCGCTGAGCCGGCAGCCGAGCCATCGGGCGAGATCGTCATCACCGGATCGCGCATCGCCCGGCCCGATTATGTCGCCAACAGCCCGATCGTGTCGCTGTCGCAGGACGCTTTCCAGAATAGCGGCCGGGTGACGATGGAGAAGGCGCTGTCCGAGCTGCCGCAATTTACCGGCTCGTTCGGCCAGGGAAATGGCGGTAGCACGAGCACTGGCTTGAACGGTGGGCAGGCCTATGCGAGCCTGCGCGGCCTGGGATCCAAGCGTACGCTGCTCCTGCTCGACGGGCGCCGGTTGCAGCCGTCCAATCCGGATGGCTCGGTCGATCTCAACATCATTCCCGAAGCGCTGATAGAAAATATCGAAGTCATCACCGGCGGGGCATCCACCACTTATGGATCCGACGCGACCGCGGGCGTGGTCAACTTCCGGTTGAAGCGCAGCTTCGAGGGCGTCGAGCTGAGCGGCCAATATGGTCTCAGCGACTATGGCGACGGCGATTCCACGCGCATTACCGGAACGGTCGGCGGCGAATTCGCGGACGGCCGGGGCAGCGCAGTGCTGTCGCTCGACTATACCAAGCGCGATCGCGCGCTGCAGAATGAGCGCGATTATTATGTCTTCCGCAGCACCACACCGGGGCTGAGCACCATCCCGCAGGGAACGGCGTTGTTCGGCGCCAACCTGCCGACGCTGGCGGCCGTCAACAATGTGTTCGTGGGAAGCTATGGTACGCGGCCGCTTACCGGCAATGCTGCCGGCCGCTATACGGGGCAGATCGGATTCAATAGCGACCAGACCCTGTTCAGCACCGCAGGCGTACCTGTCCTGAACTTCCGCGATCCCGAGACCGACGATGCCTATATCGTCAATAGCGGCACCAACAGCCAGCAGGTGAACTTCGGCTATACCGGAAGCTCGCTACAGTCGGACCTGAACCGCTATTCGGTCTTCGGCAAGGTCGATTATGACGTGACCGATGCCATCAAGACGTTCGCGCAGTTCAGCTACACCAGCTACGATTCGCTCGGTATCTCGAACCCGACCTTGGCGTCGAATGTCTATGGACTGAGCGTTCCCGTCACCAATCCGTATATCTCGCCAGCCTTTCAGTCGATCCTGGCGTCACGGCCGAATCCGGGTGCGCCCGTCACCTTCTACAAGGCGTTCAACATTCTCGGCCCGCGCTTCCAGCGCTATGAATATGATGTCTATCAGCTGACCGCCGGCGCGTCCGGAAAGCTCGGGATCCACGACTGGACGTGGGATCTTTACGGCAGCATCAGCCGTGCCAAGTTCGCGAACGAGCAGACCGGCGGTGCCAGCGCCTCCGCGGTCGCCCGGCTGCTCAACAGTCCGACCGGCGGCACCGAATATTGCGCAGGCGGGTTCAATCCGTTCGGAAACCTCACTCCATCGCAGGACTGCATCAACTACATCTCGCGTCGTACGCTCAACACCAACGAACTGAAGCAGCGTACGGTTGAGGGCGGCATCCAGGGCGGCCTGTTCGAGCTGCCGGCAGGCGAGGTGCGCTTCGCGGCGGGCGCCGACTATCGCTACAACAACTACGGCTTCACGCCGGACACGCAATTATCGCAGCCGGACGGCACCAGCGACATATTGGGATATAGCGTGCTGCGCGCCGCGAACGGGTCGGTCGATACCTCCGAACTTTATGCCGAGTTGCTGGTGCCGGTGCTGAAGGATCTGCCGCTCGTGCAGGAGTTCAACCTCGATCTGGGCTATCGCTATTCCGATTACAGCTCGATCGGGGGCGTGCACACCTACAAGGCCGACTTCGACTGGCGCGTGTTCGAGCCGCTGCGGCTGCGCGGCGGTTATAATCGCGCGATCCGGGCCCCCAGCGTCGGTGAGCTCTATGCGCCGGTTTCCACCGGCAGCGTCGCGATCGGCAATCCGTCGGCGACGACCACCAATGGCGATCCGTGCGACGTACGCTCCTCCTATCGTCGCGGTGCGAACGCCGCCCAGGTGCGTGCGCTCTGCCTGGCGCAGGGTATTCCGACTGCGATCATCGACAGCTATCAGCTGGGCACCGCGCAGGTCTTTGCCTTGACCGGGGGCAATCCCGATCTGGAGGAGGAGAAGGCCGATACCTATTCGGTCGGGGCCGTCATTCAGTCTCCGCTGCAGAACCCCGTCTTCCGGCGCATGTCGCTGTCGGTCGATTTCTACAAGATCAAGGTGGCCGATGCGGTCGGCCCGCTGTCGATCGCCCGTGGAATCCAATTCTGCTTCAACTCGGGCGACAACAACCCGACATATGACCCTAACAATTATTACTGCTCCTTGCTGACCCGCAACACGTCCAACGGTGTGCCGGTCAACCCCGTACAGCCGCTGCTCAACCTGGGACGGTTCGACGTATCCGGTATCGACATGCAGTTCGACTGGCGCTTCGACTTGGCGGATATCGGGATCGGCTCCGACAGCGGAACGCTCGCCCTCAACACCGCAGTCAGCTATCTCGACAGCTTCAAGATCCAGTCGCTGCCGGGCGCGCCGATATATGACTATGCTGGCAGCATCGGCACCGGGGTGGAGAGCACGGCCGGCACCGCGCATCCCCGCTGGAAGGCGATCACATCGGCCACCTATAGCTTCGGTCCTGCCAGCATCGGGCTGCGCTGGCGTTATATCGACAAGATGATCGCATCCGCCCGTGTGGTGACGCCGACCAGCACGACCCGCGGCGTGAAGGCATATAATGTCTTCGATCTCAATGCGCGGGTGGATCTGCCGGCGGAAACCGAGCTGCGTGTCGGGGTGACCAACCTGTTCAACCGCGAACCGCCCCAGGTCGGCGACGAGCAGGGCAATTTCGACGCGCAGAATTATGACGTGATCGGACGCTATTTCTTCGTCGGCATCACCAAGTCGTTCTGATGGACGGGACGGAAGGAAAGACCATGACCTCAATCATGAAGGCCGCCGTCCTGGCAATGGCCGCCGCGGCGCTGCCGGTGCAGGCGCAAGGCCTGGAGGCAAGCGACCAGACCCAGCTCGTCGCCGCGGTCGACCGCGATGCCGAGCAGCTCGGCGACACCGCGCTGAAGATCTGGAACTTCGCCGAAGTCGGCTATCAGGAAACACGCAGTTCGGCTCTGCTGCAACAGCAACTGCAGGCCGCCGGCTTCACCGTGAAGTCGGGCGTCGCGGGCGAGCCGACCGCATTTGTGGCAAGCTATCGCAATGGTGCCGGGCCGGTGATCGCCATATTGGCGGAATATGATGCTCTGCCCGGTCTGTCGCAGGCGGCTGCGGCGGAACGGCAGCCATTCGGGCAGGCGGCGGGGCATGGCTGCGGCCATAATCTGTTCGGGGCGGCTTCGTCCGCCGCGGCGATCGCCACGAAGGAGTGGATGATCCGCAACAAGGTGGCAGGCGAATTGCGCGTCTATGGCACGCCGGCGGAAGAGGGTGGATCGGGCAAGGTCTATCAGGTCCGCGACGGCCTGTTCGGCGATGTCGACGTGACGTTGCATTGGCATCCCGGCAACGCCAATTCGGCGGCGCAGGGCCCGTCCATGGCCAATATCAGCGGCAAGTTCCGGTTCCGCGGGGCATCCTCCCATGCCGCCGCCGCGCCGGACAAAGGCCGCTCCGCGCTCGACGCGGTCGAGGCGATGAATGCCATGGTCAATCTGATGCGCGAGCATGTGCCCGATCGCACCCGCATCCACTATGTCATCACCGATGGAGGCAAGGCCCCGAACGTCGTCCCTGACTTCGCCGAAGTCTATTATTATGTCCGCCATACCGATCCGAATATCGTCGTGACCGTCATGGATCGGGTAAAGAAGGCCGCCGAGGGCGCGGCGCTCGGCACAGACACCAGGATGGAGTTCGAGCAGACCGGCGGCGTCTACAGCCTCCTGCCGAATGCCGCGTTGATGGCGGTAATGGATCGCAATCTGCGCCGGGTGGGCGGGATACAATGGACCGCGCAGGAACAAGCCTTTGGTGCCGCGATCCAGAAGACCCTCCCGCCAGGTGCCCCGGCCTTGTCGACGGTCGGCGAGATTCAGCCGGCGGTGATCGGCACCGATGGTTTCGCGTCGACCGACGTTGCCGATATCAGCTGGGTCACGCCCACCGTCGGCCTGTCGACCGCGACCTTCGTTCCCGGATCAGCCGGCCATAGCTGGCAGAATGTTGCGGCGGCGGGCAGCAGCATCGGGGTGAAGGGTGCCGTGGTGGCCGCCAAGACGCTCGCACTCGCCGCGGCCGAGCTCTTTCGCAGCCCGGACGAAATAGCCGCTGCCAAGGCCGAGTTCGAGAAGCGGCGCGGACCTCAGTTCCGCTACAAGGCTCTGGTCGGCGACCGCAAGCCGCCGCTGGACTATCGCGCTTCCAGCAAGCCGGAATAGCGGCAGGCAGGCACGCCTCCCGGCTGGGGCCGGGAGGCGATCGGCTGATCAGTATCGCGTCAGCACGATCCGCTGATCGTCGTCTTGCACGATCCGCGCGATCCGGGACCTTTCGAGCGCAGCGGCCAATGTGGTCGGCTCGCCGGTGTGGAAGACGCCGCTGATCTTGCGTGAACGAAGCGCGGTGTCGTTCAGGATGAGCTTGCGCTCCGAATAACGGTTCATCTCGGCGACGACATGATCGAGCGGCGCCTCGTCGAAGGTCAGGCGATGCGCGAGCCAGCCCGTCGCCTGATCGGCTTCACCCTGAGCCAGCCGGATCGCGCGACCCTCGGCGATCAGCGTGCCGCCCGGATCGAGGATCGTCGTGCGTTTCGCCGCGGGAGTCTCGACCCGGACCCGACCCTCCACGAGCGCGACACCGAAGCGGCCGGGCTCGACGCGGACATCGAACGCCGTGCCCAGCGCGGTGACGCTGTTCCCGCCCGCGGTCACGACGAAGGGGTGGGCTGCGTCCTTGGCAACCTTGAAGAAGGCGCGCCCGCCGACGAGCGTCACCCGGCGTTCGGCGCCCCAGTCAGGAACCCGTACCACCGATTCAGTGTCGAGCGTGACGACGGACCCATCGGGCAGCCGAACCGTCGATCGTCCGCCCGTTTCCGTCCGAAACTCGCGTATCGAGGCCATTTGCGGGGATGGCGGGACGTCCAGTCGCTGCCACAGGAGGATGGAAGCGCCGCCGACCGTCGCAACCATGGCAGCGGCCGCCGCCAAGCCCTTCCACAGCGATCCACGTCGGGACGGGATTGCCAGCGCGTCCGACAGCATGGCCTGGATTGCGGGGTCATGGGCCACATGGCCGATATTGGTGTCGGCGTGCCGCACCGCCGCCCAGGCGCGCTGATGCTCCGGATCGGCGTCGTGCCACTGAGCGAAGGCGCGACGATCCTGCAGTGTCGCGTCATCGGCTTGCAGCCGGGCGTACCAGGCTGCGGCGTCGCCGTTTGCCCCGGACTTCGGATTGTCGTTCATTCGCTCAGCCGGGCCGCGAGGTGCTTGATGGCCTTCATGATATGCTTCTCTACCGCGCTGACGGAGACGCCCATGTGACGGGCAATCCCCGCGTAGCTCATCTCTTGGAAGCGATGAAGGACGAACGCCTGTCGGGTTCGATCGGGCAATTCCTCCAACGCCGCTATGACGATTGCCAGTTGCTCCCTGCCTTCAAGGACGCGTGCGGGCGAGATTTCCTCATGCGGATGATGCGCTTCCTCCAGCGGTTCATGCCGGGACCGGTGCCGCACCTGATCGCGCCGGCCACGATCGGTCAGCACGCTCTGCGCCACCTGGAACAGATAGGCCTCGACATTCTCGATGGCACCGCGCGCCCGACGCACCTGCATCCGCAGCGCAACCTCCTGTACCATGTCCTCCACGTCATGAGAGCAAACACGCTTGGCAAAGAAGGAGCGCATGATCCCCAGATAGGGCGCTATCTCGCTCCCGGCGCTACATTCCACGCTTTCGTTGCGACGTTGGCCAAGAATGAACATGCCGGTGCGGCGTCCCCCTGAAATCGACCGCGCCCTCCCCGACTTTTTGTCTTATTCCGGTAACGGACCATGTTGCCGAAAGCCCGTCAAGCATAGAAGCTGCGCCGATAGTCCGCCGCATGAGCGGAAGGGGGAGAATGCCTGTTGCCACGCCCGGGGGGACATGGCCGACCAGTGCGACTGCCAGGCTCGTCGAAGATCATGTTCAGGCCGGCGGAGACGCCGGTTCCTGGCAGGACATCCGATCGCGCTCGCGACATTGATATTCCTGTCGACCGGCAATGCCGAGGCGGCACCTCTCGTCAACTTCTATATCCCGGCTGGGTCACTCGCGCGCGCGCTGACCCGCTTCGCGCTGCAGGCCGATCGCCAGCTTCTATTCTCGCCCGAACTGGTCGCCGGACGGCGGGTGCCGGGAATTGCGGGTCCTCTGGATCCGGATCGCGCGCTGGATCGCCTGCTGGCGGGCAGCGGCCTCGTCGCGCGTCGCGGGCGCGGCGGGCTCTTTCTGATCGAGACGGAAGCGGCGGTGCCCGCGCATCCTTCGATCGTCCCGTCGCCTGGAGGCGCGCGAACGGCTGACGATATCGTCGTCACGGCGCTAAAGCGCGAGTCACTGCTCCGGCTGACCGCCGTCAGCATGAGCGCCGAGCGCGGCACATCGCTCTCGCCGCGGGGAACCCTTGACCTCGAAGGGCTCAGCCGCACCATGCCGGAACTGCTATCCTCTATTTCCGGGACGAGCCAGCAGAGGCTCGCCATGCGCGGAGTCTATGGGACGGGCGAGGCGACGGTCGGCGTCTATTATGACGAGACGCCGGTGAACGGGCCCGCCGGGACGACATTCGATCCGGGCAGTGTCGCGCCCGACATCGATCTGGTGGACGTCGATCGCGTGGAACTGCTCCGCGGTCCGCAGGGAAGCTTATATGGCGCGAGCTCGATGGGCGGCACCCTGCGTGTGCTCTTCAATCAGCCGGACCCCGGCGGCTGGGGTGGCGAAGCCGCGGCGGGGCTCGATCTCGTCAGCCATGGTAGAGCGGGCGGCATCGTCTCGGGTGTCGTCAACGCGCCGATCGCGGCGGACGTGCTGGCGGTCAGGGGCTCGATCTATCGACGCCGGACCGCCGGATATATCGATAATCCGCGGTTCGGCCTCCGTGATGTGGGCCAGGTCATCCGGGAAGGCGAGCGGATCGCGGCCGGGTGGACGCCGCATCCCGACGTGCGGATCATGGCCTCCGCGATGTGGCAGCGGCTGCATGCCGATGATGCGGGCTTCTGGAATTTGGGCGGGCCACGATATCGCAGCAACCAGCCGACGCGGACGCCCTATGGCAGCGATCTGGGCATCTATAATCTTACCCTCCGCTGGAATATCGGGCCGACGACGCTGACGGCGACGGGATCGACCTATGCATGGGATATGATCCGGCAGATGGATTATACGGCCGTGCTCGCGCAGCAGCGAACCAGCCTTGCCGGTTGCGCCCGTTTCGCGGGGCTGGCGGCGAATATCGACTGTACCGCCGAACAGCGCGCCGAATATGCGGCCTATGTCGACAGTCACCTGCCTGCCATCCTCTACCAGCCGATGCGCATCACCAGCGACACCGCCGAGTTTCGCCTCGCGTCGAACGGCGATGGATCTTTCAGCTGGACGGTCGGGGCTTTCCTGGAGCAGCGCAAGGATAGGACCGAGAGCTATGCGTTGCGTGCCGATGCATCGGACGGAGAGATCGTCCGGCCGTTCGATATCATCGGGCTGCGAACGATCCGCACGCGGCTCGGCCAGCGTGCGCTGTTCGGAGAAATCACAGGATCGATCGTCCCCGGCATGACCGCGACGGTGGGCGCGCGCTACTTCCGCTATCGCCGCAGCGCGAGCGGGGCGGTGCCGATCGCCAATGCGATCACCGGCACGGGCGCGCTCAGCGACGCCGCCTATGCGACGAAAGAGGGTGGGGCCAATCTGAAGGTTCAACTCGCTTATCGTCCCTCGAGCGATGTCCTCGCTTATTTGCAGGCTGCTGAGGGTTTCCGGCCCGGGGGCGTCAACATCACGCCGGCCTTGTCGGATGCGGAGCGCCGTTACCGCGCGGATCGCCTGTGGAGCTATGAGCTGGGCTCGAAGATACGCTTGAACGGGGGCGCCATCGCCCTGGATGCGGCGCTCTATCATATTGATTGGGTAGACATGATTTCCGCTTTCTCGAGCGCGAGCGGCGCGTTCGTCTACAATGCCAATATCGGATCCGCCGATATTGGCGGCGCCGAGATCCAGATCGCCGCTCGGCTGCCGGCGGCGGAGCTTTCCGCCAAGCTCGGCTATGTCGATGCCCGATTGGCGGAGGATCAGGCGGTGCCATCCGCCGCGGGTGCAGGGCGCAGCGGCGATCGACTTCCCTACGTCCCGCACCTCTCGATGGTGCTCGGGGGCGTTCATCGGATCAGGCTCGCGCCGAACATTGCCGCATCGCTACGGGGCGATATCAGCCATGTCGGCGCCTCCGCCTCTCAATTCAATCGCGAGATCGCCTATTATCAGCGCACGCCTGCGCGCACGTTCGTCAATGTCGAGGCAGCAGTCATCTGGCAGGAATGGCAGGCGACGCTCGCCATCCGCAACCTTTTCGATGCGATCGCGGCTCGACGGATCATGTCGAGCGCATTCGGTTCCGAGCGCGTGTATAGCAGCTCCCCACGAACGCTGAGCCTGAAAATCTTCCGCCGTTTCCGATGACGTGACGGCTGAAACAATCCTGGCACGGCGCAACAGCGGCGTCGCGCCGGAGCGGAGGCCGCTGTCCGTAGGTGGAGCAGCCCGGATATGACCGCTGCCCGATATGCTATGCCGCGACGCCCGGCTGAGCCGTCGGGCCGCGCGCAAGGTCTAGACGAAGCAGGCGTTCGCAGGTCGCGGTCGGGCGAGGGCGGTGGCTGACGAGGAGCAGACCTTGGCCTGTTGCCGCGAGACGGGATGTCATCCGATTGATCACATGGTCCTCGGTCGCCCGGTCCAGCCCTTCGGTCGGCTCGTCGAGCAGCAGCCAGGGTGCCTCGGCCAGATAGGCGCGGGCAAGCGCGAGGCGGCGGCGTTCGCCGCCGGACAGTCGCGCGCCGTTCTCGCCGATCCAGCTGTCGAGCCCTTGCGGCAGCGCGCGGACCCGTTCGTCGAGCACGGCATCGTGGAGCGCATGCCAGAGCGCCGTATCATCGGCATCGGGCCGCGACAGCAGGAGGTTGTCGCGGACCGTGCCGGACAGCAGCATCGCATCCTGCGGCAGCCAGGCGAAGCAGCGCCGGAGCGTTTCGGCGGGTAGCGTTGCGACATCCACCCCGTCGAGGCGGATCTGGCCCGGTCTGGCCTCGCGCAGCCCGAGCAGCGTCTCGACCAGCGTCGTCTTGCCGATGCCCGACGGCCCGACGAGCGCGACGCGCATGCCTGGCGCGAGATGACAGGACAGCGGATGGAGCAGTTCGATCGTGGGGGCGTCGGACATCGGCGTCGCGCGCCGTTCTGCGGGTAAGGCCGTGTCGAGCAGTGCCTCCAGCCGGGCTTCCGCTTCCCGCAGGCTGCCGCGCTGGGCGAGACTGCGGAGGAGGGGGGCTGCGCCGTCCACGGTCATGGCGGCAGCGAGCGCGGCCAGTGCGGCGATCGCGGCGCCGGCCTGGGCGGAGAGCAGCAGTGCCGCGGTAGCAGCAATGCCGAGGGCGAGCGCGTGCAGCAGCTCGAACCAGCCATGCGCCCGGGCCTGCGCCCGTTGCGCATCTGCCAGCGCGCGGCTGCGTGTCTCGATCCGATCGGCTGCCCAGCCTTCGAGGCCGAAGCAGCGCAGCTCCGCCATAGCCTCTGCCAGAGCGGCGAATTCCTCCTTCAGCGCTCCGGTCGCGCGCTGCACGGCGCGGCCGGGCGCTTCGAGCCGGCGGGCGAGCAGGCCGGCCGCGACCAGCAGCAGGCCGAGGCAGAGCGCAGTGGCGAGCGCTGCCGCCCCGCCGCCGAGTAGGGTCAGCCCGACCCCCGAGCCGAGCGCCGCGACCGCGCTCCACGGCGCGGAGAGACGGACGAAACGCGTCTCGATGGTATCGACATCCTGCACCATGCGCGCGGTCGCCTCGCCGGTGGCGAACGACAAGGCGCGCGTGACCGGCGCCGCGGCGATCGCGCGGAACAGCGCCGGCCGAATCCGGGCGAGCGCGCCGAGCGCGGCGTCATGGCTCGCCAGCCGCTCGCCATAGCGCGCGCCCGTGCGGACGATCGCGAGCAGGCGGATGGTGGCGCTCGGCAGCATATAGTTGAATGCGCGGGCCACGATCGGCCCGCCCGCGCCTGCCGCTGCCGCCGCGGTGATGAACCAGCCCGACAGGCCGAGCAGCAGTACCGAGGCGGCCGCGACGAGCGCCGCGAACAGCGCGGCGCGGACAAGCCGGCGGCGCTGGCGGGCGCGCTCGGCGGCGAGCAGGGAGGCGAGGAAAGGGGTCATTCCGCCTCTCCCAGCCGGACGACGATATCGGCGATGGCCGCGAGCCGCGCGCTGTGCGTGGCGATGAGGGTGGTGCGGCCGGCGCAGGCGTGGGTGATGGTCGCGATCAGATCCGCTTCGGAGGCGGCGTCGAGATGCGCGGTGGGCTCGTCGAGAAGCAGGAAGGGCGCCGGCTTGAGCAGCGCGCGGGCAAGCGCGATGCGCCGCCGCTCGCCGCCCGAGAGCCCGCCGCCACGCGCATCGATCGGGCTGTCGATCCCGCACCGCCGCTTGAGCAGCAGCGGGCCGAGCCCGGCGGCGCGCACGGCCTCGGCAATCTCTTGGGGGGAGGCATCGGGGCGTGCGAGGAGGAGATTGTCCCGGATCGTGCCGGCGATGATCAGCGGCGCCTGCCCGGCCCAGGCGGCGAAGGGCGCGATGCTGCCGAGTTCGCCAAGATCCATATCTCCGATCCGGACGCGCCCGCCGCTCAGCGGGGCGAGGCCGAGGAGGAGGTGGAGCAGGCTGCTCTTGCCGCTGCCCGACGGACCGATGAGCGCCACAATCTTTCCCGGCGCGACATCGAGCGAGACGTCGGAAAGTGCCGCGCGATCCTCGCCCGGATAGCGGATCGTGACATGCTCGAAGCGGATGCCGGGCAGGCGTTCGGAGAGAGCGGGCGTTGGCGGGGCGGCCGGCGCGCGCGCCGCCTCGATCGCCGACAGCCGCTCGGCTGCGGTCTCGGCTGCCTGCCTGTCATGATAGGCGGCGGCGAGGCGGCGCATCGGGCCATAAAATTCCGGCGCCAGCGCCAGCACGAAGAATGCCTGGCCGAGGCTCAGCCGCTCCGGTACCGGGAAGGGCAGGAGGCCGAGCAGGTTGAAGCCGGCATAGACCGCGACCAGCGCCACCGACAGCGCCGCGAAAAATTCGAGCGCGCCCGAGGAGAGAAAGGCCATGCGCAGCACGCGTATCGTCCGGCGGGCAAGCTCGTCGGCGGCCGTGCCCAGCGCCTGCGCCTCGCGCTCCTCGGCGCGGAAGGCGAGGACGATGGGGAGCGCGCGCAGCCGATCGGCGAAAAGACCGGAGAGGCGGGCGAGCGCGATGAACTGCCGCCGCGATTCATCGGCTGCGGCTCCGCCTGCGAGCGCCAGCGCGAGGATGAAGGGAAGCAGCGTCGCGGCCAATATGCCGGCCGCGACGGGACTCGCGAACGCAGTCGCGGCGAGCACGATCAGGGGCGCGAGCGCGGCAGCCTGCCGTGCGGGCAGGAAGCGCGCGACATGGCCGTCGATCGCATCGACCTCGTCGACGACGGCGCTCATCAGCGTGCCGCTGGTGCCCGTCCCGCCTACCGCGCGGTGGAGCGCGGCATCGACGATCCGGTGACGCAATCTGAGCTTCGCCTGATGCGCGCCCTCCGCGCCCATGCGCGCGGACAGCATCGCGAACAGGCCTCGCACGCCGCCCGACAGCGCGGCGAGCGCGGCATAAGGCAGCATCGCCGCCACGCCCGACGGCAGCGCGACGACTGCCCCGGCGAGGCCACCCGCGAAGCCGATCGCGGCGATGCTGTCGAGCAGCAGCAGCGCGGTCGACTGGCGGGTGCGGCCGCCATCGGCCACGGCCGCCTTGAGATAGCGCCGGCGCGCCTGCGCCATCTCCTTGTTCGTCGCGATCGCGTTCATGCGCCCCGTCATCGCCCGGAGGCCACGTGCATGTCTTTGACCGGAGTCAATGTCGGCTTCGGCCTTTGCGCCTAGCCGGCGGCGCGAGGCCGGAGAATCGGCCTGCGAGGAGATTGCGCATGGACCTCGGGGTCATCGATCTGTCGCGGCTGCAATTCGCACTGACCGCGCTCTACCATTTCCTGTTCGTGCCGCTGACGCTCGGCCTGTCCTTCATCCTCGTCATCATGGAATCCATCTATGTGATGACGGGCCGGCCGGTCTGGCGGCAGGTGACGCGCTTCTGGGGCAAGATTTTCGGCATCAACTTCGTGCTGGGCGTCGCCACCGGCCTCACCATGGAATTCCAGTTCGGGACCAACTGGTCCTATTTCTCGCATTATGTCGGCGATATTTTCGGCGCGCCGCTCGCGATCGAGGGGCTTATGGCCTTCTTTCTGGAGGCGACCTTCGTCGGGCTGATGTTCTTCGGCTGGGATCGGCTGTCGAAGCTCGGCCACCTCATCGTCACCTTCATGGTGGCGCTCGGCACCAATCTTTCCGCGCTGTGGATCCTGATCGCCAATGGCTGGATGCAGAATCCGGTCGGTGCCGAGTTCAACCCGGACACGATGCGCATGGAGGTCACCGATTTCGGCGCGGTGCTGTTCAATCCGATCGCGCAGGCGAAATTCGTCCATACGGTGAGCGCGGGCTATGTCATCGCTTCCGTCCTCGTGCTCGGCGTTTCGGCCTATTGGCTGCTCAAGGGCAAATGGATCGCGGTCGCGCGGCGTTCGATGACGGTGGCGGCGGCGTTCGGCCTCGCCTCCTCGCTGTCCGCCGTCGTGCTGGGCGACGAGAGCGGCTATGCGCTGACCGACAATCAGAAGATGAAGCTCGCCGCGATCGAGGCAGCCTGGCACACCGCGCCCGCGCCGGCCGGCCTCACCCTCTTCGGCATGCCCGATATGGCGGCGCGCACGACGCGCTATTCGGTCGAGGTTCCCTGGCTACTGGGCCTGATCGCCACCCGCAGCCTGGACCATGAGGTCGCCGGCATGTCGGAACTGGTGCTGAGGGCCGAGGAGCGGATCGCCTCGGGCGTCATCGCCTATGACGCGGTCGAGAGACTGAAGATCGATCCCGCCAATGCCGCGGAGCGGGCGCGGTTCGAGGCGCATAAGCGCGACCTGGGTTATGCGCTGCTGCTCAAGCGCCATGTCGCCGATCCGCGGACGGCGAGCCCGGCGCTGATCGCATCGACCGCCTGGGACAGCGTGCCCAACGTGCCGCTGATGTTCTGGAGCTTCCGCGCCATGGCCTTGATCGGCTTTGCGATGATCGCGCTGTTCGCGACCGCCTTCCTGCTCTGTTCGCTCCGGCTCCATCTCCGGACGCGCTGGTTCCTGAAGCTTGCGGTGGCTGCGATCCCGCTGCCCTGGATCGCGGCCGAGCTTGGCTGGATCGTTGCCGAGATGGGGCGCCAGCCCTGGGCGATCGAAGGCGTGCTGCCGACCTTCCTGGCAAGCTCGTCGCTCGGCCGGGGGGCGCTGTGGACGACGATCCTCGGTTTCACCGTGCTCTACGGCACGCTGGCCGTGATCGAGATCCGCCTGATCCTCGCCACCATCCGCCACGGGCCGGACGAGCAGAAGGAGGATCAGCCGGCCGCCGCGCCGATCCCCGCCGTCGCCGCCTGATTTCCCGGAGACAAGATCATGTCCTTCTTCGACTATGAGATGCTGCGCCTCATCTGGTGGGGCCTGATGGGTGTGCTGCTCATCGGCTTCGCGCTCACCGACGGCTTCGACCTGGGCGTCGCTGCGCTGCTGCCCTTCGTCGCCCGGACGGATGCCGAGCGGCGGATGGTGATCAACTCGGTCGGCCCCACCTGGGAGGGCAACCAGGTGTGGTTCATCCTTGGCGGCGGGGCGATCTTCGCGGCCTGGCCCCATGTCTATGCGGTCAGCTTCTCTGGCTTCTATCTTGCCATGTTCGTGGTGCTGGCGGCGCTGATCCTGCGGCCGGTAGGCTTCAAATATCGCTCCAAGCGGCCCGATCCGGCATGGCGGACGCGATGGGACTGGGCGCTGTTCGTCGGCGGTCTCGTACCGGCGCTCGTCTTCGGCGTGGCGGTAGGCAATGTGCTCGAGGGTGCGCCCTTCCGCATCGACAGCGACATGCGCGCTTTCTACGAGGGCAGCTTCCTCGGCCTGTTCACGCCGTTCACGCTGCTGTGCGGACTGCTTTCGGTGGCGATGCTCGTGCTGCACGGATCGGCCTGGCTCGCGCTCAAGGTGGAGCATGGGCCGGTGCATGATCGGGCACGCGCCTATGGCACCGTCGCGGCGCTCGCCTCGATCCTGCTGTTCGCGCTCGGCTGGGCCTATGTCGCCTTCGGGACGATCGGCTTCCGCATCGTCGGCGCGGTCGATCCGTTCGGGCCGTCCAATCCGCTCCGCACGACGAGCGTCGCCGCGCCCGGTGGCTGGCTTGTCAACTATGCCCTTTATCCCTGGATGATGATCGCCCCCGCCTTGGGCTTCGTGGGCGCGGCGCTGGCGCTTGTCGGCATCCGGCGGGGCTCGGAGCCGCTGGCCTTCGCCGGATCGTCCGCCTCGGCATTTGGCATCGTTGCGACCGTCGGCTGCTCGATGTTTCCCTTCATCCTGCCCTCCAGCGTGGACGCGCATTCCAGCCTGACGGTGTGGAACGCCTCTTCCTCGGCAAGGACGCTGGGCATCATGCTGTTCGTGACGCTGATCTTCCTGCCGATCGTGCTCGCCTACACCGGCTGGGCGTTCAGGGTGATGTTCGGCCGGGTGACGAGCCGGGACGTCCGCACCAATCCCGATTTCTATTGAGCAGGGAGACGCATCCCCATGTGGTATTTCGCCTGGATCCTCGGCCTCGGCCTCGCGGCCGGTTTCGGCATATTGAACGGCATCTGGCACGAGTTCCACCTGCCGATCGAAGCTGACGAGGACATGTCTTCCGGTCACTGAGCAATCGGACCGGGACATATGGCCGTTCATGATCTATGTCAGTGCCATGGCACTGACGGATATCTGCGCCGACTGCGCGGTGCGCGACCGGGCGCTCTGCGGCAGCCTGAATGACGAGGAGCTGGCCGCGCTCAACATGCTCGGCCGGCGGCAGAAGGTCGCACGCGGCGAGACGCTGATCTGGGCAGGCGACGAGAGCATAATCTGCGGCAATCTGCTCTCGGGCGTGCTGAAGCTCGCCGCATCGACCGCAGACGGGCGGGAGCAGATAGTGGGCCTGCTCTATCCGGCGGATTTCATCGGCCGTCCCTATGCGGATGTGGCGGATTTCACCGTCACCGCGCTGACTGACGCCGAGCTCTGCTTCTTTCCGCGCAAGCCGTTCGAGCAGGCGCTGGAGGATCATATCCAGATGGAGCGGCTGCTGCTCCAGCGCACTTTCGCGGCGCTCGACGAGGCACGGGCGCGCATGCTGATGCTCGGGCGCAAATCGGCCGAGGAGAAGCTTGCCGACTTCCTGCTCGATATGGCGCGGCGGATGGGATCGAGCGGATGCCGTGCGACGCCCGATGGGCCGATGACCTTCGATCTGCCGCTCACGCGCGGCCAGATCGCGGACGTGCTCGGCCTCACGATCGAGACGGTGAGCCGGCAGATGACGAAGCTCAAGGCGGCCGGCATCATCGCGCTGCCCGGCGGGCGCGCGGTGACGATATCCGACCGGCAGGCGCTGGAGGCGCGGACGGAGGCTGCCTGAGGCCGGGACTCAACAGCCCGCCAGGTTGCGGTCGAGGCTGTCGGTGAGAAGGTGGCGCGCCGGCTGGGTGAGGCGGTTGGCGCCGAGCGCCAGGATCAGCAGTTCCTCGAAATCCATCGTCTGGCGGCAAGCCTCGAAGAAGCAGCGGAGCATATAGCCGAGCGCGTCGGTCGAGACGGCAGGGCCCTTTTCCGCAGAGGGCATGAGCGCCGCGATGAGATCCTGGGCATGGACGGTGCCGGCGATGTGCCGGTGGCGGATATGGCGCAGCAGCGCGTGCGTGAGCGGTTCGGCCTCATCATGCCCGAACATCAGGGCCAGAAGCTTCTCCCCACGCTCCTGCGCCGAAAGCAGCTCCGCAAGCTGGTGGCACAGCGCCTCGGCCTCGGCGGGCGAGGGGCGTTCGGGCAGCGCGTCGGCGCAGGCCTCCAGCGCATTGCACAGCATGCGCAGACGGGCATGATCGGCCATCAGGCGCGCGATGTCGATCGGGTGGATAACGGACCAGCGCCGCGCGAAGGGGATCACGCTGGCGCTCGATCGTTCCTCTTGGATCATGCTGGCTCTCCTCGGCAGTTCATCTTGGCCCGAGCGGGCGGCACGGCGTTGACCTGCGTCAAAGCCATGCCGATCCTGCTTCAGAAGCGCATGCCCAGCCCGACGCCGACCACGATGGGATCGAGGCTGACATCCACATGATTGACGGAGCTTCCGCTGACGAGCTTCGCCTTGGTGTCGATATCGATATATTTGACGTCGACATTGGCGAAGACTTTGGGGGTGATGTCGAAATCGACGCCTGCCTGCAACGCATAGCCGAAGCTGTCGTCGAGCCTGACCTTCGTCTCGCCGAGCGCATTTTCGAGCGCGCCGCTCGCCTTCTCGGAATAGAAGATGGTGTAGTTCACGCCTGCGCCGACATAGGGGCGGACCTTGGCCTCGGGTGCCAGATGATATTGCAGCGTGAGCGTCGGCGGCAGGACCCAGGTGCCCGCGAGTCTGCCGAGCCCGCCAAGGTCGCCGCGGCCCGATACATGATGCTTGGTGGTGCCCAGGATCAGCTCCGCGCCGATATGGTCGGTCGCCATATAGGTGAAGTCGAGCTCCGGCGCGAAGCTGGTGTCGACCGCGACATGGGCGCCGGGAAAGCCGGGCTCGACCGGGCCGCTTTCTTCGGTCGGCGCGACCATCAGGGCGCGCAGGCGGACGAGCCAGTCGCCTTGTTCGGCCGAAGCCGGCGCCGCCGCCAGCAGCGCGGCGCCGGCGAGCAGGATGGATGCGATGCGCATGAAGGACCTCCCTTGTTTCGATGGGAGGCGGGCTAGGAGTGGGCCGGCGGAGCGACATTGATTTATCGCAAAGCCGTTTCGCTCTCGCAATTTTGACCATGATCAAGGCTCGGGCGGCGCAGTGGCCGCAAATGGCCCCATGCATCGCTATATGCCCGACCTCGCCCGGCGCTCCGTGCCGCGCTACACCAGCTACCCGACCGCAGCGGAATTCGATGCGCGCGTCGGCGCAGCCGAACAGGCGGCGGCGCTCGGCCTGATCGCGCCGGGGACGCCCGTCTCGCTCTATCTCCACATCCCTTATTGCCATCAGATCTGCTGGTATTGCGGCTGCAACACCGGCGCCGTCGGCCGGCCGGAGCGGCTCGGCGCCTATGTCGCAGCGCTGGAGCGGGAGATTGTCGCGGTCGCCGGCCGGCTTGCCGGCCGGGTGGTGGCGATCCATTTCGGCGGGGGCAGCCCGAACAGTCTCGCGCCCCGGGATTTCGCGCGGCTGATGGATGGGCTCCGCAGCCATTTCGAGACGGATGAGCGGCTCGAGGTCGCCGTCGAGCTCGATCCGCGCATGCTCGACCGGGCCTATGCGGATGCGCTCGCGGCGGCGGGCGTCACGCGCGTCAGCCTCGGCGCGCAGACCTTCGCGCCGCACATACAGGCGCGGATCAACCGGGTGCAGCCTTATGCCCAGGTGGCGGAGGCGGTTGCCGGACTGCGCAGCGCCGGCATCGCGCGGGTCAATCTCGATCTGATGTACGGCCTGCCGGGGCAGAGGGCGCAGGATATCGCCGACACGATCGCGCTGGCACTCGATCTCGCGCCGGATCGGATCGCGATGTTCGGCTATGCCCATATGCCACGCCTGCTGCCGCGCCAGCGGATGATCGGGGAAGGCGCTTTGCCGGACGCCGAGGCGCGCTTCCGGCAAAGCGTGCTGGCGGATGAACTGCTTCGGCAGGCCGGCTATGCCGCGATCGGCTTCGACCATTTCGCGCTGCCCGGGGACAGCCTCGCCATCGCCGTCGCGGAGGGACGGCTGCGGCGCAACTTCCAGGGATTTACCGACGAGCCGGGAGAGGCGGTCATCGGCCTGGGTGCCTCCGCCATCAGCCAGATGCCGGGGTTATTGGTGCAGAATGAGAAGCATGTCGGTCGTTACCGCCTTCGTATCGCCAATGGCGGGCTCGCCGGCATGCGCGGCGTGGTCCGTTCCGCCGAGGACAGGCTTCGCGGCGTGCTGATCGAACGGCTGCTATGCGACGGGACGGTGGATGTGGCGGCGATCGCGCGCACGCAGGGCCAGCCGCCGCAGCAATTCGCCGACGCCCTGGCGGCGCTTCAGAACCATGCTGCGCGCGGGCTGGTGGCGGTCGAGGGATGGCGCGTGGCCATGCTGCCGGCGGGACGGCCCTATGCACGGCTGGTCGCGGCGGCATTCGATGCCTATCGGGCCGTGCCCACGCAGGGCTTCAGTCGGGCGGTATGACGAGGGGAGGCCGAATGGCGCTCCCCGCCGCGCCGATCGCCGGCAATTCAGCGCACGTCCGAGGGGCCGTGCAAGTCGGTCACGAAATCATAGCGATCGCCACGATAGGCCGATCGCGTGAACTCCACGGGCGTGCCATCGGCCAATTTCGTCAGCCGCTCGATCCGCAGAATCTCGGAATTTTCGCTGATGCAGAGCATCCCGGCTTCCGTCGGCGTCGCCAGCGCGGCGCGAATCCGCTGCGTGCCGGATACGGGGCGGAAGCCGAGCGCGCTGAGCGCCTCGTAGAGCGAATCCCCCAGATCGTTCAGCGCCGGCAGGAATTGCGCGGGCACGACCGCATGTTCGATCGCCAGGGGTTCGCCCCCCGACAGCCTGATCCGGCCGAGCCGCGCAACCTTGGCCGTCGATGCGATCTTGAGCGCCGCGGCCTCCTCGTCGGTAGGCGAGGCATAGGTCTTGATCATCCAGATGACGCCGGGATTTTCGCCCCGGGACCGCGCATCGTCGCTGAAGCTGTTCAGCGACGATCCCGGCGCTTCGATCCGCCGGGTGACGAACGTGCCCGAACCCTGCTTGCGGAACAGCAGGCCCTCCTCGATCAGCTTGTCGATGCCTTTGCGCACCGTCACGCGCGACATGCCCATCATTTCGCTGAGATCGCGTTCGGACGGCAGCGCGCTGCCGGGATCGAAATCGCCATTGTTGATATGGTCGCGCAGATTATTGGCGAGTTGCAGATAGAGCGGCGTGTTGCCCGCCTTGTTCACGGCAAGCTTATCCCGCATGTTCGCTTCCTTCGGCCAGATGCGCGTCGATCGCCGAACGCAGATTATATCTGCTTCGGCGGAGCAGGTCTTCGGCATCGTCCGCCGCTATGCCCATCGCCAGCAGGACCGCCTTCTTGATCTCGTCATCCGCCCGCGCGAGCGAATCCTCGGCGATCGCCTGGCTGACGCCCGTGATCTGGCGGACGATGGCATGGGCGCGGCGCAGCAGCTTCTCGTTGGAAACGCGCATGTTCACCATCAGGCCGCGATAGACGAGTCCGCAGCGCAGCATCGTCGCGGTCGACAGCAGATTGAGGATCGCCTTCTGCGCTGTGCCGGCCTTCATCCGCGTGGATCCGGCGATAATCTCGCTGCCCGTATCGGCCAGCAGCGCATGGTCCGACATCGTCAGCAGCGGCGTGGCGGGATTGTTGGCGATCCCGATAGTGAGCGCCCCGCGCGCCCGCGCGGCCTCGATCGCGGCGACCGTATAGGGCGTTCGCCCGCTCGCCGCGACCCCGATCAGAACATCGGCCGGCCCGATGCCGGCTTCGGCGATCTCCCGGCGCGCGGCATCGCCATCATCCTCCGCACCCTCGACGCTTGCCGCCAGCGCATCGACGCCGCCGGCGATCAGGAAGACGAGGCGATCGAGCGGCCAATCATAGGTGGGGGACAATTCCACCCCGTCCTGCACGGCGATCCTGCCCGATGTTCCGGCCCCGGCATAAGCGAGCCGGCCGCCATCCAGCAGCCGCGTCGCAGCCGCGTCGCTCGCCTGGGCAATGGCCGCGACCTGGTTCTTGAGCGCCGCCATAGCGGCGAGCTGGCCCTCCAGCATCGCCTCGACGGCGAGTGCTGTCGGCCAGCGATCGATATCGATGAAACGGGGATCGACAGTCTCGGTGGTCATGACGTGCGGTTACTCTCTCATTCAATCGGCGACGGCGGCCGCGTGCGGGAGGGCAGGGGCCGCCGGCGTTTCGTGCGTCCCGGCTGCCTTCACCGGCGATCCGGCCAGGCAGACGAGCGTCGAGATCGCGGTCCCGATGCAGAGCTGCCAGGGGAAGGACAGGCCCCGAAGCCCTGCAGGCAAGCCGACGAAACCGGCAATATAGGGCTGGAGCATGAAAATTGTGACGAAGCCCGCGATCAGCGCGGCATATACCGAGCGCGACGATCCCCGCTTCGTGAACAGGGCGGTGAAATAGACGCCCAAGAGCCCGGCATAGGCGAAGGTCATGACGGCGAGCGCGAATTCCAGCAGCGGCATGCTGGAATAACGCTGCCAGTAGAATGACAGCACGGCCATGGCGAACATGGCGAGGCCCATCAGCCCCATCCCCACGCGGCCGGCCTGGACGAAATGCCGTTCATCGACGGGCCCGCGCGTGGCGCGCCACGGCCGATAGAAATCCTGCACCAAGACGGACGACATGGCGTTCAGCGCCGAATTGGTCGTGGCGACGGCAGCGGCGATGACACCGATCGTGACCAGGCCGCGCAGGCCGGCGGGAAGCTCGGTGAGGATATAGCGCATGAAGACCGTGATCTCCTCGCCCTTGAAGCTGGGCGCTCCACCCGCCATCGTTCCGCGCTGCATGAGATCGGGGCGCTCGTAGAAAATATAGAGCAGGAGCCCGATCGAGATGAAGATCCAGATCACCGGGATCGTCGCCAGCACCGAGATATAGAGCCCCCGCGCACCATCGCGCGCGTCCTTGCAGGCGAGCAGCCGTTGCGTGGTATCCTGATCGAGGCCGCTGTTCGCGATGTAGAGGAGGAACACGCCGGTCATGATCGCGAGGATCGAGAAAGGTTCCGACAGATCCGTCGAAAAGTTGATGAGCCTGAGCTTGTTGCTTCCCTCCGGCGTGGAGGCGAGCGCATGGAGGATCTCGCCGGTCGAGGCCGGGATCGACGACCAGAGGAACAGCAATATGGCAAGCGCCGCGCCGACATAGATCAGGAACTGGATCAGATCGTTCCACAGGATCGATTTGAGGCCGCCGACGAAGGTGAAGGCGAAGCTGGCGAACAGCACTCCGGCGGAGGCGAGGAAGATGCCTTGCGGGCTGATGTTCGAGAACATCACCATGGAGATGGCGATCGCCGCGAGATAGACGCGCGCGCCGCCCGCCAGCACGCGCCCGATCAGGAACATCCCGCCCGCCGCGCGCATCGCAGGCCGGCCGAAACGGCCGTCGAGCAGCTCATAGACGGTGGTGGCGCCGAGCGCGTAGAAGCGCGGGATCAGGACGCGCGCGACGAAGATGGCGCCCATCAGGCCGCCTATATTGCCGCTCAGATAAGTATAGTCGCCGCGATAGCCATAGTCCGGCCCGCCCAAGAAGGTGGCGGCGGACTGGGTGGCGGAAAGCACGGATATCGCCGCGAGCCAGGGCGGGACCTGGCCGCTCGCGAGGAAATAATCGCGTGCATCCTGTGTCTTGCGGGGCGTGAAGATCATGCCGCCGGCAATCAGGACCAGAATATAGGCGCCGACCACGATCCAGTCGAGCAGGGCGAACGGCAATGTCATCGACTTTTCCTGATGTGCATCGCGCAGGGGAAACCGGGAAAGCTGCTCGCTTCCTCGGCCTCATGACGCGTCGATCGTTTCCGTCACCGGTCGGAGGCGGGGACGACATGGCGTGCCATATCGCCCCCACCAGCCGGATTACTGCCGGACCGTCAGCGATATGCCGAACGTCCGCCCGATCACATTATAGGTGTCGGGATAGGTATTGAACGGGCCGTAATTGGTCGGCAGGGGCGGCTTCTTCTTGAAGACATTGTCGATGCCGACATTGACCGTCACCTTGTCGATCGGCCGGATCGACGCGTTCAGATCGAAATAATTCTGGGCCTTGATCGTAGCATTGCTGCCGAGTGCGCTGTCCTTGACCTCGCCGATGCGCTGCCATCCGAACTGGACGAGGAAATCCTCGAAATTCCAGGTCGCCGACGCTCGATGCCGATAATCCGGCGCGACGAGCGACACGGCATCGCTCGAGCAGGCGAAGCCGTAACGGCCCTTGCAGCTCACGACCGGCAGCACTTCGTTGCGCTGGATCGTATAATGGGTGACGATCGCGCCCTGATAGGACCAGGTCAGACCCGTTCCGGGCAGGCCGAACGGCATGTCGTGGGAGTAAGTGAGGCCGATGTCGAATCCGCGCTGCTTGATGCGCGCGAGATTGCGATCGATGGGGAAGCCATCGCGGATGAAACCCGTGGCCGGATCGCGCGAGACCGCCGCGCAGAGCGGATTGTCCGCCGTCGGATTGCTGATGTAGCAGCTCGTCAGCGCATCGACCGGCTGGATCTGGCCGACCGCGTCGCGCAGGTTGATGTCATAATAATCGACCGTCAGGCTCAGCCGCGGGATGAAATCGGGCGTGAACACCGTGCCGATCGTGAAGGTCTTGCCCTTTTCCGGCCGGATATCGGGGTTGCCGCCGAAATAATAATTGCCGCGCAGATTTGCGGCGCTGCGTGAATCATAGGAGCCGGGAGGCGGCGCCCCGAAGCGGGCGCATTGTTCGGCATCGCCCGTGCCCAGCACGCAGGGATCGCCGGCATAGCGTGGCGCAAGTCGCGGCACCGTGACCAGGCTGGAGAAGGGAATGGATGCGGTGGCGCCGGCGAATTCGCCCAGATTGGGCGCGCGGATGACGGTCTGGCGCGTGCCGCGGAAGCGCAGGCTGTCATTGACGATCCAGTTCGCACCGAATTTGTAGGTGTCGTAGCTGCCCGCGTTCGAATAGTCCGACGTGCGATAGGCTGCCTCGAGCGTGAGCTTCTTGACGAGGAAGGTGTCGTGGATCACCGGCACCAGCAGCTCGCCATAAAATTCATTGGTGTCGAACGAGGCGTCGAGCGGCGTTTCGGTGCCCTGCCGATAGCTGAGACCGAGGGTCAGCGCCGCATCATTGGTGATCCGTCCGTTTTCCTTGCGATATTCATAGCCGAGGGCGAAGCCGACCGGGCCGGCCGGCAGCGCGAAGACGTCGCTCGTGTCGCCGGAAATCGTCGCCGCGCCGACAATCTGCTCGCGTATGCGATTATTGCTCTGGATTTGCGTTTCGAGCGCGTCCAGTCCCGTGGCGCCGGGGCCGAAAATATCCACCGAATTGACGAGCGCGGCGAAGCGGCTCTTTCCGCTCGCATCGTTTCGGATGCCGTCGCCATGGATGGTCGTCTTTTCCGAAACGCGGCCATATTGCCCATAAGTGTCCCAGCGGATCGCAGGCGTGATTTCCCCGCGCAGGCCGACTTGCCCCTGATAGCTATCCCGCTCGGTATCGGCGGTGATGATGCCGAGCTCCGCGAGGCTGCGGTTGACGCGCACCTGGGCGACGCCGTTCACGAAGGTCAGCCGGTCGCGAATCTGAGCGGTGAGGAAGGGGTTATTCTCGTTGATCCCGACGACCTCGTTGACGAACACGGGCTGCGAGCCTGAGCGGCTCGATCCCGTCGTCCGTACGTTGGAGAACATGCCCCGGCCGTAGAGCTCGACCTGGTCGAGCAGATCATATTTGAAGAAGAGCGAGGCATTATACCGCTTGAGCGGCTGGATCAGCGGATATTGCGCGGTGAAGTTCGACGTCTGGGGCGTGAGCGTGAAATTGCCGCCCTCATCGAAGGAGAATGTCCGCCCGCTCGAGACATCGGTGAAGTTGCCGCCGGCGGGCGGCACTTGCGCGCCCCGGAGAAGCGCGAAATCGCGTTCGCCCGCGCGCAGAATGTTGCGCTGGGTATAATCCAGATAGCCGACGACATGGCCGCGATCGCCGATCCGGCCGCCCACCGTCAGGCTGCCGCCGAAGCTCGAGCCGCCGCCATTCGCCGCCTTGTAGCTTCCCGACATTTCGAGACCGTCATATTCATCATTGAGGATGAAGTTGACGACGCCTGCCACCGCATCCGCGCCATAGACCGCGGCGGCGCCGCCGGTCAGTATGTCTACCTGCTTGATCAGCGATGCCGGAATGGCGTTGACGTCGACGGCGTTGCGGAAGCTGAACGGCGTCGCGCGCGTGCCGTTGATCAACACCAGCGTGCGGTTCTGCCCGAGATTGCGGAGATCGAGCGTCTGCGCGCCGAAGGCGTCGCTGCCCGCGAAACTATTGTTGTTGCCCCCGGCGAGCTGCGGCAGCTTGACCGAGAAATCCTCGATCGTCTGCGCGCGATCGAGCTTGATCTGATCGCGCGTGGTGGTGGCGACAGGGCTGGTGGAGGTAAGGCCGGTGCGCGGAATGCGCGAACCGGTGACGACGATGCCCTCGTTGCCTACGGCCTCGTCCGGCTGCGGCGAGGCGGAGCCGGCATCGGCGATCCCCTGGGCGACGGCCATTTGCGGCATGGCCGCGAAAATCAGTGCGAGCGCGCTGCCCGCCGTCAGTTGGCAGAATTGGCGTATCTTCATATGCCCCCCTCGTTCGTCAACCAGACAGCAAAATACCTATTTAATACCTTTTGAGCATCCAGCCTCAATTATTGCAATAAAATTAATACCAGATATGCAAATGGTTTATCGCTTCGTCATTCCCGAAGCTGTTTGCAGGGCGCCCCCCGGCGATGCGGCGAAGCGCTGTCCGCCTGTCATGGCATGAGGGACGCCCGTCGTTTCGGGGAAGGTCAGCGCCAGCCCCGCCGCCGAACGCGCGGCCAAGAAGGCGATCGCCTCGGCCTCGATCGCATCGCCGCGAAGACCCAGCTCGTCGGCGGAGATGCATGTGCCGAGCTCGAGACGCAGCGCGTCCATCAGCGCCGGATTGTGCCGTCCGCCGCCGCATATGATCCACTGCCTCGGCGCCTCGGGGAGATGGGCAGCGCTCAGCGCCACGCAGGCGGCGGTGAAGGCGGTGAGCGTGGCGGCGGCATCCGCGGCGTCGAGCGCGCGCACCGCATCGAGCGTGAAATCATATCGATCGAGCGATTTCGGCCCGCGCCGCTGCAGGAAATCATTCACCAGCAGGCAGGCGAAGGCGTCATCATCTACCCGGCCGCTGCGCGCCAAGCGGCCGTCGGCATCGAAGGTTCCGAGCCCGCGTTCCTCCATCAGCTGATCGATCAGGCCATTTCCCGGCCCGGTATCGAAGGCGATGATGCGCCCGTCGCGGCCGATCCAGCTCAGGTTCGCGACGCCGCCAATGTTGAGGAAGGCGACCGGGCGGGCGGCGCCGATCCGATCGGCGAGCGCCGCATGATAGACGGGGACCAGCGGCGCGCCCTGTCCTCCGGCGGCCAGGTCCGCCTGCCGCATGGAGGCTACCACATCGATACCAGTCGAACGCGCAAGCGCCGCTCCGTTGCCGAGCTGGATCGACAGATGATGTTCCGGCCTGTGCAGCACGGTCTGGCCGTGAAAGCCGAGAAGGTCGACCGCACCGGCATCCGCCATGGCGAGCAGCGCGCGGGCGGCACGGGCATGACTGTCGAGGATCGCCGCTTCCGCGGCGGCGAAGCTGGCGGGCCAGGCGCTTTCGGGCGGCCCCAGCAAGGCATCGGCGATCGCTTCCACCAGCGCGGCGCGTTCGGCCGGGCTATATGGGAATGTCGCTGCCGGACCGAAGCCCGAAATCGTCACCCCATCGGTTTCGATGATTGCTGCGTCGATGCCGTCGAGCGATGTCCCGCTCATCAATCCAAGAACGCGCATGGCTGGCCTTCTCCCGCCGGTTTCGCTCGTTTCAACCGGCATGGCAGCGCAGCCGGATGAAGCTTGCATCGTCACGTATCTTGACGCGCGGAAAGCGGCGGCAGGCCGCGTCCTGCTGCTCGATGGCTCGCAGCTCGGTGAGGCGCCCGGACAATTTGTCGGCAGTGTCGACGGCCAGCATGGCATCCGCGTCAAGCAGGCCGAACAGATCCTGAAGCCTCAGAAATCCGTCGCTGGCGATCGCGCAGTGGATTTCGCTTCCGGCGATCAGGGTCTGGTCGACATGATCGGCGGCCTCGGGGGTCGTGCTCATTATCCAATAGCCCCCCGGGCGGTTCATCAGCCGCCGATTGTCGCGCAGAATATCGGCCAGTCCGGCGCGGAGGCCGGCATTGTCGAGCGTGGGGTCGTCCGCCAGCAGGCGCTTCGCCTCGGCGATGGTCCTGGCCTCGATCGCGGTCAGGGCCGTCCTGCCGAACAGGCGGGCCGTGCCATCCGGCGCCTGATAGGCCACCCGGCAATCGCCGAGCGTGGAAATCTCCGCCCCATCAGGCGTCGCGCGGACCATCGCGAAAGCCGCCGAAGGAAGCTCGCACGCATCCTCGCCAGGCCTCATTTTGTGATGCTCCACCGCATCCCGGCATGTCTCGATCACCGAGCGCAATATGGCGCGCGTCGGCTGCTCCGGATCGCGCGCGAACGCCGCGCGCAGGCTCCGATCGATCAGTCCGGCCAGCCAGGCCGCGTCGCTCTCGACGCCAAGCAGGCTCGGGCCCAGGCCGGTCGCGCCATCGATGACCCAGGCCGCCTCGTCACAATAGCCGACGACATCTTCATTGATCCTGTCGCCCGCGTCCGAATGGGCGGCCTTCACCCGAATATGGGCGCGGCGTTCGGATCGATAAATCCCGTCCACCATGGCGACTCCTGCTGAAAAGGCGGGATCATCATGGCGGGAGAATTTAGTGGTCGCAACCAAAATAATACCACAGGCGCATATCCGCTTACTGGTATTGAGAAATGGTTTTAATTCTGGCAAGGGGTCGCCATCAGAAGGAGATAAGAGGTTCGCAGATGGCGCATGGGCCGAGCCGGATGTTCATCGAGGCCGCCGAGGCGGCAGCGGTCGCCGAACGGCAGATCGCCGGCAATGCCGATCGCATGGCCGATGCCGTGGCCCGGTTGCGGGCGCTCGACCCACCCTTTGTCGCCACGATCGCGCGGGGCAGTTCGGATCATGCGGCCACTTTCGCCAAATATCTGATCGAGACCCGTCTCCGCTTGCCGACTTTGTCGCATGCGCCGTCCATCGCCTCGCTTTACGAGGCGACCTCGCCCAAGCTCGCTGGCGTGCCCCTGCTGGTCATTTCCCAATCGGGCCGCAGCCCGGACCTGATCGGGGCGGCGGCCGCCGCGCAGCGTGTCGGGGCAGTGGTGGTCGCGATCGTCAATGACGTCGAATCGCCGCTCGCCGATATGGCCGACATTCTCCTGCCGCTCCATGCCGGTCCCGAGACGAGCGTGGCGGCCACCAAGAGCTTCATCGCGACGATGGTGGCGCTGGCCCATCTGGTCGCGCAGTGGAGCGCCGATAACCGCCTGCTTGGGGCCCTGTCCGCGATCGGCGGAACGCTGCGCGCCGCTTGGGCGCAGGACTGGTCGGTCGCACTCGATCCGCTGCGCGAGGCGACCAATCTGATCGTCCTGGGGCGCGGCCTGTCATTGTCCGTCGCGCAGGAAGCGGCCTTGAAGTTCAAGGAAACGTCGGGCCTTCATGCCGAGGCCTTCAGCAGCGCGGAAGTGGCGCATGGCCCCATGGCGCTGATCCGCGAGGGCTTTCCCCTGCTCGTCTTCCCGCCCCGCGATGCCGCGGCCCAGGGGCTCGACGTGCAGATCGATGCCTTCGCCGAGCGGGGCGCGAATATCTTCGTCGCGGGGCGGACGGGCGCCGGCCGGATGCTGCCGGTGGAACCGGATCTTCATCCCGTCGTCGCACCCATCGCGATGATCCAGAGTTTCTACAGGCTTGCCGAGGCGCTGGCCTTCGCCCGCGGATATGATCCCGATCAGCCTCCCTTTCTGAACAAGGTGACATACACGCTATGATGCAGGTCGCTCTTGCCGGGGCGCGGCTGGTGACGCCCGGTGGCGTTCGCGAAGGCGCCGCGCTGCTGGTTTCCGGCGATCGCATCGCTGCCATCGCCGACGAGGAGGATGTGCCGGCAGACATTCGGACGGTGCGGCTGGATGGAGGCTGGCTGCTTCCCGGCTTCATCGACACGCAGGTCAATGGCGGCGGCGGCGTTCTGTTCAACGATCAGCCGACCCTGGAAGGGGTGCGCGCGATCGCCGCCGCGCATCGTCGCTTCGGGACGACCGGGCTGCTGCCGACGCTCATCAGCGATGACCTTTCGATCGTCGAGGCGGCGATGACGGCGATCGACGAGGCGATCGACGCACAGGTGCCGGGCGTGCTCGGCATTCATATCGAAGGCCCTTTCCTGAACGTGGCCAAGCGCGGCATCCATGATTCCGGCAAGTTCCGCCGGATCGACGACCGGGCCTTCGCGCTGCTGACGCGCCCCTCGCACGGGATCAGGCTGTTGACGTTGGCGCCCGAACTGGCACCGCCCGGCATGATCCGTGCGCTTGGCGAGGCCGGTGTGATCGTTTCCGCCGGCCATAGCATGGCGGGCTATGAGGAGGTGCGCGCGGCGCTCGCCGAGGGGCTGCGGGGGTTCACGCATCTGTTCAACGCCATGACCCCGCTTGGAAGCCGCGAGCCCGGCATGGTCGGCGCGGCGCTGGAGGATCGGGCGAGCCATTTCGGGCTGATCGTCGATGGCCACCATATCCATCCCGCGACGCTCCGCATCGCATTGGCCGCCCGTGGCACGGACGGCGCGATGCTCGTCACCGATGCGATGCCCCCCGTTGGATCGGCTCTCGCCCGATTCGAGCTGATGGGCCGGGAGATCAGGGTGACCGACGGCATGTGCCTTGGCGATGACGGCACATTGGCCGGCTCCGCCCTGGACATGGCGAGCGCGCTTCGCAACGCGATGGACATGCTGGGCCTGCCCATCACGGTCGCGGCGCGCATGGCGAGCGGCAATCCCGCAGCCTTCCTGCGCATCGACGGGGAAACCGGAGCGATCGCCCCCGGCTTGCGCGCCGACCTTGTCCATCTCGATGAGGATCGCAGGGTCGTCGAGACATGGATCGCCGGAAATCCGTCGCGGCCCGCCAAATGACTCCGGAACTCGGCATCATCGAGGCCAGATTCGGCCGCCCCTGGTCCTGGGCCGAACGCGCCGCCGTCATCTCGCTGCTCGGCCCGGCAGGCTATGGCTTTTATCATTATGGCCCCAAGGCCGATGCACGCCTGCGCCGGGCATGGCGGACAGCGCATGAACCCGGCGAGATGGGTCGCATTGCGGAGCTTGCCGCGCAGTGCCGCAGCCGCGACATGCGTTTCGGGATCGCCCTGACGCCGATCGATGCGCATCTCGATTTCGATGCCGCGACACGGGCGGCGCTCGTTGCCAAGCTCGCGGCATTCGACGCGATCGGCGCGGATGATCTCATAATATTGTTCGACGATCTTCGCGGCGACATGCCAGACCTTGCCGAGCGCCAGGCCGATGTCATGAAATTCTGCGCCGATCATTCTCGCGCCACGCGCTTCTATCTGTGCCCCAGCTATTATTCGGACGATCCCGTGCTCGATCGGGTCTTCGGCCGGCGCCCGGATCGCTATATCGAGACGCTCGGGCGCGAGCTGGATTCGGGCGTCAGCGTCTATTGGACGGGTGCCGAGGTCTGCGCGCGCGAGATCCGGCCGGGCAGCCTTGCCGCGATCAACGCAAGGCTCGGGCGCGCCGTCTGCCTGTGGGACAATTATCCCGTCAATGACGGCCCCAGAATGTCGCGCTTCCTGCATCTGCGCGCATTTACCGGGCGTTCGGCAAGCATCGCCGGGCATGTTTCGGGACATGCCGTCAATCCGGCGATGCAGCCGATCCTCGGCTGCATACCGGCGCTGACCCTGCCGATGAGCTACCAAGCCGGCGAGGACTATGATTATGCCGCCGCATTCGCCGAGGCCGCGCGCATCGTGGTCGGCGATCAGCTCGCCGAGCTATTGCAGGAGGATCTGATGATGCTCAACGATGCCGGGCTTGAGCGGCTGGCCGAGGCCCAGCGCAGGCTGCGTGAGCGCTATGCCGCGATCGATCATCCGGCGGCGCAAGAGGTGGTGGAATGGCTCGACGGCGGCTATTCCGTTTCGGAGGAGGAGGTGCGGACCCAGTGATCCGCCTTCATTGCGGCCGATAGCCGGCCAGCAGGAGCGCACCGTCGAGCGGATCGCCCTGGGCCTCGCTCAGCATCGCGCTCGTCCGGGCACGGAGCCATGGCCGCATTCTCGATGCAAGCCCGCCGGCAAGCGCGCAGCGCGGGGCGCCGCGTTCGAAGATCGTCTCGATGAAGCGTTCGATATGGAGCGCCGCATCCTCTACGATCGAACGCGCAATCTCGTCGCCCGCATCCGCATGGTCCATCACCAATGGCGCGAAGGCGGCATAATCCCGGGGCGTCGCCTGATCCATCCAGGCGATCACGCGCGGCGTCTGATGGTCGAATCTCGCCGTGACGGCGCTGCTGAGCGCCGTCGGCTTCGTCCGTCCATCGAGCGCGCGCAGGGCGTGGCGCACGGCGCTTAGCCCCAAGGCCGCCCCGCTTCCCTCATCGGAGATCGGAAAGCCATAGCCGCCGATGCTGAAGCTGGTGTCGCCGATCCGCACGAAAGCAATGCTGCCTGTGCCGATCACGAGAATCGCGCCATCGGCCCCGCAATGCGCGCCCAGATTGGCGATTGCCGCGTCGGTTTCGAAGCGGACCCGCGCATAGGGGAAAGATAGCGCTTCAAGCTGTTCGCAAACGCCCGGTCGCGAGATTCCGGCGATACCGAATCCTGCCGAAATTGTCGGCAAAGCCTCGGTCGTCAGGCCGGCGGCCTCGATCGCTTGCGCGCATGTTTCGAGGAGCGCCCCATGCAACCGTTCGATGCCGATACGGGCATTGGCCGGTCCGGACTTTCCGGTTCCCAGGATATTGCCTGTCGAATCCACCAGACGGCTGCGGCAATGGCTGCCACCCGCATCGATACCGAGAAAATATGCCGTCATCAGCCTCGCACCAATAAGGAGCTCGTGGCGAGCACGATTCGAACTGGATTTATATTGGTATTGTACTGGAATGGCCAGATGATCGTCATATCCGCCGATCCGCTCGCCCGAAGAGGCAATCGAAAAACTGGCCTAAAATGCCGGGCGATGGAAGGTCGAGCTGCTCCACAAGATCCGTAAATCGGGCTGCTCGGCTGAGGATGCAAGATTCAGGACCGTCGAACGTCTCGCCGAGCCGATCGCGCGCCTCTCTCTAGTCTCGGTTGGGCCATTGTCTGGCTCGCCATGGCCCGGTTGGACCGCACCGGCAATTTCGCCGTCGGCAGCGACCTTGCGCATACCAAGCTATGAGAAATCTTCATACCAGATGCCTCAGAATAGGTATATAAGAAGGATTGATGTGTAGCGGCCAATCTGCTAGGCCTAAAAGCAAGGGCAGTGCCGCGTCAGTGCTGACCCAAGCAGGCGAGGATGGGATGGGCAGCATTTGGCTGGGAAAATGCGTGGTGATCTGCGCGATCGCCGCGAATCAGGCCGAGGCGAAGGAGCATCTGGTTCATAGCCAGGCTGACTTCGCGCACGCGGTGCGGCAGCTTCAGCCGGGCGATATCGTCACGCTCGCCGATGGCGAGTGGCGGGACTTCCGGATCCTGTTCCAGGGACATGGGGCGCCCGGAAAGCCGATTGTCCTTCGCGCCCAGACGAAAGGGCGCGTCTTCATCACCGGGGACTCGAACCTCCGGCTCGCGGGCGAATATCTGCTGGTGTCGGGTCTCGTCTTTCGTGACGGCCATAGCCCCACCGGCGATGTCATCGCTTTCCGGGCGAGTGCGAATGCGCCCGCCAGTCATTCGCGGCTCACCGAAGTGGTGATCGATCGCTTCAATCCGCCGGATCGACGCAAGGAAGATCGCTGGATTTCGTTCTACGGCCAGGAAAACCGGGTCGATCATTCGCATTTCGAGGGGAAGAATAATGCGGGTGTGACGCTGGCCGTGATCCGCGAGACCGGCCAGCCGCCCGATGATCGCCATCGCATCGATCATAATTATTTCGGGCCGCGTCCGCCCCTCGGCGCCAATGGTGGCGAGACGATCCGCATCGGCACGAGCGAGCAATCGCTCAGCGACTCCCACAGCATCGTGGAGGATAATTATTTCGACCGCTGCGATGGCGAGGTGGAGATTATTTCCGTCAAGTCCGGCGGCAACATCATCCGCAACAATGTGATCCACGAGTCGCAGGGATCGATCGTGCTGCGGCACGGCAACGGCAATCTGGTCGAACGCAATATCTTTTTCGGGAATGGCAAGCCGCATACGGGCGGCATCCGCATCATCAATGCGCGGCAGATCGTACGCGGCAATTATATGGAGGGACTGGCCGGCACGGACTTTGCCAGCGCAATCGCGGTGATGAACGGCGTGCCCAATTCGCCTATCAATCGCTATCATCAGGTGCAGGATGCGCTCATCGAGGGAAACAGCCTGATCGATGTCGCGCGGATCACGCTGGGGGCGGGCGCGGATGCGGAACGCTCCGCGCCGCCCCTGCGCAGCCGGTTCGAGCGCAATCTGCTGATCGGGCGCGCCGGCGAGGTGGATTTGCGCGTTGAAACCGACATTGCCGGCATCGGCTTTGCCGGCAATATCCAGTCGGCGGCCTCGGTATCGCGCCTGACCAATGGCATAGACCAGAGATCTATCCAGCTCGCCCGCGCCTCCAATGGCCTGCTTTATCCGGTCGATCCGGCGATCGGCGCCGTCGGAGCGCCACGCGACCTGAAACCTATTGCCAGGGCGGATAGCGGCGTGGCCTGGTATCCCAAGCCGGCCGCGACGAAGCCGGCTTTCGGCACCGGCGCGACGATCGAGCTCGCGCCGTCCGGCGACGCCCTCCGTCAGGCGGTCGCCCGTGCGAAGGGCGGAGATACGATCCGCCTTTCTCCAGGCCGTTACAATGTCGATGCACCGGTGACGATCGATCGGGCCATCACCATTGCCGGCCCCGGCCCGGCCGCGCCCGCGATGCTGACGTTTGCCCGCTCCAGCCTGTTCCAGATCGCGGAAGGCGGGCAGCTTCGGCTGGAGGGCCTGACCATTTCCGGCGTGCACGCGCCCGCCGCACCCGGCAATGTCGTGATCCGCGGCGGCATGTCGCCCATGGCATCCAGCTATACCGTCGAGATCGAGAATGTTCGCTTCGTCAATCTTGACGGCGCGCCCGGTTTCGACGTGATCGCGACGACGCCATCCGCCTTCGCCGACCATATCGCCATCCGCTCCAGCCGGTTCGAAAATGTGTCGGGCAGCGTCGTCGCCGCCCGGGGCGACGGGGACGGCCATTATGGCGTCGAGCAGGTCGATATCGCCGCATCGATATTCCGGAAGGTCGGGCAGGTCGCCGAGCTTTCCCGGGGCGGGCGCGACGAAAGCAGCTTCGGGCCGCGCTTCAGCCTGCGGGATTCCGACATTGTGGAAAGCGGCCTGGCTGCAGGCGCATCGGTTCGCCTGTCGGGCGTGCAGATCGCCGATATCGGCGGCAACCGGTTCACCGACAGCGCGCCGATCGACGTGACGCACAGCGTCGGCACGCCGGGGACGCGCATCGCCGGCAATATCTTCCGCCATACGCCGATGCCGGCGGTGAAGGAGCTTTATTTCAGGGGGCCGCCGCGTGCCGCGCTGGCCGGCAATGTTGCGGAAGGAGCGAATTGATGCCGCGTATCGCAGCCCTTGCCGCATCGCTGGTCCTGCTCCTGCAGGCCGAGGCCGCGCCGGTAGCGTCCATGGAGGGTGAAGCGCCGGTCCTGCTCCGCACGGCGGGGCTCGCCGCCATGACTGCGGAGGGGGAGCGCTACCCGCTGTTCGCCCGGGAATTGCAGCGGATGCGTGCCGAGGTGGATGCGGCGTTGCGCACCGGCATCTCCGTGCCGATCCCCAAGGATCCGGGGGGCGGCCTCACGCACGAACAGCATAAGCGCAATTACAAGGCGATCTACGGCGCGGGGCTGCTCTATCGCATCACCGGCAACCGGGCCTATGCCGATTTCGCGCGGCGGATGCTGCTCGACTATGCGAAGCTCTATCCCTCGCTCGGGGCCCATCCGGCGGCCGCGAACGAAGCGGCGGGCCGCCTCTTCTGGCAGAGCCTGAACGACAGCGTCTGGCTGGTCTATGCGGTGCAGGGCTATGATGCGATACGCGACGCCATCCCGGAGGCGGACCGGAAGACGATAGACGAGAATGTCTTCCGGCGCATGGCGACCTTCCTGTCGGATGGTTCGCCGGCCCTGTTCAACCGGATCCACAATCATGCCACTTGGGCGAGCGCCGGGGTCGGCATGACCGGCTATGTGCTGCGCGATCCCGTCCTGGTGGAAAAGGCGCTGAACGGGCTCGACAGGAGCGGCAGGGCCGGTTTTCTGCGGCAGCTCGACCTGCTCTTCTCGCCCGACGGCTATTATGCCGAGGGGCCTTATTATCAGCGCTATGCATTGCTGCCCTTCGTCCTGTTCGCGCAGGCGATCGAGGCCAATGAGCCGCAGCGCAGGATCTTCGCCTATCGCGACGGGATCATCCTGAAGGCGATTCGGACGACCATCCAGCTCAGCTATGACGGCTATTTCTTTCCATTGAACGATGCGATGCCGGACAAGAGCCTGAGGACGGAGGAACTCTATCAGGCGGTGGCGACCGGCTATGGCGCGACGCGCGATCCCGCCTTCCTGTCGATCGCCGGCTGGCAGGGGCGGACGCTGCTTTCGCCCGAGGGGCTGATGGTCGCCCGCGATCTGGCGGCGGGCCGGGCAATGCCCTTTCCCTTCGCCTCCATGCTGCTCAGTGACGGGCCCGACGGCGACAAGGGGGGCCTCGCGATCATGCGGTCCGGCGCCGGCGACCGCGAAGAGGTGCTCGTCGCCAAGAATACGGCGCAGGGCATGGGCCATGGCCATTTCGACAAGCTGGGCTGGATCCTCTACGACAATGGCAATCCCATCGTCACCGATTATGGCGCGGCGCGTTTCCTCAATATCGAGGCGAAGGATGGCGGCCGCTACCTCCCCGAAAATGAGAGCTGGGCCAAGCAGACCATCGCGCACAACACGCTGGTCGTGAACGAGACGAGCCACTTCGGCGGCAAGGTGAAGCTGGCCGACACGATGGCGCCCAGGCAGATCTTCTTCCATGGCGAGGGCGCGACGCAACTCAGCACCGCCGAGATGGTGGATGCCTATCCGGGCGTGCGTTTCCGCAGGACGCTGGCGCAACTGGCCATAACCGGTTTCGCCAGCCCCGTGGTGCTGGACTTGATGCGGGTGACGGGCAGCAGGCCCGCACAATATGATCTGCCGCTCCATTATGCCGGCCATCTGATCGATATCGGCTTTCCGCTGCAGTCCAACGTCGCCGCGCGGCCCGTGCTGGGCAAGGCAAACGGCTATCAGCATCTCTGGGTGGATGCGACGGGTGCGCCGGGTACGGACAATGCCGTCCTGACCTGGCTGAATGGCGATCGCTTCTACAGTTATCGGATGCTGCCGCCGTCGGGTGCGAAGCTGATCCTTGCCGAGAGCGGCGCCAACGATCCCCGCTTCAATCTGCGCCGCGAGCCCGTGCTGATCCAGCGGCTGGAGAGCGCGACCGCTGCGGTCTTCGTCGGCCTGCTCGAGCCGCATGGCGCCTATGATGCCGCCGATGAGACGACCGTGGCCAGCCGTAGCCGCATCCGCGCGCTGCGGCATGAGCGGGCGGCGGATGCGGACATCGTCACGATCGAACTCGCGGACGGGCGGACGGTGACGCTTGCGATCGCCGACGATCCCGATCCGGCGGCGGCGCATCGTGCCTCTGTCGGCGGGCGCATGGTCGAATGGAAAGGGCATTTCGGCCGCTTCGATGGCGGAGGGGCGAAGATGGCCGGGACGGGAGGCGGATCATGAAGGGGCTGATGCAGCGGGGTGGCCTGCGCTGGATCGTCGTCGGCCTGATCGGGCTGGCGACCGTGATCAACTATATCGACCGCAACGCGCTGGCCGTGATGTGGCCCGCCGTCTCGCGGGACATCGGCGCGGACAAGGCGGATTATGCGTTGCTCGTGACCGTCTTCATGATCGCCTATGCCTTCGGCCAATCGCTGTTCGGCAGGCTGTTCGATATTGTCGGCACGCGAATGGGCTTCGGCCTTTCGATCTTCTTCTGGTCGATCTCGATCGCGCTGCACGCGCTGGTGCGCTCGATCGGCATGCTCGGCCTGCTGCGCGTGACGCTGGGGGTGAGCGAGGCGGGCAACTGGCCGGGCGCGGCCAAGGCGAACGCCACCTGGTTTCCGCCGCGCGAGCGCGCCTTTGCGCAGGGCATCTTCAATTCCGGCGCCTCGATCGGCGCGATCATCTCCGCGCCGCTCGTGGCGCTGCTCTATGCCGGCGTCGGCTGGCGGACGACCTTTCTCCTCGTCGGCCTGCTCGGCCTGCTCTGGCTGCTGCCCTGGCTGTGGGTCTATCGCGCCGATCCCGATGCCCATCCCTGGCTGACCGAGGCCGAGCGCGCGCATATCGCCGGCCGGGGCGGGGAGGGGACGGGCCGAGTGCACGGCGGGACGGGCTATTCTCCCGGCCTTGCCGCGCTGCTGCGGCACCGCCAGGCCTGGGCGATCATTCTCGCCCGCTTCTTCCTCGATCCCGTCTGGTGGCTGTTCGTCTCCTGGCTGCCCATCTATCTCGCCGAGACATTCGGCTTCGACGTCAAGCAGATCGGCCTGTTCGCCTGGGTTCCGTTCGTCGGCGCGATGCTGGGCAGCCTGGGCGGCGGCTGGCTGGCCGGCGCGCTGATTGCCAAGGGCTGGTCGATCAATGCCGCGCGCAAGACTATGATCACGCTCGGCTGCACGATCATGCTGCCCCCGCTGCTGCTGACGATGGGCGCGGGCGATCCGCTCTATGCGGTGCTGCTGATCGCGGTCATCCTGTTCGGCTTTCAGGTGGCCATCAACAATATCCAGACGATGCCGAGCGACTATTTCGGCGGTGGCGCGGTCGGTTCGCTCGCCGGGATCGGCGGCACGGCGGCGGTGGCAGGCACGCTGGTGACGACCTGGCTCGTGCCCGTCATGACGGCGGACGGCTATGGCCCGATCTTCGCGCTCGCGACCGCGATCGTGCCGCTCTCGCTTCTGTCGATCTGGCTGCTCGGCGGCACCATCGCGCCGATTTCCGATCCTGGCCCGGATCGCCATCCCATCAACGCAAGAGGTCATATATGAGGTTCAAGGACAAGGTCGCGCTCGTCACTGGCGGCGGGCGCGATATCGGCCGAGCGGTGTCGCTGCGCCTAGCGGGCGAGGGCGCAAAGGTCGTCATCAACTTCCGCACCGACGAGGCCGCCGCGCAGGCGACGGCGGACGAGATCAACGCCGCCGGCGGCACGGCGCTGCTGTGCCGGGCGGATGTGACGCAGGCGGCCGAAGTCGAGCGGCTCGTCGCCGCAACGCGCGAGGCCTTTGGCGAGCGCATCGACATTCTCGTCAACCTTGCCGGGGGCATGGTCGCGCGCAAGACGCTGGAGGAGATGGACGAGGCCTTTTTCGATACGGTCATGGACCTGAACCTCAAATCCGCTTTCCTGGTGACGAAGGCTACGCGGCCGTTCATTCCGGCGGGTGGCGCGATCATCAACGTCTCCTCGCTCGCCGGGCGGGACGGCGGGGGGCCGGGCGCGGTCCTCTACGCGACGTCGAAGGGCGCGCTGACGACCTTCACGCGTGGCCTTGCCAAGGAGCTTGGCCCCCACGGGATCCGCGTCAACGCGCTGTGCCCGGGGCTGATCGGCACGAGCTTTCACGACATCTTCTCGAAGCCCGAGGGGCGCAAGGCCGTCGCCGGTAACACGCCGCTCCGCCGGGAGGGCCGGCCGGAGGAGGTGGCGGCCGCTATCGCCTTTCTGGCGTCCGAAGACGCCTCCTTCCTGGCCGGCACCAATATGGACGTGAATGGCGGCCTCTATTTCTCCTGAGGCCGCCCGATAAGCTGAAAAGGAGAGGATGGATGCACAAGACCCTGTCGATGCTTGCCCTGCTGCTCGCGCCAGCCCCGCTCCTCGCGCAGGGCGCGGCCCGCGAGCGGACCGACGCGTCGCCGATCCAGGCCTATAAGCTGGTCCTGGTCGGCGACTCCACCATGGCGCCGCATAGCGGCTGGGCGTCGGTCTTCTGCGCCAAGCATGTGAAGTCTTCGGTCGCCTGCCTCAATCTCGGGCGGGGAGGCCGCAGCACGCGCAGCTATCGCACGGAAAAGTCATGGGATATCGCGCTCGGCGAGGCGAAGGTGCCGGGCTATGGCGCTACCTATGTCCTCATCCAGTTCGGGCATAATGACCAGTCGTCCAATGCCGAGCGCTGGACCGACATGACGACCGAATTTCCCGCCAATCTCCGCCGCTATGTCGAGGAGGTGCGCGCGGCCGGCGCGCAGCCGGTGCTGCTGACCCCGCTGACCCGGCGCGAGTTCAAGGAGGGCAGGCTCGACAACACGCTGGAACCCTGGTCCCAGCAGGTGCGCAAGGTCGCCACGGAGATGAAGGTGCCGCTGGTCGATCTCAATGCGCACAGCGCCGCGCTGGTGCAGAGGATGGGCGCGGAGACCGCGACGCAGCTCGCACAGCTTCCGCCCGCGGCCGATGAACTCGCCGCGGCGAAGGCGGGCTCGACGCTGAAGCCGCGCCCCGTGCCCGAGCAGCCGGTGCCGTCGGCGGACGCGGCCGGGGATGGCCCGCGTGGGGTCGTGACGCGCAAGTTCGACTATACGCATGTCGGCGATGTCGGCGCGGGGGTCTTCGCCCGGCTGGTGGCGCAGGATCTTGCCGTGGCCGTTCCTGCGCTCCGTAGCCAGATCCTTCCCTAGATCGACTGAGGCACCGCGCTCAGGTTGAGCGCGATCAGCGGCGCACGTCCAGCCCGCCGGCGAGGAAGGCGTCGATATCCTGCTGCCCGAAGGTCGCGGCGTCGCCCGGCAGGCTGTGCTTGAGGCAGGTGAGGGCAAGGCCGGAGTGGACGGCCTGCTCATCGTCCCTGCCGGCGAGCAGGCCGTGGAGCAGGCCGGCCGCGAACGCATCGCCGCCGCCGATCCGGTCGACGATCCCGGGGACGCGGACCTCTTCCGTTTGGGTCGCGCCGTCCCATGTGTCGATCCTTGCGGCGATGCGATGGCAATCGACATGCTCGACATGGCGCGCAGTCGAGGCGATCCGCTGGAGATTGGGAAAGGCGGCGAAGGCGGCTTCGGCTGCCTCACGCCGGCGTGTCGGGCCCTCGCCGGAAAAGGGGCGGTCGAGCAGCAGCGCGATATCGCGGTAATTGCCGAAGAACAGATCGGCATGGCTGACCAGTTCCTGGAGGACGGCACGCGGATCGCTGTCCCAGCTTTCCCAGAGGCGAGCCCGGTAATTGCCGTCGAACGAGATGCGCATTCCGGCGGATTTCGCTGCGCGCGCGGCCGCAAGCGCGGCCTGGGCCGGCCCCGGGCCGAGCGCCGGGGTTATGCCCGAAAGATGGAGCCATCCGCATCCATTGAATAGCGCCGGCCAGTCCCAGGATTCGGGCGGCATAAGCGCGAACAGGCTGTCGGCACGATCATAGACGATGTCCGACGGACGCAGCGAGGCCCCCTGCGACAGGAAATAGAGACCCATCCGGCCGGGCGCCCTGCCGATCGCGGCGATATCGACCCCATGCCCGCGGAAGAAGGTGATCGCGCCATCGCCCAGCGGACCATCCGGCAGCGCGGAAACAAGGCGCGTCCGATGCCCCAGCCGCGCAAGCGCCACCGCCACATTCGCCTCCGCACCGCCATGATGAATGTCCAGGGCCTGTGCGGTCGAAAGCATCTGCCGGCGGGGTGCCGACAGGCGCAGGAGAATCTCGCCGAAGCAGGCGAGCTGGCTTTTTCCCGAAGATTGGGGACGTGGGGTCATGCGGCTTCCTCCTCCTTGTTCTGTTCGCATGTCTATACCAATTATGCGCTATTTGACAGGCAATTGGCATGCATAGCAGGCTTGACAGATATCGGGCTTGATATCAGCATGGTGGTATAAGAATCAAAGGAGGGGATTGCTATGATGTGGCTTGGCCACTGGTCGTCGCGCGGGGCTATTTGTGCGCCGCGCGTTCGGACATTGCTGCTCGCGACGGCGGCGGCTCCGATTCTGTCGAGCACGCCCGCCATCGGCCAGCTGGCAAGCCCGGCACCCGCGGAGCAGCCGTCATCGCCAGCCGGCGATACGGTCAGGAGCGCGGTCGAGGAGATTATCGTCACGGGTCTGCGGCAGACGATCCAGACATCGATCAATGAGAAGAAGAACGAAACCGCGATCGTCGATGCGCTTTCCGCGCAGGATATCGGCGATCTGCCGGCGCTGTCGGTCGGCGAGGCGATCCAGACGATCACCGGCGCCACCACGCATCGCGAGAAGGGCGGCGCGTCCGAAATATCGTTGCGCGGCCTCGGCTCCTTCCTGAGCAATACGACCTTCAACGGCCGCGAGGCATCGAACGGCAGCGGCGATCGCGCGGTGAACTTCAACCAGTTCCCGTCCGAGCTCATCAACGACATCAAGATCTATAAGTCGCAGCAGGCGGATCTCGTCGAAGGCGGCGTTGCCGGTACGATCGAGCTGGGGACGCTGAAGCCGCTGGATTATGGCAAGCGCCGCATCCAGGCCGAGATCAGGGCCAATTACAATCCCTATCAGGATCGCATCATTGGCGCCGGCGCCTGGGGATGGCGCGGCACGCTGAGCTATGTCGACCAGTTCGACGCGGGCGCGCTCGGCGAAATCGGCATCGCGCTCGGCGTGCAGCGCAACGATGTCAACAATCCGGAGGAGAGCTATGCGGCGAGCAGCACCTGGGTTGCCTGCAACGCGGCGGTCACTGCCGCTAACGCCAATTGCCCGGAGGTGAGCCGGGCGGCGGCGGCCGCCGGAGCGCCTTTCTACCTCGCGCCCAATTCGGTGCAGTTCCGCCAGATCAGCGAGCAGGACCGGCGCGACGCCATTTTCGGCGCGGTGCAGTGGCGACCGGGCGATCGACTGAACGTCAATCTCGACGTCCAATATTCCAAGCGCGCTTATTCGGAGGATCGCCGCGACCTCATACTTTCCGAGACGCGCTTCGGCCTGAAGAATCGCATCATCGGCGATGATGGGCGCCTGCTCTATGCCGAGGGATTGAGCTCGGTCGAATCCACCGGCACCTTGTTCGAGCGCGACGAGGAATATCTGGGCGGCGGCCTCGGGCTGGAATTCGAAGCCAGCGATCGCCTCACCCTCAGTGGGGATGCCTCCTATTCGCGCACCAAGCGCAGGGATATCGAACGGTCGGTGCGGTTGCGCTCGGATCCGCTGGACATATTCGGCAACAGGACGCCGCTCAACAACCAGCGCGTTCCTTATGTCTATGACGCGCGCAATGGCTATGCGACGCTGATCACGATCGATCCGCGCTTCAACGTCAATAATTATTCATTGTTCAGCGACGACGCCCGGCTGCGCCGCGACCAGCTCCAGCGCGAGAATGAGATCGTCGCGGGGCGTCTCGATGCCGGTTATGAAATGGAGGGTTTCCTCTGGCGCATCGATGGCGGCGTCCGCTTCTCCCGCCAGACCTACAGCGATTTCGATGATCGGGTGGAGATCACCCAGGATGATCGCAATGTCGATCGCGCGGTGAATTTCGCCTGCCGGACCATCTTCCCGCAGACCGACTATCTCTCCAGCGCTCCCGGCGCGCCGATCACGAGCTGGGCGACCTTCGATCCGGTCTGCCAGTTCCGCGATTATCTGGGAACGGAGGATCCCGGCCGGAATGCCGATATCCGGTCCGTTGCCAATCGCGATGTGACCGAGGAGGTGTGGGCCGGCTATGCCATGGCCAGCTATGAGACGAAGGCGGGCGATATTCCGCTTCGGGGCAATTTCGGCGTGCGCGTTGTCGATACGCGGGTCACGTCGCGCGGCCTGCGTAGCGCGCTGGGCGTCGTCACCAATCCCGATGGCTCGATCCGGCTGGTCGCGTCCGGCGATTTCGAGACGCTCACGATCAAGGGCGGCAGCACGCGGGTGTTGCCCAGCCTCAATGCCATTTTCGAGGTGAATCCCGATCTTCTGCTGCGCCTTGCGGGCTATCGGGCAATGTCGCGCCCGGCGCCGAGCAGCCTTGGGGCGGGGCGCACCATTCAGTTGGAGGACGGTACCAATTTCAGCTCGATCGAGGATGCGATCCGCCTCATCACCGCCAATGGCAGTCCGAGGCTGAAGCCGATCATGTCCTGGAATGCGGATGCGGCGATCGAATTCTATCCCAACCGGGATTCGATCCTTGCCGCGACATTCTACTATAAGAAGTTCGCCGGCGGCTATATTCCCGTGACGCTCGAGGAGCAGATCGACATTGGCGGGCAAAGCGTGACGGTTCCCGTCGTGCAGACCCAGAATAGCAGCGAGAAGAGCCGCGTCTATGGCGTCGAGGTCACGCTCGCGAACCGCTTCTCCTGGTTGCCCGCCCCGCTGGATGGTCTGGGTGCGAAGGTCAGCTACAGCTATGCCAATTCCAATTTCAAGAATTACGATATCCGTCTGGGCGATGTCGTCAATCCGGACACGGGGGATGTGACGCCCGGCATGATCCCGCCCGCCGGACTCAGCGGCTATTCGAAGCATGTGCTGTCAGCGCAGATTTACTATCAGCTTGGTGGTCTGTCTCTCCAGAGCATCTATAATTATCGATCAAACTATTATCAGGATTTCGTCGGAGGGAATGCGCAGCTTCGTTATGTGCGTGGCAATGACACCGTGGATCTGCGCGCTTCCTATGACATAAATCGCAATCTGTCCTTACGCTTGGAGGCGCTCAACATATTCGACGAGCCGAAGGTGACGGACATGCCCATCAAGGGGAGCAGTCGCCAATATCATTTCTATGGTTCCCGCTATTTTCTGGGGATTCGTCTGCGCGTTTAGGGCATGCGGGCCGGCTCATGGCTTTGCCCGCCATTGGCAGGCGATCCGTCTTGCGACTCCGGGGGGAACAGGTATGGACTGGTTTCGGCACATGGTATTGAAGGTTGCATGGTCATGGCTGATCGCCGGCTATTCCAGGATATCGCTGAGCGGATCGTCTCGCTGATCAACGAAGGCGTCTTTCCTCCCGGTTCGAGATTGCCCGGCGAACGCGAGCTGGCCGAACGGTTCGGCGTCAGCCGCGTCACCATCCGCGAGGCGGAGATTGCGCTGCAGGCAACGGGCAAGATCCGGATCAAGACCGGCGCTGGCGTCTATGTATCCGAGCAGGCGGGCAGCGCGGAGGAGCAGCTGCCCGCGGTCAGCGCCTTCGAGCTGACGGAAGCGCGATCGCTCTTCGAGTCCGAGGCGGCGGCGCTGGCTGCGCCGATCATCAGCGAGGAGGCGCTTGGCCGGCTCGATCATCTTCTCGACCAGATGGCTTCGGACGGGGCAGGCGACGATGATCGGTCGACCGAGGCGGATCGCGATTTCCACATGGCGATCGCGTCCGCGTCCGGAAACCGGGCGATCATCCATGTGATCAAGATGCTCTGGCGCCTGCGCATGGAATTGCCGGAAGTGCGGAACACGCATGCGGCGGTTTGCGAGCATGACGGCGGCGCCCGTTTCGACGAGCATAGGCAGATTGTCGAGGCATTGCGCAGCCGGGATTCGCAGGCGGCGCGGCTGGCGATGCGACAGCATTTCAATCGATTGCTGCAGGCGATGCTCGACGCGACCGAGGAGCGGGAGATCAGGGAATTGCGACGCAAGTCGGCGGAAAGCCGTGCGCGTTTCCTGATGAGTGCGAAACTGGGCTGAATCCTGGCCGCGCGTTTCGCGGCGTCAGTTGCCGCCGATCCTTTCGTCATAATATCGGCGTCGGGATGGTGTCGAGGGGCCGAAGCTGATCTCCAGCATCAGCCGCGGGCTGCCCGTGACGGACGTCGCCATGTGGAAGCCATAGGGATCCTCGACAAAGCCCTCCCCGGCATCCCCGTGCAGGACGACGACATTTTCCGGCCCGTAGCGGCGCAGCACTTCCCGCCTCGGGCGTCCCAGGAAAGGGGATAGCTGGTCCGCCAGGCTGTGCGCGCGGTGGCTGCGCTTGATGTAGACATGGGGTCCGGCCTTCGCGTCCACCGGCGTCAGATAGAAGAAGACCTTGATTTCGCGCCAGTCGCCAAGATCATAATGATAATGGTCCTGCGCGGCGAGCCGGCGTTGCCCCTCGGATGCGGCGGGTGCCGGAAAGCTCCACCAGAGCCGCAGGCGGATCAGCTTCGGATCGCCGCCGAGATAGGCGCGGGCGACGTCCATCAGCAGCGCATCGTTTGCGACCCGCACGAGCGCGGGGCATTGTTCAGTGCGATCGAGATAATGGCCGGTGACGATCGCCTTTCCGCGTCGGGCCTGGGCTTGCCCGATATCGCGCGGCAGGAACTCCGCGCTTCGATCCTTGTCGGCGAAACAGGGCATCCGCTGTGCGAAGGCCATGATCTCTGCCACGATCTCGGCGGGTAGTTTCAAGGGGCGGTACAGCCCGTCGCGCCGCAGGCTGGCGGCGATCTCTCCCGCATCCGCTTCCTCGAATATCGTGCTGCCCCGCGGCATGGACCAATTGCGCGGGCGGGCCCAGGCAAGGCGCCGCACGAGCGAGAAGCGCGCCAGGACGAACATCGCCACCCAGCTTGGCTCGGCCTTGGCGAAATGGAGATAGGTGGGCGCCTTGGCCGAGACGAGCCTGGCCAGCTTGCGCATTTTTTGAATGGCGGAAGGATTCCGAGACGATCGGTGGCGTGCGGAAAATTTATTCCACAACAGAAACGAAACGCCACTCAGGGAAATCAGGCTCGCCGCAGCGCTGATGGTCACCCGCATCGTGGCTCCAAATATAGGATCTGTTCGTTGAGGATGTATTGGTCCGTAACAAACATCCACTTCGTTGCGGTGTATGCAGCCGCAGGAACGACGAGCCGTTTTGACGGAGGCTTTTGTTCGGAGTCTCCCCACCTGGATTTCCGGTGGTGAGGCGCATGTCGGGCCAGCGAAGCGAAGGGGGAGCCGGTGCGGTTGCTCGATGCATCGGCGTCCGTTGCAATCACGCTCGAACCAGGCTTGCGGAAATTACGCGACATGGCCGAGGGGCAGCGTTCGCGCGCCCGTATAGAGACGTGAAGGGGGTTGTCCGGTTGCGGATTTCCCCTGCCCGGATCGACGAGGAGACCCATGAGCCGCAATTTCGACCGCCGCCAGTTGCTGCGCGGCGCATCCCTGATCGGGGGCGGGCTGGCCCTGAACGCCTTCATGCCGGCCTGGGCGAAGAGCGTTTCGCCCGGCCTGGTAAGGCCGCTGCCGACCCTGTCCGGCCCGGACGTCCAGCTTACCATCGATCATATGATGATGACGATCGATGGCCGGCCGAGCCATGCCGTCGGCGTCAACGGCACCGTGCCGGCGCCCCTGATCCGGCTGAAGGAAGGGCAGAATGTCCGCCTCTCCGTCACCAACAATCTGGACGAGGACAGCTCGATCCACTGGCACGGGCTGATCCTGCCCTTCCATATGGATGGCGTGCCGGGCGTGAGCTTTCCCGGCATCAAGCCGCGCTCGACCTTCGTCTATGAATTCCCGGTCGTGCAGGCAGGGACCTATTGGTATCATAGCCATTCCGGCCTGCAGGAGCAGATGGGCCATTATGGTCCGATCGTGATCGACCCCGCCGGTGCCGATCCGGTCGCATATGATCGCGAGCATGTGATCCTGCTTTCGGACCACAGCCCGATGCATCCGCACAGCCTCTTCCGGAAGCTCAAGCAGCAGGGCGGCTATTTCAATTATCAGAAGCAGTCTCTGGCCGGGCTGCTGAAGGGCGAGGACCAGTCGCTGAAGGAGCGGGCCGCATGGGGCGCCATGCGCATGGATCCGACCGACATTTCGGACGTGACGGGCGCCACTTACACCTATCTCGTCAACGGTCATGGCCCGAAGGACAATTGGACGGCCCTGTTCCGTCCGGGCGAGCGCGTGCGGCTGCGCGTGATCAACGCGTCGGCAATGACCAATTTCAACGTCCGTATCCCCGGCCTGCCGCTGACGATCGTGCAGGCCGACGGGCAGAATGTGCAGCCTGTGACGGTCGACGAGTTCCAGATCGCCGTCGCCGAGACCTATGACCTGATCGTGACGCCGACCGAGGACCGCGCCTATACGCTGGTCGGCGAGGCAATCGACCGTTCGGGCATGGCCCGTGCGACGCTCGCCCCGCGCGAGGGGATGGCGGCCGAGGTGCCGGCGCTCCGCAAGCGGCCGCTCGCCACGATGAAGGATATGGGGATGGACATGTCGGGCATGGACCATGGCGCGATGGGCCATGACATGTCGGGCGGTGCGGCGGCGGGCGCGATGGCGGGAATGGATCATTCCGCCATGGGCCATGACATGTCCGGCGGCGCCATGGCCGGCATGGACCATTCGGCGATGGGGCATGAGATGTCGGGCGGCGCATCGGCCGGCGCGGCGGCGGGCGGCATGAGCCATTCGATGCGCGACCCCAAAAATGCGCCGCAGGTGAAGATGGGGCCGGGTGTGCAGACCATTTCGCCCATGGCGATCGACCGGACCGGCGAGCCGGGGCAGGGCCTCGGCGATGTCGGCCACAAGGTGCTCGTCTATCGCGACCTCGTCGCGCTCGATCGCAATCCGGATCTGCGCGCGCCCTCCCGCGCGATGGAAATCCACCTTACCGGCAATATGGAGCGCTATATGTGGTCGTTCGACGGCCGGAAGCTGTCGGAGGTGACGGCGCCGATCCCCTTCACCCGTGGCGAGCGCGTTCGCGTGACGCTCGTCAACGATACGATGATGAACCACCCCATCCACCTGCACGGCCATTTCTTCGAGCTGGTGACAGGGCATGGCGACCATGCGCCGCGCAAGCATACGGTGAACGTCATGCCGGGCGGCAAGGTCACATTCGATCTGACGGCGGATGCGCCGGGCGACTGGGCGTTCCACTGCCACATGCTCTATCACATGCATGCCGGCATGTTTAACGTCGTCACGGTCCGTCCGCTGGCGGGAGAGGCGGCATGAAGGCGCTCCTCCTGCTGATCGGCGCAGCGCCGATCGCTATTGCCGCGCCGGCCTTCGCCCAGGCGATGGACCATTCGATGCACGATATGGCGGCCATGCAGATGCCGGCGGAGGCAAGCGCGGGCGCCGACCCTCATGCCGGTCATGACATGGGCGCGATGCAGGCCGCGCCGGAAGGTGCCGACCCGCATGCGGGGCATGACATGTCTGCCATGCAGCCGCCGTCTCAGGGGGCGGACCCCCATGCGGGACATGACATACCGGCCATGCCGGAGCAGGCCGATCCCCATGCCGGCCATGATATGAGCGCGATGCAGCCGCCGCCCGAAGCGGCCGATCCGCATGCCGGGCATGACATGTCGGCGATGCCGGGCATGGATGCGGGCGACGCGCATGCCGGCCACGCCATGGGCGGCACCGACCAGCCCGCCGGTACGGGCCCGGCGCCGATTCCCCCAACGGAGCGGGCGGCGGATGCCATTTATGGCCGGGCGGCGATGGCAGAGGCCGATGCGCTGCTTCGCCGCGAGCATGGCGGCATGGCCTTCGCCCAGATCATGTTCGATCTGGCCGAATATCAGGTCCGCAACGGCCGGGACGGCTATCGTTGGGAGGGCGAGGCCTGGTATGGCGGCGACATCAACCGCGCCGTGCTGAAATATGAGGGCGAGGGCCTGTTCGGGCGCGCTCTCGAGGATGCCGAGGTGCAGGCGCTCTATAGCCGCGCGCTCGATCCTTACTGGAACTTTCAGGCAGGCATCCGTCACGACATCAAGCCCAACCCTTCGCGGACCTATGCCACGATCGGAGTGGAGGGGCTGGCGCCTTATTGGTTCGAGCTTGAAGGCGCGCTCTTCCTGTCCGACAAGGGCGACCTGCTCGGTCGACTGGAGGGCTATTATGACCAGCGCATCAGCCAGCGCATGATCCTGCAGCCGCGCGCCGAACTCAATTTCGCGGCACAGGATGTGCCTGAAAATGGCATTGGATCGGGCCTTTCGAACATCGATCTCGGCCTGCGCCTGCGCTATGAGGTCGCCCGCGAGTTCGCGCCCTATGTCGGCGTCTCCTATGAGCGTAAGGTCGGCGACACGGCGGATTTCGCGCGCGCCGAGGGCGAGGATGCGGGCTCGACCAGCTTCGTGATCGGCGTCAGGGCCTGGTTTTGAGGAGTCGCCGCGCGCGCCTGCATGTCGGGGCCAGCCGGGTTCACAAATGGCTGGCCCTCGTCATCGGCGCGCAGCTCCTGCTCTGGTTCACGAGCGGGCTGGTGATGAGCCTGCTTCCGATCGAGCGGGTGCGCGGCGAACATCTGGTGCGGCGCGAGCAGGCGGCGTCCTTGCCGGACGCCTTGTTGCCGTCCCTGCTCGACAGGCCCGATGTCCGGGCGCTCGGGCCGGTGAAGGCGGTCACGTTCCGCATGCTGCTGGATCGTCCCGTCGCCGAACTGACCTTGATGGACGACAGGGTCCGGCTGCTGGACGCCGCCTCGGGACGGCCATTGCCGGCGCTTGATGCGCGCAATGCCGAGGCGATCGCCCGCTCCGCTTATGTCGGCTCTCCGCCATCGGCGCGCGTCGAGCGCGTCCTGGATCCGATCACCGAATATAAGGGCCGGCTGCCCGCATGGCGGGTGATGTTCGAGGATCGGGAGGCGACGCGCGTCTATGTCGATGCCGCTACGGGGCGGATCGGCGCGGTGCGCACCGGCACCTGGCGCCTCTACGACTTCTTCTGGGCACTCCATATCATGGACTGGAAGAATCATGAGGATTTCAACACGCCCTGGCTACTCGCCTTCGCGGCGGGCGGCCTGCTGCTGGCGCTTGCGGGTGCGGTGCTGCTCTTCATGCGCTGGCCGCGCCGCAGACGGCGTGCCATAGGCTGAAACGATCCCGCCGATATGGGCATGCCGGGCATGGACGCTTATGGCCGGCTGCTCATGGCGTTCGGACGAGCTTCGAGATCCTCGTCCGTCCTGACTGACTGGAGAAATCAATGCACGCAGAAACCGCCGCCCGGCATGCGCACGCCCATGTCTTCCTGGGCGATGCGCATGATGCGCATGAGCGCCGCACCCGCTGGGTCGTAGCACTTACCGCCGCGATGATGGTGGTGGAGATCGTTGCCGGCTGGGCGACGGGTTCGATGGCATTGCTGGCAGACGGGATGCACATGGCCACCCATGCCGGCGCGCTTGGCGCCGCCGCGCTGGCCTATGCTTTCGCGCGTCGCCATGCCGAGGATCGCCGCTTCACCTTCGGCACGGGCAAGGTCGGCGATCTGGCCGGTTTCGCGAGCGCGCTCGTGCTGGCGATCATCGCGCTCGGCATCGGCATCGAGTCCTTCCAGCGGCTGCTCGTCCCGGCGCGGGTGGCCTATTCCGAGGCGCTGTGGATCGCCGTCCTCGGCCTCATCGTGAATCTGGCCAGCGCCTGGCTGCTCGGTGGGGGGCATCATCACCATCATGGCCATCATCATGATCATGGCCATGACCATCACGGCCATGATCATCATCACCATCACGACAATAATCTCCGTTCCGCCTATTTCCATGTCCTGGCGGACGCGCTGACCTCGCTGCTCGCCATCGGCGCGCTGCTGGCGGGGCGTTATCTCGGCTGGTCATGGATGGATGCGGCGATGGGCATCGTCGGCGCGGTGGTGATTGCGCGCTGGTCCTGGGGGCTGCTGCGCGATACCGGCGCGGTGCTGGTGGACGCATCCGCCAATCCCGGGCTGGAGGCGGAGATTCGCGAGGCGATCGAGGATGGGGATGCGCGGATCACCGATCTGCACGTCTGGCGCGTAGGCCCGGGCCGCTATGCCGCGATCATCTCGCTCGTCGCGGGCGAGCCGCTGTCGCCCGCCGAATATGCGCGCCGCGTCACCATCCATGAGGAGCTGGTGCATGTGACCGTCGAGCCGCATCGCTGCGAGGGGCATCACCCGCCCGTGCTGCGCGCGGCGTAATCAGTCAGACCAGGACGAACGCCCGGTTGGCCGCCACGCCCCCGGGGGCGGGCATGGCGGCCGGGGGGTGGCCACCACGCCCGGGGTTCTGGAGCGTGGTGGCCGGGGGAGGCGCCACGCCGAGGGGGTGGCGTGGCAGCCAGCGTCAGGGCCTAGAGGCCCATCTGGAGCGAGACGCGGAAGGCGACCGCGGCGCGGCCCTGCTGCTCCTCCGCATTGAATTCGCCGCCGATCGCGAAGCCCGCATTGCCGCCGATGAGGCGGAGCTTGCCGACCCAGCCATCGGTGCGGTCCTCCGGCAGCAGCGTGAAGGCCTGGCCATCCTCGAACCGGGCCGTCGTCCGTCCGAGCGAACCGCCGACGATCTGGCGGCGGCCGCCTTCCAGCTCGGCGCGGAACCAGCCTGATTCCATCTTTGCGTCCCCGAAGTTGAGGCCCGCGGCCATGGTGCCGGAAAGGGCGAGCTCGTCGCTGGTGCGTGAGGAGACGATCAGGTCGAACGCCTTGCCGCCGCCCGTCTCGCGATAGCCGTCTTCCTTCAGCCGATAATAGTCGACCGCCGCGACGGGGCGCAGGCTGATGCGACCGTAGCGCATTTCATAGGAGAGGCCGCCCGCGGCGGAGAGCAGCCGGCCGTTCCACGCGCCGTCCGCGACGCGGCTCACCTTCTCGCTCCCCGCCTGGCCCGTGAAGCTGCGCCGACTGTTGAATTCGATATGTGCAGCCGAGGCGCGGGCATGGGCGCTGAGCCCGCCCCAGCGGCCCCGCCAATAGGCGCCGACCTCATATTGATCCGACGCGACCTCGTTGGCGGTGCCGCCATCCTTGTCCTGGCCTGCGAGATAGGCGAGCGAAAGGCCGAAATTGCCGAGGCCGTCCGTCTTGATCTCGGCGCCGCCGGAGGCGCCCCAGCCGGCAATGTCATAGGCCGCCGTGTCGCCCAGATTCTTGGACGTGCCCCAGGCGACCTGCTGCAGCCAATAGCCCCATCGGCCCTGATCGCTGAACGGCCCGTTCGGATCGGCGAGCAGCCGGGCCGTGGCGCGCGATCCTTGCGTGACCGCCTCGAACGTGCCGCCGGCATGATCGGGCAGCATCTGGCGCAGCGTCCGGCGGAAGCGATCGCCCTCAATGATGTCGAGGAAGGCGGCGCCGACCTTCGCATCCTGGCCGAGCGCGGCATAGACGGCGTCGAACGCGCGCGACTGGGATCCGTTGAGGCCGAGCTCGCTTGTCGTCTTGCGCTTGATCTCCAGGCTGATCTCATTGGCGGCCGGGTTGGCGGCAAGGCTGCTCTTGTAGAGGAAGGGCAGCACGGTTTCGGCGCTGGCGAGGTTCGATCCGCCGGAGAGCGCGCCCGCGCGGACGATCACATAGCGTCCTTCCGACCGGCGGATGTCCGACAGCCGGACCGTCACCTTCGATCCCTCCGCGAAGCTTGCCGCGCCGCTCACCTGATAGAGGGTGCTGGCGCCGGTCGCGGCATCGATCGACACGCTCATCACACCCTTGGCGCCCAGGTTGAGCGTGGACAGTGCGACGGGGCCGCTGCCGGACAGATCGAGCGTTCCGTTCGCGACGTTCACCGCAAGACCGGTGCTGCCTGCCAGCGTGCCGCTGAAACGGGCGCCGTCGGCGAGCGTCAGGCTATCCGCGCCACCGCCGAAATCGGCCTTGCCGGAGAAGCTGCTCGTGCCGGAGAGCGCCATCATGTCGCTGCCCGCGCCGAAGACGACTTCGCCCGTATAGGCCGCGTCGCCGCTCAGCGTCAGCCGGTTGGCGCCCGCACCGAAGCGGGTGGTGCCGTTTACGCCGCCATCGGCGACGTCGAATATGTCATTGCCCCCGCCGAACAGGACATCGCCTAAGATGAGCGGCGCCGCGACCCCATCGGCCACCTTCGTCTGGCGCAGCGTGGCGCCGCCATTGTTCGCGCGCAGATCGATGGCAACGGCGCGGTCCGATCCCGCCGGCGCGCCTGCCGCGGAGATGAGGCCGCTATTTTCGACGAGGCCGAGCTTGCCGGAACGATCGACGATGGCGGCGGCGCTGCCATTGCCGCCAGCCGAGCTTGCCTTGATCTGGCCGCTGTTGCGGATCGTGCCGACCGTGGCGCCCGCCTCGATCAGGATCGCGCTGCTCCGCGCGGTGGCCGCGCTGCCGCCCGTGGCCGAGACGATGCCGCCGACCCTGATTTCGTTGACGGTCGCGCGGTCGCCGATGCGGATCGCGGTGGCGCTCGCGCCCGCCGAGCTGGCGCCGACCGTGCCGTTCACCATCATGCCGCCCGCGATCGTCACCGCTCCGCCGAGCCCGCCGATCGTCAGCGCATTGCCGTTCACATTATTGTAGACGCCGTTGCCCGAGATGGTGCCGTTGACGACCAGCCCATGGCCGGCGGCATTGCCGGCGAGCGCGCCGACCGTCACGTCCCGCCCGGCGGCGCCGATCTGCACGGCGGGCGCCGCGCCGGAAGAAGTGACGCTGGCCGATCCTTCCTTGGCATCCTCGATGCCGTCATTATCCTCGTCGGCCTTGTTGGGATCGCTGTCTTTGGGCGGTACGTCGAAGATGATGCCGCGCGCCACATCGCCCGCGATGCGCAGCGCCGGCCCGCCCTGGAGCAGATCGTCGGCGTCGAGCTTGGACTGATCCGACGGCGCCGTGGTCGAGCGATAGCCGGTGGCGCCGATGCCGCCCTGAACGATCAGCGTGCCGCCGATATTGCCGTCGAGCGCCGCGCCCACCGCATTGGCGCCCTGCGCCGAAATCAGGCCGCTCAGCCTGACGTCGCCGGTGACGTCGCCCGCGCGCACGCCATAGCTGTTATTGCCGGTGACGGAGATGCCGCCGCTGCTGTTGAGCGATCCGGCGAGCGGCCCGCCGAGCGCGATGCCGGCGGAGTCATTGCCCTCGATCGTGATCGTGCCGCTGTTCGTGATATTGCCGGTGAAGGCGCCGGCGGTGCGAATGCCGAAGCGGCGTGCGCCGTTCGCCAGCGGGCCATCCAGATCGCCATCCTTGTCGGTATCGGCCGGCGTGTAATTTTCGTCGAGGATGATCTTGCCGCTATTGCCGATCGTGCCCGCGACGCCGGCAGCGCCGAGAATGCCGGTCGCGTCATTGGCATCGCTGATCTGGATCGTGCCTTCATTGCCGACGCTGTTGGCGCTGTCGAGCGTGACGGCGATGCCGTTCGGCACGGCAATGATGCCCGCTGCCGTGATGCGGATATTGTCGCGCGTACCGGCATTGGCGGTGGACGTAGCGATGGGTGTGGTCCGCCGGCTGTCGATCACCGTTTCGGCACGGAGCGGTGCGGCGATGGCGAGAATGGCGAGGGGCGTGAGGCAGGTCGAGGCAAGCAAGCAACGCATCAAAAGAAATCCATCCCAGTGCTGCGGGGATGCGCTCACCTGTCGATGTGTCGCCCCCGTCCTTCTCCAGAACGGAGCCGTCACGGCATTGCCTTGGCCGTGGAGGAAGTTTTTTGGCGCGGCTTAAAAGCGGCGGTCGATCCCCAGCCGGATGGTGCGCGGGCGCAGCGGCGTGATCGCCTCCTTGCGCGAAAGATCGAACGGGCTGCCGAGCGCGAAGCGGTTGCCGACCGTGTCGAACAGGTTGGTGGCGCCGAGCGTGAGGCCGAGATCGGGCCGGCCGATCCTGAGCGTCAGCGCGCTATCGAGATAATCGCCCTGCGCTGCGCCGAGCACCGGGCCGACGCCGAGCCGCGACTTGCCGACATAGCGGGCCGAGGCGGAGAGGCGCATGTCGAGCGCATCCGACAGCATCGCGCGATAATCGAGCCCCGCCCGTGCGGCGAGCTGGGCGACATTGGGCAGGTGGGAGAGGGTGGCGAGCGTCGCCAGCCTGAAGGCCGGGGTCGGGTCCGTCAGCTTGCCCTCGTTGAGGACGGCGGCAAGCTCCAGGCCCAGATTGGGGAGCGGACGCCAGCCCGCCCGCGCGTCGAGGGAATAGATGCGGCCATTGCCGATATTGGCGGTGGTCGGCAGGCCCGATCCGTCCACGAAATCGGCCTGGACATTGTTCCAGCGCGTATAGGCCATCGATGCGGCGAAATCGAAACGGCTGCGGCCCGGCGCGCCATAGCGGACGCCGCTTTCCAAGGTCGCGATGCTGTCGTTGCGGAAACGCCGGACGAAATCGTCGCTGATCGCGAGTCCGCCCGGCCGAAATCCCTTCTGATAACGGCCGAAGAAGATCAGCCCGGGCAGCGCATGAGCGGAAATGGCGAAGGAGGGGAGCAGTATCGTCTCGCGCCGATCGGCCTGTACGCCCGCGCGCGTTAAAGCGATTTCCGGCGCCACGTCGAGGCCGGCGCCCGACAGGCGGGCATGGGTGATCCGCCCGCCGCCGGTGAGCGCCAGGCCGGGGCGAAGCGCGACGGTTGCCTCGCCATAGAGCGTCAGTTCGTCGATTTCGTTACGCACGCCGGTGGCGGGGCGGGGGCGGCCGATGGAGCCGAGCGAGCGGGTCAGCCGCGCGCTATTATGGATGAAGCTGGTGCCGACGACCCAGCCGAGGCCGTCCTGCATCGCGCGCGACAGGCGGTTCTCGGTGGAGACGAGGCTGGTGCGGTTGCGTTGGCGGAACAGGCTCGGCGGCCCGTCCGGCTGGGTCGCGTCATAGCTTTCGGACAGGCGCTGGCGGACGATGCCGGTGGAGGAGCGGAAGATAAGATCGTCCCATGTGCCGGTCACGACCAGATCGCCGAGTGCATAGCGGCTGTGGAAATCCTGCGCGACGAGGCTTTCGCGCGAAAGGGACGGCCCGTCGAGATCGGCATATTGGCTGTCCTCGCCGTTGATCCGCTGGAATGTGCCGCCTATGTCGATCGTCCAGCTTTCCCCCGCCAGCGCGCGCAGTGTCGCGCGGCCGCCCAGCGTGCGCGTGCGATTGATATCGTCGAGCCCGCGCGCGCGATCGTCGATATAGCCGCCGTCCGACACGGCATAGCCGACCGCGCGCAGGCCGATTCTCTCGTGCAGGAGGGGAAGGTTCAGCATCGCCCCCGCATCGCCGCTTTCGGCGCCATGGGCGGTGGTGGCGATGCCGGCGGAAAGCGTGGCCGCGAAGCGATCCGGATCGGGATCGTTGCGCCGGACGCGGATGATCCCGCCGAGCGAGCCCGCGCCGTAGAGCGTGCCCTGCGGCCCTTCCAGCACCTCGACCGACGCCACGTCATAGAGGCGCAGATCGGGATCGGGCGCATTATAGTTGAGCCGCATGTCGCCCAGATATTGGCCGACCGTCGCCTGTGTCGGCCCGGTGAAGCTGGAATCGGCGATGCCGCGGATGAACAGCTTGTTCCGTCCCGCGCCGAGATGCGTGGAGGAGACGCTTGCCAGACGGCGGGAAATGGCCTCCGTCCCGCCTTCGCCACCGAAGACGAGCGCGTTTCCGTCGATCAGGTTGACGACGCCGGGATAGTCGCCGAGCCGCATGTCCCGCTTGCTTGCCGTCACCACGATTTCAGTGGCCGGCGCGTCCTCCGTCGGGGGCGGGGCAGGGTGAGGGGCGGGACGGAGGCGGGGCGGGGGTGGCGGCTGCCGCATCACGCGCCAGACCCCGGGGGCGATTGCCGCGAAGGTCGCGCCGCTGCCGTCGAGCATGCGCCGCAGCGCGTCCGCCACCGACAGATGCCCGCGCACCGCCGGCACGCGCTGTCGCCACAGCCCCGCATCGGCGACGCTGATGCTGACGCCCGTCTGGCGACCGAGCGCTACCATCGCCTCGCGCATCGGGCCCGCGGGCAGGTCGATAGGCTGGCGCACCTCCGCCTGCGCCGCTGGCGCGAGAGGCAGGAGGATGGCGGCGATCAGGAATCGATCAGGGCTGCGCACGGGTCCGGGCGGTCAAGGTCCAGCCTTGCTGGTCCCGCTTCACATCCACGTCAAGCAGCGGACCGAGCTGCGCGAGGAGGCGGTCGCGATCGCGATCGAGCATGATGATCCCGCGAAAGGGCCGGGCCGCCACCTCGGGCGAGGCGGCGACGCGTAAGCCCAGATTGCGCGACAGATCGGATGCGACCGATGCGAGCGGCGCACCGTCATAGACGAGCCGCCCCTGCCGCCAGCCCGCCATGTCGGCCGGTGCGGTGGAGCCCAGCACGACATGATCCTCCCCATCGACTGCGCGCAGCGTCCTGCCGGCATCGAGCCTGACGGCCTCTCCGTCTGGATTGTAGAGCACGGCGCCTTCGGCCACCGCCACCTGCGTCACGCCTGCCTCGCGCAGGACGTTGAAGATGGTGCCGACGTCGCGGAGCGTCGCGTCGCCCGTCTTCACCACGAAGGGGTTGTCTGCGTCATGCGTCACGGTGAACGCCGCCTCGCCATGATCGAGCAGCGCAAGCCGGCTATCCTCGCGATCGAGCCTGAGCCGCGTGCCGCCGTTCATCTCGATCCGCGTGCCGTCCGCGAGCGTCACGGTGCGATGCACGCCGGGTGGCGTCTCGACGGCATAGGGGGAGGAGCCGGGCCCCAGCAGGCCATAGCTCGTGATGGCGAGCAGCGCCGCCGCCGTCGCCAGCCCGATCGCGGAACGCCGCCCGATCCGGCGGCGTGGCGTGATGGCCTCGGCCCGTCGCACGATGGGGGCAGGCGAGGGCGCGGTGAAGAGCGCTGCGCTCCGTTCGTCGGCGGCGGCCATCGCATGATAGATGGCGGCATGTTCGGGATCGGCCGCAAGCCAGTCGGCAAACGCCTCCCATTCGTCGAACGCGGGTTCGCGCTGCCGGATCAGCCAATCCAGCGCCTGTTCCTCGATATTGTCCCGCGGCTGCGACATCATGACCTTCCCACTGTCAGGACGGAGCCAGGCTGGCTATGCCTCATCGAAATCTTTCTGCAGATCGATCATCGCGCGATAGCTTTTGCGCAAATCGCTCTCCACGGTGCTGAGGCTCACGCCCATTTCGGCCGCGATCTGGCGCTGGCTGGCGCCATCGATGCGATGGCGGCGAAAGATGGCGGCAGCGCGCGCGCCCAGCGTCGCTAGCCTCTGTTCCGCGATGCGAAGCTGCTCGCGGGCGATCATCGCGCGCTCGCCGGAGGGTTCGTCCGAAATGCCGGGCACGGTCGCGCCATTGGCGTCGCTCCAGTCGCGTTCGCGCCGCGCCGTATATTGGGCGGAACGATAGCGATCGAGCATCAGATTGTTCGCGGCGCGATAGAGATAGGATAGCGGCTGCGCGATCGGGCCGGGCTGTGCCGCCGCGATGCGCAGCCACAGTTCCTGCAACAAATCCTCCGCCTGATCGCCGCCCCCATGCGCGATGATGAAGCGAAGCAGTCTGGCGCGATTGGCCAGGAACAGGGCTTCGAGACCGGCTTGCGTCATTCCTCTCTATATCCGCCCGTCTTCGGCAGCGCGTTCGCCCGGCCGCGATCCTTCCTAACCTATGTGATGGGATGCCGGCCCGCGCGCCGCAAGGGACGGCGACGATCGTCCGCCTATTTCCTCACCCAGGCGCGCGCGCCGCCGATCCAGGTTTCCAATATCTTTGTCTGGCGGATCTCGGCGGGACCGGCGGCGAGGGGATCGCGATCGAGCAGGATGAAATCCGCATCATGGCCGGGCTCGAGCGTGCCCAGCCGATCCTCGGCAAAGCTCGCATAGGCGCCGCCCAGCGTGAAGGCGGCGAGCGCTTCCTCGATCGTCAGCCGTTCCGCCGGATGCCAGCCGCCCATGGGCTGGCCGTTCGCATCCTCGCGGCTGATCGCGGTCGCGAGGCCGGCAAAGGGATCGGGGCTTTCCACCGGATAGTCGGATCCGAAGGCGAGCCTTGCCCCCGCCTTCAGCATCGATTTCCAGGCATAGGCGCCGGCCAGCCGGTCCGTGCCCAGCCGCGCCTCGGCCATCAACCGGTCGGATGTCTGATGGACGGGCTGCATCGAGGCGATGATGCCGTTGCGGCCGAAGCGCGGCAGGTCCGCCGGATCGGCGATCTGGGCATGTTCGATCCGCCAGCGGCGATCGCCCTTGTAAGTGTCGGAAAGCTCTTCCACCGCAGCCAGCGCCTGCGCATTGGCGGCATCCCCGATCGCATGGATCGCCACCTGGAACCCGTCCATCGCGGCGCGGCTCATCAGGTTGCGAACCTTGGCGTCGTCCAGAAATTGCAGGCCCTTCTGCCCCGTCGCATCGGCATAAGGCTGTTTCAGCCAGGCGCCTCGCGAGCCGAGCGCGCCATCGGCGAAGAGCTTGACGCCCACCATGCGCAGATGGCCGTCATAGAGCCAGGGTGTGGGCCCCGTGCCCGCGATCGACAGCAATGGATCGATCCCGAACGCATAAGCGAGGATGCGCAGCCGCAGCCGGCCCGCATCGCCCATGCGGCGCATCACGCTCCAATCGTCCACACTGGTGCCCATATCGGCGGTCGCGGTGATGCCGTAGCCGAGCAATATCTCCTGTGCCTTGGCAAGCGCGGCGTCGCGCTCGCGGGGCAGCGGCTTGGGCACGGCGGCGCGGATCAGCTCCTGCGCGGCATCGACGAACACGCCCGTCGGATTGCCCTTCGCGTCGCGCTCGATCCGTCCCCCGGCTGGGTCGGGGGTCTTGGCCGTAATGCCGGCGGCAGCGATCGCCGCGCTGTTGGCGAGGATCGCATGGCCGTCGATACGGGCGAGGACGACCGGGCGGTCGCGCACCACCGCATCGATATCGGCGGCGGTCGGGAAGCGGCCGAGGCTCCATTTTTCCTGATTCCAGCCGCCCCCCTGAATCCAGACCGGCGTAGGCCGGGCGGCGGCATAGGCGGCGAGCTTTTCCTGCGCCTGGGCGAGCGATCCGGTATCGGACAGGTCGAGCTGGAGCGCCTGATAACCCAGCGCCATCACATGGCCATGCGCGTCGATCAGGCCGGGGATCAGCGTGCGACCCTGTCCGTCGAGACGGAAATCGAGCTTCTCGGGGCGCTTGTCGCGCCGGTCGAGCAGCTTCGCGACCTTGCCCTTGCCGTCGATCAGCAGGCCGTTGAAGCGTTCCAGCCGGCCCTTGGCATCGAGCGTATAGCCGTTGACATTGTCGATCAGCCCATCGGCATGAGCAGGCGTCGCCAGGAACAGCGCGGCGAGCGCCGCCGGAGTTTGCCGCTGGAAGACGGACCGAATGAGGCGTTTCATCGCGGCAGGCGCCGGACGAGCGAGGAGGTATCCTGCCGGCTGCCGCCCATCCGCTGCACCTCGGCATAGAATTGATCGACCAGCGCGGTCAGCGGCAGCAGCGCGCCGTTGTTGCGTGCTTCCTCCAGCGCAAGGCCGAGATCCTTGCGCATCCAGTCGACCGCGAAGCCGAAATCGAAACTGTCCTCGGCCATGCTCTGCCAGCGGTTGAGCATCTGCCAGCTCGCCGCCGCCCCGCCCGAGACCGCCTCGAACACCTTGTCCGTATCGAGCTCCGAAGCCTGGGCGAAACGCAGCGCTTCGGATAGGCCCTGGAGCACGCCGGCAATGGCGATCTGGTTCACCATCTTGGCCTGCTGGCCCGCGCCGGCCCCGCCGATATGGACGATGCGCGCCGAATAGGCCTCCATCAGCGGCCGGGCGGTCGCGACGGCCGCGTCGCTGCCGCCGCACATCACCGAGAGCTTGCCATTCTCCGCGCCCGCCTGCCCGCCGGAAACGGGCGCATCGACCACCAGCAGCCCGCGTGCCTCGCCTTCCGCCGCCAGTCGCCGGGCGATCTTCGCCGAAACGGTCGTATGGTCCACGAACAGCGCGCCCGGCCGCATCGTCACGAAGGCGCCCTCCGCGCCCAGCGTCACGGCCTCCAGATCGGCATCCGCGCCGACGCAGGAAAGGACGGCGTCGGCATCTTTGGCGGCCTCGGCCGGCGTAGCCGCCCAGCGCCCGCCATGTTGCGCCACCCAGGCTTCCGCCTTGGATGATGTGCGGTTGTAGACGGTGACGTGATGACCGGCCCCTGCCAGGTGCCGCGCGATGGGGGCGCCCATGACGCCGAGCCCGATAAAGCTGACCTTTGCCATGGCGACAGCGCATAGGCAGGAATTGCGATCCGCGCCATCCCTTCGGTGGGGCAAGGCCGGGGTTCAAAAGACGCGTGCCTTCCGCTACGGAGGCGCCACCATGGCAACCTTGCAGAAATCCGTCGGCGCATCGCGCGTCCCTGTTTCCATCGAAGATGTGCGTGCGGCGCATGGCCGCATTGCCGGATCGATCGTGCGCACGCCGACGCTGCTCAGCAAGACGCTGTCGCAACTGACGGGCGCCACCGTCTATCTGAAGTTCGAAAATCTCCAGTTCACCGCCGCCTATAAGGAACGCGGCGCGCTCAACAAATTGCTCCAGCTGGGCGAGGCGGAGCGCGCGCGCGGCGTGATCGCGGCGTCGGCCGGAAATCATGCGCAGGGCCTGGCCTATCATGGCGCGCGGCTCGGCATCCCTGTGACGATCGTCATGCCCAAGCTCACGCCCACCGTGAAGGTGCAGCAGACGGAGGGGCATGGCGCGCGCGTGATCCTGTTTGGCGAGCGGTTCGACGATGCCCATGCCCATGCGATGATCCTCGCCGAGCAGGAAGGGCTCACCTTCGTCCATCCCTTCGACGATCCCTATATCATCGCCGGGCAGGGCACGGTGGCGCTCGAAATGCTGGAAGATGTGCCGGAGATCGACATGCTCGCCGTGCCGATCGGTGGCGGCGGGCTGATCTCGGGCTCCTTGGTGGTCGCCAAGGCGCAGGATCATGAGGTCGGCGTCGTCGGCGTCCAGGCGGAGCTTTATCCGTCCATGTATGCCAAGATCAACGGCGTGACGCTCTCTTGCGAGGGCGACACGCTGGCCGAGGGCATCGCCGTCAAGCAGCCGGGCGCGCTCACCTCCGAGATCGTGCGCGAGCTGGTCGACGATATCGTTCTGGTCGCCGAGCGCGATCTTGAACAGGCGCTGGCGCTGCTGCTTCAGATCGAGAAGACAGTCGTGGAAGGCGCGGGCGCGGCCGGCCTTGCCGCGCTGCTCGCCCATCCGCAGCGCTTCGCGGGACGCACCGTGGGCGTAATCCTGTGCGGCGGCAATATCGATACGCGCCTGCTCGCCAATGTGCTGCTGCGCGATCTCGCCCGCTCGGGCCGCCTCGCGCGGCTGCGTCTCCGGCTGCAGGATCGCCCCGGCGCGCTGTTCAACGTTGCCCGCGTGTTCGACGAGCAGCAGGTCAACATCATCGAAATCTATCATCAGCGCGTCTTCACCACGCTGCCCGCCAAGGGGCTGATCACCGACATCGAATGCGAGACCCGCGACCGGGCGCATCTCGATCGGCTGGTCGAGGCTCTGGGCCGGGAAGGCTATGAGGTGACACCCGTGGAACTCGCCTGAGTTTTTACCATCTATTTCTTGGTGAACGGCCTTTTCATACTCCCCAGCTATAGCCATAATCGGCTGATTGGGGGGTAGGGCAGAGGACGGGATCGCCGGTGACCGCGCAGTTCAGATTCCCGCGCTTTTTCGTGACGACTCCGTCGCCATGCCCCTATCTGCCGGGCAAGACGGAACGGAAGGTCTTCACGGAGCTATCGGGCCCGCATGCGGGCGAGCTTAACGACGCATTGGGGCGAATCGGCTTTCGCCGCAGCCAGGGCGTCGCCTATCGGCCGAGCTGTTCCGAATGTCAGGCCTGCGTCTCGGTCCGCGTCCTGTCGCAGGAGTTTCGGCCGAACGCCAGCCAGCGCAAGCTGCTGCGCCGCCATTCCGATCTGGTCGTCACCGCCTGCAAGCCCTGGACCACCGAGGAGCAGTTCGCGCTGCTGCGCCGCTATCTCGCCGCACGCCATCCCGGTGGCGGCATGGCGGACATGGACGAGATGGATTTCGCCGACATGGTCGAGCAGACCCCGGTCAACACCTATGTCGTCGAATATCGCGAGCCTTCGGTGAACGGCCGCCCGGGCCGGCTGGTCGGCGCCTGCTTGACCGACCATCAGTCCGACGGGCTGTCGATGGTCTACAGCTTCTTCGAGCCGAACGATCCGAAACGTCCGGGGCTCGGTACCTTCATCATCGTCGATCATATCGTCCGCGCCGCCGCGGCGAAGCTGCCCTATGTCTATCTCGGCTATTGGGTGAAGGGATCGGCGCGGATGCAGTATAAGGTCCGCTTCAAGCCGATCGAGCGGCTCGGGCCGGGAGGCTGGCGCCGCTTCGATCCGGCGATCGACGAGGCGGTCGAAGCGCCACCGCTGGGCTCCGCCAAATTCCCTACTTTCCGCTAAGGGCTGGCGGCTGAAGGCTGGCCGCTGAGGAGCGGGATCAGCCCTTATTCCCTGTTATAGTCGGCACCGCTCGAGTGCTGAGTTCCGCCATGAAGGGAGGATCGGGGATGGTGGCGCGCGATTCCTGGAGCAGCATCGACCAGCGCGCGGAAAGATCGCGGAAATAAATATCGTCCGTCTCGATCCGCCGACGGATCACGGGGCGGCTTCTGTCCGTCGGGATGGCGATCAGGTCGAGCGGCAGCCCGACCGACAGGTTCGAGCGGATCGTCGAATCGAAGGAGATCAGCGCCACCTTCATCGCCTCGTCGAGCGGCGTGTCATAACGCAGCGCGCGATCGAGAATCGGCTTGCCATATTGAGTCGCGCCGATCTGGAGGAAGGGGCAGTCGGGCAGGCATTCGATGAAATTGCCCGCTTCATAGACCAGATAGAGCGCCAGCGGACTATTGCCGATCCTGCCGCCGACCAGGAAGGCGATGCCGGCATCGACATTGGCGGAATGGAGCGCCGGGCCGAGCTCGCGCCCGACGCCCATCACCGCTTCTCCCACCAATTGGGCCGCGCGGAACATGGTCGGCACGTCGCTCATCCGGCGCGGGGGATCACCCACCTCGAGCGGCGGCAACCCCTCGCCGAGCTGCCCCAGCACCGATTGGGCGATCGAAAGATTGCCCGCGCTGGCGCAGACGATCAGCCGATCCTCGCTCTCCGCCAATATGTGCAGCTTCCGATAGACGGAGATATTGTCGATGCCGGCATTGGTGCGCGTGTCGGCGACCATGATCAGCCCGTCACGGACGAGTATGCCGACACAATAGGTCATGGCGCGCCGGCCTCAGCTCTGTGTCTGTATCTGCGTCTGCGATAGGCCGACGCGGACGCCGATCTCCAGCAATTCATGCCCGCCGCCGACACGCTGCCCGGAAACGGGCGCGGCGTCGCGATAGTCGAGCCCGGTCGCGACGCGCACATAGGCATCGTGCGGGCAGATGTCATTGGCGGGATCGAAGGCGATCCAGCCATAATCCTCGACATAGGCCTCCGCCCAGCCATGGGCGCTGTTATATTCCGCAGCCTCCGTTTCCGGGCGGTAGAAATGGCCCGAGACATAGCGCGCCGGAAAGCCGATCAGGCGCGCCGCGGCGATGAAGACATGGGCGAAATCGCGGCACACCCCATTGCCCGCCTCGAACGTCTCGGCGGCGGTGCGATCGGCGCTGTCGTGTCGCGGGCCGAATTGCAGATATTCGTAAAGCGCGTGGTTCAGCCGATGGATGCGATCGAGCGCGTTCCCGCCTGCAGCTTCGATGCCATGCGCGAAATCCCGGATCGCGGAGCAAGGCGCGGTGAGTGCGGTCGTCTGGGTGAAGAAGACCGGCGGGAGCGGCTCGGGCGTGCCGGAAACCAGCCCCGCGCGATCGATCGTCAGCACTTCGCCCGTCACGGTCAGGCCGATCCGCTCGATCGGGCCATCGACATAGAGCATCGTCACTTCATTGCCATAGCCGTCGCGCGAGCGTTTCAGCCGCGCGTCGCAGGCCACGTCGATATGCCAGTCGACGACATTCTGGCCCTCATGGCTGCCCGGCGTCAGCCGGAGGAGCTGGACTACGCGCTGCTGCGGTTCGCTGAAGCGATATTCGGTGCGATGATGGACGAAGAGGCGCATGTCCGCATTTTACCCGAAACGGAACTGCTTGCCGATGGCGCGATCGAGTCGCGCATTTTCGACGATGAAGCTGGTCAGATATTCGTGCAGCCCGCGCCCGAATATACCGTCGATCGAGGCGCGGCCGAGCATCATGTGGCGCTGGCGGGCGAGCCGGTCCGCCTCGCCCTGAAGCCCGGTGCGCTTGCCGATATAGCCGAGATGGGTGACGACCTCCTCCGACGAGGCGAGCAGCGAGCGGGGCAGTTCCGGCCGCAGGATCAGCAGGTCCGCCACCAGCCAGGGTTTCAGCCCGTCGCGATAGAGCCAGCGATAGGCGGTATTGGCGGAGACGGTGTGCAGGATCGTCGTCCACTGGTCGCGATCGACCAGCCCGCCGACCTTCTCCCCTTCGGGCAGCAGCAGATGATATTTCACGTCGATCAGCCGGGCCGTATTGTCCGCACGCTCGATCGCGGCGCCCAGGCTGATGAAGCTATAGGCCTCGTTGCGCAGCATCCGGTGCAGCGCGCCCTCGAAGCCACGCGCCTCGGCGCGGATCGATTCGACCAGCGCCAGCGTCGCCTGGCTGCCGCCTGTGTTCACGCGGCCGCGCAGGCCCAGCCAGGCACGGTTGATCGCTTCCCAGGCATCGCGCGAAAGCGCGGTGCGCACCGCCCGGGCATTGGAGCGCGCCGCATCCAGGCAGGATCGGATCGAGCTGGGATTGGCTTGGGACAAGGTCAGATAGCGGCTGACATTGGCGGGCGTCTTGGGCTCGCCCGTGGCGTTGAACTCATGATCGGCCGCGGCCACGAGCAGCGCGCTTTCCCAGGCGGCCTGGCCTGCCGGGCGGGGGGAGAGCGCGTCGAGCCGGACGGTCGCCTCGATCAGCCGCGCGGTGAATTCGGCCCGCTCGACATAGCGGCCGATCCAGTAGAGCGAGGTTGCCGTGCGTGAGAGCATCAGCCTTGCCCTCCCGCCGCATCTTCCGCCGTTTCACGGAGGATCAGGCTGTCCTTGGTGCCGCCGCCCTGGCTGGAATTCACCACCAGCGATCCTTCGCGCAGCGCGACGCGGGTGAGCCCGCCCGGGACGATCTGAACCCCTTCCGCGCCGGATAGGACGAAGGGCCGGAAATCGACATGGCGCGGCGCCACACCCTTTTCGGTGAGCGTCGGCACGGTGGAAAGCGCGAGCGTCGGCTGGGCGATATAGCGATGTGGCTCGGCGATCAGCGCGGCGCGGAAATTCTCGATCTGCTGCTTCGTCGCGGTGGGTCCCACGAGCATGCCATAGCCGCCCGATCCGTCGACCAGCTTGACGACCAGCTTCTCCAGATTGTCGAGCGTATATTTGAGAGCCTCGGGCTCACGGCAGCGCCACGTCTCGACATTGGGCAGCTTGGCCTCGCCGCCCGAATAATAGCGAACGATCTCGGGCATGTAGCTGTAGATCGCCTTGTCGTCGGCGATGCCCGTGCCGGGCGCATTCACCAGCGCGACATTGCCGGCCAGATAGGCCGCGATCAGCCCCGGCACGCCGAGCATCGAATCCGGGCGGAAGATCAGAGGATCGATATAATCATCGTCGATCCGGCGGTAGATCACGTCTACCTTCACGCGGCCCTCGATCGTCCGCATCCAGACGAAATCGTCGTCCACCTCCAGATCGGCCGCCTCGACCAGCTCGATCCCCATCGAATCGGCAAGGAAGCTGTGCTCGTAAAAGGCCGAATTGAAATGGCCGGGGGTCAGCAGCACGCAGACCGGCTGGCTGCGGGCGCCGTTGGGCGCCACCGAGCACATCGTCTCAAGCAGCATGTCGGTATAATTATCGACATGGCGGACGCGGAACTTCTCGAACAGTTCGGGGCAGAGGCGCAGCATCGCCTCGCGATTTTCGAGCATGTAGGACACGCCCGACGGCGTGCGCGCATTATCCTCGAGAACGAAAAAATCTTTTGGTCCGGTCCGGACCAGATCGATGCCGCAAATATGGGCGAAGATGCCGTGGGGTGGCCGCTGCCCGGCCAATATGCCGCGAAATTGGGGATTTGCGAGGATCAGTTCGGGTGGGAGGACGCCGTCGTCCAAAATCTTCCGTTCACCATAAATGTCCGCAAGGAAGGCATTGATCGCCTCGACCCGCTGCACGAGCCCTTCGGATAGATGCGCCCATTCCTTCGCGGTGAAGATGCGGGGCACGATGTCGAAGGGGATGATCCGCTCGGAACTCTCCTCTTCGCCATAGACGGCGAAGGTGATGCCAAGTTGTCGGAAGGCAGCCTCCGCCGCCTGCTGCCGCCGTTCCAGCTCGGCGGGAGGTGTATTCCTTATCCAGTCGGCCAATTCGGTGAATTCGGGGCGTCCGCCATGGCCTTCGTCCATCCCCCAGATCTCGTCGAAAGCGCGGTTGGCTGACATTAGGCTCCTTTGGATAGGCCGGAGTGACTGGGGGAGACTGCAATTCTTTATGGAGCCGCACAAGGGGGCAGCGCGGCGGATCTGCAACTCTTTCGCCGGATTCTTGCCGGAACGAAAAAGTCTGGGCGGGCCAATGGAAAGGGCATCCGTTGAACGGGCTCAGAGCATGGATGCGGAGGCGCAGGAGGTGGCGATGCTCTCAAGAGTCAGGAAGGATGGGATGCAGGCATTTCTCACCCGCAGACGAGCCGCTATGTTCGATGCCATGAGTGCGAAAGCTGGAGTTCCTTCGACCATCCGCATTGCTGCTGCGCTACTGTGCAATGAGCATGATCATACGCTCCTGGTGCGGAAGCGCGGCACCACAGCCTTCATGCAGCCCGGAGGCAAGATCGAGCGGGATGAGGAGCCCCTTGCCGCCCTTGTCCGCGAATTGCAGGAGGAGTTGGGCCTTGTCGTTCATCCCTCCGAGCCCGTCCATATCGGCCGCTTCACGGCGCCTGCCGCGAACGAGCCTGGCTGGACCGTAGAGGCCGAAGTCTTCCGGATCGATATCGCGGAGGAGGTGAAGCCGGCGGCCGAGATCGAGGAAATTGCCTGGATAGAGCCATCCTCCACCATCGGCCTGAGCTTGGCACCGCTGACACGGAACCACGTTCTGCCGCTTCACATGGCCTTGCGGAATCGCCGGGATTTGTAGCTGGAATCTCGCCTTTGCGCGGCCTGCGCCGCATCCGTCCAGAATGGCTGATGTGGATCGGAGTTTGTCGTTGGTGCGCTGTATGTCTAGGGCGTCTGGCCAGATAGGGGAAACGGAGCCTGGTCGGTCATTTGCGGTTATCGGCAGCGAAATGCCATAGGAGGCCGCCCGAGCTATCGCCCCTACAGCCTATCCCGATTGCTGCGGCGCGCGATCAGGCGACGCGCGCGGGGGCGACTTCCTCGGCGTCGCGGAGCACATAGCCGCGGCCCCAGACCGTCTCGATATAATTTTCGCCCTCGCAGGCGAGGCTCAGCTTCTTGCGGAGCTTGCAGATGAAGACGTCGATGATCTTCAGTTCCGGCTCGTCCATCCCGCCATAAAGATGGTTCAGGAACATTTCCTTGGTGAGCGTGGTGCCCTTGCGCAGCGAGAGCAGCTCGAGCATCGCATATTCCTTGCCCGTCAGGTGCACGCGCGCGCCATCGACCTCGACCGTCTTGGCGTCGAGATTGACCGCGAGCTTGCCGGTGCGGATCACCGACTGGCTATGGCCCTTCGAGCGGCGGATGATCGCATGGATGCGGGCGATCAGCTCCTCGCGATGGAAGGGCTTGGTGAGATAGTCGTCCGCGCCGAAGCCGAGCGCACGCACCTTGGAATCCATCTCGGAAATGCCCGACAGGATCATCACCGGCGTCTGCACGCGCGCGACGCGCAGCTTCTTCAGCACGTCATAGCCGTGCATGTCCGGCAGATTGAGGTCGAGCGCGATCAGATCATAGTCATAGAGCTTGCCCAGATCGAGGCCTTCTTCCCCCAGATCCGTCGTATAGACGTTGAATCCCTCGGCGGTGAGCATCAGTTCGATGCTCTTCGCAGTCGTGGGCTCGTCCTCGATCAGCAGCACGCGCATGGCTAGACCTTTCTACCAGGGCGGTCGCCGGCACGAGCGCCGACATCCAAGGTACGACGTAATTACGTTAATCATCAACGTAAAAGGTTAAGCCGATCTTAAGCGAGCCCGACTCCCATTTCTCACCTCGGGCAGGACGTTTCATCAAAGTCATGATCTTTCCGGTCACGGAGGAAAGGGCGGTTCCGGCCACGCGCATTGCGCGAAACCATGCGCCGTGACATGGCCGGCCGATGCTGAGCGACCATGTCCTGTTCATCGATGCCGAGGCGATGGTGATCGACAAGCCGGCCGGATTGCCGGTCACGCCGGGCCGTGACGGGGGCCTGAGCCTTGAAAACCATCTCGATTCGCTGCGCTTCGGATTTCAGCGCTGGCCGAGCGCGGTGCACCGGCTCGATCGCGATACGTCGGGCTGCCTGCTGCTCGCGCGCAATCCCAAGACGCATCGCCGCTTCGCCGCCGCATTCGAGGCCGGGCTGGTCGAGAAGGATTATGTCGCGGTGGTGGATGGCGTGCCGGAGGGGGAGGGTGGCCTGATCGACATGCCGCTCGCCAAGATCAGCAGTCGGGAGGATGGCTGGCGAATCGTACCCGATGCGAAGGGCAAGCCGGCGCGCACGGCCTGGCGGCGGCTGGCGGTGGCAGATGGCCGCGCGCTGATCCACTTCGCGCCGGAAACGGGGCGGACGCATCAGCTTCGTGTCCATGCCGCGAGCGGGCTGGGTTTCCCTATAGCGGGCGATCCCGTCTATGGCCGGCGGGGTGGAGCGATGCTGCTCCATGCCCGATGCCTGCTGCTGCCGCGTGGCACCAAGCCGCCGATCCGCGCGGTGGCACCGCTACCGGCGTCTTTCCTGGCGCTCGGCTTCGACGAGGCGATGATCGGCGATGCGCAGCCCTGAGCCGCCGCCTTTGCCGGAAGAGGCGCTGGAGGAGCGTTTCCTCGCGGCCACCGGCCCGGGCGGGCAGAATGTCAACAAGGTGGCGACGGCGGTGCAGATCCGCCTCGACGTCTATGCGCTCCGGCTGCATCCGGCGGTGTTCGCGCGGCTGAAGGCGCTGGCCGGCAGCCGGATGACGGCCGATGGCGCGATCGTGGTGACGGCGCGCCGTTTTCGCACGCGCGAGGCCAATCGCGTCGATGCGCGGCTCAGGCTGGCGGAGCTGGTGGCCGAAGCCCATATCGCGCCCGTGCGGCGGGTGAAGACCAGGCCGAGCAAGGCCGCCAAGGCACGCCGGGTGGAAGCCAAGGCGGCACGTGGCGCGGTCAAGCGCGGGCGCAGCCGCCCGATCCTGGATTAGGAGTATTCGAAATGTATGCCTTCGCCGTCGAAACGGGCGCCGACAAGCCGGCGCTCTATCACGATCTTCATCAGGCGCTCGACGCGCTGACCGCAGGCGAGCCGGACGCGATCGCCAACATGGCCAATGCCGCCGCGCTGCTGTGGCAATATCTGCCGGATCTCAACTGGGCGGGCTTCTACCGGGCCGATGATGACGGCCTGGTGCTCGGCCCCTTCCAGGGCAAGGCGGCCTGTATCCGCATAGCCTATGGCAAGGGCGTATGCGGCACGGCGGCGGCGACGCTGGAGGCGCAGTGCATCGCCGACGTCAATGCCTTTCCGGGCCATATCGCCTGCGACGCGGCATCGGCGTCCGAGCTGGTCGTGCCGATCGTGGTGGATGGCGCGCTGGTCGGCGTGCTCGATCTCGACAGCCCGACGCCCGGCCGTTTCGATGCGGAGGATGTGGCAGGCTGCACCGCGCTGATGGCGCTGCTCGGGCCTCGCATCGCCGGCGCTTAGAGCATTTTCAAGTCAGGCGGAATCGCCTGGCGACTCGGAAAATGCGGGCAACAAAGGAGAATTGGAGCATGCTGTGATTAGATCTAATCACAACATGCTCTAGCTCAGCAGGTCGAGCGCCTCGTCGCTCATCGATCCGGGCACGATCATCACCGGGCAGGGCATCTGCCCGGCCTCGGCTCCGGCGAAGTGGGAGACGAGCGGGCCGGGGCCGCCGGTCGCCGGCGCGCCGAGCACCAGCGCCGCCACGCCGGGCGAGGCCTTCAATATCTCGCGCACCACCGCCACGGGCTCGCCCTGCCGCACGGTGATCGAGGGACGCAGCCCCGTTTCCTCGATCAGCTCGCCCGCCACCTGCGTCACCAGCGCTTCGGCGCGAAGCTGCGCTTCTTCTTCCATCGCCGCCTGCACGCCGCCCCATTGGACGAATTCGGCCGGCGGCACGAGCGCCACGATCTGCACCGCGCCGCCGGTCTTCGCCGCGCGCCGCGCCGCGAAGCGCAGCGCCACGCGTGCCTCGTCACTATCGTCGATTACGACGAGATAAGTACGCATATTCTTCTTCCCCTGTTGCGGAAGGGGTGCGCTAGATGCCAGTTCGGCGCAAGCGGGAAGCCGATCCCGTTACGGGAGCCTTGACCATGACGCGGCGCTGGCCGACATGGGCGGCAATATTGTCAGCAATCGTCTGCAGGAGAGCCAAGTCGCATGTCGATCGAGATCAAGATGCCCGCCCTGTCACCGACCATGGAGGAGGGGACGTTGGCCCGATGGTTGGTCAAGGAAGGGGATGTGGTTTCGTCCGGAGACATTCTGGCCGAGATCGAGACCGATAAAGCTACGATGGAATTTGAGGCGATCGACGAAGGCACCGTCCGGAAGATCGTCGTGCCCGAGGGGACGGACGGCGTGAAGGTCGGCACGGTGATCGCGCTGATCATCGGCGAGGATGAGGATGCGAGCGCGGCTCCGGTCGAGATCGCAGCACCCAAGGCTGCGCCGACACCGGAAGCCAAGGCGGAGCCCGCCCCGGCGGCGCCCGTTCCCGCCCCGGCCGCGTCGAAGCCTGCTGCGAAGAATGGCCGCGTCAATGCGAGCCCGCTCGCCCGCCGGCTCGCCGAGCAGCAGGGGATCGATCTGGCGACGCTCGCCGGCTCCGGCCCCAATGGCCGCATCGTGAAGGCAGATCTGGCGGGTGCGAAGCCCGCGGCGCCGCTCGCCCGTGCCGAAGCGCCCGCGCCCGTCGCCCCCGTCCAGGCGCCCGCGGCCGTGCCGACGACCTCGGAAATCCCGCATGAGGCGGTCAAGCTGTCGAACATGCGCAAGACGATCGCGCGCCGCCTCACCGAATCGAAGCAGACCGTCCCGCACATCTATCTGACGGTCGACATCAATCTCGAAAAGCTGCTCAAGCTGCGCACCGAGCTCAATGCCGGGCTGGCGTCGCGCGGCGTGAAGCTGTCGGTCAACGACATGCTGATCAAGGCGCTCGCCGTTTCGCTGCTCGAGGTGCCGAGCTGCAACGTCCAATATGCCGGCGACCAGCTCCTGAAGTTCAGCCGCGCCGATATTTCCGTCGCGGTGTCGATCCCCAACGGGCTCATCACGCCGGTGGTGGTCGATGCGGGCGCCAAGTCGCTCTCCACGATCGCGACCGAGATCAAGGATCTCGCCACCCGCGCCCGCGAGGGTAAGCTGCAGCCGCATGAATATCAGGGCGGCACGGCCAGCCTGTCCAACATGGGCATGTATGGCATCAAGCAGTTCGAAGCGGTGATCAATCCGCCCCAGGCGATGATCATGGCGATCGGCGCGGGCGAGAAGCGCGCCTATGTCGTCAATGACGAGCTGACCGTCGCCACCGTCATGTCGGCGACCGGCAGCTTCGATCATCGCGCGATTGACGGGGCGGACGGCGCCGAGCTGATGCAGGCGTTCAAACGTCTCGTGGAGAATCCGCTGGGTATGCTCGCCTGATGGCGGTCTCCTTCGACGATTTGCCGCCGGAGGGGCAGCCGGCGGTGCGCGTCATCGCCATGCCGGCCGACACCAATCCCTATGGCGACATTTTCGGTGGCTGGCTGATGAGCATGATGGATTCGGCCGCGGGTTCGGTCGCGTCGCGCCACAGCCATGGCCGCGCCGTCACGATCGCGGTGGAAGGCATGACCTTCCACCGCCCGGTCGTGGTGGGCGACGAGGTTTCGGTTTTTGCGGAGCTGGTGGGCGTCGGCCGCACGTCGATGAAGATCGCCGTCGAAAGCTGGCGTCGCACCCGGCACGACGATCGCAGCTACAAGGTGACGGAAGCGATCTTCACCTTCGTCGCGATCGGCGAGGACCGCCAGCCGCGCCGCGTACCGCCGCTGGAGACGGTGACGGTGGAATGACCGTCCGTCCGGCATCCGCACCGGCCCCCCTTGAATCTCTACCTTTATCTTGCCGGCGCGGCCGTCCCGTCCCGCCGGAAATATCCTGAATGAAGCGAGGACCTGATGGCAGACCAATATGATGTGATCGTGCTCGGTTCCGGCCCTGGCGGCTATGTCGCCGCGATCCGGGCCGCGCAACTGGGGCTGAAGGTTGCGATCGTCGAGCGCGAGAAGCTGGGCGGCATCTGCCTCAACTGGGGCTGTATTCCCACCAAGGCGCTGCTCCGCACATCCGAGGTCTATCATTACATCACCCATGCCGACGCCTATGGCCTGTCGGTCGAGAAGCCCGCCTTCGATCTCGCCAAGATCGTCGATCGCTCGCGCAAGGTGGCCGGCCAGCTCAATGCCGGCGTCAAGGGGCTGATGAAGAAGAACAAGATCAGCGTCGTCGAAGGCGAGGGGACGATCACTGCCAAAGGCAAGCTCTCCGTCGTCAAGGACGGTAAGACCACCGAGCTTCTTGCCAAGGACATCATCGTCGCGACCGGCGCGCGCGCGCGCGACCTGCCCTTCGCCAAGGCGGACGGCAAGAAGATCTGGACCTATCGCCATGCGATGGTGCCGACCGAGATGCCGACCAAGCTGCTCGTGATCGGATCGGGCGCGATCGGCGTCGAATTCGCCAGCTTCTATTCGGACATGGGCGCCGAGGTGACGATCGTCGAGATGCTCGATCGCATCCTGCCCGTTGAGGATGCCGAAGTCTCCGACTTCATGACCAAGCAGCTCACCAAGCAGAAGATGACGATCCTCACCAAGGCCGGCGTCGAGAAGCTGGAGGCGAAGGGCGCGGGCGTGTCGGCGACGATCAAGACCGCCGATGGCAAGAGCGTGACGCAGGAATTCAGCCACGCCATCGTCGCGATCGGCATCGTGCCCAACACCGAGAATATCGGCCTCGAGGCGGCGGGCGTGAAGACGACGCGCGGGCATATCGAGACCGATCCCTATGGCCGCACCAATGTGGACGGCATCTGGGCGATCGGCGACGTGGCGGGCGCGCCCTGGCTGGCGCATAAGGCGAGCCATGAGGGCGTCGTCGCGGCCGAGGCGATTGCCGGCTACAAGGGCGTCCATCCGATGGACAAGTCGAACATTCCGGGCTGCACCTATTCGCGGCCGCAGGTGGCCTCGGTTGGCCTCACCGAGGCCAAGGCGAAGGATGCCGGCTATGAGGTGAAGGTCGGCAAATTCCCCTTCATCGGCAATGGCAAGGCGATCGCGCTGGGCGAGGCGGAAGGCTTCATCAAGACGGTGTTCGACGCCAAGACCGGCGAACTGCTCGGCGCGCACATGGTCGGCGCGGAAGTGACCGAGCTGATCCAGGGCTATGTCGTCGCTCGCCAGCTCGAAACGACCGAGCATGAGCTGACCCACACCGTCTTTGCTCATCCCACGCTGAGCGAGATGATGCATGAGAGCGTGCTTTCGGCCTATGGTCGGGCGCTCCATTTCTAGGACATTCGAACTATCCGACCCGTCATCCCTGCCTAGGCAGGGATGACGGGATTGTTTGGCTCGGAATCGGTCAGTGATTGAAACAAGATCGGCAAGCCGCCCGATCTCGCCCCGCTTCTTCCTGCCGTTGCTGCTGCTTCTCGCTGCCCTGCTGGTCGCGGCGGCGGTGCTTTCCGGAACAGCCAACCTCCTCGACGCGCAAATCCTGCTCGCGCTTGGCGGCTATACGCGCGACCATCGCTGGCTGGCGCTGACGATGGAGGCGATCACTACCGCCGGCGACCGTGACGTTCGCATCGCGCTCACCTTGATCGCGCTCGGCCTGTTCGCCTGGTTCCGGCAGTGGCGGCGTGCCGCGCTGCTGCTCGGCATGGCGGCGAGTGGCGCGGCGCTTGTCTCGGGCCTGAAGGCGCTGGCCGGCCGTGCGCGTCCCGACCTGCTGCCGCATCTGGATTGGGAGACGAGCGCAAGCCTGCCCAGCGGTCATGCCGCCAATGGGATGATCCTTTATCTCGGCCTCGCCCTGTTGGTCCGCGAAAGGATGGGGCAGGGGCCGCTGATCGCCGTCTTGCTGCTCGTCCTGCTGATCGGCATGTCCCGCGTCGCGCTCGCCGTCCACTGGCCGAGCGACGTGCTTGCCGGCTGGTGCCTCGGCGCGGGCTGGGCCCTGCTGTGGACGCTGCCCCTGCAACAAAATGCTGGACCGGAAGCGTAACGGGGTTAGGCTCCAGGAAAAATTCCGGACGGGGGATTTCCCATATGATGAAATATTTGACGGCGCTGTCGCTCGTTCTCGCGGCGCCGGCCGCGGCCGAGCCGGTGGTGGTGACGGCGGCGCATATGGTCGATGTGGCGTCGGGCAGGCTGCTCGACGATCCGGTCGTCCTGATCGGCGAGGATGGCCGCGTCGCCTCGCTCGTCACGCGCGGCGGCGCCCGGCCGGTCCTTCCCGCCGATGCGAAGCGCGTCGATCTGGGCGATGCGACGATCCTGCCCGGGCTGATCGACATGCATGTCCATCTGACGGCGCTCGCGGAGATAGGCGGCTATCGCAACCTCGAATATACCGACAGCTTCTGGGGCGCGGTCGGCGTCGCCAATGCGAAGAAGACGCTGGAGGCCGGCTTCACGACCGTGCGCAATGTCGGCGCGCAGGATTTCCAGGATGTCGGCCTCCGCCAGGCGATCGACGGCGGCTATGTGCCCGGGCCCCGCATCGTCGCGGCCGGCTGGGCGATCGGCGCGACCGGTGGTCATTGCGACAATGGCGGCTTTCCGCCCTCGATGGAGAAGCCCAGCCCGGCGGTGGTCGACAGCCCCGAGGCGGCGCGCGCCAAGGTGCGATGGCTGCACAAATATGGCGCACGGGTGGTCAAGATCTGCGCCACGGGCGGCGTCTTCTCGATCGGCGATTCGGTCGGCGCGCAGCAGCTCAGCCTGCCCGAAATGAAGGCGATCGCGGAGGAGGCGCATATGCTGGGCCTCAAGGTCGCCGCGCATGCCCATGGCAATGAGGGCATCCGCACCGCGATCGAGGCGGGCATCGACACGATCGAACATGCGAGCCTGGCGGACGATGCGACGATCGCGCTCGCGGCCAAGTCGAAGACCTGGTTCGACATGGATATCTATAATGACGATTATATTCTCGAGACGGGCGAGAAGAACGGTACGTTGCCGGAGAATCTCGCCAAGGAGAAGATGATCGGCCGGCTTCAGCGCGAGACCTTCCGCAAGGCGGTGAAGGCGGGCGTGCCGATGCTCTTCGGCACGGATGGCGGGGTCTATCCGCATGGCGACAATGGACGGCAGTTTGCCAAGATGGTCGAATGGGGCATGACGCCCGCCCAGGCGATCCGGGCGGCGACGCTGAGTGCGGCCGAGGCGCTCGGCCAGACGGCGGATGTCGGCGCGCTGACGCCGGGCCATTATGGCGATCTGATCGCGGTGCACGGCAATCCGCTGGCGGACGTGCGGCTGCTGGAGAAGGTCGCCTTCGTGATGAAGGGCGGCAAGGTGGAAAAGCCGCTCCAGTAATGACGTGAATCCGGGCCGGAGATCCGCCGATCCCGGCCCGCTGTTTCCTGCCCGAGGCGCGGTTGACCCTCGTCGAGTCCATCGCTATAGCGCCGCCTGCTCGTGGGCCGACTTATGGGCATCGTCCTGTCCGCCGTCCCGCTATGGGCACGCTTGAACATTGCTGATGCGTGTGAGGGCCCGGAGGGTCGATTTATCGGCCGTCGGGGCTTTCGTGCATTCTGGCACGCGCAGGCATCCGTAAAGTAACTTGAAAAGGTGAAGGGCTTCATGCCGACGATCAACCAGTTGGTGCGCAAGGGCCGCGAGCTGCAGAAAGAGCGCTCGAAGGTCCCCGCGATGGAAGCGAACCCGCAGAAGCGCGGCGTTTGCACCCGAGTTTACACGACGACCCCGAAGAAGCCGAACTCCGCGCTTCGCAAGGTGGCCAAGGTCCGCCTGACGAACCAGCGCGAAGTCATCAGCTATATCCCCGGCGAAGGCCATAACCTGCAGGAGCACTCGGTGGTGCTCATTCGCGGCGGCCGTGTGCGCGACCTTCCGGGTGTGCGCTATCATGTGCTGCGCGGCGTGCTCGACACGCAGGGTGTGAAGAACCGCAAGCAGAGCCGTTCGAAGTACGGCGCCAAGCGGCCGAAGTAAGGGATAAGCAGAAATGGCACGTCGTCGTCGCCCCGAGAAGCGCGAAATCCTCCCCGATCCGAAGTTCGGGGACGTGGTTCTCTCCAAGTTCATGAACAGCGTCATGCTGGACGGCAAGAAGTCCGTCGCCGAAGGCATCGTCTATGGTGCGCTCGATACGGTCGAGACGCGCGCGAAGCGCGATCCGCTGGCCGTCTTCCATGATGCGCTCAACAATGTGAAGCCGGGTATCGAGGTCCGCAGCCGCCGCGTCGGCGGTGCGACCTATCAGGTTCCGGTCGAGGTTCGCGCCGAGCGTTCGCAGGCGCTCGCGATCCGCTGGCTGATCTCGGCAGCGCGCTCGCGCTCCGAAACGACCATGGCGGCCCGCCTGTCCGGCGAGCTGCTGGATGCAGCCAACAATCGCGGCAACGCGGTCAAGAAGCGCGAGGACACGCATCGGATGGCGGAAGCCAACCGCGCCTTCTCGCACTATCGCTGGTAACACCCATATAGTCGGGATGCGGGTCGCCCCCGCGTCCCGACATCGGAGTTTATGATCATGGCCCGCAGCCATCCGCTCGCCAAATATCGCAATATCGGCATCATGGCGCACATCGACGCCGGCAAGACGACGACGACCGAGCGTATCCTTTATTACACCGGCAAGTCCTACAAGATCGGCGAAGTTCATGAGGGCACCGCCACCATGGACTGGATGGAGCAGGAGCAGGAGCGCGGGATCACGATCACGTCGGCCGCGACGACCTGTTTCTGGAACGATCATCGCATCAACATCATCGACACGCCGGGCCACGTCGACTTCACCATCGAGGTCGAGCGTTCGCTGCGCGTGCTCGACGGCGCGGTCGCCTGCTTCGACGGCGTTGCCGGTGTCGAGCCGCAGTCCGAGACGGTGTGGCGCCAGGCCGAGAAGTACAAAGTTCCGCGGATGTGCTTCGTCAACAAGCTCGACCGCACCGGCGCGAATTTCGAGCGCTGCGTGGAGATGATCAAGGATCGCCTCGGCGCGCGTCCGCTCGTTCTCTATCTCCCGATCGGTATCGAGGGTGGCTTCAAGGGTCTCGTCGATCTGGTCGAGAACCGCGCGATCATCTGGCTCGAGGAGTCGCTGGGCGCGAAGTTCGAATATCAGGACATTCCGGCCGATCTGGCCGATGCCGCCGCGACTGCGCGCGCCGAACTCATCGAGACTGCCGTCGAGCAGGACGATGACGTGATGGAAGCCTATCTCGAGGGCAATGAGCCGGATGCGGCGACCCTCAAGAAGCTGATCCGCAAGGGCACGTTGAACTTCTCGTTCGTGCCGATCCTCTGCGGCTCGGCCTTCAAGAACAAGGGCGTCCAGCCGCTGCTCGACGCGGTGGTCGACTATCTGCCGTCGCCGCTCGACATTCCGCCGGTCGAAGGCGTCAAGCTCGATGGCGAGACCAAGGACACCCGTCCGGCCGACGACGCTGCGCCCTTCTCGGCGCTCGCTTTCAAGATCATGAACGATCCCTTCGTGGGCTCGCTCACCTTCGCCCGCATCTATTCGGGCAAGCTCGAGAAGAGCACCGTGCTCAACTCGGTGAAGGACAAGAAGGAAAAGATCGGCCGCATGCTGCTGATGCATGCGAACAGCCGCGAGGACATCGATGAAGCCTATGCGGGCGACATCGTGGCGCTGGCCGGCCTCAAGGAGACGACGACGGGCGACACGCTCTGCGCGCCGTCCGCGCCGATCATCCTCGAGCGCATGGAATTCCCGGAGCCGGTGATCGAGGTTGCGGTCGAACCGAAGACCAAGGCCGACCAGGAGAAGATGGGCGTCGCGCTCAACCGTCTCGCCGCCGAGGATCCCTCCTTCCGCGTCACCTCGGACCACGAGTCCGGTCAGACGATCATCAAGGGGATGGGCGAACTCCATCTCGAGATCCTCGTCGACCGCATGAAGCGCGAGTTCAAGGTCGAGGCCAATGTCGGCGCGCCGCAGGTCGCCTATCGTGAATCGCTTGGCCGCAAGGTCGATGTCGATTACACCCACAAGAAGCAGTCGGGTGGCTCGGGTCAGTTCGGTCGCGTCAAGATCACGGTCGAGCCGGGCGAGCGCGGCCAGGGCGTGATCTTCGTCGACGAGGTGAAGGGCGGCAACGTGCCGCGCGAATATATCCCGTCGGTGGAAAAGGGCATTCGCGAGGTTGCGGCGACGGGTTCGCTGATCGGCTTCCCGATCATCGACTTCACCGCGACGCTGACCGACGGCGCCTATCACGACGTCGACTCGTCCGCACTGGCGTTCGAGATCACGGCGCGCGGCGCGATGCGCGAAGCCGCGCAGAAGTCGGGCATCAAGCTGCTCGAGCCGATCATGAAGGTCGAGGTCGTGACCCCGGAAGATTATCTGGGCGACGTCATCGGCGACATGAACAGCCGTCGTGGCCAGATTCAGGGCACCGACAGCCGCGGCAATGCCCAGGTGGTTGAGGCGATGGTGCCGCTCGCCAACATGTTCGGATATGTGAACCAGCTCCGCTCCTTCACCCAGGGTCGTGCGCAGTACAGCATGCAGTTCTCGCACTATGACGAAGTCCCGGCGAACGTCGCGGAAGAGGTCAAGGCGAAGCTGGCATAATCCGAATTTTGCCCTTATGAGCGCGTCCGCATCGGGCGGCGCGCTCGAATCAAGTTGAAAAGAAGGTAGGAAAGACATGGCGAAAGCTAAGTTCGAGCGGACGAAGCCGCACTGCAACATCGGCACCATCGGTCACGTCGACCATGGCAAGACCTCGCTGACGGCCGCGATCACCAAGGTCCTCGCCGAGACCGGCGGCGCGACGTTCGTCGACTACGCCAACATCGATAAGGCGCCGGAAGAGCGTGAGCGCGGCATCACCATCTCGACCGCGCACGTCGAATATGAGACCGAGAAGCGCCACTATGCGCACGTCGACTGCCCGGGCCACGCCGACTATGTGAAGAACATGATCACCGGCGCCGCGCAGATGGACGGCGGCATCCTGGTGGTGTCGGCGACCGACGGCCCGATGCCGCAGACCCGCGAGCACATCCTGCTCGCCCGTCAGGTCGGCGTGCCCGCGCTCGTCGTGTTCATGAACAAGGTCGATCTGGTCGACGACCCCGAGATCCTGGAGCTCGTCGAGCTCGAGATCCGCGAGCTGCTCTCCTCCTACGACTTCCCGGGCGACGACATCCCCGTCATCCAGGGTTCGGCGGTGTGCGCGCTCGAGAACAAGCAGCCCGAGATCGGCCATGACGCCGTGCTCAAGCTGATGCAGGCCGTGGATGACTATATCCCGCAGCCGGAGCGTCCGCTCGACAAGCCGTTCCTGATGCCGATCGAAGACGTGTTCTCGATCTCGGGCCGCGGTACCGTCGTCACCGGCCGCGTCGAGACCGGCATCGTCAAGGTGGGTGAGGAAGTCGAGATCGTCGGCCTCAAGGACACCCGCAAGACCACCGTCACCGGCGTCGAAATGTTCCGCAAGCTGCTCGACTCGGGCCAGGCGGGCGACAATATCGGCGCGCTGCTCCGTGGCGTCGGCCGTGAAGAGGTCGAGCGTGGCCAGGTTCTGGCCAAGCCGGGCTCGATCACGCCGCACACCGAGTTCCAGTCGGAAGTCTATGTGCTTTCGAAGGAAGAAGGTGGCCGTCACACCCCGTTCTTCGCCAACTATCGTCCGCAGTTCTACTTCCGCACCACGGACGTGACCGGCGAGGTCGTCCTCCCCGAGGGCACCGAGATGGTGATGCCGGGCGACAACGTCCAGCTCGGCGTGAAGCTCATCGCCCCGATCGCCATGGAAGAGGGCCTGCGCTTCTCGATCCGCGAAGGCGGCCGCACCGTCGGCGCCGGGGTTGTCAGCTCCATCTCCAAGTAATATAGGGCTGCCACCGCGCGGCTCCTCTCCGGAGGAGTCGCGCGGTTTGCCTTTTAATAGACAAACATGTTTTCGGGCGGATCGGATCGATCCTGTTCGAATTAGGCTCTTTCGCATCGGTGGGTCATGGAAACGCAGAATATTCGCATTCGTCTGAAGGCTTTTGATCACCGCGTGCTCGATCAGGCCACGGGCGACATCGCAGACACCGCCCGTCGTACCGGCGCGCTTATCCGTGGACCCATTCCGCTGCCGACGCGCATCGAGAAGTTCACGGTCAACCGTGGTCCGCATATCGACAAGAAGTCGCGCGAGCAGTTCGAGGTGCGCACCTATAAGCGCCTGCTGGACATTGTTCAGCCCACCCCGCAGACGGTCGACGCGCTGATGAAGCTCGATCTCGCCGCGGGTGTTGATGTCGAGATCAAACTGGCCTAAGAGGCCGGCTCCGGCGCGCCAGGCGAATCGCTGAGCGCGCCGCTTTTATTGCTGAGGCTTCGGCTCCGGCGATGGAAGAACAGGGATACCGGGCAGCATGCTGCCGACCGAGTCCCCGTCTTTCGCTTTGATGAGCGGAAACCTGGCCCTGACGGGGGCAATTCGGATTTTGGGCTAGGGCTCTGGTGAGAACCGGGGCCTTTTTCGTTGGCACGCTCGCCGCTAACGCGAGCCTCTGTAGGGAAGGAACGGATCATGCGTACCGGCGTGATCGCGAAGAAAGTGGGGATGACCCGCCTGTTCCAGGACGACGGCCGCCATGTGCCCGTCACTGTCCTGCAACTCGATAACGTCCAGGTGGTTTCGCGCCGCGAACAGGATCGTGACGGCTATGTCGCGGTCCAGCTCGGTGCTGGCGCCGCCAAGGCGAAGAATGTCGCCAAGCCGCAGCGCGGCCATTTCGGCAAGGCCGAGGTGGAGCCCAAGGCTTATGTCGCCGAATTCCGCGTCGATGCGGATGGCCTGCTCGATGTGGGCGCGGAAATCTCCGCCGACCATTTCGTCGTCGGCCAGCTCGTCGACATTGCCGGCCAGACGCAGGGCAAGGGCTTTGCCGGTGCGATGAAGCGCTGGGGCTTCGGTGGTCTGCGCGCGACGCACGGCGTCTCCGTCTCGCACCGCTCGCATGGTTCGACCGGCAACCGCCAGGATCCGGGCCGCGTGTTCAAGAACAAGAAGATGGCCGGCCATATGGGCGACCGTCAGCGCACTCAGCAGAACCTCGAAATCGTCCGCACGGACGCCGAGCGCGGGCTGCTGTTCGTCAAGGGTTCGGTGCCCGGCTCCAAGGGGGCCTGGCTGATCGTCAAGGACGCGGTGAAGGTCGCGCGCCATGCCGACGCTCCCTATCCCGCCGGCCTGAAGCAGGTCGCCAACAACAACGCCGCTCCGGTCGAGACTGCTCCGGAAGCCGCTGAAGGTCAGGAGGGCTGATCATGAAGGTTCAGGTCCAGACCCTCGATGCGACCGGCAACGGCGACATCGAGCTCAACGACGCGATCTTCGGCCTCGAGCCGCGCGCCGACATCCTGCACCGCGTCGTGACGTGGCAGCTCGAAAAGCGTCGGGGCACCGCCCGTGCCGCCCGCGAGCGTGGCGACGTCGCCCGTTCGGGCAAGAAGTTCGGCCGCCAGAAGGGTGGTGGTACCGCCCGTCACGGCGATCGCCGCGCGCCCGTCTTCATCGGCGGTGGCAAGGCGCATGGTCCGCGCGTTCGCGACTTTAATCCGTCGCTGAACAAGAAGATCCGCACGCTCGGCCTCAAGATGGCGCTGTCCTCCAAGGCGCAGGGCGGCAGCCTGATCGTTCTCGACACGCTCGACGTGGCCGAGGGCAAGACCAAGGCGCTCGCCGCGCAGCTCGGCAAGCTCGGCTTCGGCGCGAAGGCGCTGGTGATCGACGGTGACCAGGTGACGAACAGCTTCGCGCTGGCCTCGTCCAACCTCAAGGGCGTGAACGTCCTCCCGGCGATCGGCGCGAACGTCTACGACATTCTGAAGCATGACACGCTGGTGCTGACGCGCGCCGCGATCGAGAAGCTGGAGGCGCGCTTCAATGGCTAAGCAGCAGGAAGCCGTGGTGGACAACCGCCACTATGATGTGGTGCTGGCACCGCACATCACCGAGAAGTCGACCTTGCTCTCCGAGCATAATGCGGTCGTCTTCAAGGTGGCGGGCAGCGCCACCAAGCCGCAGATCAAGGCCGCCGTCGAGGCGCTCTTCTCCGTCACCGTGACCGGCGTGAACACGCTCGTCGCCAAGGGCAAGACGAAGAAGTGGAAGGGCCGGGATTATACGCGGTCCGACGTCAAGAAGGCGATCGTGACGCTGGCCGAGGGCCAGTCGATCGACGTCACCACCGGCATTTGAGGCGCGGATAATGGCACTCAAGCATTATAATCCGACGAGCCCGGCCCGCCGCGGCCTGATCCTCGTCGACAGGTCCGGCCTGTGGAAGGGCAAGCCGGTCAAGGCGCTGGTCGAAGGCAAGCGCAAGACCGGTGGCCGCAACAATCAGGGCCACGCCACCGCGCGCGGCATCGCCGGCGGTCACAAGCAGAAATATCGCTTCGTCGATTTCAAGCGTCGGAAGTGGGATCAGCCCGCGACCGTCGAGCGTCTGGAATATGACCCCAATCGTTCGGCCTTCATCGCGCTGGTGAAGTATGAGGATGGCGAACTCGCTTACATCCTCGCGCCGCAGCGTCTGGCGGTCGGGGACCAGGTCGTCGCCGGCAAGAAGACCGACGTGAAGCCGGGCAATGCGATGGAAATCGGCCAGGCTCCGGTCGGCACGATCGTCCACAATGTCGAGCTGAAGCCCGGCAAGGGTGGCCAGATCGCGCGCGCCGCCGGCACCTATGTGCAGGTCGTCGGCCGCGACAAGGGCATGGTGATGGTTCGCCTGAACTCGGGCGAGCAGCGCTATATCCGTTCGGACTGCATGGCGACGGTGGGCGCGGTGTCGAACCCCGACAACGCCAACCAGAATCTCGCCAAGGCCGGTCGCAACCGCTGGCTCGGCCATCGTCCGCTGACCCGCGGCGTCGCCAAGAACCCGGTCGATCACCCGCACGGCGGTGGTGAAGGGCGCACCTCGGGCGGCCGTCATCCGGTTACCCCCTGGGGCAAGCCGACCAAGGGTGCGCGCACTCGTTCGAACAAGGCGACGGACAAGTTCATCATCCGTTCGCGTCACGCGAAGAAGAAGAGGTAATCCATGGCCCGTTCCGTCTGGAAAGGTCCGTTCGTCGATCTCCACCTTCTCCGGAAGGCGGAAGGCGCGCAGGACAGCGGCGCGCGCGGCGCCATCAAGACCTGGTCGCGTCGTTCGACCATTTTGCCGCAGTTCGTCGGCCTGACGTTCAACGTCTACAATGGCCGCAAGTTCGTGCCGGTGTCGGTCAACGAGGATATGGTCGGTCACAAGCTGGGTGAGTTCGCGCCGACGCGCTACTTCCCCGGCCACGCCGCCGACAAGAAGGGCAAGCGCTGATGTCGAAGCCTGCAGCTCCCCGTCGCGTAGGCGACAAGGAAGCCCTGGCGGTGGCCACCACCGTCCGCGGCAGCCCGTACAAGCTCAATCTCGTCGCGGGCCTGATCCGCGGCAAGAAGGCCGGTGACGCGCTCAACATCCTCTCCTTCTCCAAGAAGGCGATGGCTGTGGACGTGCGCAAGGTGCTCGCCTCGGCGATCGCCAATGCCGAGAACAACCATAATCTCGATGTCGACTCGCTCGTCGTGAAGGAAGCGTCGGTCGGCAAGTCGATCGTGATGAAGCGCTTCGCCACCCGCGCCCGCGGCCGGTCGACGCGCATCGTGAAGCCGTTCGCCCGCATCCGCGTGGTCGTGCGCGAGCAGGAAGAGGCCGAATAAGATGGGTCAGAAATCCAACCCGATCGGGATGCGGCTGCAGATCAACCGCACCTGGGACAGCCGCTGGTATGCCGACGGCGCCGATTATGGCCGTCTGCTCCTCGAGGATCTCAAGATCCGCAAGCTGATCTTCAAGTCGCTGCCGCAGGCCGCGATTTCGAAGGTGGTGATCGAGCGTCCGGCGAAGCTCTGCCGCATCTCCATCTATGCCGCGCGCCCCGGCGTGATCATCGGCAAGAAGGGCGCGGACATCGAGAAGCTCCGCCGCACGCTGGGCAAGATGACCTCGTCCGACGTGTCGCTGAACATCGTCGAGATCCGCAAGCCCGAGATCGACTCCAAGCTCGTCGCCCAGTCGGTCGCCGATCAGCTCGAGCGTCGCGTGGCCTTCCGCCGTGCGATGAAGCGCGCCGTCCAGTCCGCTCTCCGCCTCGGCGCGGAAGGCATCCGCATCACCTGCGCCGGCCGTCTCGGCGGCGCCGAGATCGCGCGGACCGAATGGTATCGCGAGGGTCGCGTTCCGCTGCACACGCTGCGCGCGAACGTCGATTATGCCGAGGCCGAGGCGCACACTGCCTATGGCGTCTGCGGCGTGAAGGTCTGGATCTTCAAGGGCGAGATTCTCGGCCATGATCCGCTCGCCCAGGATCGGCTCATGATGGAAGCACAGACGTCGGGGGTCCGGCCGGCGCGCTGAGGGTAATCCCCTCGGCAGCGTCGCCTGATCGACCGGACCAACGGTGTCAGAAGGCGATTTGAAATGCTGCAACCGAAACGCACAAAGTTCCGTAAGGCCCATAAGGGCCGCATCCACGGCAAGGCCCCCGGCGGCACCGCGCTCAATTTCGGCGCGTTCGGCCTGAAGGCGCTCGAGCCCGACCGGATCACCGCCCGCCAGATCGAGGCGGCCCGCCGCGCGATCACGCGTCACATCAAGCGTCAGGGCCGCTTGTGGATCCGCATCTTCCCGGACGTGCCCGTCTCGTCGAAGCCGGCCGAAGTCCGCATGGGTTCCGGTAAGGGCGCGCCCGAATATTGGGTCGCCCGCGTCAAGCCCGGCCGCATCCTGTTCGAGCTGGACGGCGTTCCCGGCCCGCTCGCCCGCGTCGCCTTCGAGCGCGCGATGGAGAAGCTGCCGATCAAGACCAAGGTGGTCGCCCGCCTTGGCGAATCCATCTACGAGGCCGCGTAACATGGCGAAGATCGACGATCTCAAGTCCAAGACGGACGATCAGCTCTCGACGCAGCTCGGCGAGCTGAAGCGCGAGCAGTTCAACCTGCGCTTCCAGGCCGCCACGAACCAGCTCGAAAAGCCGAGCCGCGTTCGCGAGGTGCGCCGCACGATCGCGCAGATTAAAACCCTCCAGACCCAGCGTGCGAACGCTGCGGCGAAGGCTTAAAGGAGCATCACATGCCGAAGCGCGTGCTGACGGGAACGGTGGTCTCCGATAAGACCGACAAGACGGTGGTGGTGAAGGTGGAGCGACGCGTGAAGCATCCGCTCTACGGCAAGATCATCCGCCGTTCGAAGAAGTATCACGCCCATGACGAGACCAACCAGTTTCGTGAGGGTGAGACGGTCCGCATCGAGGAATGCGCGCCGATCTCGAAGCTGAAGACGTGGAAGGTCATCGGCAAGGTCGGCGCGGAAACGCCGGTCGCCGCTGCCTGATTAGGGAAGGGTCTAGAACATGATCCAGATGCAGACGAACCTCGACGTCGCTGACAACAGCGGTGCCAAGAGGGTGCAGTGCATCAAGGTGCTGGGCGGGTCCAAGCGCCGTTTCGCTGGCGTGGGCGACATTATCGTCGTCTCGATCAAGGAAGCGGCTCCGCGCGGCAAGGTGAAGAAGGGTGACGTGCATCGTGCCGTCATCGTCCGCACCGCCAAGGATATCCATCGTCCGGACGGCTCGACCATCCGTTTCGATGGCAATGCGGCTGTGCTGATCAACAAGAATAGCGGGGAGCCGATCGGCACCCGTATCTTCGGCCCGGTGGTGCGCGAGCTGCGCCAGTCCGGTCACATGAAGATCATTTCGCTTGCGCCCGAGGTGCTGTGATGGCTGCGCTGAAGATCAAGAAGGGTGACAAGGTCGTCGTCCTGTCCGGCAAGGACAAGGGCAAGACCGGCGAGGTCACCAAGTCCTTCCCGAAGGATAGCAAGGTGATCGTGTCCGGCGTGAACGTTGCGACCCGTCACCGCAAGCCGACCCAGGCCAATCCGCAGGGTGGCCTGGAGCGCACGGAAGCGCCGCTGCACGTCTCGAAGGTCGCGCATGTGACCGCGGACGGCAAGCCGACCCGCGTCCGTTTCGAAATCCAGGACGGCAAGAAGGTCCGCGTCGCCGTCAAGACGGGTGAGAAGATCGATGGCTGATTATAAGCCCCGGCTGAAGCAGCAGTACGAAGACCGCATCGTCAAGGCGATGACGGAAAGGTTCGGCTACAAGAATGTCATGGAAGTGCCGAAGCTCTCCAAGATCGTCCTGAACATGGGCGTGGGCGAGGCGACCCAGGACAAGAAGAAGGTCGAGCAGGCTGCCGCCGAAATGACGGCGATCGCCGGCCAGAAGGCCGTCATCACCAAGGCGAAGAAGTCGATCGCGCAGTTCAAGCTGCGCGAGGGCATGCCGATCGGCGCGAAGGTCACCCTCCGCCGCGAGCGCATGTACGAATTTCTCGACCGTTTCGTGACGATTGCTCTCCCGCGCGTCCGCGACTTCCGTGGCCTGTCCGACAAGTCGTTCGACGGCCGCGGCAATTATGCGACAGGCCTCAAGGAACAGCTGATCTTCCCGGAGATCAGCTATGACAAGGTCGACAAGATCCGCGGCATGGACGTGATCATCGCGACGACGGCCAAGACCGACGAGGAGGCTCGCGAGCTTCTCCGTCTGTTCGGCTTCCCGTTCCCGCAGCCGACGGCTGAAGAGAAGAAGGCGGCGTGAGCCGCGCGTAAGGAAAGAGAACTTAAGTCATGGCGAAACTGAGTTCGATCAACAAGAACGAGCGTCGCAAGAAGCTCGTCAAGCAGTATGCGGGCAAATATGCCCGTCTGAAGGCGATTGCGGACGATGAGAGCAAGGACGAGACCGAGCGCCTGATCGCGCGTCTCAAGCTTGCGGAGATCCCGCGCAATGCGAACCCGACGCGCGTCCGCAACCGTTGCGAGATGACCGGGCGTCCCCGCGCTTATTATCGCAAGTTCCGTCTGTCGCGCGTCACGCTGCGCGATCTTGCCAACAAGGGCATGATCCCCGGCGTCACGAAGTCGAGCTGGTAAGGGTTAGAGATGGCTTTGACCGATCCATTGGGTGATCTGCTCACCCGTATCCGCAACGGCCAGCGCGCCCGCAAGGACAGCGTGCTGACGCCTGCGTCCAAGCTGCGTGCCCGCGTGCTCGACGTGCTTCAGCGCGAAGGCTATATCCGTGGCTATTCCGAGGAAGAGCTGGCGGGTCATGCGGGCCTGCGCATCGAGCTGAAATATTTCGAGGGCCAGCCGGCGATCCAGCATGTCGCCCGCGTCTCGAAGCCGGGCCGCCGCGTCTATTCGGGTTCGAAGGACCTGCCGCGCGTGCGCAACGGCCTGGGCATCACCATCGTTTCGACGCCGAAGGGCGTTCTCTCCGACGCGGAAGCGCGCGAGCAGAATGTCGGCGGCGAGGTTCTCGCGGAGGTCTTCTGATGAGCCGCATCGGTAAGAAGCCGGTCACGATCCCTGCGGGCGTGACGGCGAACATCGAGGGCCGCACGCTTTCGGTGAAGGGTCCCAAGGGCACGCTGACGCTGCCGCTGGCGGACGAAGTGACCTATGCGATCGAGGATGGCGGCATTTCGGTGCAGCCGGTCAGCGACAGCAAGCGGGCGCGCGCCTTCTGGGGCATGCAGCGCACGCTGGTCCAGAATCTGATCACCGGCGTGACCGTGGGCTTCTCCAAGACGCTCCAGATCACCGGCGTCGGCTACCGCGCCAATCTTCAGGGCAAGAATCTGAAGCTGCAGCTCGGCTACAGCCATGATGTCGATTTCGCGATTCCGGAAGGCATCACGATCGCGACGCCCGACCAGACCACGGTCAACATTTCGGGTATCGACAAGCAGAAGGTCGGCCAGGTCGCCGCGGAGATCCGTCGTTGGCGCAAGCCCGAGCCCTATAAGGGCAAGGGCATCAAATATGCCGGCGAGTTCATCTTCCGTAAGGAAGGGAAGAAGAAGTAATGGCAAAGGGTCTTTCCCTCTTTCAGCGGCGCCGCCAGCGCGTCCGCGCCGCGCTCCGCGCCAAGGGCGGCCTTCGCCCGCGGCTGTCGGTGCATCGTTCGGGCCGGCATATCTATGCCCAGGTGATCGACGACACGCAGGGCCGCACGCTCGCCGCCGCCTCGACGCTGGACAAGGATGTTCGCGACGCGGGTTCGGGCGCCAATGTCGATGCGGCCGTTTCGGTCGGCAAGCGTCTTGCCGAGCGCGCCACTGCGGCGGGCGTCACCAAGGTGGTGTTCGATCGCGGCGGCTTTCTGTTCCATGGTCGGGTGAAGGCTCTGGCCGACGCCGCCCGCGAAGGCGGATTGGAGTTCTAAATGGCTGACGAAATCAACCAGGCGGCTGCGCCGGAAGGCGGCGCTCCCGAGGGCGAGCGTCGCGGTCGTGGTCCGCGCGGCGGCCGTGGCGGCGACAATCGCGGCCGTGGCGGTCGCGAGGGCGGCCGTGGTCGGCGTGACGATCGTCGTGGCGGCGGCGAGGAAGGCGGCGAGGAGCTGGTCGAGAAGCTGGTCCACATCAACCGTGTGTCCAAGACGGTGAAGGGCGGCAAGCGCTTCGGTTTCGCGGCGCTGGTGGTCGTGGGCGACGGCAAGGGCCGGGTCGGCTTCGGCCATGGCAAGGCGCGCGAAGTGCCGGAAGCCATCTCCAAGGCGACTGCGTCCGCCAAGAAGGCGATGATCCGCGTGCCGCTGCGCGAGGGCCGTACGCTGCATCATGACGGCATGGGCCATTTCGGCGCCGGCCGCGTCTATGTCCGCTCGGCCCCGCAGGGTACCGGCATCATCGCGGGCGGCCCGATGCGCGCCGTCTTCGAGAGCCTGGGCGTGCATGACGTGGTGACCAAGTCGGTCGGCACGAACAACCCCTACAACATGATCCGCGCGACCTTCGAGGCGCTCACGGATCAGACCAGCCCGAAGTCGGTGGCTCAGCGCCGCGGCAAGAAGATCGCCGACCTGCTGGGTCGTGGTGGTGCTTCGGCCGAGCTGGCCGTGGCCGACGCGGCTGCGATCACGGAGTAATCGACGATGGCTACCATCAAGGTCACCCAGATCGGTTCGCCGATCCGCCGTACCCCCGATCAGCGCGCGACGCTGGTCGGCCTCGGCCTCAACAAGATGCACCGGACCCGCGAGCTTCAGGACACCCCCGAAGTGCGCGGCATGATCCGGAAGGTGCAGCATATGGTGAAGGTGGAGGGCTAAGCCCTTCCGTCGCCATCCCCGGAGACGGGGATGACAAACAGGGGAGGGGGCGCTATTGGCGCCCCTTCCTTTTTATCGGCGCGACAAAAGCGAAAGCGAGTGCATCACATGACGATCAAGTTGAACGACATCCGCGACAATGACGGCGCCCGCAAGGGCCGGGTCCGCGTTGGTCGCGGCATCGGCTCGGGCCTGGGCAAGACCGGCGGTCGTGGCCAGAAGGGCCAGAAGAGCCGTTCGGGCGTGTCCATCAAGGGTTTCGAGGGCGGCCAGATGCCGCTCCACATGCGCCTGCCGAAGCGCGGCTTCAACAATATCTTTGCCAAGGATTATGCCGAGGTGAATCTGGGCCAGATCCAGAAGCTGGTCGATACCGGCACGCTGGCCACCGACGGCACGATCGACCATGCCGCGCTGAAGGCCGCCGGCGTTGCCCGTGGCGGCAAGGATGGCGTGCGCGTGCTGGCCAAGGGCGAGCTGACCGCGAAGCTGTCGTTCCGCGTGGCGGGCGTGTCGAAGTCGGCGCGCGAGGCGATCGAGCAGGCCGGCGGCTCCGTGGACGTGATCGAGGTGGTTCCGGCCGCCGAGAAGGCCGCTGCCAAGAAGGGCACGGCGAAGAAGGCCAAGGCGTAACCTTACGGGCCGCCACGTTTCCGGCTTATACAAGCCGGAAGCACGCACTATATGAGGCGGCGGGGGGCGTAGAGGCACTCCGCCGCCATTTATTTATCCGGGGTCCGAATCACATGGCATCCGCAGCCGAGCAACTGGCCGCCAACGTCAGCCTTTCGCAGTTCGCGAAAGCTACCGAACTCAAGAAGCGACTGTGGTTCACGCTTGGCGCGCTGGTCGTTTTCCGTCTTCTCAGCCATGTGCCGCTGCCGGGCATCGATCCGCGCGCGCTGGCCACGCTGTTCGAATCCACCCGGGGCGGCGTGCTCGATTTCTTCAACACCTTCTCCGGCGGCGCGCTCACCCGCATGTCGCTGATCGCGCTCGGCGTGATGCCCTACATCACTGCCTCGATCGTCGTGCAGCTCGCCACCACGCTGTCGCCGGCGCTCGCCGCGATCAAGAAGGAGGGGGAGAGCGGCCGCAAGAGGCTGAACCAATATACGCGTTACGGCACGGTCGCGCTTACCGCGATCCAGGGCTATTTCATCGCTGTCGGGCTTGAGACCTGGGGCGCGAGCCAGGGGCTGAACGCGGTCATCGTCGATCCCTATCTGTTCCGTGTGACGACCGTTATCACGCTGATCGGCGGCACCATGTTCCTGCTGTGGCTGGGCGAGCAGATCACCAGCCGAGGCATAGGCAACGGCGTGTCGCTGATCATCATGGCCGGCATCGTTTCCGAACTGCCCAAGGCATTGGTCAATGTGTTCGAGGGCGGCCGCACCGGCTCGCTCTCGCCGCTGCTCATCATCGGCGTGCTGGCGCTGATAATCGGCCTGATCCTGTTCATCGTCTTCATGGAGCGTGCCCAGCGCCGGGTGCTGATCCAATATCCCAAGCGCCAGACGGCGCGCGGCCATATGCAGGGGGACAAGAGCTTCCTGCCGCTGAAGATCAACACGGCAAACGTCATCCCGCCGATCTTCGCCTCGTCGCTGCTGCTGATGCCGCTCACCATCTCGCAGTTCGCGGGGCAGCGCGTCGCGGGCGAGAGCGCCTGGGGCGACTTCATCATCACGCTCAACCAATATCTCGCGCATGGCACGCCGCTCTACATGGCGCTCTATGCGGCGGGCATCATCTTCTTCTGCTTCTTCTACACCGCGGTCGTCTTCAATCCGGAGGAGACGGCGGACAATCTGAAGCGTTATGGCGGCTTCATCCCCGGCATCCGCCCGGGCAAGAACACCGCCGATTATCTGGATTATGTGCTGACGCGCATCACCGTGATCGGCGCGGCCTATCTGACGTTCATCTGTCTCGTGCCGGAATTCCTCGTCGCACGGGCGGGAATTCCCTTCTATCTCGGCGGTACTAGTCTTCTGATCGTGGTCAACGTAACCATCGATACCGTGACGCAGATCCAGAGCCATCTGCTCGCGCATCAATATGGCGACCTCATCAAGAAGGCGAAGCTCAAGGGAGGGATGCGGCGTTGACGGAGGAAGAATTCGCGCGGAGCGCACAATCATGAACATCATCCTGCTTGGGCCCCCGGGGGCGGGGAAGGGAACCCAGGCGACGCGGCTCGTGCAGGAGCGTGGCATGGTCCAGCTCTCGACGGGCGACATGCTGCGCGCCGCGGTCAAGGCCGGCACCGAGATCGGCCGCATGGCCGACGAGATCATGAAGGCGGGCAAGCTTTTTCCCGACGATCTGATGGCCGAGATCATCGGCGAGCGGCTCGACCAGCCCGACACCGCGCGGGGCGTCATTTTCGATGGCTTCCCCCGCACCCAGATCCAGGCCGAGGCGCTCGATAAGCTGCTGGCCGCGCGTGGGCGCACGCTCGATCATGTCATCGAGCTGGCGGTGGACGAGGATAAGCTCGTCGAGCGCATCACCGGCCGCTATACCTGCGCCTGTTGCGGTGAGGGCTATCATGACCAGTTCAAGGCGCCTGCCGTGGCCGGCGTCTGCGACGTCTGTGGCTCGACCGAGTTCAAGCGCCGCCCGGACGACAATGCCGAAACGGTGCGCACGCGTATGGCCGAATATCGCGCCAAGACCGCGCCGATCCTGCCTTATTATGAGGCGCGTGGCCTCGTGACGCGCGTCGACGGCATGGCGGAGATCGGTGAGGTCAGCGCTGCGATCGAGGCGATACTGGACGGCAGGACGGTCGGCGCCGCCTGAAGCTGCTGCCTTGGGGGAGGGGGATGATGCGAAAATCAGGCCTTGTCCCGCTCCTGCCGGCGCTGCTTGCGGTCGGTATATCCTCTTCCGCCACCGCCGAAGTGCGCGCCGTGACGCCGATCGGCTTCGAGGTTTCGCACAGCGTTCTCGTGCCCGCGCCGCCTGCCGCCGTCTATGCCCGGCTGCTGCGGATCGGAAGCTGGTGGAATGGCGCGCACAGCTATTCGGGCGATGCCGCGAACATGCGCCTCGACGGCAAGGCCGGCGGCTGTTTCTGCGAGGCGATTCCCGCCGATGGCGGAACGATCGAGCATGGCCGCGTCGTCTATGTGCAGCCGAACCGGCAGCTCAGGCTGCGCGCCGCGCTGGGCCCGCTGCAGGGCGAGGGGGCGGACGGGGCGCTCAGCTGGGAGCTGACGCCGAAGGGCGATGCGACCGAGATCGTGCAGACCTATGTCGTCGGCGGCTATATCCGCGGCGGCCCCGATAAGATGGCGCCGCTGGTGGACAAGGTGCTCGCCGAGCAGCTCGACCGGCTGGGCGCGGCACTCGCCCGTTGAGTGCGGGTGAATAGGAATCGCTTTTCGATTGCTTGACAGGATCGGGAAGGGGGACTATGGCGCCCCGTCCCGCAGATCGGTTGCCGGCGGCGCTTTAGCGTGCGCCGGTTTTGCTATTGCATCGATCATTGCGGTGAAGCGTCGAGATGGGGTGGCCGGCCCAGTCGCCCCGTGGAGCAGGAGAAAAGTACAGTGGCACGTATTGCGGGTGTCAATATCCCGACCAACAAGCGCGTCGAAATCGCGCTGACCTACATTCATGGCATCGGCCCGGCCAAGGCCAAGGAAATCACCGCCAAGCTCGGCATCACGCCGGAGCGTCGCGTGCAGGACCTGTCGGACCAGGAAGTCCTGCAGATCCGTGAGACGATCGACGCGGGCTATACGGTGGAAGGTGATCTTCGCCGCCAGGTGGCGATGAACATCAAGCGCCTGATGGATCTGGCCTGCTATCGCGGCCTCCGCCACCGCAAGGGGCTCCCCGTCCGCGGCCAGCGCACGCACACCAATGCGCGCACCCGCAAGGGCAAGGCCAAGCCGATCGCCGGCAAGAAGAAGTGATGAGCCAGGCCGTTCGGTGGTGCGCCCTGCGTGCCACGATCGGCCGAATGGGCTCCTTCAGGTAGGATATTCGAGATATGGCACGCGAACCTCAGCGCATTAAGCGGCGCGAGCGCAAGAACATCACCGCCGGCGTCGCGCATGTGAACGCCAGCTTCAACAACACCATGATCACCATCACCGATGCTCAGGGCAACGCCATCTCCTGGTCGTCCGCCGGCATGATGGGCTTCAAGGGCAGCCGCAAGTCGACTCCCTATGCCGCCCAGGTCGCCGCCGAGGATGCCGGCAAGAAGGCCGCCGAACATGGCGTGCGTACCCTCGAAGTCGAGGTGAAGGGCCCGGGGTCGGGTCGTGAATCGGCGCTGCGCGCGCTCCAGGCGGTCGGATTCCACATCACGTCCATCCGCGACGTGACGCCGATCCCCCATAATGGCGTCCGCCCCTCCAAGCGTCGCCGCGTCTGATCCTGCCCGGGGGCGGCCTTTTTCGCCCCCTCTCAGATTCTGTTTTCCGGCCGGGGTGGACGCACCCCGTGCCCAACCCCAAGGGGAACAACATGGCCGTCAACGCCAAGAACTGGCAGGAATTGAAGAAGCCCAACGGCATCGAGAAGAAGGCCGGTGGCGATGGCAAGCGCAAGGCGACCTTCGTTGCCGAGCCGCTCGAGCGCGGTTTCGGCCTGACGCTCGGCAATGCGCTGCGTCGCGTGCTGCTCTCCTCGCTGCAGGGCGCTGCCGTCACCTCGATCAAGATCGAGAATGTCCTTCACGAATTCTCCTCGCTCGCCGGCGTGCGCGAGGATGTGACCGACATCGTGCTGAACGTGAAGCAGATCGCGCTGCGCATGCAGGGTGAGGGGCCGCGCCGGCTCCAGCTTTCCGTGACCGGCCCGGCCGAGGTCACTGCCGGGGATATCGCCACCTCGGGCGATATCGAGGTGATGAACCCCGATCTGGTGCTCTGTCACCTCGATCAGGGCGCGACGCTCAACATGGAGCTCACGGCCGATGTCGGCAAGGGCTATGTCCCGTCCGCCAGCAACCGCCCGGCCGACGCCCCGATCGGCCTGATCCCGGTCGATGCGCTCTACTCGCCGGTACGCCAGGTCGCCTACAAGGTCGAGAACACCCGCGTCGGGCAGGAGCTGGATTACGACAAGCTGACGCTCACCGTCGAAACCGACGGCACCGTCACGCCGGACGATGCGATCGCCTATTCGGCGCGCATCCTGCAGGATCAGCTCCAGCTCTTCGTCCATTTCGACGAGGGCATGGTTCCGGCTGCGGCGCCGGTCGGTGTCGCGGCCGTCCCGGCGGGCGGTGCGGAGCCGGAGAGCGATGCGAACCAGCTCAACCGCTACCTCCTCAAGAAGGTGGACGAACTCGAGCTTTCGGTGCGTTCGGCCAACTGCCTCAAGAACGACAACATCATCTATATCGGCGATCTCGTGCAGAAGACCGAGGCGGAGATGCTGCGTACGCCGAATTTCGGCCGCAAGTCGCTCAACGAGATCAAGGAGGTCCTTGCCTCGATGGGTCTGCGTCTGGGCATGGAAATCCCCGGCTGGCCGCCCGAGAATATCGAGGAAATGGCCAAGAAGCTCGAACAGGAATTCTGACGCGCTCCCTCGGGAGCGCGTCGCCCCAGCGAAGGCGGGGGGCCCTCCGCGGGTCGTGCGGAGGGTGAGTTCGGATGGATGCCAGCCTTCGCTGGCATGACGATTTGGTTGGGCGGTCCGCGTCGCCGCCTGGTCCGGGGTACCTGAAACGGCCCCTGAACAAACATGAAGGAATGAAATATGCGTCATCGTGTAGGCGGCCGTAAGCTGCAGCGTACCGCCAGCCACCGCACCGCGCTTTTCCGCAATCAGGCGGCGGCGCTGATCAAGCATGAGCAGATCACCACCACGCTCGCCAAGGCGAAGGAGCTTCGCCCCTATGTGGAGAAGCTGGTGACGCTCGCGAAGAAGGGCGGCCTCGCCAATCGTCGTCTGGCCCATGCGCGCCTGCTCGACGACACGCAGCTCAAGAAGCTCTTCGACGTGCTGGCCGAGCGCTACAAGGATCGCAACGGCGGCTATACCCGCGTGATCAAGGCGGGCATCCGTGCGTCCGACGCGGCGCCGATCGCGATCATCGAGTTCGTCGATCGCGACGTTTCGGCCAAGGGTCAGGATTCGGGCCCGGTGCAGTCCGACGAGGACGAGGCCGAAGCGGCCTGATCCAGCTCTTTCCGGATTGGCTTGAACGAGGGGCCGGGGACGTTAGTCTCCGGCCTTTCCGTTTCCGGAGGGGGTTTCCTGAATGAAGTCGCTCGCTTTCGCGTTCCTCCTGTCGACGGCCGCGATCGCCGGCCCGTCCCTCGCCATGGAGCTGTCTCGTCCGGCCATGCCCGATACGCTGCCCGCCGCCTCGCAATTCCGCCTCGCCTATCCGCAGACCGCGAAGGGCGACATATCCGAAACCCAGTTCGGCGAAGCGATCGCCGATCCCTATCGCTGGCTCGAAAATGACGTGCGCGTCGATGCCAAGGTGCGCGACTGGGTGACGGCGCAGAATGGCGTGACCGACGCCTATCTCCAGACGCTGCCCGGCCGCGCCGCCTTCGCTGGCCGCCTGAAGGCGCTTTATGATTATGAGCGCTTCGGCCTGCCCGTGAAGGCGGGCACGCGCTATTTCTACATGCGCAACAGCGGGCTTCAGAACCAGGCGGTTCTCTATGTACGCGACGGGTTGGATGGCACGCCGCGCCTGCTGATCGATCCCAATCCCTGGGCCAAGGACGGCGCGACCGCGCTCGCTGAATGGAAGCCCTCCAAGGACGGCAAATATCTCGTCTATGCCATTCAGGATGGCGGCACCGACTGGCGCACGCTGAAGGTGCTCGACGTCGCCACGGGACAGCCGATGGCGGATGAGATCAAATGGGCCAAGTTCACCGCGCTCGCCTGGACGAAGGACGGCAAGGGCTTCTTCTATTCGCGCTTCGCGGAGCCCGAGGCCGGTCAGCAGTTCCAGTCGCTGAACCTCGATCAGACGCTCTATTTCCACAAGCTCGGCACGCCGCAATCGGCCGACATCAAGGTCTATGCCACGCCCGACCGCCCCAAGCTCAGCCATACGGGGCAGGTGACGGATGACGGCAAATGGCTGGTCATCACCTCCGCCGAGGGCACGGATGCGCGCTACGAGATCACGCTCATCGATCTCACCCGGCCGGGCGTGGCGCCGCGCACGCTGATCGGCGGGCTCGAGAATAATTGGGAGCTTGCCGGCAATAAGGGCAGCCTTTTCTATTTCCTCACCAATCGTGATGCTCCGCGCCAGCGCGTCGTGACGATCGACGTGGCTTCGCCCTCGCTCAAGCTGGCGGAGATCGTGCCCGAGACGGCCGCCACGCTGGATGGCGCCGCGATCATCGGGGACAAGCTTGTCCTCACCTATCTGAGCGATGCCAAGGGCGTGGCGAAGCTGGCTACGCTCGACGGCAAGCCCGCGGGCGATGTCGCCTTGCCGGGGATCGGCAGCATCGGCGGCTTCGGTGGCGAGCCGGGCGATCCGGAGACCTTCTTCTCCTTCACCAGCTTCAATGCGCCGACGACAATCTATCGTTACGATACCGCCACCGGCCGGGCGACCGTCTTCGCCCAGCCCCGGACGGCGTTCAACCCCGCCGATTATGAGGTATCGCAGCGCTTCTACACGTCGAAGGACGGCACGCGCGTGCCGCTGTTCGTCGTCCACAAGAAGGGGCTGGACCTGAAGGGCGGGGCACCCACCATCCTCTATGGCTATGGCGGGTTCAACATTTCGGTGACGCCGGCCTTCTCGCCCGCCAATCTCGCTTGGATGGAGGCGGGCGGCGTCTATGCGCAGGCCTCGATCCGCGGCGGGGGCGAATATGGCAAGGCCTGGCATGATGGCGGCCGGCTCGCCCAGAAGCAGAATGTGTTCGACGATTTCATCGCCGCGGGCGAATATCTGATCGCCGAGGGCGTCACGACGCGCGGCAAGCTCGCCGTGCGCGGCGGCTCCAATGGCGGGCTGCTCGTCGGCGCGGTCGTCAACCAGCGGCCGGATCTGTTCGCGGTTGGCCTGCCGGCGGTGGGCGTGATGGACATGCTGCGCTTCAACCGCTTCACCGCCGGCCGCTACTGGGTCGATGATTATGGCGATCCGGGCAAGGAGACGGATTTCAAGGTGCTGCGCGCCTATTCGCCCTATCATAATGTCCATGGCGGCACGGATTATCCCGCAATCTTGGTCACGACCGCCGATACGGATGATCGGGTGGTCCCCGGACACAGCTTCAAATATGCGGCGGCGCTTCAGGCGGCGGCGATCGGCACCAAGCCGCATCTGATCCGTATCGAGACGCGCGCCGGCCATGGATCGGGCAAGCCGACCGACAAGATCATCGAGGAATATGCCGATCTATGGGCCTTCACCGCCCGCTGGACGGGCCTCGATCTTCCCGCCGCTCACTAACAGGATCGTCGCCCCGGCGCAGGCCGGGGCCCATGTCTCCACAGGGATGAGGGGATCGTTGCGGGGGCAGTGCTACGCTGCGTGCCGCGTTAAGCGCAGCACCTCGGCCACATCCGCCTCGTTCGGCATGCGCTGTTCGATCAGGCAGCGCAGGCCGAGCCCGTCGAAACCGTGGAAGGGCTGCGCCTGGGCGAAGGCCGCAACCGATTCCGCGCGCGCTTCGGATCCGCGCATCTTGCCCGGCGGCAGCGGCACCGGCTCGCCGAATTGCCCTCCCCAGGACGATCCCACCAGCTTGCCTTGATGATCGACGATGGTGATGCGGGTCCGCCCGTCCTCCGCCTCGCTGCACATCAGCCGGTCGCGGATCAGCGCATCGACCTGCTTTTCCCAGTCGAATTCGAAATAAAGCACGCCGAGCGGCGGCTGGTCGTCCATGTCCGGCGCATGGATCGGGGCGACGAATACGAGCACGGCGCGGTTTCCGGACCAGGGGTTGCGCCAGATCTCGTCGGTGAACCAGTCGCCCCGCCGCCGGCTCGCCATCGCCAGGTTGAACTGGGCGGCATCCGACACGTCGGCGGCGCGCACGCGCGCATTCTCGTCCGCCGAAAGCATGATCTGTCCGGCGGGGGAGGCGATGAAGGCGTTGAGGTAGAAGGGCGAATAATGGCTCATCAGCCGCAGCCGGTCGAGCGCGGTTTCGGCCAGAGCGGGGCTGCCCCCACGCATCGCCGCGATGATCGCCGGATCGGTCGCCAGCATCCGCAGATCGACACTGCGCGCATAGATCATGCGGGTGATGTTCTGGATGATCGAATGGGCCAGCTCGATCAATTGCGCGCCCTCAATCTCCGCCACCATCTCGTCGGCGATGCGCGCGCCGAGCGCCAGCCGGTCGAGCACGTCCGCGCGGAAGGCGGCGGCGCTGCCGCGCGCCTGGTTGGCGAGCGCCTTCACCTCCTGCGCCACCACCGAAAAGCCGCGCCCCGCCTCGCCGGAACGCGCCGCCTCGATCGTTGCGTTGAGCGCGAGCAGGTTGGTCCGGCCGGCGATCTTCTCGCTCTGGTCGGCATAAAGCTGCACCTCGTCGCGCAGCGTGGCGAGCAGGGATCGGATTCGACGCGGCATCGGATCTCCGGAAATTGGGCCCGCTCAGCTTGCGATCATCTCGGTAAAGAAGATGTTTATGCCATTCCGCCGCGCCGCCGGCTGCGCGATGGCGGGCGAATGCTGGGCAGACGAATGCTGGGCAGACGAATGCTGGGCAGACGAGTGCTGGACAGGGCCGCGCGCAAAAACTATCGAGCGGCATGACCGCCCACCCGCAAGACTGCATCCTCATCGTCGATTTCGGCAGCCAGGTGACCCAGCTCATCGCGCGGCGCGTGCGCGAGGCCGGGGTCTATTCCGAAATTGCTCCCTTCAACGCCGCCGATGCCGCCTTCGATCGGCTGAAGCCCAAGGGCATCATCCTGTCCGGCGGCCCTGCCTCCGTGCATACGGATGACAGCCCCCGCGCGCCGCAGCGTTTCTTCGAGGCGGGCATCCCGATTCTCGGCATCTGCTATGGCCAGCAGACGATGTGCCAGCAGCTCGGCGGCTCGGTGATCCCCGGCACCACCGGCGAATTCGGCCGTGCCTTCATCGAGGTGGTCGGCCGCTCGGCGCTGTTCGATGGCCTCTGGAAGGAAGGCGAGCGCCATCAGGTGTGGATGAGCCATGGCGACAAGGTCGATCGGTTGCCCGAGGGCTTCCATCCCATCGCCATCTCCGAAGGCGCGCCCTATGCCGTCACTTCGGACGAGGCGCGCCGCTTCTTCGGCGTGCAGTTCCATCCGGAGGTGGTCCATACCCCCGACGGCGGCAAGCTGATCGCCAATTTCGCGCGCCATGTCTGCGGCCTTGCCGGCGACTGGACCATGGCCGAATTCCGCGCTGCCAAGATCGCCGAGATTCGCGAGCAGGTGGGCGACGGCAAGGTGATCTGCGGCCTTTCCGGCGGCGTCGATTCGGCGGTGGCGGCGGTGCTGATCCATGAGGCGATCGGCGATCAGCTCACCTGCGTGTTCGTCGATCATGGCCTGATGCGGATGGGCGAGGCGGATCAGGTCGTCAGCCTCTTCCGCGAACATTATGGCATCCCACTCGTCCATGTGAATGCCGAGACGCTGTTCCTGAACGGCCTCAAGGGCGTCACCGATCCGGAGGCCAAGCGCAAGTTCATCGGCAAGACCTTCATCGACGTGTTCGAAAGCGAGGCGAAGAAGATTGGCGGCGCCGAATTCCTCGCCCAGGGCACTCTCTATCCGGATGTGATCGAAAGCGTCAGCTTCACCGGCGGTCCCTCGGTCACGATCAAGAGCCACCACAATGTCGGCGGCCTGCCCGAGCGGATGCATATGAAGCTGGTCGAGCCGCTGCGCGAGCTCTTCAAGGATGAGGTGCGCGAGCTTGGCCGCGAGCTGGGGCTGCCCGACATCTTCGTCGGTCGCCATCCCTTCCCGGGGCCGGGCCTCGCCATCCGCATCCCGGGCGAAGTCACCAAGGAGCGTTGCGATATTCTCCGCAAGGCGGATGCCATCTATCTGGAGGAGATCCGCAATGCCGGCCTCTATGATGCGATCTGGCAGGCTTTTGCGGTGCTGCTCCCGGTCCGCACCGTGGGCGTGATGGGCGATTACCGCACCTACGACTCGGTCTGCGCGCTGCGCGCCGTCACCTCGACGGATGGCATGACGGCGGACATCTTCCCCTTCGACGCGAGCTTCCTGTCCCGCGTCGCCACCCGCATCGTCAACGAGGTTTCCGGCATCAACCGCGTGACCTACGATTATACGTCTAAGCCGCCCGGCACGATCGAGTGGGAGTGACGGATACAAACGGCGGCAATAGCGTAGTTTCGGCGGTAATTTTCGCCTTCGCTTGACTGCCGTTTCGTCTGCCTTTAGTCTGCCATCCACCAGCCTACTTCGTTGTTTCATAGGAACAATCTGCGCGTGGGCCCCAAGTAATGTAATGCCACTTCAACGAGTGGTAGTGCTCTGGCGTAGAATGGCGTGCACAACGGCGGGTTTGCGCCCCAGTTGTCGCCGTTCGCGGCCCTTTCCGGCATCCCCAAAAGCTGGCAGCGGTAAAGAAGATAGGATTCGTGAGTGACAGAAAGGCGGCCGTTGCCGACCGCCTTCCTTCAGCTGTCCTTGATCGTGGTGTTAGGGCTGCGCTTGCCGTGCGCGTTCGTTACGAACCGGCCGCTGATCGCGCTCCGGTACATGCCGCCCGTGCTGCCGCCGCCCGACCGCTCGAACACGGTCGTGTGCGGCGATGCCTTGCCGTGCTTCGCCGTCACGAAGCGCCCGCTGATTGCACTGCGGAACGAGCTACCACTTCTGCCTTTTGCCATAATGCACTCCTTGCGGTTGGGGCCGCGCGGGTGCGCGGCCCCGGGGTTGCTCAGCCGCGCGGCGGGAAGGGATCGCCGCCAAAGCTGTCGCGCTCGCGGATCTGGCCGTTGCGGCCATGGATCAGCAGCTCGCTATGCTGATTCTGCGCGATGCCGCGTGCCGCCTCGTTCGCAGCAGCCTGCGTCTCGTGCACCGACGTCGCGCGCTCGTTGCCCGCTCCGCGAACCGCCCAGCCGCCTTCGTGCGGCACCACATGCTGGTTCTTGCCCATGTTCGTCTTCCTCCTTCCCCGCGCTGTCGGGTAAGCCGGCTTGCGACACCGCTCCCGAACCCCATGATTGGCGTCCAAGGGAGTAGGCCGAGCGCGGCGACGCTCGCGGACATCTGAAAGATATTTTTATCTGCTTGTCCGAGGCGGCGCACAGAGTCAGCCTACCTCCGAAGGCAGCTCTTGGGAGTGACGTGAACCGCGACGCATTCGACCCTGACGAAATCCGCGCGGCACTCGATGGTCTCGCCGCCATCGATCTCGCCCGTTTGCGCCGCGCCGGCCGTATCTATGCCCTCGGTCTCGCGTGCGGGGCCGACGACCTGATCGGCGAGGCCGTTGCCGCGACACTGTCCGGGGCGCGGACCTGCCCGCGGACGATGGCGCTGGTGCCGTTCCTGATCGGAGCGATGCGCAGCATCGCCTGGGCGGCACGCGGTTCCGCCGGTCGCGTCAGGGCGACGGTCTCGCTTGATGCCACCGGCACCGACGGGCGGCTGCTTGTCGTTCCCGTCGATCCAGATTCCGACGCTGAAACGCGCCTGTTGGCCGCAGAGGACATGTCGGAGCGGATCGCGGCTCTCGAAGCGTTGTTCGCGGACGACGAGCAGGCGCTGCTGATGCTGATGTGCGACCTGGAATTTTACTCGAAGGAGGAGATCATGACCATGAACGACCTGGACGATAAGGCCTATGCCACAATTCGACGCCGCATGCGCCGGGCGATCAATGGGAGGTATCCAGCCGGGTGGACTGCGTGAGCGGCGACAAGCCCGATCCTGCGCTCCACCGACTACTCGACGAACTGGCCGACGATCTGATGAACCTCAGCGATGCCGAGCTACTCGCTGAGCTGGCCGCCGATGGTTTGGATATCGACGCCGAGGCGGCGGCCGCGTGCAGCGCGATCGCCGGTGGCGTTGCGCGTGCCGGCCAGGCGCGGCTCGCCGCCGCGAGAACGGCTGTCAGTCGGGACCGCAAAGCGCGGGTGGTGCGTCCGCCGCTGCGTGCGGACCGGCGCGACGCGGTAATGGCGCGCTTCGCCAACGACGATCCCAAGCTCAAGAGCCGCCTGACCATGGCTGCGCGCAAGGGCGAGGGTGTAAGCGAGAAGGAGATGGACGCGATCCTCGACGATTTGCGCGAGCTCGGTGCGATCGACGATGAGGGCAACCCCATATGACGGTTAACAGCCCAGCGGAAGCCTTGCTGCGTTCGCTGGGCGTCACTCATCCCGCCGACATCGACCTGGAGGCGATTGCATGGTCAGTCGGCGTCAAGGTGCGCGACGCCGTGCTCGAAAGCTGCGAGGCGCGCATCATTGGCTACAATGACCGCGCGATCATCACCGTCCAGCAAGGCGGTGATCCACGCCGCCGGCGGTTCTCGATCGGGCACGAGCTTGGGCATTGGACCCACCATCGCGGCCGCTCCTCGGTGTGCCGGTCGAGCGAGATCGGCAATCCCGGCTCAGCCAGCCAGCTTGAGCGCCAGGCCGACCACTTCGCCGCCGATCTGCTCATGCCCCGTTACCTATTCCTGCCCTCGCTCGCCGCGCACCGTCGGCCCAGCTTCGAGGCGATTGATGCGCTCGCCAGCGATTATGCGACAAGCCGGCTGGCGACCGCGCTACGTTGCCTCGATTTGGCGGGATGGCCGGTCGTGCTGGTTTGCCACGGGAAGGGCGGGCGACGCTGGTTTAAGCGCAGCCCCAGTGTTCCCGACCATTGGTTTCCGCGCGAAGATCTCGACGCGTCATCGTCGGCGTTTACAGTGCTTTTCGGTGGTACCGAGCGCTCGCGTCCGCAGACCATAGGCGCGGATAGCTGGTTCGATCGGCGGGATGCAGCGCGCTTTCGCCTTACCGAGCAGTCCGTCAAGGCGCATGGCGGAGAAATCCTGACCCTGCTGACCCTTACGGATTCTGGCATGCTAGGCTAAGCCAGTTAGATTGATCGCATGGCGACGATGCGCCCTCGTTCAAGTCGTTCGCGGCTCCCCGCGAGAACCCCGAAAGCGGACCTCCAGCGGCACCGCGGGCGGACATTGAACCTTGAAAGGGGCCACGCTAGCCTTGGATGCCTACGCAACGCCGAGGTCATCCTTGTCGAAAGAGCCTTATGACAGCGCCAGGCCCCATATTCCGGCCGACATACGGCGCCTCGTCCTAGTTGAAGCCGGTCACGGTTGCGCGCTGAGGGTTTGTGGCGAGACCACCTATGTCGAGCTTCACCACATCGATGAAAACCGGGAGAACAATGATCCCGCGAACCTGATCGCCCTGTGCGACATGCATCACAAGATGGCACATGACGGGAAAATCGACCGAAAGTCGCTCCGCCTGTACAAGGAGCGGCTTTCCGCCAGCCGGGAATCGGAGATTGTTGAGCGGCTCACGCGTCTGGAGGCCCAGTCCCGGGCTGCCAAGTCGGACCTTCCCGTCCCCGAGACCAGTGCCGAGCAGCCTACCGACGCCAGCATTCGTAAGATCGCGGCCCCGCGATGGCAGGTCCAGGCTTTCGCATTGGGTCAAGTGGCGATCACCAGATATGAGAAGGAGGTCGGTGTTTATTGCGAGCGGCACGTTGAGCTCGTCGCGGGCGAGAAGCGCTTGGTTCTGGATGGGCTGAAGCAGTTCCAGGGTGATCAGGCCGATATCGTCATCGACTTTGTATATGTCAGAAAAGCCTACTTGGATGCGCCCGCTTATGCGAAATGGGTGCAGGAGAAACTCGAAGTCTATGAGCTGATGACCGGCTGGCGAGCCACCGGCGTGCTGCTGGCGGTGGTTGGGAAAGACACCATGCTGGAGGAAACGGCGCTTCCGGAAATTCGATCGAGCGTGCGCGATGCGGAGGGCGTGACGCTTCAGGCCTATTCGTGCGGTCAGCTCGGTTTTCACCCCGGCCCGATCAGTGCCTCGTTGTTCTGAACCGGCTCGCGTTCACGGCGCCCGTGGCGCTGGGAAGTCACCTGTCTTCTCCGACCTCGACTATCTTTGGAGACGGAGCCGTTCGAACGGGGTGCCGCTCTCGAGCAGCACCTCGGCTGAGCCGCTGATAAGGTTAGCGCCAGGTTACCTCAGGCCAGCCGTCCCAGGCGCTTTCTCAAAGTGACAGCCATTCGCCGGTATCGGGGCTGAATGAAACAACGCCAACGGTTAGCCCCTCCTTCGACGCGAAGGCCTTCGCCTCCTCGAGATCCTGTCCGGCGAATCGGAGGTTTCCTTCAACATCGACGGCTGCGAACGCGCGAAACCGTCTGGGTGCGAACGGGTCGATCGTGCCGAATGTCCGGCGGCTAACATCCCAGCCCGCGAAGTGGGTTGCGGTCGAGTCCGCCTCACCCGACCACCCGCGAGAGATTACCCCGATGACGTTTCCCACCGCGTTCACCACGGGCCCGCCGCTCATACCGCTGGGCCACTCGGCTGATACCCGGAAGCGCGGCCACGGCATCGTTGAAGTCGGGTCCGCCGGGGTGACCTCGAGCACCTCGCCCGTGCTCTCATATAGATACTGGGTCATGGGCCGCTCCTCGCCCTTGCCGTCTGTTGCGACGTCTAGGCCGGCGAAGCCGTAGCCGGTGACGATGTCGCCGAGCTTGGGCGGTTCGGACGTTAGCGCAACCGGGAGGTACGGCATTGGGCTGCGCCGGTGCGACCGCCCAATGTTCAGGCATGCGATCTCAGTCAGGTTTCTGATCTGAGCCTTCTCGTGCAACAGTGCAGGCTCCGTCTTGCCGGCCTCGGCGTAGAATCCCGTCAGAGGCCGCCAAGCGTCTTTGGGCAACGGTGGCGCACCGTACACGATGCCTTCAATCTCGAGCGCGGCGAACCGGACGTCGTCTCGCAGCGTGAGTTCGCCCTTCTCGAGCGTTAGCATGTCCTCGATAACGTGGAACGCGGTCGCACAGTTGGCCCAAGGGTCGATGCGAAATGCAGTGCCGAGTCCAAAGGGCCGGTCCGCCGGTGACTTCGGATCGAACCTGAACATGGGAAGGATCATCGCGCGGAGGCGCGGATCCTGGTTTAGCTCTGGGCGGCCCTTCATCATGCGGCTCCTATCGCAGGTGCCGGGCTTTCAAAGAAGATCGGATGCGGTTTTAGTTGCTCAAGTTGAATCAGAGCGCGTCGCCCGCTATCCGCAGTGGCAGTCCTCGCAGAATGCACCCCCTAGCCAAAGGTAGCATGGCTGTTCGCCGCCCTCATGCAAGCGGCGGAAGTGCCTGCCGCGGTACGCCTTGAAGTCCGAGCAGCGGCAATTGACGAATGGCAGCTTACCGTATGATCTGATCCGAAAGCTGCAGTCCGGCTTCGGCCCACTATAGGAAGCTCGCCTGATAGCTGGTTGCCATCAGCGACACATGCGCGTCCAGCGGCGGCCGCAGTTCAAACGCCTTCGGCTCCCGCGCGAAATTCCACAACCGCACCAGCCGCCAATCCTTGCAACACGCCTCCGCAACGGCCAGCTCATTGCGCGTGATATGAAACGGCGTGCACTCCCAGCCATTGGTCGTCTTCACCTCGATCAGCCGATCGCTGCCGTCGGTGTCGAAGCTCAGGATGTCATAGCCGGCGCCGTCTCCATCAACGTGCGACACCCAACGGATGCGCTCGGCGAGATCGGTCCGGCCGGCGGCGAGCAGGCTGGCGCGCTCATGGGCGAGGACACGCTCCTCGCCGGCACGGCCCAGAGCCCGATTGCGGGCATCGCGCGCCGCCACATCGTACTTCCGGGCGATGGCGGTCATCTGCTCGAGTTCGTCGGGTGGCGGCGCATTGCTGTGCGTCGGTGGCGGGCCGATCCACAGCATTGCTTCCTCCCGAAGCGCTGACGGCGACGGCCCCATTGCCATCCGCGCGGCCGGTGCGAGCCAATCCGGATGGCGTTCAAGCCAGCGCACCACCGCGTCGACGAGCGAGGCCTGGAAATTGAAGGCCGGCTTGTAGCCCGGGATCCAACTCTCCCCGAGACCCTTGAGCACCGCGCTGATGTTCTGATGCTTGTATTCGATCGAGCCGCGTGGCCGATCGATCACCGCCTGTAGGAGGCGGTTATGCTCCGCCTTGCTATAGGGTCGCCCAGCGATGTCGTCGGCAAGCATCGCGAAATAGTTCGCGACGAACGCGTCATTCTGCTCGTCGGTTCAGTCACCGGTCATTGGTGCCCCGGGCATGATTGGCGGGGCAGGAGAGGGCCCTTGATCATGCCAGCAGCTGCGTCGGCACGCCGAGCACTGGACCGGCCTCGGCGAGACGCTGGTCGAGCGTATGCACCGTGGCGCCATGCTCCGACGCAGTGGCAAGGTGCAATGCATCACCGGCACGAAGCCCGAGCGTATGATGATCGACGAACTTCGCCGCCGCCCGGAAATGCATGGGCGTCACCGGCAGCATAGTGAAGCTCTCGGCGACTAGCTTGTTGAACATCGCAAGCGCCGCCGCGCGCTGCTCCAGGCCGATCTGTCCGGTCCGCAGCTTGATCGCCATGGCGGAAGACATTTCGGTGAGGGTCCAGTCGCTGATCAGAAGCTGCGCCGGATCCTGTTCCGCCAGCCATCCCTGAACGCGCGCGGTCATCGCTTCGTTGGAAAGCGCCGCGAGGATCAGCGAGGTGTCGAGATAGAGCATCAGTAACGATCGCCGTCCCGCATCGATCGCACCAGATCGGCGGCACCCTCAGCCTGCAGAGGCATGGTCGCCGTCAGCGCCTGGAGGAGGGTCGCGTCGATCCGCTTGCGCGGCCTGGCCACGGCCGTGAGCCGCGCGACCGGCTTGCCGCGCCGGGTGATATCGATCGAATCCCCCGCCTCGACCCGGTCGACGAGCTCGCTCAGATGGGCCTTGGCATCCGCCAGATTGATCGCGCTCATGTCACGCTCCTGACCATGTAGATAGTCATATAGCGTATCGGACTTACCAATTCCAGTGGCGTCGATCGGCGATCTTGCCTTCAGGGTTGCGGATCAACGCAATGCGCGATGGCGACAATTCCATCAAAGCTCAGGTCGATTCTGACGAATGGAACTGCGCGACGCCGGACAAGCCGCGATTGTGTCACCCTGAATCAGAGATCGACGTCTCAGCCTCCGTCCGGTGCTCCATTCAGCCCCAGTCGGCGAGCGATCCACGCAGCCGGTCGAGCGCGGCCTTCTTGATCTGGCACACGCGCGCAGCGCCCACGCCCAGCGTCAGGCCGATCTCGTCCAGGTTCATCTCCTCGACGAAATAGAGCTGGAGGACGAGCGCTTCGCGCTCGGGCAGCTCGGCGATCTTCCCGGCCAGCGCGGCCTTGAGCTGGTCGCGCTCCAGCGTCTGGTCGATCCGCTCCTCGACATCGGCGAACCACATCGACTGGTCCGAATAGACATCGTCCAGCGATTCATGCCGCACGGCGGCGGTGCTGTCCGCCAGCTCGCGATAGTCGGCGGGATCGAGGCCCATCGCCCGCGCCATTTCCGCTTCGGACGGCGCGCGGCCCAGCTCATTTTCCAGTTTTGCCGAAGCCTTCGCCATCTCGCGACGCCGGGCCATGGCCGATCGGCAGATCGTGGCGTGGCGGCGCAGATGATCGATCATCGCGCCCCGGATCCGCATCGAGGCATAAGTGGCGAAGGCGAAGCCGCGATCCTCGAAGCCATTTGCCGCTTCGACCAGCGCCACCATCCCGATCTGCACCAGATCCTCTATGTCGAGCGCGGTGGAGACGCGGCCATGGACGTGCCAGGCGATCTTGCGGACGAGCGGCATATGCGCACGGGCAAGCGCCGCCGGATCGGGCTTGGCGGGCCTGCGCTGATAGGTGACGGGGCCGTCCAGCAAGGGATCAGAAAGCGCCACGCGCGGCCTCCCCGGCGAAGAGGGGCGGGATCATCGGGCCATCTCCAGTGCGCGGGGTGCCGGCTGCTCGCCACCGACGATCGCGACGACTTCGACCGGCTTGCCGTCCGGAATCTCCAGGAAGGAAAGGACGGGCACGTCGGGCAGATGGGGGCGCAGCAGCCGGCCCAGCGCGCGGCGGGCGATGGGAGAGGTGACGATGGCGAAACGCATCGCCTGGTTCACCATCGGCGCGGCGGCTTCGGTGACGGCGGTGACGATGCGCTGCGCCAGCGCCGGCTCGAACGGATGCGAGGCGGTCGGCCCCACGCGCACCGCCTGGGCGAGCAGGCTTTCGAGCTGCGCGTCGAGTGTCACCACGGCAAGCGGCATGCGCACGGGCACCAGCGTCTGGACGATCAGCGCGCCGATCCGCGCGCGGATGGCCTCGACCAGCGCCATCGGATCGCTCGTCTCGCGCGCGGCATCGACCATCGCCTCGGCGATGCGGCGGAAATCCTTGAGCGGCACGCCTTCGGCCAAGAGCGCGCGCGCCGCCGCCGCGATCTGGGCGAGGCCGAGCGGCTGGGGGGTGAGCCCCGCGACGAGCTGCGGCGCGCTTTCCTTCAGCGCATCGAGCAGCTTCTGCGCCTCGTCCATGCCGAACAGGTCGGCCGCGGCCCCGGCGATGATCTGGTTGAGATGCGTCGCCAGCACGGTTGCGGGATCGACGACGGTATAGCCCGCCACGATCGCCTCGCCGCGCTTTTCCGGCGCGATCCACACCGCATCCAGCCCGAAGCTCGGATCCTTGACCTGGCGGCCCTCGATCCGGCTCTGCAGATCGCCGCCGTCGAGCGCCAGAAGATCCTCCGGCCAGGCCTCGTCCTCGCCCATCACCACGCCGTTCACCGAGATGCGATAGGCGTTGGGGCCGAGCGCCAGATTGTCGCGCACGCGCACCAGCGGGATGACGAAGCCCAGCTCGCGGCTCAATTGCCGGCGGATGCCCGTGATCCGCGCCATCAGCGGCGCGCCCTTGCGCTCGTCGACCAGCCCGATCAGGCCATAGCCGAGCTCGAGGCTGAGTACTGCGCCATCGGACACTTCGTCCCAGCCGATCGCGCTGGGGGAGGGGGCGGGCGCCGCCTCGATCGCTTCCACCGGCGCCGGGGTCGCGGCCGCCTTGCGCAGCCTCCAGGCGATGAAGCCGGCGATAGCGGCGGCCAGCAGGATGATCATGTGCGGCATGCCCGGCACTATGCCGAGCAGGCCGAGGATCGCTGCCACCGGCGTCCAGGCACGGGCGGAGCCGAACTGGCTGGTGATCTGATTGGAAAGGTCGAGCGGCGAGGAGACGCGCGTCACGATCGCGGCGGCCGCGATCGAGAGCAGCAGCGCGGGCACCTGCGCCACCAGCGCGTCGCCGATCGCAAGCTGGATATAGAGCGATGCCGCCTCGCCGACCGCAAGCCCATGGGAGACGACGCCGAGGACGAGCCCGCCGAGGATGTTGATCGCCAGGATCAGCACGCCCGCGACCGCATCGCCCTTCACGAATTTGGAGGAGCCGTCCATCGATCCGTAGAAATCAGCTTCGGTCGCTACTTCCTGGCGCTTCACCTTGGCCTCGTCCGGTGTCAGCAGCCCGGCATTGAGATCCGCGTCGATCGCCATCTGCTTGCCCGGCAGCGCATCGAGCGTGAAGCGGGCGGAAACCTCGGAGACGCGGCCTGCGCCTTTGGTGATCACCACCAGATTGATGATCATCAATATGCCGAACACGAACAGGCCCACGGCATAGTCGCCGCCGATCAGGAAATGGCCGAACGCCTCGATCACATGGCCCGCGGCATTGGCGCCGGTATGGCCGTCCACCAGCACGACGCGGGTCGACGCGACATTGAGCGCGAGGCGCAGCAGCGTCGCGAAGAGGAGGACGGTGGGGAAGGAGGAGAAATCGAGTGGCTTGGCGGCGTTGAGCGCGACCATCAGCACTGCCAGCGAGATCATGATGTTCAGGATGAAGCCCATGTCGAGCAGGATCGACGGCACCGGTACGATCATCAGCCCGACCAGCATCAGCGTCGCGAGCGGCAGGATCGCGCTCTTGGCCGATCCCATCCACAATTTCCGGTTGATCGCCTGCGTCGCCATCCATCATCCCCGTAGGTTGCAGGGATGATTAAGCAAAGCCCGTGCCAAATTCCGCGATCGTTGCCCCTTGCGAAGGCCGGGACCTATGTCTCTCGCCACGGGCGATGGCGCTGTGAGGAAGGACATAGGCTCTTACCCGCAAGGCACATTCGCATAACCCCCATCGTCATGCCGAACTTGTTTCGGCATCCACCCGTCATCCGCACTGTCGCGCGGGTTTGAGAGTGGATCCTGAAACAAGTTCAGGGTGACGGTGGACTAATGCGAAGACACCCGCCTGCGCAGGGAGGGCTTCAGGGAGTGAGCCGGCCGCCACGTGAATAGGCGCTGGCGGAAGGGTCGCCGCCTGCAAGGCCGATCAGCCGCTCGATCGACCGGCGATTGCGGTCGGCGAGATAGTTGACGCGCGCGCGCGCCGCGTCGGCAAGTTGCAGCGCATGGAGCAGGTGCTGCGCGATTTCGGGCGTCTCGTGCCAGGCGGATATTGCGCGCACATTTTCCACCGCCCGCGCGAAATCGGCGATCGCCGCTTCGAGCGCGGCCGGATCATTGCCGTCGAGCGCCTCGATCAGCGTCGTCTGGCAGTCGATCAACTGGCCGAGCGCGGCTTCGCTCATCTCAGGCAGGCTTGCTCGGCAGGTCGAGGTCCACCATCTTCGAAGCGATCGCCTGGGGATCGATCCTGTAGCTGCCATTGGCGATCGCGGCGCGGATCGCAGCGATCTTGTCGCTGTCGATCGGCGGGCCGGATGCGGCGAGGTCCGCGGCGGGGCTGGAGGTGGCCGCCTTCGCCATGCCATTCCGCGCGGTCGAGACCGGCGTCGTCGGTTCGCCACGCTTGATCCCGTCGCTGCGCAACGGCTCGACGCGCGCGGGGCCGGAGGGGCCGATACCGTTGATCATCTGTCCGTTCCTCTCCAAGCGCGACATGCCAAGTCCCAACTAGCTGTCCGGAATAACGGCACGTTACGGCGTTCCTTAAATCCTACTTGAATCCGGCGACGCGCACGAGTCCGGAATCTACGACTTCGGCATAAATTGGCTGCGATTTGGGATCGACTTTCACGCGAATCCGTGCGCCTCGCGCGCCATCTTCCTGAGCGATCGCCTGAGCACTTACGCTGAAGCTGCCGCTGCCGGCGAAAAGCTCGACCGGATCGCCCCGCCGCACCAGCGCCACCGGCCTCGACTCCGCAGCCGGCGCGGCGGCCGTGGCGGCGCGCATCAGCGGCACGCGGATCCGCCATCCCGCCGTCGGGCAACGCAGCGCCACCGCGCCCAGCAACGGCGGGTCGATCGTCACGGGGGAAGGGCAGGGGGCGAGCTTCATCCGTCGATCGATCGGCGCGATCGGTCCGCCCGGCATGCCGATATCTGCCCCCAGCGCGATCAGCAGCCGCCGTTCGAGCGCGTCCAGATCCTGGAACGGCGCCGCCATGGCTGGCGCGGGCAAGGCGGCCAGCCCCGCGACGATGGTGAAAAGCCTCTTCATCACTGCGCTCCGATCTATTCGGGCGCTTTTTCTTCAAGTTTCATGCCATTCGCGGCTTCGGGCTATTTCCGTGTGATCAGCAGGCGCTGGCCCGAGTGGCTTTCCGCGCCGGACATTAAGGGGATCGCTACCTCAATCTGTGCTTCGGCGAGACCACCGGCCTTGATGGCGCGCGCCACCGCCGCGACCCGCGCAGCCGCCAGTTCCCAGCCGTCGAAACGCCGCGACGCCTGGTCCATGCCCCGGCTTTCGATGCGGATGCCGCCCTGAGCGCGGGCTGCCTCCCGCCCCAGCGCTTCCAGCCGCGCGCGCGCCGCGGGCCTCAGAACCGCCTCGCCCGGCTCGAACAGCTTCATTGCCGCTTCGCTCGTCGGCCCGGGCGCGGACTTGCCGAAGGCCTGGCGCATCCCCTGGGCCAGCCTGCCGCGATCCACCGCCTGCGCCTGGATCAGCACGAAAAAGCCGAGCAGCAGCAGGCAGATATCGGCGAAGCTCAGCGCCCAGCGGGGGGATCGGGCGGCGCTCATGCGGCGATGCGCAGGCTGGACGGCAGCCGATCGAACTCGGCATGGGCGAGAGCGGAAAAACGCTCGATCGCGCGGCTCTGCCAGCCCAGTTCCGTGTCGGACAGGCGTTGCAGCCGGTCGGCGATCGGCCCGGCGATCAGATTGGCAACGATGATGCCGTAAAGCGTCGCGACCAGCGCCATCGCCATGGACGGGCCGATCCGGGCCGCATCCTCCATGTTCGCGAACATGTCGATCAGGCCCAGCACCGTGCCGATCATGCCCATGGCAGGCGCGGCGTCGGCAGTGGCGCGCCACATCGCGATCGCGCCCTCATGCCGCCGCCGGCGTGCCGCCAGCTCCTCCTCCGCCCAGCGGGAAAGTGCTCTCGCCGACGATGCGTCGGACAGGCGGCGGATGGCCTCGCTCAGAAAGGGATCGTCCGTCTCCACCCGGTCGACGCAGGCGATGCTGCGTGCCCGCGCCAGTTCCTCGGCGCGGTTCGTGGCGAGCGTGGCGGCGCGGGCATCCCGGTCGGGCCTGGCGGAGAGGAGGGGGCGGAGTGCAGCCAGCGCGCGGGCGATATCCTCGCCCGTGGAGCGCATCGCCGCCGTTACGGCAGCGCCTCCGATCACCAGCAGCAGCGCCAGCGGATCGAACAGGCGCATGATCGGCCCCAATAAATCCAATGCCATCTGCCGCTCCTTTGCCGTCCCGTCGGTGGCCGGCAGGAAATTGCCGGCACCGGCAAATATTTGCCGCCTTGCCCGCAACGACGGCTGCGCCGCTGCTCGGCATCGGTGCGGAGATCGTTTGGCACGACCCTTGCACCGTTTGCTCGGTCGGGCAGGTGCGATGCCTGCCCGAAGGGGATTACGGCACCGGAAACGGAAGCTTTAGCGAAGGAGATGCGAATGGCAGATGATCCGCTCTTCGGCGTGCATGGCGCCGCGTTGGCGCTCCGCTCGCAGCGCATGGCCTTGCTCGCCTCCAACATCGCCAATGCCGCCACGCCCAATTACAAGGCGCGCGATTTCGATTTCCGGAAGGCGCTGGATGCCGCCACCGCCGGCGGGTCGGTCGATGCCGCGGCCGACGGCGCCCTGGGCTATCGCGTGCCGCTCGAAACCTCGCTCGACGGCAATACGGTGGAGCTCGCCACCGAGCAGAGCCAGTTCGCCGAAAACGCCATCAAATATCGCGCCACCCTCTCTTTTCTCGAAGGCCGCATCTCGACCGTGATGCAGGCGCTGAAGGGCGAATAGACATGGCCAATCCGCTTTCCGTCTACGATATTGCAGGCCGCGCCATGTCCGCGCAGCTCGTGCGGCTCAACACCACCGCGTCGAACCTCGCCAATGCCGGCTCTGTCGCGGGATCGAAGGACGGCGCCTTCCGCGCGCTCAAGCCCGTCTTCAGCTCCGTCACCGACGCGCCCGGCGTCGCCACGGTGAAGGTGACGCAGGTCGTCGCCTCGCAGACCGAGCCCACCCGCCGCCATTCGCCCGATCATCCGCTCGCTGATGCCAATGGCGATGTGTGGGAAGCGGGCGTCGATAGCGCGGCCGAGATGGTCGAGATGCTCGAAACGGCGCGCCAGTATCAGAATAATGTGCAGGTCATGCAGACCGCCAAATCCCTTACCCTCGATACGTTGAGGCTCGGCAAATGACGACCATCTCCAGCGGCGGCAGCGTGATCGACGGCCTCAATGCCGGCGCGAAGCCGTCGAACAGCAACACGCTCGACCAGAACGCCTTCCTCAAGCTAATGACCACCCAGCTCAAGACGCAGGATCCGTTCGAACCGGTCGACAATAGCCAGATGGTCGCCCAGATGGCGCAATTCTCCTCCGTCGCCGGAATTTCGGAGATCAATGCCTCTCTGAAGACGATGGCGGACGATCTCGCCGCGTCGCGCATCGGCGATGCGGCAAGCTGGATCGGCCGCGCCGCGCTCATCGAATCCGATGTCGCAGCACCGCTGTCGAACGGCAGCTATGCCGGCGAGATCGCGTTGCCCAAGGATGCGAGCGCCGTCACGCTCAGCCTCGTCGACGAAAATGGCTCGGTCCATCATACCCAGTCGTTCGGCGCGCAGGCCGCCGGCCCGCTCGCCTTCCACTGGGACGGCAAGGGCACGGATGGCCAGCCGGTGGGCAAGCCCCTCCGGCTGATCGTCACCGCCTCGGCCGCCGAAGGGGGCACGATGGAGGTCGGAACCTCCACCTGGGCCGGCATCGCCGGTGTCCAGTCGCCCGCCAGCGGATCGACCAAGCTCGTCACTGGCCTCGGCCTCATCAATCCCGCCGAGGCGCTTCGCCTTTCCTGATCCCGTCTTTGAATTCCTCCAAGCCACGGAGACCGATATGTCCTTTTACACCTCGCTGTCCGGCCTCAAGGGCGCCCAGACCGATCTTTCGGTGATCTCCAACAATGTCGCCAATGTCGGCACGGTCGGCTTCAAGAAGAGCCGCACCGAATTTGGCGATCTGATCTCCTCCGCGCCGCTCCAGGCGTCGGGCTCGATTGCGGGGCAGGGCACGCGGCTCAAGGGCATCGACCAGCAGTTCACCCAGGGGGCGGCGGAATCGACCGACCGCACGCTCGATCTCATGATCTCCGGCCAGGGCTTCTTCGTCACGCGCGGCGGCGTCACCGGCGGGCAGACGGCCTTCACGCGCAATGGCTCCTTCAACGTCAATGCCGATCGCTATGTCGTCAATTCGACGGGCGGCTATCTGCAGGTCCTGCCCGTGGATGAGGTGGGCAAGGTCACCGCGACCGGGATCGACAGCTCGCGTCCGCTGCAGCTTCCGCTCACCACCGGACAGCCCAAATCCACCACCAAGCTCGATCTTTCGGTCACGCTCCCGTCGAGCGCCGGGCTGCCCGCCTCGAATCCCAAGTTCGACGTGGACAATCCTTACGTCTTCGATCGGCTCGATCCCGATACCTATAATCAGTCGACCGCCACCACCGTGTACGATGCGCAGGGCAATGCGCTTCCCGCGACCATCTATTTCACGCGCACCTCGCTTCCCGATGCCGTCACCGGCGAAAGCAGCTGGGATGCGCGCCTCTTCGTCGGCAATCAGGAGGTGGACTCCAATCGTCTCGACGGCACGTCCGGCCCGCTCGAGCTTCGGTTCGACAGCAATGGCGTGATGATCGTGCCCGATGGCGAGGTATCGTTCGGCAATGTCGACACGCCGCTCGAACTCGATATCAAGTTCGGCGCGACCACGCGCCAGGCGAACGCGCCCTTCACCCGCACCTCGCTCAGCCAGGACGGTTTCTCGGCGGGCAAGCTCGACAATGTCAGCGTCGGTTCGGATGGCCTTGTGATCGCCACCTTCTCGAACGGCTCGACCCAGCCGCTCGGCAAGCTGCTCCTCGCTAATTTCGCCAATCCCGGCGGCTTGCGCCAGCTTGGCGACGCGCGCTGGTCGGTCAGCGGGGAATCAGGCGAGGCGATCGTCGGCGAGGCCAATTCGGACGGCTTCGGCGCGATCCAGTCGGGCTCGCTCGAACGCGCCAATGTCGACATCACCGAGGAGCTGGTCGCGCTCATCTCCGCCCAGCGCAACTTCTCGGCCAATGCCAAGGCGATCGAGACCGCCAACAATATGAACCAGACGATCGTCAATCTGCGCACCTGATCCCCGCGCGAATGGAAGCCTGAAATATGGACCGCCTCATCTACTCCTCGCTTGCGGCGATGCGCGGCGCGATGGCGCGCCAGGCGACGACCGCGAACAATCTGGCGAACGTCAACACGTCCGGCTTCCGGGCGGAAATGGCGGCGGTCCGGCCGCTCTGGATCCAGGGGCAGGGGCTGCAATCGCGCGCGACCACCGCCGAAGAAGTGGTCAATGCCGATATGAAGGAAGGTACGGTCGCGCAGACCGGCCGGGCACTCGACGTGGCGCTCGACGGCGATGCGATGCTTGCGGTGCAGGCGGACAATGGCGACGAGGCCTATACGCGGCGCGGCGACCTCCAGATATCGGACAGCGGCCTGCTCACCACGGGGGACGGCACGCCGGTGCTCAGCGATACCGGCCCGATTACCCTGCCGCCCGTCGATCGCGTATCGGTCGATCGCGACGGCACCATCTGGATCGTGCCGCAGGGCGGGGATGCCAATGCCCCGCAGGCGGCCGACCGGCTGAAGCTGGTGACGCCCGCCGGATCGCGCATCGCCAAGGGGCTGGACGGGCTGTTCCGCGCCGCCGCTGGCGGCACGCTGCCCGCCGATCCCGATGCCCGGCTCACCTCCGAAAGCCTGGAGGGATCGAACGTCAACGCCAGCCAGATGCTGATCGAGATGATCGATGCCAGCCGGGCCTGGGAAACGCAGGTGAAGATGCTCTCGACCGCGCAGGATCTCGATCGGTCCTCCGCCGATCTGATGCGCCTCGACTGAATATAAGGGGAGTGATCCGATGACCAACGCCGCATTGCATGTCGCGCGCACCGGGCTCGATGCCCAGTCCGCCCGGATGCGCGTGATCGCGAACAATCTCGCGAACGTGAACACCACCGGCTTCAAGCGGGATCGCGCGCAGTTCGAAACGCTCGCCTATCAGGCGATGGTCGCGCCCGGCGCGCCGTCCGCCGGGGACAATCGCTTCGCCACGGGCCTTTCGCTCGGCTCCGGCGTGCAGGTGAACGGCACGGCGCGGATCGACACGCAGGGTTCGCTCGCCACAACCGGCAATGCGCTCGACATGGCGATCGAGGGCGCGGGCTATTTCCAGATCGAGATGCCCGACGGTCGCATCGGCTATAGCCGCGACGGCAATTTCAGCCTGTCCGCCGAAGGACAGATCGTCACCGGCGACGGCATGCCGCTGATCCCCGCGATCCAGATCCCGGAGGGCGCCGAATCCGTCACCATCGGCACCGACGGGACCGTCTCTGCCCGCCTCGCCGGCCAGACCGAGACGACCGAGCTCGGCCGGATCGAGACGGCGCGCTTCATCAATTCGGCCGGCCTCCAGGCGATCGGCAACAATCTCCTCGTCGAAACGGCCGCCTCCGGCGCGCCGCAGGTGGGCGCGGCCGGCCTCGATGGGCGCGGCACGATCCGCCAGGGTTCGCTCGAAGGCTCCAACGTCAATGTCGTCGAGGAACTGGTCGACATGATCGAGACGCAGCGCGCCTATGAGATCAACTCCAAGATGATCAAGTCCACCGACGAGATGCTGCAATATGCGAACCAGCAGCTCTAGCCTGGTCTTGGTAGCACTTCTCACCATTGCCGGTCCGGCAATGGCGAAGAAGGAGCGGCCGAGCTACGCCCCCACCTATCCGGAGGAATATCAGCCGGCGGTGCCCGCCAATGGCGCGATCTTCCAGGCGTCGAACGGCTATGCGGAGCTCACCTCCGGCACGCGTGCGGCGATGGTCGGCGACGTCCTCACCATCCTGCTCGTCGAACGCACCCAGGCGCTCAAGAGCAACAGTGCCGCCACCGATCGCAGCGGCAATATCGGTCTCACGCCGCCCAGCGCCGGCCCGCTCTCGCTCTTTGCGCCGGCGGAGGCGGCGATGAGCGGCAGCAGCGGCTTCACCGGCGCGGGCGAGGCCGCCCAGTCGAACCAGTTGAATGGCGAGATCAGCGTCACGGTCACGAAGGTCTTTCCCAACGGCACGATGCTGGTGCGTGGGGAAAAGCTGGTCACGCTCAACCGCGGCGACGAGCATGTCCGCATCTCGGGCCTCGTCCGCCCGGCCGATATCGGCTTCGATAACCGCGTACTTTCCACCCGCGTGGCCGATGCGCGGATCAGCTATTCCGGCACGGGGGAGATTGCACGCGCCAGCCGGCAGGGGTGGCTTAACCGTTTCTTTGCCATTTTGAGTCCTTTCTAGGATATGCTCATGCGCCGCATCCTGGCCGTCATCGCCCTTCTGCTGCTCGCGGCACCGGTTGAGGCCACGCGCATCAAGGATCTCGGCACCTTTCAGGGGCTGCGCACCAACCAGCTCACCGGCTATGGTATCGTCGTCGGTCTCGCCGGCACGGGCGACGACAGCCTCGATTATGCGACGCAGGGAATGAAGGGCGTCGCCTCGCGCTTCGGCTTCAATCTGCCGGCGGGCATCAACCCCGCGCTCAAGAATGCCGCCGCGGTGATGGTGACGGCGAACCTGCCCGCCTTCGTCAAGCCCGGCCAGCCGCTCGATGTCACCGTCTCGGCGCTGGGCAAGGCCAAGTCGCTGCGCGGCGGCACGCTGCTGATGACGCCGCTGCGCGGCGCGGACAATCAGATCTATGCCATGGCGCAGGGCAATCTCGCCGTCGGCGGCCTCGGCATCGAGGCGGCGGATGGATCGAAGGTTTCGGTGAACGTGCCGTCCGCCGGCCGCATCCCGGGCGGCGCCACGGTGGAGCGCGCGGTCGATGCCGGCTTCGCCACCGCGCCCGAGCTGCTCTTCAACCTTGCCGAGGCGGACCTTACCACCGTGCGCCGCGTGGCGGATGCGATCAACCGTTCGGTCGGCCCCGGCCGGGCGCGTGCGATCGATGCCGTCTCGGTCGCCATTGCCGCACCACAGGGCGCTGAAGTGCGCACCGCGCTGATGGGCCAGATCGAAAATCTCGCCGTCGATCCCGCCGATGCGGCCGCGCGCGTGATCGTCAATGCGCGCACCGGCACGATCGTGATTAACGGCGCGGTCCGCATCGCGCCCGCCGCCATCACCCATGGCAAGCTCACCGTGCGCGTCGATGAAAAGCCCATGGTCGTCCAGCCCGCGCCCTTCTCGCGCGGGCAGACCGCCGTCGAGCCGTCCAGCACGATCGACGTGGAGGAGGAGACGCGCCAGATGTTCGCCTTCCAGCCCGGCGCCAGCCTGGCCGAGATCGTCAAGGCGGTGAACGCCATCGGCGCCTCGCCCGCGGATCTCGTCGCCATTCTCGAGGCGCTCAAGCAGGCGGGCGCGATGAAGGCGGAGCTGGTGGTGCTATGACGATCGGTGCCGTCTCCTCTGCCGCCGCCGCGCCTTCCGCCTCGCCGGCCGATGCCGAAAAGCAGAAGCTGCGCGATGTCGCCAAGCAGTTCGAGGCGGTGTTTCTGCGCCAGATGATCGGCTCGATGCGCTCGGCCGGGCTTGGCGACGATATTCTCGGCAGCAGCGCCACCGATCAGTTTCGTGACATGTCGGATGCGCGCACCGCCGAGTCCATGGCCGAAAAGGGCGTGCTCGGAATAGCCGAGATGCTGATCGGCCAGTTTGGCGCGTCCGGAACGGCGGCCGTTCGCGCGACGGTGGAGAGGAAGGAAGGCAAATGACCGATCTTCTCGGAATCGGCCGGTCGGGCGTGACGGCCTATCGCAAGGCGCTGTCCACGGTCGGCGAGAATGTCGCCAATGCCGAGACGCCGGGCTATGCCCGCCGCCTTGCCACGCTGCGCGAGCAGACGGCGGTTTCGACGACGCCGCTTTATCGCCCCTCGACCAGCTTCGGCGGGGTCGACATGGTCGGCGTCGAGCGCGTCTGGAACGATTTCAAGGCCGCCGATGCGCGCACCTCCGCCGCCGATGCCGGCCGCGCCGATGCGCGCGTGCGTTGGCTGACGATCACCGAAAGCGCGCTGGACGATGGCGCCTCGGGCGTCGGTGCGCAGATCGGCGCGGTCTTCAATGCGGCGGATGCGCTCGCTTCCGATCCCAATGGGCAGATGCCGCGGCGCGCGATGCTGCTGGCGATCGACGGGGCCGCCGGCGCGATCCGTACCACAGCCGAACGCCTGTCCACCGCCAGCGATGGCATCGCCGCTGAGGCGCAGACCACGATCGATGCGATCAACGGCGATCTCGCCTCGCTCGCCAAGGTCAATCTCGCGCTGCTGCGCACGGCCGACGGCTCCTCCCCCCGCGCGCAGCTTTCCGATGAGCGGGATCGGCTGCTCGACAAGCTTTCCAACCGCATGGGCCTGGAAGTGACGCTCGGTACGAGCGGCACGGCACGCGTCACGCTCGCCGGCAGCGGCGCGGTGCTGCTCGATGGCGCCCGCCCGGCGGAACTCAGCCTCGTCCGCTCGTCCGACGGGCTGCTCTCGGTCGCCATGGCGGACGGGCAGGGCGGCACCACGCCGGTCTTCCCGATGGACGGCTCGCTCGCAGGATTGATCGACGTCGCGGCGACAGTCGCCGATCGCCGCGCCACGCTCGATTCGATCGCGGGCCAGTTCGCCTCCGCGCTCAATGGCTGGCAGGCGCAGGGCGTGGACAAAAATGGCAATCCGGGCGGCAATCTGCTTACGATCGGCGCGGAAGGCGCGATTTCGCTCATGCCCGCCACGGCCGATCCCGATGCGATCGCGGCCGGGCTCGATGACGGCCCCGCCAATGGCAATCTGCTGACGCTTTCCTCGCTGCGTGGGGAGGGCGGCGTCGAGGCGCGCTGGGCGGCGATGGTGACGGGCCAGGCGCAGTCGCTCGCCTCCGCCAAATCGGAAAGCACCGCCGCCTCGGCGCGTAGCGACAGCGCCTTCGCCGCGCGCGACGAGGCGAGCGGCATCGATCTGGATCGCGAGGCGGCGGATCTGCTCCGTTTCCAGCAGGCCTATAATGGCTCGGCCAAGGTCATCCAGGTCGCGCGCGAGACGCTCCAGTCGATCCTGCAGCTCTTCTGATCGCGCGGGGCCAGGGAAGGGACGGCAAGATGATCATCGGCAATCGTCATCGGCTTTCCGCCGAAATCGCCCGCCAGGCGCAGCTTTCTGCGGATATAGCGCGCGGGCAGATGGAGGTTTCGACCGGCAAGCGCATCCTCGCGCCCTCGGACGATGCCCCCGCCGCCGCGCGCATCGCCGCAATCGCCGCCACCCAGGCCGATCAGAAGGCCTGGGCCGCCAATGCGGAAAGCGCCGCCGCCCAGGCCGCGCAGATCGATACCGCGCTCGCCGGTGTTGCCACCGCCTTCGATCGGGCGAGCGAGCTGATGGTCGCGGCCCGCTCGGCCACGACCAATGCCGAGGGCCGCCGGGCCATCGCGATGGAGCTGCGCGGGCTCGTCACCGACATCCAGACCTATAGGGTCGAGACCGACTCGCGCGGCCAGCCGCTCTTTCCGGACAGCGATCCGCTCCAGATCCCGGTCGGGCCCGAGGTGCGGATCGCCGCCACCGCCTCGCGCGACGAGATATTCGGGACGCTTGCCACGCCTGCCGGGTCGCTCGATCTGGCAGGCATTCTTTCCGCCGCCGCTGATGCGCTGGAGCTGGCCGACGATGCCGCGCGCGAGACGGCGAGCGGCCAGGCGCTCGACGCGATCGGCCAGGCCGTCTCCCATGTCGCCGCGGTGCGCGGCGAGCAGGGCGTGCGCGCCGCGCGGATCGATCTGATGCGCGAGCGGCTCGAAACGGCGGACCTCCGGCTCGAGGATGAACGCAACGGTCTCGAGGCCACCGACATTCCCGCGACGATTGCCCGCATCAATGCGAAGATGCTGTCGCTCGAGGCCGCCCAGGCCAGCTTCGCCCGCATCAACAAGAGCACGCTGTTCGATCTGCTCGGATAAATTGCGGCACCGCTTCTAAAATTCCCCGCCTCCCGGCCGTTAATCCATATGGGAAGGGCCGGCATCCGGATCCGCCTTCCCGGGTAGGCTCGCAAATAGGGGGTAGGCGGATGTTCGCTGCGATCGGTCTGGTCGTGCTTATCGCGATGGTGTTCGGCGGGTTCGCCTTCACCGGCGGCAGTCTGGGTCCCGTTCTCCATGCCATTCCGCATGAGATGCTGATCATCGGCGGTGCCGCGGTCGGCGCGTTGATCGCGGGCAATTCGATGAAGGAGTTGAAGGCGCTCGGCAGCGGCATGGCCAAGGTCTTCAAGGGCCCCAAATATGGCAAGAAGGATTATCTCGATACGATCTTCCTCGTCTCGAAGCTGATGAAGATGCTGCGTACCGACGGCCCCGTCGCGGTCGAGCCGCATATCGAGGATCCGAAGTCGAGCACCATCTTCGCCGAATATCCCAAGCTTCTGAAGGATCAGGCGCTCGTCCATCTCATCACGGACACGCTGCGCCTGGTCGTCATCTCGTCGGGCACGCTTGATCCCCGTGCGGTCGAGGAGGTGATGGATAATGCGCTCAAGACGCATCATCATGACGATATCCGCCCGGCGGACATGCTCCAGAATCTCGCCGATGCGCTGCCCGCGCTCGGCATCGTCGCGGCCGTGCTTGGCGTGGTGAAGACGATGGCCTCGATCGATCAGCCGCCCGCGATATTGGGCGGGATGATCGGCTCGGCGCTGGTCGGCACCTTCCTCGGCGTGCTGCTCGCTTATGGCATCGTAGCGCCCTTCTCCAGCCGCTGCCGCCAGGTGATCGAAAGCGATGCGGCGATTTACGAGGTGGTCAAGCAGATCATCATCGCCTCGCTCCACGGCCATCCGCTGCCGCTCGTGATCGAGGCTGCCCGCTCAGGGATAAGCCATGCGAACCAGCCGGCCTTCGCCGACGTGTTCGATGGCATGCGGAGGCGCTGAGCCATGGCCAAGCCGCCTGCGCCCAAAAGGGGCAAGAACGAACCCGAAATCCAGCCGGTCATCATCGTCAAGAAGATCATTGCCGGTCATGGCGGCCATCATGGCGGCGCGTGGAAGGTCGCCTATGCCGATTTCGTGACGGCGATGATGGCCTTTTTCCTGCTGCTCTGGATCCTGGGCGCGACCAATGAGAAGCAGCGCAAGGGCATCGCCGATTATTTCACGCCGACGCTCGTCGAGATGCGGCAGAAAAGCGCGGGCGCGAGCGGCGCCTTCGGCGGCGATTCGATCATCTCCAAGGAAAATTACGCCAAGCGCGCCTCGCAGACGGGCACCAAGAGCATCACCATCCCCAAGGATGCGACCGGCGGCGAAAAGGAAGGCGCGGCCGACGTCCGCACCCGCGATCGCAAGCGCTTCGTGGCGATGAAGAAGCTGCTCGAACAGCGCATGGCCAAGGATCCGGGGCTGCGCAAGCTGATGAAGGTCGTGCGCTTCACCGAAACGCGCGAGGGCCTGCGCATCGATCTGGTCGACGAGGCGGATTTCTCGATGTTCGCGCTCGGCACCGATCGGCTGCTGCCCGAGGCGCGCCGGCTGATGGGCGAGGTCGCCCGCGTGATCGATGGCATTCCCAATGGCGTGATCGTGCGCGGCCATACCGATGCGCTGCCCTATGCCGCCGACCGCACGAGCAACAATTGGATGCTCTCCACCGCACGCGCGGAGGCGACGCGCCGGGCGCTGGGCGACAATGGCGTGCTCGCCTATCGCTTCGCCCGGATCGAGGGAGTGGCCGATCGCGAGCCCTATGTGCCGGGCGATCGCTATGATCCGCGCAACCGCCGCATGTCGGTGACGCTTACCTGGTCGACGGCCGGACCCGCCGACCAGCCGCTCGCGCCGCAGGCGGTGGCCGATGCGGAAGGGGAGAGGGACGGCAAACCGGGCGCCTAGAGCAACACCCTGCCTGGATTGCATCACCGCGATCAGGCTGAGCGCAGTCAGGTGAGAGGCACCCTAAATGCCGTCGCTCCGGTCTTTGCCGGACCTTCGCATAACCCATATCGTCATGCCGAACTTGTTTCGGCATCCACCCATCATCCGCACCGTCGCGCGGGTTTGAGAGGTGGACCCTGAAACAAGTCAAGGTGGCGGGGATCTTAGGGAAAGGTTCTGCCTGCGCAGGGGCGACGGAATCACGCCAGCGGCGCGGAAGCCAGCATCAGATAAGCGAGCTTCGCATGCTGCGGATCGGGCCGGAGCAGGTCGATCCGGCCCATTTCCCGCATTGCCGCCAGCATCCCGCCGATATCCGCCTCGCCTTCGGTCGGGCCGCCCAGCGCCTCTTCGATATGGGCAAGGCGCGGCTCACCTGCCGGCATTTCGGGCGGCGTGGGGCTCAGCGTCCCCGGCTCGGCGGCGGGCGCGCCATCGTCTCCGATCTTGCGGGCCATCAGCGCATAGACCTGGGCCAGGCTGCGCGCGTCGCCCGTGCGCGTGTAGAAGATTGTCCGGTTGGCGCGCGCTTCCTTGGGAAAGGCCGCCGCCGCCGGGCTGTCGGGCGAGGCATCCGCCGCCTTCAGGAAGCGGGTGGCGCCTTCCAGCCCCAGAAAATGCGCGAAATAAAGGTCGGTGGAGGATGGCTGCCGCCCCAGCGCGCGCGACAGGCCCTCGGCATTGTCGCTGGCGAATTCGCCTGCCATCAGCGCCGCCGGCCCTGCCTGCTCGCGCAACGCGAATACCGCCTCGCGATAGGCGGGATCGACTGTCCAGCGCCCGCCGCGCTGCTCGATCGCGTCCGCCGCCCAGCCCAGGCCATGCTTGGCCCCATGCTGCTTGACCACGCCGAGCCAGCTTTGGTCGATGAACTGATAGAGGCCCGTGGCGGAGGATCCGCTCGCCCGCGCCCGCGGATCGAGCCCGCTCTCGCTTTTTGCCTGGTTGAGTAGATAGGTGAAGTCCACGCCTGTCCGCGCGGCCGCCCGGCCGATTGCCGTCCGGACGTTCTCGTCCCGGTTCTGGAGGCTGGCGGAGGACAGGCGAGGCAGCGACAAGGCGGTTTTCCGGATGCTCGAATATCGCATCCATGCCGTGGGAAGGTTAACGGGAGGCTAAGCCTCCCGTTTTGTCACAGGACGAAGCTGGCTGCGTTGAGCGTGACGGAGGTGTCGATCTGGATATGCAGGTCGGCGATCTTGTCGCCATTGATGTCGGCGAAGATGCCGGTCACGCCCGGCGTGGTGGTATCAAAGCGGACCTGCCCGGCAGCGCTGAAGGCCGACGAGCCGATGAAGCTGAACGCCTGGTTGCCGGACGCCGTGCTGTTGGCG
>NZ_NWBU01000015.1 GCF_003050615.1 Sphingomonas oleivorans | reverse complement strand
CGCCAACAGCACGGCGTCCGGCAACCAGGCGTTCAGCTTCATCGGCTCGTCGGCCTTCAGCGCTGCCGGGCAGGTCCGCTTCGATACCGCCACGCCGGGCGTGACCGGCATCTTCGCCGACATCAATGGCGACAAGGTCGCCGACCTGCATATCCAGATCGACACCTCCGTCACGCTCAGCGCAGCGAGCTTCGTCCTGTGACAAAACGGGAGGCTTAGCCTCCCGTTAACCTTCCCACGGCATGGATGCGGCAGCCGGTCAACAATGGATCCGCTGCATCAGCGCGACTTTGTTTCCATGTGCCGAGCCTACCCGCGCACAGGTCTCGTCAGTTATTAATTGCTCGAACCGAATATCTGTACGCGACAGCTTGCAACTTCATTCGCGCGCGGACGCAGCCTTGCTGATCTGCAGACGGACGCGTTCGACGGAGCGCGTCCAGTTCGCCAGCACGCAATAGCCTACCACACCGATCCGCTTGCCGACTGTGAGCTGCGGATCGCGGACGGTCAGCGCGTGCCAGATCGCACGCCGTGGCGGGATGGCAAAGCGAATGGCGAAGCGCATGCACGACACCCAATCCGGTTCGCGGTCGCGCGAACCCCCGACGCTTCGTCTGATCTTGCGAAATATCTCGTCGTTGGACGATCGCGCAGGATGTTCGACAACGGCGTCGTCGACATAGACTAGTCGATACCCCGCCGCCGCGACCCGCACGCCGAAATCTTTGTCGCCACTCGATTTCAGCTGGGCGTTGAATTCTCCGATTTGCTCGATCACCTTCCGGCGGGTGATCATGTTCGCCGTCACCGCGAAGTTTCCGGTCTCGATGTACATCTTCTGCGGAAAGGCCGTCACGATGTCGAACAATTCCGCCATCGCCGGTCGGCCCTGCGTGCTCTGCACGACCGACACACGACCACCGACCAGTCCGATCCCGGGGTCGGCCACCAGAGCGCGCACACCGTTCGTCAGCCAGTCTCGGTGGGGCCTGCAATCCGCGTCGGTGAAGGCGAGGACTTCGCCGCGAGAGCGCCGGATCGCATAGTTTCGCGCCTGATAAGAGCCAGGCGTGGGCTCCCAAAGGAAGTTGACATTGGGGAAGCGCCTGGCGATCGCCTCAAGCGAGAATATTTCGCCGTTGTCGACCACGATCGTCTCGAATTTTCCCGGATAGCTCTGCTGCGCGAGCGCCTCCAGACACCCTTCGAGAAGCCCGGCATCGTTGTAAACGGGGATGATTACCGAGAGGTTGGGTGCGGACTCAGCCATAGGACGACCTCTTGCGCATTTGCATCATGCTGAAGCCGGACACTGCGACGCTCCATGCTTGCGCCAGGCACGACCGTCCTGTCCTCGTTACCGATAGTGTCAGCACCATCGTGGCATAGGACGCTGTGAGCAGTTCCATGAGAAACAGGAGCCCCGTATCAGGGCGGGATCGCTGCAACAGGTGAACCACGACTAAGCAGCACCCGGCCACGAGGGCGAAGGGGCTAATCGCCCCGACAAGGTTGCGAAGGCTCACCGGGCCCCGGCGGGTCGCCCACCAGAACAGCAGAGGCGTGCTCAAAAACGCGCAGAAGGCATAGGCTTTCGCCACCCCTAAGGCGCCCCACGGCAATCCTGCCACGAACGCGAGACAAATGAACATGCTGTTGGCGACGCCGGCCAGCATCAGGTCGCGGCTCCGGCCTTGGCTGATGTACAGCCATCCCATCGGGTTGCCGGCAAGCTGAAGAAGCGTGGCGACGCTTAGCCAGGCGCAGATCGGCGCGGCGTCAATCCAATCCGGACCGAGGAGGAGGAGTATAACGCCCTTCGAATTGCCTGCGATGAAGCTCATGAGCGGCACCGTGACCAGCAAGCCCATCTGCAGCGTCGACAGGAATGCGTTGCGGTAGCGCTCCTCCTGATCGCGGGTTCGCGACAGCACGGGCGTGATGATGCGGTTCAGCGGTGCATTGATAAGCAGCAGCGGAAGCGTGACGATCCGGTACGCCCGGTCATAGAGGCCGAGCGAGACTTCGCCGCTGAACTTGCCGATCAGCACATTGTCCAGATTGCGTGACGCATAGTTGCACAGGCTGAACGCGGTCATGTTGCCGCCAAACCCGATTAGATCGCGAATCTGGCTGACCGGGGCCAGCCGGCCCGGCGTCCACCCGCTCAGCAACCAGGCGAGCACGAAGGTCATGGCGATCGTGACGAAGCCTCGCAGCCATATCGCCCAGTAGCTGTGATATGCGGCGGCAACTGCGATCGCGACGATGAAACCCACGAACGCCGCGGTGACGTCGATAAACGCCATGCGGCCATAGTGCATGTTGCGATTGAGGAGCGCCAGATGCTGCACTGCTAGCGCGCCCAGCAGGACAAGGCCGCCCGAGGCCATTGTAAGCCCCTCGACGCGCGGCTCATGGTAGAAGGTTGCGACCAGGGGGGCTCCTGCGCAGAGCAGCAGCGCGAGCGCAAGGCCGATCGCGGCGTTGATCCAGAACAGCGAGCTGAGCTCTCGATGCGAGATCGTCTCTCGCTGGATCACGGCGGACGTAAGTCCGCCCTCCTGCAGCATGGTCACGAAGAAGACGATCGGGAATACCATCGCCGTTAGGCCAAAGTCCGCAGGCGAAAGAAGGCGAGCAAGGATGACTATGAACGCGGCTTGAAGGGCAGCATTCGCCGCCTGAGCTGCGCCGATAGCAAGCCCCCCTTTGACAGCGACCTTGCGGAGATTGAGCTGCAATCTGGCTGCCTTCCTGCTGTAGAGTGAAATAACGCGAAGCGCATTCGAAGGCTTTTTGTTATGCGGGCCCTAATTTAGATGTTGGATTGCCGGATAAGGTGCTTAGAAACTACCTACAGGGATTTGCATCGTAGAACGCAGCAGAGCTTTTTTGTGTGTGCAATCCAGTCGCCTGAAACTGAAGTTCGCTTCATCATAGGATCTGGCTCCCGGCCGGTTGGGAGCGGAGCCATGGCCACTGCAATCGCGCGGCCTATGGCGCCATTGGTGCGCGGCAGCTCCTGAAGGGTCGTGTCGAAGGCCTGCTGGACGAGGCGCCGCCGGGGAGGCCGCGGACGATCGATGATGATCAGCTAGCCGCTGTGATTGGAGCACCGATCGGCTGGGCCGACTATTGCCGGCGTCACCCGGAGGGGCCTCGATGCTGACGCTCGCCGAGCTGCGCCGGGTCAATCTCGCGATCAACCACGACACGCGCTATCGCACCGACATCAGCCTCTATGGCCAGCTCGATCATTGCGCGAATGAGACCGGCGGGTTCAGGGCCTTCGAGGAGAGGCTGAACTATAGCGACGAGGCGATCCGCCGGACATGGCCATCCCACTTCAAGTCCTGGTCGGAACACGGCCATTCGCGCGTAATCCGCAGAGGCTCTCCAGCACAGCATCGGTGATCATCGAGATCAGATCCGGCGATATGTCGATGCCGTACAGCGCCTCAAGGTGCCCCCGGATCTCGCGGAGCGATTCCCGAGCCAACAGCCGCTCTCGGGAGCTTGAGCTCGAACGTCGCTCCCGCTTCCGACGGCAGCAATGCGATCTCGGCCCGGCTGGCTTCGAGCAGTGCGTGGGTGATCGCGAGGCCAAGCCCGGTCCCGCCGTTCTGGCGCTTGCTGGTGAAGAAGGGCTCGAAGATGCGCTGACGATCGGCAGGGGGAATGCCGGGGCCGTCGTCGGCGAGCTGGAGCATGACATGATCGCTGGCCTCGCGAGCATGGATATACAGGCGTTTCGCCCCGGCTTGACGGCCATTCTCGATGAGGCTGGCAAGTACCGCCTCGATCGTGCTGCGGGGGAGAGCGACAGGGGGCAGGTCGTCCCGCAGATCGATGTCGATCACGAAATCGCGGGTGCGTAGTCCATCGGCTATCCGAGCGATCGGTGTCGCCAAGGGAGTGGACGCTGCCGGATCGGGTCGCGCCATGTCGGCACGCGCGAGCTCGAGCAGGCGCGTCACGAGTTGAGCCAGCCTTTCGGCATCGGCGGCGGCATTGGCGAGAAAAAACTGCCGCTCCTCCTCCTGCATGGTCGCATGATGATCCTGGAGCAACTCGATCGCGCCGCGAATGGCGGCGAGTGGCGTCTTGAACTCGTGGCTCACCGCATGGGCGAAGTCGCGGAGATAGCGCGAGCGGATGTCGATCACACGCGCCATCTCGCCGAAATCGGCGTAGAGCGCCTGGATCTCGATCGCGGCCGTGGGCGGTGCCTCGGGAACGGTGCCGCGTCCGAGGGCGACTTCGCGGGTGGCCGCGCTGAGGATCTCGATCGGCCGTGCGATGCCGCGCGAAAGCAAGCCGCTCAGCATCACCAGCGTCGCAAGTATCAGGATCACGCCCAGCGCGATCTTGCCCCGATCTTCATAGATGCCACGGAACAGCGCACGCGCCGAGCGGGATAGCAGCAGAACGCCGACAACGCGGCCGCCGATGACGATCGGGCGGGCATGATGGACGCGGATCGCGGCGGCGCGGCTCAGCCATTCGAAACGGTAGACCTGACGATAATTGCCGTTGCGGCGAAGCACCGTCTCGATCCGCCCGGCCAGCGCGGCGCGTACTTCGGGAATGCTCGCATAGCTGCGGCCTGCATGGCTGCCGGTCAGGATGCGGCCACTGCCGTCCAGCAGCAGGATCGACGCGAGCGTCGTCTGGCGGGTGCGTGCCAGGATCGGGCCGAGGCGCCGTGCGGCTGTGGCGGCCTCGGGCGACGCGGCGCCGGATGCTGCGATCGGCGATGCGCGCTCGGGAAGGATCGGGGTGGTGTTTAGATCGATCCGCAGCGGTTCGGGGCGTACATCCTCGGGCCAGGGCGAGGGGGCATGCGGAACGCCGGGCCAGAGTGCCTGCGCGCTGGCGGCCAGCGCCGCGCCCTGTGCGACCAGCTCCGCCTCGGTTTGGCGCACGAGGGTATTTTCATAAACGCGCAGGAACACCGCGCCGACGCCCGGCAGCGCCGCGACGAACAGCAGGGTGGCGAGCAATATCGTGCGCAGGCGGAGGCGTGGCCAGCGGCGCTTGGCGAATGCCTTTATGCGCGCGATCATCCGTCGTCGCCAGCGCAGGAACCCAGCCTGTAGCCGATGCCCGCGCGGGTCTCGATCACGTCGGTTCCGCCGATCCGGCCGAATTTGGCGCGCAGGTTCCTGACATGGCTGTCGACCGTGCGATCGGTGATGGCGAAGCCGGGGCCGTGCAGCCGATCTATGATCGCATCGCGGCTGAACACCTTCGACGGCATCGCAGCCAGCATGTTCAGAATGCCGAATTCGGTGACGGTGAGTTCGACCTGCATGCCTGCCCATTCGGCGCGCCAGCTCTCATGGTCGAGGCTCAGCTTGCCATAGCGCAAGGGGGCTGTTGCCCTTTCCACCGCCGGGGCGCGCGCTGCCGTGCGGCGCAGGATCGCCATGACGCGCGCGACGACCTCGCGCGGACTGAAGGGCTTCACCACATAGTCGTCCGCGCCGAGTTCGATGCCCAGAACCCGATCGATCTCGTCGTCGCGCGAGGAGAGGAAGAGGATCGGTAGGTCGCCTGCCGCCCGCAATCGACGGCAGACTTCCAGCCCGTCCATGCGCGGCATGTTGATGTCGAGGATGACGAGATCTGGCGCATGGGTCGTCACCACTGCCAGTGCCGCCTGGCCATCCTCGGCCTCGATCGCCTCGAGCCCGGCCTTGCGAAGTGCGAAGACGAGGAGCTGGCGGATGTGGGGATCATCATCGACGACAAGGATGGCGCGGGGCATGGGACATAGGATCATCGTTCGACCTTTCGCGTCAACGCCGGTGGGGCGGGCGCGGCAGGAACGGAGGGCGCAGCGTTTGTTGCCGGCGGCGGTGGAGGGATAATCCGCCCGTCGCATTCACGCCCGTAGCTCGCCGGGAGGGAGCGCGACGGGTGCCCGCCTAGCATCGCCCGTGCCGCGCCGAGCCGGCGGGCGCTGCGCCACGTCCATCGATGCCAGTCGGCCTGGTCGGCTTCGGCCTGCCTCAGCAGTTGCTCGCGCACCCAGATTAGCCGGTCCCGGAAGTGCTGCTCCTGCACCCGTCCTTCCAGCCAGACCAGCGATACTAGCGCGGACGGACCCAGCCGGCGCAGATAGCAGAGGTCGAGCGCGGCGCCCGATCCACCGGCCTCGCGGGCGTGGCGCACGTTCCAGGCGGCGGAGATCGTGCCCAGATCGACGATGCTGGCGAGCGCGAGCAGGAGGGCGGCGGCAAGGGCATTGGCGTTGATCAGCCAGGCCGCGCTCGATCCCTTCAGCATCCGTACGCAGATCAGCACGAGGCCGATGGCGACCAGCAGCATCCAGGCGAGCGCCGAGATCCGGAGGATGGTGAGCGAATAGGCGCCGATATAGTCGAGCGTGCGCAGGATGCTCGACGCTACGAGCAGGATATTCTGCGCCACCCACAGCACGACCAGCCGGCGTAGCAGCGGCAGCTGTGCCGTCTCCGATCCGGGGCGCAGCGTGACGAGCACGAACAGCCCGGCCAGGAGGGCGGTGGCGATCAGCGAATAGGCGCCGCGATGCGCATAGTCGGCGAGCGTCACGCCCTCCGGCAGAGGCGCGCCGCTCCACAGGAACAGGAGATCGAGCCCGTTCTGCACGGCGAAGATGAGATTGAAGACGATCAGTGAGAGCGTGATCGACGCGACCGGAACGGTCGGCAGCAGCATGTCCGGGTCGATCCTGCCGCCCTTGATCCGGGTCGCGAACCGGCGCGGCCGCAGTACGGCCCAGACGCTGATCAGGGCGAATATCCAGAACAGGATGCGCAGCAGCGGATATTCGCCCAGGGAGGGCAGCCGGATGGCGGAGAGCGCATTGCCGATCAGCGGATTGGCACTGGCGAACAGCGCGATGAAGACGCCGCCTCCAAGGAGCGGCAAGGCGAGCATGGCTGATACAGATCGGAGCTCGAAATGAGCCGCCGCGCGTCGAACCCGGGAAAGACGCGACAGGTCATTGATCGGGCCGATAACGCTGGCAAAGGCGTGCATAATGAGACGCAACGTCCATCGCCAGGCATCATCGAAGCGCCTGCGCGGCAGCAGCGCCGCAAGCGCGAGCGCGATCCAGAACAGGCTCCAGCCGAGCAGGCTCGGATCGTCGACGAGTATGAGCGCGAAGACGCACGCTGCGGCCAGCGCCACGCGCGCCTGTCCATTCCGGCGGACGGCCGGCGCCGTGACCGGCAGCGTGGCGGCCCATAGCAGGGCGAAGAGGCCGATCGTCCACCCCCATGGATGATCGAAGAACAGCAGGTCCGCGATGATGACGAGCGCGGCGGCGATGACGATCTTGATGAGAAAGCCGAATTTGGCCCGGTTGCGGCGCGCGGAGGGCATGCATGTCTCCCACTGGATGGAGGGACATTGATGCTGTGGACCGATGCAGCCGATGCGGTGTCAATGATGATGAGGCAGTGAAGCGGCCGTGCAGAAGCTGTGCAGGGCGCGTCAGCGCATGCTGACTCGCTATTCTCTCACCTCAAGGGGACTCTCGGCACGCGGGATCGACCGGATGAGGCAGCCATATGTTCGAGTTGATCGATACCGTTAAGGCCAAGTCAGCCGTGCCCGATGGCATGGCTCGATCCGTGAGTGCTATGATAACTGCTACAGCAGAGCATCGGAAAACCGCAGAAATCAGCTATTTTGCGGTGATGGTCGGGGAGACAGGATTCGAACCTGCGACCCTCTGCTCCCAAAGCAGATGCGCTACCAGGCTGCGCTACTCCCCGACGTATCTTCGCCCTATGGTCCGGGCGCGCGCGCGTCAATGGCGGGGGTTCAATGGAAATCGCGCGAGCCAGGCAGGATGCGGACATTGCGCGGATGGCCGGACGGGCGCGCGGCGGCGGATTCGCCGGTGCGCGGGGGTGCCATATGGGCGCTCGACAGCCGGCCGAGCTCATGCGTCCGGTCGCTCACCCGGCTCGCCATCAGATGGACGATGCCCTCCGGGCTTTTCTGCACCTGTCCCTCGACCAGCATCAGCCGCGCCGCCATCACCGCGCGGCGATGGCGCTCGAAATCGCGTGCCCAGAGCAGGATGTTGGTGACGCCGGTCTCATCCTCCAGCGTCACGAATATGGCATTGCCCTTGCCCGGCCGCTGGCGGACGAGCACGACGCCCGCCACCTTCACCCGCCGCCCGTCCTTCGCGGCACCGACCTCGGCGCAGCTCATCACCCGCTCGGCGGCGAAGATCGGGCGCAAAAACTGCATCGGATGGCCCTTCAGCGAAAGGCGCGCCGTCTGATAATCCGCCACCACATGTTCGGACAGCGGCATTTCCGGAAGTACCGCATCCGCTTCCTCGCCCAGCTCGCGCGCGCTGGCGGCAGCGAAGAGGGGCAGCTCGGCGCCGGGCGTGCGCCGCACCTCCCATAGCGCCTGGCGGCGATCGAGCCCGATCGATCGGATCGCGTCCGCATCGGCCAGCAGGTTGAGCGCGCGCGGGGGCAGGGCGGCCGCGCGGGCGAGCGCCTCGATCGAGGCGAAGCCGTCCCCGCGCGCCGCCACCATCGCATCCGCCCATTCCACGCGAAATCCGTCGATCTGCCGGAAGCCCAGCCGCAGCGCGATCTTGCCCGAAGCATCGCGTTCGAGGCTGTTGTCCCACCCGCTATGGTTCATATCGATGCCCAGCACTTCCACGCCATGCGCGCGCGCGTCGCGCACGATCTGGGCGGGCGCGTAAAATCCCATGGGCTGCGAATTGAGCAGCGCCGCCGCAAAGGCCGCCGGATGGAAGCATTTGATATAGGCCGAAACATAGACCAGCCGCGCGAAGGACAAAGCATGGCTTTCGGGAAAGCCATAGCTGCCGAACCCCTTGATCTGCTCGAAACAGCGCCGGGCGAAGTCGGGATCATAGCCGCGCCGCACCATGCCATCGATCATCTTCTTTTCGAACTGCGGCATGGTGCCGACATTGCGGAACGTGGCCATGGCGCGGCGAAATCGGTTGGCATCGGCATCGCTGAACTCGGCGGCGATGATGACGAGCTGCATCGCCTGTTCTTGGAAAAGCGGCACGCCCAGCGTCTTTTTCAGCACCTGTTTCAGCTCATCTTGCGGATATTCCGGTCCGGGGGAGGGATAGTCCGGCTCCTCCAGCCCCTGCCGCCGGCGCAGATAGGGATGCACCATGTCGCCCTCGATCGGGCCGGGGCGGACGATCGCCACCTGAATGACGAGATCGTAAAATTCCTCGGGCTTGAGGCGCGGCAACATGTTCATCTGCGCGCGGCTTTCCACCTGGAACACGCCGATACTGTCGCCCGTCTGGAGCATCGCATAGACTTGCGGCCTTTCCGGCGGGACGGTCTCCAGCCCGTAGCGCGTGCCGCCGCATCCGGCGATCAGGTCGAATGCCTTGCGGATGCAGCTCAGCATGCCGAGCGCCAATATGTCGACCTTCATCAGGCCGAGCGCGTCGATATCGTCCTTGTCCCATTCGATGAAGGTGCGGTCCGGCATGGCGGCATTGTGGATCGGCACGGTCTCGTCGAGCCGGTCCTCGCTCAGTACGAAGCCGCCGACATGCTGGGAAAGATGGCGGGGGAATTGCAGCAGCCGCCCCACCAGATCATTGAGCCGCGCGATTTCCGGATTGTCCGGGTCGAACCCCGTCTCGCGGAAACGCTGCTCGTCCATGCCGGACGCATAGCTGCCCCAGACGGTGCTGGTGAGCCGCGTGGTGACATCCTCGGTCAGGCCCAGCGCCTTGCCTATTTCGCGCACCGCGCTTCGCGGCCGGTAATGGATCACGGTCGCCGCGATGCCGGCGCGGTCGCGGCCATAGCGGCGGTAGATATATTGCATCACCTCCTCGCGCCGCTCATGCTCGAAATCGACGTCGATATCGGGCGGCTCCTTGCGCTCGGTGGAGACGAAGCGGGAGAAGAGCAGGTCGAACTTCGCCGGATCGACCGATGTGATGCCCAGCACATAGCAGACGGCCGAATTGGCCGCCGATCCGCGCCCCTGGCACAGGATCGGCGGCTCCTGCGATTTCGCAAATTTGACGATGTCGTAGACGGTCAGGAAATAGCAGGCATAGTTGCGCTCGCCGATGAGCTTCAGCTCCTTGTGGAGCAGCCGCCGCACCTTGGCCGGAATCCCGTCGGGATAGACTTCACGCGCCTTGCGCCAGGTAAGATGGGTCAGCCATCCCTGCGGCGTCCAGCAGGCGGGCACCGGCTCATGCGGATATTCATAGGTGAGATGCTTAAGGTCGAATATGACGCGCCCGAGCAACTCCGTCGTGGCAGTGATCGCCCGCGGCGCATCGCGGAACAGTCGCGCCATCTCGGCCGGATCTTTCAGATGCCGCTCGCCATTGCTCTCGAGCAGCAGGCCGGCATCATGGATCGTCACCTTTTCGCGGATGCAGGTCAGCACATCCTGCAACGGCCGGTCCCCGGGCTCGGCATGGAGCACGTCATTGACCGCGATCAGCGGCACCCGCGCCGCATCCGCGATCTTCGCCAGCCGCGCCAGCCGGCGGCGGTCCGCGCCCCGGCGATGCATCGCGGCGGCGAGCCACACGCGCCCCGGCGCCGCCTCATTGAGATAAGCGAGCGAGGCCGCCAGGATCGGCCTGCTCTCCTCCTTCCGCTCCGTTCCCACCAGCCTCAGTTTCGGCTTCGCAGGGAAGGGGGCCCAGCCCTCCTCGGGAGGGCGATTGAGGTCGTCGGGCGGGATCAGGATCAGCAGCAGATCGTCGATATGTTCGATCAGGTCCGCGAAATGGAGGATGCATTCGCCCTTTTCCGCGCGCAGATTGCCGCGCGTCAGCAGGCGGCACAGCCGGCCCCAGCCGAAGCGGGTGGCGGGATAGGCGATGATGTCCGGCGTCCCGTCCGCAAAGGCCAGCCGCGCGCCGACGATCAGCTTGAAATCGAGCTCAAGTCCGTGCGTGGCCTTCAGATCCGCGCGCAAGTCCCTCAGCGCCGTCCAGGCGCGCACGACGCCGGCCACCGTGTTGCGATCGGCGATGCCGATTCCCTTATGCCCCAGCGCTGCCGCCCGTACGACAAGGTCGCGGGCATGCGACGCCCCGCGCAGGAAGGAGAAGTTGGTGGCGGTCGCCAGCTCGGCATAGTCCGGCGCGTCTGTCATGCGAACGGGCATCATGCGAACAGGCCGTGCAGATACCAGCGGGGCAGCGCCTCCTGCTCGCCATAGAGGCCCGATCGGAACAGCCAGAAGCGCCGGCCGGAAACATCCTCGACGCGATAATAGTCGCGGATCAGCCCCTGATTCTTCCGCCGGCGCCACCATTCGGCGGCGATCCGCTCGGGCCCTTCGGAACGCAGCGTCACATAATCCCTGCCGCGCCATCGGAACCATTTGGGCGCGCCATCGGGCACCTCGGCCATCACCTCCACCGGCTGGGGCGGATCGAAGATGTGGAGCGGGCGTAGCGGCGGCTCGCCCGGCATCGGCGCGCGCCAGGCGGGGATGCCGGCCGCCGGATCGACGGATAGGGTGGCGCGCTCCGGTATATGGCTCTCCCGTGGCGCCGCACGGCGCAGGCGGCCGCGCCCCATGCGCGTCGCCAGCCGGTCGATCAGCGCGTCCGTCTCCTCGGCGATGCGGGCGGGCTCGTCGAAGCCCGGCTGATCGGCGGCCATGGGATCGGCGCGGGCGATGTCGAGCCGGATCAGGTCGAATCCGAAGCCCGGATCGATCGGATCGCGTAAGCCCTCGATCCGCTCGCGGAACAGCCGCATCAGCATCGCCGGGTCGCGCGCCGGCCGGCCCGTCTCCACCGCCAGCGCGCGCACCGCCCCGTCGCTGCGGAAGAAGCGCGCCTCGAACCGGCGCCCGCCTTGCCCGCGCGCCTCCAGCGCCACGCCCGTCTCGGCGACCAGCTCGCCCAGCACGCTCAGCGCATGATCCATGCGCGCGATCGGCTCGGCAAAGCGGCGGACGGCGGCGATGGCGGGCAGGGGCCGGTCGGGCGTGATGCGCCGGTCTTCCTCCTCCAGCAGCCGGGCGAGGCGGATCGGCAGGTCGCCGAAGCGGGCGGCGAGCATGGCGCGGGGACGGGCGGCAAGATCGCCGATCGTCTTCAGCCCTGCGCGGCGCAGCGCCAGCTCCACCTCGGGCGCCGCCTCCAGCGCCGCGACGGGGAGCGCCTTCAAAGCCTCCACCCGTCCATACTCACCCTGAGCTTGTCGGAGGGTGCTGAGACTCACGCTTCGTCCGGCAGCTTCGACACGCTCAGCCTGGCTGCTCCCGAAGCGGGCGAGCGCGCGCGCGGCCTCGGGCGTGGCGGCGATGGCGGCGCGATGCGCGATCCCCTCGCGCTTCAGCCGCCGGGAAAGGTCGGCGGTCAGCCCCGCCTCGTCGCCATAGGGATGGGTGCAACCGCTGATGTCGAGCACCAGCCCGTCGGGCGGCTCGGCCGCCACCATCGGCGTATAGCGGATGCAGGCGGCGGCGATCCGGCCGAGCAGCCGCCGTTCGGCGCCATGGTCGCGGTCGATCGCCAGCAGGTCGGGCACGCGCGCCCGCGCGTCGGCCAGGCTCAGGCCGGGGGTCAGGCCCAGCGCGGCCGCCCCGGGCGTGACGGCGCTGATCCGCATCGCATTGGCCTGTTTCTCGACGAAGACGATCGGCGGCCGTTCCGCCTGCCGCTCATCCGAAGCGCCGCTCCGCATCAGCGCGTCGCTCGGCAGCCAGGGGAGCCAGAGCGACAGATAGCGGCGGCGCTCGGAAGGCAAGTCGGTCACGGTCCCACTCCAGGCGCCAGCCGCTGGCGGAAAGGCCCGATCGATGGCGCAGCAAATCGACCATGAAGGCCGGATGGCCGGGGGCGTCCGCCTCCAGCGGAATGGAAGGGGCGGCACTCACCCGCCAGCGCGACGTGGCGGCGGACGGCGGCGGCTCGACCGCGCCGCGCAGCAGGATTGCGGTGACGCCCGATTGTTCGGCGGCGAGCGTCAGCCGGCGGCTCGCGGTCAGATCCAGCATCGGCGCCTTGCCCCAGGGTGCGATCAGCACCGCGCCGATCACGGGCGAACGCAGCGCATCCGCCGCCGCGCGCAGCGTCGCCGCCTCGTCGGGCGTGTCGGCGAACAGAATCCGTCGCGGATCGGCGCCGAGCTCGGCCAGCCCCGGCGCATGGATGCGCCCCGCGATCCGCGCGCCCGCCTCCTGCCGGATCCAGAAGATCGTCTCGCCCGCGTCGCAGGCACGCAGCGCCAGCATCAGCGCGAAGCCGGCGGTGCTGGCGCCATCCTCCTCCTGCGCTGCGAACACCTCATGCAGCCGCCCGCGCGCCAGCCCACCGCCCAGCGCCGTGTCGATCGTGGGGCAGCCGAGCGCGAAACGACCCCGCGCATCGCTGCACGGCTCGCTCATGGCGAATTGCCGCTTCAACGCGGCGAAGGAGGGGGACGACTCGGGCATATCTGTTCACGTTATGTTCTATATGCCATATCCCCCGCGCGGTTCGTCAAGCCGCGCGGGGGGCGCTAATTTTCGATCGGGCCGACCGAGAGGATCTCGATCGCTTCCGGCCTGCCGCCGAAATCGACCAGGTCGCCCGTCCCCGCGCCGATCAATGCGCGGGCGAGCGGGGCGGTGAAGGAGAGGCGGCCGGCCTCGGGCTCGGCCTCGTCCTCGCCGACGATGTCGACCGTGCGGACGGGTCCCTTGCCCATCCGGAAGCGCACGCGCGATCCGAAGCTCACCTCGTCTCCCGTCGGCGGGGGCGTGATCCGCGCAGTGGCGCGGCGCGCATGCCAGTAACGCAGTTTCCGCCGGATCGCCTTGATCGCTTCCTCGTCCTTCTCCGCCGCCAGCGCCGCTTCCAATTCCTTCACCTGCGCCTCGATCAGCGACAGGCCGCGCGCCGTCACCAGATTGGGGCCAGGCGGGATCGGCAGCTCGGGCCGGGGCTCGAGATGTTCCTCGTCCGATTCACGACGGAAGGCGACGCTCATCGCGAAAGTCTCACTCGCTGGATCATCCGCAAGAGGTGGGGATTGGGGGCTGCGGTATCAATCGGTCGCATCTTCTCTTGCGGCAGGCCGAAGGCTTCGCGCAAAGACCTCCGCATGACCGTCAGCATCGATATGGGACTATCGGACCGGGGCGCGCCCGCGCTCATGGATCTGGAGGAGCTGCTTGCCACCCGCCTGCTCGTTCAGGGCAATTCGGGATCGGGAAAATCCCATCTCCTCCGCCGCTTGATCGAAGGCAGCGCCCAGTGGGTGCAGCAGGTGATCATCGACCCCGAGGGCGATTTCGTGACGCTGAGCGATCGATTCGGCCATTCGGTGGTCGAAGGCGCCGGCTATAGCGATGGTGAGATATTGCAGATCGCCTCGCGCATCCGCGAGCATCGCATCTCGGTCGTGCTCAATCTCGAAGGGCTGGATGCGGATGCGCAGATGCGCTGCGCCGCCATTTTCCTGAACGGCCTGTTCGATGCGCCGCGCGATCATTGGTATCCCGCGCTCGTCGTGGTGGACGAGGCGCAGATCTTCGCGCCCGCGGTGGCGGGCGAGGTCTCCGACGATGCCCGCCGCGCCTCGCTCGGCGCCATGACCAACCTGATGTGTCGCGGCCGCAAGCGCGGGCTTGCCGGCGTGATCGCGACGCAGCGCCTCGCCAAGCTCGCCAAGAATGTCGCGGCGGAGGCGTCCAACTTCCTGATGGGTCGCACCTTCCTCGATATCGACATGGCGCGCGCCGCCGATCTGCTCGGCATGGACCGGCGCCAGGCGGAGACGATCCGCGATCTCGAGCGCGGCCATTTCCTGGCGCTGGGCCCCGCTTTGTCGCGCCGGCCCATGCCGATCCGGATCGGCGCGGTTGAAACCTCGGCGCGCACCGGCAGCCCCAAGCTGATTCCCTTGCCCTCGACCCCGCCCGCCGACGCCCAGACCTTGTTGTTCGAGCCCATGGCCGAGCCCGCGCCGCCGCCGCCTCCACCCCCGCCGCCGCCCAGCGCGAACGAGCTGTTGCGTACCTTCGCCAAGCCCGTCTTCGGTGAACGCGCCGCCGAGCAGCCCTCCCGCCCTATGCTGAGCACGGAGGAGCGCGAGGCGGTGATCGCCAATGTGCTGCGCGAGATCGTCGAGGATGCCGACGCCGCCTTCCGCTCGCCCGCTCTGCTCTTCCAGGATTTCGGCGTCCGCTGCCGGATGCATGGGCTCAGCGACAGCATGGTCGATCTGCCCGCCTTCCGCAAAAGGCTGTCGCTCGCCCGCGCAGGGATTTTCGATCCGGCGGCGGACGAGCGCTTCGCCCCCGCCATCGCGCTGGCCGAGGAATTGCCGGAAGATATGCAGGGCATGTTCCTGATGATCGCCCGCGCCGCGCTGCATGGGGAGGCCTGCCCCTCGGACGATCGCATCGCGGCGGTCTATGGCACGCATTCGCCCGGCCGCGTGCGCCGCCTGCTCGCCTATCTGGAGCAGAATGGCATGCTCGCCCAGCGGATCGACATGCGCGGCGACCGGCGGATCGCCGTGCCGCGCCTCGGCTGGACGACCGGCCCCGGCGGGCAGAAGGCGGGCGATGCGCCACGCACCGCACCGCTCCCCTTCGCCCGCGACGACGCGGCGGACGGCGGCACGCTGCTCTGATCCCCCAACCGTCATCCCTGCCTGCGCAGGGATGGACGGGATTGGCCTGTTAAGCGGATCGACATCTTTCGGGCGCAGGTGCGGGGGCGTGAACTGCATCGAACGGCCCGCCACGCTCCTTTCCATCCAATATCTGCGGGGCGTCGCCGCGCTGATGGTGGTAGCCTATCATGCGCTCCACCAATTTTCCGCCGGCCGGCAGCTTGGGCCCGCCGAAATGCTCCAGGGCGGGGTGGACATATTCTTCGTCATCAGCGGCTTCATCATGTGGCGGACGACCGAGCGCGAGAGGCTCCGCCCGGCCCTATTCCTCCGTCGCCGCCTCATCCGCATCGTGCCGCTCTATTGGACCGTCACCAGCCTCACCGTCGCCCTGATGCTGCTCATGCCCCGGCTGGCGCAGTCGCTCCGGCTCGATCCCCTACATCTGATCGCCTCCTATCTCTTCCTGCCCTGGCCCAATCCCACGCCGGGCATGGGGCTGGAGCCGCTGATCGTCCCGGGCTGGACGCTCAACTATGAAATGTCCTTCTATCTGCTCTTCGCCGCCGCCCTGTTCGCGCCGCGCAAGGTGCAGCCATGGATCGTCCTCGGTACGCTCGCGCTGCTCGCCGCCTCGTCGCCGCTGGCGGCTGGGGCAGGGACCTTCGCCCGCTTCTACGCCCATCCGATCCTGCTCGAATTCGCCTTCGGCATGCTGATCGCGATGGGCTTCGGCCATGTCCGCCACATGCCGCGCGCCGCCGCGATCGCGCTCACGCTCGCCGGCGGCGCGCTGATGCTGCTCGCGGGCGGCCTGCTCGATCCGGAAAGGTCCGGTCGGCTGTTCCTGCTCGGCATCCCGGCGGCACTGATCGTCGGCGGCGCCGTGCTGGCGGAGCGGGCAGGCGGCCTCGCCCGCATCGCTTTTCTCGGGCGGATCGGCGACGCCTCCTACGCAATCTATCTGGTCCATCCTTTGCTGCTCTCGGCGCTGGCGCAGCTCTGGCGGTGGATCGGGCTCGATGGCGCGGCCTTCCTGCCTTTCGCGCTGGGCAGCTCGCTGCTGGCCGGCATGATCGTCCATATCGGCTTCGAGCGGCCGGTGACGCGGCTGCTGCAAGGCCGTTCCGCGAGGCGCGTTCCGCTTCGTCCGGCCGGAGCGTTGCGATGATCCGCCTTCTTCGCCGCGCCGTGGCGGCGCTGTTCGCCACCCTCATCGCCTCCGCCGCCTGCGCCGCGCCGGGCGGCATGCCGGTAGGCCCGATCATCATGGGCTATCATGATAGCTGGCGCGAGCGGCCCGCCACCGGCCCCTATGCCACCGCGCTCGTCGCGACGCCGGCCTATGTGAACCTCGTCGCTCTGTCCTTCGTCCGGCCCGATCTCGTCTATCGCGGCGATCTCGACCTGTCGGGCACCGGGCTCAGCTATCAATTTTCGGGTGCGGTGCTGCGCGATGCGATCGCGTTATTGAAGCGGCGCAATCCCGGCACGCGCGTGATCCTCAGCGTCGGCGCGCTCGAATCCTGGCGCTGGGCGCGGTTCGATGAACGCGCGCTCGCACTGCTCGTCCGTCAGATCGGCGCCGATGGCGTGGACATGGATTATGAACCCGCCATGCCCGGCTGCGCGGCGGGTGCGGGCGGGCGGATAGGCTGTGCGGTGGACGGCAACTGGATTTCCTATGTCCGCCGCATCCGCGCCATGCTGCCGCGCCCCTATATTGTCAGCGTCGCGGGATGGAGCGTCGGCGCCTATGGCGAGGGCCAATTCGCCGCGGCCCTGCCGCACAGCCCCTGGCGGGGGATGATGCTCGGCCTGCTGCGCTCGCCCGCCGCCCGGCTGATCGATCTGGTGGCGATCTGCGCCTATGATGCAGGCCCGGCCTATGATCCGATGACGGCGCTCGCCGCCTATCGCCATTATTGGAAGGGGCCGCTCATGTTGGGCGTGCAGGTGCCGTTCAAGGGCGCCGGCGGGCCGTTCCGCACGCCGGCGGAAACGGAGGCGCTCGCCCGCCGCGTCGCGCGCTGGCCCGGCGCGGGCATGATGATCTATTCGCTGCTGGAGCCGCCCGATCCCTCCGTCCCGGCCCGCGCCCATCCCACCGGTCGCGCTCTGGCCGAGGCCGCCTGCCGGGGCCTGAAGGGTGGCGCCTGCCCGCTTTATCCCTGAATCCGTTCGACTGGATCGTCGCCTCTGCGGAGGCAGAGATGATGGTTAGGAGAGAGCCGCGCTAACGAAAAAGCAATTCCCTCCTTCTACCACGGGCCGGCAGATCGCATCCAAGTCGGTAAATGGTAATGGTAGCAGAGCAGCGTATCTCCAGGGATCCGAACGGCTCGGCCGAATATCCCGGCCAGAAGCCCGGGCCGGACACATCCCCCTATCCCTTCACGATCGAGCCGTTCGTCCAATTGAACCGCGACCAATTGGGCCCCGCCGGCCTGATTCGGGGCAGTTTCGGCTTCATCAACCGCATCGTCATGCTGATCGATGCCACAGCAGCCTTCGTCACGCTGCTCCTCATCCAGAAACTCTCGATCCTGTCGGCCACGACGCTCAACTGGCCCCAGAGTCTGATCGTCGGGATGGCCGCATCCGCCGCCACCATCGGCCTGCTTCGTGCCGCCCGAGCCTATCGGGTCGAACGTTATGCGGATCTCGGGGCCTCGATCTATGATGTCGCGCGCGGCGCTCTTGCAGCCGCCGGCGTCACTTTGGCCCTGCTCTGGACCTATGCGCCCGGTGCCGATGCCAGGCCGGTCCATCTGTTCGGCGCCGGCTCGGCCGTCTTCGCCAGCCTGATGTCCGGCCGCCTCCTGGCCCGCATCGTCCATCATCATCTGCTGAAGCGGGGTTTCCTGCGGCGCCGTGTCGCCATCATCGGGTCGGGGATGCTCGGGCGCGAGATCGCCGCCCATATCCGGCGCGAGCAGGAACGGGGAAATTACACGCTCGTCGGCCTGTTCGGCGACGAGGTCGGGGATGTCAGTGCCCAGCCACGGGAAATTGCCGGCACGGTCCGCGATCTGCGCCATATCGCGCAGCATCGGCAGATCGACATGATCGTGCTCGCCCTGCCCTGGAGCCGGGCGGAGCAGATTTTCGAGCTTGCCGCCCAGGTCCAGTGGATTTCGGCCGATGTCGTCGTGCCGATCGAAACTTCCGGCTTCGTGCCCCAGTCGCTCACCCGGCTCGGCGGTCGGGACATGCTGCTGCTCGCCTCTCATCCGTTCAGGGGGACGCAGGGGCTGGTGAAGGTGATCGAAGATTATGTCGTCGCTGCATTCGGCCTGCTGCTGGCGCTGCCGATCATGCTGTTCGCCGCGATCGCGGTCCGGCTCGAGGGCGAGGGGCCGATCCTGTTCCGCCAGCCGCGCCTGGGCTTCAACGGCCGGCTGTTCCATATCTACAAGTTCCGCACGATGACGGTGGATCCTGCGGATGACGGCAGCGTCGCGGTGGAACGGGGCAGTCCGCGTATCACCCGGATCGGCGCGCTGTTGCGGCGCAGCTCGATCGACGAGCTGCCCCAGCTCTTCAACGTCCTGCGCGGGGAGATGTCGATCGTCGGGCCCCGGCCGCATGTGCCGGGGATGCTGATCGAAGGCGATGTCTATTCGGAAATGGTGCGCAGCTATGCCGCGCGTCACCGCATGAAGCCGGGCATTACCGGCTGGGCCCAGATAAACGGCATGCGCGGCGGCATCGATACGGCCGAAAAGGCGCGCCGCAACGTCGATCTCGACCTTCATTATGCGCGCAACTGGTCGCTTCGCCTCGATCTTTGGATCATGCGCCGCACGCTCACCCGCAACCTGATCGGCCGCGATATTTTCTGATCCACCTCAACCGTCGCCCCGGCGCAGGGCTCCCATCAAATAATGATTGATGGGCACCCGAAGGCCGGGGCCCATGTCTATCTCCACCAGCGATGAGGTTGATGGAGAATGACCGGAATAGCGAACCTCAGCCCTTCTTGGGCGGCGGCACCGTAATCCGCACTTCCTCGCCCGAACGGCCGGGGAAGCCGGTGAACATCGCCTCCACCAGATTGGGCACCAGCCGGGGCAGGCTGTCGTCCAGCGAGCGTGCCTTGGCCTTGCCCTCGAACAGCCGCTGGCCATCCGCCGCGCGGTTGATCGTCATCTCCAGATGGCTGGTATAGTAGCGATAGCTTTCCACTTCCGGATAGCCGAAGGGCGAATACCAGAAGGGGTCGTTCCAGCCATAATAGAAGGCCGAACGATGGCCCCAGCGGCGCGGATAATAGGGACCCCAGCCGCCCCAGCTGCCGAAGCCCGGCCGGGTGATGACCTTTTCCTGGCCATTGTCGACGCCATAATCGAGGTTCACGACCAGCGTCGCCTCAGCCGGATTGGCGGCGGGCTGATAGCCTTGCGCCGTCAGCCGCTGGCTCACCAGCGTGGCATATTGCCCGAATTCCAGGCCACCCTGGAGGCGCGGATCGCTCGCCCGGATGGTGAAGCTCTGGCCCTGCGGCGCGGGCATCTGCTGGAACCGTGCGACGTCCGCACGGAATGGCGTCGCGCAGGCGCCGAGGGAGAGCAGCGCGATCGGCGCCGCCATCGTGACGATCTTCTTCATCAGGGACATTGCGAACGACCTTCCGAACGAACTACTCACCCTATCATGGGAACGACTTAACCCAGGTTGAACGTTCGGGGAACAGTCTGGTTTCGTTACAATCCCATCGCGGCATAGGCGCCGGCCAGCGTCGGCGCCGCAATTTCCCGCGCCTTTTCAGCGCCTTGTGCCAATATCCTGTCCAGCTCCGCCGGGTCGTCGCGAAACTCCGCGATCCGCTTCGAAATCGGCTCGATCGTCGTAACGACTATCTCGCCCAGCATCGGCTTGAACTGTCCGAAGCCCTGGCCGCCATGTTCGGCCAGCACCTCGGCGGGCGTCCGGTCGGTCAGCGCCGCCGCGATTCCCACCAGATTGCGCGCCTCGGGCCGTCCCTCCAGCTCCGCCGGATCTTCGGGCAGCGGCTCGGGATCGGTCTTGGCCTTGCGGATCTTCTGCATGATCATGTCCGCATCGTCGGTCAGGTTGATCCGGCTCATGTCCGAAGGGTCGGATTTGGACATCTTGGCCGTCCCGTCGCGCAGCGACATGATCCGCGCCGCCGCCGGCGGGATGATCGGTTCGGGCAGCATGAACAGCTCGATTCCGAAATCGGTATTGAACTTGGTCGCGATATCGCGCGCCAGCTCCAGATGCTGTTTCTGGTCCTCGCCCACCGGAACATGCGTCGCCTGATAGGCGAGAATGTCCGCCGCCTGCAGCACCGGATAGGCATAGAGGCCGACGCTCGCCCCCTCCCGGTTCTTGCCCGACTTCTCCTTGAACTGGGTCATGCGATTGAGCCAGCCGATCCGCGCGGTGCCGTTCAGCAGCCAGCACAGCTCGGCATGGGCCGGCACATGCGCCTGGCGGAAGAGGATGGAGCGCGCCGGATCGATCCCCGCCGCCAGCACCGTCGCCGCCATTTCGCGGATGTTGCCGCGCAGCGTCGCCGGATCGTTATGGACGGTGATCGCGTGCAGGTCCGCCAGGAAGAACAGGCACTCATTCTCCTCCTGCATGCGCACCCAGTTGCGGATGGCACCCAGATAATTGCCCAGATGAAGATTTCCGGTGGGCTGGATGCCCGATACGACGCGCTTGTTCATGGCCATGGCCTGTTGCGGAGTGCGGCGCTCCGGTCAAGCCTTGCGGCGAAGTTGCGTCTTGAGATCCGCCAGCCGGAAGGCGCCGAGCAGGAAGGCCGCGCCGAAATAGGCGGCGGCGCCCGCGCCCATCAGCAGGGCCAGGCCCGCCACGCGCAATTCCAGACCGCGCGCCATCATCGGATCGACCAGAGGATTGAGCGCGAAGAGCAGGGCCGTCATGATCAGCGTCGCGCCGCCCAGCCGGACCGCGCTGCGCTTCAGCCGCGCATCCACCGAAAAATGCCGGCGACGATGGAGCGTCCAGTAGAGCAGGCCCGCATTCACCCAGGCGGAAACGGCCGTGGACAACGCCAGCCCGACATGCGCCATCGGCCAGATCAGGATCAGGTTGAGGATCAGGTTCACCAGCATCGCGACCAGCGCGATCCTGACCGGCGTCTTGGTGTCCGCCCGGGCATAGAAGCCGGGGGTGAGCACCTTGATCAGCACATAGGCGGGCAGGCCGATCGAGAAGAAGGCGAGCGCATTGGCCGTCGCGATCGTGTCGTCCGCGCTGAATTCGCCATGCTGGAGCAGCCCGCGGATGATCGGCGTGGCCGATACCATCAGCGCCGCGAAGGCAGGCAAGGTGAGCAGAAGGACGAGCTCGATCGCCCGGTTCTGCGTATGGAGCGCGGCCTTGTCGTCCCCGCCGCCGATCTGGCGGGAGAGGGCGGGCAGCATCGCCGTGCCTACGCCGATGCCGATCAGGCCCAGCGGCAACTGGTTCAGCCGATCGGCATAATAGATATAGGAGACCGAACCTTCGCGCAGGAAGCGTGCGGCGAGCGAGGTGGAGATCAGCAGGTTGAACTGCACCGCGCCCGCGCCCAGCGCCGCGGGGCCGATGACGCGCAGCAACTCCTTCACCTGGGGAGAAAGGCGTGGACGGCGCAACCTGAGCACGATCCCGGCTTGCCGGCACGCCCAGATCAGCCAGGCGAGCTGGAGCACGCCCGACAGGGTGACGGCGATCGCCTGCGTGCGCGCCGTGTCGATGTCGTCCTGCCCCCGGAAGAAGAGCAGCCCCGCGATCAGGCAGATGTTGAGCAATATGGGCGCCGCCGCATTCACCCAGAAGCGGTTGACCGAGTTCAATATGCCGCCGAGCAGCGAGACGAGCGAGATCAGCGGCAGATAGGGAAAGGTGATCCGTGTGAATTCGGTCGCCAGCGCGAATTTCTGCGCGGTGCCGTCATGGAAGCCGCCCGTCATCGCCCAGACGACGGGGCCTGCGAGCGCCATCATCAGCCCGGTGAACAGGATCAGCACGGGCAGCAGGACGGACAGCACCTCGTCCGCGAAGCTGATGCCTGCCGCCAGATTCTCGCCGTCGCGGCCTACCTTGCGGTTGAACATCGGCACGAAGGCGGATGCAAAGGCGCCCTCGGCAAAGAGCGCGCGGAACAGATTGGGCAGGCGGAAGGCGATCAGGAAGGCATCCGACGCGAAGCCGGCGCCGACGAAGCGCGCCATCAGCATGTCGCGCGCGAAGCCGAGAATGCGGCTGATCAGCGTCAGCCCGCCGATCGTCGCGGTCGCCCTGACAAGATTCACGAAAGCTCCGTTCGTGCCGGGCGAGGCCGAGGCACGTTGCGTAGATGTCTCGGCTTCGCTCGACACGAACGGCTTGATCTACGGGGTCAATATTACGCCTGGCCGGCCGTTTCGCCCGTCGCGAGCTCCTGCGCCTGCTGGGCCTGCTGCAGATAGAGCGAGGCGAAGTCGATCGGTTCGAGCATCAGCGGCGGGAAATTGCCGTCGCGGACCGCATCGGAGACGATCCGGCGCGCGAAGGGGAAGAGCAGGCGCGGCGCTTCGGCGAAAAGGAAGGGCTGGATCTGCTCGGCCGGCACGTTGCGAATGCCGAACAGGCCGGCATAGACCAGCTCGACCGCGAAGGCGGTCTGCCCGTTCACCACGGCGCGCGCGTCGATCTTCAGCGAGACTTCGTAGACATCCTCGCCCACGACGTTCGATCCGATGTTGAACTGCACGTCGATCTGCGGCTGTTCCTGCCACTGATAGACCATCGGCGCATTGGGATTTTCGAAGGAAAGATCCTTCACATATTGCGCGAGCATGCCGACCTGCGGGCCTTCATCCTGGCCGTTGGGCTGGGTAACGCCCGCGTCGATCGTGCCTTCTTCTTCGGCCATGTGACTTCAACCTCGGTTTGGAAAGGAATGCGGCCGCATCGGGGCCGGACCGCTGCGGGCTAGCACCGGCCGGGGAACAGGGCAATGGGCGGAGGATTGCGCCCTGCGCGCGGGCTTTGGCCTCGTGCCATTTGAAACTCGTCCCTGTCATGCTTATGTAGCGGATGATAATATCTGGAGGCCCGGTGTTCGAGATCATCCTTCTCGCTATGGTGTTCGTGTTCGTGGGGCTCCGGCTGTGGAGTGTCCTCGGCCGGCGCACCGGGCATGAGCAGCCGCTTGCCAAGCCGGTCGAGGCGCAGGCGTCTGCTTCTTCCACGTCGCGCGCTCCCGCCGATTTCATGACGCAGTCTCCCGCCGGGCAGGAAATGCTCGCCGCATCGGGCGCCGCCAACGGCCTGCGCGCCATCGCCGCGGCCGATCCGCAGTTCGACGCGGCTCGTTTTCTCGAAGGCGCGCAGGCCGCCTATCGCATGATTCTCGAGGCCTTCTGGCGCGGGGACGAGGAGGAACTCGCCCGTTTCGTCGACGGCAGCGTGCGGACCGATTTTTCCGCGGCGATCGCCGAGCGCAAGGCGGCGGGCCATGTGCTCGACAACCGGCTGATCGCGATCGAGCGTGCCATCATCGAGGAAGCGCGGCTCGACGGGCAGATGGCGCTCGTCACGGTGCGCTTCGATGCCGATATCGCCGCGGTGACGCGCGATGCGGACGGCAATGTGATCGCCGGTTCCCTGACCGACGCCGTGCCGACGCATGATGTGTGGACGTTCAGCCGCCACGTCCGCGCCGACGATCCGAACTGGGTCCTGGTCGAAACCGACGAGGCGGCGTGATCCGCCGCCATGGCGTCGCGGCGCTCATCGCCGCGGCTGCGCTGTCCGCCTGTGCGACGACGCCACGAGGCGTCGTCGAAGGAGCGGAACAGCCTTCTCCCGTTGCGCCGAAGCCTGCCCCAGCGATCGCCAATGCCGTGGCGGCGGGCGTCTCGCCCGGCCCCTCCATCACCCAGCTCGGCCTGACGTCCGTGCGCGCCGAAGCGGCGCTTTCCGCCTTTCGTGTCTCCTGTCCTGCACTGGTGACGCGCAATGATCCGAGCGGCCTGACTCGCGCGGAGGACTGGGCCGCCGTCTGCGCCGCAGCATCCGCATGGCCGAATGCCGATGCCATCGGCTTCTTCGCGCGCCATTTCGAGACCGCCCGGATCGGCGACGGCAGGGCTTTCGCCACCGGCTATTATGAGCCGGAGATTCTCGGCTCGCGAACACGCCAGCCGGGCTATGAGGTGCCCGTCTACCGGTTGCCCTCGGATATGGTGGAGGCCGATCTCGGTCTCTTCTCCGATGCGCTGAAGGGCAAGCGCGTGCGCGGCCGGGTCGATCGGGGGAAGCTCATTCCCTATCATGATCGTGCCGCGATCGAGGATGGGGTGCTGGCGGGCAGGGGGCTGGAGCTCGCCTGGGTGGCCGATCCCGTCGAATTCTTTTTCCTGCAGGTCCAGGGCTCCGGACGGCTCAGGCTGCCTGACGGGCAGGTGATGCGGATCGGCTATGATGGCCAGAATGGGCGGGATTATAGCGGCATCGGCAAGCTGATGCGCGAACGCGGCCTGCTCGCGCCCGGCCAGGCATCGATGCAGGGCATCATGGCCTATTTGCGCGCGCATCCCGATGAAGGCCGCGCGATCATGCGCGAGAATAGGAGCTTCGTCTTCTTTCGCGAGCTGAACGGGTCGGGTCCGCTCGGCGCGCTCGGCGTGCCCGTTGCGGGGCGGTCGACCGTCGCCGCCGATCCCGCTTTCGTGCCGCTCGGCGCGCCCGTCCTGCTGACGCTCGACCGGCCCGAGGCGTCGGGTCTGTGGGTCGCACAGGACACCGGGGGCGCGATCAAGGGCGCCAATCGTTTCGATACTTTCTGGGGCGCGGGCGATGAGGCGCGGTGGATTGCGGGGGGCATGTCCGGCCGGGGGCAGGCGCTGCTGCTGCTGCCGCTTGGCACGATTGCGCGATTGAACGGCGATGGCGGGACGGCGGCTCGGCCCTGACGAACAGGCGCTCTGGGCGCAGGTGACGGCGACGGTGCGTCCGCTGGGCAAATCCGCCCCGGCGCACGATCTGGCGTTGCCCCAGCCTTCCCGGCCGGTGCGTCTCGATCCGGATCGGTCGACGCCCGTAAATGCCCCTGCCAAGCCCAAGCCGAATCGGCCCGGCGAGACGCTCGACGGCGGATGGGACCGGCGATTGCGGCGCGGCATCGTCGCGCCGGATCGGACGATCGATCTCCACGGCCATACGCTGGCGAGCGCGCATATCGCGCTCGAACAGGGGCTGGCGGATGCGCTGGCGGACGATATCCGCATCTTGCTGCTGGTGACGGGTCGGCCGCCGCGCGCGGATCGCGACGGCACCGCCAGGCGTGGCCTGATTCGCGCTTCGATCGGCGACTGGCTGGCCGGATCGCGCCATGCCGCGCGCATCGCCGCGGTCCGCAACGCGCATCCGCGCCATGGCGGCGCGGGCGCGCTCTACATCATCCTCAGGCGCAAGCGGAGCGGATGATCTCGACGTAGATTTCGGTCAGCGCTTCCAGATCGGCGAGCGCCACCGCCTCGTCCAGCTTGTGCATCGTCGCGTTGGTCAGGCCGAATTCGACCACCGGACAGAGTTTCGAGAGGAAACGCGCGTCGGATGTGCCGCCGCTGGTGGAAAGCTCGGGCGTCAGGCCGGTGATGCGGTGGATCGCGGCGGAAACCATCTCCGAAAGCGCGCCGGGTGGCGTGAGGAAGGCTTCCCCCGATATTTTGGCGGTGACGGTCGCGTCCGGCGTATGGCGCGCGACGATCTCGCGCACGCGGGCGACAAGGGCCTCGCCACGATGAAGATCGTTGAAACGGATGTTGATCCGCGCGCGCGCGCCGCCGGGGATCACATTGGTCGCGCCATTGCCAACATGGAGGTCGGTGATTTGCAGATTTGACGGCTGGAACCAGTCCGTGCCCTCGTCGAGCGTCAGCGCCGCAAGTTCGTTCAGCGCGGCGACGAGCGGCGGGATGGGATTTTGTGCGAGATGGGGATAGGCGACATGGCCCTGCGTGCCCGGCACCTCGATCCACATATTGACCGAACCGCGCCGGCCGATCTTGATCATGTCGCCCAGCCTAGCGGACGAGGTGGGCTCGCCCACCAAGATCAGGTCCGGCCTGATCCCGCGCTCGGCCATCCAGTCCATCAGCGCGACCGTGCCGAAAGTGGCAGGGCCTTCCTCGTCGCCGGTGATGATCAGGCTGATCGTGCCGTCATGGTCCGGCACGCGCGCGGCCGCCGCGATGAAGGCCGCCACCGCGCCCTTCATGTCGACCGCGCCGCGCCCATAGAGCAGGTCGCCCCGGATCGTCGCCGTGAAGGGATCGCTCGTCCAGCCGGGGCCGGGGGGCACGACATCGCTATGGCCTGCAAAGGCGAGATGCGTTCCGCCCTCTCCGCGCGTCGCGAAGAGATTCTCGACGGGCCCGTCGGGCGCCTCGCCCGCGGCAAAGCGATGGACGGTGAAGCCGATCCCCGTCAGGGCCGCCTCGATCACCGCCATGGCGCCGGCATCGGCGGGGGTGACGCTGGGGCAGGCGATCAGCCTTTGTGTGAGGGCGATGGGATCGGTTGTGGTGGACATGGCCGTCGCCTAGCGTCGCCTGCCTGCTTTGCCTAGCCGGAGCCTGCCATGCCCAAGCTCGATCTCGATGCTTTTCCGCTGACCAACCGGACGGGCTATCCGGCGCCTTATTCGGCGGATGTTGCCGGGCGCAGGTATCGCCGGCTCGGGCCCGGCGCCGGTCTCGAGGATTTCGGCGTCACGCATGTGACGCTCGAGCCCGGCGCATGGTCCAGCCAGCGGCACTGGCATGAGGGGGAGGACGAGTTTGTCGTCATGCTCTCGGGTGAGGCGGTGTTGGTCGAGGAGGGGAGCCGCGTCGTCATGCGCGCGGGCGACTGCGCCGCCTTTCCCAAGGGCAAGGCCAATGCGCATCATCTCGTGAACGAGGGCGAGCGCCCATGCGTCTTCATCGCGATCGGCCGGCCCGCCGCATCCGCCTGCCACTATCCCGATATCGACCTCTATCTCGACGGAGCGACGCAACGCTATGCGCATCGCGACGGCACGCCTTATTGAGCCTTATTGGGTGGGCTGCTCGAACTTTTCGATGATCCAGGGTTCCTCCTGCGCGGCGGCGAGCCATTCCACCATCCAGGGATGTGCCAGCACCGCAGCGCCATAATTGGCGGCGAAATGCGGCAGGGATACCGAATAGGTGACGAAGCGCGTCACGATGGGTGCGAACATGATGTCCGCCGCGCTGAAATCGCCGAACAGAAAGTCGCCCGTCCCGCCGAAGCGCGCCCGCGCCTCCGCCCACAGGCTCACGATGCGGGCGATGTCCGCCATCGTCTCATCGGAAAGCTGCCGCTCCGGATAGTGGCGGCGCACGTTCATCGAGCATTCGCGGCGCAGGTTGGCGAAGCTCGAATGCATCTCCGCCGCCATCGAGCGGGCCATGGCGCGGGCGGCATTGTCCTCCGGCCAGAAACGGTCGCGGCCGACCTTGTCGGCGAGATATTCGACGATGGCGAGGCTGTCCCACACCACCGCCTCGTCATCCCACAGGATCGGCACCTTGCCCGATGAGGGCGCGAACTCGTCGCCCGCGCGGCGCCGGTCCCATTCCTCGTCATAGAGCGGAACGACGACCTCCTCGAACGGCAGGCCCGACTGCTTCACCGCGAGCCAGCCGCGCAGCGACCAGGAGGAATAAGCCTTGTTGCCGATGAAGAGCTTGAGCATGCACTTGCCTTGTTCGTCGTCGCGACTCCGGCCGCAAGGTCGCTTTAAAGGGGCAGGGCGCGAAGTCTAGCCGATCGCTTCGAGGACGGCCGCGCGCAGCTCGGCTATCCCCATGCCCTTCTCGCTCGAGGTGACGAGTATGTCGGGATGCGCCGCGACATGGGTGCGCGCCTCGGCGGCGACGCTGGCCTTGGTCGCGGCGAGATCGCTCGCCTTCACCTTGTCCGCCTTGGTGAGCACGAGGCGATAGGAGACGGCCGCCTCATCGAGCATCTTCATGATGTCGCGATCGACATCCTTGATGCCGTGGCGGCTGTCGATCAGCACCAGCGTGCGCTTGAGGACGGCACGGCCGCGCAAAAAGTCGTTCACGAGGAAACGCCATTTGCGGACCATGTCCTTGGGCGCCTTGGCAAAGCCATAGCCGGGCATGTCGACCAGCCGGAACACGGGCGGCTCGCCGATGTCGAAGAAGTTGAGTTCCTGCGTGCGCCCCGGCGTGTTGGAGGTGCGCGCAAGGCCGTTGCGGTTGGCGAGCGCGTTCAGGAGCGACGACTTGCCGACATTGGAGCGGCCGGCAAAGGCCACTTCCGGCACGTCCGGATCGGGCAGAAATTTGAGGTCGGGCGCGGATTTCAGGAAGCCGATCGGCCCGGCGAAGAGGCGCCGGGCGATCTCCAGCGCCTCTTCGTCATAGACGCTCATTTGGGTGCGGCCGGCGCGGCGGCCTTCAGCGCCGGATGGCGGCTGTAGAGCCATTTCTGCTGCGCGATCGTGAGGATGTTCGACGCGCACCAGTAGAGCACCAGGCCCGTCGCATAGCCCGCCATGATGAACATGAAGATCCACGGCATGATGCTGAACACCTGCTGCTGCACCGGATCCATCTGCTGCGGGTTGAGCTTGAACTGATAATACATGGTCACGCCCAGCAGGATCGGCAGCACGCCGATCGCGATGAATTGCGGCGGCGCCCAGTCGATCAGGCCGAACAGGTTGAGCGGCGTCAGCGGATCGGGCGCGGACAGATCCTTGATCCACAGCGCGAAGGGCTGGTGACGCATCTCGATCGTCAGCATCAGCACCTTGTAGAGCGCGTAGAAGATCGGGATCTGCAGCAGGATCGGCAGGCAGCCCGCGAGCGGATTGACCTTCTCTTCCTGATAGAGCTTCAGCATCTCCTGCTGGAGGCGCTGCTTGTCGTCCTTATATTTCTCCTGCAGCGCCTTCATCTTGGGCTGCACGACGCGCATCGCGGCCATGGAGGCGAACTGCTTCTGCGCGATCGGGAACATCAGGCCGCGCACGATGCAGGTGAGCAGGATGATCGCCACGCCAAAATTGCCGACCATGCGGAACAGCCAGTCGAGCAGGTAGAAGATCGGCTTTTCGAACCAGTAGAACCAGCCCCAGTCGATCGCCTTGTCGAGCTGCGAGATGCCGAGGCTCTTCTCATAGCCGTCGAGCAGCGCCACTTCCTTGGCGCCGGCGAAGAAACGCGTGGTGGTGGTGACGGCCTTGCCTGCGGGAATGATCGTGGCGGCGGAGGCGATATCGGCCTGATAGCGCTGGCTCTCGCCGCCACGGAAGCCGGCATCCACCGTGCTGCGCTGGTCCGGGATCAGCGCGGTCAGCCAATATTTGTCGCCGAAGCCCAGCCAGCCGCCGGTGGTCGAGAAACGCTCGCCCGCCGGATCCTCGTCGAGGTCCTTGAAATTGATGCCATAATTGGCGCTGCCGTTGAACGTGCCGATCGGGCCGGTGTGCATCGTCCAGCTATCGGGATCCTTGCTGTGGCCGACGCGGCTGACGAGCGCATAGGGCTTCACCGCGATCGCGCCGGTGCCGCCATTGCCGACCGTCTGGCGCACGGTGAACATATAGCTGGGATCGACTTCCAGCAGGATCTGGAAGCGCTGGCCCCGGCCATTGGCCCAGTTAAGCGTCACGGGCTTGCCCGGTGCCAGGACGTCGCCGCTCGCCTGCCAGACGGTGTCCGGCCCCGGCAGCGTCACGCCGTCGCCCGTCCAGCCGAAGCCGGTGAAATAGGCGTCGGGCGCGCCGCCCGGCGAGAGCAGGCGAACGGGCTTCGAATCCTTGGCGATCGTTTCCTTGTAGGTGCTGAGCACCAGATCGTCGATGCGCGCGCCCTTCAGGTTGATCGAGCCGGCGAGGCGCGGCGTTTCGATCCGCACGCGCGGCGTATCCGCGATCACCACCGCGCGATCACGGATGGTGGGGGCGGCAGGCAGCGCTTCCGGCTGGGGCAGCGGCACGACCTTGCCGTCCACCACCTTGGTGGACGGGGGATTGGCGGTCGGCAGGAAGCGATCGGACAAGAGGGTCCAGCCCAGCAGCACGAGCGCCGACAGCACGATCGCGAGGATCAGGTTGCGCTGGTTCTCCACGTCAGAAATTCCCCCGGATCAAGGTACAGGATCGATGCCATGCCCACCCCAGGGATGGCATCGCAGGATTCGTCTGGCGGCAAGCCAGCCGCCTTTCGCCGCCCCATAGCGCGAGAGCGCCTCGATCGCATAGGTCGAGCAGGAGGGCATGTAGCGGCAATTGGGCGGCAGGATCGCGGAAGGGCCGCGCTGCCATGCCTTGGCGAGCAGGATCAGCGCGCGGGCGATCATCGGCGCACCTTGCGGAGCGCCTTCGAAAGTTCGTGACGCAGCGAATCGAAATCGCGCTCGATGCCGCCCGGGCGGCCGATCAGCACATGATCGGCGCCGGCGACGCCTTCCTGCGGCAGGATTTCGCGCGCAAGCGCGCGCAGGCGACGCTTCATCCGATTGCGGACGACCGCCTTGCCGATCTTCTTGGTGACCGTATAGCCGACGCGCTTGGCGTCGTCGCCATCGCCCCGCTCGCGCACGAGCAGGACGAATCCCGGCATGGGCGCACGCTTGCCCGCGTTCGCCGCCAGAAAGTCGGCGCGTCGGTCGAGCGTCCGCACGTCAGCGCCTCGTCCGGCGCCTGTGGGAGTGGCGTGACTCAGGCCGAAAGCGTCTTGCGGCCACGCGCGCGGCGGGCGGCGAGGACCTTGCGGCCGCCGGGCGTCGCGCTGCGTGCACGGAAGCCGTGACGACGCTTGCGCACGAGGTTGCTCGGCTGGAAAGTGCGCTTCATTGCTAATTACCTCAAAACCGGAATAGAAAAGGGCCGCCGAATGCACGGCGGCCGCTGTGGGGGCGCGGATAGGCAAAGAGCCGCCGAAAGTCAATCCGACTTGCCCTTTGCTGTCCGGACGAGCTTGCCGCGCCGTTTGGCGCTGCGCCGCCTCAATCCCCAGTCGCACCAGGAGCCGATCTTCGGCCAGCGCCGCTTGATCTCCACATATCGCCGCTTCGCCCAGGCCGAATTGCGCAGCGCCAGCGCCAGACCGCCGGCGAATGTGAAGATGCCGCCGGGGCCCGGAAGGATCGCCACCGCCGGCGTCACGACGATTAGCAGGCAGCCGAGCAGGAACAGGCAGAGCCTGACCGTCTCGTTGCGTCCTGCGGCACGCCAGCTTGCTCGAAGATTCATCGCCGGGATGTGGCGTTCCGCCTCCGCCTCCGCAAGACGGCGCGGCCGGAGGATTTTCGCGCGGGTCAGACCTGGGCGGACGATCCGAACGCGGCCATCGCCAGCACGAATGCGACCAGGGCCGAGCCCCAATCGTCTTTCCTGACCGAGACGATGCCGAAGCCGATAAGCAGCAGGCCGAAAACAGCCATTGCGACCGGGCCCAGCAACGACGCCATTCTGACTGCTCCTCGTCCATCCGTCGAAATGATCGGCCGCTCGACCCTGGACTTAATAGGTTAATGCTTTCTTGCGGATTGCTTCCGTTGGTCCACGAAAATCCTGCTTTCGTCTCGACATCGCTCCGGCCGGGCGGCAAACATCGCCTCCAGGGAGCGTTCATGGTCGCGCATATATCCACAGTGGCGTTTCTGGGGTTGGAGGCACGCGCCGTCGAGGTGCAGGTCCAGGTCACGCCCGGCCTGCCCGCCTTCATCATCGTGGGGCTGCCGGACAAGGCGGTCGCCGAAAGCCGGGAACGGGTGCGCGGCGCGCTTGCCGCGATCGGACTCGCTCTGCCGCCGAAGCGGATCACGGTGAACCTGTCGCCCGCCGATCTGCCCAAGGAAGGATCGCATTATGATCTGCCGATCGCGCTCGGCCTGCTCGGCGCGATGGGCGTGATCGATGCGGAGACGCTGGCATCCTATGTCGCGGTGGGCGAACTCGGGCTCGACGGACGGCTGGCGCCGTCGCCGGGCGTGCTGCTCGCGGCGCTCAATGCGTCGGAGCGAGAGCTGGGCCTGCTCTGTCCTGCGGCACAGGGCCCCGAAGCCGCCTGGGCCGGCACGATCGAGGTGGTCGCAGCGCCGGACATAGTGTCGCTGCTCAATCATTTCCGTGGCGGAATGCAGTTGCCGCCACCCGCGATGGAGATGGCCGATCCGCCTGCCGCCGGACCCGATCTCCGGCAGGTGAAGGGGCAGGAAAGCGCCAAGCGCGCGCTCGAGATCGCGGCGGCCGGCGGACATAATCTGCTGATGGCCGGTCCCCCAGGCGCGGGCAAGTCGCTGATGGCCGCCTGCCTTCCCGGCATATTGCCGGAACTTACGCCCGCCGAGGCGCTCGAAGTGTCGATGGTGGCGTCGGTGGCGGGCACGTTGCAGGAAGGGCGGCTGGTCCGCACGCGTCCGTTCCGCAGCCCGCATCATTCGGCCTCGATGGCGGCACTGGTCGGGGGTGGGGCGAAGGCGCGGCCAGGCGAGGTGAGCCTTGCCCATCTCGGCGTGCTGTTCCTGGACGAGCTGCCCGAATTCCAGCGCGCCGTGCTTGATTCGCTGCGCCAGCCGCTCGAGACGGGGCGCGTCTCGGTCGCGCGCGCCAATGCCCATGTCACCTTTCCGGCGCGGGTCCAGCTTATCGCGGCGATGAACCCGTGCCGCTGCGGCCATCTCGGCGATCCCGCGCTTGCCTGTGCCCGCGCGCCACGCTGCGCCGCCGATTATCAGGCGAAGGTTTCCGGGCCGCTGCTCGATCGTATCGACCTTCATGTGGAGGTCGCCGCCGTCACCGCCGCCGATCTCGTCCTGCCCCCGCCCGCCGAGGGTTCCGCCGAAGTCGCGGCACGGGTGAAGGCGGCCCGCGACATCCAGACGGCGCGCTATGATGGCCATGGCATCCGCACCAATGCCGAGGCGGACGGCGCGCTGCTCGATGCGGTGGCGACTCTCGACGAGCCGGGCCGCAAGCTGCTCGCCCAGGCGGCGGAGGCGATGCGCCTGTCCGCGCGCGGCTATCATCGGGTGTTGAGGACGAGTCGCACGATCGCGGACCTTGCCGGATCGGACGAGGTCCGGCGCGTCCATGTGGCGGAGGCGCTGAGCTATAGGCGGCGCGCGCCGGTCAATTGATGCATGGTTGCTACGGCCGTTCGGCTGGGCTAGGCATGCCGCCGCGTGCCCCTGTGGTGAAATTGGTAGACGCGCCCGACTCAAAATCGGGTTCCGAAAGGAGTGCTGGTTCGAGCCCGGCCAGGGGCACCAAAAAGGCTGGAATGGTGCTGCGGGCCCGTCCGTGCGGTTCGCCATCCTATTCCGTCATGATCTTCCGAGGGTTCCGATACGCTCGATCGCCGTCTATGAGCCGGTCGACCGTAGAGCGATTGGAGTGCCATGAGCGGATGCCCCGAGCCGGAGGACGGCGATCTCGTCGCCCCCACCCCGAAGATTCCCGTGCCGGAATATGTGGAAGACGCGATCCGCACGCTGCTGCGCTGGTCGGGCGAGGATCCCGATCGCGAGGGGCTGCTCGACACGCCCAAGCGCGTGGCGCGGGCGTGGAAGGAATATTGCCAGGGCTATGAGAGCGATCCCGCGCTCCATCTCAGCCGCACCTTCGAGGAAGTGGGCGGCTATGACGAGATCGTGCTGCTGCGCGACATACCCTTCCAGTCGCATTGCGAGCATCATATGGCGCCGATCGTCGGCAAGGCGGCGATCGCCTATCTGCCGCGCGACCGGGTGGTCGGCATTTCGAAGCTCGCCCGCGTGCTGCATGGTTTCGCCCGGCGGCTGCAGGTGCAGGAGCGGCTGACGGCGCAGGTGGCGGACTGCATCTGGGATCATCTCAATCCGCTCGGCGTCGCCGTCGTGATCGAAGCGAGCCATGGTTGCATGACGGCGCGCGGCGTGCGCACGCCCGGCGTCGCCATGACGACGAGCCGCATGATGGGCGTGTTCCGCGACGATGAGCGTAGCCGGCGCGAGGTGCTCGCGTTGATGGGCTATTAATTAATAGTCGGGCAGCGGCTGGGCGGCGACGGCCCAGTCCTTCAGCGCATCCGATCCGGCACGGTCCAGCAATTCTTCCGCATCGGCGATGGTGAAGCGCGATGCCCGGTCCGTCTCGTGCAGCTCGTCCCAGCTGAGCGGGGCAGCGACGGGGGCATTGGCGCGGGCGCGCGCGGCATAGGGCAGGATTGCGCTCGCCCCGCGCTGGTTGCGCATCCAGTCGAGGAAGATGCGGCCGTGCCGTCTGGCCTTCTTCATATTCGCGGTGAAGCGTTCGGGATGCGCGGCTGCGATCGCCTTGGCGAAACGGCTGGCAAAATCCTTGACCGCCGGCCATTCCGCGCCGGCGTCGAGCGGGACCACGACATGGATGCCCTTGCCGCCCGTCAGCATCGGCCAGGAGAGCAGGCCCATTTCGGCCAATATGTCGCGCAGGTGAAAGGCGGCATCGCGCACGCGCCCGAAGCCGAGCCCTTCGTCGGGATCGAGATCGAGCACCATGCGATCCGGCCGCTCGATCGCATCGACCTTCGATCCCCAGCCATGAAATTCGATCGTGCCCATCTGCACGCAGGCGAGCATCCCTTCGGCGCTGTCGACATAGAGATAGGGTTCGCTCTTTCCGTCCTTCTCGCGGACCATGACCTGACGGACCCGATCGCCGAAGCTGCCGGCATCGTGCCGCTGGAAGAAACAATGTTTGGCGCGTCCCTGCGGGCAGCGGACGAGGCTTACCGGCCGATCGGCCAGCCATTTGAGCAGCGGATCGGCAAGCCGGGCATAGTAAGCAGCGAGCTCGCCCTTGGTGATGCTGGCTTCGGGGAAGATGATGCGATCGGGATTGCTGATCATGACCGGCAGGACCGGCTGGGGCTTTTCCGCCACCACCTCCCGCGCCGGCTTGTCCTCGCGCAGGCCGAGGAAGCTCGGATGGCGGAGCACGCCGTCCTGGGTGATTTCGGCATAAGCGATTTCGGCGACGAGGCCCGGCTTCACCCAATGCGCGTCGCGTGCGGCGGTGCGGGGCACTTCGGCCGGAGGGGTCTTGCGTTCCAGAGGGCGGAGCCGTTCCGTCAGCATCGCGATCGTAGCGGAATCGAAGCCGGTGCCGACCTTGCCGGCATAGCGCAGCTTATGATGCTCATTTATCCCGAGGAGGAGGGAGCGGAAGCCGGAGCGACGCTCGCTTTCCGTCCAGCCTATGATGATAAATTCTTGTCTTTGAAGACATTTTATCTTGAGCCAGGCCTGGCTGCGGCGGCTGCGATAGGGGGCGTCGGCGCGTTTCGAGATGATCCCCTCAAAGCCCTCGCGACAGAGTTCGCGGAACAGCTTTTCGCCGTTGCCGGCGACATGATCGGAATAGGCGATCGGCTCGGAGGCGTTGGAGAGAAGGACGGCAAGCCTTCGTTTTCGCTCGATATTGGGAAGCTCGGTAAGATCCTCTCCATCCTGTTCGAGCAGATCGAAGGCGAAGAAGCGGAGCGCGCCGCCCTGCTTCATCGCATTCTGCAATGTCTGGAAGCTCGGATGGCCTTTTTCGTCCATCGCGACCACTTCGCCGTCGATCAGCGCCGATCCGGGGATGGTCCGCGTCGCCGCATCGACGATGGCCGCGAAGCGATCCGACCAGTCGAGCCCGGTGCGGGTATAGGCCTTGGCCTTGCCCCCGGCGACGGCGAGAAGACAGCGATAGCCGTCATATTTCAGCTCATGGAGCCAGCCGGACCCGGTGGGCACGCTGTCGACGAGCGTGGCGAGCTGGGGCGGACGGAAGGCGGGGAAGGCGGTGCTATTCCCCTTCCGCCGCTGCCTGGCTTTCGCAGGTGTCTTTTTGCCTTCGGCAATTTCCGCCATCGTCCGGCCGGTGGCGATGCTGTTGATCGCCCGGTCGACGAGCGCGCCCGAGGCGCCGGCATGTTTGTCCGCCACCTTGCGCAGCAGCCAATTCTCATGCTTCTCGCCGGGCCGCGGCTTCATCCGGACGAGCAGCCATTCGCCCTTCATCCGCTCGCCATCGAGCATGAAGTGGAGATGCCCCTCCTCCAAAGTCTCATGCGGGTCCTTGCCGGCAACCGGGGCCCATGTGCCGCGATCCCACAGCATCACCGTGCCGCCGCCATATTCGCCCTTGGGAATGGTGCCTTCGAAATCGGCATAAGCGAGCGGATGGTCCTCGGTGCGCACCGCGAGCCGCTTGTCGGCGGGATCGGGGCTGGGGCCGCGCGTGATCGCCCAGCTTTTCAGCACCCCATCCAGTTCGAGCCGGAAATCATAATGAAGCCGGGTGGCGTCATGCTTCTGGACCAGGAAGATATTGCCGGCCTTGCCGCGTGCAGCCTTGCCGGCGGGCTCGGCGGTCTTCGCGAAGTCGCGCTTGGCATTATAGGCGGCGAGGGGATCGGAGCTGGCCATCAGCTCCCCCTCCCGTCGCAGGGGCCCGGATCTCCATCGGCTTGCCTGAAGAGAGATATAGGCCCCTGCCTGTAGGCCCCATCAAAATAGGAGTTGGATGGGAAGCCGAGCAGGGGCGACGGAAGGAGGAAGCGGGCGATCATGCGCGCTTCCGGGGCGCCGGTTTGCGGGGCGAGGCGGCCTTCTTCGTGGTCGATCTCCTCGCGGGCGTTCTCGTCTCGGCGGTACCCGGCCTTTCGAGCGATTTCTTGAGCGCGGCCATCAGATCGACGACATTCGATCCGCGCGAGGCGGGGGCGGGCTCCTCCTCCGCCTCGATTGTCCGGCCCTTTTTCTTGCGCTCGATCAGCGACTTCAGCGCATCGATATAGCGATCATGAAATTCGGAGGCATCGAAGCTGCCCGTCTTCTTCTCGATCAGCGTGGTGGCGAGATCGAGCAGATCCTCTTCCGGCTTCATATCGGGAATGTCGTGGAAATAGGCGGATGCCTTGCTGACCTCATCGGCATAGCGCAGCGTTTCGAGGACAAGCCCGCGTCCGCAGGGCTTCAGGCTCACCACATATTCCCGGCCCCGGAGCGCGAGCTGGCCGAGCCCCACCTTGCGCGCCCGGCGCAACGCTTCGCGCAGCACGACGAACGCCTCCTCGGCGAGATCGTCCGCCGGCACGACATAATAAGGCTTGTCGTAATAAATGGGGTCGATCGCATCATAATCGACGAATTGGGTGAGCTCGAGCGTCTTCTTGCTCTCCAGCTTCACGGCATCGATTTCGCCCTGATCGAGCAGGACATAATTGCCCTTCGCATATTCGAAGCCCTTGAGGATCTCCTCTGGATCGACCGGGCCGATGCCGGGCACGACCTTTTCATATTTGACTGGCTTGCCCGAAGGCTCGTGGATCTGGCGGAAGGAGATGGAAGCGCCGCTCTTCGTGGCGGAATAGATTTCGACCGGGATCGAAACCAGCGCCAGACGGATCTGCCCTTGCCAATAAGCACGCGCGGCCATGAGCTTAGGCCTCCTCGTTGCGAGATCGAGTCAATGAGCGAGGGATGGCGGTGGTTCCGGCGGATCGGCCGCGCGGATATGGCGGGCAGGTCGGTGGGAAAGCGCGATACTTACGTCATCCATATTATGGAATAGATGTAAGGTAATAAATCCTACAATTAACAAAGATCGGCGACTGCTGTGGTAAAAACAGAGTAGGGGAAATGTAGAAAAGCTGAGCAATCCTGGCGAAGCGGGTGGCCCTTGGTCAGTCCTCTCTTATGGGCCGTCTTGTCTGGCCTGACCGAGCGGATTGTTCTTCTGGAAGGAGGCTGACATGGTCCATGCACTCTTCAGAACGACGGCGCTGGTGATCCTGCTTGGTGCCAGCACCTTGGGGTCCAGCGCCCTGGCGCATGAGGAATCCTATGGGGGATCCTATGGCGGGTCGAACGGGGGATATTATGGAGGGCCGTACGGGAAATCGGCCTTCTCCACGACGCTCAGTGGCGCGAACGAGGTTCCGCCGGTCGCCAGCAACGGCAGCGGAACGGCGGTCGTGACGCTTTCCGACGCACTCGATAATATGGATATCAGGGTCAGTTTCGCCAATCTTTCGGGAAGCAGCACCGCCGCGCACATCCATTGCTGCGCGCCGTTGGGCACGAATGCGGACGTGGCGACGGCAGTGCCGACCTTTCCCGATTTTCCGCTCGGCGTGACGGAAGGCAGCTATGCCCGGACCTTCAACCTGCTCGATCCCTCGACCTATAATCCGGCCTTCGTCACCGCGAATGGCGGCACGGTGGAGGGCGCCCGCAACGCATTGGTCGGCGGGCTGCAGAATGGCACCAGCTATTTCAACCTGCACAGCACGCTCTATCCGGGCGGTGAAATTCGCGGGCAGCTCGTCGCCGTCGCTGCTCCCATTCCCGAGCCCGAGACATGGGCGATGATGATCGTCAGCCTTGCGCTGCTGGGAGGCATGCGATTCTGGCGCTCGATCGGCGGGGTGCGCCGTCTGGTTCCGGCCTGATCCGCGCTTCGCGGGGCTGGGAGGATTTCTGGCTGGGTTGAATCGCTGCGCTCAGGCTGGGCGCGGCATATTAGGTGGAACAAGAAAAGGGCCGCCCGGATCGCTCCGGACGGCCCTTTTTCATTTTCGCGAAGTGTTCATTTTCGCGAAGGGCGAGGGGATCAGCCCTGCGCTTCGGTCGGCTCCTCGACCGCGATCGTGCCGGGCTCGGCGTTCGCGTCATATTCCTCGGTGAAGCCGGCTTCGTCACGCTCGAACATCGAGGCCATGACGTCCACACCCTGCGCCTGCAACTCGGCCTCTTCGGGCGAGCGGGCGACGTTCACCTTGATGGTGACCGACACTTCGGCGTGGAGGACGATCTTCACCTCATGCACACCGATCGCCTTGATCGGGCGATCGAGCACGATCTGGCTCTTCGAGACCTTGTGGCCATCGGCTTCGAGCACTTCGACGAGGTCGCGGGCCGAAACCGATCCGTAGAGCTGGCCGGTGTTGGAAGCCTGGCGGATGAGCGTGACGGTGGTGCCGCCAATGCCCTTCGCATCTTCCTGCGCGGTCGTGCGGCGGGCGGCATTGTCCGCCTCGATCTGCGCGCGGTTCGCCTCGAAGACCTTCTTGTTGGTCTCGTTGGCGCGCAGCGCCTTCTTGCGCGGCAGGAGATAGTTGCGCGCGAAGCCGGCCTTGACGGAGACGACGTCCCCGATCTGGCCCAGCTTTTCGACGCGTTCGAGCAGGATCACGTCCATACCGTGGTCTCCTTACTTAACGATGTAGGGAAGCAGCCCGATATGACGGGCGCGCTTGATCGCCTTGGCGAGCTCGCGCTGCTTCTTGGCGGAGACCGCCGTGATGCGGGACGGGACGATCTTGCCACGCTCGGACACGAAGCCCTGGAGCAGACGGACGTCCTTATAATCGATCCGGGGAGCATCCTTCGCGGAGAAGGGGCAGCTCTTGCGGCGGCGGAAGAAGGGGCGTGCCATGTCTATCTGTCTCCTCAGGCCGCGTCACGATCGTCGCGGTCACGCCGCGGACGGTCCTCACGATCGCCGCGCGGGCCACGATCGCCACGATCGCCACGGCCGCCGCGATCACGCTCGCTGCGCTCATTGCGGCGCATTATCGCGGACGGGCCTTGCTCATGCGCGTCGACGCGGATCGTCATGTAACGGATCACGTCTTCGTTGATCGCGGTCTGGCGCTCCAGCTCGGCGACGACGCCGGCCGGCGCGTCGATCTCGAGCATCACATAATGCGCCTTGCGGTTCTTCGAGATGCGATAGGCGAGGCCGCGCAGGCCCCAGGTCTCGGTCTTCACAACCTTGCCATTGCCTTCCTCGACGATCTTGGCGGCGTTTTCCGCCAGCGCGTCGACCTGGGCCTGGGCCAGATCCTGACGCGCGAGAAACACGTGCTCGTACAGAGCCATGTGCCCACGTTCCTTCATGTTGGCCGATCGCTGACGCCGTGCCCATCACGGACGCCCCTCCGGCTGTCGTCTCAAATGCAGAACCGGGCGGAAAGCGCATGGCTTCCACCCGATCGGCGGCGCTCATGACGGAAATCGCGCGGGAAAGCAAGCGCGGGTTGCCTTTGCGGCTCTCTATATTCTAGGCGCGGGCCTTTCCGTCGCCCGGGGCGGCGACAGCAATAGAGGGCAGCATGCGCGCATTCATATTTCCGGGGCAGGGCAGCCAGTCGGTCGGCATGGGCAAGGCGCTGGCGGACGCGAGCCCGGCGGCGCGGGAAGTGTTCCAGGAGGTGGACGAGGCGCTCGGCCAGCATCTCTTCCGGCTGATGACCGAAGGGCCCGAGGGCGACCTGACGCTGACCGAAAATGCCCAGCCCGCGATCATGGCCAATGCGATCGCGACGCTGCGCGTGCTGGAGAAGGAAGGCGGCATCCGCCTTGCCGACAAGGCGGATTTCGTCGCGGGCCATTCGCTGGGCGAATATACGGCGCTGTGCGCGGGCGAAGCGCTCGATCTTGCGACGACGGCGAAGCTGTTGAAGCTGCGCGGCCAGGCGATGCAGGCGGCGGTGCCGGTGGGCGAGGGCGCGATGGCGGCGCTGCTCGGCCTCGATTTCGATGCAGCCAAGGCGGTGGTCGAGGAAGCCGCCGAGGGCGAGGTGGTCGAGGCCGCGAATGACAATGGCGGGGGGCAGGTGGTCGTTTCCGGCCACAAGGCGGCGGTCGAGCGGGCGATGGAGATCGCCAAGGCCAAGGGCGCCAAGCGTGCGCTGCTGCTGCCCGTTTCCGCGCCCTTTCATTGCTCGCTGATGCAGCCGGCGGCGGATGTGATGGCCGAGGCGCTGGCGGGTGCCGCGCTGCGGGCGCCGCTCGTTCCCGTTTATGCCAATGTGACGGCGGCGCCCGTGGCCGCCCCGGACAGGATCCGCGAGCTTCTGGTGCAGCAGGTGACGGGTACGGTGCGCTGGCGCGAGAGCGTCACTGCCATGCATGAGGCGGGCGTGGCGCAGTTCGTCGAGTTCGGCGGCAAGGTATTGGGATCGATGGTCAAGCGCATCGCGCCGGACGCGACTGCGACGAGCGTGGTGACGATGGCGGATATCGAGGCGCTGGTGGCCTCGCTCTGAAAAGACTTTGAAAGGACAGGAAAGAATGTTCGACCTTAGTGGCATGACGGCGCTGGTGACGGGCGCGTCGGGCGGGATCGGCTCGGCGATCGCCAGGGCGCTGAGCGCGCAGGGTGCGCGGGTGGCGCTGTCCGGCACGCGCGAGGAGGCGCTCCGGAAGGTTGCCGAGGAGATTGGCGGCGATGTCGTCATCCTGCCGTGCGACCTCTCTGATCCGGCGGCGGTCGACGGGCTGGTGCCGCGTGCGGTCGAGGCGCTGGGCAAGCTCGACATACTCGTCAACAATGCGGGCGTGACGCGCGACAATCTCGCCATGCGGATGAAGGACGAGGAATGGGATCAGGTGATCTCCGTCAATCTCGAAGCCGCCTTCCGCCTGGTCCGCGCGGCGGCCAAGCCGATGATGAAGGCGCGCTTCGGCCGGGTCGTCTCGATCACCTCGGTAGTCGGCACCACGGGTAATCCCGGACAGGCCAATTATGCGGCGTCCAAGGCGGGCCTTGTCGGCATGTCCAAGGCGCTGGCGCAGGAGTTGGCGAGCCGCAACATCACCGTCAATTGCGTGGCGCCGGGCTTCATCGCATCGGCCATGACCGATGTGCTGCCGGATGCGCAGAAGGAAGCGCTTACCGCGCGCATTCCGGCGGGCAAGCTGGGCGAGGGGGCTGACATCGCTGCCGCCGTCGTCTATCTGGCCAGCCGGGAAGCATCCTATGTCACGGGGCAGACGCTGCACGTGAACGGCGGCATGGCGATGATCTGAGGATATCGCCTATCACGCCTCCCCCCATGTTCGCGCAGAGCGATCCGGGGAGGCGATAGGCCGGATGCGGAACAACACATGCTTGCCAGTGCCACGGCGCTTGGCTAGGGCGGCCCCAAGAAATTGCAGGAAAGGTTGATTGTATGAGCGAGACTGCCGAGCGCGTTAAGAAGATCGTCGTCGAGCATCTCGGCGTCGAGGCCGAGAAGGTGACCGAGGAAGCCAGCTTCATCGACGATCTGGGCGCCGACAGCCTCGACATCGTCGAGCTGGTGATGGCTTTCGAGGAAGAGTTCGGCGTGGAAATCCCCGATGACGCGGCCGAGAAGATCGCGACCGTCAAGGATGCCATCACCTACATCGAGACCAACAAGGGCTGATCGGCCGGCCGCCCCGCAGGGCGGCCCGGCTTATCCAGCCGATTGGCAGATGACGGCTTCCCGGCCCCGGCTTGACTTGGGTTCGGGGGGCCGTTTTGCCGTTCCGGGCCGTTCGCGGCCGAGATTGACTAGTTGCAGGAGAATGCCATGCGCCGCGTGGTCGTAACCGGATTGGGGCTCGTGACGCCGCTCGGCGCGGACGTCGAGACCGCTTGGGCCAATATCCTCGCCTCCAAATCGGGCGCAGGCCCGATCACCCGCTTCGACGCGTCCGACCAGGCGTGCCGCATCGCCTGCGAGGTGAAGCCGGCCGACCATGAATATGGCTTCGATCCGAACAAGCGCGTCGATCACAAGGTCCAGCGCCAGGTCGATCCCTTCATCGTCTATGGCATCGATGCCGCCGGCCAGGCGATCGAGGATGCCGGCCTGACCGAGATGACCGAGGCCGAACGGTTGCGCGCGGGCATCTCGATCGGATCGGGCATTGGCGGCCTGCCGGGCATCGAGAGCGAATCGCTGGTGCTGGCCGCGAAGGGCCCACGCCGCGTCTCGCCGCACTTCGTCCATGGCCGGCTGATCAACCTCGTCTCGGGCCAGGTCTCGATCAAATATGGGCTGATGGGGCCGAACCATGCGGTCGTCACCGCCTGCTCGACGGGCGCCCATTCGATCGGCGACGCCGCGCGGATGATCGCGCTCGACGATGCGGACGTGATGCTGGCGGGCGGCGCCGAGGGCGCGATCTGCCCGCTCGGCATTGCCGGCTTCGCCCAGGCGCGCGCACTTTCGACCGCGTTCAACGACCAGCCCGAAAAGGCCTCGCGCCCCTATGACAAGGATCGCGACGGCTTCGTGATGGGCGAGGGCGCGGGCGTGGTCGTGCTCGAGGAATATGAGCGGGCCAAGGCGCGTGGTGCCAAAATCTATGCCGAGGTGGTGGGCTATGGCCTGTCGGGCGACGCCTATCATGTGACGGCGCCGCATCCGGAAGGCTCGGGCGCCTATCGCTCGATGGAGATGGCGCTCAAGAAGGCGGGCATGTCGCCGGCCGACATCGACTATATCAATGCGCATGGCACCTCGACCCCGCTCGGCGACGAGCTGGAGCTGGGCGCGGTCCGCCGCCTGTTCGGCGATGCGATGGCGGATGTGTCGATGAGCTCGACCAAGTCCGCTATCGGCCATCTTCTGGGCGGTGCGGGCGCGGTGGAATCGATCTTCTGCATCCTCGCGCTGCGCGACCAGATCGTGCCGCCGACGCTCAACCTCGACAATCCGAGCGAGGGCGTGGCGGGCGTCGACCTGGTGCCGCATGTCGCGAAGAAGCGGCGGGTACGCGCGGTGCTCAACAACAGCTTCGGCTTTGGTGGGACCAATGCCAGCCTGGTGATGAAGGCGGTCGATTGATCGCCTTTGCAGCAGGGGCGACGGTTGAAGGTTTCGGGAACCGCCGAACCTCTCACGGAGAGAAATAGCATGGCCCGCAAGCGTCGCCGCCGTTCCTCGTCCCGCCTGGGGCGGCTGTTCATCGTCCTCGGAATAGCGATCGCGCTGGTGGGCGGTGCGATCGTCTATATGACGCGCGGCTGGACCGGGCCGGGGCCGAACGAGGCGCCGGTGACGGTGGTGGTGCAGAAGGGATCGAGCCTCGCCGCCGCCGCGCGTTCGCTGGAAAAGGCGGGCGCGATCCGATCCACCACCAACTTCCTGAAATTCGCGCGCTGGTTCGGTTCGGACGATCCGATCCGCGCGGGCGAATATGAGGTACCGGCGCGCGCGAGTGGCGCCGATATCCTGAAGCTGCTGCAATCGGGCAAGACGGTGCAGCGGCTCGTCACCATCCCCGAGGGCATGCCCGCCATATTGGTGCATGAGAAGCTGATGGCCGAGCCGTTGCTGACCGGTCCGGTCGCAGTGCCGGCCGAAGGATCGGTGCTGCCCGACAGTTACAGCTTCGAGCGCGGCGAACCGCGCGCCGCGGTGCTGAAGCGCATGCAGGCGGCGATGAGCGAGACGGTCGACACGCTGTGGAAGGCACGCAAGCCGGCCACCATCGTCAAATCGAAGAAGGATGCCGTGATCCTCGCCTCCATCGTCGAGAAGGAAACGGGCGTGCCTTCCGAACGGCGGATGGTGGCGGCGGTCTATTCCAACCGTATCCGTACGGGCATGCGGCTGCAGGCGGATCCCACGACCATCTATCCGATCACCAAGGGCAAGCCGCTCGGCCGCCGCATCCGCCGTTCCGAGCTCGATGCGATCAACGGATATAATACCTATGCGATCGCCGGGCTGCCCGAGGGGCCGATCGCCAATCCGGGGCGGGAATCGATCGCGGCGGTGCTCGATCCGGCGCCATCCAACGCGCTCTATTTCGTGGCGGACGGCAAGGGCGGTCATGTCTTCGCCGAGACGCTGGGGCAGCATCAGGCGAATGTGCAGCGTTATTATGCGATCCGCCGCGCGCGCGGAGAGATGTAACGTCCCGTCAAGCCGTGGAGGCGGGACCTTTGCGCAAGAGCATCGTCACGCCGGACTTGTTTCAGGGTCCACCTCGAAACCTGTGCAACGGTGCGGATGAAGGGTGGATGCCGAAACAAGTTCGGCATGACGGGTTCCAAATGTCCAACCGCGCTCACCCTTCGACAAGCTTGGGGTGAGCGCGGCGATATAAGGCGATATAAGGCGATATAAGTCGCTTAAAGCCTCAGGCCCTCGGTTTCGCCGACGCCGGCCATCAGGTTGAGATTCTGGACGGCGGCGCCAGCCGCGCCCTTGCCGAGATTGTCGAGCGCGGCCACCAGGCGCGCCTGCCCGGCCTTCTCGTCAGTGAAGACGAACAGTTCGAGCCGGTCGCTGTCGGCCGCATGCTCGAGCGTCAGGAAGCCGGGCTGCGTATCATGCACGCGCACCAGCGGGCGCCCGCGATAGGCCTCGTGCAGCGCCTCGCGCAGATCGGCGGCCTTCACCGTACCGGGCAGGAGATGGAGGTGCAGCGGCACTTCCACCAGCATGCCGCGATAGGTGCGCGCGACGGCGGGGAAGAAGATCGGGCCATGATCGAGCCCGGCATGCACCGTCATTTCCGGCACATGCTTGTGACCTAGGCCCAGAGCATAGAGGCGGAAGGCGGTGTCCGTCGCATTGGGATCCGCGGGATCTTCGAAGGCCGCGATCATCGATTTGCCGCCGCCCGAATAGCCCGACGTGGCGTTCACGCTGAACGGATGGGAGGCGGGCACCAGCCCGGCGCGGACCAGCGGGCGGACGAGCGCCAGGAAGCCCGTGGGATAGCAGCCGGGATTGGAGACGCGCTTGGCACTGCCTAGCGCGGCCGTGCGGCCGGGCTCGAGTTCCGGGAAGCCATAGATCCAGGCGGGATCGGTTCGGTGCGCGGTCGACGCGTCGATGATCCGCGTGTCGGGATTCTCGACCAGCGAGACGGCCTCGCGCGCGGCATCGTCGGGCAGGCAGAGAATGACGATATCCGCTTCGTTCAGCGCATGGGCGCGCGCGGCGGCATCCTTGCGCTGTACTTCGGGGAGGGTGATGAGCGTGAGGTCGGCGCGGCCGGAAAGCCGGTCCCGAATTTCGAGGCCGGTGGTGCCTACGGCGCCGTCGATGAAGATCTTCGTGGTCATGATGTTATCCGGCGACGGGCCAATATCGGCCGGTCGTGATTGGGGAGGAGGCGGGTGACGACATCGGCGAGCGGCTCGACGGTGACGGCCATCCAATGCGCATTGGCATGGATCAGCCGCGTCCCATCGACCATCAGGCCGACATGGCCGGGAAAGAAGATCAGGTCTCCTCGTCGGAGGGGGGCATCCTCGGCGATCTCCTCGCCGATGGCGGAGCGCTGCTGATCCGTGTCGCGGGGGGCGGCATGGCCCGTGCGGGCGAGCGCCTGCTGGACGAGGCCCGAACAGTCGATCCCGTCGCCGCCGCGTCCGCCCCACAAATAGGGCAGGCCGAGGAGCGATTCCGCGACCGTGACGGGATCGGCGGCGATGGTAGTGAGCGGGGCAGCATGGCGCTGGTGGATGAAGCCCTGCTCCGTCTCGACAAAGGCATCGCTGGCGATGCCCGCGAAGCGCGCGCCGACCGGCCAGACGGCGCGGACGGGGGACTTTATGTCGGGCCGGGAGAAGAGGAGGGCGGAGGGCGCCGTGACGATATGGTCGGCGGGCGCGGGCTCGCTCAGGCTGTCCGTCGGGACATAGCCGACATAATCGTCATGCACGCAATAGCCCCAGGCCCAGCCGCCTGCGATGTCGAGCACATCGAAGCGCTCGCCCCGTAGCAGTTGCGATACGGCCTCGGCATCCTCGGCGGGTGCTGTGCGCAGCATCGCCGAGGCGGCGGCGCAGGCGCGCGGCAGCGGCTGGGCATAATGGGGCGCGAAGAGCAGGCCGGCGAGCGCGATATCGGCAATGTCGCGGCGGACGGCATGGACGCGCGGATCGAGGGCACGCGTCGGCCCGTCGAGTCGAAACCGCTCAGTGGGCGGTTGCAGGCGCCTTGTCGAGCGCGTGTTCCGGCATGCTGCCGTCGATAAGGCCTCCGAACCCTTCAAGAAAATGCGCTCCCATTTCGGTATGCGCGACGAAGATGTTGCGGCGGTCGGCCTCGTCGCGCTCACGGCGGAGATAGCCGAGCGCGCCCAGCGTATTCAAGGCGCGTGTGACGACCGGTTTCGACACGCCCAGGCTTTGTGCCAGCCCGCGCACCGTATGCGGGCCGGGAGTCATATAAACGAGCAGCAGCAGCGCCATCTGCCGGTTGGTGAGGTCGGGCTGCCCGGAGCGTACATAGCCTACCAGCGTCTGCATCCATCCCGACAATGAACCATCGTGGATCATAAATCCTGCCGCCTCTTTTCCCGGAGAGAGGAAAAACCCATCTCCGTCGGCGGAAAAACACGCGGGACGCACTATCGTTTCATGGGTGATGCGATTCATGTGCGGCAGGGTCAGCCGAAGCGACGGCGCAGCATTTCCCAGGCCGCGCTGAGGCCGAGCGCCTCGCCGCCCTTGGGCCGTCCGGGCTTGGCGGCGGGGCGCCAGGCGAAGGTATCGAGATGCGCCCAAGGGATGTCGTCGGCCACGAATTCCGCCAGGAACAGCGCGGCGGTAACGGCGCCGGCGAAACCGCCGCTGCCGGCATTGTTGATGTCCGCCACCTCGCTTTTCAGCATTTCCACATAGGGTTTCCACAGCGGCATGCGCCACAGCGGATCGGATATGGCCTCGGCAGCGGAGAGCAGATCGGCGGCGAGCGCATCGTCATTGGCGAAGAGCGCGGGCAGCTCCGGCCCCAGCGCGACGCGGGCGGCGCCGGTGAGCGTCGCGAAATCGAGGATCAGCGCGGGCTTTTCCTCCACGGCGCGGGCCAGCGCATCGGCCAGGATCAGCCGGCCCTCGGCATCGGTATTGCCGATCTCCACCGTCTTGCCGGTGCGTGCGCGCAAAATGTCGCCGGGGCGGAAGGCGTCGGCGGAGACGGCATTTTCGACCGCGGGGATGAGGAGGTGGAGCGTGACCGGCAGCTTCGCCTGCATCACCAGCCGGGCGAGCGCCAGCGCATGGGCGGCGCCCCCCATATCCTTCTTCATCAGGAGCATGCCGGCCGAAGGCTTGATATCCAGACCGCCCGAATCGAAGCAGACGCCCTTGCCGATGATGGCGATGCGGGGATGATCGGCGCCCCCCTTGCCCCATATCAGCTCGATCAGGCGCGGCGCGCGTTCGCGCGTGGCGGCGCGGCCGACGGCGGCGACCATCGGATAGCCCTGCGCCAATGCATCGCCCTGCGTGACGGAGAAGGCGGCGCCATGTTCGGCGGCGATCTTCTCCGCCAGGGCGGCGAGATCGGCAGGCCCCATATCGGCGGCGGGCGTATCGACCATGTCGCGGACGAGCGCCACCGCCTGGGCGAGGCGGACCGTCTCGTCGATCCGCGCGGGTTCGGGAGTGACGAGCGTGCGCTGGGGGATCGGATCGGGATCGCGGCGGTAGCGATCGAAACGGTGATGGACGAGCAGCCAGCCGAGCGCGGCGATGCCGGGCACGCCATCGGCCAACCTGTAGCTGCCCTCCGGCAGCTTCGCGGCGGCGGGGGCGAGATCCCAGGGGCCCAGCGTTTCGGAGACGCCGACGGCGGCATTCCATTCGTCGGGCTTGTTGCCGGGGATGATGAGGAATTCGCCCGGCTTGCCCTTGAAGCGGCTGGCGGCAACGATCGCGCGGCTGCGCTCGGGCTGCCCGGCCAACCACTCCTCGAAACCGGCGGCGCGCACGGGATAGAGGATATGGGCGTGCTGGCCCTTGTCGGGCACGAGAAGGGGAGCGAAATCGGTCATCGCCACGGTTTAGCCGATCGATGTCCGCTTCGTCACCCCGGCCGGGCGCGGCATATCCCGAGATAAGGGCCGATCAGGCGTTCAGCGGCACGCCGAACAGGTCATGCTCGTCGGCATCCTCGATTTCGACCCGCACGATATCGCCCTGCGCCAGGCCCTGCGCGTCGCGCAGATGGACCTCGCCATCGATTTCGGGCGCGTCGGCCTTGGAGCGGCCGGTGGCGCCGCCTTCATCGTCGACCACGTCGATGATCACGTCGAGCGTGCGGCCGATCTTGGCCTGCTGCTTGGCGGCGGAGATGGCGGCGGTCTTCTCCATCAGGCGCGCATAGCGCTCTTCCTTCACCTCTTCCGGCACCGCGCCGGGGAGCGCGTTTGCGGCCGCACCCTCGACGGGCTCGAAGCGGAAGGCGCCGACCCGGTCGAGCTGCGCCTCGTCCAGCCAGTCGAGCAGATATTGGAAATCCGCCTCCGTCTCGCCGGGGAAGCCGACGACGAAACTGGAGCGGACCGCGATGTCGGGCGCGATCGCGCGCCAGGCGCGGAGGCGTTCGAGCACCTTGGCGTCATTGGCGGGGCGCTTCATCGCCTTCAGCACGCTTGGCGCGGCATGCTGGAAGGGAATGTCGAGATAGGGGAGGATCAGCCCTTCCGCCATCAGCGGGATCACCTGATCCACATGCGGATAGGGATAGACATAATGGAGCCGCACCCAGGCGCCGAGCTTGCCCAGCTCGCGCGCCAGATCGGTCATGTGCGCGCGGACGGGTTCGCCCTTCCACGGCCAGCTCTGATGCTTGAGGTCGAGGCCATAGGCGGAGGTATCCTGGCTGATGACCAGAAGCTCCCTGGTGCCGGCGGCGACGAGCTTCTCCGCCTCGCGCAGGATCGCGTCCGGCCGGCGGCTGACGAGATCGCCCCGGATGGACGGGATGATGCAGAAGCTGCAGCGATGATTGCAGCCTTCGGAAATCTTCAAATAGCTGTAATGGCGGGGCGTGAGCTTCAAGTCGCGCTCGGGCACGAGATTGAGGAAGGCGGAAGGCGGCATCGGCGCCGCATCATGCACCGCGCCCACCACCGCCTCATATTGATGCGGGCCGGTGACGGCGAGCACGTCGGGGAAACGCGCGCGGATCACCTCCGCCTCATTGCCCATGCAGCCTGTGACGATGACGCGGCCATTTTCGGCGATCGCTTCGCCTATGGCCTCCAGCGATTCCTCCTTGGCGGAATCGAGGAAGCCGCAGGTGTTGACCAGCACGACATCGGCATTCTCATAGTCCGGCGACATGGCATAGCCGTCCGCGCGGAGCTTGGTGAGGATGCGTTCGCTATCGACCAGCGCCTTGGGACAGCCGAGCGAGACCATGCCGACCTTCGGCGGAGTGGGGAGTTTCGTTGCCATGGGAGCGCGCCACATAGTGGATCGCGCCGGATTTTGCGAGGGGGACGTTGCGCGTCAGCGATGTCGGCGCGGCACGATCTCGACGATGAGGTCGCCCGCCTCCAGCCGCTTCGCTTCCTCGTCGCGGAAACCATGCGCTTCGCCATTGCGATAGAGGCGGACGCCCAGCCCCGTGGCGATGGCGGAAAGCGGCTTGCCCACCTCCTCCGCCGCGACCGGCCGCTCATGGAGCGCGACCCGCCCTTCGACCGCCGCAAGGTCCGCCAGATAATCGGCGATATGCGGCCCATGGGTCGATCCGGCGAGCAGCAGCCCGGCGAAGCTCGCCGGATTGATGACGGTGGTGGCGCCGGCCTGGCGGGCGAGCGCCTCATTATCCTCGGCGCGGATCACCACGCTGATCGGGATATTGGGCGCGAGCCGGCGGGCGGTGAGCACGATCAGGATCGACGTATCGTCGCGCCCCGCCGCCACGATCAGCGCGCGGGCATTGGCGATGCGGACCGCCTCCAGGGTGGCGTTGCGCGTGGCATCGCCCCCCAGGATATTGACGCCGCAGGCCTCCGCCGCCTCCAGCGCGGCCGGCCGCTCGTCGATCACCACGATTTCCTCGGCCTGAGTCTTGCGCGCGATCAGCTCGCGCACCGCTTCGGAACCGCTGGTGCCATAGCCGGCGACGACGACATGGTCGTGAAGGCGCGACTGGATCATCCGCATGCGCAGCCGCTGCCAGCCATGCTTGATGAGGAAATCATAGGTAGTCCCCAGAAAGATGATCCAGATGAACAGGCGGATCGGCGTGAGCAGAAAGGTATCGAACAGCCGCGCCCGGTCGCTCACCGGCACGATATCGCCATAGCCTACCGTGGTCACGGTGATCATCGTGAAATACATCACGTCGATCAGGCTGATATGCCCGTCCACATTGTCGCGCAGGCCGGCGCGATCGAGCCAGTGGACCGCCAGCGCGATGCAGATCAGCGCCAGCGCGAGAATGATGCGCAAGCCCAGCGACGTCCAGACGGACAGTGCCGGGCGGCGGCGGAGCGCGGCATCCTCGGGGAGGAGACGGGGCAGGCGCGGGCGGCGGATCAACTTGGCCGGGGGAGCAGGGGGAGGGGATTTACGGGCTTGCGGCCCTGGCGGATCTCGAAATGGAGCTGCGGCTGGGTGGCGAAGCCGCTTTCGCCCGCGCGCGCGATAAGCTGGCCGCGCTTCACCGACTGGCCGCGTTTTACCAGCAGCTCGTCGGCATGGCCATAAGCGGTGAGCCAGCCATCGCCATGGCGGATCAGCACCAGCCCGCCATAGGCGGCGAGCCCGTTGCCAGCATAGGCGACCACCCCGTCCGAGGCGGCCATTATGGGATCGCCGAGCTTCGCGGCGATATTGATCCCGTCATTGCGCTGCCCACCCGCAAGCGGGCCGAAGGGGCGGATGATCCGGCCGCTGAGCGGCCAGACGAAGCGGCCGGCGAAGCTGCTTGGCTCGGCGAGCGCGGCGCTGGAGGGCAAGGTGCGCCGGGCGGTGCGGACGGGCGGCGCGGGCGCGGCGTTGCGCGCGAGCGCGGGCTCGCCGCCGGTGACGAGATCGTCGATATCGATGGTGAAGGCGGCGGCGCGCTGCTCCATCGTCATGGCGGAGACCTCCGCCCGGCTGGGGATCAGCAGCCGCTGCCCATCGCGCAATATATAGGGTTCCTCGAGCGCGTTGAGCGTGGCGATGCGCGACCAATCGACACCATAGGTGCGCGCGATGGCGATGCCGCTCTCTCCCTTGCCGACGCGATGATAGCGGCCGGCGGGGATTTTGAGCCGCTGGCCGAGCTTCACCAGGAAGGGCGCGCCGATGCCGTTGGCGCGCGCAATCCCTTCCGAGGAAGCGCCGGTCTTGTCCGAGATGCGGCGCAGAGTGTCGCCCGCGACGACCGTGTAGGTGGAGGCGGGAACGTCCACTGCATTGGCGGTGACGCTGCGCGTCTCCCAGGCAGCAGGCGGCTGCTTCGTGGGAGCGGGCTTTGGGGCCGCTGGCCTGGGCTTCGGCTTGGACGCGGCCGGCTTGGGCTTGGTCGTGGGTTTCGGCGCGGGCTTGCGCGCGGGCGGGCGGGGCGAGGCCTCGGCCGGCATGCGTGTGGGGCCGGCGGCGGGAGGCGGCTTGGCCGAGCGATCGGCGACGCAGGCGGCGAGCAGCAGGGCCGCGACGAGCGGAGCGGCCCGCCGGGCGGACATCAGCGATAAAGCTCCGAAATCACGTCCCGCGAGGGGCCATGGGTGAGATCGAGATGGAGCGGTGTCACCGCGACATAGCCGTCCGCGATCGCCTCCAGATCGGTCGAATGCGTCGGCGTGTGCGGCACGATGCCGAGATTGAGCCAATAATAGTCATAGCCGCGCGGATCGACGCGATGATCGATCTTGAGCCGGCCATAATCGCGCAGGCCCTGATTGACGACGCGGATGCCACGCACCTCGTCGGCCGGCACAGGCGGGAAATTGATATTGACCAGCGTGCGCGGCGCCCAGGGCGCATCGAGCAGCGGGCGCAGCACCTTCTCCCCCCAGGCGGTGGCGGCATCGAAGGGCACCTCGTCGCCCATGCCTTCGCTGGAATAGACCTGGCTCAGCGCGATCGAGCGGACGCCGGCCAGAGCGCCTTCCATCGCGGCGGAGACGGTGCCCGAATAGGTCACGTCCTCGGCGAGATTGGCGCCGCGATTGACGCCGGAGAGGATCAGGTCGGGCGGATTGTCCTTCATGATCAGCGCCAGCGCCATCATCACCGAATCGGTGGGCGTGCCCGCGACGGCGTGACGCCCCTCGCCCAGCGTACGCAGGCGGACGGGGCGGGTGAGGGTGAGCGAATGGCCGGCGCCGGACTGCTCGCTATTGGGCGCGACGATGGTGATATCGTCGGACAGGCGCCGCGCGATCGCCTCGAGGACCTTCATCCCCGGGGCGTTTATGCCGTCGTCATTGGTCAGCAGGATGCGCATCAGGCCGGCTCCAGCGTTTCGAGGCCGCCCATGTACGGCCGCAGGATTTCAGGCACGCGAACCGATCCGTCCGCCTGCTGATAATTTTCGAGCACCGCGACGAGCGTGCGACCGACGGCGAGGCCGGAGCCGTTGAGCGTATGGACGAAGCGCGTGCCCTTCGCCTCGCCTGCGGGGCGATAGCGCGCGGCCATGCGGCGGGCCTGGAAATCGCCGCAATTGGAGCAGCTCGAAATCTCGCGATAGCGCTGCTGGCCGGGCAGCCAGACTTCGAGATCATAGGTCTTGGCGGCCGAAAAGCCCATGTCGCCGGTGCAGAGCAGCATCTTGCGATAGGGCAGGCCGAGCGCCTGGAGAATACCCTCGGCCGCCGCCGTCATCCGCTCATGCTCCGCCTCCGATTGCTCGGGCGTGGCGATGGCGACCAGCTCGACCTTGTCGAACTGATGCTGGCGGATGAGGCCGCGCGTGTCGCGCCCGGCGGCGCCCGCCTCCGAACGGAAGCAGGGGGTGAGCGCGGTGAAGCGCAGCGGAAGCGCGCTCTCGTCCACGATCTGCTCGCGCACCAGATTGGTGAGGCTCACCTCGGCGGTCGGGATCAGCCAGCGGCCGTCGGTGGTGCGGAACAGATCCTCGGCGAATTTGGGGAGCTGGCCGGTGCCGAACAGCGCCTCGTCGCGCACGAGCAGCGGCGGCGCCGTCTCCTGATAGCCGTTCTCGAGCGATTGGCGATCGAGCATGAACTGGGCGAGCGCGCGGTGGAGGCGCGCGACGCCGCCGCGCAGCACGACGAAGCGCGCGCCCGAAATGGCGGCCGCGCTCTCGAAATCGAGCCCGAGCGGGCCGGCGAAGTCGGGATGTTCCCGGGGCGTGAAGTCGAAGGCCGTGGGTTCGCCCCAGCGGGCGATCTCGACATTGCTCTCCTCGTCCGCGCCGTCCGGCACGTCGGCGGCGGGGAGGTTGGGGATGGCGGCGAGCGCGGCATCGAGCGCGGCTGAAACCTCCGCCTGCTCGGCTTCCAGCGCGGGCATGCGCTCCTTGAGCGTCGCGACCTCGGCCATCAGCGCCTGGGCGGTCGCCTCGTCGCGTTGCGCCTTCGCCTGGCCGATCACCTTGGAGGCTTCGTTGCGGCGTGTCTGCGCGGCCTGAAGCTCGGTCGCGATCGCGCGGCGGCGCTCGTCCAGTGCCGCGAGTTCGGCGGCACGGGGCTCCAGCCCCCGGCGGGCGAGCGCGGCATCGAAAGCGGAGGGATCGTCGCGGATCAGGCGGATGTCATGCATGGGCTGGGCTATGGCGGCGCGCGCGCGGCCACGCAAGCCGCAACCGGAGCGCAACCGGAACGGATATCGGCGCGTTGCCTGTCGATAACGATGTGGACGCCGAAGGAGCCCGCTTATGCGCCTGCCCCATAACAGCTTCGTCATGGTCGCGGACGGCCGCAAGATGCTTTTCTTCCGCAATGACGGTGACGCCGATTTCCCCAAACTCACTGTCGTCAGCGCGCAGGAGCATATTAATCCGCCCGATCGCGATCAGAAGAGCGACGAGCCGGGCCGTGCCTTCGCCAGTGTCGGATCGGAGCGTAGCGCCTATGCCGAGACGGATTTTCACCAACTCGAGGAGGAGCGCTTCGCCGCCGAGACGGCGGAGCTGCTTAAGCAGGGCGCGCTCAGCGGGGAATATGAAAGGCTGGTGATTGTCGCGCCGCCGAGGATGCTGGGCGAGTTGCGCAAACATTATCACAAGGAGGTGGAGCGCCGCCTCGCCGCCGAGATCGCCAAGGACCTGACGGGCCATCCAGTGGATGAAATCGAGAAGATCATCGCGGCGCAGCAATAGCTTCGGGTCGCCTCACCCCATCTTTGGCCCGGTTCGTCCATCATAGGGGCGACCATCCGCCGCGCCCCGCATTAACAGATGCGACACAGGGCATTGGGCAATGAGGGAGCAATGGAATGAAGCGTTTCAAGGCTATTGTCGCGGGCATGGCCGCCATGGCGGCGTTCGCCGCGCCGGCCTTTGCGCAGAGCGCGAACGTGACGGTCGGCGCCAGCGTGAAGGACACGTCGGGCGGCGCGGTCGGAACGATCGAGAAGGTGGAAGGTAATCTCGCCACGCTTTCGACGGGCAACAGCAAGGTCAATCTGCCGCTGACCTCGTTCGGGGGCGGCCCCGATGGGCTGGTGATCGCCATGACCAAGGCCGAGGTCGATGCCGCCGCCTCCGGTGCGCAGGCCAAGGCGCAGGCGGATACCGCCGCTGCCATCGCCGAGGGCGCCGCCGTCAACGACAAGACCGGAGCCCCGCTCGGTACGATCGAGAAGGTCGAGGGCGAGTTCGCCACCGTGGCAACCAGCACGGCGAAGGTTCGCCTTCCCAAGACGGCTTTCGCGAAGGGGCCGAGCGGGCTGATGATCGGCCTGAGCGCGGCCGAGCTGGACGCCGCCACCAAGGCTGCAGGCAATGGCGGGCAGACCGCGCGCAACTGACGAACTGACAAGAAACCTGTCCGTAATGGACATGCAACATTTACGGCTGTCCCTCGCGGGACGGCCGTTTTTGTCTGTCGAAATGGCAATAATGACTTGGTGATGTTGGGGAATAGGGGAAAGCTTACCGTCTTGTGCACGTCCCTGCCGGTCGGTATAGCCCGCGCGGGGCGGGCCGATATGGTGGTAAAGCGCCATATTTGCTCGGGTAAGTAGCGGAGGCAGATATGGCGACGGCGGTAAGTGACGTGGCTGACCCGAAAGGCACGGAGATCGTGCTGGACCCGGATTATCGGCCGTATCCGGACGAAGAGTTTATGGGGCCCAGGCAGCAGGCCTATTTCCGGGCCAAGCTGCTGGAATGGAAGAAGTCGATCCTGCGCGAGGCGAAGGGTACGCTCGCCCAGCTCCAGACCGACTCGCTGCGCGAGCCCGACATCACCGATCGCGCGTCGAGCGAGACCGACTGGTCGATCGAATTCCGCACCCGCGACCGGCAGCGCAAGCTGATCGCCAAGATCGACGCCGCGCTGCGCCGCATCGAGGAAGGCGAATATGGCTATTGCGAGGTGACGGGCGAGCCGATCTCGCTCGGCCGGCTGGAAGCGCGCCCGATCGCGACCATGACCGTCGAGGCGCAGGAGCGTCACGAGCGCAACGAGAAGGTCTCCCGCGACGAATAGCGTCCGGCGGGCCGCTATGCCTGCCGGGCCTTTGGCCAGCCTTGGGGAGAAGGCTTTTGGGGCCTGGGAGGCCGGGGCCGGCATGGCGCGCGCGGCAATGGTTGCGCTGCAACATGGTTAATGCATCGCTCACTTTTTCCTGTTACCGTCTCCAACGGGTTCAACGTGGAGACGGGGCGGTGGAACGCTTCATCATCTTCGGCGGCGATGATGCCGCTACAGCTATCGGCGATGCGCGCAGCGAGCCGCGTGAGAGCATATTCCTGGCAGCGACGATGCAACGGCCCGGCGGCGCGGCTGTGCCGGTCACCGTGCGGAATATTTCGGGCGGCGGCCTGATGGCCGAGGGCGACGGCAGCTTCGTGCCCGGCGAGGCGATCGAGGTGGAGCTGCGCGGCGTGGGCCCGGTGTCGGGGCGGATCGCCTGGACGGGTGCGGCTGGGCGGCTGGGCGTCGCCTTCGACCGGCGGATCGACCCCAGGCTGGTGAGTAAATCTGTGATGGACGGACGGCAGCCGGTGCCGACGAAGCCCGCAGCCTATATGCGCCGGCAGGGACAGCGCTAGAACGAACTCCCGCCCGCATTGCATCGCTGCGCTCGGGGTGAGCACGGTTCGTGTGGAAAAGGCTGGTTCTTGCGGATACTCACCGCGCGCCCGGAGAGCGCGCGGCGGAAAAGCTGCTATCTGGAACTGGTTACGAGATTATGCTGCACCAACGCTTCCTTGATCTTGAGCTTCTGCTTCTTGAGCGTCGCGATCAGCATGTCATTGGGCGCGGGGCGTCTGTTTTCAGCCGCGAGTCGGGCGTCCAGGCCAGCATGCTTGGCCAACAATGCGGAACAATGGGAATTTTCCATAGGGTAGCTCCTCTCGTCTCCGATTGAGGGAAGGCCATTAGATCATGATCCCGGGCTGTTGTCGCGTCACAAAATCGCCATGAATCGACCGGGCGAGAAGGGGTGGCGACGGGGCGTGGAGAAGGCGGCAACGCGTGAGCCTTGAGCGATGGGCGCATTGCCCTTAACGCTCGGCCAAGGGATTTTGTGAGGGGAGACGGCGCGGGTGGACGAAGCGGAGATCATCCGGCGCATCGGCTTGCTGCGGCAGGAACATCGCGATCTCGACGCGGCGATCGAGGTGATGGCGCTCACATCCTCGCCCGATCAGCTCCAGCTTGCGCGGCTCAAGAAGCGCAAGCTCAAGCTCAAGGACGAGATCGCGCAGCTCCAGAATCAGCTGATCCCCGACATCATCGCCTGAGCCGTTGACGGGGCTTGGCACAAGTCCATCGTCACCCTGAACCTGTTTCAGGGTCCACCATGAAGCCTGCGCGACGGCGTGGATGATGGGTGGATGCCGAAACAGGTTCGGCATGACGATGTGGATTGCGCAAAGGTCCCGCCGTTGAAGGACCGGCCCGCATGGGGGCCGGTCCTTCGGGATCATCGCGCCTTATGCGGTTTCACGTTCCGCAGGCTGCGTCTCGGCGGTCGCCTCGATCGTCCGGGCGGGCTCGGTGCCGCCAATTTCGATGCGGCGCGGCTTCTTATGCTCGGGGATCTCGCGGACGAGCTCGATGTTGAGCAGGCCATTTTCATAGCCGGCGTTCGTCACCTTGATCGTGTCGGCGAGCTGGAAGCGGCGCTCGAAGGCGCGCTTGGCGATGCCGCGATGGATGAACTGGCGCTCCTGGCCTTCCGCTTCATTGGCGCGGCCGGTGACGATCAGCACATTGTCCTGCACGGTGAGGTCGAGCTCGTCGCGGGTGAAGCCGGCGACGGCCATCGAGATGCGATAGGCGCCGTCGCCGATCTTCTCGATATTATAGGGAGGATAGGTGTCGCCTTCGCCGCGCGTCGCGAAATCGACCAGCCGGTTCAGATTCTCGAAACCGATCGAGGAGCGCAGCAGGGGGGTGAAATCGAGGGTACGCAAAGATCAATCCTTTCTTCGAAGCGATCGAACAAAAGGCCCGCGGGCTTCCGCCGGGCCATGATGGCGGCCGCCCCGAACCCGGCGACGGCTGCCATCGACGAGGCAGATAGGTGTGCGGCAGGGCGCTTCAAGAGAGGCTCGTTCACCTTCTTTTGCCATTCTCCCCGATGGCCGGCTGTGGCATTCTGGCGTGGGATCCAAGGAGGGCAGGCCCGAGAAAGGCAAATATGGCCGAAGGCGCCAAGGAACTGAAGCTGACGACCCGGCTGATCGACGCGCTCTATACCGAGGCGATGCTGCTGGCGGATGAGGCGCGCGCTTATTTCGACGAACGGGGCGCGCAGGATCGCGAGACGCTGGCGCCGGCGATGCAGGTGGCCTTTTCCTGCGAGGCGCTGAAGGCGACGACCCGGCTGATGCAGGTGCTCGCCTGGCTGCTCAACCGGCGCGCGACGGAGGTGGGGGAACTTACCGCCGATGCGCCGTCCGGCACGCTGGGCGAGGCCCCGGAAAGCGACGCCGATCTGGTCGCCACCCTGCCACCCGTCGCGCGCGAGATGATCGAGGCGACGATCGACCTTTATGAGCGGGCGCGGCGAATCGATCGTGGCATCGGCCCGCAAGTGCCGCCCGACAGCCCGGCGCATGGCCTGTTCCACCGGCTGGAACGCTCGTTCCGCGCCGGGGAACCGCAGCAGCCCTGACTGCCGCAACGCATGACTCGGGCCACCGTCTGAAAAGACTCTCGCACGCTTTCCCGTCCTTGGGCTAGGAACGGGCATCATCCCGCCGTCCTGGCGGGCCGGGGCGGTGCTCGGCCGTCCTGCCGAGATGGGAGCATCTGGTGCCCGATATCCTCTTTTCATCGCATTTTTCCCGCCGCCGGCTGATGGCCGCCCTGTCTGCTGCGACGATGCTCGGCACCGCCGCTCCGGCGATCGCCGCCGAGGGCATGTGGCTGCCGAGCCAGGCGCCGAGCATCGCCGCCGATCTGCGCAAGGAAGGGATTCAGATCGATCCGGCGCTGCTCGCCAATCCGAAGGCCGCGCCGCTCAACGCCATCGCCTCGCTCGGCGGCTGCTCTGCCTCCTTCGTCAGTCCCGAGGGGCTGGTCGTGACCAACCATCACTGCGTCTATGGCTCGGTCCAGTATAATTCCAAGCCCGGCCAGGATTATCTGACCGACGGTTTCCTCGCGCCGAGCCTCGCCGACGAGGTGCCCGGCGCGCCCGGCACGCGCATCTTCGTGATCGAGGATCTGCGCGACGTGACCTCGGCGATGACGAGGGGGCTGACGGACAGGATGTCGGGCCTTGCCCGCTATGAGCGGATCGAGGCCAACCGCAAGGCGCTGATCGCGGAATGCGAGAAGCAGGCCAGCCGCCGCTGCGACGTGCGCGCTTATTATGGCGGCGCCACTTATTTCCTGCAGCAGCAGCTCGAGATCAAGGACGTCCGGCTGGTCTATGCGCCGGCGAGCGCGATCGGCAATTATGGCGGCGAGGTCGATAATTGGCAGTGGCCGCGCCACACCGGCGACTGGGGCTTCTATCGCGCCTATGTCGCGAAGGACGGATCGTCCGCGCCTTATTCGAAGGATAATGTGCCCTATCGCCCTAAATCCTTCCTCAAGATCGCGAAGCAGGGGCTGAACGACGGCGATTTCGTGATGGTGGCGGGCTTTCCGGGCGTGACCTATCGCCACCGCACGGCGGAAGAGGCGAAGTTCAATTTCGAGACCTATTTTCCCGCCTTCCAGAAATTCCTGTCCGACTATTCGGATACGATCGTCCGCGCGACGGCGGGCGACAGGGGGGCGACGATCAAATATGCCTCGGCGCTCCGGAGCGCGGACAATTACAAGAAGAATACGGCCGGCCAGCTTGCGGGCGCCGAGGCGATAGGTCTGGCGGGCCGCAAGGCGGCCGAGGAGCAGGCCTATCGGGCCTGGATCGCCGCCGATCCGGCCCGGCAGGCGGATTATGGCGCGGCCGCCGCGGCGCTCGACCGGATCGTCGCCGAAGCGAATGCGCAGGAGCTTGTCGACCTGCGCAAGAGCGCGCTCAACCGCGCGCAACTGCTGCTCGCGGCGCGCACCGCCTATCGCTGGGCCAAGGAACGCGAGAAGCCCGATGCCGGGCGCGACGCCGGCTATCAGGATCGCGACCGCGCGCAGACCGTCGAGCGGCTGACGCAGATCGAGCGCCGTTTCGATCCGCGCGTGGACCGCATCATCCTGGAACAGGCGCTGGGCGAATATGCGCTGATCCCGGCCGACAAGCGCGACGCGGCGTTCGAGGCGAAGCTGAAGGAGATCGGGCTCGACCGTCTCTATGCGGACAGCAAGCTCGGCGACACGGCGACGCGCCTTGCCTGGCTCGACAAGCCGGCCGCCGCCTTCGAGGCGTCCGACGATCCCTTCATCCGGCTCGCGGTGGCGATGTGGCCGGGCGATGTCGCGGCGCGCAACGCGGCGAGGGATTTGGAGGGACGCGACCAGCAGGCCCGGGCCGAATATATGAAGGGCATGCTCGCTTATGCGGAGTCGCAGGGCCGGGCGATCGCGCCCGACGCGAATGGCAGCCTGCGCTTCACCTATGGCAAGGTGACGGGCAAGGCGCGCGACGGCATGAGCTGGTCGCCCTTCACCACGCTCCAAGGGATTGTCGAGAAGGATACGGGCCGCGAGCCCTTCAACGCGCCCGCAAAGCAGCTCGCCGCGATCAAGGCGAAGGATTATGGCAGCTATGCCGCGCCCGCGCTGGGCACGGTTCCGGTCAATTATCTTTCGACGGTCGATACGACGGGCGGCAATAGCGGATCGGCGACGCTCAACGCGCAGGGTGAATTTGTCGGCCTGCTGTTCGACGGGACGATCGAGGGCGTGATTTCCAACTGGGCATTCGATCCCGTCATCACCCGATCGATCCATGTCGACAGCCGCTACATGCTCTGGAATATGGAGAAGGTGGATGGCGCCGATCGGCTGCTGACCGAGATGGGCGTCAAATAGGCTCCTTTCGTCCTGCAAGTCCCCTCCCGTCGGCGGGAGGGGGCGGGCGGCGGTTTTCCCGGCCGCCCTTTTTCTGTTTCAAGGCTGAAATCCGCGGACATGATTCGCGTTTAGAGGCAGCTCTTATGACGATCACCGCCCCGGCTTCCCGCGCCTTGCTGCTGCTGACGCTGCTTGGCGGCTGTGCCGTGGGGCCCGATTATCGGCCACCATCCGCCGGCGACCTCAAGCTCCCCCAGTCCTTCGGCGCCGCACGGCCGCAGACGGTGGGGGAGGTGGATGTCGCACGCTGGTGGGCGGCGTTCGGCGATCCGGTGCTGACCGGCCTCGTCGAGCGCGGGCTTGCCGCCAATCTCGATATCGATGCAGCGGGCGCGCGGCTCAGGCAGGCGCGCGCCTCGCTCCGCAGCGCGCGCGGCGGGTTGCTCCCCAGCGCCTCCGTCAGCGGATCGGCCTCGCGCAGCATCGGGCGGGACAGCAACAGCGTCTTCGATCCGACCACGGGCCAGGTGATCGGCACGAGCGGCGGCGACACGACCATCTTCCGCGGCAGTTTCGATGCTGCCTATGAGGCGGACATATTCGGCGGCATCCGCCGCTCGGTCGAGGCAGCGCGGGCGGGCGCGCAGGCGAGCGAGGCCGATCTGCGCGACGTGCAGATCACGGTCGCGTCCGAAATCGCGCTCAACTATCTCGACGCGCGGCTGGCGCAGGCGCGGCTGGCGATCGCCGAGCGCAATCTCGCCTCGCAGGACGAGACGGTGGAAATCGTCGGCTGGCGGGTGCAGGCTGGCCTTGTGAGTTCGCTCGATCTGGAACAGGCGCGGCAGCTTCGCGCGCAGACGGCAGCGAGCATTCCCGCGCTCCGCACCAGCTATGTCGCGGCGGTGAACCGCATTGCGGTACTGCTGGGCGAGGCACCCGGCGCCGTCACCGCGACGATCGATCCCGTGCGCGCCGTGCCGATCGCGCCTGCCGCGCTGTCCGCCGCCATTCCGGCGGACATGCTCCAGCGCCGGCCCGACATCGCGTCGGCCGAGCGCACGCTCGCGGCCGAAACCGCGCGGATCGGCGTGGAGACGGCGCAGCTTTATCCCGCGCTCAGGCTCAGCGGCACGTTCGGCGGATCCGCCACCAATATCGGTGACGTGCTGAGCAGCTCGATCGGCAATCTCGTTGCGGGCATCACCGCACCCATCTTCCAGGGCGGGCAGATCCGTGCCGCGATCGAGGGGCAGCGCGCCTCGACCGATGCCGCGCTCGCCGCCTATCGCTCGGCCGTGCTGCTGGCGCTGGAGGAAGTGGAGAATGCGCTCCAGTCGCTGACCGCCGCCGAGCAGCGCGAGCAGGCGCTGATCGTCGCGGACGAAGCGGCGCGCAACGCCGTGATCCTCGCGCGCAGCCAGTATCGCGCGGGGCTGATCGACTTTCAGGCGCTGCTCGAAAGCGAGCGCAGCCTGCTTTCCAGCGAGGATAATCGCGCCACCGCGCGGGCCAATCGCGCTACCGCGACCGTTCAGCTCTACAAGGCGCTCGGCGGCGGCTGGGAGGGGGCGCCGATGCCCGCGACCGCGCTCTCCTCCGCTGAACGCGCCGCTGCTACCATGACGAGGCCATGATGGATCAAGCCACCACCGTTCCCGATCAGGCCGAGCTTGACGATTTCCTCGGCGCGACGCCGCCCTCGCGCCGGAGCCGCTACATACGCTGGGCGCTGATCCTGATCGGCCTGATCGCGATTCTGTGGATTTCCTCGCGCTTCTTCGGCGGCGGCCAGACGGCGGCCTATGCCACGCGGCCCGTCGAGCGCGGCGCGCTGACCGTCACCGTATCGGCCACGGGCAATCTCCAGCCGACCAATCAGGTGGAAGTGGGCTCCGAGCTTTCCGGCCTGATCGCCGAAGTGCTGGTCGACAATAATGACCGGGTCATGAAAGGGCAGGTGCTCGCCCGGCTCGATACGTCGAGGCTGCAGGATGCGATCAACCAGAGCCTCGCCTCGCTTCAGGTGGCGCAGGCGAGCGTCGGCACCGCTGAGGCGACCGTCGACGAGACGCGCGCGACGCTCAACCGGCTGCAGCAGGTCTATCGCCTCTCGGGCGGCAAGGTGCCGTCCGCCACCGAGCTCGATACGGCGCGTGCCGCTTATCAGCGCGCGGTGGCGGGCGTGCGATCGGCCGAAGCCTCGGTCGCGCAGGCGCGCGCGCAGCTTTCGTCCGACCAGACGCAGTTCAGTAAGGCCTCGATCCGCTCGCCGGTCAATGGCGTGGTGCTGTCCCGCCGCGTCGAACCCGGCCAGACGGTCGCGGCCTCGCTGAACGCGCCCGTGCTGTTTTTGATCGCCGAGGATCTTTCGCGGATGAAGCTGGAAGCGAAGGTGGACGAGGCCGATGTCGGCCAGGTCCGGGCGGGCCAGCGCGCGGCCTTCACCGTCGATGCCTTTCCGGGCCGTGATTTCCCCGCGCGGATCGAGCGGGTCGATGTCGGCGCCAATGCCACGGGCAGTACGACCAGTTCGACCAGCAGCGCCGCTGCCAATACGGTCGTCGCCTATACCGCCGTACTGTCGCTTTCCAATCCGGACCTGATGCTGCGCCCCGGCATGACGGCCACGGCCGATATCGTGACGATGGAAAAGCAGAATGTGATGCTCGTCCCCAATGCGGCGCTGCGCTTCTCGCCCGAGCGGGCGGCGCGTCAGGGCGGCGGCGGCGGCGTTACCAGCGTGCTCATCCCGCGCCGCCCCGGCCGGCGCGGCGGCAGTGCGGCCCGCGAGGTGACGATCGGGCGCGGCAGCCGGCAAAGCGTCTATGTCGTCGGCGCGGACGGCGATCCGCAGCCGATCCGGGTGACGGTGGGCGACAGCGACGGCAGCCAGACCGAGGTGACGAGCGAGGAGCTGAAGCCCGGAATGGAGGTGATCACCGGCCAGTTCGCCGGCGGGGCCGGTGGCGGCGGACAGCGTCAGGGTGGCGGTCAGCGCGGCGGGCAGCGGGGCGCCAATGGCTGATCCGCTGATCCGGCTGCGCGGTGTCACCAAGACGTTCGGATCGGGCGGGGCGATGTTCCAGGCGCTGAAGGGCGTCGATCTGGACATCGCCCGGGGCGATTTCGTCGCGGTGATGGGCCCGTCCGGATCGGGCAAGTCGACGACGATGAATATATTGGGCTGCCTCGACGTGCCGACCAGCGGGCATTTCCTGTTCCACGGCCATCATGTCGAGGCGCTCGACCGGGATCAGCGCGCGCTGCTGCGCCGCCGCTATCTCGGCTTCGTCTTCCAGGGCTTCAATCTGCTCGCGCGCACCACCGCGCTCGAAAATGTCGAGCTGCCGCTCCTTTATCGCGGCGAGGATCGCAAGACGCGGCGCGAGGTGGGCATGGCAGCACTTGAGAAGGTCGGCCTTGCCCAATGGTGGGATCATACGCCGGCCGAGCTTTCGGGCGGACAGCAGCAGCGCGTGGCGATCGCGCGCGCGATCGTCACCCAGCCCGACGTGTTGCTCGCCGACGAGCCGACCGGCAATCTCGATACCGAAAGGTCGATCGAGATCATGGAATTGCTGACCGGGCTCAACCGGCAGAGCGGCATCACCGTGCTGATGGTGACGCATGAGCCGGACATGGCTGCCTATGCCCGCACCGTCGTCCATTTCCGCGACGGGCTGGTGGAGCGGGTCGATGCCAACCATTATGCGGGCGAGACGGCGGAAAGGGTGGGCTGACATGCTGGGCACGACGCTCATCCTCGCGGTGCGCGAGATCCGGCGGCATCTGCTGCGCTCCTTCCTGACGATCCTGGGCATCGTCATCGGCGTGTCGGCGGTCGTCACCATGGTGACGCTGGGCAAGGGGGCTACCGCGGCGGTGCAGACGCAGATCGCCAGCCTCGGCTCCAACCTGCTTCAGGTGCGGCCCGGCCAGGGCTTCGGCCGGGGCGGCGGCGGGCCGCAGCCGCCCGATTTCAAGGAAGAGGATGTGCAGGCGATCCGCGACCAGATCGGCGGCGTCACCGCGGTCGCCCCGCAGGCGCAGTCGACGGGCATGGCGGTGCGCAACGCGGCCAACTGGTCGACCACGATCAACGGCACGACCAATGATTATTTCATCGCCCAGCAATGGCAGCTCTCCACCGGGCGCATCTTCACGCGCGCCGAGGAGCAGGCGGGCAAGGCCGTCTGCATCATCGGATCGACCGTTCAGGCCAATCTGTTCCGCCGCGAGGATCCGATCGGCCAGCGTTTCCGCATCAGGGACCTGTCCTGCGAGGTGATCGGCACGCTCGCTACGCGCGGACAGGGCGGCTTCGGCAATGATCAGGACGATGTCGTCATCATGCCGATCAAGACGGTGCAGCGCCGCTTCACCGGCAATCGCGACATCCGCGCGATCATGGTCGCGGTCGATCCCGCTTATGATACGGCGACGGTGCAGCAATCCACTCAGCAGCTCCTGCGCGAGCGGCGGCGGATTACGGGCGACAAGGAAGATGATTTCAACATCTTCGACACCAAGCAGATTTCGGACACGCTTTCCGGCACGACGACGATCCTGACGCAGATCGTGACGGCGGTGGCGGCGATATCGCTGCTGGTGGGCGGCATCGGCATCATGAACATCATGCTCGTTTCCGTCACCGAGCGGACGCGCGAGATCGGCATCCGCCTCGCCATCGGCGCGGTGGCGCGCGAGGTGCTGATGCAGTTTCTGGTGGAGGCGGTGGCGCTCGCCTGCCTGGGCGGGCTGATCGGGCTGCTGATCGGGCTGATCGCCTCGCTGTCGCTCGCGCCGATGATGCAGGTGCCTTTCCTCTTCGATCCGCGCATCAATCTGATCGCCTTCGCCATTTCCGCGCTGATCGGCGTCGTCTTCGGCTATTTCCCGGCGCGGCGTGCGGCCTCGCTCAATCCCATCGACGCGCTGAGGCACGAATGAAGCGGCTGGCCTTTCTCATTTTGCTTGCGGCAACCGCGCCCGCCATCGCCGCGCCGAAGCCGCCCAAAATTCCCAAGGACGCTCCCTTCTGCATGGCGCCCGATGCGAAGCTGCTCTTCCTTTCGCCGATGGGGGAGCCCTTCCGGATCGAGCAGGGTAGGCCCTATCCCTCCGCCGACTGGTTCGCCGGGGCGGATGCGGACCGGGATGGGCGGGTGACGGCGGGCGAGTTCGTCGCCGATGCATCCCGCTTCTTCAAGCGGATCGACAAGGATGGCGATGCGCAGATCGTGCCCGAGGAGGTGATCGCCTATGAGCGCGACATGGCGCCCGAGATCGCGCTTTATGCGCAGCGGCCGGACGCCAGCTATGGGGGCGGCATGGGGGCGGGGCGCTGGGCCTGGCTCAACATTCCCGAGCCCGTTTCCTCCACCGACGCCGATCTCGACCGTGCGATCAGCCTCGCCGAATATCTGAATGCCGCGCGCCGTCGCTTCACCCTGCTCGATCAGGGCGGGCGCGGCTGGCTGGCGCTGGACGATCTGCCGCGCACGCCCGCCCAGGAAAGGGCGCTCATGCCCTGTCGTCCTCGCCCCGCGGAAACGTCGCCGACAGCGCCGCCGAAATGACTGAAGCCCCCGCCCGCATCCTTGTCGTCGATGACGATGCCGATCTGCGCGGCCTCGTCTCCGATTTCCTCGCCGCCAACCATCTGGAGGTGGAAAGCGCCGCCAATGGCGCGGAGATGGATGCGAAGCTGGCGCAATCGAAATTCGACCTGATCGTGCTCGATCTGATGATGCCGGGCGAGGACGGGCTTTCGATCCTCCGCCGCCTGCGCCGGCCGGGCGGGCCGGGGATCATCATGTTGTCTGCCATGGGCGAGGATACAGACCGCATCATCGGGCTGGAGGTGGGCGCGGACGATTATCTGCCCAAGCCCTGCAACCCGCGCGAGCTGCTCGCCCGCGTCCGTGCGGTGCTCAGGCGGCGGGCGGGGCAGGGGGCGGGCGGCGCCCGCCCGGTGCGCCGCTTCGGCGACTGGACGCTCGACATCGTCCAGCGCGAGCTGCATCGCCCGGGCGAGCCGCCCGCGCCGCTCACCGACGCCGAGTTCCGTACGCTGACCGCCTTTCTCGACCGGCCGCAGCGCGTGCTGACGCGCGACCAGTTGATCGAACATGGCAAGGGGCTCGACAGCGACGTGTTCGACCGCGCGATCGACGTGACGATCAGCCGGCTGCGCAAGAAGCTCGGCCGCGACGATCCGATCCGCACCGTGCGCAACGAAGGCTATATGTTCACGCTCCGGGTGGAGGATTGATGTTCCGCTGGCGGCCGGGCGCGCTGCCGATCTTCTGGCAGACGCTGCTGCTGCTCTTCGCCAGCCTGATCGTCAGCCAGGCGGTGGCGCTCACGCTGCTGCTCTCGCTCGATCCGCCCCGGCCGGATTTCAACCGGCTGTCGGATGTGGCCGATGCGTTGGTGCAGCGCATGCCCGATGGCGGCGGCGAGCGGCAGCGCGAACGGCGCCTTGAGGCCGTGCTCCAGCCGACCGAACCCCTGCCCAGCGACGAGATGGTGAGCGAGCCCCGCTTCACCCGCCGGCTCGCGCGGCGGATGGAGGTCGATCCCGCGCGCGTGCGCCTCTATTTCGAGCCCGACCAGCGCGGCGGCTTTCCCTTCCGATCGCATCGGCATCGGATGGTGCCGCTCCGCCGGGGCGAACCTATCTTCTTCAACCGCGTGGTGGCGGGCCTTCGGACGATCGATGGCGGCTGGCGCGTGGTGCAGACGCCGCCCAAGCCGCTGATCGCGCCCTGGCAGCGCGGGTTGATCCTGTGGTTCGCGGTGGGCGCGGTGGCGCTGCTTCCCTTCGCCTGGCTCTTCGCGCGCGCGATATCCCGCCCGATCCGCAGCTTCGCGCGCGCCGCCGACCGGCTGGGCGCCGATCCGCAGGCGCCGAGCGTGCCCGAAGAGGGCCCCGCCGAGCTGCGCATGACCGCCCATGCGCTCAACCGGATGCAGGAGCGGCTGGCGCAATATGTGAGCGAGCGGACCGCGATGATCGGCGCGATCGCACATGATCTGCGCACGCCGCTCGCGCGCATCGCCTTCCGCATCGAGGCCGCGCCCGAGCCGGTGCGCGAAAAGGTGCAGGCGGATATCGAGCAGATGCGCGCGATGATCGCCGCTACCATCGGTTTCGTCCGCCATTCGGCGCGCCCGACGGATCGGCGGCCGCTCGACTTGGCGGCGTTGTTGCGCTCGATCGTCGAGCAGGATCGCGACATGGGGCGCGACGTCTCCTTTTCGGGGGAAGGGCCGCTGATGATCGCGGGCGATCCGCTGACGCTCGGCCGGCTGTTCCAGAATCTGATCGACAATGGCGTGACTTATGGCGGCGCGGTTGTGATCCATGCCTTTCAGGAGGGCAGCCGCGCGATCGTGACCGTCGCCGACAGGGGCCCCGGCCTGCTGGAGGAACTGCTCGACCGCGTCTTCCAGCCCTTCGAGCGGGCGGATCCCTCGCGCAACCGCGAGACGGGGGGTATCGGCCTCGGCCTCACTATTGCGCGCGCGATCGCGGAGGATCATGGTGGCACCCTGACACTCGCCAATCGGCCCGGCGGCGGGCTGGAGGCACGATGCAGCTTTCCGCGCACGGGTTGATCTATGCCGTATTGCCTGCTTAGATCAGCAAATCACCCCGAGACTTGGTTCATTGGTGGAGTGTCCGATTGCGTAAACTGCTCCTTGCCGCCAGCGCCGTGGCGCTGGTCCTGCCTGTCATGAGCGCGGCCGAGGCCGCTCCCGCCGCAGCGCCGGCCACGGCCAATCCGCTGCTTGCCGCCTGGACCGGCCCCTATGGCGGCGTGCCGCCCTGGGACAGGGTGAAGCCCGAGCTGTTCCCGGCGGCGCTTACCGCCGCAATCGCCGAGCGCCGCGCGGAGATTGCGGCCATCGCCGGCAGCAAGCAGCCGGCCAGTTTCGCCAATACGGTCGAGGCGCTGGAGCGCGCCGGCCAGACGCTCGATCGGGTGAATTCGCTGTTCGACGTGATGACAAGCAACATGAATTCGCCCGCCTATCAGGCGCTCGACAAGGAATGGGCGCCGAAGCTTTCGGCAGCGAATGACGAGATCATCCTCAATTCCAAGCTCTTCGCCCGGATCGAAGCGGTCTATAATCAGCGCGCGACGCTCGATCCGCAGCAGCAGCGGCTGGTGACGCGCCTCTACGAGCAGTTCGTCCGTTCGGGCGCGAAGCTGGTGCCGGCGCAGAAGGCGCAGCTTTCCGCCTATAATCAGCAGCTTGCCGCCGCCTTCTCCGATTTCAGCAGCAAGCTGCTGGCGGATGAGGACAAGGCGATCTTCTTCACCAGCGAGGCCGATCTGGCGGGCCTGCCGGCCTCCGGCATCGCGGCCGCCAAGGCGGCGGCGGCCGAGCGCGGCCAGCCCGGCCAGTGGGCGATCGTCAACACCCGATCGGCGGTCGATCCCTTCCTGACCTTCGCCACCAAGCGCGACCTGCGCGAGAAGGTGTGGCGCGCCTTCGTCAATCGCGGCGACAATGGCGATGCCAACGACACCAACGCCACCATCGCGAAGATCGTGAAGCTGCGCGCCGATCGCGCCAAGCTGCTCGGCTTTCCCAGCCATGCGGCATGGCGGATGCAGGATACGATGGCGAAGACGCCCGAAGCGGCCGATGCGCTGATGATGAAGGTATGGCCTGCCGCCGTCGCGCGCGTGAAGGAGGAGGTCGCCGACATGCAGGCGATCGCCGACAAGGAAGGCGCGAAGATCAGCATCGAGCCCTGGGATTACCGCTTCTATGCGGAGAAGGTGCGCAAGGCGCGCTATGATCTCGATCAGGCGGAGATAAAGCCCTATTTCGAGCTGAACAATATGATCCAGGCCGCCTTCTATTCGGCGGGCCGGCTCTATGGCTATCAGTTCCGCGAGATTACGGGCACGGTGCCCGTGTTCGAGAAGAATGTCCGCGTGTGGGAGGTGACGAAGGGCGGCAAATATGTCGGCCTCTTCTACGGCGATTATTTCGCGCGCACGGGCAAGCGCTCTGGCGCGTGGATGACGACCTATCGCGGACAGCAGCGTTTCGACGGACCGCGCACCACGCTTGCATCCAATAATAATAATTTCGCGCCGGCGGCACCGGGCGAGCCCGTGCTGATCAGCCTCGACGATGCCGAGACTTTGTTCCACGAATTCGGCCATGCGATCCATTATCTGTCGCAGGATATCTATTATCCGGGCCTGTCGGGCGTGCCGCGCGATTTCGTGGAGTTCCCCAGCCAGGTGAACGAGCATTGGGTGCTCACCCGCGACGTGCTCGACAAGTTCGCGCGCCATTATCAGACCAAGGCACCGATGCCCGCGGCGCTGGTCGACAAGATCAAGCAGTCGGAGAAGTTCAACCAGGGCTTCGCCACGGTCGAATATCTCGCCTCCGCGATCGTCGACATGGATCTGCACAAGCGGGCCGACGGCGTGGTCGACGTCGACAGTTTCGAGCGCGAGACGCTGGCGCGGATCGGCATGCCGAAGGAGATGGTGATGCGCCATCGCCTGCCGCAGTTCGGCCATCTCTTCTCGTCGGACGCCTATTCGGCGGGCTATTATAGCTATCTCTGGTCCGAGACGATGGATGCCGACACTTGGGCGGCGTTCGAGGAGGCGGGCAATCCCTGGGACGAGGCGACTGCCGGCCGTTTCCTCAAGACTTTGCTCTCGACCGGCAACGAGACCGACCGTGCCGAGGCCTACCGCGCCTTCCGCGGCCGTGATCCGGACGTGAAGGCGCTGCTCCGCCAGCGCGGCTTTCCGACCGAGTGACATTCCTCCCCGTCGCCCCAGCGCAGGCTGGGCCCTTCCATGGTCGCCGCAAGTGGATGGCCGGGAGGGATGCCAGCCTGCGCTGGCATGACGGGGTTGGAGGGCGGAGTTGCTACGCTCCCTTCGTCGCTAGCCGCCGATCGAGCCACCATAGGCAATGGGCGACGGTGAGGAAGCAGGCGGCGATGATGGCGGCGTTGGCGGCGGTGAGCGCCCAGCCGATCCGCTCGACATCGATGAAGGGATAGGCATAGCGCCCCGTCGCGACACCCCGGATCAGCGCATAGATGAGATAGGCGATCGGATAGAGCGCGATCAGCCAGGGATCGCGCAACCGCATCCGCCCCTTGGGCGCGAAGAAGAACCAGAAGAGCACGACCAGTATCGGCCCTAGATCGTGCAGCAGAAGATCGGCCACGCTCTGCAGCCCGCGCGGGTTCAGCACGTGGCGCAACGCCACTTCATAGACGATGCCGACCAGCGCCATGCACAGCGCCAGCCCCGCGAACAGCAAGGGCTTCCTGACGCGCGGGCTGCCTGCCGCGACGGCCGCGAAGAGGATCGCCACCGCAAGGTTGGTCGTGACGGTGAAATAGCCCGCCAGCCGCCATAGTGCGGCGAGCATCGAGCCGAGACGCTGCTCCACGACGATGAACTGGACGGAAAGGCCGCCCCAGGCGGTGGCGGCGATGATCGCGGCAACGGCCCGTTCGCGCCTGTCCTTCATAATGGGCTTTCCTCCCCCTGACGCTGTCCATGTCCGTCATCGGCTTGGTCCATGCAAGAGAATGATTGTGCGATGCGGAATAATACTTCCGGATATTGAAATAAAATATCTATCCAGTAAAAGAAGATTTGGCGCAGATCATCGCGCCGATATTTGACCGGACCGGCAACAAGCCGGCCGCGAGGATGGACTGAACATGGCTGACGAAGGGCCGGGCCGCAATTTGCGCCCGCTGACGCTGCATGTGCCCGAACCGCGCTTCCGCCCCGGCGACGTGGTCGATTTCGGCGATCTCCATTTGCCCGGCGCGGGCGAGACGCGCCGCCCGCCGATCGACAGCGCGCCCGCCGACATGCGCGAGCTATGCTATCAGCTCGTCCGCGTGCTCGATGAGGAGGGCAGGGCAGTCGGCCCCTGGGATCCGAAGCTCGCGCCCGAAAGGCTGCTCATGATGCTCCGCCAGATGGCGCTTGTCCGCGCCTTCGACGAGCGCATGTATCGCGCGCAGCGCCAGGGCAAGACCAGCTTCTATCTGAAATGTACCGGCGAGGAGGCGACCTCGGTCGCCGCCGCCCATGCGCTCCACCGCGACGATATGTGCTTCCCCTCCTATCGCCAGCAGGGGCTGCTGATCGCGCGCGACTGGCCGCTGGTCGACATGATGTGCCAGATCTATTCCAATGCGGGCGACCGGCTGAAGGGTCGGCAGATGCCGATCCTCTATTCGGCCAAGGAAGCGAGCTTCTTCTCCCTCTCGGGCAATTTGGCGACGCAATGCCCGCAGGCGGTTGGCTGGGCGATGGCGTCGGCGGCGCGGGGCGACACGCGCATCGCCGCCGCCTGGTGCGGCGAGGGATCGACCGCGGAAGGCGACTTCCATTCCGCCATGACCTTCGCCGCCGTCTATCGCGCGCCCGTGATCCTGAACGTCATCAACAATCAATGGGCGATCTCCTCCTTTTCCGGCTTTGCGGGCGCGGAGGCGACCACCTTCGCCGCGCGCGCGATCGGCTATGGCATTGCCGGCCTCCGGGTGGACGGGAATGATGCGCTCGCCGTCCATGCCGCGACCGAATGGGCGGCCGAGCGGGCGCGCAACAATCATGGCCCCACGCTGATCGAACATTTCACCTATCGGTCCGAAGGCCATTCCACCTCGGACGATCCCGCCCGCTATCGAGCCGCCGACGAACGGAGCGCCTGGCCGCTGGGCGATCCCATAGAGCGGCTGAGTGGGCATGTTACGCGGCTCGGCCTGTGGGATGCCGAGCGGCAGGCGGCGATGGAACGCGAGCTGGCCGAGCAGGTCCGCCTCGCCGCCCGCGAGGCGGAGAAGCAGGGCGTGCTCGGCAACGGCATGCACCAGCCCCTTTCGACCATGTTCGAGGATGTGTTCGAGGAGATGCCCTGGCACCTGAAGGAGCAGGCGCGGCAGATGCGGGAGGAAGGCGAGGCGGCGGGCTTATGAGCGGGCCCGTGCGCGCCATGAACATGATCCAGGCGATCAATTCGGCGCTCGACCTGCTTCTGGCACGCGATCCGGATATTGTCGTGATGGGGGAGGATGTCGGCTATTTCGGCGGCGTCTTCCGGGCGACCGAGGGCCTCCAGAAGAAATATGGCAAGACCCGCGTGTTCGACACGCCGATCACCGAACTCGGCATCGTCGGCGTGTCGGTCGGCATGGCGGCCTATGGGCTGAGGCCCGTGCCCGAGATCCAGTTCGCCGACTATATCTATCCCGCGCTGGACCAGCTCGTGTCCGAAGCGGCACGGCTGCGATACCGCTCGGCGGGCGAATTCACCGCGCCGATCACGGTGCGCTCGCCCTTCGGTGGCGGCATTTTCGGCGGGCAGACGCACAGCCAGTCGCCCGAGGGCATATTCACGCATGTGGCGGGGCTGAAGACGGTGATCCCGTCCAATCCCCATGACGCCAAGGGGCTGCTGATCGCCGCGATCGAGGATAATGATCCGGTGATCTTCTTCGAGCCGAAGCGCATCTATAACGGCCCCTTCGACGGCCATTATGATCGGCCGGCGAGAGCCTGGAGCGGGCATCCGGAGGCGGAGGTGCCGGAAGGCTATTATCGCATCCCGCTCGGCACGGCGCGGATCGTGCGCGAAGGCAATGATGTGACGATCCTCTGCTACGGCACGATGGTCCATGTCGCGACGTCGGTAGTGGCGGAAAAGGGGGTGGATGCGGAGGTGATCGACCTGCGCACGCTCGTGCCGCTCGATATCGAAACGATCGAGGCGTCGGTGAAGAAGACCGGGCGCTGCGTGGTCGTCCATGAGGCGACCCGGACGGGCGGCTTCGGCGCGGAGCTTTCCGCGCTGGTGCAGGAGCATTGCTTCCATTCGCTCGAGGCGCCGGTCGAGCGGGTGACGGGTTGGGACACGCCTTATCCGCATTCGCTGGAATGGGCCTATTTCCCGGGGCCGGTGCGGCTCGGCGAAGCGCTCAGGCGAGTGATGGAGGAATGACGGTGGCGCGGATCGCCTTCAAGCTGCCGGATATCGGCGAGGGCATAGCCGAGGCGGAGATCGTCGCCTGGCATGTCAGGCCGGGCGACCATGTCGAGGAAGATCAGCCGCTCGCCGACATGATGACGGACAAGGCGACCGTCGAGATGACCGCGCCGGTTACGGGCCGCATCGTCGAGATTGGCGGCGAGGTGGGCGATCAGCTCGCGATCGGCTCCATCCTGGCCGTATTCGAGACGGATGAGGGCGTAGCGGTGGCGGAAGGCCCGGCGGCCGTGGCGCCCGTACCGGAGGCTGAGCCCCGGCCGGCTGGGGAGGAGAAGAGGAGGGAAGGGAAGATCCTGGCTTCGCCCGCCGTCCGCGCGCGTGCCCGGGCGCTGAACATCGATCTGGCGGCGGTGAAGCCCGCCTCGGGCGAGCGGGTGCGCCATGCCGATCTCGATGCCTATCTGCTTCAGGGGAAAGCTCCCGCTGCGCCCGCCCCCATCGAGCGGGACGAGGTGAAGGAGATCAGGCTCGTCGGGCTGCGCCGCAGGATCGCGGAGAATATGGCCGAGGCGAAGCGCAGCATCCCGCATTTTTCCTATGTCGAGGAAGTGGACGTGACCGCGCTCGAGGCGCTCCGCGCGGCGATGAATGCGGAGCGCGGAGCGCGGCCGAAGCTGACGCTGCTGCCCTTCCTTGCGACGGCATTGGCGAAGGCGCTGCCGCACTTTCCGATGATCAATGCGCGCTATGACGACAAAGCCGGGGTGGTCGCCCGCCATAGCGCGGTGCATCTCGGCATCGCGACGCAGACCGAGGCGGGTCTGCTCGTGCCGGTGATCCGTAACGCGCAGGCGCGCGACATCTGGGCGCTGGCGGGCGAGATTGCGCGGCTGGCCGATGCCGTGCGGCAGGGCCACGCCACCAGCGAGGAACTGAGCGGATCGACCATCACGCTGACGTCGCTTGGGGGCCTGGGCGGGATCGTCTCCACGCCGATCATCAACCGGCCGGAAGTGGCGATCATGGGCGTGAACCGGATCGTCGAGCGGCCGGTCGCGATCGACGGCAGGATCGAGCTGCGCCGGATGATGAATCTCTCCTCCAGCTTCGATCATCGCGTGGTGGACGGCTATGATGCGGCGCGCTTCATCCAGGCGGTGAAGCGGCTGATCGAGACGCCCGCGCTGCTGTTCGTGGCCTGAACCGGCTTTCAGGCACCGTCGCGCTTAGGCCGAGCCTGTCGGGGGGAGTCTCAGCATCCTTCGACAAGCTCAGGGTGAGCATGTGGGGTAGGAAAATGCTCTACAGCCGCCGCAGCCAGAGCTTGTCCACCGCATGATCGGCGCTCTTGTGGATGATCACGTCGGCGCGCGGGCGGCTGGGGAGGATATTCTCGAACAGATTGACCTGATTGATCTGGAGCCAGAGCTCGCGGGCGAAGGCGCGGCTTTCTTCCGGCGTGGCCGTCGCCAGATGGTGGAAATAGGAGCCGGGATCCTGAAAGGCGGTCTGCTGGTGATGCAGGAACCGCTCTTCATACCAATGGGCGATATGGGCCGGCTCCGCGTCGATATAGATGGACAGGTCGAAAAAGTCGCTCGCGGTGAAAAGGGTGGGGCGGCTGGCTTCGCTGGTCACGCCGATCTGGAGGACGTTGAGCCCCTCGAAGATCAATATGTCCGGCCGGTCGACCTCATGATATTCGCCGGGCAGAATATCATAGGCATGGTGCGAATAGACGGGCGAAAGGCCCCGCCCGGTGGATTTCACCTCCGCCAGGAAATCCATCATCCGGCGCACGTCATAGCTTTCGGGAAAGCCCTTGCGCCGCATCAGCCCGCGCTTCTGGAGCGTGGCGGTGGGATAGAGGAAGCCGTCCGTCGTGATCAGATCGACCTTCGGATGATCCGGCCAGCGGGACAGCAGCGCGCGCAGCACGCGCGCCGTGGTGCTCTTGCCGACCGCGACGCTGCCCGCCACCGCCACGACATAGGGCCGGCCCGCCGCCGGGCGGCCAACGAAATCGTCGGTCACGCGGGCAAGGCCGCGCGCGGCGGCGATGTGCAGGTTGATGAGCCGGGTGAGGGGTAGGTAGATATCCTCCACCTCGCCCAGCGAGATCGGCTCGTTCGCGCCGCGCAGCTGCTCCAGTTCCTCCTCGTCCAGCGTCATCGGCACGGCGGAGCGCAGCCGGCTCCAGCTCTTCCGGCTGAATTCGGAATGGGTCGCGGCGTCCATTTCGGAAATCTGCCCCGGCAATGGCAGGCCGGACAAGCGATCGGCGTCGGCCAAGGCCGTCAACCGAAGGACGCCAGTTCCGTCCGGGGCTCTTCGACAAGATGTCGCACGAGCTTGTTCTTGCGATCGACGAGGATGACCTGCGGCGTGATCGGCTCGGCCGTGAGCTCGAAGCCCATGATGATCACTTCCTCCCCCGCGCCGATCAGATGGGCGGCGGCGCCGTTCACGCAAATGTCGCCCGAGCCGCGTTCGCCTGCAATGACATAGGTCTCCAGGCGCGCGCCCGATGTATTCGACACGACCAGAACGCGTTCGCCCGGCCACAGGCCGACACGGTCGATAAGATCCTGATCGATCGTGATCGATCCGACATAGGCAAGGTTTGCTTCGGTGACCGTGGCATTGTGAATCTTGGAACGCAAAACCCAGCGCACGGCAACTCTCCGACCACATTCTTTGTCCGGTCTCGCGCTATATAGAATATCAATCCCGATTGTCGATCCTGCCTCCGCCATGGGTGAAGTTGCCGGGGTCCGGCGCCACCGCTAGAGCAGGGCGCAAGGAAAAAATATGAAGGCAGTAATCATGGTGCGTACGACAACGGCAGACTTTGCGCGCATGAAGGCCGAGGGCCGGCCCATCCCGATGGTGACATGCTATGATTATGCCTCGGCGCTGATCGTCGCGCGGGCGGGGCTGCGCTTCATCCTGGTGGGCGACTCGCTGGGCCAGGTGATGCTGGGCCATGACGACACGCTGCGCGTCTCGCTGGACGAGATGATCTCCCATTCGGCGGCGGTCGTGCGCGGCGCGCCGGACGCGCTGGTGATCGGCGACCTGCCCTTTCTGAGCTATGCGATGGTGGACGATGCCGTGCGATCGGCGGGCCGGATGATGCGCGAGGCGGGTGTCCGGGCGGTGAAGCTCGAGGGCGGTCGATCGATGGCGCCGATCGTGCGCCGGATGGTCGAGCTCGGCATCCCGGTGGTGGGGCATCTCGGCTTCACGCCGCAATCCGCGCATCAGATCGGCATCCGGGTGCAGGGCCGGACGCTCGAAACTGCGGCGGACCTGATCGCGGATGCCCATGCGCTGGAACAGGCGGGGGCCTGTGCCGTGGTGCTGGAGCTGGTTCCGGCGCCGCTCGCCGCCGCGATCACGAAGCGGCTGAAGGTGCCGACGATCGGCATCGGCGCGGGTGCGGGATGTTCGGGGCAGGTGCAGGTCTGGCATGATCTGCTCGGCCTGTTCGATCGCCCGCCTTTCCGCCACGCCCGGCAATATGCCGCGATCGGCCCCGCCATCGAGGAGGCGCTGCGCGGCTATGCCGGCGAGGTGACGGCGGGCGTCTTCCCGACGGCGGCCAATGCGGCGTCGATGGACGAGGGGCTGGTCGCCGAGGCCGTTGCCCGCTTCGAAGCGGCGGAAGGCTGCTGATCCGATGCGCGTGATCGAGACGATCGCGGAATTCCGCGAGGCGCGCGCCGAATATGGCAGGCTGGGCTTCGTGCCTACAATGGGCGCCTTGCATGCGGGCCATCTGAGCCTCGTCGCGCTGGCCAGGGAACAGTGCGAGGCTGTCGCCGTCAGCATCTTCGTCAATCCCACCCAGTTCGGCCCGAACGAGGATTTCCAGCGCTATCCGCGCACCTTGGCGGCGGATTTGGCGCTGCTCGAGCAGGCGGGGGTGGATCTGGTCTTCACGCCTTCGGTGGACGAGCTCTATCCGGCGGGCTTCGCCACCAGCATCGATGTCGGGCCGGTCACCGAACGGCTGGAAGGCGCGATCCGGCCTGGCCATTTCGCGGGCGTGGCGACGGTGGTGTGCAAGCTGCTCAATATCAGCGGGGCCGATGCCGCCTTCTTCGGCCAGAAGGATGTGCAGCAGACGCTGGTGATCAGGAAGCTCGTCCGTGATCTCAACATGCGCTGCCGGATCGTGATCGGGCCGACCATGCGCGAAGCCGACGGCCTCGCCCTATCCAGCCGGAACATCTATCTCGATGCGGAGCAGCGGCGGCAGGCCCCGGCATTATATCGGGCGCTGGAGCAAGCGCGGGCATGCCATGATGCAGGCGACCGCGATGCCGTGGCGCTGCGCCGGACCATCATCGAGGGGATCGAGCGGGATAGCGCGGGCGTGATCGATTATGTCAGCATCGCCGATCCGGTGACGTTGGCGGAGCTGGACCGGATCGGCCCGGAAGGCGCGATCGTCTCGCTCGCGGTGCGGTTCGGATCGACCCGGCTGCTCGACAATATCCTGCTGGGGCCGATTGCGTCCGCATCCTGATCGTCATGCGCGCGGGGCGACGGAACGGGCCGGGTGCGGGGCGGATTTTGCTGCACTGCGGAACGGGGAGGGGCTTTTGCGGTTGATTCGGCCATGACCAGCCTTTTCGACACTCGACTGGCCGGGATCGCGCTCAGCGACGCCATTCCCTATCTGCTGCTCGGCCTGATTCTGATCCTCGCCCTGATCGCGCACTGGATGGCGGTGCGCATCCTGACGCGTATCGTGCGGCGGACGCAGGGCATGGCCGACGATCTGGTGATCGCCCGCATTGCCGCGCCGCTGCGCTGGATATTCGTGGTGGTGGCGCTGTCGGCCGGGCGGCGCGTGATACCGATCGGCGACTGGGCGGATCGGTTGTGGACGCAGCTTTCGGGCTTCATCCTGCCGGCGCTGTTCGGCTGGGGCCTGATCGCCATGGTGGGCGCGTTCAGGGACGTGGTGGAGCTGCGCGCCGACATCAGCATGGCGGACAATCTGCGCGCCCGGCGGCATCGCACGCGGGTGAGCATACTTTCCCGCATCGCCATATTCGTCATTCTCTTCTTCACCCTCTCCGCCATGCTGCTAAGCATACCGGGCGTGCGCAATGTGGGCGTCACGCTGATGGCGTCGGCGGGGATCGCCGGCCTGGTGGTCGGCGCCGCGGCGCAGCCCGCGCTCAAGAATCTGATCGCCGGCGTGCAGATGGCCTTCACCGAGCCGATCCGGATCGACGATGTGGTGATCATCGCGGGCGAATGGGGCCGGATCGAGGAGATCAGGCTGACCTATGTCGTCGTGAAGATATGGGACGAGCGCCGGCTGATCGTGCCCGTCAGCAAATTTCTGGAGGAGCCGTTCCAGAACTGGACGCGGCAGACCTCGCAACTGCTCGGCAGCGCCTTTCTCTATGTCGATCCGACCGCGGACGTGGCGCGCATCCGCGCCCGGGCGGCCGAGCTGGCCGAGGCCAATGCGCTATGGGACAAGCGTTTCGTCAATCTGCAGGTGACGGACATCAAGCCCGAGGTGATGGAGCTGCGCGTCCTCGTCACGGCATCGGATGCGAGCCGGGCATTCGACCTGCGCTGCGACATGCGCGAGGCGCTGATCGCTTTCATCCGCGATGAAATGCCCGAAGCGCTGCCGCGGCAGCGCATATCGGGTACCGGGCCGGATCAGTCGCTGGCGGTGACGACCGGCTGAGGGCGGCCGGTGAGCGCGGCGGTGAACCTGTTCAGCCACCACATCACATCCTCGCGCTCGACATTGTCCATCAGCTTGCGCCAACGGGCGATACGCTCGTCGCGCGGCATCGTCAGCGCCTGCTGGATCGCATCCGACAATTCCTCCGCGCTGTGCGGATTGACGAGCAGCGCATCGCTGAGCTGGGCGGCGGCGCCGGCGAAATGGGACAGGATCAGCACCCCCGGATTTTCCGGATCCTGCGCCGCGACATATTCCTTGGCGACGAGGTTCATGCCGTCGCGCAAGGGCGTGATCAGCCCGATCCGCGCGGAGCGGTAGATTCCGGCGAGCTGATCGCGGCCATAGCCCCGGTTGACGTAGCGGATCGGCACCCAGTCGAGATCAGCGAAGGCGCCGTTGATGCGGCCCGACAGGCCATCGAGCGTGGCGCGGATTTCCTGATAGCTCTGCACATCACTGCGCGAAGGCGGCGCGATCTGGAGCAGGAAGACCTCGCCATGCAGCATCGGATTGGCGGCGAGGAAGCGTTCATAGCCGAGGAAGCGTTCGTGCAGCCCCTTGGAATAATCCAGCCGGTCGACGCCGACGATCATGTCGCGGCCGACGGCGCTCTGGCGCATGCGATAGGCGGTGTAGCGGGCCGTGCCGGTTTCCGCGGCGGCCTTGAACTGGGCGGTGTCGATGCCGATCGGGCAGGAGATGGCCTGGACCGTGCGGCCGTCCACCCGGATCGTGCCATCCTCGAAAACCTCGCCGCCGATCTCGTTCAGGATATAGTGACGGAAATTTTCGAGCGAATCCTCGGTCTGGAAGCCGATCACCTCATAGGCGAAGAGCGAGCGGACGAGCTCGCGATGATCCGGCAGCGACATCAGCAGGGACTGTGGCGGCCAGGGAATGTGCAGGAAGAAGCCGATGCGGTTGGCGATGCCGTGCCGGCGCAGCTCCTCGCCGAGCGGGATCATGTGATAGTCATGGACCCAGATCAGGTCGTCCGGTTCGATCAGCGGCGCCAGCAGCTCGGCGAAGCGGCCGTTTACGCGCTGATAGCCGCCCGCGAAGCTGCGTTCATATTCCGCAAGATCGACCCGATAGTGGAAGAGCGGCCACAGCGTGCGGTTGGCATAGCCGTTATAATATTCCTCGACGTCCTGCTCCTCCAGGTCGATCGTCGCGGTGGTGACGCCGTCATGCGTTTGGAAATCAATCTCTCCGGTGAAGCTCTCGATCGTTTCGCCGGACCAGCCGAACCATATTCCGGCGGTCTCGCGCAGCGCGGCAGTGAGGGCGACGGCGAGGCCCCCCTGATTGCCGGCGCTCTGGCCCTTGGGCGCCTGCACCCGGTTCGACACGACGATCAGACGGCTCATCGGATAGCACTCCAGGGCCGGCTCAGGAGCACGGCGCAGTTGATCAGACCGACAAGCGAATAGGTCTGCGGATAGTTGCCCCAGAGCTCACCGCTATTGGGATCGATATCCTCGGACAGCAGCCCGGCGGCGGTGCGGCGCGAAACCATCTCCTCGAACAGCGCGCGGGCGTCGCCGATGCGCCCGATCGCGTGCAGCGCCTCGATCAGCCAGAAGGTGCAGACGTTGAAGGCCGTATGGGGCAAGCCGAAATCATCCTCGGTCGCATAACGCAGCATGTGCGATCCGCGACGCAAACCTTCTTCGACGGCGGCGAGCGTGTCGCGGAAACGGGGATCATCCGGCGCGAAGAAGCGGATATCAAGCAACTGGATAAGGCTGGCGTCCAGATCGTCGCCCGAAAAGGTGGCCGAGATGCGACGCGTGCCTTCGCGCCAGGCCTCGCGCTCGATCTTCTCGCGGATCGCGTCTGCCCGCTGCTGCCAGAAGAAATGGCGATCAGGCAGGCCGAGCACGGCGGCAGCATTGGCGAGGCGGTCGCAGGCGGCCCAGCACATGGCCGCCGAATAGGTATGGACCGCCGCCCGGGTGCGAAGCTCCCACAGGCCGGCATCGGGCCGGTCATGCACCTCCCAGGCATGCTCGCCGATCTTCTCGAGCGAGAGGAAATCCTCGAGGCCGGCCATGCGGTAGAGCCGCTGGTCGAAAAAGGCCTGGGTGTTGGAAAGCACGATCTGGCCATAGGCATCATGCTGGATCTGCTCGGCGGCCTGATTGCCGACGCGGACCGGCCCCATGCCGCGATAGCCGGGCAGCGCCTGCTCGATCCGTTCGGGCAGCGAGGCTTCGTAGCCGACGCCATAGAGCGGCTGGATATGGCCGCCGCGCGCGCCATCGACGATGTTGCGCAGATATTCGAGATAGGATTCCAGCACGTCCAGCGCGCCCAGCCGGTTGAGCGCCTGGACGGTATAATAAGCGTCCCGGATCCAGCAGTAGCGATAGTCCCAATTGCGCTGCGAGCCGGCATGTTCGGGGATGGAGGTGGTGAGCGCGGCGACGATCGCGCCGGTTTCCTCATGCTGGCAAAGCTTCAGCGTGATCGCCGAGCGAATGACGACATCCTGCCATTCCATCGGCGTGGCGAGCCCGCGCACCCAGCCCTTCCACTCCGCATCCGTCTCGTCGAGCATATTGTCGATGGTGGTGGCGAGCGCGCCGACGAAGGATTCGTCCGGGCCGAGGAAGAAATGGAGCGGTCGTTCGACGCGGAATATCTCCTCCGACGCAATCAGGCCGACGGGGGCGCTGGTGGTGAGCCGCAGCGTGTGATCGTCGAGCAGGAAGCGCAGATGATTGGTGCCCGCCGTGCGCTCCGCATCATGCTTGCCCCAGCTGGCCGCGACGCGCAGCCGTACGCGGATGCGCGGCGAGCCGGAAACCGGCCGGACGATGCGGACGAAGGCGACGGGGCGATAGGTGCGGCTAAAGCGGCGGAAGCGGGGGCAGAAATCGATCACCTCGATCGCATTGCCCGCCCCGTCGCCGTGACGCGTGACGAGGATCGGCGTGTTGCGGCGATAGGACTGGGTCGTTTCGGTGCAGCCGTCGAGTTCGATCGACCAGAAGCCGCGCTCGGGCCGGCCGCTCGTCTCCTCATCATCGAGCAGCGCGCAGAAGGCCGGATCGCCATCGACCCGAGGGACGCAGGCCCAGACGAAACGGCCGGCCCGGTCGACAAGCGCGGAAGCCTGGCAGTTTCCGATCGGCCAGAGATCGACCGACCCCTTCAAGCCGCGTCCTTCACCAGGCCGGCGAGCCAGAGCCGGACGGCCGTCACATCGGGCAGCGCATAGCGCGCCGAGGTCGGCCGCGGCGGGCCGACGAGGATGCCGGCGCCGCCATGTGCATCCGCCGCGACGAAGCCCGGCTCGTCGGTAAGATCGTCGCCCAGGAACAGCGGCATCGTATCGGCAAAGGCTTCATGATCCATCATCGCACGGATGGCGCCGCCCTTGTCGTCACCCTGCTCTCGCAGCTCGACCATCATCTTGCCGGGCTGGACGAAGAGGCCCTGTGCTGCCGCAACCCGCTCCGCCAGCGCGATCGCCTCCGCTTCGGCCTCCGGGACCTGGCGATAATGAAGCGCGATCCCGTGCGTCTTATGTTCGATCATTGTTTCGGGATGGGCCGCGACGAACGACATGAACAGCTCGGCCGCCATGGACAGTGCCTCGGACGGGACGAGTGGAGCGCGAGACTCGCCGGGCAGGCGCCGCTCCATGCCGTGGCTGCCGGCGAGGAAGAGGCGTTCGCCGGTGGGCCCGAAGAAATGATCGAGCTGTGCCACCGAACGGCCGCTGACGATCGCCAGCCGGCCATCGAGGCGATGGGCGAGCGCGTCGATCAGCGACTGCAGCTCGCCATCCACGACGACCGCATCCGGCCGCTCGGCGAGCTCGACGAGTGTGCCGTCGAAATCGAGGAACAGGCTTATCGAACCCTCCCAATGCCGGGGCGGGAGGGGCGGTGTAGTGAAATCCATGCTCATGTCGATCGATCATATCCTTCATTGAGGGGGATGGAGGAACATCATTGAAAGGGATGGGGGAAGGCGGGGTTCCGGATCGGCCTCAAATAGTCTGCGGCGCGTCGGCGCGGGCTTCGTCAGCCTGCGAGGGGGCGGGAGCAAGCAGATAGGCGCGCAGCAGCGCGCGACAATGATCGAGGCGCTCGGCCAACCATTCGCGGCTACCCATGTCGATTTCGAGGAGCGCCGAGAGCGACCAGGCATTGGCGAGATGGAAGCGGCTGAGCGCCGTGATGGTGATATAGATTTGGGCGTCGTCGAGCCCTTCACGGAACAGCCCCTTGGCCTGGCCGCTCTCGATCAGCCGACTGATCGTCTGGCGCAGCGGAAAGGCCGTTTCGGGCACGAGCCGCGACCGGCGGACATATTTGCCGCGCATCATGTTCTCCGTGCGGAGCAGCGCCTCGAAATAGGGATTTGCGGCGAAATAGGCGAAGGTGAAGTCGAGCAGGCCGATCAGCCCTTCGAGCGGCCGTTCATAATCGATGGCGAGCTTGGCCTCCTCCGCCCGGATGGAAGCATAGGCATCCTCCAGCACGGCGATGTAGATGCCCTCCTTGCTGCCGAAATAATGGTAGAGCATGCGGATATTGCGCCGCGCCGTCTTGGCGATCCGTTCCGCGCGGGCGCCGGAATAGCCATGGGTCGCGAATTCGCGTAGCGCCGCGCGCATCAATGTGCGGCGGGTCTGTTCGGCATCACGTTTCTGTTTCGGCTTTTCGCTTGCCGATCCTGCCATTCGCCATACTCTTGCCTGATGTGTTGCCCGACGGGGCGTGGGCCACCTTATTGCGGAGGCCATCGGGGGAACAGCAGGGAATGACGGTGGACGGAAGGCAAATGGTGATCGACGATCCTGAAACGCTGGCGGCGCTTGCCGAGGAGGCAGACCGCTATGAGGCGGCGCTGATGGCGAATGATGTGGATGCGCTCGACGATTTCTTCTGGAATTCGGAGCGCAGCGTCCGCTTCGGCGTGGGCGAGAATCTCTATGGCTTCGCGGAGATAGCGGCCTTTCGCCAGGCGCGGCCCGGCGGATCGCCCCAGCGTAGCCGGATCAGGACGAGCATCACCAGCTTCGGCCGCGATTTCGGTGTGGTGAATGTGGAGTTTCAACGGGAAGGCGCCACCGCGATCGGGCGGCAGAGCCAGACATGGGTGCGCTTTCCGGACGTAGGTTGGAAGATCGTATCCGCCCATGTCTCGCTGATGGGGGGCAGCCACTAGGTCGCCTCCTCCGATCGTTCAGAAGGTCGCGCGGAGGCCGCCATAGAAGGCGCGGCGCTCGACGGGATAGATGGCCGAGGCGGGCGTCGCGGCGACGACGGCGGAGATGTCGCCGATCGCCTTTTCACCCGTCAGGTTGCGCGCATCGAAGAAGAATGTGAGCCCCTTGCGGACCGTAGCCTCCGCGCTCAGGCCGATCAGCATATAGCCCGGCGCGCGGGCGCTGTTGCGATAATCCGCCCAGGCGCCGGCTTGTGGAGATTGCCATGATCATCGACCCAGGCCCGGACCGTGCCGAGGCCGGTGCAGAGCGTGATGCCGATGCCATGCCCCGCATGAAGCGGAGCCTATGCCCGGGACGGTCGCTTGTCGATGGCGCCGCGCGGGCCTTGCCCGACCGTCTCAGCGGCGGCGCTGCGCCCCTTCATGGTCGCTGCGCGTGGGGCGCATGTTCGGTTTTTCGTCATGCTTTTGAACATTGGTCAGGCCCGCGGATTCATCGAGCGCGCGCTTGAGCTCGTCGCGCGTGCCGACATCGGCAGCGATCGTTCCGCCGCTCCGTCCGATCACCGAGGGGGCGGGTTCGGTGCCCTCGATCAATTTGGAATCGTCGTGGCGGCGCGCCGTTTCGGTGCGGTCCTTGTCCTGTTTCGCAGTCATCGTCTCTCTCCTGATGATCTATCTCAGAGGCCGAAGGGATAGGTTTCCTCCGGCCCGACTTCCTGGCGCGTTGGCAGCGGCGTGACCGCGCTCGTATTGTCGAACCAGACGAAGGCGTCGAACTGGCGGGGCAGGATCGCCTCCGAATAATGGCTCCACCGTTCGGTCTCGGGCCGGTAGATGACGCCGATGAAGCGTTCGAGCCGGGGCTCGAGCAAGCGCCGGCGCAGATCCGGATGCCGGTTCTCGCGCAGGTCCAGCAGGAAACGATCGACGCCACTGTCATGCGCCAGCCGCTCATAGCTATCGGGGCGGGAGGGATTGATCGTCTTCACCTCCATCGGCGCGTCCCATTCGCTCGCCGCCGCAACGGTGCCGTCATGCGTGCCGAAACCGATCAGCGCCGCCTCGTCGCCGAAATCCTGCCGGCAGAGCTGGCCGATATTGAGCTCGTCGCGCGTCATGCCCATGCCGGTGAAGCGGGCATCGCCGATATGCGAATTATGCGCCCAGACGACCGCCTTCGCCTGCGGGCCGCCTGCCGCGAGCAGATGGCCCAGCGTTTCGAACATATGCGTGTCGCGCAGATTCCAGGAATCGGCGGCGCCATAATACATTGCCCGATAATAAGCCTCCGCATTGCGTACCAGCCGGGCATTCTGCGTGGCATCGAGAAAATCCCAGCCGTCGGCGGCGGCATAGGCGCTGTGTTTTTCGATCAGGTCGCGCAGCATGCCGACAACCGCCTTCTCGCAGGGCGCATAGCCGGCGCTGAGCGCCATGCGGCCGTAAGTGGCGGGATCGCTGCTCCAGGGCGTGAGGCAGCCATAGCGCTCGCGCGCGACGCGTGCCGCCTCCGGATCGACGCGGTCGAGATAGTCGATCACGGCGCGGATCGAGCCGTTGAGATTGTAGAGATCGAGCCCGTAGAAGCCGGCGCGACGATCGGGCGGCAGGGCAGCATTATGTTCGCGGAGCCAGCCGATGAAGGCATCGACATCGGTGTTGCGCCACATCCAGGTGGGAAAGCGGCGGAAGGCGGGTTCGCCATCCCGCGCGGGCGGCTTCAGCCGGACATGGCGATCGATGGTCGTGGCATCGGGCCAGTCGGCCTCCACCGCGACGATGGTGAAGCCATGTTCCTCGATCAGCCGGCGCGTGATCGCGGCGCGCGCGCGATAGAATTCGGACGTGCCATGGCTCGCCTCGCCCAGCAGCACGACGCGGGCATAAGCGAAGCGATCGAACAGGCGGCCGAAGGCGGGATCGTCGAGATCGGGCAGCGGTTCTGCCGCTTCGGCAATGAGCTCCGCCGTCTCGCGCGTATCGACCAGCAGGTCGGTGGCGCGATCCTCCGGCCAGCCATGCGCGCCGATCAGCGGCACGAAGGAGACATCACCCAAAATTTCCTCCTCGAACGCTTCCTCCCCCGTACGCGTGATGCGGATCAGCTTCTGAATGTCCGGATCGCCCACCGGGATGATCAGCCGGCCGCCGATGGTGAGTTGCTCGCGCAAGGGATCGGGCACGATGGGGCTGCCCGCCGAAACCAGTATCGCATCGAAGGGGGCGGCTTCCGCCCAGCCGTCGGTGCCGTCGCCGGTGCGGATCCGGACATTGTCATAGCCCAGCCGGGCAAGCCGGTCGCGCGCGATCTGGGTGAGCTCGGCATGGCGCTCCATCGCATAGATGCGGGCCGCGATCCGGCTGAGGAGGGCCGCGACATAGCCCGAGCCGGAACCGACCTCGAGCACGGTATCGCCCGGGCCGATCGTGGCCGCCTCGATCATGGCGGCGACGATGAAGGGTTGGGAGATGGTCTGGCCCGCCTCGATCGGCAGGGGGCTGTCCTCATAGGCGAATTCACCGAGCGTTTCCGGTACGAAGCTTTCGCGCGGAACGACCCCCATCGCCGCAAGTACCCTTTCGTCGCGCACCCCGCGCCGGGCGATCTGCTGTTTGACCATGGCGCTTCGCCGGGCCGCGTATGTCGCCATCCAATCTCTCCGAAATCCCAGGCCTAGCAACGAGTTGGGCTCCGGCTGGTTCATCCGCCGGAGCTGCGGCCGGGCGATTCCGTGCCACCGCCCGTCGCAAAGGCGTTCGGGCTGGGACATAGGCCCGGCGCAATTCGTTGATCGGGCGCCGTTCATCGAACGGACGGGTAAGGAGACCTTCCATGGCACATGAAGATGTTGCAATCGACGAAACCGACCGGCTGATCGCTTCGAACAAGGTGGAAGGCACGGCAGTCTACAACCGCCAGGGCGAGCGGCTTGGCACCATCTATAATTTCATGGTGGATAAGCGCAGCGGGAAAGTCGAATATGCCGTCCTGCAATTTGGCGGATTCCTGGGCATCGGAACGGAAAATTTTCCGCTTCCCTGGGATGTGCTGGACTATGATCCCGATCAGCGCGGCTATGTGGTCGATATCGACAAGGAAGTGCTCGAAAAGGCGCCGCGTTACCGCGAGGGCGAGGAGCCGAGATATGATCGCGACTATGGGCGGGAGGTCTATTCCTATTATAATATAAATTATCCTTATTGAGCCTGAAGGGCGGCTAGGGCGGCGGATTTCACGTCGCCGCCCTGCCTGAAGGCGGAGAATGGGAAGCGGATGGCAGACGGCGCCTGACGGCGTGCGTTTCCGTGGCGGGCGCCAGACGCTATAGCGCCGGCAGAATCACTCCCTTTCCCATCGAGGCCCGCCAATGAAATTCTTCGTCGATACCGCCGACACCAAGGAGATTGCCGATCTCGCCGCTACCGGCCTGCTCGACGGCGTCACGACCAATCCGACGCTGATTCACAAGTCCGGCCGCAAGTTCCTGGAGGTGGTCGAGGAGATCTGCTCGATCGTGCCGGGGCCCGTCTCCGCCGAGGTGGTGGCGCTCGATCATGAGGAGATGATGCGCGAGGCCGCGATATTGCGGAAGATCGCGGATAATGTGGCGATCAAGGTGCCGCTTACGGTCGACGGCCTCAAGACCTGCAAGAAGCTGTCGGACGAGGGCGTGATGGTGAACGTCACCCTCTGCTTCTCGGCCAATCAGGCGCTGCTCGCTGCCAAGGCGGGTGCCACCTTCATCTCGCCCTTCGTCGGCCGGCATGACGATATCGGCTTCGATGGCATGCAACTGATCGCCGACATCCGGCAGATCTACGACAATTATGATTTCGGCACGGAGATTCTGGTCGCGAGCGTGCGTCATCCCATCCATGTGCTGGAATCGGCCAAGATCGGCGCGGACGTGATGACCGCGCCGCCGGCGGTGATCCGCTCGCTCTTCAAGCATCCGCTGACCGACAAGGGGATTGAGGGCTTCCTCGCCGACTGGGCCAAGACGGGCCAGTCGATCGGCTGAGCCGGGGCGCGATGGCCGGTCCCGCCCTCGACGATCATCCCGCCCGCCTGATCGCAGCGGACTGGGGCGCGCATCTGGCGCGCGACCGGCGCCGGTCCGTCCATACCATCCGCGCCTATGTCGCGACGGCGCACCGGCTGGTGAACTTCCTCGGCCGGCATCGCGGCGAGGCGATCGGCGTGGCGATGCTGGCGCGGGTGGAGGCGGCGGAACTGCGCGCCTATCTCGCCCAGCGGCGGGAGGAGGGGATCGGCAACGCATCGGCCGCGCGCGAGCTTTCGGCGGTGCGCGGCTTCCTCGCCTTCGCAGCGAAGCAGGCGGGCGGAGAAGTCGCATTGCCCCGGCTCCGGGGGCCGCGGGTGAAGCGCGGCGCGCCGCGGCCGCTGTCCCCCGCCGATGCGGTGGCGCTGGCGGAAGATGTGTCGGACGAGGCGCGCGCGCCTTGGATCGGCACGCGGGATTTCGCGGTGCTGCTGCTGCTCTATGGCGCCGGGCTGCGCGTGGGCGAGGCGATGGCGCTGACCGGCGCGGCCTTGCCGCTCGGCGATACGCTGGTGGTGACGGGCAAGCGGGCGAAGACGCGGATCGTGCCGCTGATCGCGCCGGTGCGCGATGCGATCGAGGCCTATGTCGCGGCCTGCCCCTATCCGACGGGGCGCGAGCTGCCGCTGTTCAGGGGCGCGCGCGGCGGGCCGCTTTCGGCCGATCTCATCCGCCGCGCCGTGCGCGCCGCGCGCGGGCGGCTGGGACTGTCCGAGCGGACGACGCCCCATGCGCTGCGCCACAGCTTCGCCACCCATCTGCTCGGCCGTGGCGCGGACCTGCGCGCGCTGCAGGAATTATTGGGCCATGCCAGCCTGTCATCGACGCAGGTCTATACCGGCGTCGATGCGGCGCATCTGCTGGACGTCTATCGCAACGCCCATCCCAGGGCCTGAGCCTTATTCCGGCAGGAAATCGGGCACGGAAAGATAGCGTTCGCCCGTGTCATAGTTGAAGCCGAGGATGCGCGCGTCGGGCTCCTCCTTCAGCTTGTGCGCGATGGCGGCGAGCGTCGCGCCGGAGGAGATGCCGACGAGCAATCCTTCCTCGCGCGCGGAGCGGCGGGCATATTCCTTGGCATCCGCCGGATCGACCTGAAGCACGCCATCGAGCAGCGCGGTATGCAGGTTCGCCGGGATGAAGCCCGCACCTATGCCCTGGATCGGATGCGGGCCCGGCTGGCCGCCCGAGATGACCGGCGACAAGGTGGGCTCGACCGCGAAGACCTTGAGCCCCGGCCAGGCCTTTTTCAGCACCTCCGCCGCGCCGGTGATATGGCCGCCCGTCCCGACGCCGGTGATCAGGATATCGATCGGTTCATCGCGGAAATCGGCCAATATCTCCTGCGCGGTGGTACGGACATGGACGTCGATGTTCGCGGGATTTTCGAACTGTTGCGGCATCCAGGCGCCGGGCGTCTGCTCGACGATCTCGATCGCGCGCTCGATCGCGCCCTTCATCCCTTTTTCGCGCGGGGTGAGATCGAAGGTCGCGCCATAGGCCAGCATCAGGCGCCGGCGTTCCAGCGACATGGATTCGGGCATGACGAGGATCAGGCGATAGCCCTTTACCGCCGCGACCATGGCAAGGCCGATGCCGGTATTGCCCGAAGTCGGCTCGACGATCGTGCCGCCGGGCTGGAGCTTGCCGCTCCTTTCCGCATCCTCGATCATCGAGAGCGCGATGCGATCCTTGATCGATCCGCCGGGATTGGAGCGCTCGGACTTGATCCAGACTTCGGCGCGCGTGCCGAACAGCCGCTGGATGCGGATATGCGGCGTATTGCCGATCGTCTCGAGGATATTGGCGGCTTTGGTCATATCGCTTGCTCCTGTCCGGGGGCGTCTTGGCGCGTCTTCGGTGGATCGAAGGTACGGGCGTTCTTGAGTTCGGGAAAGAGGCGGGCCCAGAGGAAGGCGATCGCGACGGCGCCGGCGCCGCCGAACACCACCCCCGCGATCGGCCCGACCAGCGCGGCGAGGAAGCCGGATTCGGCCTCGCCCAGCTCGTTCGATGCCGAGATGAAGAGGGTGGAAACGGCGCCCACCCGGCCGCGCATCGCATCGGGCGTGTGGATCTGGATCAGCGACTGGCGGACATAGACCGAGACCATGTCCGCCGAGCCCAGCAAAGCGAGGCAGAGGAGCGACAGTGGCATCGAGCGCGACAGGCCGAACAGGACCGTCGCCGTGCCGAACACGCCCACCGCCGCCAGCATCTTCATCCCTACATCATGGCGCAGCGGCCGGAAGGCGAACCACAGCGCCGTCAGCGCCGCGCCGATCGCGGGCGCCGCGCGCAGATGGCCGAGCCCTTCCGATCCGGCATGGAGTATGTCGCGCGCGAAGATCGGCAGCATCGCGGTGGCCCCGCCGAGCAGCACGGCAAAGAGATCGAGCGAGATCGCGCCCAGCACCAGCCGGTTGCGCCGCACGTAGCGCAGCCCGTCGACCATCTGGCTCCAGGGATTGGTCGTTCCGTCGAGCGCGGAGCGCGGCACCGGGCCGATCAGCAGCAAAGCGAGGAAGGCGGCGCCGAACAGGCCGCTCGCCACCAGATAGGGCAGATGATGGCCATGGGCGTAGAGATAGCCACCCGCCGCCGGGCCGATGATGCCGCCCGTCTGCCATGCGATCGAGCTCATCGCGATGGCGGTCGGCAGCAGCGCGCGGGGTACGAGATTGGGGGCGAGCGCTTGAAGCGCGGGGCTGGCGAAGGCGCGCGCGACGCCGAGCAGCGCGGCGACGACGAACAGCACCGGCAGCGTCGTCGCATCATAGCAGGCGAACAGGCCGAGCATTGCCGCGCAGCCCGCCTCCAGCAGCAGGGCGGCGCGCGCGATCCAGCGCCGGTCGATCCGGTCCGCCGTCCAGCCGACGACGAGGGTGAGGAGCAGCAGCGGCACGAATTGCGCGACGCCGACGAGGCCGAGCTGGAAGGCGGCCTCCCACGTGGACATCGTCCGGCGCGCAATATCATAGACCTGCCAGCCGATGACGACCACCATCGCATTCTGCGCGAGCGTCGTGGCGAGCCGGGCGGCGAAGTAGAAGCGGAAATCGCGAAAGTCGAAAGGGTGATCCTGCCGCGCCATGAGGGGCGTCTAGGCCGCTTTCGGGCGGCGCGGCAACAAAAAGTCTATCAGGATGCTAGAAATTCGAGCAGATCGGCCGAAAGCCGATCCTTTTCGGTGATGTTCAGCCCGTGTGGCGCCCCGTCATATTCGATCAGCCGGCTATGGCGAATGCCGGCGGCGGCCTGACGGGCGGAAGGATCGATCGGCACGATCCTGTCCCCGGTGCCATGGATGATCAGCGTCGGCACGGTGAAGGCGGGAAGGTCGGGACGGAAGTCCGTTTTGCCGAACGCGTCGACGCAGGCGACCGTGCCCTTGAGCCCCGCCTGGAGCGCGAGGATCAGGAAATGATCGAGCACCTCCTGGCTCACCGGGCTGGTGATATAGCCGACGCCATAGAAATTCTGGGCGAAGCTGGCGAAGAAATGCGGCCGATCCTTGAGGATGCCGGCCTTGATCCCCTCGAACACCGAATCATCCGCGCCATCGGGATTGGTCTCGTCCTTGCGCAGATAGGCGACGACGGAGGCGACGAGGCCTGCCTTGATGATCTTCCTGTCCGAATGGCGGGAGAGGTAACGCGCTATCTCTCCGCCGCCCATCGAGAAGCCGATGATGGTGGCATCCGTGACCCCCGTCGCATCGATCACCTCGGCGAGATCATCGGCCAGCATATCATAATCATAGCCGTTGAAGGGCTGGCCCGACCGGCCGAAGCCGCGCCGGTCATAGGCGATCACGCGATAGCCGGCATTGGCGAGGAGGAGCGCCTGATCGTCCCAGCTGTCGGCATTGAGCGGCCAGCCATGGGTGAGGATGACGGGCCGGCCATCGCCCCAATCCTTGACGTAAAGCTCCACGGAATCGCGGGTCTTGATGTAGGGCATCATGTCCTCCCTCGGCCTGGCGTTTGATCAACGCCGGGAGGTCGGATGGTTTCCGGATCAGATGTCGGCGATTTCCTGCACCGGCGGATTGCGGATCGCGGGGTTGAGGCGGGCGACGCTGCACAGGCCGGCGACCATCGCCAGCCCAGCCGCGAGGAGCGCGGGCACCGATCCCCCGCCGATGCCGAGCGCGAGCAGCGCCGCCAGCAGCGTCGCGCCCAGCGTCTGCCCCGTCAGCCGGGTCGTGGAGATGAGGCCGCCGGCCGAGGCGGCGCGCTCGCGCGGGGCGGATCCGATGATGAGCCGCGCATTGGGCGAGAGAAACAGGCCGAAGCCCGCGCCGCACAGCGCCATGCGCCAGGCGATGTCAATCCAGGCCGGATCGGCGGGCAGCCAGGCCATGAGCAGCAGCCCGGCGGTCGCGATCGCCATTCCGATCCCACCGAGCAGGCCCGCCGGAAAACGATCCGAGAGCGCGCCGGCGAGCGGGGCGACGAACAGGCTCGTCAGCGGCCAGGGCGCGATCAGCGCGCCGACCTCGCCGGGCGAGAAGCCGAATTCATGCTGCAGCCGGAAGGGGAGCGAGAGCAGGAAGGTCATTGACGCGATGAAGGTGGTGAAGGCGCCGGCGACCGAAAGCGCGAAGACGGGACGGCCGAGCAGATCGACCGGCATCACCGGCTGTTTCTCCCCCAGCTCGCGGCGGACGAAGATCCAGCCGATGACGAGGCCGGCTACGACGATCGCGGCGGAAACGACCGGCGAGCTGCCATGGACCAGCGCCTCGAGCCCGCCGATGACGAGGCCGAAGGTGAGCGCGCAGAGCAACGCACCGAGCAGATTATAGGGCGCGTCATGCGGCTCGGGATCGGGCAGCGCCCGGCCGAGCAGCAGCGCGAGCAGCGCCAGCGGCGCGCCCATAGCGAACACCCATGGCCAGGGCGCGACGCCGAGGATGAAACCGCCGAGGGTAGGTGCGAGCGCGCCGGAGCTCGACACGACGACGCCGTTGACGCCCAGCCCTCGACCGAGCTGGCGCGCGGGATAGACCGTACGGATCATGGCGGTCGAGACGCTGAGCGAAGCGGCCGCACCCAGCGCCTGCGCCACCCGCACGACAAGTAGGAAGGGCAGGCTCCGCGCGAAGAAGCATAGCAGCGTGGCGACGAGGAAGAGGAACTGGCCATATTGGTAGAGCCGGCGATGGCCGATCCGGTCGCCCAGCGCCGAGAAGGGAAGCAGCGTCATCACCAGCGCCAGCTGATAGACGGTAACGACGAGGACCGCCGCCGATCCGGCGACGCCGAGATCGCGGGCGATGGTGGGAAGCGCCACGGTGGCGATCGTGCCGTCGATCACGACCAGCGCGGTGCCGAAGGAGATTGCGGCGATAGCCCGATAGCGGCGGGGAAGGGGAAGCCCGTCCCGCGAGGCGGCGGATGCGGTGCCGGCGAGCCTGTCGAAATCTGCGGAAGCAAGATCCTTCATGCCGCTGCGTCCTCTCCGTTCGACTCCGTTTTCAGAGCATTTTCTATCTGATCGCGCTCATCCCGAGCGTAGTGATTTCATGCAGGTGTGACGAAGCTGTCGAGCACGCGCTTGCGACCGGCATGTTCGAAATCGATCTCCAGCTTGTTGCCGTCTATCTCCGCGACCGCGCCATAGCCGAACTTGCTGTGGAAGACGCGCGCGCCGATCGAGACGTCGCTGCGCGGCTTGGCGGCGAAGCTGACGGCGGATGCCCGGCTCTCCACGACGCGGCCTGGCTGGCTGCGCATATTGCCAGCGACGGCTGCGCGCTGCCAGCCGGGGCCCCGGCCCGTGCCGCGGGCGATGTCGCCGAACGGATCGCCCTGTTCGGACCATTGGGCGCGCCACAGCGATTCGCCGCCCGACATGGTCGTCTCGCTTTCGATATTGGCGGGCGGAAGCTCGCCTACGAAGCGGGAGGGGATGGAGGAGGTCCACTGGCCGTAGATGCGGCGATTGGCGGCATGGAAGATGATGCACTGCCGGCGCGCGCGCGTGATCGCGACATAAGCGAGGCGGCGTTCCTCCTCCAGCGAGGCGGTGCCGCCCTCGTCCAACGCGCGTTGCGAGGGGAAGACGCCTTCCTCCCAGCCGGCGAGGAAGACGGTGTCGAATTCCAGTCCCTTGGCGGCATGGATCGTCATGATCGTGACCTTGGAGCTCTCCCGGTCCGCATCATTGTCCATGACGAGGCTGACATGTTCGAGGAAGGCGGGGAGGGTCTCATATTCCTCCATCGCCCGGGCAAGCTCGGCGAGATTTTCCAGTCGCCCGGCGGATTCGGCCGAGCGATCGGCCTGGAGCATCGCCGTATAGCCCGATTCGTCGAGCATCTGCCGGGCGAGCTCGGCATGGGGCAGGGCAGACAGCCGGTCGCGCCAGCGGGCGATGTCGCCCACCAGATTGCCCAGCGAGCGGCGGGCGGCGCCAGTCAGCTCGTCCGTATCGAGGATGCGCGCGGCGGCGAGCGTCAGTGGAATGCCCTGCGCGCGGGCGAGCATGTGGAGCTTGGCGACGGCCTTGTCGCCAAGGCCGCGCTTGGGAACGTTGACGATGCGTTCGAAGGCGAGATCGTCCGCCGGCTGGGCGATGACGCGCAGATAGGCGAGCGCATCGCGGATTTCGGCGCGCTCATAGAAGCGGAAGCCGCCGACGATGCGATAGGGCAGGCCGATCGCGATGAAGCGGTCTTCGAGCTCGCGCGTCTGGAACTGGGCGCGGACGAGGATGGCGACATCCTCCAGCCTGCCGCCGCGGCGCTGGATCGCCTCTATCTCGTCGCCGATGCGGCGGGCTTCCTCCGGCCCGTCCCATACGCCGACGATCCGGATCTTCTCGCCTTCCGCAACGTCGGTCCATAGCGTCTTGCCGAGGCGGCCGCCATTATTGGCGATCAGGCCCGAGGCGGCGGCAAGGATGTGCGGCGTCGATCGGTAATTCTGTTCCAGCCGGATGACGGCGGCGCCGGGAAAATCCTTCTCGAACCGCAATATGTTCGCCACTTCCGCGCCGCGCCAGCTATAGATGGACTGATCGTCGTCGCCGACGCAGCAGATATTCTTGCGCTCCTGCGCGATCAGGCGGAGCCAGAGATATTGGCTGGAATTTGTGTCCTGATATTCATCGACCAGCACATATTTGAAGCGCTGCTGATAGAGCGCCAGCACGTCGCGATGCGTCTTGAGGATGGTGAGCGTGTGGAGCAGCAGATCCCCGAAATCGCAGGCATTCACGGCGCGCAGCCGATCCTGATAGGCGCGGTACAGCTCCTGCCCGCGCCCGTCGGCGAAGGTCTCGCTCTCGCCCGCGTCGATATCGGCGGGGGGCAGCCCGCGATTCTTCCAGCGATCGATGATCCCGGCGAGCTGGCGCGCGGTCCAGCGCTTCTCGTCTATCCCGGCCGCGATGATGAGCTGCTTGAGCAGGCGGAGCTGATCGTCCGTGTCGAGGATCGTGAAATTCGATTCGAGGCCGACCAGCTCGGCATGGCGGCGGAGCATCTTGGCGGCGATTGCGTGGAAGGTGCCGAGCCAGGGCATGCCTTCCACCATATCGCCCAATAGGCGGCCGATCCGTTCCTTCATCTCGCGCGCCGCCTTGTTGGTGAAGGTGACGGCGAGGATTTCGGATGGCCAGGCGCGGCGCGTGGCGACGAGATGGGCGAGGCGCGCGGTCAGCGCCGCCGTCTTGCCCGTGCCCGCGCCGGCGAGCACGAGCACGGGGCCCTCGGTCGTCAGCACGGCCTGGCGCTGCGGTTCGTTCAGGCCCTGGAGATAGGCGGGTTCGGCGGAAGGGAGGGTGCTGGTCACCGGCGAACAGTTAGGGAACGGCGCGCGGGAGGGCAATGGCGGCCTTTCCCTCCTGCGGCGTTCCGTCCGCGCATCTGGTCGCGGCGTCGGACAGGGAGGTTTCGACCGGGCCGACATCGGCCATGCGCATGCAGGCGAGCAGGCCCATTTCGCTGATGTCGGTGCGTCCTTCCGCTTCCGCCTTCTTGCGCAGCGAGATGAGCTTCTTGCTGAGATTCGAATAGGAACGTTCGCTCAGCCGGCGGCCATGGCGGATCAGCACCCCATCGAGCGCGGCGCGCAGCGCATCGGGCGTGACATCGCCCTTGAATCCTTTGGCGGCCGTGCCGAGCGTCTCGATCTCGCTGGTCGGGATCTTCACGAACTCGCTCGGCTCCTGCAGGCGGATGATGCAGCTATCGGCGGTCGTCTGGAGCGAGGTGCCCTCGGGCCAGGGGCGGCGCCCCTTCATGCAGCGCAGCACGCGTATCTCGCTGAAGCTCGCTATGCCGTTCACCTCGGTCGCCTTGCGCAGCGCCACGAGCATGTTGGCGAGATCGGCATAGGATTGCTCGCTCGGCTGGATATGATGGCGGATCAGCACCGTATCCAGCGCGGGGCGCAGCTCCTCGTCGGTCAGATCGCCCTTGAACTCCCTGCGTGCCTCGGCGAGCGCGGGAATATCGGCGCTGGCGACATTGCCGAAATCGGACGTGTCGGGGACCTCCTCCTCGGCGGGATCGACGATATTGGCAGGGGCGATCCTGTTGGTCGTGAGCTCGGGCGCTTCCTCGGAACAGGCCGCCAGCAGCATCAGCGGCGCGAGCAGCAGGGCGAGCTTCATCCATTCTCTCCGGCATTTTCTCCGGCGGGCGCGGCATAGCGCAGCAAGGTGAGCTTCGCCTTGCCATGGACGCGCTCGGCCTCGACCGTCCAGCCGCCGGCCGATGCCGTCTCGCTGCGCGACGTCTCGATGCTCGCCCATGCGCCGGGCGCGGCCCAGCCGAGCCGCGTCAGCCGCTCGATCAATGCGCCGCCGCCGCCCGTATTATAGGGCGGATCGAGCAGCAGCAGGTCGCAGGGGCGGGAGAGGGGCCCGAGGCTCGCCACCGATTGCGCGCGGATGTCGGCGGCGGCGGAGAGCTTGGCGACATTCTTGCGCAATATGTCCAGCGCGGCGCGATCCTGCTCGACGAAGATGCAATGCGCCGCACCACGCGACAGGGATTCGAGGCCGAGCGCGCCCGTGCCGGCGAAGAGATCGGCGACGCGCAGGCCATCGAAGCTGCCGAGCCGGCTGGCCAGCATGGAGAAGAGCGCCTCGCGGGTGCGATCGGCGGTGGGGCGCGTGGTCGGGCCGGTCGGCGCCAGCAGCGCGCGGCCGCGCCACTGGCCGGCGATTATGCGCATGACAGCCGCTCGCTCATTTCAGCGTCTTGCGGAAGGCGACCAGATCATGCTGGCGCACCTCGTCCACGGCGCCGGCGGGCAGGTCGCCGAGCGCGAAGGGGCCATAGGAGGTGCGGATCAGCCGGCTGACCTTGAGCCCGAGATGTTCGAGCACGCGGCGGACCTCGCGATTCTTGCCCTCGGTGAGCTTGACCTCGATCCAGACATTCGCGCCGGTGCGCCGTTCGAGATTGGCGTCGATCGATCCATAGCGGATGCCGTCTATCTCGATCCCTTCGATCAGATCCTCGAGCTGCGCCTGGCTGATCTCGCCATAGGCGCGCGCGCGGTAGCTGCGCTCGACGCCGGTGGAAGGCAGCTCGAGCTGGCGCTTGAGCTCGCCATCGGTGGTGAGGAGGAGCAGCCCCTCCGTGTTGAGATCGAGCCGGCCGACGGGCATCAGCCGGGGAAGGCCGGCGGGCAGCCGGTCATAGATTGTCGGGCGCTGCTTGGGATCGCGCTCGGCGGTGATCAGGCCGGAGGGCTTGTGATAGCGGAAGAGGCGCGCGGGCGCCGGCGGCTTCACCGGCTTTCCGTCAACCGTGACATTGTGGAGCGAGCTGATGAGCGTGGCGGGCGTCTCGATCGCAACGCCGTCTATGGCGATGCGGCGCGCCTCGATCATGCGCTCTATCTCGCGCCGGGAGGCGACGCCGGCACGGGCGAGAAGCTTGGCGATGCGCTGGGGCTCATTCTTGCCCTTGCGACGGGGAGAGTCGGGTTCGCGCCTGGGGGGACCGGATTGTGGCATGTTCGCCCCCTAGCCCCTTCCTCCCCGTCATGCCAGCACCCGGATCGTGCCTTTGGCCCGTCCGGGTGCCTCGGGCTTCAGCGATTAGCCTGCGGATCGAGATCCAGGCCCCGCGTGCCATGATGCGCGGTGTGGCTCGGCGCGTGCAGCGGCTCGATCACATCGGGCTCGAGCACCTCGATCGCGCCCTCCCATTTCGCGACCACCGCGCTCGCCACCGCATTGCCGACGACATTGGTGGCGGAACGCCCCATGTCGAGGAAATGATCGACCGCGAGGATCAGCAGCAGGCCCGCCTCGGGAATGTCGAAAAAGGCGAGGGTGGAGGCGATCACCACCAGGCTGGCGCGCGGCACGCCGGCAATGCCCTTCGACGTGACCATCAGCAGCAGCAGCATCGTGATCTGCTGGCCGAGCGACAATTCGATGCCATAGGCCTGCGCGATGAACATCGTCGCGAAGGTGCAGTACATCATGCTGCCGTCGAGATTGAAGGAATAGCCGAGCGGCAGGACGAAGCTGGCGATGCGGCGCGGCACGCCGAAACGGTCGAGCGCCTCCAGCGTCCGGGGGAAGGCGGCCTCGGACGAGGCGGTGGAGAAGGCCAGCAGGAAGGGATCGCGTATATAGCGGGCGAGGAGCTTCGCCCGGCCGCCGACGATCAGGAAGGCCGCCGCCATCATCAGCGCCCAGAGCAGGATCAGGCCGAGATAGAAGCCGCCCATGAAATAGCCGAGCGTGGCGAGGATCGACAGGCCCTCCTTGGCGATCGAGCTGGTGACCGCCGTGAAGACCGCGATGGGCGCGAAACGCATCACATAATCGGTGATCTGGAGCATGATCTGCACCAGCGCCTCGACCCCGCGCACGACCGGGGCAGCCTTTTCGCCGACGGCGGTGATCGCGACGCCGGTGAAGACGGAGAAGATGACGATCTGCAATATCTCGTTGGTCGCCATCGCCTCGAAGATCGACTTGGGCACGAGATGGGTGATGAAATCCTTGAGCGTGAAGGCGCCCTTCGTGACGCCGCTCGTGGCCGCCGCATCGGGCAGCGGCAGCGACAGGGCGGTACCCGGCGCGAGCAGATTGACGAGAATCAGGCCGAGCGTGAGCGAGGCCAGGCTGGCGAGGAGGAACCAGGCGATGGTGCGGACGCCGATCCGGCCCAGCGCGGCCGTATCCCCCATATGGGCGATGCCGGCGACCAGCGTGGAAAATACCAGCGGCGCGATGATCATCTTGATCAGCCGCAGAAAAAGATCGGTCAGGATGGAAAGATAACCTGTGATCGTTGCGATTCCGGCAGGATCGGCGATTGTGCGATTGAGGATGAAACCGAGGACAATGCCGGAGACCATCGCGATCAGAATGAATAGGGTGAGCCGTTTGGCCACGAACGTCTCCGTTATGGGTAAGATGGCCGACTCGTCGGGCCAAAGCGCGCCGGGGTCAAGCCTGAGCGGATGTCGGAGGGATGGACATGCTCTTTGGTAGGCGCGATCGCCATCATATCCTGCGCCGAATCCTGATCGTCGAGGACGAGCCGCTGGTCGCGTTCGACAATGAGCATTTCCTGCGCGAGGCGGGCTTCGAGATTGTGGCGACGGTCGACGGGGTGGCCGATGCGATCCGGATCATCCAGCACGAAGCGATCGACCTGGTGCTCGCGGACGTGCGCCTGTCCGGCGGGGGCAATGGGATCGACGTCGCCCATGCCGCGCATGAAAAGGAGATGCCCGTGCTGTTCGTCACCGGTGCCTGCCCGATCGAGGCGCGGGCGCTGGCGGTCGGCTGCCTCGCCAAGCCTTATAGCGCGCGCGATCTGAAGGCCGCGATCGAGGCGGTGGAGGCGATGCTTTCGGGCCAGCCGGTGAAGAAGAAGCCGAGGGCGCTGACGCTGTTCGGCTGATTTGCGCGCAAGTCGAGATAGATATGGGCCCCCTGCCTTCGCAGGGGCGACGGGAGGGGAGCGGCGACAAGGAGGGCGGCAGGCACGGCGCGACGTGGAAAAGGCGCTGGCCTCGCCCAACCGCCTCGCTATCATCGTCCGGATGAACAGCGCATCGGGGGGCGGCGTTACCGTCCAGCATGAGAAGCCGTCGCTCCTCGACGGCATCCGTCCCTATTTCGAGGCGGCGCCGCTTTCGGCCCTGTTCCTCGGAATGTCCTCCGGCTTTCCCTATGCGATGATCGGCGCGACGCTGACGACGCGGCTGGCGCAGGACGGGATCGACAAGAAGAGCGTCACCGCCTTCACGCTCGCCTTCCTCGTCTACAATCTCAAATGGCTGTGGGCCTGGATCGTCGACGGCGTGCGCCTGCCGCTGATCGGCCGGCTGGGGCAGCGCGTGTCCTGGCTGCTGGTCGCGGGCATCTTCGTGATCGCGGCGGTCGCCAATCTTGCGCTGGTCGATCCCAGCGCGAGCCTGCTGGCGACGGCGCAGGCGGCGATATTGGTGGGCGTGGCCGGCGCCACCTTCGACATCGTGATCGATGCCTATCGCATCGAGCTGCTGGAACCGCGCCAGCTCGGCCCCGGCGCGGGCATGTCGCAATATGGCTGGCGGATCGGATCGGTCGCGGCGGGCGCGCTCGCGCTGGTGATCGCGGCGCGATTGGGCTGGGAGACCGCCTATCTGGCCTGCGCCGCCTTCGCGCTGCCGGCGATGCTGACCGGCCTCGTCATGGGCGAGCCGAAGCGGCATCGCGAGCCGATCGAGCGCAGGGGACTGGCGGCGGTCGGCCGCTCGATCGGCGGCCCGCTGGTCGAATTCTTCCAGCGTCCGGGGGCTGCCCTGGTGTTGCTCTTCATTCTGCTGCACAAGATCGGCGACACGCTGGCCAACCTCACCTTCCGCCTGCTGTTCGACGATCTCGGCTACAGCAATGACGAGATCGCGATCTACGATGTGGCGATGGGCTTCTGGGCCTATCTGATCGGGATCTTCATAGGCGGCGTTCTGTTCGCCCGGCTGGGGCTCAAGCGATCGGTGCTGATCAGCCTGATCCTGATGGCCGTCTCCAATTTCAGCTTCGCTGCGCTCGCCATCGCCGGCCACAGCAATTGGGGCATGGCAGGCGCGATCGGCTTCGAGAATATCGCCAGCGGCATCGGTGGCGTGACGGTGGTCGCCTATTTCTCGGCGCTGTGCGACCTGCGCTTCACCGCGGCGCAATATGCGCTGATCTCGGCGGCGGCGAGCATCGTCGGCCGGCTCATAACCGGCACCACCGCCGGCGCGCTGATCGAGGCGATGGGATATGTGAATTTCTACTTGCTGACGACGCTGCTGGCGCTGCCCGGAATATTGCTTTTCTGGCTGATGATGCGGGCGGGATTGATCGATCGGTCGATCGGCACGGCGGGCGTGGCCGGCGAGGGAGATGTGCGGGCGGGGTAGCGGAGTCCGCACACAGCCATTCCGTCGCCCCTGCGCAGGCAGGGGCCCATGTCTATCTCAGCTTGCGTGGATAGAGAGATAGGCCCCTGCCTGCGCAGGGGCGACGGGAGAGTGGCGGGGGCGACGGTGGATTACGCGCCGAACACCCGGGCGAAGATGGTGTCGACATTCTTCAGATGATAGCCGAGGTCGAACTTCTCCTCGAGCTCCTCGGCCGACAGGGCGGCGGCCACCTGTGGATCGGCCTTGAGCAGATCGAGCAAGGAGAGCTGGCCGTCCGATTCCCACACCTTCATCGCATTGCGCTGGACGAGGCGGTAGGCGTCCTCGCGGCTGATCCCAGCCTGGGTGAGCGCGAGAAGGACGCGCTGCGAATGGACGAGGCCGCCCATCTTGTCCAAATTCTTCTGCATCCGCTCGGGATAGACGACCAGCTTGTCCATCACGCCCGCCAGGCGATTGAGCGCGAAATCGAGCGTGATCGTGGCATCCGGCCCGATATAGCGCTCGACCGAGGAATGGCTGATGTCGCGCTCATGCCATAGCGCGACATTTTCCAGCGCGGGCGTGACATAGCCGCGCACCATGCGGGCGAGGCCCGTCAGATTTTCGGTGAGCACCGGATTGCGCTTGTGCGGCATGGCCGAGGAGCCCTTCTGCCCCGGCGAGAAATATTCCTCCGCCTCCAGCACCTCGGTGCGCTGGAGATGGCGGATCTCGGTCGCGAGCCGCTCGACGGAGGAGGCGATCACGCCCAGCGTCGCGAAATACATGGCATGGCGATCGCGCGGGATCACCTGCGTCGAAATGGGCTCGGGGGTGAGGCCGAGCTTTTCGGCGACATATTCCTCCACGCGCGGATCGATATTGGCGAAGGTGCCGACCGCGCCGGAAATGGCGCAGGTGGCGATCTCCTGCCTTGCCGCGATCAGGCGGGTGCGGCAGCGGTCGAATTCGGCATAAGCGAGCGCCAGCTTCAGCCCGAAGGTGACGGGTTCGGCATGGATGCCATGGCTGCGGCCGATCGTGGGGGTGAGCTTATGCTCATAGGCGCGGCGCTTGAGGATTTCGAGCAGCCGATCGAGATCCGCGATCAATATGTCCGACGCCCGGGCGAGCTGGACGGCGAGGCAGGTGTCGAGCACGTCCGAGGAGGTCATGCCCTGATGCATGAAGCGGGCAGGCTCGCCGACATGTTCGGCGACGTTGGTGAGGAAGGCGATCACGTCATGCTTCACCTCGGCCTCGATCGCGTCGATGCGATCGACCTCGAACGCGCCTTTTTCCCAGATGGCGGCGGCGGCTTCCTTCGGCACGACGCCGAGCTCGGCCAGCGCATCCGTCGCATGCGCCTCGATTTCGAACCAGATGCGGAATTTGGACTCCGGCTCCCAGATCTTGACCATGTCGGGGCGGGAATAGCGGGGGATCATGCGATTTTGTCCTGTGCTGGGGAGGCGGCCGTTTCGGGCGGGGCGGTAGCAGAGGGGGGCGGGCCGTTCAATCGAGTGGCGCCGCTCATCCTGGCTTCAGATGCGGCCGGAGACCCGTATTTTGCGGCTCCGGCAAAAGTTTCCGTAATTTATGTGAGCCGGCCGCAATATCGGCACGGTCTGTCCGGTGAATAGCGTGTTTTCGCAGTCGAATCGGATGGCGCTCGCCAGCCCGTTTGAAACAGGATCGCGAAAGATACGTTGAGCCTGCCGCCTTGCGTCCTGTTTGGGCGCGGGCCTGTGCAAGTATAGGAGGATTTATGAGGCAGGCTATTCTTATGGCAGGTGCGGCAATGCTCGCGATGAGCGGCGGCGCCATTGCTCAGGAAGCCCCGGCCCCGAGCACGACCACGGAAACGGCGGTCGAGCAAGCGATACCCCCCGCCGAAGGTTCCGTGACCGGCGAGGCGCAAACGGGCGCCACGGTGCCGCCCCCGGATGCTACGGTGCCACCGGCGGAGACAACGGCGCCACCGGCGGAGGCGGCGACCAGCGCGATGCCGCCCGCCACCGCCACCGCGCCCGGCGCGCAGGCGCAGGCGCAGACTCCCACTTCACCCGATCCGGCCAAGCTGCAGGCCGCGCAGGCGGCGGTGCAGCAGGGCTGGGCGAAATATGACAAGGGCGCCAAGGGCTCGCTGACCGCGCTCGAATTCGGCACCTGGCTGCTCGCCGCGAGCGGCCAGGACGTGACCGCGCAGGTAGAGAAGAGCAAGGCCGGAAAATCGGCGAACCTGCCCGCAGTGAAGGTGCTCAACGCGACCGCCGGCGAATTTGCCAAGGCGGACAAGGATCATAGCCGGAGCATCTCGCCAGAAGAGCTTACCGCCTATCTTTCGGCCTGACGCCGGGCCGCCGGAATGAGGGAGGAGGGCGGCTCCTGCGGGCCGCCCTTTTCTTTTGCGATTCAGAGCAGGCCGAGCGCGCGGAAGCTGGCATGGCCCTTCGCGCCGATCACGACATGATCGTGGAGCGCGATGCCGAGCGGCTTCAGGCCCTGCGCGATCTCGCGGGTCAGCGCGATATCGGCGCGGCTCGGCGTCGGCTCGCCGCTTGGATGGTTGTGCACGAGAATGATCGCGGTCGAGCCCAGATCGAGCGCGCGGCGAACGACCTCGCGCACATAGACGGCGGTCTGATCGACCGATCCTTCGGACACCACCTCGTCGCGGATCAGCATGTTGCGCGCGTTCAGATGGAGTATGCGGGCGCGCTCGGTCAGCCGATGCGCCATATCGGCATGGAGATAATCGAGCAGCGCCTGCCAGCCCGCGATCACCGGCCGTTCGGCCACCTCGGCGCGGAGCAGGCGGAGCGCGGAGGCCTGGGCGATCTTGATCGCGCCCGCCGCCACCTCGCTCACGCCCGCACGCGCAAGCGCCTCGCCATCGGCCGCGAAAAGCCCGCCGATCCCGCCAAATTCATGCAGCAGCGCACGGGCGAGCGGCTTGGTGTCGCGGCGGGGAATGGCGAGCGCGAGCAGATATTCCACCAGCTCATGATCGAGCAGCGCCTCCGGCCCTTGATCGATCAGCCGGCGACGCAATCTCGCGCGGTGGCCGCTGGCGTCGGTTGCGGGATCGGTTTCGTTCATGTGGAGGAGCGTAGCGTCGTGGCGCGGCCGAGTCATGGCCGGCTATGAAGCGCGACGGGAAGATTTGCGGGAGGGGTTTGTCGGTGAAGCGGGGGAGGCGCTAAGGCTCTGGTCGATGAATGACGCCGAAACTCTCGCGCCGCGACGCCGGGCGCCGATCGTCGCGGGGGCGGCGCTCATCCTCTTGCTTCTCGCCATCCTGCTCGTGTGGCGAAGCCGCGAGCCGATTGCACGCAGCTATATCGACGATGCGCTGGCCGCGCGCGGCGTGCCGGCGCGCTATCGCATCACCGATTTCGGCCTGTCCAGCCAGACGCTGGAGGATATCAGCATCGGCGATCCGGCGCGCCCCGACCTGACGGCGAAGCGCGCCGTGGTGCATGAATCGATCGGCTTCGGCACCGTGCGCGTGGTGCGGATCGAGGCGGAGGGCGTTCGCCTGAACGGCCGGTTGAAGCACGGCAGGGTCATGCTGGGCGCGATCGATCGGCTGTTGCCGCCACCGACCGGCGCGCCCTTCGCGCTGCCCGACATAGAGGTGGCGCTGGACGATGCGCGGATGCGCCTGGAAACGCCGATGGGGGCGATCGGCCTGCATCTCGAAGGCGCCGGCAATCTTTCGGACGGCTTCATCGGCAAGCTGGCGGCGACGATGCCGCGGCTGGACGTAGGCGGCTGCCTCGCCCTTCGCCCGAGCATCTATGTCAATCTCGCTGTCGCCGAGGGCAAGCCGTCGCTCGATGGGCCGGTCCGCGCGCAATCCGTCACCTGCGGGGCCGCCTCCACCGCGATCGACGCACCGCGCGCCGCGCTCGACCTTGCGTTCAACGAGCGAGTGGACCGGTGGGACGGCAATCTGGTGCTGGAAACCGGCCCCGCGCGCTATGGGGCGATGCGCGCGGACATGCTGGGCGGGCGCATCGCGCTCAACGGCACGGCGGCACGGATCGGTGGGCCGATCGTCCTTTTCGCCCGTGGGCTGACGGGAGATGCCGGACGCGCGGCGCGGCTGACGCTGGACGGCCGCTATGCGCTCCAGCCCGCGGGCGGATCGGGAAGCCTGGTCGGCGAGGCGCAGATCAGTGGCGGTGCGGCATCCGGGCAGAGCCTGCGCGCGCTGTCGCGCATGGCGGTTTCGGCGGAGGGCACACCCGTTGGGCCCGTGGCGCGCGCGATCGGCGAGGCGATCGGCCGGGCGGGGCGCGCCTTCGATGCGCAGGCACGGCTGGCGCTGGTGCAGGGTGCGTCCGGCGGCGCGATCCGCATCGAGCGGCTGGATGGCGGGAGCGCGAGCGGCGCGCAGGTGCAGCTTCGCGGACCCGCCGGAGATCGGCCGGGCGGGCTCACTTATTATTGGCCGCAGGGCCGCGCGCGGATCGACGGCAATGTCGCGCTGGCGGGCGGCGGCCTGCCCGAGGCGCGGCTGAGCCTGCGCCAGGCACGCGCCGGGCGGCCGATCCGGGGCGAGGCGGCGATCGCCCCCTATCGCGCCGGCGATGCGCGGCTGGCGCTGGCGCCGATAAGCTTCTCGCATGATCCGCTCGGCGGCACGCGCTTCACGACGCGCGTGACGATGGACGGGCCGCTCGGCGATGGCCGGGTGGAAGGATTGAGCCTGCCGATCGAGGGGCGGCTGGGCAAGGGCGGCCGCTTCCTCGCCAATCCGCGCTGCGCGCCGCTCGATTTCGCGCGGCTGCGCGTCGCCGGCATGGCGCTGGGGCGGACGCGGCTGCCGCTCTGTCCGGCGGGCGGGGCGATGCTGGCGGGCGGTCCGGACGGTCTCAGCGGCGGCGCGCGCATCATCGGGCTCAGGCTCGCCGGCCGGATCGGCCAATCGCCGCTGCTGATCACATCGCGATCGCTGGCTGTGGCTATCGGCCAACCGGGCTTCATCGGCGATGGCGTGGCCGTCCGGCTCGGCTCGGCGCCTTCGCTGACGCGGCTGGACATGGCGCGGCTCAACGGCCGCTTCGCGGACGGCGGCGTGACCGGACGGTTCGCGGGCGCGGAGGGGAAGATCGGTGCTGTGCCGTTGATCCTTTCGGAAGCGATGGGCGACTGGCAACTCAGGGGCGGCGTGCTGAGCTTGGCGGGCGGCCTGCGCCTGACCGACGAGGCTGCGCCCGCGCGCTTCGAGCCGCTCATATCCCGCGACGTGCGGCTGACGCTCAAGGACGGGGTGATCCGCGCGACAGGGCAGTTGCGCGAGCCGCGCGGCGGCACGGCCATTTCGGGCGTGACGATCGTCCATGATCTATCGCGGGGAAGCGGCAATGCCTTGCTCGACGTGCCAGGCATCGGCTTCGACAAGGCGCTCCAGCCCGAGATGCTGACGCGGCTGACGCTGGGCGTGATCGCCAATGTCGCCGGCAAGGTGGAAGGGCAGGGGCGGATTCGCTGGGACGGGAACGGCGTTTCGAGCGACGGCGATTTTTCGAGTGGGGGCCTCGATCTCGCCGCCGCTTTCGGGCCCGTGAAGGGGATCAAGGGCAGCATCCATTTTTCGGACCTGCTGAACCTCACCACGCCGCCGGGGCAGACGGTGACGATCGCGGAAGCGAATCCGGGCGTCGCGGTTGCCGATGGCGTGCTGCGCTATCAGTTGCTGGAGGGGCAGAATGTGCGGATCGAGGGCGGGCGCTGGCCCTTTTCGGGCGGCGAGCTGCTGCTCGATCCGGCGCTGATGGATTTCGGCCGGCCGGTGGCGCGGCGGATGACCGTCCGCGTCGTCGGCATGGACGCGGCCAAGTTCGTCGAGCAGTTCGAGTTCAGGAATATCGCCGTTACGGGCACGTTCGATGGCGTGCTGCCCCTGTCGTTCGACCAGACGGGCGGGCGGATCGAGGGCGGCCGGCTGGTGGTGCGCCGGGGCGGAGGGACGCTCGCATATGTGGGCGAGGTGAGCAATGCCAGCCTGGGCATGTTCGGCCGCCTCGCCTTCGATGCGCTGAAGCGGATGCGCTATGATTCGCTGGCGATCGAGCTCGATGGCGCGCTGGATGGCGAGATCGTCAGCCGCGTGCTGTTCGACGGCACCAACGAGGCGCCGAAAGAGGCCAAGAAGGGCCTGCTGAGCCGTTTCACCAACCTGCCCTTCCGGTTCCGGATCACGATCCGCGCGCCATTTCGCGGGCTGCTCAATTCCGCCCAGTCGCTCAACGATCCGCGCGGCCTGATCCGCCAGGCCCTGCCCAAAAAGGAGGCGCCATTGCCCGGCAGCGCCCCCATTCAGCCTCAAGCAAGCGAGAATAAGCAATGATGAGCAGCATGTTGACGCTGTGCCGCCGCGATGCGACGCGGTGGCCGATGAGTAAAGGGATCGCGATCGTGGCGCCTGCATTGGCGCTTGCCGGATGTATTTCGGTCGAGGCGCCGGACCGGCCGATCGAGATCAATCTCAACGTCAACATCAGGCAGGAGGTGGTGGTCAGCCTCCGCGACGATGTGAAGAATCTCGACCAGCAATATCCTGGAGTGTTCTGAGATGAGACGGGCGCATAAAATTCTTCTGGCGACGGGCATCGCGCTGGCGGTTGCCGGCGGCGCAGGGCTCGCCGTCGCGCAGGGCGTGGAAGATCCCGTCATCGCCCGCGCGCGTGCGGCGGGCATCGTCGGCGAGCAGGCGGACGGCTATCTCGGCTTCGCCAAGGCGCCGCCGGCCGATGTGAAGGCCGCGGTCGATGCGGTGAACATCAAGCGCCGGCAAATCTATACGGACATCGCCGCGCGGCAGAATGCCACGGTGCAGGAGGTTGCGGCCGCGCGCGGATGCGACCAGCTCGCCAAGCGGGTGGGGCCGGGCGAGGCCTATCGCGCGGGCGACGGAACGTGGAAGCTGCGCAGTGGCTCGGCGCCGGTCGAGCTGCCGGGCGTCTGCGGCTGACTGTTGCGGCAAACTAAAGACTTTCCGCATTTCCACTGTGGTTGACTTGACCGAACCCGCTTCCTAAAGGGACCGCGCCTGACGGGGCCACCCGTCGGCATGGCCGCCCGCCTGTGGCACCGCTCCGGCGGGGCCGGCGCAGGAGGAGAGGCGGCATGTCGGCAGATGGCACCGGGCAGGACCCGATCGGCGAGGAGGACGCGCGCATCACGTCGCTCGAGCGGCGGCTGAAGGCGGCGCATCACGCCGAAGCGGTCAGGACTGGCAAGGTAAAAGCGGCGTCCAGCAAGGGCTATGCCCAGGGCAATCGCGTGCTTGCCGAAATGATCGCGGGTCCGGCCGGCGGTGCCCTGTTCGGCTGGTTGCTAGACCGCTGGCTGGGGACGTCGCCCTGGCTTCTGCTGGTGATGATCGCCCTTGGGATCGGCGTCGCCATCAGGAATATCTATCGGATTTCCCGCGAGCGCCCGGAATGAATTTCGGGCGCTTGCCTTAGTAGGATCAAGGGGGGAGCGGCGCTATGGCCGGAGGCGGCAAGATCGATCCGATGCACCAGTTCACGGTCGAACCCCTGTTCGGCCAGCATCTCGTCGTGGGCGGCGTCGATCTTTCCTTCACGAACAGCGCGCTGTGGATGGTGATCACCCTCGTGCTGCTGTGGGTGTTCATGCTCGGCGGCATGAAGCGCGAGCTGGTGCCCGGCCGCTGGCAGGCCGCGGTCGAAGGCGTGACGGGCTTCATCGGATCGATGGTGCACGCCAATATCGGGCCGAAGGGCAAGCGCTTCGTTCCGCTGATCTTCTCGCTCTTCATGTTCATCCTGCTGGCCAATATTTTGGGCCTGATGCCGATCGGCGTCGTGCCTGGCGGCCATCCCTTTACCTCCACCAGCCATTTCACTGTCACCGGCGTGCTCGCCGTGCTGGCGTTCGGCACGGTGCTGGTGGTCGGCTTTGCGCGCCACGGCTTCCATTTTTTCTCGCTGTTCGTGCCGCATGGCACGCCGGCGGTGATGATCCCGCTGATGTTCTTCATCGAGCTGCTGTCCTTCATGGTCCGCCCGTTCAGCCTCGCGCTGCGGCTGTTCGTGGCGATGACGGCGGGGCATATCCTGCTGAAGGTGCTCGCGGGCTTCGTCGTCAATTCGATCGGCGCGGGTGCCGGCTTCGGCGTGCTCGTCGGCCTGCCCACCTTCGTGCTGATGATCGGCATTTCTGCGCTCGAGCTGCTGGTCTGCGTGATCCAGGCCTATGTCTTCGCGCTGCTGACGTCGCTCTATCTGAACGACGCCGTCAATCTTCACTGAGTTTTGTAACCCATCATTCTGATTAAAAAAGGGAGTTTCTACAATGGATCCAGTCGCCGCCAAGCTGCTCGGTGCCGGTCTCGCCGCGATCGGCGTGGGCCTTGCCGCTCTGGGTGTGGGCAATGTCTTCGCCGCCTTCCTCGAAGGCGCGCTGCGCAACCCGTCGGCCGCCGACGGCCAGCAGGGCCGTCTGTTCATCGGCTTCGCGGCGGCTGAACTTCTCGGCCTGCTCGCCTTCGTCATCGCGATGGTCCTCGTCTTCGTCGCGTAACGAACGAACTTGGCATGGGGCGGGCAGGTCCTGCCCCATGTAACTGACTTTAAGGGCCCTCCATGCCGCAGATAGCGCAGCTCGCCGCGACCTATGCGTCGCAGATATTCTGGATGCTGGTGGTCTTCGGACTGCTCTATTTCGGGATCGGCAAGGCCATGCTGCCGAAGATCGAGGCCACCGTCGAACAGCGCGATCGCAAGATCGCCGACGATCTCGCCGCCGCCGAACGCGCCCGCGCCACTGCGGATGCGACCGAGGAGGCCTATCGCACCCGCATGGAGGAAGCCCGCGCCACCGCGCAGAAGGCGACGCAGGAGGCCAAATCCTCCGCCGCCGCCGACAGCGAGGTACGCCTGAAGGCCGCCGATGCGGTGCTGGCCGAAAAGGCCGCCGCCGCCGAGGAGGGCCTTGCCGCTGCCCGCGCCCAGGCGCTTTCCAGCGTCGAGACCGTCGCGGCGGAAGCGGCGCAGGATATCGTCGCCCGTCTTTCCGGCGCCACCGTTTCGACCGCCGACGCGCAGGCCGCGGTGAATGCCGCGCTGGCCGCGCAGCGCTGAGGGAGTAGGAGATGACGCAGCATAGCGAAGCGCCCGCCGCCGAGACGGTCGCCCATCAGGAGGCGCATGGCGCCGCCCCGCATGCCGACCCCTCCGCGCTCGGTCTCGATGCGACCGGCTGGGTATCGCTGGCGATGCTCGCGCTGATCCTGATCATGTTGTGGAAGAAGGTGCCCGCGGTGGTCGGCGGGGCGCTCGACAAGAAGATCGACAGCATCCGCGCCCAGCTCGACGAGGCGACCAAGCTTCGCGCCGAGGCCGAGGCACTGAAGGCCGAATATGAGGTGAAGGCCGCCACTGCCGGTAAGGAAGCCGAGGCGATCCTGGCCCATGCCCGCAGCGAGGCGAGCAGCATCGTCGCCCAGGCGCAGAGCGACGCCCAGACACTGATCGAGCGCCGTGGCCGCATGGCCGAGGACAAGATCGCCGCCGCCGAGCGGGCTGCGCTGGCGGAGGTCCGCGCCAAGGCCGCCGAGGCCGCCGCCGCCGCCGCCGCGACGCTGATCGCGCGCAACCATGGCGCGGAGGCCGACAAGGCGCTGGTCGACAGCACCATCGCCTCGCTCGGCACGAGCGGCCGGCTGAACTGATCTTTGCCTGATTGATCTTTTTCGGGGCGGTCCGCTTGATCGCGGATCGCCGCCGGCATTAGATTTCCGACGAACATTCCCGGGGGAAAGCATCGCGGTGCGTTTCGGCCTGTTCGTCCTGCTTTCCGCGATCGCCATGCCCGTCGCCGGCGAGGTGGCCAATCCCCTGCTCGGCCAATGGACCCGCGAAGCACCCGGTAGCGCCGACGGGATTGACGGCGATCCGCGTCAGCGCCTGATCTTCACGCCCGAAATGATGATCGTCGGCACGTCCGAAGGCATGGCGCTGCGTGGCTATGCCATAGGCGCGCGGCGCATCCGGGCCGAGACGCGGCTGGGCGCGACCTACACATTCCAGATGTTCGGGGCCGACCGCATGTGCATGGTGGCCGAGGGGACGGAGGGCGGGACGAACGGCATCGGCCTGCCGCGTGTGAACCTGCGGCGCTGCTATCTCCGGCGCACCAAGCCGTTCGACGGATCGCTGGTCCGGAGGCTGGCGCCGGAGCCGCGGCGCGCCTAAATCCCCGTCGTGACCGAGCCGACCGACCGCTTCAGCGAAGAGAAATCGACCTATACCGTCCGGGGCAGCGACCAGCCCGATCTGGAGACGGGCATCGCCGCCATCCGCAACGTGCTGAAGACGCTGCCGCTCAGGCCCGGCGTCTATCGCATGCTCGATGCCAAGGGCGATGCGCTCTATGTCGGCAAGGCGCGCGCGCTCAAGAACCGGGTGAATAATTATACGCAGGTCGGCCGCCTGCCCAAGCGCCTCCAGCGGATGGTAGCGCAGACGCGGTCGATGACGATCGTCACGACCAACAGCGAGGCGGAAGCGCTGCTGCTCGAGGCGCAGCTCATCAAGCGCTACCGGCCGCCCTACAATGTGCTGCTGCGCGACGACAAAAGCTTCCCCTTCATTCTGCTGCGCGAGGATCATGATTTCCCGCGTGTGCAGAAGCATCGCGGCGCGCGACGCGCCAAGGGCCAATATTATGGCCCGTTCGCCAGCGCCGGATCGGTGACGCAAACCCTGAACGCGCTGCAGAAGCTGTTTTTGCTCAGGAGCTGCACCGACAGCTTCTTCGCCAATCGCTCGCGTCCCTGCCTGCTCCACCAGATCAAGCGCTGCTCGGCGCCCTGCGTCGATCGCATCGGCAAGCAAGATTATGCCGAGCTGGTGGCGGACGCGAAGGCGTTCCTCGCGGGCAAGTCGACCCAGGTGCAGAAGAAGCTGGGCGAGGCGATGAGCGCGGCGGCCGAGGCGATGGATTATGAGCTGGCCGCTATCTATCGCGACCGCCTCCGCGCGCTGACCTTCATCCAGGGCGCGCAAGCGATCAATGTCGAGGGCATAGGCGACGCGGATATTTTCGCCATGGCGTGCAAGGCCGGCGTGGTCGGCATCCAGGCCTTCTTCATCCGCGGCGGGCAGAATTGGGGCCATCGCAGCTTCTTCCCGGCGCACACCGCCGACGTGCCCGAGGATGAGGTGCTGGCGAGCTTCCTCATGCAATTTTATGAGGAGGTGCCGCCGCCCAGGCTGGTGCTGCTCGACCGCGATCTTTCGGAAGCGGAGCTGGTCGCGCAGGCGCTGGGCGAGCGGGCGGGGCGCAAGGTGCAGCTCAAGGTGCCGCAGCGGGGCGATCAGCGCCGGCTGATGGATCAGGCGCGGCGCAATGCCGAGGAGGCGCTCGACCGCCGATCGGCCGAATCGACGACGCAGGCCAGGCTGCTGCGGGACATGGCCGATCTGTTCGAGCTGGAAGCGCCGCCCGACCGCATCGAGATTTACGACAACAGCCATATCATGGGCACGAACATGGTGGGCGCGATGGTGGTCGCGGGACCGGAAGGATTCCGCAAGAATGCCTATCGCAAGTTCAACATCCGCCGCCCGGAGACCGCGCCCGGCGACGATTTCGCGATGATGCGCGAGGTGCTGGAGCGCCGCTTCGCCCGGCTCGAGAAGGAGGATCCCGATCGCAAGTCGGGCGAGTGGCCCGACCTGCTGCTGATCGACGGCGGCAAGGGGCAGGTTTCCGCCGTATGCCGCGTGATGGAGGAAATGGGGGTGCATGACGTGCCGATCGTCGGAATCTCCAAGGGGCCGGATCGCAATGCCGGACGCGAGCATTTCCACATGCCCGACGGGCGCGAATCGATGCTGCCGCTGAATTCGCCGCTGCTCTTCTATCTCCAGCGGCTGCGCGACGAGGCGCATCGCTTCGCGATCGGCGCGCATCGCACCAAGCGGGCCAAGAGCTTCACCGCCAGCCCGCTCGACGAGGTGCCCGGCATCGGCCCGGCGCGGAAGAAGGCGCTGCTGATGCATTTCGGCACGGCGCGCGCGGTGCGCGACGCGGCGCTGGAAGATCTGCAGAAGGCGCCGGGCGTCTCGGCGGCGATGGCGCGGACGATCTACGACTATTTCCACCCGGCGGGGTGAGGATCCTCCGGCTTTCGGATAGGTTCGTTCCATGCATGTCGAAGCGCTCGCTATAGTCTGTGCCGTGCTCGGCCATGGCGAGCATGGCGCGGTCGTGCGGCTGATGACGCCCGAACATGGCCTGCTCGCCGGCTATGTGCGCGGCGGGCGGTCGCGGCGGCTGCGCCCCGTGCTGCTGCCAGGCAATGTGGTGCAGGCAGAATTTCGGGCGCGGACCGAGGAGCAGCTCGCCGCGCTGACGGTCGAGTTGGCGCAGAGCCGCGCGCCGCTCCATTCCGAGCCGCTGGCGGCGGCGGCGATCGACTGGGCGACCGCGCTGACCGCCACCGCGCTTCCCGAGGCTCAGCCCTATCCCCGGCTGCATGCGGCGCTTGATGGGCTGCTCGGCGCGATCGAGGCGGCGCCGGTGGCGCGGGGCTGGGCGGCGGCGCTGGTGCGCTATGAACTGCTGATGCTGTCCGAACTGGGCTTCGGGCTCGACCTTTCCGCCTGCGTCGCCAGCGGTGCGCGCGAGGATCTGGCCTATGTCAGCCCGAAGAGCGGCGCCGCCGTGTCGCGCACAGAGGGCGCGCCCTATGCTGCGCGGCTGCTGCCGCTGCCCGGATTTCTGATCGATGGCGGCGGCGCGGAATGGGACGCGCTGTTCGACGGCTTTCGCCTCACCGGCCATTTCCTCGAGCGCGACCTGTTGACCGGCCGGCAGGCGGGGGTGCTCGCCGCGCGCGAGCGGCTGGTGGCCCGGCTCAAGCGAATGGTGGGCTGAGGTTGCGCGGGCGCGCTTCGCGGGGCATGGGCGTGCGCGAAAATCGAAATGGGGATTAAGTCATGCTCGTAGCGGTGTTGCCCGGCGACGGGATCGGTCCGGAAGTGACGGCCGAGGCCGTGCGCGTGCTTAAGGCGATATGCGGCGATACGCTGATCTTCGAGGAAGCGCCCGTCGGCGGTGCCGCCTATAAGGTGGCAGGCCATCCCTTGCCGCCGGAGACGCTCGATGTGGCAAAGCGGGCCGATGCGATCCTGTTCGGCGCGGTGGGCGATCCGGATTGCGACAGGCTCGAGCGCGCGCTGCGCCCCGAACAGGCGATCCTTGGCCTGCGCAAGGAATTGGGGCTGTTCGCCAATCTTCGGCCCGCCAAGCTGTTCCCCGAACTGGTCGACGCCTCCGCGCTGCGCCCGGAAGTGGCGCGCGCGATCGATCTGGTGATCGTGCGCGAGCTGACCGGTGACGTCTATTTCGGCACGCCGCGCGGCATCCGCATCACCGAGGCGGGTCTGCGCGAAGGCTATGACACGATGCGCTATGACGAGGCGGAGGTCGCCCGCATCGCCAAAGTGGGCTTCGAGACGGCACGCGCGCGGCGGGGCAAGCTCTGCTCGATCGACAAGGCCAATGTGCTCGAAACCTCGCAGCTCTGGCGCGATGTGGTGATCGAGACGGCGGCGGCCTATCCCGATGTCGAGCTGAGCCACATGTATGTCGACAATGCCGCGATGCAGCTCGTGCGCAATCCCGGCCAGTTCGACGTGATCGTGACGGGCAATCTGTTCGGCGACATCCTTTCCGATCAGGCGTCGATGTGCGTGGGATCGATCGGCATGCTGCCTTCCGCCTCGCTCGATAGTGCGGGCAAGGGGCTTTACGAGCCGATCCACGGTTCCGCGCCCGACATTGCCGGGCAGGGCAAGGCCAATCCGCTGGCGACGATCCTCTCGGCGGCGATGATGCTGCGCTATTCGCTGCGGCGCCCGGCCGAGGCAGACCGGATCGAGGCGGCGGTGGCAAAGGCGCTGGCGGCTGGCGCGCGCTCGCCCGATCTCGGCGGCGCGATGACGACGCGCGGCATGGGCGAGGCGGTGCTGACGGAGCTGTGAGGCGGGCCCGTTCCGGCTGGTGCAGCTGGACATTTTTCGGGATCTCTACGTAAGACCATCGTCACCCTGAACTTGTTTCAGGGGCCGCCGTGAAACCCGTGCGGGGGCGCGGATGAGGGGTGGATGCCGAAACAAGTTCGGCATGACGATAGGGATTACATAAGATCCCGATGTCTTTCAGGGATGGCCGGGCTGTGGGCAATGAGATTGCGAAATATGCGCGTCCGCTGAAACAGTCGGACGCGCGTCCGCATTGACGACCCATGGGCCACGCTGCAAAGCGTCTCCCATCATGAAGAGAAGAACCGGACAAGATCGCAGCGTCACCAGCAACTGGCGGCCCGCCACCCAGGCGGTGCGCGGGGGCACGGCGCGATCCGAATGGGGCGAGACGAGCGAGGCGCTCTTCCTCACCTCGGGCTATGCCTATGATTGTGCGGCGGACGCGGCGGCGCGCTTCGCGGGCGAGCAGCAGGGGATGACCTATTCCCGGCTGCAGAACCCGACCGTCGAGATGCTCGAACAGCGTATCGCGCTGCTCGAAGGCGCGGAGGCGGCGCGCTGCATGGCGACGGGCATGGCGGCGATGACCGCGGTGCTGCTCTGCCAGCTTTCGCAGGGCGACCATCTCGTCGCGGGCCGCGCGGCCTTCGGCTCCTGCCGTTGGCTGACGGACACGCTGCTGCCGCGTTTCGGGATCGAGACGACGATCGTCGACGGGCGCGATCCGGATGCCTGGAAGGCCGCGATCCGGCCCAACACCAAGCTCTTCTTCTTCGAGACGCCGGCCAATCCGACGCTCGACATCGTCGATCTGGAGGCGGTCTGCGCCATTGCCAAAGCGGCGGGGCTCAAGACCGTTGTCGACAATGCCTTCGCCACCCCGCTGCTCCAGCGGCCGATGGATTATGGCGCAGACATCGTCGCTTATTCCGCGACCAAGATGATGGACGGGCAGGGGCGCGTGCTCGCCGGCGCGGTCGTGGGATCGGAGGAGTTCATCGAGAACACGCTCCTCTCCTTCATTCGCAATACCGGGCCGACGCTTTCGGCGTTCAATGCCTGGGTGGTGCTGAAGGGGTTGGAGACGCTCGATCTGCGCATCCGCCGGCAGAGCGAGAATGCGCTCGCCGTGGCGCGTTTCCTGGAAGGCCGCGTGCCGCGCCTGCTCTATCCGGGGCTGGAAAGCCATCCGCAGCATGAGCTGGCGATGAAGCAGATGTCGGCGGGCGGCACCATCCTGTCGCTCTATCTCGATGGTGGCCGGGAACAGGCGCATGCCCTGCTCGACGCGCTGGAGCTGGTCGACATCTCCAACAATATCGGCGATTCCCGTTCGCTGATGACGCATCCCTGCTCGACCACGCATAGTGGTCTCTCCCCGGAAGTCCGCGCCGAGATGGGCGTGGAGGAAGGCATGTTGCGGCTGAACGTCGGGCTTGAAGATTCCCAGGACCTGATCGAGGATTTCGACCGGGCATTGAGGAAGATCGGCCTGTGAAGGCGCTTTTCCCCTATGCGGCGACGACGCGCGGCGTGACCGTCCGTGTCGCGGTGAGCTTTCTTGCGGAGCAATCCGATCCGCAGCAGGGGCGCTGGTTCTGGGCCTATCATATCCGCATCGAGAATGAGGGGCCGGCGGCGGTGCAGCTTATCAGCCGTTACTGGATGATCACCGATGGGCGCGGCGGGCAGCAGGAAGTGGAGGGCGAGGGCGTCGTCGGCGAACAGCCGGTGATCCTGCCCGGCCAGAGCTATGACTATGTCTCCGGCTGCCCACTCCAGACGCCGACGGGGGCGATGGAAGGCAGCTATCATATGGTGAGCGAGGACGGATCGGCCTTCGAGGTGACGATACCACGCTTTCCGCTCGTCGGCCCGGCGGTGGCGCGATGAAGCGTACGCATCTTCCACTGAATGGCCTGCGCGTGCTCGACGCGGCGGCCCGGCACCTTTCCTTCACCCGCGCGGCGGACGAGCTGGCGGTGACGCCGGCGGCGGTCGGCCAGCAGATCCGGGCGCTGGAGGATACTTTGGGCGTCGTCCTGTTCCGCCGCACCGCCAAGGGGCTGGAGCTGACGCCCGAGGGAGCGGCGGGGCTGGAGGCGCTGCGCGCCGGCTTCCTCCAATTCGAGGAGGCGGTCCGCGCGATGCAGGCGGGCCAATCCTCCAAGACGCTGACCATCGCGGCGCCGCGCGACCTGACCGCCAAATGGCTCGCGCCGCGCCTGGCCGCTTATGGCCGTACCGATCCCGAGCTGCGCTTCGTGCTGATCTCGTCGGACGAGGGGCTGGATTTCACCCAGGCCAATCTGGATATCGCAATCTGCCTTGTCGACGGCCCTGGCGAGCATGAGGGGCTGGCGCTTGCGCCCGCCGGTTTCGTGACGGTCGGCAGCGAGGGCGGCGCGGACGCCCCGATCGCCTGGCCCGGCGCGCCCGACCCCTGCGGCGAGACCAAGGGCGGCACGCTGAGCGTCGCCGATGCGGGGATCGCCATCGATGCGGCGGCGAGCGGCTTCGGCCATGCCTGCGTGCCGCTGCTCCTGGCCGAGGCGGACATTGAAGCGGGGCGGGTGGCGATGATCGAGCCGGCGAAGGAAAGCTCGCGCGGCTATTGGATCGTCGCGCCCTTGCCGCAATGGCGGCAGAAGAAGGTCAAGGCGCTGGTTGCCGCGCTGGTGGGCTAGAGCATGTCGTGATTACATCCAATCACAACATGCGCAGGATCGGGCGCAGCCGGCTGGTCGAGCATCTCTCTCAAATCGTCGCCCCTGCGCGGGCAGGGGCGACGATTCAACTGATCAAAGCGTCGCGGCGATGGCCCGGGCGGCGGCGTCGGGATCTTCGGCCTTGGTGATGGGGCGGCCGATCACCAGGATCGAGGCGCCATTGTCCAGCGCCTGGCGCGGCGTCATCACCCGCTTCTGATCGCCCAGATCGCCGCCCGCCGGGCGCACGCCGGGGACGACGAAGAAACCCTTGGGCCAGAGCTTGCGCGCGGCCGCCACCTCATTGCCCGAGCAGACCACCCCATCCAGCCCCGCATCGCGGGCGAGCGCGGTCAGCCGCTCCACCTGCGCATGCGTGTCCGGCGCGACGCCGATCGAGCCGAGATCGCTCGCATCGAGGCTGGTGAGCACGGTGACGGCGACGACCTTCGTGCCGAGCGGTGCTGCGGCCTTGGCATCCTCCATCATCGCCCGTCCGCCCGCGGCATGGACCGTCAGGATCGCGGGCGCCACGCCATGCAGCGCCTGCACCGCGCTGGCGACGGTATTGGGAATGTCGTGCAGCTTGAGATCGAGGAAGATCGGCAGGCCGATCGCGGCAATCTCGCGCACGCCCGCCTGGCCATGCGCGGCGAAGAATTCGAGGCCGAGCTTCAGCCCGCCGACATGGTTGCGCACGCGCGCGGCCAGCAATTTCGCACGGGCCAGATCGGGCGTGTCGATCGCGACATAGATAGGACTGGACATCAGACGGCCGGGGGTACTGCGATGGGCGTGGCGCCCGGGGGAAGGATGGGTTCCTGGGGCTCTTCGGCCGGCCCGCGTGCTTCGGCCGCGGCGCGCTCGGCCAGCTCCAGCCGCCGGCCGAGCCGCCAGCGCAGCGCACGCTGCCAGGCATAGACGGGGAGCGCGCCCAGCAGGAAGGCAAGCAATAGCAGCGCCGGCAGCTTGGCGTCCGCCTGCATGCCGCCCCACAGGTTGATCGTCACTGTTTTCCAATTGTTCGCGGAAAAGACCACCGTGACGACGGTGATCACGATCCAGAACAGGGTTCGGAGGAAGTTCATCGACGTCCTTTCATCGGCGCCTTCTATGCAGGATATTCGGCGAAGGCCAGAGCAGGAGTTGCGGGCCCGGCGCGCCATGGCTATGTTCTCGCTTCGTTCGTATTTCGGGATGCGGGACCGGCTATGGCCAAGCTTCAGAAACGCTATGTGTGCCAGGCCTGCGGGGGCGTTTCGAACAAATGGCAGGGCCAATGCGCCGATTGCGCCGAATGGAACACGCTGGTGGAAGAGGCGGGCGGCAATGTCACCCCCTTCGCGGCCAAGCATGACCTGCGCTCGGGCGGGCGCGCCGTGGCGCTTTCGGGCCTTGATTCCGACATTCCGCTGCCGGCGCGCGCGGCGACGGGCATAGCGGAGCTCGATCGGGCGCTGGGCGGCGGGCTGGTGGCGGGATCGGCGACGCTGATCGGCGGCGATCCGGGGATCGGCAAATCGACGCTGCTGCTCCAGGCGGCGGCGAAGCTCGCGCTGGCGGGAATGCCGGTCGCCTATATCTCCGGCGAGGAGGCGGCCGATCAGGTGCGGCTGCGCGCGCGGCGGCTGGGGCTGGGGGCGGCGCCGGTCAAGCTCGCCTCGGCGACGTCGGTGCGCGACATCCTCACGACGCTCGAGCGCGAGGCGCCGCCGGCACTGCTCGTGATCGATTCGATCCAGACGATGCATTCGGACTTGATCGAGGGCGCGCCCGGCACCGTCAGCCAGGTGCGCGCCTCCGCGCAGGAGCTGATCCGTTTCGCCAAGGAGCGCGGCACGGCGCTGGTGCTGGTCGGCCATGTCACCAAGGACGGATCGATCGCGGGCCCGCGCGTGCTGGAGCATATGGTCGATACGGTGCTGAGCTTCGAAGGCGAGCGCAGCCATCAATATCGCATCCTGCGCGCGATCAAGAACCGCTTCGGCGGCACGGACGAGATCGGTGTCTTCGCCATGGCCGAGGGCGGGCTGGACGAGGTGACCAATCCGAGCGCGCTGTTCCTGACGACGCGGGGCGAGAATATCAGCGGCGCGACCGTCTTCCCCGCGATGGAAGGGACGCGGCCCGTGCTGGTGGAGATACAGGCGCTGGTCGTGCGCCTCGCCAGCGGGGCGACGCCGCGCCGGGCGGTGGTCGGCTGGGATTCGGGGCGGCTGGCGATGATCCTTGCCGTGCTGGAGGCGCGCTGCGGGCTCAGTTTCTCGACCGCCGAAGTCTATCTCAACATCGCCGGCGGCTATCGCGTGTCGGATCCGGCGGCGGATCTCGCGGTGGCCGCGGCGCTCGTCTCGGCGCTTGCCGAGCGGCCGGTGCCGGCCGATGCGGTGGCGTTCGGCGAGGTGGCGCTGTCGGGCGAGGTGCGTCCCGTCGCGCATGGCGGGCTACGCCTGAAGGAAGCGGCCAAGCTCGGCTTCTCGCGCGCGCTGGCGCCGGTTTCCGCGCAGGATATGGGCGGCGGCATGGCGATATCGGGCTTCGCGACGCTGGGCGGCCTTGTCGATCATCTGCTCGGGCGCGGCATCGATTGATGCGGCTTTTTGGGGGCTCTGCCTTTTCAGCCGCCGACGAAATGCGCGTCTGCTTGTCTCATTTTCCGGGTCGCCGGGTGATTCCACCCGTCTCGAAAATGCTTTAGCGGTCTCGCCCATGACCGCGACCGCACTGACCGCCCTCGACATCATCATTCTCCTCCTCATCCTCGGCTGTGCCGTGATGGGTGTTCTTCGCGGCTTCGTGACGGAGGTGTTGTCGCTTTTCGCCTGGGTCGCCGCGATCGCCGCGCTGAAAGTGCTGCATGGGCCGGCAACGGGCTTTCTCGCCGATATCGTTGGCACGCGCGGAGGGGCGGCGGTGCTCGCCTTCGCACTGATCTTCCTGATCGTGTTCATCCTGGGCAAGATGGTGGCCGGATCGGTCGGTCGGCGGACGCGCCAGTCGGTGCTGGGGCCGGTCGATCGGCTGCTCGGGCTGGGCTTCGGCGCGCTCAAGGGGCTGCTGGCGGGCACATTGCTCTTCCTCGCCGCCAATCTGGGCTATGACACGGTCTTTGGCGGTGGCTCCGAGCGCCCGGAATGGATGACCAAGTCGCGCACCTATCCGCTGCTCAATGCCAGTGGCCGCGCCATCGTCGATTTCGTCGAAATGCGGCGCCGGAGCGGGGCGGCCCATAAGGCAAGCTGATCGGGCATCTTGCCCAACATGACTCCTTTGTTGCGGACGAGGTAGCGGCGATCGTTCTGCCGCTCTACATGTCGGTCATGTCCGCCGCGCTCTACAATTCCGCCATACTCCGCCTCGCCACCAGCATCCCGCATCAGGCGCGGCTGGAAGCCCCGCAGGCGACGGTCGAAAAACGCTCTCCGGTCTGCGGCAGCAGGGTAACGGTGGATGTGCGCATGGGCGCGGACGGGCGGCTCGAAGCGCTGGGCCAGGAAGTGCGCGCCTGCGCGCTGGGCCAGGCTTCCGCCGCGCTGATGGGTAGCCATGCGATAGGCTGCACGCCGGACGAGCTCGCCGCGGCGCGCGACGCGCTGACGGCCTTCCTCGCCGGCGAGCGGGACGATCCGGGCGACTGGCCCGGCCTCGAAATCTTCGGGCCGGCGCGGCCGCACAGCGCGCGCCACGCCTCCATCCGCCTCGCTTTCGAGGCCGTCGCCGAAGCGGCGGCGCAGGCGACGGAGCGTGCCGCGGCATGAGCGAGACGATGCTTCGCGACGGCGTGGTGATGCTGGGCGCGGCCCTGGCATTCGTCCTGCTCTTCCGCCGGCTCGGCCTGGGTGCGACGCTGGGCTATCTGGTGGCGGGTGCCGCCATCGGCCCGCAGGGTTTCGGCTTCGTCGGCGGGGCGGAGACCAAGCTCCACATCGCCGAGCTGGGCATCGTCCTGCTGCTGTTCCTCGTCGGCCTGGAGCTCCATCCGAGCCGGCTCTGGCGGCTGCGGCGCGACATATTCGGCCTGGGGCTGATACAGGTCATCCTGTGCGGCGCGGCGCTGTCCGCGCTGATCTATGTCACCACGGGCTTCAGCTTCGGCGCGGCGATCGCGCTGGGTCTGCCGCTGGCGCTGTCCTCCACCGCGCAGGTGCTGCCGATGCTGCAATCGGCGGGGCGGCTCAACACGCCCTTCGGCGAGCGTGCCTTCTCCGTGCTGCTGTTCCAGGACCTGTCGATCATCCCGCTGATCACGATCGTCGCGGCGCTGTCCCGCGCGCCTGCCGATCCGTCCGCGCCGCCGGGCTGGCTGCTGGCGGTCTATACGGTGGCGGCGGTGGTCGGGCTGGTCCTTGCCGGGCGCTATATATTGAACCCGCTGTTCCGCTTGATCGGTGGCCTCGGCGAACGCGAGCTTTTCGTCGGTGCGGGCCTGTTCGCCGTGCTGGCGAGTGCCGCGGTGATGGAGGCGCTCAACCTGTCGACCGCGCTCGGCGCCTTCGTCGCGGGCGTGATGCTCGCGGATTCGCCCTATCGCCATGAGCTTGAGGCGGACGTCGATCCATTCCGGACGATCCTGCTCGGCCTGTTCTTCCTCGCGGTAGGGATGATGCTCGATCTGCACGCCATCGCTGCCCGTCCGTTCTTCGTCATCAGCCTGGCGCTGGCGGTGGTGGCGACGAAGGCGGTGCTGATCTTCGGGCTGGCGCGTCTGTTCGGCATGGCCGCGCGTCCGGCCATGGCGCTCGGTCTGTTGCTCAGCCAGGGCGGCGAATTCGGCTTCGTGCTGTTCGCCCAGGCGGAGGCGGCGCAACTGATCGCGCCATCGGCGGCGAGCCTGCTCGGCGCGGTGGTGACGCTTTCGATGGCAACCACGCCCTTCCTGATGATGCTCGCGCGGCGCTTCAACCAGCCCAAGCCCGAGATGCGCACCGATCTGGAAGGGCCGGAGCTGGCCGGACCGGCGGAGGCGATCGTCGTCGGCTATGGCCGGTTCGGACAGACCGTCGCGCAGATGCTGATGGCGAACGGCACCCCCGTCACGATCATCGACAGCAAGGCGGAACAGATCGACGTCGCGATGAAGTTCGGCCTCAAAGTCTATTATGGCGACGGCACGCGGCTCGACCTGCTGCGCCGGGCGGGCGCGGCGGAGGCGAAGACGATCGTCTTCGCGATGGATCGAGACCAGCTCAGCCGCGAGGAATTGCAGCTCGCGCTCAAGAGCTTCCGCCAGGCGGCGATATTCGTGCGCACTTATGATCGGCGCGCGCTGATGCGCTACAAGGGACTGGATGTCGGCGCGGCCGTGCGCGAAGTGTTCGAATCCGCGGTCAAGATGGGGCGGCTCGCGCTGGAAGCGGTGGGCGTGGAGCCGGAGGAAGTGGATCGGATCGAGCAGGAATATCGCACGCGCGACAAGGCGCGGCTACGCGTCCAGGCCGAATCCGGCACGATCTTCGCCGAGGAGGCTAAGGAGATGATGTTCCACCCGGATCGGCCGCTGGGCCCGGCATGAGGCGCGGCGCGGGTATGTTCGGCCTGCTGGCGGCGCTGTCCGGCGCACTCGCCGTGCTGGCGGGGGCTGCGGGGGCGCATGGCCATGAGGGCCGCGCCGCCGAATGGTTGAGAACCGGCGCGCAGTATCAGATGGTGCATGCGGTCGCCGCGCTCGTCGCCTTGCAGATGCCGAAGGGGCGGGCGGCGGCGCTGTTCTTTCTGATCGGCGCGGCGATATTTTCGGGCACGCTCTATGCCATGGCGTTGGGCTGGCCGCGCTGGCTGGGCGCGGTCACGCCCATTGGCGGGCTGGGCATGATCCTGGGCTGGCTGATCCTGGCGATGGTGGCGGCGCGGCGCTGATCGGGCGCGGAGCGGCGATCATTCCCGATCCGGCTGCACGCCCTTGAAGCCCTGCGCGATCACATACCATTCGGACGAATCCTTGCGGCTGGCCGGCGGCTTGGCATGTTTCACCGTGGCGAACATGCGCTTGAGCATCGCCACCAGATCATTGTCCGCGCCGCCCGCCAGCACCTTCGCGACATAGGCGCCCCCGGGGCGGAGGACCTCGCCCGCAAAATAGGCGCCGGCCTCCACCAGCGCCATGGTGCGCAGATGATCGGTCTGGGTATGGCCAACCGTATTGGCGGCCATATCGGACAGGACGAGATCCGCCGGGCCGCCGAGCGCGTCCGCAAGCAGGCCGGGGGCGGTTTCGTCCATGAAATCCATCTGCAGGATGGTGACGCCGTCGATCGGGTCGGTCGGCAGCAGATCGATGCCGACGATCGCCGCTTTCGGCGCCTGCCTGCGCACGACCTGCGACCAGCCGCCCGGCGCGATGCCGAGATCGACGACGCGCGACACGCCCTTGAGCAACCCGAATCGCTCGTCGAGCTCGATCAGCTTATAGGCGGCGCGGCTGCGATAGCCCTCTGCCTTGGCGCGGCGGACATAGGGATCGTTGAGCTGCCGCTCCAGCCAGCGCGTCGACGCCGCCGTGCGCCCACGCGCTGTCTTCACCCGCTGGCGTCCGCCTGATCCACCCCTGCTCATCGCCGCCGCCTACCAGCTATGGCCGTCGCGCGCCATCAGCGAACGCAATATGCCTTCCCTTATCCCGCGATCGGCGACGCCCAGCCGCACCGCCGGCCATACGTCGAGGATCGCCTCCAATATCGCGCAGCCCGCCACCACCAGATCGGCGCGCTCGCCGCCGATGCAGGGGAGCGTCGCGCGCTCGGCAACCGACATGCCGGAAAGCCGCGTGCTGATCGCGCGCATCGCATCCGACGGGACGATCAGCCCGTCGACCGCGCGGCGATCATAGCTGGGCAGATCGAGATGGAGGCTGGCGAGCGTCGTCACCGTGCCGCTCGTGCCGAGCAGCCGGCCGGGCTTCACGCCGCGTTCGCCCAGCACCGCGCGGAAGGGTGCGAAGGCGTCGATCACCCGCTGGCGCATGCGGGCATAGGAAGCGAGGCGCTGCTCGCGGTCGCGATCGATATGCGGCTCGCTCTCGCTGAGCGAGACGACGCCCCAGGGTGCGCTGAACCAGTCGATCACGCGGGGCGCGCCGGTGCTGCTCTCGATCAGCACCAGCTCGGTCGATCCTCCGCCTATGTCGAAGATCAGCGCCGGGCCCTCGCCCGCCTCGAGCAGCGCATGGCAGCCGGTGACGGCAAGCCGGGCCTCCTGCTCGGGCGAGATGATCTCCAGCGCGATCCCGGTTTCATGATAGACGCGGCGGATGAATTCGCGGCCATTGGCGGCGCGGCGGCAGGCCTCCGTCGCGACGGAGCGGACCAGCGAGACGCGCCGGCGGCGGAGCTTGTCCGCGCAGATGGAAAGCGCGCTCACCGCCCGGTCCATCGCCGCATCGCTCAGCCGTCCGCTCGCCGACAGGCCTTCGCCCAGCCGCACGATTCGCGAAAAGGCGTCCACCACCACAAATCCCTCGGGCGAGGGGCGGGCGATCAGCAGTCGGCAATTATTGGTGCCCAGATCCAGCGCGGCATAGGTGCGGCACGGAATATTCTTTGGGACGACGGGCGGAGCAGTCTTCCTCGCCGATCCGCCAGGGGAAACACCCGACGGCGGCGCGGCCGATGCGGGACGGTGCGCCATGGATATGAACTCTTCTTCTGCTGCCGGAGGCAAGTGCCGCCGGGACTTGGAGATGAGCCTATCGGCTGGCGCGGGGGGCGGCAAGTGGCGGTCCGTGTCAAAGCGCGTTGACAGCTTCTTCCCGGCCGCCTATCTGGCGCGCCTCGCTGTTGCCCCGTCGTCTAAAGGTAAGACTACGGACTCTGACTCCGTCAATTGAGGTTCGAATCCTCACGGGGCATCCAGCGGCTTCCCGAAAATTTTGTGAGCCTGTCCTGCGTTCGGGAGCCAAGCGTGTCGGGGGCTTTCATTCGCCTGGAATAAATCCGCCGTCACCCCTGAACTTGTTTCTGGGTCTGCCGTGAAACCTGCGCGACGGTGTGGATGAGGCGTGGATGCCGAAACAAGTTCGGCATGACCGAAGGGGATCTGCAAAGGTCCCGCGCAGGCAAGGATCCATGTCTCTCGCCACGAAGGCCGCCGGGAATGGATAGAGACATGGGCCTCGGCCTGCGCCGGGGCGACGGGTCATATCGAATGGCTCGCAAGCCTGTTCAGGCGGGCTTTTCCTGGCCGTCGGCTGCCGCCGCGACGATCGAATCGAGCGTGCCGCCGTTGAAGCCAAGTTCTTTCATCAGCCCGTCGATCACCGGTGCCTGGGCGCGGTAGCGGAGCGCCGCCGCGACCGCGCTGCTGGCGAGATTCTGGTCGCCGGCGGCCGCATCCGCCGATGTCGTGCCGCCATTGCCGGACAGTCCCTCCACCTGGACGATCTTGATGCTGTCGATCGCCTCCAGCGGCCTGGCGGATTCGCGCACCAGCTCGGGCAGCACCTTGAGCAAAGCGAGCTTGGTCTGAAGCGAGATCTGGTCGGAGGAGAGCAGGTTCGCCGCCTCGTTGACCGCGCGCTGGCCGGCCGCTTCCACCTCGAAGCGGATGCGGGCGGCTTCGGCGCGCAGCTTCTCCGCCTCGGCCTCGCCCTCGGCGGCCGCGCGCAGCGCCTCGGCGCGGTCGGCGGCGGCCTGTTTCTCCGCCTCGGCCTGGACGCGAATCGCAATGGCGGAGCGCTCGGCCTCCTTGCTCGCCTCGATCAACTCGATCCGCTTGGCGCGTTCGGCCACTTCCGTCTCGCGCGCGGTCGACACCTGCTCCTCGGCCGAAACCGCGCTGGCGCGGGCCTTGTCGGCTTCGGCCTTGGCCTGGCTTTCCTCGCGGCTCTTATTCTGCACCGCGATCTGCTGCTCCTGCCGGGCGATCTCGATCGCTTGCGCCTGGGCGATGCGCGCCTGCTGGATCGCGCGGTCCGCCTCGATCTGGCTCGCATCGGTCTGCTGCTTGGCGAGGATGCGCGCCTGATCGGCCTCGCGCTGCCGCTCGGCCTGCTGCCGGGCGACCTCGGACACCTGCTCGGCGCGACGCACCTCCACCTCGCGCTCCTGCTCCAGCCGGGCGAACTCATTGTCGCGCGCAATCAGCAGCGACTGGCGCTCGGCCTCGAGATTCTTCGTCTCGATCTGGATGCGCGTATCCTGTTCGATGTCATTGCGCGCCTTCTTGCGCAGCTCGATCTGCTCGGTGAGCTTGGTGAGGCCTTCCGCGTCGAAGGCGTTATTGGCGTTGAAATGCTCGATCGACGTCTGGTCGAGGCCCGTCAGCGACACCGATTCGAGCTCCAGCCCGTTCATCGCCAGATCGGCGGAGGAGACCTGCTGAACCTTCTGGACGAAATCGGAGCGCTGCTCGTGCAGCTGGTTCATCGTCATGCCTGCCGCGACCGAGCGGAGCGCATCGACGAACTTGCCTTCGACCAGTTCCTTCAGATGCTCCGGCTGCATGGTGCGCAGGCCGAGCGTCTGTGCCGCGACCGCGATCGATTCGCGATCGGGCCGCACGCGCACATAGAATTCCGCCTTCACGTCGATGCGCAGCCGATCGAGCGTGATCAGCGCGTCGAAATTCTTGCGTTCGACCGCGAGGCGCACCGTGTTCATGTTCACCGGCATCGTCTCGTGCAGCACGGGGAGGACGAGCGCGCCGCCGTTCATCACCACCTTCTCGCCGCCGAAGCCGGTGCGGACGAAGCCGATCTCCTTCGACGCGCGCTTGTAGAGACGGGCGAGGATCACGCCGAGGATGATGAGCGTGGTGAGCGCGACGCCGGCATAGATGCCGATATTGACCAGGCCGGACGTGGCAGAAGCGGCGGGGACCATGTTGCTCATCTTTCGATCCAGTTGGAGAAGCGGGGATTTTCGTCGATGATCGCGCGGAAGATCGCGTCTTCGCGCCGCACGAGCAGGATCTGCTCGCCCTCGGCGAAGCTCTGGCCGGGCGTGTCGGGTTCGACCATCACATAATGGGGCTGGCCATGGACGTCGCGGACCCGCGCCTTGGCGGGCGAGCCGCGCGAGGCGCGCCCGACTATGATCGTCGCGCTGCGGCCGACGAGGCTGTCGAGGCTCACCGCGCTGGTTTCATCATGCGGCAGGATGCGGGCGAGGAGGCGGGCGGCGAGCCCGGTGACGGGCAGCGCGGCCACACCTGCGGCGGGCACTGCGATAAGGGCCGGGAGGAGGGCGCCGCTAAGGCTGAGCGCCGCCTGCTGCCCGGCAAGGCCGATCAGTCCGAAGCTCGCGAGGAAGGCGACGAGCAGCATCAGCAAGGGCAGCCGGCCGATGCCGAGCCAGCCGAGCAGGCCGCCGGCATCGCCGTCCAGGTCGAGATCCATCGCGCCCGTGCCCAGCCCGATCGCTTCGACAAGGCCGATCAGCAGCATCAGGACGAGCGCGGTCGAGAAGACGATGTTGTCAGCCGCCCCCAGAAACGTCAGCACATGATCCCCCTTGGACGGGGACAGTATCGGCCGGAGGGCGGAGGTCAACCGGAAGCGCTATTTCTCTCCGGCATGGACATTATTCGCTCTCGTCGCCCTTATATTTGAGCTCCAGATAGCGGCCCTGCGTCGCGAGCTTGTGGAGGTCGCCGCTGGCGAGTTGCTCGCTCATGCGGCCGAGCTCGGATTCGACCACAGTGAGCCCTTCGATGAGATGCCGATCGGGGACCATGCCGTTGCGCGACTCCCGGCGCAGCGCTTCCGGCACGCGGCGATAGCCGTCGATCAGCTCGGGCAGCTCCTCGCCGATCAGCTTGCGGATTTCGATCGCGGCGGGCTCGCGCGGGTCGAGCGTCTGGAGCTGGGGTGCGAGCGCTTCCAGACGGAGGCCGATGCCGTCCACCAGCCGCGCGGCGGGCGCGGGAAGCGCAGGGCGCTGACGCTCGAGCCATTCCTCGGTGCGCTGGGGGAGGAGGGCAAGGTCGCTCTTCGCCAGCGTTTCGGGCGTCGGCGAGGGCGTGCCCGGCCAGGCGAGGATTGTCGCGGCGGTGAGCGCCATGGCGATGAAGGCGAGCATCAGCCCCTCCACGCCGAGCGGCGCTACCAACAGGCCGAACGTGCCGGCCGCGAGCATGATCGCCAGCACCGAATAGAAGATCAGCTTGAGCCGCCGCAGCAATGCACGCCAGCGCCGCTGCCGCGCGCGATGGGCGAGGCGGCGCGCCTCGGGCGAGAGGCGCCGGAGCATCGCTTCGGCTTCGTGGATGACGCGGCTCGAATCGACCATCAGCTTTCCAGTTTGAAGGGCTCGGCCTGGCTCTGGGCGGCGCCTTCCGCCCGGGCGATATAGCCGCGCGACTTCTCCACTTCGTCGGTGAGCGTGGTCACCGTCTGCTTCATCGAGGACAGGGCCTCGATCTTGAACTTGTCGATCGAATCCATCGTATCATAGATGTTCTGGAAGGCGCGCTTCAGCGTTTCCAGCGGGATGGTCGAGGAGGCTGCCTGCTTGTGGATCTCGCCGGTCTGCTCGCGCAGCATCGTGCCGGTCGATTCGATCATATTGGCGGTAGTGGTGTTGAGCGCGGTGATCTGCTGCAGCACCAGCTTCTGATTGGTCAGCGCCTGCGCGACCGTGACGGCGGTGCGCAATGCCGCGACGGTGGTGGTGGAGGCGCGATCGACGCCCTTCACCAGCTCGACATTATTTTTCTTGACCAGATCGAGCGCGAGATAGCCCTGCACCGTCACCGCCATCTGCGTCAGAAGATCGGTCGAGCGCTGGCGGACGTAGAAGAGCGCCGTCTCGCGAATGGCCTTGCTCTTGTTGGAATCGGTTGCCTCCAGCTCCATCGCCTTGTCTTCGAGGCGCGCGTCGAGCGACTTGGAGATGTGGATCATCTGTTCCAGCCGGCCCATCGCGGCCCACAGATTCTGCCGCTCCACATCGATCGCGGCATTATCCTTGAGCAGTTCGTCCTTGCCCGAGGCGAGGCGGGCGAGGATCGACGAGATATGCGACTGGGCGGATTTGTAACCGTCGAAATAGTCGCGCAGCCGGTTGCCGAAGGGGATGATGCCGAACAGCTTCTTGGGCGCGAGCAGATTGCCGCGCCTGCCCGGATCGAGATCCTCGATCGTGCGGCGCAGCTCGGCGAGATCGGTGCCGACGCCGGTATCGGCATCCATCGCCTTGACCGGCCGATCCAGGAAACGATTGGACTGGCCCGCCGCCTCGGCAATCTCGCGCCGGCCCATATTGGTGATCTGATCGACCTTCCTGCCGAATTCGGGGCTGTTTGCATCGAAGCCGACCAGCTCGTCCACGAACTGCTCGACCTTCTCGTCCAGCTTCGATTTCTGCCCGCTTTCGAGCGGCACCAGCCCGGCGGCCTTTTCGGGCGCGACGACCTTCACCGGATCGGGAGCGTTGAGCACGAGATCGGTCTCGGTCGCGATAGTCGCCATCTAGTTCCTCCAGCCCAGAATGGGCGCAAGATGGAGCCTAAAAGGCCCGGGTTCAAGCGAGCCGGCGAGGGCAAGCGCGGATCGGCGATTGCAACAACTGCAATTGCGGAAAATGCTTTTGCATTTGCAGGAATCGCTGCTGCGATGCACAAAGATCGGGCCTTTCAGGCATCCTCTCCTAAGACTTTTCAGGGCTGGTCCTCACGGATCGGCCCTTTTTTCTTTGTGATGATGCGCAAAGCGGTCATTTCTGTTCCGTAAACTCATGCTGCATTTTGCGTGTCAAAGGCGTAAAGGCTAGGCCATGAGCGAAGCAGACACCGCACTGATCCTTGCGCGGGCGCAGTTCGCGTTCACGGTCAGCTTTCATTTCATCTTCCCGTCCTTCTCGATCGGGCTCGCCAGCTTTCTGGCGGTGCTGGAAGGATTATGGCTGAAGACGGGCAAGGCGCTCTATCTCGATCTCTTCCGATATTGGCTGAAGATCTTCGCCATGGCCTTCGCGATGGGGGTCGTTTCGGGCATCGTCATGTCCTACCAGTTCGGTACCAACTGGGCGGTCTTTTCCGATCGGGCGGGGCCCGTGATCGGGCCGCTAATGGCCTATGAGGTGCTCACCGCCTTCTTCCTCGAGGCGGGCTTCCTGGGCGTCATGCTGTTCGGCATGAACAAGGTGGGCAAGGGGCTGCATTTCGCAGCGACGCTGATGGTCGCGGTCGGCACCTTCATCTCCGCCTTCTGGATCTTGAGCGTGAATAGCTGGATGCAGACGCCGGCGGGCTGGGCGATCAACGCGGCCGGCCAGTTCGTGCCCGCGCGCGGCTGGATGGAGATCGTCTTCAACGCCAGCTTCCCCTATCGGCTCGTCCATACCGTCATCGCCGCCTATCTGACGACGGCGCTGGTCGTCGGCGGGGTGGGGGCGTGGCACCTGCTGCGGCGGCACGACACGCCGCAGGTGCGCAAGATGTTCTCGATGGCGATGTGGATGGCGGCGCTGGTGGCGCCCGTCCAGATCTTCGTCGGCGACATGCACGGGCTCAACACGCTGGAGCATCAGCCGGCCAAGATTATGGCGATGGAAGGCCATTTTCAGAGCCACGCCGATGGCGCGCCCCTGATCCTGTTCGGCCTGCCCGATGACGAGGCGCAAACCGTCCATGGCGCGGTTGAGATTCCAAAGCTTTCCTCGCTGATCCTGAAGCATGATCTCAATGCGCCGCTGGCCGGGCTCGACACGATCCCGAAGGAGAATCGGCCGCCGGTCGAGATCGTCTTCTGGTCGTTCCGTATCATGGTGGCGCTCGGCTTCCTGATGCTGGCGCTGGGGCTGTTCAGCCTTGTCGCGCGGGTACGCGGGCGGCTTTACGACTGGCCTTGGCTGCATCGCGCGGCGCTCATCATGTCGCCGGCGGGATTCCTGGCGGTGATCTCCGGCTGGGTGACGACCGAGGTAGGGCGGCAGCCCTGGGTGATCTATGGCCTGCTGCGCACCGCGGACGCGCGCTCGCCGATCGAGGCCGCCGGCGTGGCGGGATCGCTCGCCGCCTTCGTGATCGTCTATTTCGCCGTTTTCGGCGTGGGCACATGGTATATTCTGAAACTGATGTCGAAGCCGCCGCACCCGCATGAATCGGGGCTGGAGGACGCACCGATCCGCTCGGCGGGCGTCACGCCCGCGCCGGCGATCGCGCTCGGCGAGCATGAGCATGAGGCCGGCGGGACGGAGGACGGCCGATGATCGTCAATATGGACCTCACCACCATCTGGGCCTTCATCATCGCCTTCGCGGTGGCCGCCTATGTGGTGCTCGACGGATTCGATCTCGGGATCGGCATCCTCTTTCCCGGCTTCCGCGTCGGCGAGGAGCGGGATAGCGCGATGAATTCGATCGCGCCCGTATGGGACGGCAACGAAACCTGGCTGGTGCTGGGCGGCGGCGGGCTGATGGCGGCCTTTCCGCTGGCCTATGCGATCGTGCTGCCCGCGCTTTACGCGCCGCTGATCGCGATGCTGCTCGGCCTCGTCTTCCGGGGTGTCGCCTTCGAGTTTCGCTGGCGCGATCCGGCGCATCGGCGCGGCTGGGATGCCGCCTTCTGCGTGGGATCGGTGGTCGCCACCTTCGCGCAGGGCGTGACGCTCGGTGCGCTGCTGCAGGGCATCAGCATCGAAGGGCGTGCCTATGCCGGCGGTTCCTGGGATTGGCTGACCCCGTTCAGCCTGCTTACCGGCATCAGCCTGATCATCGGCTATGCGCTGCTGGGAAGTTGCTGGCTCCTCTGGAAAACCGAGGGGCCGGTCCATGACGATGCGCGCCGCTTCGCCTGGCCGCTCGCGATCGCGCTGATCGTCGCGATCGCCGCAGTCAGCGCCTATACGCCCTTCCTCGAGACCAAATATTATCAGCGCTGGTTCGCCTGGCCGGGCGTGCTGGCGACGGCGCAGGTGCCGCTGCTGGTGACGATCACCACCATTGCGCTGTTCTGGAGCCTGGCGAAAGGCAAGGAGCGGGCGCCCTTCTTCCTGACGCTGACGCTGTTCGGCCTGTCGATGGTGGGGCTCGCCGTCTCGATCTGGCCCGACGCCATCCCCGGCCGCGTTTCGATCTGGGAGGCGGCGGCGCCGGAAAAGAGCCAGGTCTTCATGCTGGTGGGCGCGGCCGTGCTGGTGCCGCTGATCCTGACCTATACCGGCTGGGCTTATTGGGTCTTCCGCGGCAAGGTCGGCGCGCACGGCTATCATTGATGCGGCTGAAGCAAATCGCCTGGTTCATCGGCCTGTGGGCCGGAGGCGTCGCGGTGGTGGGGATCGTTGCCTATGCGGTCCGCTGGGCGCTCAAACCCTAGGGCCGATCGACATTCAGGATTCCCAAGCGGGCTAATCACTGATTCATAGGGCTCCGTGTTCATGCGGAGCAGGTGAT
>NZ_NWBU01000006.1 GCF_003050615.1 Sphingomonas oleivorans | reverse complement strand
GCCGCTGGCCTCGGCGTCAACGACATAGTACCAACCGCCGCGGCTCTAGCTGCCGCTGGATGAAAGATCAGAGGCAGGTCACATGCTCCCTGCGCTGGTGAGATTGCCGCGCGCGTCATAGTTCGGCACGATCGAGCCCGACTGGGTATATTGGTTGAGCCCGTTGGTCGCGATTGGCTGATTGCGGTAGGTCCGCTTTGAGAAGCTGAAACGCAAGAAGCTGTCATTCGAGAGATAAGCTGCCTAACGCTGCGTCGCGCATACCAGATTTTGCTAGAAAGTTCGCAGCCAGGGAACAAGCGCATTATCGTGATTCCTTCGCCTCTTATTTCCTTTCGATAACAGGAGATCGACTCGCCTTTAGCATCGTCAACGATAAGGGTTATCGCCATTTAAAATGCAAAGCCTCGAAGACCGATTAAAAGTCAGGAACCACGTTCCTTCATGTATCGCTTTGGCGACAGGCCAAACTGACGTCGAAATGCAGTAGTGAAAGCACTCTCCGAAGCGTAACCGACAGACCGTCCTATGGCACCGACAGGTTTGCGGCCATCACGAATCTCTCGCTCTGCGAGCTGCATTCGCCATTGCGTGAGATAGGCTATCGGCGCCATTTCCATGATCTTCCTAAAGCGAAGCGTGAATGCCGTTCGTGACATACCGACAGACCGAGCGAGTTGATCGAGGGTCCAATCATGCGCTGCATCGCGATGCATCAATTCCAGCGCGCGGGCAATGTGCTCGTCCGAAAGGCCGCTCAGCCAGCCCCTGAGGTCGCCTCCGCCCCTTTCAAGATGTCCCCTCAGGAGATGAAGCAATATAAGCTGAGCAAGTTGAGCCGAAGCCAGGGCAGCACCAGCCCGCGCTTCCTTGAATTCGTGACCCAGCCTTTCGATTAGCCAGCGAATTAAAACCGCATTTTGGTCAGTGGCGTCCAGGTGTACGATGGCCGGAAGGACATCCAGGAGTAGTGGCGCGCGCGTTTCTTCTAGCAGTACGCGCCCTCCAAGGAGGTAGGTATCCGTTATTTCGCTGCTCGACGATAAATGATCTGCCGCTTCCGGAATCACTGTGGAGATATCGATTGGCCTTGTCTCCAGAGAGCTAGCGAGAACATAGGGCCGGTTGCCGCTCAATAGCAGGACATCGCCCGACTGAAGGAAAAGCGGCGCGATCTCATCAGAGTAGATCCAGGCATTTCCCCGACTCAGCGCGACGAACTTCAGGCCGCGCACACCCTGGCATGTAAATGCCCAGTCGCCTCCAATTTCCATGCGGTTGGTCACGACCGTGCGCGCATCCAGCAATGCCAATATGTCCGAAAGGGGATCGCTGATCAGCATTTATGAACGATCGCGCAAAAAATCGACCTGATCAAGCATGGATCGGACCACGGGTCGGCATCTATTTGGCTTGCAAAGGAGCTACACAATGCCAGCAGCACAAAATCCTATCGGGTCCGGCTTCGATGCTTTCACCAGCGCGTCGGACGTCATCGCCGGCATCAGCCTGGCGGGCAAGGTTGCGGTCGTTACAGGCGGATATTCCGGCCTCGGGCTCGAAACGACGCGGCATCTCGCAATGGCCGGTGCGGAAGTGTTCGTGCCCGCGCGTTCCGTAGAGAAGGCACGCATCCAAACTGCCGGAATTCCTCGCGTTTCGATTTTGCCCATGGATCTTCTGGATCGCAGAACGATCGACAGCTTCGCCGACACTTTCCTTGCCACCGGCAAGGCCCTGCATCTCCTGGTCAACAGCGCAGGTGTGATGATGCCTCCTTTGTTCCGCGACGCAGACGGCAATGAAGGCCAGTTTGCGGTCAATCATCTCGGCCACTTCCGATTGGCGCAACGGCTTATGCGCTCACTGGAGCTAGCCGATGGCGCGCGCGTGGTTTCAGTGTCATCGCGAGGACATTTTCACGGCGCCGTGGATTTCGACGACCCCGCTTTCAAAACGCGCACCTACGACGCTGCAACGGCATATGGTCAAGCAAAGACAGCCAACGCACTTTTCGCCCTGGCGTTGGACAATCGCTACCAAAATCGCGGGATCCGCGCCTTCTCCGTTCATCCCGGCGCGATCCTCACCAACCTGATGCGCCATGTGCCCGCGGCTGCCTTGCGGGAGCATCGCATCGTCGATGAACATGGATCACCTCTGATCGACCCTGCGAACGACAGAAAGACCGTCCCTCAAGGCGCTGCCACGCAAATTTGGTGCGCGGTCAGCCAACAACTCGACGGGCTTGGTGGCGTTTATTGTGAGGACTGCGATATCGCGCCGCCCTGTCCGGCAGAAAGCTCGGCCATGCGCGGCGTCAAACCATGGGCGATGGATGAGGAGATGGCGGACCGGCTCTGGGATCTGAGCGAGCGGCTGCTTGCAGCCTGAAGTTCAAGCTGACCGGGGAGAGGCCAAATCGCCTGCCTCGAAGCGAGATAAGCCGAACATCTGAAAAACAGGAGCCGGACAGGTAGGATGCTCGCCTGCCATTCCGTTGGCCATAGGGAGAAATCGGAAAAACCCCTATGTTCATCATCCCTGTCGCGTCCGATTAACACGGCTCCATAGGCGATCATGATTTTCTTCATTGCGACAGATGCCCAGGCATTTGGCCTGGCGTCTGTCTGCAGGACCGATCACCTCAATCCATAGGTCGATTAGATCAACTTTCGAAAATCCGGATAAGGTCCGAGATCGCCCGAACACAATGTACCAAGCCTTGCCTCCCAGCCGATATACTGCGGCAGCGTCCCCGGATTGATCCATCATCGATGGTACATTGGCTTTCTCAGCTCTCGGTTCTGCAACGGACCCCCTGCCCCCTTTAACGTCCAGGCAACAGACACGGCAGGCGTCGTGGCTCTGGACACTCAGGGAAAGGCAAGGTCCATGAAAATCGTAGTTATCGGCGGAACCGGCCTGATCGGTTCGAAAGTCGTCCACAAGCTGACGCAATTGGGTCATGAGGCCCTTGCGGCAGCGCCCAATACCGGCGTGAACACCATCACCGGAGAAGGGCTGGCTGAAGCTCTGGCAGGTGCCAAGGTCGTCATCGATCTCGCGAATTCGCCTTCGTTCAAGGATCAGGCGGCCATGGATTTCTTCCAGACCGCGGGCCGCAATCTCATGCAGGCCGAAGCGGCCGCCGGCGTGGGCCATCACATCGCGCTGTCGGTCGTCGGCACGGAAAATCTCCAGGACAGCGGCTATTTCCGCGCCAAGCTGGCGCAGGAGACGCTGATCAAGAGCGGTTCGATCCCCTATACGATCATCCACGCGACCCAGTTCATGGAGTTCCTGCGCGGCATTGCGCAGTCGGCGGTGGTGGGCGGCGAAATCCATCTGTCGCATGCCTATATCCAGCCCATGGCGGCCGAAGATGTCGCCGAGGCGGTCGTCGCCGTTGCCCTCGCAGCGCCTGTCAACGGCACGGTCGAGATTGGCGGACCGGAGAAATTCCATCTCGATGAACTGGTCGCCCGGGTGCTCGACTATGACCGGGATCCGCGCAAGGTCGTGACCGATCCCGAAGCACGCTATTTCGGCGTGAAGCTGGAGGAAAACTCCCTCATCCCCGGCCCGCAGGCAAAGCTCGGTAGGACCAGCTTCGACTGGTGGCTCGCCAACGTCCCGCCGCCGCCGAAGAAATAAGGCACCGCTCCTCTTCGATCGGAGTATTGCCATGCTCAAGACGATCAGCATCGGATTGGCGTCTGTCCTTGGCCTCGCCGCCATCGGCAACGGCCTTTACATGCTCAATTCGCCGGCAAACTGGTATTTTGCAGTACCTGGTGTCACGACGACAGGGCCGTTCAATCAGCATTTCATCCGTGACATCGGATTGATCTTCCTGTTCCTGGGCGGCGCTTTCCTGATCGGCGCATCCCGGCCGGACGTTCGCATATTCTTCTGGGGAGCGGCGACGACCTGGCTCTGGGGCCATGCGCTGTTCCACTTCTGGGAAGTCGCGGTCGGCATCTGTGGCCCGTCGGCCATCGCCCGCGATTTTCCGGCGGTAACGCTCCCCGCCATTCTCGGCACGCTGCTGACGATCTGGGCCGTCATCGACGCCCGGCAATCGGCGCGGACGCGGCGCGCCACCCTGTTCAACACCCCCGCATGACATGAAGGAGACGATGATGACCCCTCGCATGAACATCTTCCAGGCCGCCCCCGATGCCATGAAAGGGATGCTGGCCGTGGAGGCGAGCATCGACGCTTCGGGCCTCGAACATAGCCTGGTCGAGCTGGTGAAGCTGCGCGCCTCGCAAATCAACGGCTGCGCCTTCTGCATCTACATGCACGTCAAGGACGCGACCAAGCATGGCGAGAGCGACATGCGCATCCATCTGCTCGATGCCTGGCGCGAATCCCCGCTCTATACCGACCGTGAGCGCGCGGCGCTCAACTGGACGGAATCGCTGACCAGGATCGCGAAGACCCACGCGCCCGACGCCGATTATGAACTGCTCAAGACCCAGTTCAACGACAAGGAAATCGCCTATCTGACCGTGCTGATCGGCGCGATCAATTTCTGGAACAAGGTGCAGATCGGCCTTCGCGCCGTCCACCAGGTCGAAGAAAACGCGGCCGCGGCATAAGGCCCGCCGACCGGCTGGAGCACCGTCGCCCCCGGTGCTCCAGCCATTTTCATCAGGAGCAGATGCCATGAAACTCTATTACTGCCCGTGGGCGTGCAGCCTTGCCGCCCATATCATGCTGCATGAGAGCGGTGAGCCGTTCGACAGCGAAAGCGTGGACCTGAAGAAGAAGGTGACGGCAACCGGCATCGACTTCAACCGCATCACGCCCAAGGGCTATGTCCCTGCCCTGCTGCTCGACAATGGAGCGCTGGTCACGGAGAATATCGCGGTTCTCGACTATCTGGCATCGCGCTTTCCGCAATTCGGCCTCGAAGGTCCGCTTGCTCGCACCCGGCTGATCGAAGCGCTCGCCTATGTGTCGACCGAAATCCACAAGAGCTACAAGCCCTTCTGGCACGGAGGCACCGATGGCCAGAAGAATGTCGCAAGCGCCTACATCACTGGGCGGATGCGCTACCTGGCGGGTCTTCTCAAGGGCGATTATCTTTTCGGCGAGCACCCCACGGTCGCGGATTTTTATCTGTTCGTCACGACCCTGTGGGCAGGCCGCTTTGGGGTGGAAGTTCCCGCGCCACTCGCCGCGCTCCACGAACAGCTGAAGACCCGGCCCGCCGTGTACGCCACGCTGAAGGTCGAGGGGCTGGCATAGCCCGGCCAGGCTTGATGAAGCGAGAAACCCCATGACCACCCGCCCCTTCGACTTCCTGAATGCAGCGGGCGAGCGCCTGTCCGGCGCGCTCGAACTGCCGGTCGGTCCGCCGCGCGCCTGGGCGCTGTTTGCCCATTGCTTCACCTGCGGCAAGCAGAATATCGCGGCAGTGCGGATCTCGCGCAGGCTGGCGGGCGCGGGCATAGGCGTGCTGCGCTTCGACTTCACCGGCCTCGGCAAGAGCGAAGGCGACTTTGGCACATCGGGCTTCAGCCATGACGTGCAGGACCTTCTGGCTGCGGCGGCCGCAATGACCTCCGAGGGCATGCCGCCGCTCCTGCTTATCGGGCACAGCCTTGGCGGCGCGGCGGTGCTGGCTGCTGCCGGTTCGCTGCAGCAGGTACGTGCGGTGGCAACCATCGCGGCGCCTTTCGATGTCAGTCATGTGCTGGCGCAACTGGCCCCGGATGCGCTCGCCAGACTTCAAGCCGAAGGGCAGGCCAGCATATCGATCGCCAACCGGCCTTTCCTCATCAGCAAGCAATTTGTCGATGACCTGCGGCAGCAGGACCAGGGCGCACGGATAGCCGCGCTCAAACGCCCCTTGCTGCTGCTCCATTCGCCGACGGATCAGGTAGTGGGGATCGACAATGTCACCAGCCTCTATCTCGCGGCACGGCATCCCAAGAGCTTCGTGTCGCTCGATGGCGCCGATCATCTGCTGACGAGGGACGGCGAAGCGGATTTTGCCGCCGACATGATTGCCGCCTGGGCGGGCCGCTATCTGCCCGGTCCCCTACCCACTGCCGCAAGCCCCTTCGATGCCGAAGCCGAGGAAACGGGACTGGGCAGGTTCCAGCTCGCGATGCGCGCGGGCAAGGCGAGCTTCATTGTCGATGAACCGGAGCATCTTGGCGGCCTCGGATCGGGGCCGACGCCCTTCAATCTGCTTTCCGCCGCGCTGGCCGCGTGCACGACGATGACGCTCCGCCTCTACGCCACCCGCAAGGGGTGGTCGGTCAGCAGGATCCGGACCGGCGTCCGTCATCGTAAGGAACAGGGTGTGTCGGTTCCGGACGTCTTCAGCCGGCGGATCGAGATCGAAGGAACGCTCGACGCGCAGCAACGGGCCGAGCTCCTGGACGTCGCCGACCGTTGCCCAGTGCATCGCACGCTGGAAACCGGCTCCCGCTTCGATCCGACGCAGGCGGGTTGGGACTTGCCGCAGGAATCGGAGGATAGGGCATCATGAAAATTGCAGTGATCGGCGGCACCGGCCTGGTCGGCCGCAAGCTCGTCTCCCGTCTCCGCCAGGCCGCGCATGAGGTGGTCGTGGCGGCCCGATCGACCGGTGTGGATCTTGTCGGCAATTATGGCCTGAACGAAGCGCTGGACGGCGCGAAGGTGGTCGTTGATGTCTCCAACTCCGGCTATGCGAATGTAGAGGGCATGCAGGCCTTTTTCGAACAGGCCGGGGCCAATTTGCTGGCGGCCGCGCGGAAGGCAGAGGTTGCGCACCTTATCGCCCTGTCCGCGGTCGGCGCCAACCTGCTGGACAGCGGCTTTTACCGGGCCAAGCGGACGCGGGAGGAACTGATCTCGGCCTCGGGCATGCCCTTCACCATCCTTCGGTCGACGCCCCTGTTCGAGTTCATCCACCATATCGTCGATGCCGGTGGCGAAGGCGACCTCATCCGCCTGCCCCCGGTCAGCATGCAGCCGGTCGCGGCCGACGATGTCGCGCGGCTGCTGGCGGACATCGTCGCCGATCGCCCGGCCAATCAAATTATCGAGATTGCCGGCCCGGATTATGTCGGCCTGCCTGAACTTGCCCTCGAGATCCTGGCTGCCAACGAGGATATGCGCCGCATCATCGTTGACCCAGCGGCCTTCTATCTGGGCGCTCGCTTCGATCGTGAACCGCTGACAGGAGGCGATCATCCCATGCTGGCATCGACCGGCTTCGAAGCCTGGTTGCGGGATTGGATCGCATCCGCCTGATCCGGCTCAATTATATTGGCCGATCCGGATCATGGTTTCCTCGTCGACCATATTGTCGAACCATATGGCCAGGACCGACCGCAGCAAGACTTCATTGGTCGCTTCCGAAAAGAGTGTCAGCGACGCATGGAGCTTCCGCGCATCGGCTTCGCCGAACACTTCGCGCGCAGAACTGTCGACCAGCCGGAAAAGCGTCTCCACCGACTCCCTGTAGCGGTTGCCGAGGATCGGAAAATCGAGATAGGCAGTCGCTTCATCGAGCGAGGATATGGAATATTGGGTCTCGCCGTCGGCCTCGCTGGAAAACCGCGGAAAGATGAAATCCATATAGGGCGTACACATGACGCCGCGGCGCAGAATATCGAGCGCGTCATCATAGGTCTCGGCCTGCGCAGTGAGGAAGCGCTGGAGATTATATTCGTCATTCATGAATAACCTCCAATTCCAATGGGATCACCTTCTCATCCCGCGACGATGTCGGCATATTCGGGATGCTTGCGGAAGAAATTGCCCATGAACGGGCATCGCAACACGACTTTCCCGCCCGAACGGCGGACCAGGTCGAAAGTGCCTGTCGCCAGTCGGGTGGCGATGCCCTGCCCCCCAAATTCATAAGGGACCTCGGTATGGATGAGCACCAGCCGCCCTTCATCGTCGACCCGGTAATAGGCCGCCGCGATCTCCCCATCGGGCAAGGGAAGTTCGAACCGTCTCTGGCTCTTGTTATCGGTCACTTCAGCATCCATGGAAACTCACCTGTTTGAGGAACCATGACAGATTAGGCCTGCGGGAAGAGGACAACAGGCCCAAGCGCTGAAAATGCGATTGTACCGACCCCGCGTGCTCAGCCTGCCCGTGACAGCTGCAGATCGCGCGGCCCGATGCGGCCGTCGCGCTCCTCCGCCCAATTTTCGGCAATGTCGCGCAGCGCCTCGCGCGCACGGGCAAGGGCCGCCAAGCGTTCGATCTGCCGGGCAAATTCCAGCGGCTGGGCATCGACGAAGAGCGGATCGGTCACACCGACAAAGCCGAAGGCAGCCCGCAGCGAGGAGGTCAGCGCATCCATCCCGGCAAAGGGCGTCCCCGGACGCAGATCGACGCCGCGCGTCGTGACGAAGAGAGTATTTTTGCTCTCCAGCGCCCCCAGATAGCGGCCATCCTCGGTCGGAATATAGGTGAGGCCGCCCCGCACGATCATATCGACAAAGGCCTTGAACGGCGATGGCATCGACCAATTGTGCATCGGCATCGCGAACAGCAGCGCATCGGCGTCCAGCACACGGCGACACAACGCATCGGAAGGCGCCAGGACAGCGCGCATTTCGGGCGTGCGGTCTTCCGGAGCGGTATAGGCCGCGCTGGCGAACAGCCCCGTGACGGGTGGCGGCGCATCAACGGCAAGGTCGAGATAGTCGACCGACAGCGCCGGGACATGGCGGCGAAGCTGGTCGACAAAATATGCCGACAATGCCCGCGAGTTGGAATGCGCGCCTCGAGGACTGGAATCGACGTGCAGCAATTTCATCGGATGGTCCTCTCAGATCGCTTGGGCTGAGGGTTGGTCGATCAGCGCCTGGAGCGTTTCGCAGGCCCTTTCGACACTTCCCTTGCGAAGGTTGGTGACGCAGAGGAGCAGCCCCGATTGGGCCTGATCCTTGTCGCTGTACCAGATGGAAAGCGGCGTCGGCGCAATGCCTCGATCTATCGCGCGACGCGCAACCTCCATGTCGTCGACGCCCTTTGGCAGGTGCGTCAACACGGCGAGGCCCGCGAAGGAATCGACGGCGATGCCGGATCCCAGACGGGCATGCAGCGCGTCCCGGCGTTCGCGATAGAGCGCCTTCATATGACGCAGGTGACGCAGGAAATGACCGTCCGCGATAAAGTCCGCGAGCGCGAGCTGGGTCGTCACATTGGGGGACGGGTTAAGGTGCGCCGCCACCTCGGCAAATCGCTCTGCCAAGGCCAGAGGGGCAACCACGAAACCAAGGCCAAGCGCCGGGCTGATCGTCTTGCTGAAAGTCCCGATATGGATGATGCGGCCGGATGTGTCGTCCGCCGCCAATGCCGGTGACGCCCGGCCCGAAAGCTGCAATTCGCTAAGATAGTCATCCTCGATGATCCAGCCGTCCTCCCGCATGGCCCAGGCAATCAAGGCGGCGCGACGCTCCGGAGCCAATGTGACTCCGGTGGGTGCCTGCTGCCCGGGCGTGACAAGCGCAAGAGCCGCATTGGGCGCCAATCTCATCCCTTCATCCACGCGAAGCCCCTTCGCGTCGACCGGTACCGGCACGACTGTCATCCCGCCCATTTCCAGACCGGTGCGGGCGATGGGATAGCCGGGGTCCTCGACCCAGGCTTGGCGCCCTCGCAGGTGCAGCGCCAGCATCGTCAGGCAGAGGCCGTTGCGATAGCCGCTGGTCAGGATGATCTGGTCGGGCAGGCAGTGAATGCCACGCGTAATCGCCAGTTGCGCGGCGATCTGCGCACGCAGTTCAGGCCGCCCACGCGGATCGGGCGGACCGACTGGCGCCATGGCATCATCGCGAGCGGCCCTGGTCCGCAAACGCGCCCAAAGCTTGGCAGGAAAGGCATCCTGCGCCGGGACGCCCATCTGGAACGGCAGAGGCCGTAGACCGAAGCCTCGTTCGATGCCGCGCAGCGGCGGCGCGATTTCGATCTTCTGGTCGATCTCCTTTTGCATCGCTGGTCTTGCCCGCGGCGCCGCGACCCGGGTGCCGGCGGCACCGGCCGACACGACCAGCAGTTCGTCGGCCAGCGTCTCATAGGCGGCTTTCACCGTCCCGCGCGCAACGCCCAGTCGCGCCGCCATGTCGAGCCAGGATGGGAGCCGCGCGCCCGGTTCCAGGCGCCCGTCGACGATCGCCGTACGCAACATGGCCGTGATCTGGACGGCGATGGGCATCGAGCGCGATCGGTCGATCTCAAGGGCGATGTCTCTGTTGACCCATGGTGCAGTCATCTCTTCACCTCATGGTACTGGTGGCGTCCCTTCAGGCATTGGAGGCTATGGGGCGCCCCCCACACTGTCGAGAATAGGCCCACCTATCCAAAGGTTGAGGTCGGCCTGGCTGGCCGGCCAGTCCCGCCTCTATGGTCGGCGTGCCCTTGCGGCGCCTTGCCTCCCCCTTGGTACAGTCCGCTTTTCAGCTCTTGCGCCTAAACGCGACCGTGCCGCCGCCTATCATGGCGTTCGATCGATCCGCGCTAGCAAAGGGAACATGGCGATGCCCACCGATACCGCCCCGGCCATGATCAGCCGCGAAAAGCTCATGCACGCCGGATCGGCTTTCGCAGCATCTGAGCGCGTCAGCGCTTCAAATCACGCGCCGCGAGTGTTTCGGCGATGAAATCGGTAAAGAGCCTTACTCGCAGCGGCGCAACGCGGCCAAAGGCGTGCAGTGCCGTCATCGGCACCGGCGCCAGCGGTTCCTGCGGCATCACCTCGACCAGCCGCCCGGATTGCAGGTCCGGCTCAACCGCGATCCGGAGTAGTTGCGCAATGCCGACACCGTTGAGCGCGGCGGTGCGCATGGCAAGTCCGGAATCGGTATCGAACACACCGTCGGGAATCAAAGTCTCGCCATTGGCGAAGCGGATGGGATAGGCCCGTGCTCCCAGCAGATAGCGGATATGCGCGCCACGCCCCAGTTCTGCGATCGATCCCGGCTGGCCCGCACGGTCCAGATAGGTGGGTGAGGCCACCAGCACGAGCGGCAGGCACCCAAGCGGCCGAGCGATCCAGTCGCCCTCCCCACTCCCTCCAGCCCGCAGTGCGACGTCATAACCTTCGCGGACGAGGTCGACATGCCGGTCGGAAATGCTGATCTCCAGCTTGATCTCCGGATAACGCGCGACGAAGGCGCTGGTCAGTGCATCAATCAGCGTCGGGCCCAATATGCCGGGAATAGTGGCTTTGAGCAGACCATATGCCTGCCCTGCCCCAGCAAGCACTTCATCGGCATCCTCTAGCGCCCGCAACAGCGGCGCGACGCGCTCATGATAAGCCATGCCCTCGACGGTGAGCGAAAGCGATCGCGTCGAGCGGAGGAACAGCTTCACGCCGAGCCGCCGTTCGAGCCGCTCCACATTCTTCGACACTGCGGACGGCGTGGTCCCGGCGAGCCGCGCCGCCGCGCTGAACGACCCCGCCTCGACCGTGCGGACAAAGGCGAAAAGCCCGGTGGTGCGCTCAAGGTTCCTCTTCATTCGATAGTTTTTGGCAAAGACGATGTGCCTCAGTCCAGTCTTATCCGATCTTCTGGAACAGCCATATTCCGCCGATCAGCGAAGGAGAAATGACTATGACCCGTTTGCAGGGAAAGGTCGCGGTGATCACGGGCGGCAATAGCGGCATCGGGCTTGCGGCGGCAAAAGTCTTCGCGTCCGAGGGCGCGCAACTTGTGATCACCGGACGACGCCAGAAGGGCGTCGATGCTGCCGTGCGCGAGATTGGATCAGCCGCAATTGGCGTTCAGGGTGATGTCGCGGACCCACAGCATCATGCGCAAGTGGCCGATCTGGTCCGCGAGCGCTTCGGCGGCGTCGACATCTATATGGCCAATGCCGGGATCAACACGATCACGCCTTCGCACGAGGTGTCCGAGGCAGAATATGACGCACAGTTCGCCGTCAACGCGCGCGGCACATTTTTCGGCGTGCAGAAGATCGTTCCGGTGCTTCGCGACGGCGGATCGATCATCCTGACCGGTTCTCTGGCGAGCGAAAAGGTGTTGGAAGGCCATGCGGTCTATGCCGGGACCAAGGCGGCGATCGGCGCCTTCGCCCGCAGTTGGGCGCTTGAACTCAAGGATCGCGGCATTCGCGTCAACATGCTCAGTCCCGGTCCGACCGAAACCGCCATCCTCGACAAGCTGGGCGTCGCGCCGGAAGAGCGCGGCGCCTTCATCGACAGGATGGCAGCAGCGATCCCTCTGGGCCGGCTGGGACAGCCTGAAGAGCTTGCCCGAGCCGCGCTGTTCCTGGCGTCCGATGCGAGCAGCTTCGTGACAGGCATCAATCTGCGCGTCGATGGCGGAATGGCGCTGCTCTGACTGGATCACGCAGACCGGCTGCGAGCGCGAGGCAAGAGCGAAAATTCTTGTCTCGCAAAACATGGACAAATATAATCCACGTTATGGCCCACCTCACCGTCAGCGTGGAATATGGCATGCACTGCCTGCTCTGGCTGGTCGGTGCCGGCGACCAGCCGCGGAGCGGTCGCGACCTTGCCGAATTTCAGGGCATTTCTCCCAGCTTCGTCGCCAAGATTTTCTCCAAGCTGGAAAAAGCGGGCATCGTCCGCGCTGCGGAAGGTGTGCGAGGGGGCTATTTGCTCGCCCGTGCGCCCGAGCAGATCAGCGTCCTCCAGGTCGTCGATGCGATAGAGGGCAGGAAGCCGCTGTTCGATTGCCAGGAAATCCGCGGGCGTTGCGCCATTTTCGGCGAGTCTCCGCCATCCTGGGCAACAAGGGGCCCCTGCACAATTCACGCTGTCATGATGCGAGCGGAAAAGGCGATGCGTGACGCGCTTGCTGCCCAGTCCCTCGCGGACATTGCGCAGACGGTAGCGGGCAAGGCTCCGCCTGAATTCCCCGACAGGATACAGGGCTGGTTCGAGGACAGGATTGCGGCACGTGTCCACAAGCCCCGTTCACCAACATTTGCTGAGAGGACAAGTCCATGATCGGCACGGCCGCTGAAGAGGCTCCACCGCTCGTGCTTATCGTCGACGACGATGTCGACGTTCGCACGGCAATCAGCGAACTGATGCTGTCGGTCGGCATCGAGGCATGCTGTTTCGGCTCGACGCGCGAGCTGATGGATTCGCCGCTGCTCGAACGGGCGCGATGCCTGATCCTCGACGTGCGCATGCCGGGATCGAGCGGCCTCGACCTGCAGCAGCATCTCGCCGCCGCCGACATTACCAAGCCGATCGTCTTCCTGACCGGCCATGGCGACATTCCCATGTCGGTGCAGGCCATGAAGGCGGGCGCAATCGATTTCCTGACCAAGCCGGTTCGCGACCAGACCCTACTCGATGCCGTCATCGCAGGGATTGAGCGCGATATCGCCCAGCGCGCCAGCACCCGGATCGTCCAGCAGCATGTCGAGCGCTTTTCCACGCTGACGCCGCGCGAAAGCCAGGTCATGCGCGCAGTAGCGCTCGGTCGCCTCAACAAGCAGATCGCCTTCGACCTCGGCATCACGGAAATCACGGTCAAGCTGCACCGCAGCAACGTGATGAAGAAGATGCAGGCGGCCTCAATCGGCGAACTGATCCGCGCCTGGGAAATCCTGCCCGCGGAATTGCGGGAAAGCCGTGTATCCTAGGGCCTACACCTTGGTATGGTTACAACGGCTTACAAGTTACGCGACAATGTCGTCACCGGTGCGAGAGAGGACAGAGTCGTTTGCCCCATATACCCGTTGTCGCGATCGTGGACGATGACGAAGCCGTCCGCGAGGCCCTCTCGGATCTGTTGATGGTATCCGGGCTCGCCTGCCGTCCCTTCGACGGGGCGCCGGCCTTCCTTGCCGAATATGCGCCCGGCCGCTTCGATTGCCTGATCACCGACATGCGCATGCCGGGCATGAGCGGGCTGGAGTTGCTCGAATGCCTCCATACCCTGGGATCCGCGATGCCTGCTATCGTGCTGACATCGGTTCACGATGATCAGGCTCGCACGCGTGCGCTCGACCTTGGCGCGAAAGCCTGGCTTACCAAACCGGCTGCTGATGACATGCTCCTTCGCCAGTTGCACGCGGCCATCGGCGGGAACGGCGTGATCTGGCCTGAAGGGTTGGGGCAATGACGCCAACATCGCCCGATACGCTGGTCGAGAGATCGGAGCCGGACATTGCGGACCTCGCCTCCGAAAGCGTGATCATCTTCGATACGTCGGGCACCATCCAATATTGGAATCCGGCGTCGGAGGTGCTCTACGGATGGCCGCCGCTTGCCATGGTCGGTCGCGGCATCGGCCACTTGTCCGCGCGCGGTGCGAACGAGGGTGAACATTGGCGCCTGCTGCTTCAGGAAGGCGCATGGCAGGGTTCGGTCAGCCGACGAACCCTGTGGGGCATTCATGTTGCTGCCGACATCCGTCAATATGTCCGCTTCCATGACGACGGCACGCCGCGGGACGTGGTGGAATATGGCCGTCGATCGCTGAACGAAAGTGCGCCGGTCGGCGGAGACTGGCATATTCCCGACCGCCTGATGGCGGCAAGCTGGGAAATCGACACGTCCCGCGCGCAGCAGCTGATTGCAACAATCGTCGCGCTCCGCCGGGCGGGAACCGTCATCGCCCCTTCGCAATTCACGCTCTGGTGTCATGAGCTGGTCCAGGCGACCCGCATCATCAACGTCAATGACCGGACCGCGCGCCTGGTCGGCGGCAATCGAGGCCGCGCGCTCATGGTCGGCCAGTCGGTCGCGACTTTCTGGCCGATCGAAAGCCGGGCAATATTGGGCGCACTCATCGTGGAAGCCTTCATGTCCGAGACGGTCGGGCCAACCCACCGGCGCCAGCTTGTTTCGGATGGTATCCTGCGTGACCCGGTGGTAACTCTGTGGCGCGTGACAGAGCCGGAGCGAGCGCATCGAATCTTCGTGGCGGTCAACGGCACAGCCGATGACGACCGGTCCTATCTCTATCTGAGAGCAAGCGAGGCACGATACCGGAAACTCGTCCACTACATGCCGATCGCGCTTCTTCAGGTCGATGCCAGCCATATGGGCAAAATCTATGCCGATCTCAGAAACAAGGGCGTTGCGGACTTCCACCGCTATCTGGACGCGCACCCTGAACTCATAGACATCGCGAACGAGACAGTGCGGGTCACCGACGTCAACCGCCAGGCCGTGCAGATGTTTGGGGGAACCTCCCCGCTCGACCTCATCAGGCCCATCAATTATCTGTTCACGATCAATCGCAATTCCTTGCGCAATGTCATGATCGGCCGTTTCAACGGCCAGCAAAACCATGCTGAACTGACAAGAATGCAGACCTTGGACGGCCGCATCGTCGACGTGCAGCTATCCGTCACTTACCCCGTGGCGCCGTTGGAGCTGGATGTCACGATCTTCGCCCTCGAGGATGTCACAGCCCGCCTGCAGATGGAGGCACAATTGCGCCAGCTGCAGGCCGATTTTACCCATGCCGCGCGGATCTCGACCTTGGGCGAGCTGGCGACTTCCATCGCGCATGAGGTGAACCAGCCCCTTGCGGCCATCGTCACCAATGCGGAAACGAGCCTGCGTTGGCTCGCGCGGGCGGATCCCAATATCGCCAAGGTCACGCAGCTGACGGAACGAATTGCCGCGAGCGGCCGCCGAGCGAACGACATCGTCCAGCGCATTCGCGGCATGGCGGCGAAGCGCGCCCCCGAACGCGTCGCATTGGACCTGAATGAAGTCGCCCAGGAAGCGTTGATGTTCATCCGCCACGAGGTCGATTCCCGGGCCATCCGCATCAACACGGCCTTCGGGACCGCGCTCCCGCAGGCGATCGGTGACCGCATCCAGCTGCAGCAGGTGATCGTGAACCTGCTCATCAACAGCGTCCAAGCGGTCGAAGTGAGGGAAAAGGATGCGCGGATCATCATGCTGGAAACAGGTTTGGATGATGATGGCGCGCTGTGCTTCTCGATCCGCGACACCGGCCCGGGCATCCCGCCCGCTGACCTGGATCGCATCTTCGAGGGGTTCTTCACCACCAAGGACAGCGGCATGGGCATGGGCCTTGCGATCTGCCAGTCGATTATCGCCGGGCATCATGGCCGGATCGTCGCCGTCAATCATCCCGATGGCGGCGCCCAGTTCCGCTTTGCCATTCCAGCTGGCACAGGCGCTGTCCGATAGAAGAGCGCCCGTCCCGCCTGATGCTCAGAAAGCTATCGGATCGCTCGCCGGAAAGCTGTCGACAAGCGCCTGATCCAGCCAGTCATCTGCCGCCTGCCGTGCGCCAGCTCCAGAGGGAAGTGCTGGCAGGAAAAGACGCACCCTCGTCCCGCTTCCCGGACCGGTGCTGATCGAGACGCTGCCCCGCGCTTCCTCCGCAAAATGGCGCACCATCGCAAGGCCAAGGCCCGTCCCCGCGGATTTGGTGGTGAAGAAGGGATCGAAGGCGCGCGTCTCCACTTCTGGTGTCATCCCGATCCCGCTGTCGGCGACCTCTACCATCAGCTGGTTTCCCTCTGCCATCACCACAACCGCGATCAATCCGTCATCGGGGATCGCCTCATTGGCGTTGAGCACAAGATTGAGCAAAGCATTTTCAAGCTTCTGCCGGTTGCATCGCACGAGCGGCAGATCATCGTCGACACGCGTGGTCAGAACGACATTCGCGTCGACAACCCAATGCAGCAACTGCTCCAGCTCGGCGAAGCAGGCAGAAAGGTCGACTGGCTCCTCGACCGTGGCGGGGGCCCGCGCAAAGCCTAGTATCGCGCGTACCAAGCCGCTGATGCGCCGCAGCGATGCTTCCGCGCCTTCGAAGACCGGCTGCAGCTCGGCACTTGCCGCAAGGGATGAACGGGCCTTGAGACGATGGATGGCGGCCGACAATAGTTGAACGTCGTTGCCCAAATCATGGACGATGCCGGCAGTCATCATTCCCAACGCCTCCAGGCGCACTGCGCCGCGCGTTCGATCGGGCCTCGAGCTATCTGCGATGGTGGCGTGAAATGATGGTCCTGGCATGCTGGCCCCTTTCTCCGATGCGTAGCGCTTTCCGGATCGTTAGCGGCGATGGCGTTCAGCCATCGGCTTCATCCCGGCCGCAAAATTGCCAGTGCGAACGGGTGACCAGCTACCCGCCCAGACGATGGGTGAACTTCATGCTGAAGTATATTCGCGGATGATGAAGCCCCCAGCCGACCCTGTTCCTTGGTGCAGGCGAAGCTAGGCCCCGGTTGTGCATGAGAGATGCCTTCGGCTGATAGGCCCGAGGCCACAGCCGATGCATGCCAATGTGAGTGAAAGCCGCATTTGGGAGGACCGACATGCATCGCATCGCACATTCGCTGGCGCTCGCCACACTATGGCTTGCCGGCCCCGCCAGCGCCTATGCCAAGGAACAGGAAGCCAAGCCGACGATCATATTGGTCCATGGGGCGTTTGCCGATTCCTCGGGCTGGAATGATGTCATCGCCAGGCTGGAGAAGAAAGGTTACCCGGTGATCGCGGCCGCCAACCCGTTGCGCGGGGTTGCGAGCGATGCGAACAGCATTTCTGCGATCGTTCGATCGGTATCGGGGCAGGTCGTGCTGGTGGGCCATTCCTATGGCGGCGCGGTCATCACTGAAGCGGCCCACGGCAACAGCAATGTGAAGGCCCTGATCTATGTCGCCGGATTTCTGCCGGAAGCGGGTGAATCGAGCCTCAGCCTGTCGGGCAAATTTCCGGGCAGCACCTTGGGCCAGGCGCTGATGTCCGTCAGCCTGCCCGACGGAACGACGGACCTTTATATCCGTTCGGCGAAGTTCCATGACCAGTTCGCGGCCGATGTTCCGCCAGCGCGGACAGCCCTGATGGCGGCCACGCAGCGCCCTGTGAGCCAGGCCGCGCTCGCCGAGCCATCCCGCACGGCCATGTGGAAGAGCTTGCCCAGCTACGTCATCTACGGTTCATCCGACCGGAACATTCCGGCAGCGGCGATGAAGTTCATGGCCGATCGCGCGCACGCCCGCAAAACGGTGGTCATCGCCAATGCCTCGCACGCGCTGATGGTATCGCGCCCTACCGAAGTAGCCGCGATCATCGAGGAAGCGGCGTCTGCGGACTGATCCATCGGCAGGGGCGGCATGGCTGTCGCCCCTGCCATGCCCGAAGCGACTGCATTGGCGGGATCTTAACTCTCCCGGCCCGCATTGCCCGTCGGCTATCGGCTTGGCGACGGCATAGGCAGCGGCAAGCCCGATATTTTCGGAGCGCTTATGGGCAAGCTGCAGGATGACGCAAAATCGCGGCTGCCGGAATTGCAAATGCCCGAAGCTTCCAGCCGCGCTGACAAGCGCGCGCGCCCCAATCGAAGCCGCCGATGATCGCCCGCTGGATGGCGAGAGAATCCATCAGCGCTATGACATCGACCGCCAGGACTGCCTGCTCGCCATTTCGCACCATGTCGGGTGAGCGAAATCGGGTGCCGCCATATCCCCGCAGATAGGGAATGATGACGCGATACCCCTTCGCAGCCAGCAACGGCGCTATTTCGGCAAAGCTGTGGATATCATAGGGCCAGCCGTGAAGCAGAATGACCGGCCTGCCGCGACGCGGCCCCATATCGACATATTGGATGGACAGGTCGCCCGCATCGACCCGCTCCAGCTTTTGCCATGGAACAGTCTGCGCGCGGGCGGCAGCACCGCAAACGACAGCTGCTCCAGCGCCGGCCGCTAAACCGAGTAACCTGCGCCGTTCCTCATCGAGCAACTCTGTCGGAGAACGCATCATCAATTCACTCCATTCGTCATGACGAGTCGATCGTGACCACGCAGTGCGACAGCATGGAGTTTGGGTGCGCGACAGCGTCACGCACCCTCGCAAAGCCCGAATGGATCTCAGGTCACCCGTTCACTTCTTGATGAAAGCGAGCATGTCGGGATTGAGAATATCCGCATTGACCGTCAACATTCCGTGCGGAAGGCCCTGATAGATTTTCAGTTCGCTGTTCCTGAGAAGCTTCGATGAGAGCATTGCAGAATCGGCGACAGGCACCACCTGGTCATCGTCGCCGTGCAGTACGAGCACGGGAACCTCGATCGATTTGAGATCTTCGGTGAAATCAGTTTCCGAGAAGGCCGCAATGCAATCATATTGCGCTTTTGCGCCGCCCATCATGCCTTGGCGCCACCAATTCTGAATGGCGCCCTGATTGATTTTAGCACCGGGGCGATTGAAACCATAGAAAGGGCCGCTCGCAACATCGAGGTAGAATTGCGAACGATCGGCCGCAAGGCTTCTGCGAAAGCCGTCGAAAACTTCCAGAGGAAGGCCCCCAGGATTAGTGGCGGACTTGACCATCACCGGGGGTACGGCGCCCACCAGAATGGCTTTGGCCACCCTGCCCTTCCCGTGGCGCGCGACATAGCGGGTAGCTTCGCCCCCGCCAGTGGAGTGCCCGATATGGACGGCATTGCGCAGGTCGAGTGCCGCCACGAGCTCAGCGACGTCCGCGGCGTAGGTATCCATCTCGTTACCAATATCGGTTTGGCTCGAGCGCCCATGACCGCGGCGATCATGCGCTATGACGCGAAAGCCCTTTTCGAGGAAATAGAGCATCTGGTTGTCCCAGTCGTCGGCAGACAGCGGCCAGCCATGATGGAACATGATCGGTTGGGCGGTCTTGGGACCCCAATCCTTGTAGAATATCTCGGTCCCATCCTTTGTCTTGATGCGGCTCATATTTACGTCTCCTTTCATTCTGGAAAGTGGAATCGGTCGGCTCGATGCAGTCTCGGCGACAACGGCAAAGGTTGCGGCCGACATGGCCGTCAGAAATTCCCGCCGCCCCAGATCGCCAAATGGAGAGATCACATGCCTTTCTTCATCGCGCACGGCGCTCCTCCTCTTGCATGATTGACGAAATCTCCGATTTCGCTTCTGAGCTCGTCATTCCGCTCCATTGGCCATCTCGAGCCCGAGGGCCTTGGCGACGCCGGCGCCGTAGGTCGGATCGGCCCGACTGCAATTTGCGACATGTCTGCGCTGGATCGGCTCGGATGCTCCGCCAAGCTGTCGAGCGGTGTTTTCGAACAGGAGCCGCTGCTGCTCAGGCGACATGTTTCGGAACAGAATTCCGGGTTGTTCCCAATGATCCTCCTCGACCCGATGGTCCCAATGGGCGGCAGGTCCTTCTATCGGGAAAGGGGGCTCGTTTTGGGCAGCATCGGTTTCCCAGACGCCCTGGCTATTGGGATAATAGCTTAGCGTATCATCCAGATTGCCGTCGGTGCGCATGGCCCCGTCGCGATGATAGCTGTGGAACGGACATTTCGGCGCATTGATCGGAATATGTCCATGGTTGACGCCGAGCCGATAGCGCGCGGCATCACCATAGGAGAATAGCCGGGCCTGAAGCATCCTGTCAGGCGAAAATCCGATGCCCGGGACGATGTTCGCAGGCGTGAATGCAGCCTGTTCGACTTCCGCAAAATAGTTTGACGGATTGCGGTTCAGCTCGAAGAAGCCGACCTCGATCAACGGATAGTCCTTTTTCGACCAGACCTTCGTCAAATCGAAGGGGTTATGGGAGTGGACGGCCGCCTGCTCCTCGGTCATCACCTGGATATAGAGGGTCCAGCGAGGGAAATTCCCCGCCTCGATCGCAGTGAACAGGTCTCGGCCATGGCTTTCTCGGTCGGATCCGATGACAAGCGCGGCTTCCTCGTCGCTGAGATTTTCGATGCCCTGCTGTGTCCTGAAATGGAATTTCACCCATGTCCGGTGCCCGGCTGCATTCAACATGCTGAATGTATGGCTGCCAAAGCCATGCATGTGCCGGTAGCTTTTGGGAATGCCGCGATCCGACATGGCGATGGTGGCCTGATGCAGCGCCTCGGGAAGCAACGTCCAGAAGTCCCAGTTGTTCTCGGCGCTGCGCAGGCCGGTACGCGGATCGCGCTTTACCGCATGATTGAGGTCGGGAAACCGCAGCGGATCGCGGAAGAAGAAGACGGGCGTGTTGTTGCCGACGATGTCCCAATTTCCTTCCTCGGTGTAGAACCGGACGGCAAAGCCACGAATGTCCCGTTCTGCATCGGCAGCACCGCGTTCGCCGGCAACGGTGGAGAAGCGCGCGAACACCGGCGTCTGCTTGCCTACTTCCGAGAAGATCTTCGCCCTGGTGAAGGCCGTGACATCATGCGTTACGGTGAATGTGCCATGGGCGCCTGACCCCTTGGCGTGCATGCGTCGTTCCGGGATGACCTCGCGATCAAAATGGGCGAGTTTCTCGATGAGCCAGATGTCCTGCAGAAGGGCTGGCCCGCGCTTGCCGGCCGTCATGATGTTCAGATTATCCGCAACGGGCGCTCCCGACGCATGCGTAAGCTTGGCACTGCCGCTCATTCGAAACCTCCTTGATCGATCAGGAGGTTATGTCCGGCGAACGTTGGGTTCGATCATACGGAAGCCGTGCAAAGCCAGGGCCTTGGGATAGGTCCATCTGGTGCAGTGACGATCAGTCGCACCTATGCTTTGGCACAGATGTTCCTAGACGTCGGCCCGACCTATTCTGTGATCAGTTGCGATCACCGGAAGGACAAGGAAGGAAGTATTGCTGGCTTTTCGCGAATGTGGCCTGAAGGTCGACCAGGCGCGACGGATGACCCGAAGGGCAGCGTAGCCAACGATCTGGAGCGCGAAAATGCACGGCTCGATCACGATCGCGTCGATGCCGATTTGTCCGCAACGGCGCGGGCGTCGCCCTGCCCGCAGAGGGAAAGGCAGGCGCTCGCGAGCATAATGGCGCGTGTCAGGAAGCGCCTGACGTAGCTCTTTCCACTATCGGCAGGATAGGCAGGACGGAAAAAGGCTCGGCATCTCGCATAGCTTATGAGGGGGCGCCGGCAGAATGCCGGCGCCCCCCGTCGCATCAGAATTTGTAGACGACGGATGCCTGGAAGCTACGCGGGCGTTCGGGCAGCACGATCGTGCTGCCGAACAACTCGGTGAAGTTGGCGCGGAAATAGCGTTCGTTGGTCGCGTTCTTCACGACGACCCGGAACAGCCAGTTGTCCTTTTCATAGGAAGCCCCGAGGTCGACCAGCGTGTAGGCCGGCAGCTTCACAGCCTGAGACTGGCCCGAATAGACCGAGTCCACCTTGACGACGCTCCCACTGAGCGCGATTCCGTTGTCGAACTGATAGCTCGCCGTCAGCGAGTAGAGGTTCTCCGGAATGCCCGCCCGCTTCGATGCTTCCTTGTCGGTGATCAGCAACAGGCCGATCGGCTGGCCGCCAAGATAGAGCGTTGGATCGGAGACATTCTTAAGGTCCTCGATTCCGAAGAAGCTGAATAGCGTACCTTCTTTCAGCGCGGTCAGATTATATACGTTGGTCCTGCTATAGGCCCCGGTGATGAGGAGATGCTTGTTGACGGACCAGCGCACCTCGGCCTCCAGACCTTTGGTCTCGACCGCCTGGTTCACCGTAATCGACTGGACGTTAAAGTCGGTTCGCTTTTGCTTGTACACCGAGAGCGCAGCATACAGCGTGTCGTCGAGGAAACTGCCCTTGATACCGGCTTCATAGAGCTTGGACGCAGCGACCCAGCTTTCGCCGGCCAGATTGCCAACGTCAATCTCGGCACCCTGACCTGCGACGACCGTCGACTGCTGTGATGCCGTCACATAGGGAATGAGGCCGAAGGGCAATTTGTAGGAAGCGCTCGCCGTCCATGACCACGCGCCTTCGGTGTCCGACGCGGAAACAATCGTCGGGGCGACCCGCAGTTTGGCCGGTACGTTCCTCGATTTGGCGTGAATGGTATCGTACCGTGCGCCCAGAACAAGATCGAGACCGAAGGCGAAATCCAGATCGGTCAGAGCCGCAAATCCGAGATCGGTGTAAGAGCCCTTGAGATAGTTTGCGAAGTCACAGTCGCATTCGGTCGACAGCAGTCGATCCGACAGTGCGGTATATCCCTGCGTCAGATCCACGCGATGGAAATATTCGAAGTTGAAGTCGTCCCCATGAAGGAACTTCGTGTAGCGGATCGACGGAGACAATTGGAACGAGAATTTCCCGACCGTGTTCTCGAAAGTCTTCGAAAGAACGATCTTGTCTTCTATGACCCAGGAATCATGGAACTGAGAGAAGCCATAGGCATTCTCGTTCAGATTCTTGAACCCATCATAGAAAAGCTGGTTTTTCAGCTCGAAACCGTCGCCGGGATCGAAAATAATGTCAAAATACCCCGTGGTCGCCTTGTTGTTGAGCACATCGTTCTTGCCCGTGAGGACATTCTTGCGGCTCAGCTTCGTCGTTCCGGTGTTTTCCAGCGCAAGATAGTTGTTAGGCCTACCGTTGGCGTCCTTGAGATTGTTGAAACACGCATCGGTGATGGACGATGCAAACACGTTCCCGCCGCAACCAAATCCGCCGAACGGCGAGAAGGCGCCAACCGCATTAAACTCGGCCGGGGAAATCTGGCCATCGCCGCTCGTGTCGAGGGGCTTGGCCGTGCCGGTGATATAGGTGCCGTTGTCGACCAGATCCTGCGTCAGGCGGTTCCAGCCGCCATTCTGCTGGCCGGAATATTTCTGATACATCCCGCCGAACTCGATGCGTACGGTATCGGTGAGCCGATTGTCGAACGAGCCTTGCAGGATCGTCTGGTTGGTCGACATGTTGCGATAGTAGCTGCCCGAATCCTCGACCTCCGCATAGAGGTTGTATCCGAATTCGGACCCCAGGATCTTGGCCGGCCCGCGCACCTGGGCTTTCAGGACGTTCCTGTCCCAGCTCCCGGTCGTGTAGCTGATCTCGCCTTCGGGATTGGATAGGAGCGCCCCGCCCTTCACGCGCGCCGATTTCGGCACGAAGTTCATATAGCCGCCGGTCTTGGACGGACCGAAGATCGGCGAGGCCGGGCCTCGCACGATGTCGATCCGGTCGGATGCGCCGATCGGCGTCGGATAGTTGCCGGGGTTGTCGAGACGGCGCACGCCCCTGAAATAGACCTCGCCCGGGGTGCCGCGAATATCGAGCGCGCCGCCGACACCGAAGAAGGAATTGGTGAAGGTGCCGGGCGCCTGGGCGACGAGATCGTAAATGTCGGTGATGCCGAAACGCTCGATCTGCTCCTCGCTGATCGTCGATGCCGAACGCGGCGTTTCGACGAGCGTCTTGTCGAAGCCGAAGACCGATCCGACGTCTTGGACCGGCAGCGCATCAAGAGCGCCGGTCACAACGATTTCACTGTCTTGGCCGCTCTCGTCAGCGGCTGTCGCGTCCTGCGCCCATGCCGGCGATGTCATCGCCGTGCAGGAGAGCAAGCCCGCTGCGATCGCGAAGAATGATTTGCGAAGGCGGCTCCGCTGCGCGGCAGCACCGACCGGCGCGTCGAAATTTCGATCCTTTGTCATCATCTAATACCCCCCTTTTGATGGCGGCAGAGACGCCCCTGCTTTCCTTGCGCCCTGCCGGTTGATGATAGCCGATGGCATCTCCCCATTCTTATCTGAATGCTGCAATGCTTGATCGTAATGCTGCAGCCACGGATTTGTAAAGAAAAGCTTACTGGAATTGTGGGTGGGTTGCGCCGAAGCGCAGCGCGCTTCTCACCGCGAAAGCGTCGTGGAAGCGAGGTTCGGCATCGCCACCTCATCCACCTGGGTGCAAGGGGGAGATCAGACGCTTATGCAGATTCTCGCTCAAGACTTCGATTGATTCGCGAACACCCCCAAACAGCACCGAGGAGCACCAACTCCTGGCCTCCCCAGGGATTCTGCGGTCGTGTCCCGGGTGGTGGTGTAGCTCGACGGTAGCAAAGCTGACCGGTCGCGCGCGCCGGTACCGTGGGAACTACGCATCCCGAAGCTCCGGAAGGGCAGCTATTTTCCCGGTTTCCTGGAACCCCGCCGGCTGCCCGAGAAGGCGCTGACCGGCGTCATCCAGGAGGCCTACATCCTGGGCATCTCGACCCGCTCGGCCGACGATCGTCGCCATGGCCGGCGACGGCGTGAACGATGGGCCCGCGCTTGCCGCCGCGGATATCGGGATCGCGATGAGCTCCGGTACCGATGTCGCCATTGAGAGTGCGGGGGTGACCCTGCTCAAGGGCGATCTGGGCGGGATCGTGCGGGCGCGCCGGCTGAGCGAGGCGACAATGTCCAACATCCGCCAGAATCTGTTCTTCGCCTTCGTCTACAACGTTGCCGGGGTGCCGATCGCCGCCGGCCTGCTCTATCCCTTGTTCGGCATCCTCCTGTCGCCGATCATCGCCGCCGCCGCGATGGCGCTTTCGTCAGTCAGCGTCGTCACCAACGCCTTGCGGCTCAACCGGGTGGCGTTGTGACTACCGGGCGATTGCAGCTCTCAGCGGCGTTCGACGGTCAGCCATGCTGCGATGTAATTCCTGGCCCCGGACGCTCCGATATGCCGATTAACCGCCGCACGGCATCCGCGATCGGCAGCTCCTCGTTCGTCGGGACGATGTAGACCCCAATCTCAGACGCGTCCGAGCTGATCGTCATCGCTCCGGAGGCATTGAGTTGCTCGTCCAGCTCCAGTCCGAAGAAGCGCAGCTGCTCGCATACCTTGCGACGGACCAGAGCTGAGTGCTCACCTATGCCGGCCGTGAATATCAGGAGATCCAGCCCGCCCAATGCCGAAACGAGCGAGCCCACCTCGCGGACAATGCGATAGGCGAACAGGTCCAGCGCCTCGTTGGCGCGCGGATCGTCGCTGGCCGCCAGCGTCCGTACATCGTCGCTGATTCCGGAGACACCCAGCAGGCCCGAGCGATTGTTCAGCAGATCGGCGACAGTTTCGACCGACATGCCACGCTCGCGAATGAGATACAGGAGTACGCCGGGATCGATCGCTCCGCATCGTGTTCCCATCATCAAGCCATCCAGCGAGGTGAACCCCATGGTTGTGGCCACGCTCCGCCGCTCGCGCATTGCGCAAAGGCTCGCGCCATGGCCGAGATGGGCGACGATCACCCGCCCGTCGGCGCGCGAGCCCGCGATCTCGGGCAGCCGGCTCGCGATATATTCGTAGGACAGTCCATGAAAACCGTAGCGCAGAATCCCCGCATCGCTGAAACCACGCGGCAGCCCGAACAGTTGCGCCAGACGCGGCTGAGTTCGATGGAAAGCGGTGTCGAAACAGGCAATCTGCGGCAGATCGGGCCAAAACCGGGCAACCGCCCTGATCGCCATCAGATTATTGGGCTGGTGGCCCGGCGCGAGCGGAACCAGCGCCTCGAGCGCGGCCATTGCCATATCGTCAACAATGATGGGCGCGGCAAATTGGGCACCGCCATGCACGACACGGTGCCCGGCGGCACCCAAAGATAGGTCGCCCAAGCGATGTCGCACGAGATTGAGGAACCATTCTATATATCCGGCATGTCCGGTTTCTGCGGGTCGCGGCGCCTCAAGAAACGGGCCCGCCAGTGGGCCGGCAATGTCGAGTTTCATGCCTTCGCTGCGCTCTTCGAGCACGCCGCGGCACAAGAGATCGAGGGACCGGCTTTCATAAAGCGCGAATTTGAGGCTCGATGATCCGGCATTAAAGATAAGAAACGCCTCGCGCATCATCATGCGCCTCCACCCCGGTGGCGTACGACGAGCAGAGCCAGGGCGCATGATGCAATCCGGGCGGGAATATCGTCGGCCCGACTGGTCAGCATGATCGGAACACGTGCGCCGAGAACGATCCCCGCCGATGCGGCACCGGCAAGATAGATAAGCTGCTTGGCAAGCATGTTTCCGGATTCAAGGTCTGGCGCCACCAGCACATCGGCATCTCCGGCAACGGGCGAGACGATCTGCTTCGCGGCCACTGCTGCCTTGGACACGGCATTGTCGAAGGCCAGCGGCCCATCCAGCAGGCCGCCGCCGATCTGCCCCCGATCGGCCATCTTGCAGAGTGCAGCGGCATCGAGCGTCGAGCTGATCTTCGGCTCGATCGTCTCGACGGCCGACAGGATCGCGATCTTGGGCGTGGCGATCCCGAGCGCATGGCACAGATCGATCGCATTGCGCACGATGTCGCGCTTGTCATTGAGCGTTGGATAAATGTTGATCGCCGCATCCGTTATGAACAGCGGCTTCGGATAATGCGGGACGTCGAGCAGATAGATGTGGCTCATCCGGCGCTCGGTGCGCAGGCCGCTGTCGGCCCGCACGACAACATTCAATATTTCATTGGTGTGGAGCGCGCCTTTCATTAGCGCCTCGATACGCCCCTCGCGCACCAATTGGACCGCCCGCTCGGCCGCTGCATGGCTATGCGGAGCGTCAATGATTTCCAGCTGGCCGAGATTGACACTGGCGGCCTCCGCAGCGCGTTTGACCTTCTCTATCGGTCCCACCAGCACCGGTTCGATCAGACCAGCCGCCGATGCTTCGGTTGCACCGCGAAGCGAAAGCTCATCGACCGGATGGATGATCGCAGTCCGGATCGGCGACAGCTTCCGCGCCGCCGCAATAAACCGCTGATGGCAGGCGCCGGGTGTGTGAACATGCACTTGGGGTAGCAATGCGCGCGGGCGCTTCACCTTCTCTGTGGGCGCGATAACCTCTGCTTCGCCTTCAATGACGGTATCGCCGGTCTGATTTCGACAGATGCAATCGAGCAGCACGCGCGCCGCATCACGTTTTTCGCGGACCGTCACGCTCGTCGTGATCGTATCGCCGAGGCCGACTGGGCGGCGGAAGTGGAGTGATTGGGCGAGATAGACGGTGCCAGGTCCCGGAAGCTCGGTTCCGAGCACTGCCGAAATGAGCGCGCCGCCCCACATTCCATGCGCGACGATGCGGTGGAACATGTCCGTCTTGGCGAACTCTGCGTCGAGATGAGCGGGATTTACGTCGCCGGACAAGACGGCAAAGAGCGCGATGTCTTCCTGCCGCAGCGTTCGCGTCAACGCGGCCGTGTCGCCGACCTTGAGTTCGTCGTAGGTGCGGTTTTCGATGAACTGCATAGGCCACCTCACGACATGATGTGATAGCCCGCATCGACATAGGTGATATTGCCGGTCATGCTTCGCGCGGCATCGCTGACGAGGCCCGCCGCGACCGCGCCGATATCCTCGATGGTAACCAGCCTCCGCTCGGGCGCCCGCGCGCGTGCCTCCTCGATCAGCTCGTCAAAATGCTCGATGCCCGATGCCGCGCGCGTCCGGACCGGCCCGGGTGACAGCGCATTGACGCGGATCTGCCGTGGCCCGAGCTCGGCCGCCAGCGAGCGAACTGTCGCCTCGAGCGCAGCTTTGACCGGCCCCATGATATTATAATGATCGACGACCTTCTCCGCGCCATAGTAGCTAACGGTCAGGATACAGCCGCCATTCCCCATAAGAGGTTCGGCGCGCCGCGTCATTCTGATAAGCGAATGGACCGATATATCCATCGCCTGTGCGAAACCCTCGCGCGAGCAATCGACGACGCGGCCGTGCAGATCCTCCTTTCGGCAATAGGCGATCGAGTGGAGCAGGAAGTCCAGCCGCCCCCAGGATTCCGTTATCCGCCGGAAAAGCGCATCGAGCTGCTGATCCTTCTCCACGTCCAGCGGTTCGAATAAGCTGGCATCGAGATCGCGCGCAACCGGCTCGACATATGGCCTTGCCTCGTCATTCAGATAAGTGAGTGCGAGCTCGGCACCGGCATCACGGAACGCGCGGGCGCATCCCGTGGCGATCGACTGCGCATTGGCGACACCGACCACCAACCCGACTTTGCCAGCAAGCATTGGGGCGAGACCGGCCATGGCTCATGCCTCCAGGACATAGGTGCCGGGAGCGTCGGCGATCGGCATATAGCCTTTGTCCGGCGCTCCCATGTCAGGCGTCGTCGTCATCGCACCCGAATGGCGGTCGAGCCAGCTGGCCCAGCCATGCCACCAGCTTCCCGTCCGGTCGTCCGCAGCAGTGAGCCAGTTATCCGGATCGAGATGATGATCGTACGCCCGACGCGAGAGCATGCGATAGCTGCGGCTCATGTCATCGGGTGGGGCGACGATGCCCTTATTATGACCGCCGGTGGTCAGCGCGAAAGTAACGTCGGTGTCGGTCAGCAGGTGGATCTTGAAGACGGAACGCCACGGCGCGACATGGTCCCATTCCGTTCCCACGGCGAAGATGGGCACCCGGATATCAGTCAGCGCGATCGGACGCCCATCGACCATGAATCGCCCGCTCGCCAGGTCGTCATTGAGGAATAGCTGGCGCAGATATTCCGAATGCATGCGATAGGGCATTCGCGTCGTATCCGCGTTCCAGGCCATTATGTCGGTCATGGGCGCGCGTTGGCCCATGAGATAGTCGCGGACCATGCGCGACCAGATCAGGTCCTTCGATCGGAGTAGCTGGAAGGCCCCGCTCATCTGGGACGTATCGAGATAGCCCTGGTCCCACATCAGGTCCTCAAGGAAATGGACCTCACTATGGTTGATGAATAATGCCAACTCACCTGCTTCGGTGAAGTCGGTCTGCGCCGCGAGTAACGTCATTGAGCGCAGACGCTCGTCTTTATCGCGGGCCATTTCCGCCGCGACGATCGACAGCAGCGTGCCGCCCAGGCAATAGCCGGTTGCGTGGACCTTAGCCTGCGGCATGATCACGCCAATTGCATCGAGCGCCGCCGTTATGCCGAGCCTGCGATAGTCATCCAGGCAAAGGTCGCGATCCTCGGCGCCGGGATTGTGCCAGGATATCATGAATACCGTGTAGCCGCGGCGGATCAGATAGCGGACCAGCGAATTCTCCGGCGACAGATCGAGAATATAATATTTCATGATCCAGGCCGGCACCAGCAGCACTGGCTCCGGCCGGACTGTATCCGTTGCCGGCGAATATTGGATAAGTTCAATCAGACGATTGCGATAGACGACCTGGCCAGGCGTTGCGGCGACATTGCGACCGAGCTGAAATTCCTCGGTACCGGCTGGTTTAAGCCCCTCGGTCAGCCGCTTCAGATCATCGAGGAAATTGCGCGATCCGTCGATCAGGCATTCGCCGCGGGTTTCGGCGATACGCTGCCCGACAACCGGGTTCGTAAGCGGGAAATTCGATGGTGATGCCGTATCAAGCATCTGCCGAATGATGAAATCGACGACCTTCTCATGCTGGCTGGTCACGCCATCGACGCCAGTCATGGCATTATGCCACCATTGCTGGTTCAGCAGGAACATCTGGTGGATGAAGTTGTAGGGCCAGCCCTGCCAAGCTGGATCGCAAAAGCGCCGATCCTGGGGCAGCGGCTCGATGCACGGTTCGGTCCTGCTGTCTGCCATATAGCGCAAGGCATAGTTCCACAGGCGTACCACCTTGCTAACGGCCTTGGCCAAGAGAAAGGCGCGCCTGCTCGGCGAAATGGTCAGATGAACCGCCCAGTCCATGAACGCCTCGGTCAGCGCTGCCGGCGAGATTCCCGCCGTGCTGCGTGCGAGCATCGCATGAAAGTGTCGATCGGCCTCCTCTGAAAGATGCTCCAGCAGATTTTGCCGGGGTCCGGTGTCACCCGTCTTTTCGAGAGGCCTCTCAAGCTTCGTATGATGCATCATGATCCGATGGCTCCTGTCAGGAAACCAGCACCGCCACCTCTAAGTTGGCCCGCACGTAAATGGTCGATCGCATCGTTAGCTGGCCCAAAGGAAGGCTGAACGGTGCGGCGAAGGCCTGCCTGCGGAGCATCGCACAGAAACGATCCTCGCACCGGTTCTCCTCCAACACATCTGCGTCGCTCCCCTTGCAAGCTAGGCAGCTTGAGATCGGTCGTAACTAAGGGAGATTACAGAGGGATATACCGGCGCCAGTGTGGCGGGAGGCGTGCGCGCCGCGTGGCGGTCGCCTCCTCGTAACCTTATTCTTTGGCTTGCGGCTGGAAGGAGCGGAATTTCGAGGCGTTTGATATGGTCCTTCTGAAAGGACGGCGTGAGCATCGGTGGGTGTCCATGGTAAGCTGCGGTTAAGTCCCGGTGGACATACGGTCGCCCATCGCTAGATCCTCTTCACCGCGGCCTAGCGCTGGTGGCGATGCCCTCTGTGCATGAACAGGTGCATGAGAGGACAGGCGAGCAACACCAGGTACGGCAGCAGTTGCAGCGCGTGCGACTGGTGGCGGGTCAGCAGGTAGGTCGCGAGGAACGCCGAGGCTGTAGTCAACAGAAGCCTGCCGTACTGGCGAGAGGAGGCTTGCCTCATCATCGTCTCCATATCGTGCCGGGGCTGCCTGGGCCGCAAGTTGGGCTGTAGAGCGGTCGGCTAGCGCCGCTTGAGGCCGGCCGACAGGTTATAGGCAAATCCGGCAAGCGCACCCGTGATTAACCCAATGACGAGCGACCAGAAGAATCCTTCGGCAAGGGCCGTACCCGATGCGACATCAGCCGGAGTGAAGAGTTGAATATATCTGTGCGTGGCACGAATACCCGGAACGAGCGCGGCCACAGCCCAGCAGAGTAGAAACGAAACGGTGCCCACGACGGCGCCTGTGAATGCGAGCCTTGGTACACTCAGCTTATGAGCATGCGTCTCCGCGCTTGAGATCTTGGTATCGGTCGCCAACATAGCATTCCTCCATAGGCCTTTGTAGGCCTTTGCCCATGATCCAATGCTTGTTTGACATGTTGTCGTCTTTGCCTCGGCAGAGGCGCCATTCTGGCCCGTGAACGATGGGCTGTCTCCCATAACGAGGATGCTCGTCTCGCTGCCAGCGGTCATTAGGTAGTATCCCGGATGGGAGGAAGCACTGACCGTGCTCGTGCGTCCGGACGTCATTGCGTTTGGGACGAGCGTGTCTTTTTCGGGACAGGTTTTGAGGCACCCGTCAGCCAGAAACCAGCCTGATATGAAGCGCTTGGGATTGGTGGTCCGCATGCAGCGTTAGCTTCCGGCTTCGCTGCCCCCGATCGGGGGCAGCGAAATTCTTGTCCCGGCAAGATATTCCGCCGGGCTGAGATTACCAAGAGCCATGTGCGGACGGCTCTCGTTGTAGTCCCGCCGCCAGGCCTCGATCAGCCGCTGGGCCTCGGCGATCGAGGCGAACCAGTGGAGGTTCAGGCATTCGCCCGGAACGACCCGTTGAAGGTCTCGATATAGGCATTGTCGGTGGGCTTGCCGGGCCGGCTGAAGTCGATCCGGACGCCGTAGTGATACGCCCACAGTTCGACCAACCGACCGGTGAATTCTCCGCCCTTGTCGGCAAACAGATATTTCGGCGCTCCGCGTTGCCGCACCAGCCGGTTGAGCATGTCGGCGACAGGCTCGCCACGCAGCCGCTGGCCGACCTCGATGGCCAGCGCCTCCCGGCTGAACACATCACCGTCAGCGCCCGGAACTTCTGACCGTTGCTGAGCTGGTCGTGGACGGGCCGAAGGCAATGCCCGAAGGGCGGTAAATCGAGGCTCCATGCCTCGTTGGGTCGCGGCGGACGACATCGGGCTTCACGATGCACGATCATCTTGTGGCGGCGTGGCTGCTTCGTCCGCAAAACCAGACCTTCCTCGCGATATAGCCGGTAGACGACATTCCGCCTGACCGCCCAGCCTTCGCGCTTCAACATGATATGCACGCGGAGATAGCCGTAGCGGATCCGCGTCGCGACGATCTCGTACATCCGCTGTCGAACCTCGGTTCGAGGATCGCGCGTACTCGGCTTGGGGCTCAAGTTGATCGATGCTGGCGCGTCACCCGGCAGGCACGGCGCTGGCTGTAGACGTGGGATGCCACGACATAGTCTACAACCTCCTTCATGAGCACCGGCCGGGAAACTTTTTTGACAAAACATCCTGCAGCACCGCCTTGTCGAGGCTCAGTTCCGCGACCAGCTTCTTCAGCCGCGCATTCTCCTCCATCACCTGCTTGAGCTCGCGGACCTAACGTTCCGCCTGGACCACTTCCCCCGTGTCACCTCAGCCTGCGTCTCGGCAAGCTCCTTCTCCAAACAAGCCAGCATAGGTCGAGATAATCCTCTCCCAACTTGGGCCTTCGTGAACGCATAGCTGCCACATTCCTGCTGCGAGGCTCTTGCTACGTAGCTTTCCCAAATGTCGGGCGTGCTGATCCTCGTTAGCGGGGAGCGGATGAAAAGGGCAGGCACATGGCTCGCCGCGTTGCTCGTCGTCGCGGCGCTGCTTGGCGGCTATTTTCTGTGGCGGGGGCAAGCGCGCGAGGTGGCCGTGGTCCGCAACCATATCGGGCCGGCTGTCGAACTGGTCTATGCGACGGGCTTCGTCGAAGCCGGGCAACCTGTATCGGTCGCGGCGCGGCTGACCGCTCCGGTGATGCGCGTGCTGGTGGAGGAGGGCGATCGGGTCCATCGTGGCCAGCCGCTCCTCATCCTCGATGACGAGGATCAGCGGGGTCTGGTAGCGCAGGCCGCGGCACAACGCCGAGCCGCCGTGCTCGCCGAACAGCGTACGCTTGCGCTCTTCGCCGATGGCTGGGTCAGCCGGGCAGCGCGCGACCAGGCGGTCGCGACCGCCGACGCCGCCCGCGCCAGCGAGCGCACCGCGCGGGCGCATCTGGCGCAGAATATCGTGCGCGCCGGAATAGACGGGATCGTGCTCAAGCGTGATGTCGAGCCCGGCGATCTTGCGACGCCCACGCGCATCCTGATGCAGCTGGGTGATCCGGCACGCACCCGTATCACCGCGACCGTCGACGAACGCGACGTGCCGCGCATTCGGATCGGGCAGGCCGCATTGCTGTCCAGCGATGCCTGGCCGGGCCGGATCATCCGCGGGCATGTCCGGGCGCTGACCCCCGGCGGCGACCCGACGCAGCGCGCTTTCCGTGTGCGGCTGGGGCTAGACGAGACAATCACGCTCCCGATGGGGCTCACGCTCGAAGTGAATATCGTCACCCGCCGCGTGGAACGCGCGCTGCTGGTTCCGGTATCCGCCGTATCGGCGGGTCATGTCTGGATCGTGGGAGACGGCCGTGTACGTCGAAGGGCAGTGCGTACCGGCATCGCCGGCGCGACCTATATCCAAATCCTGTCGGGCCTGCCCGTCGGCGCACTTGTCGTGAGCGATCCCCCGGCCGGTCTGCGCGACGGGGAGCGCATCCGGCCGGCAAGCGGAGCCCCGCGATGAGCGGCCGGTTGGGTCTGCTGATGGATATAGCGCTCAAGCATCTCGCGCGCCGTCGCCGCCAGACGCTGGTGGCAATCAGCGGGGTTGCCGTCGGCGTCGGCTTCTTTCTGGCGGTGTCTGCGATGATGATCGGCAGTCAGCGCGATTTCATCGATCAGCTGATCGATGCGGCTCCGCATATCGTCATTTCGGATGAACTGCGAAGCCGCCCTCCGCAGCCGGGTGTGCGCGCCTTTCCCGGCGCCGCGGTCGCGCTTCATGGCTATAAGATCCGGACGGAGGTGAGAGGTCTCAAGGACTGGCCGGCGATCCTCGCGGCGGCTAACATGCTGCCCGGCGCCATCGGCTCGCCGAGCCTGACCGGCGGCGTCACGCTTCGTCTGGGCGGACATGAGGAAGCGCTCGGCATCGTCGGGGTCGAGCCGGAGCTCGAAACCCGGATCAGCACGATCGAGGAGAAGCTTCGCGCCGGTCGGCTTCATGACCTGGAGACGGCGCAAGGTGGGATCATCGTCGGCGAGGAGCTGGCGAGACGGCTGGGCGTCGGCATGGGCGATATCGTCGCCGCGACCTCGGCACCGGGCACCACGCGCTCGCTGCGCATCGTCGGGCTGTTCAAGCGCGGGCAATCGCAGCTTGCCGCCTCATCGGGCTATGTCCTGCTGCGCGAGGCGCAATCGCTGCTGGGACGGCCGTTCATCATAAACCGCATCGGCATCCATCTTTCCGATCCCTATCAGGCCGAGCCTGTTGCCCGGCAGCTCGAGGCGCGCTTCGGCTACAAGGCGGAAAGCTGGCAGGAGCGTTCGGCGGACTTCCTTTCGCTGCTCGTGACGCGCAACGTCATCATGTACAGCGTTGTTTCCGCGATCCTGCTGGTCGCAAGCTTCGGCATCTATACGGTCGTCTCGAACAGCGTGTCCGACAAGCGGCGCGACATCGCCATATTGCGATCGATCGGCTTTTCGGAATTCGACCTGCAACTCGTCTTCGTCGCCGAAGGCATCATCTTGGCGCTGGCCGGCGTGCTGCTGGGATGGCTGCTCGGCTATGGCCTGATGGCGATCCTGGGGTCGCTGGAATTTCCGATCGCCGGCGAGGATGAGCGCCTCCCGCTAGACCGCAGCCCGCGCCAATATGCCATTGCCGCCGCCGCCTCGCTGCTGGCCGGGACGATCGCCGCATGGCTGCCCGCGCGAAAGGCGGCACGGGTCGATCCGGTCGATATTCTGCGGGGGGCGGCATGAGCCATCTGCTGGAGGCCAGGAATCTGCGCCGCATCCTGCCCGGAGACCCGCCGGTAACGCTCGTCGCCGAAGCCAGCCTTGCCATCCGGCCAGGCAGCTTCACCACGATCGTCGGCCCCTCGGGCTGCGGCAAATCCTCGCTGCTTTACCTGCTGGGGCTGATCGACCGGCCGACGGGCGGCACGCTGCTGCTGGAGGGCAATGACGTCAGCGCGCTTGATGGCGATGCGCGCGCACGGCTCCGGCTGGAACGGTTCGGCTTCGTGTTCCAGTTCCACTTTTTGCTGCCCGAGTTCAGCGCGCTCGAAAATGTCATGCTGCCGATCCGCCGCCTCGGCCGGCTCGATCATAGCATGGCCGAAGCGCGGGCGCTGGATCTGCTGAAGGCGGCGGGGCTTGAGGGAGAGGCCGGAAAGACGCCGGACCGCCTTTCCGGTGGCGAGCGCCAGCGCGTCGCGATCGCGCGCGCGCTGGCCAACGACCCGACGCTGATCCTTGCGGACGAACCTACCGGCAATCTCGATAGCCAGAACAGTGCGCGCGTCATCGCGGCATTTCGTACCATCGCCTCGGATCAGGGGCGGGCCGTCATCTGCGTGACTCATGACCTGACCATCGCAGCGGCCGCCGATGTCCGGATCTCCATGCTCGACGGCAGGATCGTTGCAATCGAGTCTTCTCCAGGTAGCACTGGCCCTTCCTGAGCAATTATGCGGCCTTGAATGGGGCACCGCCCGAGTTTCGCTGATGGCCGCGCACGTGAAACCCTAAGCGCGTTGGCGGATCGCCTCTCCGCTCACACGATTCTGCAGGGGCCTGCCGGCCTCGAAGGCTGTAATGCTCGTCAACGTCGTCTCAGCAATGGCGGTCAGCGCCTCCTCCGTCAGGAACGCCTGATGGCCGGTGACGAGCACGTTCGGAAAGGTGAGCAGGCGCTGGAACATGTCATCCGCGACGATCTCGCTCGACAGATCCTCGAAGAACAAAGCCTCTTCCTGCTCATAGACGTCGAGCGCCACGCCGCCGATCTTGCGGCTTTTCAGGCCCGCGATCAGGGCCTGGGTGTCGATCAGCGCCCCCCGGCTCGTATTGACGATCAGCAATCTGGGCCGCGCCCGATCGATGGCGTCCTTGTCGATGATATGGCGCGTGGCCGGCGTCAGCGGACAGTGAAGCGAGATGATCTCGGCACGTGCCAGCAGCTCCTTCGGCTCGACATAGACGATGCCGGCGGCAAGCAGCTCCGGATCGGGAGACGGATCGGACGCCAGCACCTCGCAGCCGAAGCCGAGCTTGAGCATGCGGGCGACGAGCGCGCCAATCTGTCCCGTGCCGATGACGCCGGCCGTGCGCCCGAAGAGGTTGCGCCCGATCAGCCCGTCGAGCGCGAAATTATTCTCGCGCACCCGCGCCCAGGCGCGATGGATGTTGCGGTCGAGCGCGAGCATCAGCCCGATCGTGAATTCGGCGACGGCATGGGGCGAATAAGCGGGCACGCGCACGACGGCGATGCCCAGCCGATCCGCTGCCCGCAGATCGATATTGTTGAAGCCGGCGCAACGCAGCGCCACGAGCCGCGTGCCGCCTTCGGCCAGCTTGGCCAGCACGCCGGCATCGAGACGATCGTTCACGAAGACGCAGACCGCCGGATAGCCGCGCGCGAGCGCCACGGTCGCTTCATCGAGGCGCGGCTGGAAAAAGGTCAGCTGGTGGCCGAAATGCGCGTTGGCCGTTTCCAGGAAATGGCGGTCATAGGATTTGGTCCCGAAAATGGCGATCTGCATGATCAATATGCTCCAATCGATCGGCCAAGGCGCGCCGGCCCGGCCATCCTGCGGAAAGCCATCGCTTTGAGCCCTTCGAGCATCAGGAGCAACAGACTGCCGATCGCCGCCGGAATCACAAGATCGAGCCATTGCAGCATGCCGAAATCGAGCAGCTTGCGCAGGAAGGGCACGACGAAAATGAGGATCGAGACGGCTGCGATGGCTGCGACCACATAGCGGAGCGTGAAGTTCCGCCGCGCCAGCGCCTTGACGAGCGACGTATCGAAGGATCGGTTGGCGAGGATCAGCGCCAATATCGCGGCGACCAGGGCGAAAAAGGTGAGCGCCCGAACATCCGGCTCGGCAACGCCCGACCAGTTCATCGCCAGGTAAAGCGCGGCCAGAAGCGCAAAGGCCAAGCCGCCCTGAAAGACGCTCCATGCGATCATCGGCCAGGAAAACAGCCGTTCGTCTGGCGCACGCGGGCTGCGCGCCATGATATTGTCCTCCTCGCGCTCGGCTTCGAACACCAGCGCGCAGACCGGATCAATGATCATCTCGAGCAGGGCGATATGGATCGGCCCGAACAGGATCGGCCATCCGAGCGCGAGCGGAAGCAGCGCGAGGCCCGCAATCGGCACATGCACCGCGAAAATGAAGGCCATCGCCTTGCGGATATTGTCATAGATGCGTCGCCCCAGCCGGATCGCCTTCACGATCGAGCCGAAATCATCGTCGAGCAGCACGATCGCCGAGGCCTCGCGCGCGACATCGGTCCCGCGCTTGCCCATCGCTATCCCGATATGCGCCGCCTTCAGCGAGGGCGCATCGTTGACGCCGTCTCCTGTCATCGCGACGACCTGGCCATCGGCCTTGAACGCTTCGACGATCCGCAGCTTCTGTTCCGGCATGATGCGGGCGAAGACGGTCACGCTTTTCAGCCGCTCGGCAAGGTCTGCATCATCAAGCGCGGCGAGATCGGTGCCGCTCAGAATGTCGCCGCCGGCAATTCCGGCCTGCGTCGCGATCGCGCGCGCGGTTACGGCATAGTCGCCGGTGATCATCACGACCCGGATCCCGGCTGTCCGGCATTCGGCGACCGCCGCCGCCACTGTCGGCCGCAGAGGATCGGCGAGCCCGATCAGCCCGGCGAGTGTGAAGGCATAGTCGCGCTGCGATCGCGCCAGGCCGCTATCCGCCGATCGCGCCGTGGCAACGCCCAGCACCCTTATGCCCTTGCTCGCCATCGCCTCGACCGCCTCTGTCAGCTGCTGCCGTTCGGCAGGCGGGAGGCGGCAGAGCGAAGCGATGGTTTCGGGAGCGCCCTTGGCGGCGATCAGCCGGGGTTCCGACGGATCGGACGATTGCCAGACGTTCGACATGGCCAGAAGATCCGGACGGAGGCCATAGCTGTGGACGAGCTGCCATCCCGGACGCGCGGGGGTGCAGGCGGCGCAGATCGCAATTTCCATGGGATCGGTGGGCTCGACGGCACTGGCCAGCGCCCCGGCTTCGAGAATGGGCTGCGCGCTCGTCTCCGGCCGGCTGTCCGCGCGGACGGCGATCATCTTCCCCGCCGGCAGCCAAAGCTGCGCCACCGACATGCGATTTTCGGTAAGGGTGCCCGTCTTGTCGGTGCAGAGTATGGTGGCCGATCCGAGCGTCTCGATCGCGGCGGCACGGCGGGTGAGCACGCCGGCGCGCGAAATCCGCCATGCGCCCATTGCGAGGAAGATGGTCAGCACCACCGGAAATTCTTCGGGCAGCATCGACATGCCGATCGCGATCCCGGCGAGCAGCGCATCGATCCACGCGCCACGCAACAGGCCATAGAGCAGCACCGCCGACGCCGCGACCGCGCCGCCGCCGATCGCGCAAAGCCGGACGATCGCAGCGGTCTCGGTCCTCAGGCGCGGTGGTTCCGTATCGAGCGTCGCGAGCGTCTGGCCGATCCGACCGATCTCGCTTGATGGGCCGGTGGCGATCGTCCGTGCGACACCCGCGCCCCGCACGACCAGCGAGCCTGAATAGACATAGGGCTGGTCCTCGCCGCCGGGACGCCGCGGACCAGGCGCGGCATCGGGCGCAGGCGCGACTTTCCGGACGGGCAAGGATTCCCCTGTCAGCAGGGATTCATCGACCTGCAGGTCGATCGCATCGAGCAGGATCGCATCGGCGGCAACGCGATCCCCCTGTTCGAGCACGAGCAGATCGTCCCTGACGACCTCGCGTCCGGGGATGCGGATGCGCTGCCCGTCGCGGATGACGAGCGCGCGCGGAGCCGACAGGTCACGCAGCGCCTCCAGCACATGCTCGGTGCGCGTTTCCTGGATGATGGTGATCGCGATCGAAATGGTAGCAAAGGCCAGCAGGATCAGCGCTTCGGTAAGGTCTCCAAGAAGCAGATAGGCGCCCCCGGCCGCGAGCAGCAGCGCAAGCATCGGTTCCTGGACGACCTCCAGTGCGATCTGGAGCGAAGTCCGGCGGCCGGCACGCGGAAGTTCGTTGGGGCCATCGTTCAGCAGGCGCGTGGCTGCTTCGTCGGCGGAAAGCCCCGACCGTCCGGCACCTGTCGATCCATTATAAAGACACTCGATCATGGCGCGTCCTTACCGGGAGCCGCGAAAACAAGGAGTTGGCGCCCCTATATGCATCATGCCACCCAGGATGAGCGCTGGCCATGCGCCGGGTAGACATTCAGGCACGGATGCGCCGACACTACAGCCTAGCTATTTGGTCCCGGCAAATGGGAAGGTCGCCGATGCGCGCGAGCGCGCGTGCGCTGAGCGTGGATGGCTGCCGGCCTTCAACGCGGCTCCGATATTGCTTCGCGTCAATTTCTTTTTCGCCGAGCCTCAAGACCTGTTCGTCCCGATGCGGGGAGATTTGCGTCAACGGCCGCACCTGACGGCCGGCGCCGATCCGGGAGAGAGCGCATCTTTAGTCGGGGGGGACTATTATGTTCAGGATCATCCGAGCCACACCGCTTTCGCTCGCGGCTGGCATCTCTCTGCTCGCATTCGCAGCCGGCTCGGCCCAGGCGCAATCGGTCCTAGCCGGCGCATCGGCGGTTGACGCCGCAGCGGCAAACTCGGCCGGCTCGGCGCCGACCGAGGACGGGCTCAGCGACGTCGTCGTCACGGCGGAAAGGCGTGATATCAACCTTCAGCAAGCACCGCTGACCGTATCCGCGATCACCGCAGATCAGCTCGAAGCCGCCAATATCACCGACATCACGGGCCTCAACGGCTCCGTCCCCGGCCTGGTCGTCGCGCGCAGCGGCGGCGGAGAGCGGATAATCTCGATCCGCGGCATCGGCTCGGAAACGCCCGAGAACACCAACACCCAGCCAGGCGTCTCCTACCATATCGACGGCGTCTATATCTTCAACTCGATCGCCGCGAGCGCCGCATTCATCGACGTGGCGCAAGTCGAAGTGCTGCGCGGCCCCCAAGGGACGATGTTCGGCCAAGGCTCGACCGGCGGCACCATCAACGTCGTGACCAACCAGCCCAGGCTGGGATCCTACACCGGAAGCGCCAGCCTGGGGCTGGGCAATTACGACTATTTCGAGGGCGATGCGGCCCTGAACGTTCCAATCGGCCAGACCTTCGCGGTGCGAGGCGCCATCCAGCACCTGAAGCATGACGGCTATGCCAGCGCTACCGGTGTCGAAGGGACGACGGACTATGAACTCGACGATGCCGATGAAACCGGCTGGAGGCTCGCATCCATCTGGGCGCCGACCGACAAGTTTTCGATCACTCTGAACACAATTCAGTATGACAGCGACACGCACGGTCCAGCCCAGAAGAATATTCTGGATCCGAACCCCGACCCCCGCGAACTGACCCAGGATTATCCGGGACGATCGGTCGTGGATACCGAACTCTATTCCGCGGTGGTCAAATGGGAGACGCCCTGGGCCACATTCAAATCCATCAGCAGCTATCAGGATCTTCACAGCGAGCAGGCCTGGGACGCGGACGGCCTGACGGCGGATCTATTCTATGCGCTGACCTACAGCCCGCTCACCTTTGGCGGCGATCGTTATGACCATGTCGCGCTATGGCAAAGCGACACAAAATCCTATACGCAGGAGTTCAACGTCTCGTCGAGCAATGGCCCGCTCCAATGGATTCTCGGTGGAGTCTATCTGCACTCGAAGAATTCCCAATATATTGTGGAATATAGGGCCAATGACGATAATATCGTTTCACCGCCGCTTCCCCTGGACACTCCCTGGAATGATCCGCTTGTCGATACTGTCGCCTATGCGGAGCTTTCTTCAATCACGCGCGAAGCATGGGCGGCCTATTTTCAGGGCAGCTACGACCTGACCGATCAGCTCAGCATCACTGCGGGCCTGCGCTATAACCATGATCAATATTCGGGCAAATCCGCCAGCAACGGTTCCGCCACGTCCGGCAACTATCTCAATCCGGAGCCGACGCCGGGTCTGACCACGAAAGAGGTCACCGGCAAGCTGGCGCTCGATTATCAGTTCACGCCTTCCAACATGGTCTATGTCAGCTATACGCGTGGCTTCAAGCCGGGCGGGATCAACAGCTCCGCCTCGAACGGCGGTTCCTTCACGATCACGCCGACCTATAAGCCCGAAACCGTGGACTCGTTCGAGATTGGTTCGAAGAACCGTTTCCTGAACAACACACTGCAGCTCAACGCTTCGGCCTTCCTCTACAACTACCATGACATGCAGTTCCTGGAGGAAGACCCGATCCTGTACGGCGAGGGGACCAGCAACGCCCCGGGCGCCCGGATATACGGCCTCGAGCTTGAGGGATCCTGGCTGGTCACGGACAATTGGCGCCTCGAAGGATCGGTCTCCCTGCTCGAAGGCGAGTTCAACGAAGATTATTATGCGCTGGATCCCGCAAAGGCTTCCGCCGCCCAGATCGCCGCCGGATATCCGGGCTATCTGTTCTGGACCAACTTCTTCCCGGCGGTTCTGGCGCGGGACGCCGCGCGCGCGAATATCAATGGCAACAGCGTCCCGAAGCTGCCGGACGTTCAGGGCTCGGCCTCGCTCACCTATACGAACCAGGTCGGCCCCGGCCAGCTGACCGCGAGGGCCCAGTATCTCTATCGTGGCGAGTATCAATACCGGCTGTTCAACGAGTCGGCCTATGACACCACCCCATCCTACAGCCAAGTGAACCTGTTCCTCAGATACGAGCCCGAGGACACGAACCTCAACGTCACGTTCCGGGTGACGAACCTGTTCGACAAGGATGGCGTGAACTCCCGCTTCTCCGATCCCTATGGAAGCGCGCAGACGATGGAGACCTATATCCCGCCGCGGCAATTCATTGCCTCGATCGGTTACCGCTTCTGATCTGCCGACAGGAAGGGAAGCGCGAGCGACGTGCGGGAACGCATGTTGCCGCGCTGCCTTTCGGCGGTGGCATCATTTTCGAGGCGGCGCCCGTCTCGCGCTCCGTTCCGCTCTCTGAGCGTCAACTCTTCCGGCGCTGTCCGTCAAGCGCTTGCCGACGCGTCGATGCATTCTGACGATCGTTACGGCGCCTCATACACTCTGTCGGAGAGCATCCTATGCCGCGCAATATGCTGATCATGGCGATCGTGTCGCTTGGGTTCTTCTTCGTGACCGCGACGACGTTCACCTCGCTGGGCTATGTGCTCTATACGATGGTCGCGGAACTGGGCTGGTCCCAGGCCGCCGCCGGCATGAGCTTCTCCTGCCTGGGGCTCGCCTGCGGGCTGAGCAGTCCGTTACCGCCGCTGCTGATGAAATGGATAGGCACGCGCCTCACGATGTTCCTGGGTGGGCTGGTGCTGGCGAGCGGTTTCCTGCTGGCGTCGATGACGCATGGCATCGGCGTCTTCTTCGTCGCCACCACGCTGATGGGCATCGGCTTCTCGCTGATCGCGCCATCACCGGCGGTCTATCTGCTGGCGACCTGGTTCCCGAAGACGTCCGCTCGAATGATCGGTTTCTACTTCATGGCGGGCTCGTTCGGCGGCGTGGTCGGCCCGTTGATCGTGGGCGCCATTGTCGCGGCGAGCGGGAGCTGGCGCGTGCACTGGCTGATCATGGCGATCCTGGCCGTCATGCTCGGGCTGCTCTGCCTCATCGGCGTCCGTGATGCCGTCAAGGTCGAATCCATCCATCAGGTCAAGACTGCCGGCCTCGCCGAACAGCGAGTTGCCGAGCCATCCCCCTGGACGGTTCGGCACGCGATGATGAACCGGTCCTTCATCCTGCTGTGCCTGGCGATGATGGTGGTCCAGACGGTTGTCACGACCATGCACTCGGTACTGGTGTCCCATGTCGCCAGCCTGAGCGGCGACAGCGCACCCGGCGCGATCGCCATGAGCCTTCTGGCGCTCACGGGCACCTTCGCAAAGGGTGTCACCGGCGCCCTGGCCGAGCGCGTCAACCCGAAGCTGCTGCTGGTGGCCGGCCTGGTGTTGCAGTGCGGTGCCACGGCCCTGCTTTCCTTCACGGCCACGGCGACTGGGGCCTATGTTTTCGCCCTGATGTTCGGCATCGGCTGGGGCCTGAGCTGGCTGAGCGCGCATGTGCTGCTGCTGCGATATTTCGGCGCCGCGATTGCCGGCGAGATGGTAGCGCTGGCGACGATGGCGACGACCTTCGCCGTGCTGGGCCCTTTGTCGGCCGGCTGGGTTGCCGACATGAGCGGCAGCTTTGTCCCCGTTTTCATGATCCTGGCGATCCTGCTGGCGGCGGTCGCCCTCTCGACGGCCTTCCTGCTGCGCGCGCCCGTCCCCAGCTTGGCGGCGGAGCCGGACCTTGGGGAGGATCGGGCGCTGGTCCCGCAGCCGGTCCCAGCGGGATAGCTCGCTTGCGTCGCGGATGGATCCATTTGAGCCATTCCCATGTGCAGCCTGCTATTTTGCTTGCCCCCCGGCCCGCCCCCTTCCGCTCGGCAGACGACAGCGCGCGCGGCGGCGCTGGTGCCGTGATCGATACTGTGAGGATGATGGCGGCCGGCGGCCCCGCAAAGGCATGAGGTGACGATATGACACTCCTGACCGAACAATTCTTCGACAGCTTCGCCAGCTCGGTGAAGGAGATCGAGGAAGCCGAGACGCTCCCTCCCGCCTGCTATACCAGCGAAGAGTTCTTCCGCTTCGAGAAGGAGGCGATCTTCCTGCGCGAATGGCTTTGCGTGGGTCGTGAGGAATGGGTGGAAAATCCAGGCGACTTCTTCACCGCCACCCATTCGGGCGAGCCGCTGGTGATCGCGCGCGACCGGGACGGCATAGTCCACGCCATGTCGTCGGTCTGCCAGCATCGGGCGATGCTGGTGGCGGAAGGCAGCGGCAACACGCGCTCCTTCGTCTGCCCCTATCACCACTGGACCTATGACCTGGACGGCGGGCTGGTCGGCGCGCCGGCGATGAACAGGACGTGCAATTTCGACAAGGCCAAATATGGTCTACCCAAGCTGAGGATCGAGATGTGGCACGGCTTCGTCTTCGTGAACTTCGATCCCGAGGCGCTGCCGCTCGCGCCACGCCTCGCCGCACTGGAGGACGTGGTCGCGAACTATGACTTTGCAAGCCTGCGCGGGCCGCGCCCCGGAGCGCCGATGCCCTATGCGTGGAACTGGAAAGTGATGTTCGAGAACAATAATGACGGATATCATGCCAACCGCCTGCACGCCGGCCCGCTGCACGACATTGTCCCGAGTTCGCTCGCCAGCTTCCCCGAGCTGCCCGCCGACACGGCGGGCTATTACCGGCTGAACGGCTCGCTGCACCAGGATGCGAGCTTCAACCCGACGCTGAAGGCGGTCTTTCCCGTGCTCCCCAGGCTCACTGACGAGGAGCGCAACCGGCTGCTGTTCGTAAACCTGCCGCCAAGCCTGTCGATGGTGATCATGAGCGACATGGTGCTCTATCTGATCCTCGACGCCCAGTCGGCGGAGCGGCACGCCCTGACGATGGGCACGCTGCTTCATCCCGACGCACTGTCGGACCCGCTCTATGCGCATAAGATGCGCATGAACGAGGATGCGGTGCGCGAGATCGTCGAGCAGGATCTGCATGTCGACCTGCTGGTGCAGCAGGGCCTGAACTCGAAGTTCGCCCCACGCGGCCGCTATAGCTGGCAGGAAGGCGCCCAGCGCCAATTCAATCTATGGCTGGTCGAGCGCTATTGGAGCGAATGGGGCCGGCGGCGCGGCCCCTCGGCGCCGGTAACGGAACTGAAGGCACGGACGGCGTCATAATCGAGTGAAAAAGCCCCTCCTCTCCATGGGAGAGGCTAATGCAGAGCCCTTCAACAACTGATGGCTGCATCGAGCAGTTCACGCGTCATATTCAGCCGCCCCCCACTCCCGACGCGTCCCGTCAAGCTTTTGGGCGCTCGCCGACAGAGCCGAACCGGCCGGGACTGATACCCCTCCCGCCTCCACGAAAAGAGAGGGCAGCATGCCGAACACGTTGATCTTCGTCGATCTCGCCTCGGACGATCCGTCCGCCGCCGGCCGTTTCTATGCCGAGCTGTTCGGCTGGCAGAACGACGCGCGGCCCGAGGGCGTCTATCACCGCATGGTGCCGGGCGGCTTCTTCCTCAACAAGGATGGGAGCGAGAGCGCGATCGGCAACCTGCATCTCGGTATCTTCGACGCCGCCAATGCCCGGCCGCATCCCGATCCGGCCGGTGTCGGCCCCCGCACGCTTTCGACCGACGGCCGCAAGCCGCGCATCTGGATCCTGATCGGCGACGACGACTCCGCCGACCGCATCCTCGCGGCCGCCGAAAAGCTCGGCGCCACCATCCTGTGGCGCGATCATTACTGGTCGGAGTTCAACGGCTACAACCATGCCTTCGCCGATCCCTGGGGCAACGAGATCGTGCTGTGGGGCAAGGCCGGCGAGAATCCACAGATCCCGGACAGCTTCACCCGCGAATGACGATGCGTGATTTCAAGCGGAACAACATCTTGTGCGCACCCGTACAAGACCGTCGCACGGCCCCGAACCTAGCCTCACAGCCGACAGACATCAGGGGACAGTCAGAGTGATGATGGCGATGCGCGGCGGAAGCGATGCTCTCCACCCCAAGTCCCGCGGCCCGGGCGGTTTCCTGAATGGCCCGACCGCATGAGCCGGCTCCCGATCGTCTTCTTCGGCCATGGCAGCCCGATGGTCGCGCTCGAGACGAGCGACGTCACCCGCAGCTGGGGCAGGATTGCCGCCGAGATCGGCAAGCCCAAGGCGATCCTGTGCATCTCCGCCCACTGGCTGACGCGCGGCACCGCAGTGACCGCCATGGCCCAGCCGCGCACGATTCATGATTTCGGTGCCTTCCCGCAGGCGCTGTTCGACGTGCAATATCCAGCCCCCGGCGATCCGCTGCTGGCGCATCGCATCCGCAAGCTGCTGGAGCCGATGCCGGTCGCGATCGACCATGGCTGGGGTCTCGATCACGGCACATGGTCGGTGCTGGTCCATGCCTATCCCGATGCCGACGTTCCGGTGGTGCAGCTCGGCATGGACATGGCCAAGCCGCCCGCCGCGCATTGGGCAATCGGCCGCGCGCTGCGCCCGCTGCGCGACGAGGGCGTTCTCGTCATGGGCACCGGCAACATCGTCCACAACCTGCCGGCGATGGACTGGAGCAATGCGACCGCCCCACCCTATCCCTGGGCCGCGCGGTTCAATGCCGCGATGCTCGAAGCGATCGCCGAGGACCGGCCCGAAGACGTGATCGAGTTCGAGGATCTGGGCGACGACGCCCGCCTCTCAGTCCCCAGCCCCGACCATTTCTGGCCGTTGCTCTATGTGCTGGGCGCGCGTCATCCGGGCGAGAGCGCGCGGTTCGGGCCCGATTTCATCCAATATAAATCGCTCAGCATGACGAGCATCCTGATCGGCGCCGCCTGAGCGCCGCATTCCTGCTTTCGCAACATGGGGGATATTCATGGCGTTGATCTGTGATCTTGGCACACGCCGCAACGACGTTCAGCCGACCGCGCTGCATCGCCTGCGGGCGACGCCCGAGACGGTCCACTGGGGCTATTTCTCCCCCGAGATCAGGCCCGCGCTGACGGTCAAGAGCGGCGACCTGATCCAGGCGCAGGCGGTCACGCATCATGCCGGCGACGATCCCACGCTGATGATGGACGACGACATCCGCCGCATCTTCAACGAGATCGCCCCCGAGACCCGCGCGCCCGGCTGCCACATCATGACCGGTCCGATCTATGTCGAGGGCGCCGAGCCCGGCGACATGCTGGAGGTGCGCTATTTCCAGATGGTGCCGCGCTACAACTATGGCTCGAACCTCCAGGCCAATTGGGGCCATCTCTATCAGGAGTTCGGCGAGACTGAGCGGGTGACGATCTATCAGCTTGATCCCAATGCCAATACGGCAAGCGCGCTCTACGCTTATGACATCCCCGATAAATATATGGTCCCCGGCCGCATCACCCATTGCCCCGAATGCGATCGCCAGCCCGCGCTCCCGGGCATCACCGTGCCGGCGCGTCCGCATCTCGGCACCGCCGGCGTCGCGCCTGCGGTCAACATGCCGGTCAGCACCATCCCACCCGGCCTGCACGGCGGCAATATCGACAATTGGCGGATCGGCGCGGGCGCGCGCATGTATTATCCCGTGCAGGTGAAAGGCGGCCTCTTCTCGATCGGCGACCCGCATGTCAGCCAGGGCGACGGCGAGATCAGCGGCACGGCGATCGAAGCCTCGCTCGACGTCCTCTTCCAGATCATCCTGCGCAAGGACTTCCAATTCCCCTCGCCGCTGCTCGAGACCGATAACTGCTGGATCGTGCACGGCTTCGGCGAGGATCTGGACCAGGCAATGAAGAACGCCTCGCTCGACATGCTCCACCTGCTGACCGAGCATCAGGGCCTGTCGCGCGTCGACGGCTATTCGCTGATGAGCATCGCCGCCGATTTCGGCGTGACGCAGGTTGTCGATGGCACGCAGGGCATCCATGTGCGGATCGATCGCGGCATCTTCCCGAACAAGGGCAGTGTCCGCGACGTCTGAGCCTGCCCTTCCCCGATGGTCTGCCAGGCGCATCGGCCGGATCGGCCAAGCGATCCCCCTTTCGCACATCGCCTGCGGACAAGCGATCGGGCATCGGCAGACAAGACCGGGCACGCTGCCCGCGCCATGATCGCCCGGAATTACGCGCGGCGGCAATCCGATCCCTGCCCGTTGAGGAGACGCGCCATGCCATATGAGCTGCTTGACGTTCGCCCGATGACCAAACGCATCGGTGCCGAGATCTTCGGCATCGATCTGAACCGGCCGCTCGGCAACCATGAAGTGAGCGAGCTGCACGATGCGCTGATGCAGCATCAGGTGATCTTCTTCCGCGATCAGCCGCTCACGCATGAGAGCCACAAATGCCTCGGCCGTGCCTTCGGAGAGCTCGCCATCCATTCGGGCGTGGCGGGCCTGCCCGATCACCCCGAGATCGTCGCCATCCATGCCGACGAGAACAGCAAATTCGTCGCCGGCGAGAATTGGCATTCGGATCTGAGCTGCAATGCCGAGCCGCCGATGGGCAGCATCCTCTACATGCACACGCTGCCCGATCATGGCGGCGACACATTATTCTCCAGCATGTACGCCGCCTATAACGCGCTGTCGCCGGCGATGAAGGCATTCCTGGACCCTTTGACCGCGATCCATGACGGCGAACATGTCTACCGCCCGATCGTCAACGATCCGACCAAAACCTATCCCTGCAACACCCATCCGGTGGTGCGCACGCATCCGGTGACGGGCCGCAAATGCCTCTTCGTCAATGCGTCCTACACCATCCGCATCCCCGAGCTGAGCAAGGAGGAAAGCGATGCGGTGCTCGCCTTCCTCTTCGAGCATGTGAAGAACCCCAATTTCCAGGTCCGCTTCCGGTGGCAGAAGCATTCAGTCGCCTTCTGGGACAATCGCTGCACCCAGCATTTCGCGGTGTGGGACTATTTCCCGGAAGTCCGTTCGGGCTTTCGCGTCACGGTGGCAGGCGACAAGCCCTTCTGATCGCCTCAAGCCTGCGCTTCAAGCGGTGAACAGCGCCTTCCGGATCACGGCATGCACCCCCCAATTGCCGTTCACCACCTGCGAGATCCCGAAATCCACCCCCACCGACAACAGCGAGATCGCCTCGTCCTCGGTCAGTTCCTTGGTCGTCATCAGAAACCGCCGCGCCTTCCTGAACGCATCGCGCATCGCCGCGTCGATCGACGAGCGCTTATAGACCTCGCTCTGCGCGTCCTCGCCCAGCTCCTTCAGATAATCGGGGTGGCTGAAGCCCATGATCACCCATTCGTCCGCCGTTTCGATCAACGGATAATCCAGGTCGCGCAACTGCTCGCGCAGCTCGCCGGCCGGATGATGGATCAGCTGGATCAGCGCGGTCATCGAACATTCGATCGCCGTGCCGCACAATTCCGAATCCCCCTGCGACGCATGCGGATCGCCCAATGACAACAGTCCCCCTGGCACCTGCACCGGCAGGAAGATTCGCGAGCCCGGCCCCGTGCGCCAATTGTCGAGATTGCCGCCGAACGACGCCGGCGGGACCGAATCCACCAGCCCGGCATGGGCCGGCGCCAGCGCGATCACGCCGAAATGCGGCCGGATCGGGATCTCGACATTGCGCAGAATGTCGTAATTGCGCTCAACCGTGGCCGGGTTCACGGGCACGCCCGGATAGTCGTAGCGCGCATGCGTTCGGCCCGATGGATCGACCTGCGGCGTCCAGCGATAGCTGTAGACGGCATGTGCCAAGGGCGGCCGCGCAGAGCCGGTCTCCACCTCGTAGATGGTGATCACCTCGCGCTGCTTCGGCTCGGTCAGCAAGTCGTCATAATGAAAGCCCCAATAGGTTGCCGCATTGCTGCCGAACGCCTTCCCCGAAAATTTGGGATTGCCGCTGAGCCGCGGCTTCAGGTCGAGGATACGCACCTCGATCACGTCACCGGGCATCGCCCCCTGGATCGCGATCGGCCCGGTACAGATATGGACGCCAAAGCCCTCGCCCGGCCCCCGCCCCAGGGCGCTGGCATCGAGCGGCCCCGCACCGCGGCGCTCGACCGCCCTGCTCTCGGCATCCCAGCGATAGACGCTCTCCGCACCGGGATCGCCCTCCACCATCCGCTCGGGATCGTCATTGGCGTGGTGGGTCAGCGTCTCCACGGTCACGAAATCGCCCGAGCGGACCTGCAGTGCCGGTTTCAGCGCGCGGCTGAAATAGCCCCAATGGATCGTTTCCGGACTCACCGGCAGATAGTGGTGCCGCACCGGCTGGCCGATCGGCAGCTCGCGCTCGGCTTCCGCCTCCAGTTCGCCTTCTTCCTCGATCTCGAGCAGCGGCGATCGCGTCCGATCGCGTGTGGCGGTCGGCCGGCCTCGGCGCGGTGGATCGGCGCGCGGCTCGTCGCTGGGCGGCGTCTTGCGATATTCGCGCGGCGACACGCCATATTGCTCGCGGAACGCCCGGCTGAACGAGGCGGAGTCGTTGAACCCCCATTGGAACAGGATGTCGGAGATCGACTTCTGCACATGCAGCGGGCTGCGCAGGTCGAGCCGACACCGCTCCAGCCGCCGCACCTTCACATAATGGCCGAAGCTGTCGTCGATCGATTCGAACAGCTTCTGCAAATAGCGCGGCGAAATGCCATGTTCGCTGGCAACCTGCTGGTAATTGAGATTGGGGTCGCTCAGCCGCATCTCGATCGTTTGGAAGATCCGCTCGAGCAGCGCCGCGCGCATGCCCGCCGCCCCACCCAGCGCGCGGGGCGGGGCGTTGTCGAGCAGGCTGGTCAGCAGGAATTCAGGCAGCGCCAGTTCCACCGGCCGCGCCTGATCGGTGGTGATCTCGCCGATCGTGTCGGCGAGCGAACGCAACATGCCGCCGAACACCCGCGCCCCGCCGCCTTCCGAGGAGATCTTGCGCGGCCGCTCCGGCAGCGGCGTCTTCAGCCGCGGAGTGAGCACCGATTGCGGGATCCGCACGATCAGCAGGCGATGGTCGCCTGGAAAGAAATGTCGCGCCGCCGCATCGCCGCGCGCGCAGACCATCTCGCCATCGAGAAGGTCGAAAGTCTCGGTCCCGTCGGTCATCTGCGCGGTGCCGTCGAGCAGCATCGCCAGCCAGAAGGAGCCGGGCTGGATGGTGAAATCGATCGTATAGCTCTGCGACGTGGCGGTCAGCCGGATGAAATCGATCCCGACGCTACTCTTGAAATGGATCAACTCGCCGTAGAGCGAGGCGTCGTCCGCTGCGTCGAGCGTGATTGAAAGTCGCTGAAGCGCGAAGCGCCAGGCATCGCGGCGTTGTTCCTTGGGATAGGCATTGGTCGTGAAACGCAATCGATTAACCCGATCCCCTAAGGACCGGCAGCCAGCTCCTTGCCGCCGATCTTCCTCTTGCACGGACATAGGCTAGGCGAGCGTAACGAAAGCCGTCAATTCGGATATAATGGCCCGTCTCAAAATGGGGCGTCGCCATAGACCGTCGAGGCGCCCTGCCCGCGCTGCTCCACCGGCCCGCGCCCGCAGACCGCGAGCATGGTGAGCGCATAGATCAGCGCGCTGGAGGCCATGTCTTCGGGCGTCGGGCGCCAGCGCGGCATGCCGGTGGTAATCGCCGGAATCCGATGCATGTTGAAGACATTATGGTCGCGCCACATGCTCGAATAGACCGGATGCGCCCGTTCGACGGCTGCTCCGCGCGCAAGCCGCGTCGCCGCGTCCACCGCACCGGCCAGCGGAGCGACCTGGGCCGCTTCGGCCTCGAAGCCATGCCGCACGACCACCGGCTCGACATCGAAGCCTTCCAGATCGACGCCGCGCATCGCCGCGACGATGCCGTGATAGGCGTCGGCCGCCTTCTGCTGCGGCCCGAGCGTCACATCCAGATAGAGCGCACAGACTTCCGTGCCCGCGCCGAAATCGAACGGAATGCCGCCGCGCACCGAGGCGAGCTGCACCTTGGGCTGCGAAAGCCCGCCCGCCCGCTCATACACGCTGTCGCGCTCCCATTGCCGGCTCCAGCGATGGATCGCGTCGATGACCGGCCCCAGTCGATAGATCGGATTGGGATGCTCCGTCGCAGCCTCGGGCGTATCGAGGACCGGCGTGAACAGGCCGCGCCCGTAAATGCGGATGCGGAACAGGGCATAGCCGCAGCCCTGCCAGGTCAGGCCGAAATCGGTCCCTTCCGCCGCGATCGCATAATCGGGCGCCACTCCGCCATGGTGAAACAGATAATGCGCCCCGATATCCTTGCCGAGGAACCCGACACCGGCGAACTCCTCGATCGGCTCGGGCCCGATTTCGCCCGGACATGCCGTGAGCCAGGTCTTGCCGGCAAGGCCGATCCCGGCGCGGCGCAGCGCCTTGGTCGCGATCAGGAAACACGCCATCGGCCCCCGGTCGTTCGAGATCGGATAGCCGCGGAGTTGCCCATCCTCCAGCCAGCACTTCGTCCATTCGGGATCGGCAAGCGTCGAGGCGCGATAGCGGAATGCGTCCTGCTCAGGCATGCCGCTCGGGCTCTCGGTATCGAGATGCGCGGTGAACAGCAGGTTCGCGCCGGTGCCGGCGCCGCCATATTCGCCGACGATGTTGGGCCGATCGGGCGTGGCGCCTACGCGGCGCGGGCGGAAGCCCTCATGCGCCATCCAGTCGAACACGAAGCTGGCCGCCGCCGCCTCGCTGCGCGACGGACTGGGGATGTTTCCCAGCGTCAGCGCCAGCTCGACCAGCTCGTCCTGATCGATCGCGGCGGCGATCGCGTCACGCTCCTCGGCGCCGATCGCATAGGGCGCGGCGGAAGGATGGGCGAAGGCAGGCATGGCCGCCTGCGGGAAGGGCTCGGGAAGATCAGCCATGTTGCGAAACGAGCGCCCCTTCCATGTCGACCGCGACGGCACCGGGCAGCGCCGGCGCATCGATATTCTGCGCGAAAAAGGTGACGACGCCCAGCTTCACGCCCAGACCGCCTCGACCGCATCGGCCGTGACGAGCAGCGCGCAGTTCTTCGCCAGCACGTTGAGCGTGCCGCTGTGCAGATCGGGCTCATAGGCGGCGCAGGCATCCGACACGACGAACACATGATAGTCGCGATGGAAGGCGTCGCGCGCCGTCGCATCGACGCAGCAATCGGTGCTGATCCCGGTAAGGACGAGCGTGTCGATCCCGCGCGCGCGCAACTGTTGGTCGAGATCGGTGCCGTGGAAGCCGTTGAACATCAGCTTCTCGATCTCGATGTCGCCCGGTTCCGGCATCACACGATAATAATCCGCCCCCCCGCCCTCGGCGCGGCAGATCGCCTCGCCGCCGGGCATGCCGCGCCGCTGCATCAGCGTCTTGAGCGCCCGGGAGTCGGTCTCCTCGCGGGTGACGACGCGCATGAATGCCACCGTCGCCCCCGCGCCCCGGGCAGCCACAATCAGCCTTTCGATCCGGTCGATCGCCGGCTCCACCGTCGCCATATCTGCGCCGACCTGCCCCAGCAGCCCGAAGGGCGCCGCAAAGTCGGTCTGGATGTCGATCACCACCAGCGCGCTCCGCTCGGGCGGCAGCATCTCCGCCAGCGCCGGTGCCGCGACATGCGGCAGCTCCGCCACTTCAGGCATGCGCGGCGACCTGCAGCCTGGAAGGAAAGCGCGCGCGCAGCGCCGGCAACACTTCCTGTCCGAAGATCGGCAGCCCGGCGATATAGTCCGGGAAGATCAGCATCAGCCCATCGATGCCCGAAACCTCGAACAGCTCGCCCAGCTGCTCGACCACCGTCGCCGGCGTGCCGAGCACATGCGGCGCCATGAAGGTCGATCGGCTCTTGGCGACGAAGGCATTCTCCTTGCCGATCTCGCTGTCGAGAAAGCCATAGGCGCGCATCATGCCCTTGAGCGCCTCCTCGTCGAGCCCGGCGCGGAAATGCTCGGCGGTGGCCTGCGCTGCGGCGTCGGTCTCGCCGAACACCACCGTCATCATCGAATAGGTGCGCACGGTGCGGCCCAGCTCGGCGGCGTCGTCCTTGGCCCGCCGGCTCGCCTCGGCCAGTTCCTTGGGGTCGCCGCCCGACAGGAAAATCGCGTCCATCTCCTCGGAGGTGAAGCGCATCCCCTTCTTCGACGTCCCTGCGCACACCAGGAACGGCCGCGTCGAGGGCTTGGGATCGGACATGCAGTCGTCCAGCGTGAAATATTGGCCGTGCATGGTCACCGACTTTTCGGTCCACAGCGCCTTGATCGCCCGGATCCACTCATAGGCGAGATCATAGCGGGCATCGTGATCGATCCCCTCGGGCCAGGCGCCCATCTGCGAAAATTCGCCCTTATAGGCGCCCGTCACCACATTCAGCCCGGCACGGCCGTTGCTGATCTGATCGAGCGTCGCGATCATCTTGGCGACGACGGCAGGGTTCTGGAGGATGGTATGGACGGTAGTCCACACCTTCACCCGGCTGGTCGCCTCGGCCAGCGCGGACATCATTGCGGTAGGATCGAGCGTATTTTCCCAGTGATGCGTCTCGCCACCATAGCCGCGATATTTCGCCATCGACATGATGAAGTCGAGCCCCGCCTCCTCGGCGAGCAACGCGACCTTGCGGTTATACGCATAGGAACCATCGAGGGGCGGCGCATTCTTGGACAGGATCCAGCCACCATTGGCCATCGGCATGAACACGCCCAGATCCTTGCCGCCTCCATCCGAAGGCAGACCGAAAGGCGTCGGTTCGAACTCGGTCGTCATCGCCAGCAAACCCCGCTCTAGAGCATGTTGTGATTAGATCTAATCACAACATGCTCCAATTCCCCTTTGTTTCCCGCATTTTCCGAGCCGCCAGGCGATTCCGCCCGACTTGAAAATGCTCTAGTCCGGTCAGCTTATCGCGGCTCCTTCCCGCTTCTTGATCGTGCGCGCATGTTCTGTTGCGCCGTCGAGAAAGGCCTCGACCGCCGCGCGCCGCGGCATCGCCGGCGCCGCCCCTCGCGCCAGCGTGCACAACGCCGCGGCAACGTTGGCGACCGGGAGCGCCGCCTCCACCGACCGCCCCTCGTCGAGCAGCGCCGCGAGCGCGCCGACGAAACAGTCTCCGGCCCCGATCGTGTCGACCGGCACCACCGGCACGGCCGGCGCATGGAAATGCCCGTCGATGCGCACCGCCACCGCGCCCCCGGCGCCGAGCGTCACCACCACCACCTGATCCGGGGCGGTGAGCAACGCCCGCGCGGCAAGCGCCTCCTCCGGTCCCGCCGGAGCGTGCGAGCGGCCCAGATAATGCACCAGCTCATGCTGGTTCACGACCAATATATCGGTCTCGGCGAACAGGGCGGCTGCCTCGGGCAGCGCCGGCGCGGCATTCAGGAGCCGGCACCGGCCTTTCGCCCCGGCCGCCGTGAAGAATGCCAATATTGTGGCGACCGGCACCTCGAGCTGCGCGAGCAGCACCCGCGTGTCGACGGCCGGCGGCAGCAGGAGCCGCGGCTCGATCCGCGCATTCGCCCCTGCCGCCACGATGATCTGGTTCTCCGCCGATGCATCGACGGCGATGAAGGCGGTGCCCGTCGCCACCTCGTCCAAGGCCTGCACGCCGGATACGTCCACCCCTTCGGCCCGCAAATTTCCGATCATCCAGCCGCCGGCCTCATCCCGCCCCACGGCGGCCAACATCGCGGCCGAGCCCCCCATGCGCGCCGCCGCCACCGCCTGGTTCGCGCCCTTGCCGCCCGGCAGGCGCACCGTCTCATGGGCAAGAACCGTCTCACCCGGCCGGGGCAGCGCCGCAACGGAGGCGATGAGGTCGATATTGATGGAACCGAGAATCTGGATCGCCATCGCGCTCCCCCTATTCCGCAAGGAGCCAAGACGAGCATGGCCGGACGCCCGCCCGCAAGCTCGATCCGGCCAGATGCGCGGCGCGCCAACTTTTGTGGCCACCTCCGGCAAGAGCGGGCCTATCCGCGTCTCTTATCCTACACCCCATTGCGCATCGGGGGGACATAGTTGACCAACTGGCTGATTACGGGGGTAAGCGGCGGCCTCGGCCGGGCGCTGGCGAGCGCGGCGCTCGACCGCGGCGACCGGGTGGTGGGCACCACGCGTCGCGAGGCGGATCGCCTCGCCTTCGAGGCGCTGGCGCCCGGCCGCGCCACCGGCCTCTTCCTCGACCTTGCCGAGCCCGGCGCGGCCGCTCACACGGTCGTCGTCGCCCAGGATGCGCTCGGCACGATCGACCGGCTGGTCAACAATGCCGGCTATGGCCTGGTCGGCGCGATCGAGGAGACCGATCTCGATCAGGCGCGCGCGCTCTTCGAGGTCAACCTGTTCGGCCCGATCGCCATGATCCAGGCGGTGCTTCCAGCGATGCGCGCGCGCCGCGCCGGCCATATCGTGAACATCACCTCGATGAGCGGCTTCGCGCCCTGGGCGGGGACCGCCATCTATGGCGCCAGCAAATATGCGATGGAGTGCATCGGCCAGACGCTTGCGCAGGAAGTTGCGCCGCTCGGCATCCGCGTCACCAATGTCGCGCCCGGCGGCTTCCGCACCGGCTTCGCCGGCCCCGCGCTCGCCGAAGCCGCGCGCACCATCCCCGACTATGACGATGGCGCGCGAAATTCGAAGCGCATCCTCGCCGCGTCGCGCGGTCAGGAGCGTGGCGATCCCGCCCGCGCCGCCGCCGCGATCCTCGACGCGCTCGATGCCCCCGAACCGCCCGTCCACTTGTTCCTGGGCGAGGATGCGCTGCGCCATAGCCGCGAGCATTTCGATCTGGTGATGGCCGAGATGGACCGCTGGTCCGCGCTGTCGCTCTCGACCGCCTTTCCGGACTGACGCGCGAACGGGCGCTTGGCCCGTCTTGCGCACCGCTCAGGAAATCAGCCGCGGCACCGACACGGACAGAATATCAAAATGTCCCTCAGGATGCTCCGCCCCGCCGTCCCGCGGCGCGGCGCGATGCTGCACCACGCCGTTCTTGCCGAAGCCCGGCACCACCGGCCGCCCCGACTGCCGGCTCAGCCATAGACGCAGCAGATGCCGCCTGCGCTGCGGCTCGGGATAGTCGGTGAACGCCGTCCGCGCATGCAGCGCGGCATAATTGGAAAGCCACTGGATATCGCCGGGGCGGAAATCCATCTCGATCGCCATGCCGGGCTCATAGGTAATCTCGTCGAACAGCCGCAGCACCTCGATCTGATCGGCGGTGAGCTGCGGCACGCCCGGATATTCCTGCGCCGTCAGGATGTAGAGCGAGCCGGCATACATGCTGAACACACCGTCGACCATGCTGACGATCGGCGACTGATAGGTGTCGGCGGGTGCATTATGGTCCTGCCGCCGCCAGTCCCAGTGGAAGGGCTCCAGCAGCAGCGGCGCGAGGTCCGGACGCCGGCGCAGGATCTCGTTATAGATCTCCGCACCCGAGACGAGGCACGATGCGCCCCCTGCCTTGGCCGGGCGCAGGCACATCAGCGCCACCACGTCCGAACTGTCGGAATGATAGACGAGCTTGTCGCGCACTTTCGACGACAGCGCGGTCGGATCGTCCATCGTCTTATCCGATGTCGCATAGACATGGTCGATCAGGTCGCCCATCTCATTCTGGCGAATGGGATCGCCCATGTGCAGCCCGAGGATGTAATAGATCGCCGCCGACAGCGCGTCCGAATAGAGATGCGTACGCAGCCCCCGCACCAGCACGAAGCCCCGCCCATAATCGACGTCCCTGCCCCAGCACGCGACCGCCTCGGCACATTCGATCAGCGGATATTCGTCCGCGGTCACGCTCCGCAGGTCCGGGTCCGCCTCGACGAAGCGCCGGCCCAGCCCCTCCAGCTCGGCGACCTGCGCCTCGGATAGGCGATAGATCCATTCCTCGCTCTCGCTCAGACGATCGCCGCGCCACGCCGCCGCGGTCGTGACCGGAGGGAGGGAAGCGAGCACCGGCATGAGGCATTCCTTTCGCAATCGGGAAGCGAGCAGCATCGGCACGCTAATGCCGTTCGCAGCACCGATCTTGTCCGGCATTGCAGAAAGAGTTTCCGCCGGGCGCCCTGCCGTCCGTTATGATTGCCATTCCGGGAGGGTTCGTTCCGGAATGGCAATCGCACGCGGTTACACTCGACCTGCACGGGTTCGCCACGAACGCGAAGGCGCAGCGGCTGATCGAAACCCGGCGGCAGGACTATACTATAATGCGAGCCGGCCTCAGCCGCCCCGTCCTCAAACAGGCCCTAACGGCGCAAGCTTTCATCCAGCCATTCAGAGGCTTCGCTCAGGGCACGGTCGGCGACCTCGGCGATCGACACGGCTTCCAAGAAACTGTGCGATGCGCCTTCATAGATCCTGGCTGTTGTGTCCACGCCTGCCGCGCGAAGCCGCTTTTCCATTTCCAGATTTTCGTCGAGAAGCACGTCGCAATTCGGAATGCACAGGAATGCGGGCGGCAACCCGGATAGCTCGGCATGTAGCGGACAGGCCAAAGGCAGGCGCTTGCCGAAATCCTCGCCAAGATAATTTTTCCAGAAATCTTCCATCTCCTGGCCGCCGAGCATGAAGGCGGGTCCGCCAAACCGCTCATAGGACGCATTGTGGCAATCCGTGTCGAAGGCGCCGTAGTTGAGCAGCATTGCCTTCACCGCCTGCGGCTGCTCCGCGTCGCGCAGATGAATTGCTGTCGCAATGGCGAGATTTGCTCCGGCTGAATCGCCGCCCGTTGCAAGCCGATCGGGATCGATGCCCTGTTCGCCGCCGTGGCGCCGCAGCCAACGGACCACTTCGATCGTTTCCTCGAGCGCGCGCGGAAACCGCACTTCCGGCGACAGCGAATAATCGACGCCGATCACGCAAATTCCGGCGCGCGAGGCATATTCGCGCATCAGGCGATCATGCGTGTTGATACTGAAGATCGTCCAGCCGCCCCCATGCAGATAGACAAGGGCAGGCAGAGCGCCGGCATCTTTGATGGGCCGATGAATTCGAACGGGTATGGTATCCTCGCCAAAAGGAATTGCGAGCTCTGTCGTAAGCGCCATTTGGGGCCCGCCCTGGATCCATGGCGCGCGAACCTGTTCGGCGATATGGCGCGCTTCGGGAAACGATACGGTATCCAGCGCCTTATGCTGCGCCCATCCCTTTCCCATTTGCGCAATGAAAGCAGCGATTTGAGGATCGAGTTCATTCAAGGCAATGGACGCTTCCACTTGCATGATCCCTTCAATTGGCCCGCACAGTTCGGCAATGGCCTAAAAAGTTGAGTGAATTATAAGGACAACCAAAGCGCAATTGGACCGGGCAGCCGCCTTGTCCGCAGAGAGTCAATCTCGAGCGCATTCCATTTTTAATATTCGGCCGATCCAGGCACTTTATTAATATTTCGCTTCTACAATGCCTGCATCAGATGGGACAAAGACTATTGCGCCCGGGCCAATCGTGATTTGGATGAAGCATATCACGGATGTGGCGCAGGGATATTGCGCCTCGGATTAGCGTTACAGTTGCATTTTCGGCTCATGTGTCCGCTCCAGGGCACGCTTTGATCGAGCGCTATACCTGCCCAAGAGTTGGACCGGAGATCCCGCGCGGCTTGCCGCTACCCACGTCCCCGACGGCGCGACTTTTGCCACCAAGCCGGCGTTGGCTGTTCAGATGATATGCCGCGCGTTGGCGGCGAATGTTCCCTTCTCTTGGGTCGCAGCGGACGCAGTGTATGGCGTCGGCATATCGAAATGGCCTTGCGGCACGCTTGCAAAGCCTATGTTCTGGGGATCAAGCCGGACCATCATTTCAGCTCTTGGGCTGGCAAGTTTGCGCAGCGTCGTATCGAACCAGCTCGCATCATCGCATGGCCTTGTTGGCGGCGTGCGCATCAAGTCGCCGCACGCAAAGCTCATCTCCAATCCAATATGCAACTGTAATGCTAGGCGGCGTGGACAAATTCAGGGTTTCAAGCGGCCTTAGCTATCGGGGGTAATCGCCCGTTACGAATTGCACAACGAAGAACAGAACTGCGCAGACGCACCAGAAGATCGCCCACGCGGTGAAAACTCGACGGAAGGTCCTTGGGTATTCTGGCTTTTGAATGAGCCACACGAAAATATAGGGACACCAGAGGGTCAGGAATCCCATTACCGCCAGCTTCAACGTCGATGCCTTTGGCACGGTTTCGTTTATCGGCATGACGGTCATCGGCGGACTTATTTCGCAAAATGGTGGCCTTCGCAATCAATCTGTCAGGCCATCTGCTGATGGCGGTGCAGGGCGAGGTTGACGCAAGGCAATGAGGTTGATTCAAGGCTGCTTTTTGGAAGCGGGCTTGAGCCGAGGCGATCTAACTGAAGCGGAATGGCGTATTTTGAAGGGCTTGCTGCCGATCGAGCCTGAAAATCGTGGCCGAGGCAGGCGACCTGAGCAGAACCGTGCGATCATCAACGGCATACTCTGGCGGCTCTGGTGCGGTGCGCCATGGCGAGACGTTCCGCCCAAATATGGCAGCTGGAACACCATCTATCGCCGCTTCCGACGCTGGAGCGAAGCCGGGGTCTGGGAAACCGTGGCGGTAACGCTGGCCGAGATCATGGCGGACAGCGGCCATTACAGCATCGACAGCACCACAGTTCGCGCCCACGTCTCGGCAGCGGGCGGAAAAGGGGGACTCATCAACGCGCTCTTGGCCGCTCGCGGGGCGGGTTCACCAGTAAGCTTCACTGCCTGGCTGATGCCCTCGGACGACCAATCGCCTTCCACCTGACGGGCGGCGAAGCGGCAGACTGTAAGGCATATGACGCCCTGATCGATCTGCCCGAGCGCGCGCCAGACGCTCTACTTGCAGACAAGGGTTATGATGCCGACGCCATCCGTGCCGACCTTGCCGAACGGAAGATCGAGGCCGTCATTCCCGGCCGATCAAATCGCCGGGTGAAGATCGAGCATGACCGGGCGCTCTACAAGCAGCGCAACCGCATCGAGCGCATGTTCGGCCACCTCAAGATCAACCGCGCCATTGCCACCCGCTACGACCAACTGGCTAACAACTTCCTCGGAATGGTCCATATCGCCATCGCCAGATACTGGCTCAAATTTGTCCACGCCACCTAGGCAAATGAACACATGGCGTACCAGTTCGCCTCGATTGGAGGCACGGCCGCAATGGAGGAGGAAAGTGCAGCGCTCGCGCCGCCAAGCGGGATCATCGCGGCAATTTCCCTCCGGCTGGTCTCCATAGCACTGTTCCCTTTGCAACAATGGCGGAGAACAGGACTCCATCCGGTGAAGATGGACGGTCAGGCATCGCACCGGGGCGGATCGCCTGTGCACGGCATGGTGACCGACGTGGATTCGCGCTCCAATATGTCATGATCGAAGATTTCGTCGCTCGGCGCGCCGGCGTCGTCGGCTTTGCCCAGCGCAGCGATCAGGCATTGGGTCGCGCGAAAGGCCATGTCCTCCACCGGCTGGCGCACCACAGTCAGCGGCGGCCAGATGCGCGACGCCAGGATGGTGTCGTCGAATCCCGTCACCGCAAGGTCGACTGGCAGTCGCAGGCCCGTGCGGTTCGCCTGCGCGATCACGCCCGCAGCCAGATCGTCGCTGCTGCAGATGATTGCCGTCGGCCGGTCATGCCGCTCCAGAAGCACCCGCCCCGCAGCAACGCCCGATGCATAGTCGAATTCGCTGTGATGCAACAATAGCTGCGAATCTTCGGCGATGGCATGTTTCCGCAGAGCATCGCGGAAGCCTTCGAGCCTGGCCGCCACTACGCTATAGTGATCGGGACCGGCGACATAGGCGATCCGGCGATGCCCCCTCGCGATGACCCGTTCGGTTATGGAAAACATCGCCGCGCGATTGTCGATTCTGACGGTCGTGACGTCGGGCAGTGCAGTCCCGGTTGCGATGGCCGCCACCGGCACGCCCAGCTTAGCAAGGACGGCAGACCCGCTCAGCAGTTCCGCGAAAGGCGGAATGAGCAGAAGCGCGTCGGCGCCGCTGCGCACCAGATCCCTGGCGATGCCCTCCGCCTCGCCCCTGGTCACGCCCTCCCCGTCGCGCAGGATCAGCTGGAGGCCATGGGCATTGGTCGCGCGCAGCGTGCCGACCAGCACGGCATCCAGAAACGGCGTGCGCCTGTCGCTGTAGACAAGGCCTACGGTGGTGGCCCGCGCCTTGGCCAGCCGCCTTGCGGTCAAGTTAGGCACATATCCCAGCTCCGCGATCGCCGCATGTACCGTTGCGACGGTGGCGGCGCTCGCACGGCCGGCGCCATTAACCACGTTGGACACGGTCATGGCGGACACACCCGCCCGTTCCGCCACCGCGCGGATCGTTACGGCATGCCGTCTTCGTTTCGCCATCGGGTCCATTCCCTCCCCGCCCCTCATAGCGTGTTCCCCGCATCTTCATAGCCCGCGAGCGGAGAGGTCATGGCATCCCCTTTGCCGATCAGATCATGCCCTCCCTTAGCCCCCTGACTGCATGATCGGCGGCACGCGCGGTCAAGGCCATGAACGTCAGCGAAGGATTGACGCAGGATATGGAAGCCATCTGCGCGCCGTCGGTGACGAACAGGTTGGCTGCGTCATGCGCCTGGCTCCAGCGATTGAGCACCGATGCGCGCGGATCCGTCCCCATACGCGCGCCGCCCATTTCGTGGATGGCGTCGCCGGGCACATGCTCCTTTTCCTCACTCTTGACATTCTGCAGCCCGGCCTTGCGCAGCATCTTTTCGCCCTCCTCGCGCGCGTCGGCCATCATGCGAAGCTCATTGTCGCGGAACGTGACGTTGAACCGCATCAGGGGAACGCCGAAACGATCGACCTTGTCGGGATGGAGCGACACATGATTGTCCTCATAGGGCAGGCATTCGCCAAAGGCCCCGAAGCTGAATTTCCACCCGCCATAGCGCCGCATGCCCTGCTTCATGGATGCGCCGAAACCGACCGGTTCGGCAGGTTCGCGATGGGCGCTGCCCTGATAGCCGTAACCGCGCCTGAAGCCTACCCCGTCGTCCTTGCCGATGTTGCGGAAGCGAGGCACATATACGCCGCCGGGCCGGCGGCCATATTCGATATATTCCTCCATTCCGGGAATATCGCCGCTGATTTCCACGCGCAGGATATGATCCATGACATAACGGCCTAGCGTACCACTCGAATCGAAATGGCTGCGACCGCTGCCCGGCGCACGTGAGTTCATGAGGATTTGCGTCGACGCCATGGCCGACGCGCAGAGAAAGACGAGCCGTGCACTCACCGCCTCCGCCTGGCCCGTTTTGGCGTCGATGAACCGGACGCCCGTGACCCGTCTGGTCCCCGGGTCATAGTCGAGGCCGGTGACCACCGCGTCAGAGCGCAAGGTGAGGCGCCCGGTCGCGCGCGCTGCGGGCAATGTCACAGCCTGAGTCGAGAAATAGGCGCCGAAGGAACAGCCATTGCGGCATTGATTGCGGAACTGGCATTTGGTGCGGTTCTGCTCCGGCTTGTCCTCCGTCATGTTGGACAGACGGGCATGGATCAGCTTGCGACCGGGAAATTCCGTCTCCAGCCGCTGTTTCATCCATTTTTCCGCCACGTTCATCGGCATCGGCGGCTGAAATTCGCTGTCGGGCAAATAGGGCAGATTTTCCCGGGATCCCGACACGCCGGCATATTTTTCGACATAGCCGTACCAAGGTGCCAGGTCGTCATAGCGGATCGGCCAGTCACCGCCGATTCCTTCCCGCTTGTTCGCCTCGAAATCGTCGGGACTCCAGCGAAAGCACCAGCGCCCCCAGATGAGCGACTTGCCCCCTACCGCAGCGGGCCGGATCCAGTAGAATTTGCTACTCTCGTCATAGGCATAGGGGTTCAGCCGATCATTATTGTAGAAAGCCTGGTTGCTGGGCGCTACATAGCCGTGCTTTGCGATGAAATAATCGCTTTCCTCCAGCGGCTTCGGCATGATGTTGCGCGCCGGCACTTCATAGGCGGGCTTGCCGTCATAGGTATAGCCTTCGCCATGCTCCACCATGAAGCCGCGGTCCAGCATCAGGACGCGCAGCCCCTTCTCGGTCAGTTCCTTCGCGGCCCAGCCGCCGCTTATGCCCGAACCGATGACTATTGCGTCGAACCTGTCGGTCGATGCCATGTTGATCCTCTCCTCTTCGATGCAAGTCAGAAGCGCAATGCGCGCAGCGTCTCGAAGCTCTTGCTGATGTCGGCTATGTAGGGAGCGGGCGACTGGTCGTTTTCGACATAGAAATGCCGCACGCCGGCCATCTCGTTCAGCTTGAAGATGCCGGCGAAATCGATCGTTCCGGCTCCCACCGACGTCATGCTGCGATCGGCGCGCATGTCCTTGACATGATAGGAATAGATGCGGCCCGCGAGCCTGCGGATCAGCGCCTGCGGATCCTGCCCCGCATGAATGGCCCAGTAAAGATCGAGCTCGATCTTGACGAGCGCGGGGTCCACCTCCTTGACCAGCCGGTCGAACAGGCTGACGCCGCCGGGTTTGATGGTGAATTCGAAATCGTGATTATGGTAGGCAAAGCCCAGCCCGACCTTTTTCAACTGCTCGGCAAAACGGTTGAAATTGAGCAGCGTGGTTTGCCACGCTTCGGCGGTGCGATGTGCATCGACCATGTAGGGCAGGACGATCGTGTCGGCACCCAGCGTCTTGGCGATATCAACGCAGGCATCGAACCGGTCGATCAGCGCATCATAGCTGAGATGGATCGAGGGGCATTTGAGGCCCAGCCGGTCCATCGTCCGGCGCAGCAGGCGATGGTCCATGGCGTCATATCCCCCGCCGCCATATTCCACCTCACGATAGCCGATCCTGGCGACTTTTTGGAGCGTGCCGACCGGATCGGCCGCGAACATCTCGCGCACAGTGTAGAGTTGGAGGCCGATTGTCTTGATCCGCGCCGCCGCGGCGGTTTCGGCACCAAAGGGCAGCCAGGCCAGTGCCGCGACACCACCGGCACCCGCCATGAAATTGCGACGACCGGTGATCATGCGGAGTAGACTTTGTTGACCTGGGAATAGGGAAAGGCGCCGTTATATTCGCCGGGCACCGGCAAATATTCGCATTCCTGCGTGATGCCTATTTCCGACGTGTAGTAGCCGACTATGACCAGCTGGCGGAATGCTTCGAAGAAATCCTCGCCATGCGGTATCTCCTTGTTCATCGCCAGGGTGAGCAGCGCGTCCTGCTGCTCGGGGGTGGCGCGGCTGGCCGGCAGCTTATAATCGCGCAGGCTGCGCGCCTCGATCGCGTCCAGCCCGGCGACGATCGGCTTACGGTCGTCGGGCGCCGCCCAGTCGGCCAGCAGCTTTTCGATATAGGCTGGCACGCCTGCGGCGATCGCGCCCGGGGTATCGGTCGTGGGAATGATCCGTTCGCTGAGCGCTGTCATCAGCGCATGTTGCGAGGGCGTGAAGACCTGGATGCTCGGCGCGCCCTGGCTGATGACGGGCACCGGACCTGCGGGGAAGACGCCCGCCGCCCTAGCGATCGGGGCGAAAAGCTGCGTTCCGAACATGGCGACCATGCCGGCCAGCGCTGTCCTGCGGCCGATCACTGCCCTGCCCTCCCGAGATCCTGCGCGATGGCTGCTTCGGGAAGCGGGCGGACCCAGATGTTGCGGAACGACACCGGGGAATCATGGTCTTGCAACTGGATCGGAGCCTTGTCGCCATGAGGCTCATATTGCGCGATCTTGCGCCATACCGTGCTGCCCAGCATCGCCTGATGATTCTGCACCAACACGCCGTTCAGCAGGACGGTGACATAGGCAGGTCGCATCAAACTGCCGTCAGCTGCGAAGCGGGGACGTTCAAAAATAATGTCGTAGCTTTGCCATTCACCGGGTCGTCGGGACGGATTGATCAGCGGCGGCTTCCACGCATAGACCGCCCCCACCGTTCCGTCGGCATAAGTCGGGTTTTGGTAGCCATCCAGGATCTGAACCTCGTAGCGCTGCATGAACCAGACGCCGCTGTTGCCCCGGTCCTGCGAACTTTTCTGCGGTGGGGAGGGTGAGCGGAACTCCAGATGCAGCTGGACGTCGCCGAAATCCTGTTTGGTGACGAGGTTGTTCTCGCCGCCGCTTTGGGAGCGGGGCGGAACCGTCAATATGCCCTTCTCGACGATCCACGGCCCCCGCTCGCCCCGCCAGGCGTCGAGCGACGTACCATCGAACAGGATGATGGCGTCGGACGGCGCGCCGCCCGGCTTGGCAGCGGGCGTCACCACGGCAGGCGCCGGGCGGTCCGGATCGTGGACATGCCATGTTCCGCCGGGCAGGATCGGCGTGTCCTTGAAGCCCGGCTTCTCCTGTGCGTTCGCCAGCGTGCCGAAGACGGCAACTATGCCGCTCGCCATCGCCATCCCGATGCGCATGCCTTTCATTCCCCTCGCTCCCCTCAAATCTTGTCTATGGCGCGATAGGCGGCGATCAGGCGGTCCTCGCCCGCGTGCCCATCGAGCGAATTGCCATGTTCCATGCCGATTACGCCCGCGTAGCGGCGCGCTCGCAGCCAGCGAACGATATTTGCGTAGTTGATTTCGCCGGTGCCCGGTTCCTTGCGGCCGGGATTGTCGCCGAACTGGATATAGCCGACTTCCGCCCAGCAAGCGTCGAGCGTCGGGATCAGATTGCCGGACTGAATCTGCTCATGATACAGATCAGCCAATATCTTGATCCCTGGGCTGTCGGCGCCTCGCGCTACGGCATAGCCCTGCGCGATCGACTGCATGAACACGCCGGGGTGATTGGTGCGCGTGTTAAGCGGCTCCATCACCAGCACCAGTCCGTGTGGCGCTACAATGTCGCCCGCGCGGCGCATGAGATCGATGATACGGCCCGTCTGGATGTCCTCCGGTACACGCCTGTCCATGAAGCCGGGCACGATCGTCATATGCTTGGCATTCAGCCGCTTGGCGACTTCGACCGACGTGCGGATGTTGGCAAGGAAAGCCTCGCGCTCCGCATCATCATTGCTTCCCAGAAGAGGGCGGAATTCCGACCATTTGGGCATGCTGGCGACGAACACGCCCATGGTCATGCCACGCTGCGCCAGCGCGCGGGCCATTGCATTCTGCTGTTCGACCGGCCGTTTCCGGGCCTCATTATCTTCCCAGGCACGGAAGCCCTGATCAGCCGCGAAGGCGATCTGGTTGATCAGGTCGCCTCGGCTGGCGAAGCTTCCTTCGTGCGGCGCATAGCCGAGCGAGAAAAAGGCAGCGTTAGAATTTTTCTCTCCGGCAGCGGCCGCGAGAGCGGGCACGGCTGCCGAGGCAAGGCCTGCCGCGATCATTGTCCTGCGTGAGATGGTCATGCAGTACCCTCTGCAAGACGAGCCGCGCGCCGATTGGCTCGCCGTTCGGCTGCCCAGATCAGGCCGAAGACGATCAGCAGGATCAACGGCACCAGCGTCAGCCTGGCAAAGGACTGAGATGCCGCGGCATCTTCAACCTGCCGCAGTGCCGCCCCACTTAGCCGGGTGAAGGCTTCCGGCCCGCCCGCTATTTCCACCTTCGCTTGATCGAACATCTCTCCCAGGCGCGGCAGCACGAAGAAGCTGGCGAGCGCGCCGGCCGACCCGACCAGGCCCAGCGCCCAGGCATCGCCCTTCGGGTAGCGCTCCGCCACAGACGCCAGCATGGTCGGCCACATGGCGCAGACACCCAGTCCCCAGACGGTCGACGCGGCGATGGCAGCGACCGGCGATTGGGCCCGAGACAGGAGGAACAGGCCGATGGCGGCGAAAAGGCTGGAAATCCACAACAGACCCGGGTTGGACAGGCGGCCCGCCAGACGTCCGGCAAAGTGGCGGAACACAAACATCAGCGCGCTGACATAGACCAGCAGCAATATGCCGCGCATGCCGACCCTGTTGGTGAGCGCGACGTCGATCCATTGTCCCGGCGCCAGTTCGGAGGAAGCCGTCAGGAACATGGCACCGAACCAGACGAAGAAACTCGGCCGGCGGAAAACCTCCAGCATCATGTCCTTCGTCCTCCCATCCCGGGCAAGGGCAGGCCGCGCGGGGAAATGGGTGGTTGCGGCGATGGCGACAACGCCCAGAGCAGGCAGGAACACCAGCGCCATGATCGCCTGCCAGGGCAGCATCGAGGCAAGGAAAACCCCGGAAAGGCCGCCGACAATCAGCCCGCCTGGATACCAGGCGTGAAGCACGTTCAGCCGGTGCGTGGTATCTTCCGGATAGAGCCGCGCGGTCAGCGGGTTGATCGATGCTTCGGCAAGGCCCCACCCGATGCCGCTCAGCAACATCCCTAGCCACACAAGGCGGTAAATGGTCATGCCGCTGGCGAGCGCCCCGGCGCCGACGATCAAGGCGGTACCGATGAGGAAACAGAGACCGCAACCCATCAACATTCGGCGCATGCCTATCCGGTCCAGCAGCGCGCTGGTGATGAAGAGCGTGACGGCGAAGCCGAGAAAGGCCGAGCCTAATGCCGCTCCGATCAGTTCCCCCGCCGCAATGGGTGCGATCGGATCGATCCATTCTGCTTTTAGACTGCTCGCCACCGCAGCGCGCAGCGACGCGCTGACCGAGGCCGTGAAAAGCGCGAGAACGCTTAGCCAGAACAGCCTGCGCCGATTAAATTCCGTCATCCCCTCTCCTCTCGCCTCGTCCTGTTCTGTCTTTTTCTGGATCAGGACCCTGCCTTCCCTCAGGTCAGGCCCAGCCAGCGCCGGTTGTCGGCGGGATCGCCGCCCCCTGCGAAATCGTCGAAGGCCCGCTCCGGCTGGCGGATCATGTGCGCCTCGATGAAGGCTGCTCCCTCGCGCGCGCCGTCTTCGGGATGTTTCAGGCAACATTCCCATTCGAGGACGGCCCAGCCACTGTAGCCATATTGAGTGAGGCGCGAGAATATGCCGGTAAAGTCGACCTGACCGTCTCCCAGCGAGCGGAACCGTCCCGGGCGGTCGATCCAGTCCGCGTAACCGCCATACACACCGGCCCGGCCGGTCGGGTTGAGTTCCGCGTCCTTGACGTGAAACATCCTGATCCGCTCGTGATAGATGTCGATGAACTGCAGATAGTCCATCGCCTGCAACATGAAATGACTGGGATCATAGAGGATATTGGCGCGCTTGTGCCCGTCCACCTTGTCCAGAAATCGCTCGAAGGTCAGGCCATCGTGCAGATCTTCACCCGGATGCAGTTCGAAGCAGAGGTCGACGCCTTCCTCCTCGAAAGCATCGAGAATGGGCCGCCAGCGCTTTCCAAGTTCCGCAAAGGCCTCCTCGACCAGCCCCGCAGGACGTTGCGGCCAAGGATAGACGAAGGGCCAGGCGAAGGCTCCGGAAAAGGTCGCATGAGCAGAAAGGCCAAGTCGCCGGCTCGCTTTCGCAGCCAGCTTCAGCTGTTCGACGGCCCACGCTTGCCGCTCGGCGGGCTTTCCACGCAGTTCGACAGGCGCGAATATGTCGAAGGCCTGGTCATAGGCAGGGTGAACCGCGACCAGTTGGCCCTGCAAATGGGTCGACAGCTCGGTGATCTCGACGCCCGCATCCCGGCATCGGCCGATCAGTTCGTCACAATAGCTCTGGCTTTCAGCCGCAAGTGCCAGGTCCATGCAGCGCGCATCCCTGGTGGGTACCTGCACGCCCTTGTAGCCGGCCTCCGCCATCCAGCGGGCGGCATTGCCCAGCGTATCAAAGGGCGCCGTGTCGCCCATGAACTGCGCCAGAAAGATGGCCGGACCGCGCATGGCCTGCCGCCCTACGGTCATTTCGTACTCTTCAGATAAGCGATGATCGCTGCACGTTTGGCCGCGTCGGGCATGGCAATCGGCATCCGGGTTCCAGGCACCTTCTTCATCGGCGCGGCCAGAAATTCGTCCAGCGCCTTTTCATCCCACCGCAGTTTCGTCGCCTTGAGCGCGGACGAATAGTTGAAGCCGGGAAGCGATGCTGCCGGACGGTCCACCACGCCATAAAGATTGGGACCTATACCGTTCTTCCCATCTTTCTGGACATTGTGGCATGCGCGGCAGGCCGCAAAGGCCGGAGGAGCCGCCGGAGCGGTCTGCGCATTAGAGGGCGCGATGGATGCAAGGCTGCCAAATATGGCAGCTACCATCAGGCTCAGGCGATCTACCCTCATCACCCTCGACTCTCCTCTTGTTTTTCTTTGCATGTTATTTACCGGTAAACAGGGTGAGATCAAGGCCAGAGAATAAAAGAGATTTTCAGGCCCCGGCGGACGGAGGATAGCGAATGGCTAAATGGCGAGCATTGCGCCTGGGCATGGCAGGCGGCGGCGAAGGCGCATTCATCGGCGCGATTCACAGAGCTGCGGCGGCGCTGGATGGAGAATGGCAATTGGTCGCGGGCGCGTTCAGCAGTGATAGCGACCGCAATCGCCGTTCGGGCGAGAAATTGGGCATTGAGCCCACTCGCATATATGATTCGCTGGAAGCCATGCTGGAGGGCGAGAAAGCATTACCGCCAGAACAGCGCATCGATGCCGTCGCCATCGTGACCCCCAATCATCTGCATATGCCGATGTCGATCGCCGCGTTGGACGCAGGCTTCCACGTCCTCTGCGAAAAACCCATGGCGCTGAACCTGAAGGAAGCGCAGGCTATCGCGACGGCCGCCGGCAGGGCGGGCACCCACTATGCGCTCGCCTTTACTTACAGCGGCTATCCGATGGTCGAGGAAGCGCGAGCTAGAGTGGCGCGCGGCGATCTTGGAGCAATCCGCTTGGTTCAAGTCGAATATTCGCAAGGCTGGCTGAGCCGCCCGATCGACCGCGACGGCAATAAGCAGGCCGAGTGGCGCACGGATCCCGCCCGCGCGGGGCTTGGCGGATGCCTTGGCGATATCGGCACGCATGCATTTCATCTTGCAGAGCATGTTTCGGGCCTGCGCGTCGAGACATTGTGCGCTGACCTTACCACCCATGTGACGGGCAGGCGGCTTGACGATGATGTCAGCGTATTGCTGCGCTTCACCGGAGGAGCGCGCGGCATTTTGAAGGCGACCCAAGTGGCCGCGGGCGATGAAAACGGCCTGAAATTGCGCATCCATGGCGAACATGGCGGACTGGAATGGGCCCAGATGGAACCCAATACGTTGACGGTACGCTGGCTGGATCGTCCCGCCGAACTGGTTCGTGCCGGCGGCCCCGGCCTCACTGAGGGAACAATTGGCCGATTGCGCACCCCGGCTGGACATCCTGAAGGCTATTTGGAGGCATTCGGCAACATATACAGGGCATTTGCTGCCACTATACGATCAGGCAGGAATGCTGAACTTGTATTGCCAGACAGAACAGACTGGTTCCCCTCAGTCAAAGATGGAATGCGCACGATGGCCTTCGTGGAAAGCGTCATCGCCAATGCGGCGTCTGACGCAAAATGGACGCCACTTCTGAGAGTTTGATCCACTAAGATCAGATCGGCCTTGCTCAGTGGAATGGTTGCATTATCCCTTTATCTCGCCAAATTGGAGGGCCGTAATGTTACAACAGGGACGCTGCATTTCTTTCGGGCTTGTGTAATGGGGCTTTGATCGTCAAGTCCCTCTGAACGATATCTCGTCGCCGGGATCATGCTCCTGTCCGTGGTCAGCACGAGGGCTGCCACACCAGGCCATCAGATCCAAAGCCGGCAGATCAATCTAGGAAGCATGATCTGCCGAAGCAGCCACAGCACTGCACCCGACCTTGCCCTTCGCATCGACGACGCACAGGCTGCTCTCTTTCAGAGACATCGATCCCTGCCTAATGCTCCATGGTTGTTCCTCACAGGATGCTTGGGGCCGATCGCTCGGATCCCGTTTCCAACATCATCATTCTGAGAGACAGCCACCCAATATGGCTACCCTTGAGACACCGGCCCATTACGGCATCTAGAGGACCATATCGCCTCGGCCACAGCACCGCGTGGAGCATGTCCTTCCCCACCACAGCCGCAGGATGTTTCGGCCCTGTCGCGTTCGGGCCGGACTTCTTCGAGAATAGGCCAAGCCGCCCTGATTGCTTTGCCATTCCGCCGATAAGCGCCATCATGCGACAGTTTGGATTAATCTGTTGAGACTGGGCCATGAAACATAGCGGCGATCATGCGCTGGCGAAGCGCCCCGTCATCGGCCTGATCGATGAATATCCTTCGGGGTTCGTCGATCCGATGCATCATCATGAGCGGAGCCAGCTGCTTTACGCTTCTTCCGGCGTAATGTCGGTGGTGGCGGAAACGATGTGCTTCGTCGTGCCGCCACAGCGCGCCGTGTGGCTGCCTGCAGGCGATCGCCATGAACTCTCCTGCCGCGGCCCTGTCTCGTTGCGCACGCTCTATATTGACCCATGCCATGATACGGGCATGCCAGGCTGCTCGGTCATCGAGGTGAGCGATTTCCTGAAGGCACTGATCCTCGAGGTTGTCACCTTCGACCATGACTATGACCTTGCAGGTCGCGAGGGGCGAATTGTGAGCGTTCTGCTCGACGAGATACGGAGAATGCCGAACGCGCCCTATCATGTGCCCATGCCGAACGATCCGAGATTGCTGCGCGTCTGCAATGCAATTCTGGCATCGCCCGCGGACCAGCGCGACATTGATGGCTGGGCGGCACTGGCCAATATGGGCCGGCGGACATTCACACGCGCCTTCAAGCGTGAGACGGGCATGGGCCTTGCCATCTGGCGCCAGCAGGTGCGGCTGATGGAAGCGCTGTCGATGCTCGCTTCGGGCCTGCCGATCACGACCGTTGCCCTTGATGTCGGCTATGAGAGCCCGAGCGCCTTCACCGCGATGTTTCATCGCACGTTCGGCGTTCCACCGAGCCTCTATGCCGTGCGCTGAGCCGCATATTGGCTTAGACATCGAAGCCACGCGCCGAGAGATCGCGAGCGCGCCCGACAAAAGCCAGCATATCGCTATCGGGCGATAGCGCTGCACTGGTGCTTCAAAAGCTCCACCGCAAACCGAATAGGCATCTCCCCCTCCAGCCCTGTCGAGACGCACAGTCGATCAAACAACGGGGTGGGACGAAATGAAATCAAATGCCGAGCTAGCCGTGCGTCATGCTGCGGCTGTCTCGCGGGGGGTGGCTTCCGCGACCAATCTCTATGCAGAGCGCGCCGAAAATTCCGAAATCTGGGATGTCGACGGGAAGCACTATGTGGATTTTGCCGGCGGCATTGCCGTTCTCAACGTCGGCCACAGACATCCGAAAGTCGTTGACGCGGTAACGAGGCAACTGACCAAGTTCACGCATTCGGCGTTTCAGGTGATGCCGTATGAAATATATGTCACACTTGCCGAACGGCTGAACGCGCTGGCGCCGATTGCCGACGAGGTGAAGACTATTTTCTTCACGACGGGAGCCGAGGCGACCGAAAATGCCGTCAAGATCGCCCGTGCCGCCACCGGCCGCTCAGCCGTAATCGCATTTGCCGGCGGATTTCACGGACGAAGCCTTTTTGCCTCGGCACTGACCGGCAAGGTCAAGCCATATAAGGCGCCATTTGGGCCCATGGCGGCCCAGGTGCACCATATCCCCTTCCCCTCGGACGAAGCCGGCATATCGGTGGAGGAAAGCCTGAGGGCCTTGGAATTCCTGTTTCGAGCCGATGTTCTGCCCGAACAGGTTGCGGCCATCGTCATTGAGCCGGTTCAGGGCGAAGGAGGCTTTCACATTGCCCCGCCCGAATTTCTGCGCCACCTTCGGAGCCTGTGCGATCAGCACGGCATCGTCCTCATAGCGGATGAGGTACAGTCGGGTTTTGCCCGAACCGGCAAGATGTTCGCCATCGAGCATAGCGGCATTGAGCCGGACCTTATTGCCATGGCCAAGTCACTCGGGGGCGGCTTTCCGCTGTCGGCTGTCGCCGGCCGGCGCCACCTGCTCGACGCCGTACCGCCTGGTGGCCTCGGCGGAACCTATGGGGGCTCACCGATCGCCTGCGCGGCGGCGCATGCAGTGCTCGACATCATTGAGGAAGAGGCGCTGCTCGCGCGGGCCGATATGCTCGGAAAGCGGATATGCGCGCGATTGGAACTGCTTGCGCGCCGCAATGACATAATTCCCATCGCTTCGATACGGGGCCTGGGCGCCATGGTCGCATTCGACATCGTGCAGGACCGGGCCGGCCGCATGCCTGACGGGGAAGCGGCAAGCGATGTTTGCAGACGCGCCGCCGAGGAAGGGCTGATCCTGCTGTCCTGCGGCGGCAATGGGGAAACGATCAGGATCCTGGTGCCGCTCACTGTCACTGAAGCGGTGCTGGAGACCGGGCTTGACCGACTGGAACGGGCGCTCGGGCTGGATCCAAGATGTTGACGAGCGCCAGCAATAGTCCAGTGCCTCTCGATCGGGCGGATCTGCTGACGGAAGCGGCATATGTTGACGGCAGCTGGATCGGCGGCAACGACCGGATCACCGTGTTCAATCCGGCAAATGGTCGGAGCATCGGCACTATTCCCGATATCGGGGCGCAAGGAGCCGAAACTGCCGTAAGTGCTGCAGAACGCGCCATTCATGGCTGGCGCGCTTTCGATGCTGCCACGCGATCGGCGGTTCTGGGTCGCTGGTATGAGGCCGTCATGGCGCATGAAGGCGATCTGGCGACGCTTATGGTTGCCGAGCAGGGCAAGCCGATGGCGGAAGCCATTGGCGAGATACGCTATGCCGCAGCTTATATTCGCTGGTTCGCCGAGGAAGCGCGCCGCGTCTATGGCGATTTGATCCCGGGCCCGTCAGCCAGCAAGCGGCTTGCCATGATGCGCCAACCGGTGGGTGTCGTTTCCGCGATCACCCCCTGGAACTTCCCGCTCGCGATGATAACGCGCAAGGCCGCGCCGGCGCTCGCGGCCGGCTGCACCATGGTCCTCAAGCCTTCGGAATTGACTCCATTCAGCGCATTGGCGCTCGCGCGCCTTGCTGATGAAGCGGGAGTTCCACCGGGTGTGTTCAACGTCGTCACCGGCCGTCCCGAGGAGATCGGCAGGATCCTGACGGATGATCCGCGCGTGCGTAAGTTCAGTTTCACGGGTTCAACGGCTGTGGGCACGATGCTGGCAGCGCGCTGCATGGCCACTGCAAAGAGGGTTTCCCTTGAGCTTGGCGGCAATGCGCCATTCATCGTCTTCGAGGATGCCGATATCGAAGCGGCAATGAAGGGGCTGGTCGCGTCAAAATTTCGGAACAGCGGCCAGACCTGCGTCTGCGCCAACCGGATCTACGTCCAGCGCGGGATTTACGCGGATTTCGCCGAGCGGTTAGCCGAAAGGGTTTCCCGGCTGAAGCCAGGCGACGGCATGATCGAGACGAGCGACCAGGGCCCCCTGATCGATGATCGCGCCATAGCGAAAGTGGAACGGCACATAGCCGACGCCGTCAGCCATGGCGCTTCTATAATCGTGGGAGGCATTAAGGCCGCGAGCGAGGGACATTTCTTCCAGCCCACAGTCTTGATCGACGTGTCGCCGGCTTCTCTGCTGTGTCGGGAAGAGACCTTTGGCCCAGTCGCGGGACTGGTGCCCTTTGATGGCGAGGCCGACGTTATCGCGCTGGCCAATGACAGCCCGGCCGGCCTTGCTGCTTATGTCTATACGCGGGACCATGACCGCGTGTGGCGCATAACCGAGGCGCTCGAATATGGCATGGTCGGCGTGAACACAGGCCTCATTTCGACCGAAGTGGCGCCGTTCGGCGGCATCAAACAATCCGGATTGGGCCGCGAAGGGTCGCGATACGGGATGGACGAATATTTGGAAATGAAGCTGGTGTGCCATGACATCGCACCCCGCTGAAAACGGCCTGGCTTGCCAGGAAAACATGCCAGCCTCCGCCCCCGAGGCGAAACTCGGAGCGAGCCTTCGCAATCGCCATGTCACCATGATCGCGATCGGCGGCATAATCGGCGCCGGCCTGTTTGTGGGCAGCAGCACCGCAATCGCCAATACGGGCCCGGCTGTCGTGATCAGCTATTTCCTGGCCGGGCTGCTTATCCTGCTCATCATGCGCATGCTGGGAGAGATGGCCGCGAGTTGGCCCGGCACTCGCGCGTTCACCGACTTCATCCGGATCGGCTTGGGGGATCGAGGCGGGTTCGTCAGCGGCTGGCTATATTGGTATTTCTGGGTCGTGGTCGTGGCGGTCGAGGCAATCGCAGGTGCCGTCATTCTGAAACAATGGCTGCCCTTCGAAGTGTGGCAGATCGGCATCGCGCTGTTGGGCATCATGACCGTTGCCAACCTATTCTCTGCCCGATCCTATGGCGAATTCGAATTCTGGCTATCGTCCATGAAGGTCGCCGCGATCCTGTTATTCATTGCCTTGGCCAGTCTTTATGCAGTTGGCGTCACCACGCCGGTCGACCGCGCATTGACCAATCTGACCGCTCATGGCGGGTTTGCGCCTGCGGGGCTCGGAACGGTGCTGGCAACTGTGACGACCGTCATCTTCGCTCTATGTGGTGCAGAAATCGCTACCATAGCAGCCGCCGAGGCGATGGAGCCGGAACGGACCATAGCCAGGCTCACCGCCAGCGTGGCCGTCCGCATCCTCCTTTTTTACATGCTCTCGATCGGCTTGATCGTTGCGATCGTCCCATGGACGCAGATCATTCCCGGCTATTCGCCCTTTGCGACCGCGCTCGACCATATCGGCATCCCCTATGCGGCAACAATCATGAATGTCGTGGTGCTTGTAGCCGTCCTCTCCTGCCTCAATTCGGGCCTGTACGTGACGTCGCGCATCTTGTTCACGCTTGCCGCACGCGGAGATGCGCCCCGCTGGCTGGTCGCCGTCAATGGCCGGCGGGTTCCAGTCCGTGCAACGCTGATCGCAAGCCTTTTCGGATATGTGGCGCTGGCAGCATCCTTCCTCTCGCCCGAGCTGGTGTTCAGCTTTCTCGTGAATGCGTCCGGCGCGATCATGCTGATCATTTATGTGATGGTGGCCGTCGCTCATATCCGTATGCGGCGGCATCTGCAGCGCACGGCCCCCGAGCGTCTGACCGCGCGCATGTGGCTGTTCCCCTGGCTCAGCTATATCACGATCGCCGGGATGCTGGCGGTGCTCGCAGCGATGCTGCTCTACCCCGATCTGCGGGTCCAGCTACTGGCCAGCCTGCTTGTTGCCGGATTGGTTTATGGCGCAGCGCGATTGAAGCACCCCGCTACATCCGGATCGCTGCCGTTATTGCATGGTCCACTACCGAGCTGCTGAGCCAAGCCTGGCCAGAGACCCATATAAATACACGCTCCATGATGAATAATGTTTCAAAAACAAAATACCCACGTTCGCAGGAGGCCATAATTACTAACAAGGCCAAAATTCATTAAATGCTTTTTCATGACAGACAGTGACCGGCAGAGTCACAGACAGTAACGCGTTCGACAATTCGGCTCAACCACCGCCACTGATGTTCATCCTTGAACGTTGGAGACTTGACATGTCCCGATCGAGCGCCTGGATCCTGGCTGCTACGCTGATATTTGGCATCCCCGCCCCCGCTTTCGCCGAACGCGTGGACATGCTCTTGTTCAATGGCAAGGTCCTTACCGTTGACCAGAATTTTTCGGTGCAGTCGGCCGTAGCCGTTAAGGACGGGCGCATCATTGCCGTCGGCGGGCCTGAAATCGCCAAGCGGTTCGAGGCGCATAAGCGGATCGATCTCAAGGGGCGAACGCTCATGCCCGGTTTTATCGATACGCATTTGCACGTCATCGGTTCATCGAAACGGGATATCAAGGCCGCCGAAGCGCGCTCCATCGAGGAGTTGAAGGCGATGGTCGCGGCAAAGGCGCGGGAACTTGGACCGGGAGAGTGGATCGCCGGCTATGGGTGGGACGAAGCCTTGATGAAGGAGCACCGCAACCCGACACGAGCGGACCTCGACTCGGCAGCACCCGACAACCCCGTCATTTTGCTGCGAGCCGGCGCCCATAGCTCGGTCGCCAATAGCGAGGCGTTTCGAAGAGCGAATATCGGGCCGCAGACCCCGAATCCCGAAGGGGGACTGATAGAACGCGACGCAAAGAACGTGCCTTCGGGCATCATCCGGGAGCGCAGCGACCTCATAACCCGGCTTGTGCCGCGAGGCACACCCGAAGAAATGCGTCCAAGCTATATTGCGGCGCTCAAGGGTTTCCTGACCTTCGGAATAACGAGCTTTATGGAAGCTCATAGCAGCATAGATGACGAGCCGGTGGGAAAAGGCGGCATAGCCGGTACTGCCCGGCGGCATAGCTTCAAGCAGTTCAAGTCCATCTATGATGAGATGGGGCAAGATCTGCCGCGCGCCACCCTGTACATCAGCTATCCGGGTGCCGAGCGCCTGAAGGCATTCCCCTACAGGACCGGCTTTGGCGACGATCGGCTGAAACTGGGGCCCATCGGCGAGAACCCTTATGATGGCGGCTTCACGGGCCCCACCGCCCTGACGAAAGAAGATTATAAGGGCCAGCCAGGTTTTCGGGGCGCAACCGACATGGACGTTGCGCAGTTGCGTGAGATGATAGCAACATCGGCCGCTCTCGGATGGCAGCTCGGCATTCATGCTATCGGAGATGCCGCAATCGAGACCGTGGCACAGATTTACCGCGACACCCTGCTTCAAGGGCCCAAGGCTGATCATCGCTGGTTTCTGTCGCATTTTACGATGATTCCGTCGGCGGAAACAATGAACATGATGGCGCGTGACGGCATCTGGGCAGCGGCGCAGCCCAATTTCCTGTACAATCTTGCCGGTCGCTATCGCGCGACCCTCGACGGCTATCGCCTGGACCACATCAATCCCTTGGCGTCTGTCCAGCAGCATAAGGTCAGGGTCGCCCTCGGGAGTGACAATCTTCCTGTAGGGCCGATGGTCGGCATTTACGCAGCCACGACCCGCAAAGTGCCCGATGGCTCGATGATTGGAGTTGAAGAAGCCATATCCCGCCAAGAGGCAATTCGCCTGTACACGCGCGAAGCAGCCTATCTCTCATGGGATGAGGATAAGAAGGGTTCGATAGAGCCGGGGAAGCTCGCAGACATGATTGTCCTTGATCATGATCCCCTCACTGTGCCCGACGAGGATCTGCTGAAGACGAAGGTCGATCTCACGATAATCGGGGGCCGCATCGTCTATGACCGCGCCGCCGCATCGGGGCAGCCCTGATCGAAAAAAGCGGCATCGGCCTGCTACGCGCACGAGTTGGGATTGAGCCCAAATGGTGCCCTGCAGGCTACGGCAGGGGGAAAATAAGCTCCTGCCGAGGGGGCATTCCATCAAGATAGTCGACAATATGACAAACATCGCGTTGAAGCTTGCCTCAGCGTTGATCACGGCCGAGCGGGGATAATCTTGCCGAAAAACCTCTCATCCCTCCTGCGTCGCGCGACGATGCTTGCCGCCGTCATTTCTCCGGTGACGTTGCAGGCGGAGTCCGTTGTTCCGCAGATCGAAGAGAGCGATGTTGCAACCTTGCCGCCGCTATCCCCCCATATGCTGTTGTTGACCGGTGACGGATCGATCAAGGGCACGCGCATCATTGACGGCGACAGCGGAAAGATACTCGGCACCATTCACACCCAGGATCTGACCAATGTCCGGATCGCGCCCGATGGTGCTTTCTTCTATGTTGCGGAAACGATCTGGACCCGCGGAAACCGCGGCGTGCGCCAGGACCTGCTCACCATCTACGATGCCCGAACGCTCAAGATCGTGGATGAAATCGATCTGCCCGGCCGGCTACTTGTCGGCAATCGCCGGCAGACTTTCGAAATCAGCGCCGACGGGCGCCATGCCTTCATCTATAATATGGACCCTGCGTCATCGGTGATCGTCGTCGACCTTGCCCGACGCAAGGTTGCAAGGACGATCGAGATCCCCGGCTGCGCATTGGTGTTCGCAGGAGCAGCGGCCACGATTTCTTCGCTATGTGGCGACGGCACACTCTCGACAATAGGCATCGATGCACGGCAGAGCCAGGATCTCACGCCGGCCCAGCCCTTCTTTTCGGCTGAGGATGATCCGATCTTCGACAACAGCATCGCCGATCCGAAAAGCGGCAAGGCGATTTTCCTGAGCTATTCGGGCCTGGTCTATACGGCAACGCTGGCGCCCGGACAGGGGGTGGACGCACCATGGTCCCTTCAGCAGGCCGCCGGCATGTCGCCGGCCTCGACCAGGCCGTTGGAGGTTTCCTGGCTTCCTGGCGGACGTCAGCTCATCGCCTATCACCGCGCCACGGGAACGCTTTACGTGCTGATGCACATGGGCGAATTCTGGTCGCACAAGGAGGACGGGAAAGAAATCTGGGTCGTCGATGTCGCAAATCGGAAGGTCTTACGGCGGCATCGATTGGCGGAACCCGTCTCCCATATCCAGGTCAGCCAGGATGATGCACCGCTGCTGTTCCTCAATATCGAGAACAAGCTCGTCATCGTCGATGCCAAGACTTTCGAGGAGAAGAAAAGCTTGGACAATGTCGGCAACGGGATGATGATGGTGCCGGGCGAATGATCGGGATTGCCCTCGCACAGTTGGGAATGGCGGGCCAGGTCTTCGTCGGCCTGGTCTTCCTCGTCGCTTCCTGGTCCAAATTGCGCGACATGGCAGGCTTTGAAGGCAATGTTTCCGCCTATGGGCTGCTGCCGGCCCGCCTGGTGCCGATGGCGGCACGCATGCTCGCTTTTGTGGAGCTGCTCATCGGCCTGTTGCTGCTGTCCGGCATGGAAGCCGCTTGGCATCAAGCCGCCGCAATGGCTCTGTTGCTTGCCTTCGCCATGGCCATGGCGATCAACATCGGCCGGGGGCGCAGGATGATCGGCTGCGGTTGCCAGCTGAGCACGGCAAGCGTGCCGCTTGGCTGGCATCTTGTCGCACGCAATGTCGCCCTGAGCCTTCTGCTGGCCTGTTCCTTCGCCGGCCCCGCTCCCAACCACTGGCTCATTGTCAGTAACGCGATCATGGCAGGCATTCTGCTTTTCCTGCTCTATGTTCTTCATGAGGTCATGCTCGGTTGGCGACGATCGAGATTATATGCGCAGCCAAGCGGATCCGGTGATGACTGAAGCCCTCCTCGTTTCGCAGATCCTCATCTGGATCATCCTTGCCGGGATTCTCGTCGCCCTGGTGGCCATCGCGCGGCAGACAGGCCTGCTGATCGAACGCGTGGCCCCCGTGGGCGCGCTCGCGACGTCGAACGGCCCGCAAGCCGGAGCCCCGGCCCCCAGGCTCGCGCTCGTCACGATGGACGGTCATCCGATCGTGCTTGGCGGCGATCTGCCGCCTGGCGAACGGCGCCTGCTCTTCTTCGTCTCGCCGCAATGCCCGGTCTGCAAGAAGCTGATCCCGATCGTGCGCAGCTTTGCCCGCCGCGAACATCTGCACCTTATTTTCGCGAGCGATGGGACCGACGCCGCATTGCGCGCCATGATCAATGCATTCGCGATCGCGGACCATCCCTTCATCAACAGCGCGAAGCTTGGAATGGCCTATGGGATCGACAAGCTGCCGCATGCGGTGCTCCTCGACGACAGGGGCGTGATCCTTTCGCGGGGCCTGGTCAATTCGCGCGAGCATCTGGAAAGCCTGGTCGTCGCCGATGAGCTGGGTATCGCGTCGGTGCAGGATTATCTGGCGGGTCGATTGAACGGCGAACGGCCAATGGCTGGCGCGGTGGCGTCGCGACATGGAGACAATGGCTGATGGACAAGATCCGGACGGATGCGTTGAGCGAACGTCTGCTGCGGAGCCTGGCGGGTCGCACCTCGCGGCGCGGCATGCTCGCCCGGCTGGGCGCCGCGCTCGTGGCCGCCCCGGCATTTCCCCTGCTTCCGGTCAGCCGCGCCGAAGCTGCGAAGGACAGGACGGCGCAAGGATTGACCGATTTCGCGCGGCACGCGCAGAGCAAGGACGATACAAATTGCGATTATTGGCGCTATTGCGCGATTGATGGATCATTGTGCAGCTGCTGCGGAGGCGGACTGCATACCTGCCCGCCCGGAACCGAGCCTTCACCGACATCCTGGGTCGGAACCTGCATAAACCCCGACGATGGGGTTGCCTATCTGATCGCCTATCGCGACTGTTGCGGCACCGCCATGTGCGGACAGTGCGGCTGCGACAATACCGATCGCGAATCCCAGATTTACCGCCCACAGGCGAATAACGACATCTATTGGTGCTTCGGGACGGCGAGCATGGAATATCATTGCTCCACGGCGGTTCTGGTCGGGGTCGCGCAATAGCATGGCCGATATGCCGCCCTTTGTAGCCATCGTGGCGGCAATGGCGGTCGCCAGCAGTTTCATCCTCGCGATCCAGGCAAGGGCCGCCGTCACGCCACTGAGCGAGGCCCAATCGGACTATGTCGAATATTGCGCCGGCTGCCATGGCATGCAGGGCAGTTCGGCTCCGTCGCGCGTTCCTGAACTGCGCGACCGCGTCGGCCATTTCCTTTGCACGCGCGAGGGCCGCGCCTATCTGATCCGGCTTCCCAATGTGGCGCATGCGCCGATCCGAGATGATGCCCAGCTCGCAAGATTGATGAACTTCGTCGTGTTTGCGCTCGGGGGAAAGAGCGCGCCGTCCGATGCCCTGCCCTATTCCGGATCGGAAGTCGCAGCGATGCGAAAGAACGCGCTCAAGCAAACCGCGCTGGTCAACCTGCGCAGACGGATCGTCGCGGATCTCGTCCGTCGATGCGGCGCCCCACCCGATCTTCACGGCTTCTCCGCGGGAGCCCCTTTTACGGGCGAAGCGGGCGCGACAAGATCGGTCCAGAGCAAGCGATGAAGTTCGACCTCGACGTGAATGGCAGAACTCGATCGGTCGAGGCCGAAGAGGATGCGCCGCTTTTATGGGTCTTGCGCGAAGATCTCGGGCTGACCGGCACCAAATTCGGTTGCGGCCTCGGCCAGTGCGGGGCTTGCACCGTCCATCTCGATGGGAACGCGATCCGATCGTGCATAACCCCCGTGTCGAGCGTCGGCGTCGGCAGGATCGAGACGATCGAGCAGATGACGGCGGACGCGGTCGGAAAGCATGTACAACGGGCTTGGCTCCAACTGGGCGTCGTCCAGTGCGGATATTGCCAGAGCGGGCAGATCATGAGCGCAACCGCGCTCCTGCGCGAGAACAAGGCGCCACAGGATGCCGAGATCGATGCGGCCATGAGCGGGAATATCTGCCGCTGTGGAACCTATCAGCGGATCCGTGCCGCCATCCATGCCGCTGCCGAGATGGTGAAAGCCGATGCCGGAAGCCCTGTTTCCAACGGTTGACCGACGCGCCTTCCTCAAAGGCGGCACCGGCCTGCTGTTTGCGATTGGCTTCGCCGACGGCGCGATCGTCCACGCAGCCGAAGCTCCGGCGCATTTCGAGCCAAGCGCCTTCATACGCCTCAGCCCCGATGGCACCGTCACATTGACGATGACCCAGGTCGAGATGGGCCAGGGCGCGCAAACAGGCCTGGCCATGATCATCGCCGAGGAGCTCGATGTCGATCTGGATCAGGTCCAGATCGAGCAGGCAATGGCCGACGAGGCGCGCTATGGGCCGCAGATGACGGGCGGTTCGACGTCGATCCGCGAAGGCTGGAAGCCGATGCGCACGGCGGGTGCCACGGCACGCGCCATGCTGGTTTCCGCAGCCGCCGCGCGCTGGAAGGTCGACGCCACCCGATGCTCCACCCATGCCGGCGCTGTGATCCACTCATTGACGGAGGCCAGGATCGCTTATGGCGAGCTCGTCGCCGACGCCGCCAAATTGCCCATACCCACGGACGTCCCCCTGAAGGATCCGGGGACATTCCGCCTGATCGGCCATGCCATTCCGCGTATCGAGGGTTCGGACAAGGTCAGCGGCCGGGCTCAATTCGGCATCGACGTCGCAATGCCGGGATGCAAGATAGCGACTGTCGCCGCCTGTCCGGTGTTCGGCGGCACGCTCGCATCCGTGGACGAAACCGCCGCGCTTGCCATGCCGGGCGTCAGCCAGGTCATTCGGCTACGCAATGCCGTTGCCGTGATCACAAATGGCATGGCGAGCGCGCGCAAGGGAATGGATGCCCTCAAGATCCAATGGAATGAGGCCCCCCACGCGGAGCTTAGCAGCGCGAAGATCTTCGCCGATCTCGATGCCGCCACCACCAAGCCGGGCGTTATCGCGCGCCGGGCAGGTCGGTCGATCGAAGGCGCGCCCGGCACACGGATCGAAGCGCTCTACCGCCAGCCCTTTCTGGCGCATACGCCGATCGAGCCGATGAACTGCACCGTCCATGTAACCGACAGCGAATGCAGGATATGGACGGGCACGCAAAGCGCGACCGAAGCCCGCAAGGCCGTGGCCCGGCAGTTGGGCATCGCGCTCGAAAAGGTTGCGATCCATATATATCTGATGGGAGGCGGCTTCGGGCGGCGCCTTGAGTTCGACGGCATTCAGCAGGCGGTAGAGATCGGCCGGCATGTCGACGGGCCCGTCCAGATCATCTGGACGCGCGAGGAAGACATTCAGCATGACATGTACCGTCCCGCCTATGCCGATCGGATCGCGGCAACGCTCGGCGCTGATGGCAAGCCGGCGACCTGGCATCACAGGATTGCGGGCTCCTCGATCATCGCACGCCTCTATCCCAAGGCATATCAGGGCGTGGACTTCGATGCCGTGGAATGTGCGGCGGAGCCGGCTTATGACCTTGCCAATATTCAGGTCGAATTTGCCCGCGTGGAAAGCGGCGTTCCCACATCATGGTGGCGTGGCGTAGGGCCAACCCGTAGCCTGTTCGTGGTCGAGAGCTTCATCGACGAACTCGCGCATGCGGCAGGCATGGATCCCGTCGACTACAGGCGATCGCTGATTTCCGACCCAAGATTGAAAGTCGTGCTCGAAACGGCGGCGAAGGAGGCGCGCTGGGGCGCCCGCCTTTCCAGGCACCACGCCCAGGGCATTGCGCTAATGAGGGCGTTTGGCAGCTATGCGGCGATGGTGGCCGAGATTTCGATGGAAGAGGGAAAGGCCGTACGGCTGCGGCGCGTGACGGTCGCGATCGACTGCGGCGTGCCGATCAACCCGGATATGATACGCGCGCAGATGGAGGGCGGCGTCGTGTTTGGCGCGAGCGCGGCGCTGGCAGGCGAGATCACGGTCCAGAAGGGCCGTGTGGAGCAAGCCAGCTTTGCCGACTATCCCGCGCTTCGCATAAGCGAGGCGCCGATCGTCGAGACTCATATCATTGCGGGCGGCGACGCGCCCGGCGGCGTCGGCGAAGTCGGCACGGCGGGGATCGCCCCGGCAATCGCGAATGCGATCTTTGCGGCGACCGGCAAGCGGATTCGCCAATTGCCGATCAACGGGCAAATGAAAGTCTGGACGGGCTGAGGCCTAAACGCGCATGCATAAGGCCCCAAACCCGCCCGGAAATATGGCTATTATGGCGTCGACAGATAGTCGATGAGCGCCGCGCGCTGATTTGCGTCTCGCACGGTCACGGTCATCCGCGTTCCTGGCACAGCCTTGAACGGCCCGCTGAGAAACCGATCGAGCTCGTCACGGCTCCATGGCTTGGCATAAGCCTTGAGCGCGGGCGAATAGGCAAAATTCGCGACCGAGCCGGCGTTCCGCCCGACAACGCCCGCAAGATTTGGCCCCATGCCCGAGCGGGCTCCCACGGTCTTGCTATGGCAGACGCCGCATTGCCGCTTGAACAGCGTGGCGCCGTCGGATGCCTGGCCTATTGCCACGGAGGCCGGAAACGGCACTGCCAGCGCCCCGAGCATGCTGCAGAAGATTTTGGTGAATAAGGGATAGCGCATAAACAAAGCCCCCATTGAATTGCCTTATCAAACCTATCCGCTCTCCATCGAACGGAGGACTTACTTGCAGATATCTAGCACGGGAGAGGTCAAAGCGGCAGCGATTGGTGCCGACTAGAGCATGTAGTGATTAGCTGTAATCACTACATGCTCCAATTCTCCTTTGTTTCCCGCACTTTCCGAGCCGTCAGCCGATTCCGCCTGACTTGAAAATGCCCTCGGCACCATCATGGTTCGGAACATCGCGGCCGGATTGCGCATCCGCAATCTCGGTGCGGATCCAACGGCGAAACCGTGCAAAGGCAGGAATATTCCAGCGATCCTCGCGCGCAACGAGCGCATAGCCGCCGAAGCGTACCGGCTTGAAGTCGGCATCCTTGGGCCGGACGACGACCAGCCTTCCCTTTTTCAGATCATCCCCCAACAGCATATGGTTGGTCAAAGTGATCCCCTGCCCCTGACGGGCGGCGTTGAGTGTGAGATGCGCCTGCCATAATCGCGTGCCGGCAAGCTGCCTTTCGGTCGTCACGCCTTGCTGCGCGAACCAGTTCAGCCATTCGAGATCATTTTCCTCGTGGAGCAGCGGACAGCGCAGCAGGTCTTCCGCTCTATTGATTTGCGGCAGCCGCAAAAGGCATTCGGGACTGGCGACCGGGAAAACAACCGGACGCGCGAATTCAAGCCGCCGCACCGATTTGGGAAGCGCGTCCTCCTCCCAGGAACGCAGATAGCGTATATCGCAATCGACTTCCTTCGATCGGAAATCGGGACTGTTGTCCGCCGGCCTGAAATCGACATCGATATCGGGATTGGCCGACATGAACAGGTTGAGCCTGTCTGCCATCCAGAGCGCTGCAAAGCCGGGAATGCACCATATCCGCAGCTTCAGCTCTCCGCTTCTCATCAGCTTGCCCGTGGCCGAGACGATGGCACCGAGCGCTTCGCCAATCTGCTGGTGATAGGCCTCGCCTTTTTCGGTCAGCCGGTAGCTGCGCCCATCACGCATGACGAGCGGAACGCCAACCCAGATTTCGAGCGCGCGGATGTGACGGCCGATAACGGCATGATCTATCTCGAGCTCCCGACCTGCGGGGCGTAGTCCGCCCAATCGTCCCACTGCTTCGAACGCCTTGAGTGCAGCGAGTGGCGGGAGGAGCTTATGATCGGCCAACTAATATCACCTATAGAATGGAAGCACATAGTCCCAAGGTCTTTATTGCCCTCGAAAGTCGCGTGCCGGACCAGCCAAGGGCGGCTGCAGCATCGCGCCGATCTGCTCTTGCCTGCGCTCCCTTCCCGTCAGGCGCGGACGGCCTCTCCGTCTTTCTCCACGACGAGCAATGCTTCGGCCGCCGCGCGGAACGCCTCGGGCATCGCGGCCGAACGTCGCACTTCCAGATCGAAGAAGATCGATATGATCTCGCACGTTGCGAACAGATGCGTGCCGTCGATCGAGCGCATCTCATGCACCGAAGTGAAGGACTTGCCTCCGATGCGCTTGAAACCGCTATGCAGCACCAACAATGTGCCAGGGCGGACCTCCGCAAGATAGGTCATTGCGCAGGACGCATCGACGACGCCGAGGCGCCCCGCCTCGGCTGCGCCGGCAAAACCGCACTGCGCGAGCAGATGCTGCGCCGCATCGTCGAAAAAGCCCTGATAATGGCGCGTATTCAGATGGTCATTGGCGTCGCAGAGCCAGGGATGCGCAATCTGGCGTCCTGTCTCGACCAGCCGTGCAACCGGCGATGTGGGGATCGATCCCGGGGGTGGAGCGATTTTGCCGCGCGAGGCCATCTCAGGCTGCCAATGCCTGTTCGAGATCGGCGATGAGATCGGACGCGTCCTCCACCCCGCAGGAGTAGCGGACGAGCGTCTCCGGGATGCCGAGCAGTCTGCGTTCGTCAGCCGAGCATTCGACATGGCTTGTCGTGGCCGGTGGACCGGCGAGCGTGTTGACCGAGCCCAGGCTGGCCGCGCGATGGGCCAGCTGCAGCCGGTTGAGGAAATGCTTGGTGGTGTCGAAATCGCCCCGGAGCGCGAAGCTGAGCACGCCGCCATAGCCGCTCATCTGTGCTCGCGCGATGTCATGTCCCGGATGCCACTCAAGCCCGGGATAGTAGACCGCCTCCACGCGCGGGTGATCGGCAAGCCGTCGCGCGACAGCAAGCGCGGTCTCATTCTGTCGGCGCACGCGCAGATCCAGCGTCTTGAGCCCCCGCAGCAGCAGATAGGCGGCGAACGCCGACAAGCAGGCTCCCGTAATCTCGCGATACTGGAAAACGCGGCGCACCAGCTCGAGCTGGCCGACCAGAACGCCGCCCATTGCGTCGTCATGACCACCGAGAAACTTGGTTGCGCTATGCACCACGAGATCGACGCCGAGATCGAGCGGCCGCTGATTGACCGGCGTGGCGAACGTATTGTCGACGACCGTGACAGCCCCGACCTTCCGGGCCGCACGAACGGCACGCGCGAGATCCAGAATCTTCAGCGTCGGGTTTGTAGGCGTCTCAAGGTAAACGAGGCTGCACCCCTGCCCGATCGCCGCCTCGAGTGCCTCGCCGTCATGCGTATCGACGAGCTCGACCTCGACATTGATGCGCGGCAGGATATCGAGAAAGATCTTCGACGTTCCGCCGTAACTATCCTTGATCGACACTACCCGGTCGCCAGGCTTCAAAAGTGCGAACAGCGTGTTCGAGATCGCCGCCATGCCGGAGGCGAAGCTCGTGGCGTCATCCCCTCCTTCAAGGCGGCGTACCTTCTCCTCGAACACACGAACGGTCGGGTTGGTATTGCGGCTGTAAATGTCACCCGGAGCGCAGCCGAGCGCCGCATCGAGCCATGAATCGATGTCCGGATAGGCAAAGGGCGCGCTCTGAACGATTGGTATCTGCGCGGCACCGAAGGCCAGAGGCTGTTCTTCACCGGCCCATGCCGCAATCGTGGCCGCACTCAATTCCCTTTTCAACCTGCCCTCCATCGCGTCGTAATTGGTAATTCCAAATGATGACCTGCCTTGTCCGACAGGCGCCGAATAATAGTCAGCCAAGCGGTGCAGGAACGGATGGCGGCTTAACCACCGACGCTCCCCCGTTTTTCTTTCTCTGGTCTCAACAAGCATTGATCGGCGGGCGCACGTTTCTATTTCGCGGCGACAGCCTCGATCTCGACGCAGAAGCCATAATGAAGCTTGTCCACGGGCACCACCGCACGCGCAGGCCGGTGCGAACCGAACATCTCCGCATAGGCAAGATTGACTTCGGGCCAAAGCTCGATGTTCGACACATATATTGTCGTTTTGAGAACGCGCGTAAGATCGCTCCCCGCCGCTTCGAGTATCCGGGCGATCGAAGATAGACAGCGCCTTGTCTGCACAGCGGCCGGTGCGCGCGCAGGCTCCGGGTCGTCGGCGTCGTAACCGAACTGACCGGACACGAAGATCATGCCTCCATAGGCTACAGCATGCGAATAATGACCTGCGGGAGGAGGCACCGTCGCCGCCCGGATCGTCTCAATTTCTTCCATAAGCGTCCTTGATACAGAGCGATAGCAGTAGGTGATCTTGAATGCCGGCTGGACGCCCTGCTGCTGCAGGGCATCATGGCCTTGCAAGCGATCGAGCCGAATGCCGCTGCCTGGCTGCTTTAAGATTTGACCTGCGAGATCGCCGCTTGATCCACCAGATTGCCGGGCCGGTGAAGGTTACGCCAAGAGCCGCGATCATCGATGCCAGCCAGATCAGGCGCGTCGCAATGCTCCCGCCCTCTCCCCAAATGCCGCCCCAATATCCGAGATGCAGGTGAAGGAGCCAGGATTCCATGATCCGCCCGGCGCTGGTCGGCTCTTCGACACTAAGAACCCGATGACTTGTCGGATGCAGATAAATCATGGTCCATCCATTGACGAATGGATCCCCTGGGCCGCGCGCGCGCACCCGAACGGGCGCCAGCCCCCCCTGCTGCAACCTGATCTGCCTGGGGATGGCATGTGGGACGGCGTGCCGGGCCGCAGCCAAAATTGCGTCCAGATCAGTGCTTCCTTGCCCGCCCCGGCCCAGGATCGGCGGCACGGTCGAGAACCGCTCGCCCGTCAATCCCTCGATGATTGCGCGCCTCTGGCTTGGAAAGGCGATCGAGGCACCGGTGATGCCCACCAGGATCAGGATCGCTGACACATAAAAGCCGATCGTCCTGTGCGCATTGTAGATGAATGCACGTGGCGGCCCCCGAAGCGGCAGCCGCAACGCGCGGCTCAGGCGCCCCCGAGGCCACCAAAGGAAAATTCCCGTCAGCCCCATTCCTACGGCCAGCAATGCCACCGTGCCGGCCGCGACTGCCCATGCTTCGCCGAGCAGGAAATACATGTGCAAATTGGTAATGATGCCAACGAACGAACGCGCGCGTGAACGCTGCCCCAACAAATCGCCGGTATAGGGATCGACGAACATATCGATGCCATCGGTCGAGTGCAGCTTAAGCGCCCGGTCGGCCGAGACCGGCAAAGTGACCACCCTAACGGCAAGATCGGGCCGATATACGCGAACGGACGCCATCAATTCCGAAAGCGGCAAGGGCGAGCGCTGCGGCGAGACGTAGAAAAGTTCGGGGTTCAGGGCCCGATCTATCTCGTCGTCGAATAGGAGGATCGCACCCGTCACCATGATGAGCATGAGCGGTATCAGCACCGCCAGCCCGCCATAAAGGTGAAGCTTGTGGACGAGCTTGCGTGGGCTCATGGGAACGATACCCGTTTCATTGGAGCGCTGATAAGCGAGATAGGATCAGCCGCAACAGCACCACTTTGGATCGCCCATGCCGGTCCAATAGAGCGGTCCGAGCAGCCAGTATCGAAGTGGTACTGTTCCAAGGTGCCATGGTCATTAACCGCAGAAGCATTGCCGGCTGGACAAATGCCAGCGGGCACAACGAACGACCTGAGGCAAGCCCTTGATAAATATCTCCGACCTGCAGACACCCTGCCTGCTGCTCGAGCTGCGTAAACTCAACGCGAACCTCGATAGGATGGCACAGCGGGTGGATGCGCTCGGCGTTCGGCTCCGCCCGCACGCCAAGACCGCGAAATCCATCGATGTGCTTGATCGCGCATTGGGCTCCGGAACGGGCGGCATCACGGTGTCGACGCTGCGTGAAGCCGAATATTTCCTCGACCATGGCATCACCGATATCCTCTACGCGGTGGCGATCGCTCCGGCCAAGCTCGCGACCGCGGCGGATCTGATGCGGCGCGGCGCGGACCTGAAGATCTTGGTCGAAAGCGCTGAGACTGCTCGCATCGTCTCAACGGAAGGGCGTCGCGCCGGTCTGCGATACAAGGCCTTTGTCGAGATCGATAGCGATGGCCACCGGGCCGGCGTCCGCCCCGCATCTGCCGAACTGCTTGAAGTCGCCGATGCGCTCGACGGCGTCGGTGCCGAATTGTCAGGCGTGCTTACCCATGCCGGCAGCTCCTATCATTGCGATGATACGGCGGAGATCGCCCGCATTGCCGCGAGCGAACGCGAAGCGGTGGTGCGGAGCGCCGAGTTCCTCCGTCAGGCCGGCCATAGCTGTCCCGAGATAAGCCTCGGATCGACCCCCACCATCACCTTTGCCTCCGATCTGGCCGGCGTGACGGAGGCCCGTGTCGGCGTATATATGTTCCAGGATCTGGTAATGGCCGGTCTCGGCGTCTGCGCCGTCGAGGACATAGCGCTCTCGGTCCTGGCCACGATAATCGGCCATAGGCGCGATACCGGCGCACCGATCATCGATGCGGGCTGGATGGCGCTTTCGCGCGACAGAGGCACGTCCATGCAGAAAATAGACCAGGGTTACGGCATAGTCTGCGACGAGCTGGGCGCTGTTCTTCCCGACATGATCGTCGTCGCCGCCAACCAGGAGCATGGCATTGTCGGCCGACGGGACGGAGGCATGATCGATCCCTCCCTCTTTCCGGTGGGAAAGCGATTAAGAATTCTCCCGAACCATGCCTGCGCCACGGCGGCCGCGCATGACGCGTTCCATGTCGTGGGACCGGATGGCACGGTGGAAGCCGCCTGGCCTCGCTGCCGCGGCTGGTGACGCCACAAGCTCAACCACTCGGCAAATGCTCTGATCGCCTATCCTGAAACCGCCAATATGCTCGAAGCACAGGGCAGACGGAGCAGCCCTTGTCCAGAGCAATATTGCAGCTTCCGGAAAGTGGCCATCAAAATTCTCAGCCCGCTTCACGTCCTTTACAGCCAGTCAAATCAGCGAGCTTCTGCATGATATAGCTGATTTCGCCTTGGCTGTAACGAGCATATCCGAAGAGTACCGCTTCGGGCCTTGGAAATCTGTGACAGTAAGTGGATAAGGGTGAGAGCGGGATGCCAGCCTTATTGGCAAGGTCGGCAAGTCTTGCCGCCGAAATATTGTGCGGCAGGCTATCCAATAGCCAACCGACGGAATGCATGCCGCCATCCTGCGGTTCGAAGCGCAACAGCTCAGGCAAATAGCGCTCGGCGAGCGCAAGGAGCGTATTTTGGCGCCCTTCATATAGCGCCCTCATCCGGCGGAGATGGCTCGCATAATGTCCATCTTCAATGAATGAAGCGACCACGGGCTGCAACTGCAGAGACGTATATCGGTCGACGATCGCCCGAAGCCTCGAATAGCTTTCCACAAATTGCGGTGGCAGAACAATATAGCCCAGTCGGATATTCGGTATGAGTATTTTCGAGAAAGTCGCCATGTAAAAGACACGGCAAGACTGATCCGCCGTGTAGAGAGGTGGCAGCGGGCGTCCCGCAAAGCGGAACTCGGAATCGAAATCATCCTCGATGATCCACGCATCATTTCTCTGCGCCCAATTCAACAAGGCCGTCCTGCGCCGCTGACTGAGCACATAGCCGAGCGGAAACTGGTGCGAGGGGGTAACGACCGCCAACCGCGCGCCGGATGCAGCTTCCGAATTGGCGTCGAGGCAGATACCCTCACCATCAACGGGGATGAACAGCGGCTGAGCGCCGCAGGCTATTGCCTTCGCAACCATCCAGGGCGCCGATGGATCCTCCAGCACGACCTGGTCGCCAGGTGACAGCAAAAGTTGAAACAGAAGATTCAGCCCGTGAGATGTGCCCGATGTGATGGCAATTTGCTCAGGATCGCAAATCAGGCCGCGAATATCGCGCAGATAATCGGCGATGACCCGACGCAGGGGAAGATAACCCATCGGATCGTGCGGCCCCAGCAAGTCCGCTTCTGGCTGCTTCCATGCGGATCGGAATAGCGCCGACCATGTTCCGAATGGAAATTCGCGTACATCCGGAAATATAACGCGGCTATGGGGCAGCAAGGATTTGGGAATATCCAGATCAAGCAGCGCCGACGCAGTGGTAGAAAGACGAACGCCGGCAGGCATCTTGTCCGGTGCGGCCGAAGTCGACCTGCACCCTATGGCATCCTCCGGAACGGTATCGACGACATAGGTGCCGGATCCCTGACGAGCCTCGACATAGCCCTCGTTCATCAGCATCTCGAATGCGAGAAGGACCGTGCTGCGCGAGCATTGGATCAGCTTCGCAATCTCCCTTGTCGCGGGGAGCCGCGTTCCCGAGGCAAGCTCACCGTTCAAGATCATGCCGCGAAGCTGCCCGAACAACTGCTGGTAGATCGGAACGCGCGAGTCAGGCTTGAGCTCGAGGTTCACCAAGCTGGGCGGCAAAGGTCTCGACATGTTCCCCAATCTCGAACGCTGTTCGCCTGCCAAGCCCGTTAACGCGGCTTGCTCGCGAAGCAAGCGCGAAAGCGCGCAAGCTCAAGCGGACCGGTTCATCTATCGGAGAGTGGTTCTCCCCGAACTGCGAAAATGCTGCCACGTGGGATGGCGTGTTGATCTTGAACGCTGTCCCGGGAATCCCGTCATAGTGCTGAATCCGGTCGTATCAACGAGCATATCCGCGCGTATCGACGCCCTTTTCGCGCCTTACGACAAGCCCCACATGCCGGGGCTGTATATCGGCATTGTCCAGGATTCCGAACTCATCCACCTGAAGGGTTACGGCCGGGCGGAGATCGACCACGACATCGAATGGGGACCGGGCGTTCGCACGCGCATCGCCTCGATCAGCAAGCAAATGGTGGCCTTGCTCCTCGTCGAGCTGGCGCGCGATGGCTTCATCGATCTCGGCGAGCCCCTCGGCAACATGCTGCCTGAGCTTCCTTCGTTCGCGCGAGACGCGACCGTCGATGATTGCCTGCTTCATGTCACCGGCATTCGCAACGATGAGCCGGTGGCCGATCTGGCCGGTCACACGCAGGGCGCGGAAGTGACTTTGGACTCCTTGTACCGGCTCGCTTGCCGTCAACGCACTCCGCAACGCGGGCTCGGACAGGCGTTTGACTATAATGATGCGGCTTACAGGCTGGTCGTCCGCTGGATCGAACGGCGGCTTGGCCGGCCGATCGGAGAACTGCTTGCCGAGCGCCTTTTTGTTCCGCTCGGCATGGACAGCGCGGCCATGACTTACGACGAACATCAACTGCTCGCAAATGATGCGAGCATGTATGAGGTCACCGACCAGGGTTTCAATCATTCATTCTGGGGCCGCTCGTCTTCCGGCGACGGCGGCATTTCGATGAATTTCGACGATCTGTTGCGTTGGTACAGGGGCGTCCTGACCAACATGTCGCGTATCGCGCCCTTGTTGGCGCCTTCGCGACGGACGCCCGATGTCGCGCCATTTGCGCGTCGGGGCCTGTTCAGGGGCGTACATCGCAACCGAAGCTGGATCGGCCATGCCGGCCTTGGCGGCTGCGGAATCTTTCATTTCCCCGAAGATGATCTCGGCATATTGTTCTTCGGAAATCGTTCCGATCTGCGCCGTCACACACTTCCGTTCCGGGTCTATGACGCAGTTCGGCCCGAATGCATCGACAGTGCCCCGCCCGCAATCTCGCTCGGACTGGAGCAGGATGTCGCTGGCGGTGCCGCCTTGCAGACTTTTGTCGACTGCGACACCGGCGACATCGTCCGGATCGCCCAGGGGCGACATGGATTGCTGCTTCGCCATTTCGCCCAGAATGCTTATCTGGGCCGGGCTGCCGACGGCATATTCGAGACCGTGGATGGAACGACCTCGGCGCGCGTGAAGCAACTGGCCAGCGGCTGGGAGGTCGATCTTGGCTTCGGTCGCTGGCAGCATTTCATTGCCGCATCCGCGCTATATCCGACCATTTCAGTGCCGGCGGGCCTGTTCGCGAGCGAGGAAGTGGGCGCGTTGTTGCGCGTTGAGCCGATCAGCGACAGCGACGATATTCTGGTGCGCTTCGCCGAAGGGCCTTCGCCGACACTCAATCGCGTCCTGGCACGCGTGGCCCCCAGAACATGGAGCGATGGCGAATTTGCCGCGCTCCACCTGCCGGCTATCCGCGAGAACGGAGCCTGCCCCGAGCTGCTCGTCCACTGCAACACCGCCCGAAATATTCGATATGCCAGGATCGGAGAGAATGGAGAGCGAAGGATCGACAGTTTTCCGCGCTGATCCCGACAGTGTCGCGATGAAACCTCGCCTCATCCACGGCGGCAATGGTGCATTTGGAGATTGCAGATGAAAGGCTTGTTGCGCAGCGACCCAGATCATTCCGATCGGTCTCGATGATAGGATTATTCCATCGGGCGCTTGGCATCGCCAATGCGAGACAGCCGGGCCTGCAGGATCAGCCTTGGGGCAAATTCTTCCTTATCGGCACGATTTGCGCCGCGCAGGCGCTGCCACTCAGCTTCAGCAACGCGATCGTTCCGACGGCCGCCCGCTCTTATGGGCTGCAGCCATCCCAATTCTGGCTGCTCTCGCTGCCATTGGTGCCAATGTGGGCAAAGCTGCTCTGGGCGCCCATGGTGGATAGCTACGGGTCGCGTCGCTTCGGCCGGCGGCGAAGCTGGATCCTTCCTTGCACGGCGGCCGCGGCCGCCCTGCTCGCCATGCTCGGTCTCCTGCGCCCCGCGGGCGACCTCCTGATCCCGATGTTCCTGCTGCTGACGCTGCAGATGTCGATTGTCGCCACCCAGGACATCGCCGTCGATGGCTATACCATCGAGAATCTCGATGAGCATGAAAGGGCGCTCGGGGCAGGCGTGAAGGCGATCTTCGAAGCGGTAGGCGCCCTGCTATCAGGAACATTTCTCTTCTTCATGCTCGCATCCGCCGGCTGGACGGCGACCACCCTGACGGCGGCCATTCTGTTCCTTCTGCTCACGCTGCCCATAGTCCTACGCAAGGAAAGCATGCCAAGCCCGCGAACGAAAACAGCGGATAGGGCGTCGCTGGCAAGATTCATGCGTCAACCGTTCATGCTGCGGCGCTCTCTACTGCTCATCGGAGGTGGAGCGACGAATGCGAGCCTGTCGGCGATGCTCGGGCCCTTCCTGCTGGATCGAGGCTTGTCGCTGGGACAGGCCGGCATGATCGTCGGCACTATTTATCTTATAGGCGAGCTGTGCGGCTCCGCTGTTGCGGCCCTCTTCATCAAGCGCGTCGGGAGCATCATTGTTCTTTATGTAATTGCGGGCCTTGCACCTTTCCTGATCGCCGGATTGGCAATCACCGCACGATCCGCGGAGGTGGACTTTGTGTCCGCCGCCTTATTGGGCTTCCTGCCGGCAATTCTGATCAGCACCCTCCACGCGGTCTTCACCTTCGAGCGCCTGAGCTGGGCGGTTGGAGCACAGCCAGGCACGGACTTCACCGGCTATGGCGCCTTCTACAATATCGGCCGAACCATTGCGCCGGCCCTCGCTGGCCTGATCGTCGCGGCCAGCGGCTGGTCCGCTTTCTTCTTCGCAATGGCGGCGCTTTTGATCGGCGTCTGCCTGTCAATGGCCAAGATGATAGATGGGACCCGGGCCCGTCAGCCGCAGCGCGCCACATCATGAGCGATGATGCGCCGATCCTCTTTTCGCCCCGAGAGCGGCCATAAGGAGAGGCAAATCGGATCCCGGCGCCCCTATCCCGAACATGCCTGCCGCTACAGAAATCCGTCTGTCGGCCTCGATCATAAGGAGAATCAATGTTTGATCATTGGAGAGCCCGCCATGGTAGCTCCGCCGGCGGTAGGCGTTTCATTGCATTCATTCTTGCAATCGCCACGGCGACGAGCGGCGGCTTCGCCGCGCCGCAGCGCGATTTCACCCAGATCGATGCCCAGATAGAAGAAGCGCGAAGGACGTGGCAGCAACCGGGCCTTGCTGTTGCGGTTGTCGAGGATGGCCGTGTCATTCATGCGCGCGGCTTTGGCACGCGCAACATGTCGACTGGCGAACCGGTCGATGCCGATACGGTATTCGGCATAGGATCCTGCACGAAATCCTTCGTTTCGGCGACGGCAGGACAATTGGTGGAATCCGGCCGGCTGAAGTGGGACGATCGCGTTCGGGATCATTTGCCATGGTTCGCGCTTCACGACGAGGCCACCACAAATATGGTGACGCTTCGAGACCTGCTGGCGATGCGGACCGGCCTTGAAGGTTCTCCTGGAATTTTTCGCGAGATCGCCAAGGATCGGACGGATCTCGTCCGGCGTATGCGCTATTTGAAGCCGCTCGCACCGTTCCGGAGCGAGATGGTCTATACGACCGACAATTATACCGCCGCCGGGCTGGTCGTGGCGCAGATCGCCGGAACGAATTGGGAGACGGTAGCCCAGAATCAAATCTGGGGCCCGCTCGGCATGACGCATACCAATGCCGATCATCGCGTCGCGCGCGCGCTCAGCAACAGCGCATCGCCCCACATGGCCATCGACGGGCGAATGGCGCCTATTCCCTGGATTTACGAAGATCATGTCGCCTTGCCGGCCGGCGGGGTCAATAGTTCCGTCAACGACATGGCGCGCTGGCTCATGGTCCTGCTGGGCCAGGGAAGCTGGAACGGCAAGCAGATTTTGCAGCCTTCGACCGTCCAGGAGATGGAGACCCCGCATACGCCGAACCGCGGACATTATAAGTCAAAGGCGCTTGCCACCATATTGGGCGAGGGGCCGGACGGTGTCCGCTTCATGAGCTATGCGCTTGGCCTCGGCATTCAAGATTATCACGGATCCACCGTTGTGCAGCATGATGGCGCGATCGATGGATTCCGTTGCACATTGGCAATGCTTCCCGAAAAGAAGTTCGGCGTCGTCGTTCTCCTCAACGGCCCATATTGGCTATTGGGACATGCCGTAACACAGCTTGTTCTTGATTATGCCCTTGACCTTCCCGCCAAGGACTGGCCGGCAGCTTTCAAGGCCTATAGCGATCATATGGATCGCGAGGAAATGCAGGAAGAACAGCGCATCCAGGGCCAGCGCAACCCTCGCCTGCCGGCACTGTCTTCGAGCGCCTACGCTTCACGATATCATGATGACGGAGCGTTCGGCGAAGTCGAAATCAAGGCCGAGCCGAATGGCAAGCTGATCATGAGTGCCGGGCCGGTCACATATGAGCTGCAGCATTGGCGGCGTGATACCTTCGCCGTCGTCAAACGCTGGCCATATCCGGTGCCCCGCTCCTTCTTCGTCAGCTTCCTGACGGATGCCGCTGGCGAGGTAACCGGCTTCAAAACCTCATATGGCGGCGAGTTCCACCGGACGGAACCATCGCCTGGGTCATGATCCAGCGCGACAGCCGGCTTTTCCCGCTCGAAAGGCCGGCACGTCCGCATGGCGAATTTGGAGAATCTTGTTGATGCCGCCCGCCGATCTTCCGAAGCGCATAGCGATCCTGGGTATCGAGCTCGAAAGCAACCGCTTTGCCCCGGTTACGGGGCATGACGACTTTATAAATCACGGGCTGCTTGTCGGCGAGGACATGGCGCCCTTTCTCGCGAACGCGGATGTGTTCGGCTTCGGCCCTGCCATGTCGCGTCTGAGGAAATGGGAAGCGGTGCCGATCCTGCTCGCGGACGGCAAGGCGGGCGGCCCCTGCGACCATGGCTATTTCCTCGAGCTGCTGGCCGAGATCCGGGAGCGGCTCACGGCCGCGCTGCCGCTCGATGGCGTATATATCTATGGCCATGGCGCCGGGATCACGACCGAGCTCGCCGATATGGACGGAGCCTATTTTCGGGCGGTTCGCGAGATTGTCGGGCCCGCAGTCCCGATCGTGGCCACGCTCGATCTGCATGGCAATATTTCGGAGGAGATGGTTGCGCAAACCGATGCGCTCATAGCGATGCGCACCAATCCACATGTGGATCATTGCGCCCGTTCGGCCGACGCCGCGCTGCTGATGAACGAATTGTTCGAAGGAAAGCGTTTCGCCAAGAGTTTTGTCCGGCTCCCGCTGGTGACGCCGCAGGTCACCCAGCTCACCGCGCCCGGCGAACCCTATGGCGACCTCATGAATGCCGTCGAGGCGGAGATAGGCGAGACGATCGCGACCGCCTCCGCCCTGGCGGGATTTGCCTTTTCGGATACCGGCTATAACGGCATGGCCATCCTTGCTTATGCAAGGAGCGGGCAAGAAGCCGCGGATCAGGCCGCCGGGCGCCTCGCAAGCAGGGCCTGGCAGGACCGCCGGCGGTATCGGCGCGCCACCAAAAGCCTTGCCGAGGCGGCGCAACTGGCATTGCGCGCCGATGACCGGGCGGATGGCCCGATCATCCTGGCCGATATCGCCGACAATCCAGGAGGCGGAGGACGGGGAAACACCCTCTGGATCCTGAAAGCCCTGCTGGAAAGCGGCGCGCAAAATGTCCAGCTTGGGCTTTTCTATGATCCTGCGCTGGTCGAAGAGGCCTGGGAAAGAGGCGTTGGCGCAACGTTCGATGCGCGGCTGAACCGCGACGAGACAAGTCCATTTTCCGAGCGGATGACGGTTCGTGCGACGGTCCGCAAGCTGACGGAAGGGCGCTTCATTGCCCGGCTCGGGGTATTGGCCAATGCGCCCGTGAACCTTGGAAAGACCGCCTGGCTGTCGCTCCCCGGTATCGACATCGCGGTCGTGAGCGTCCGCGAGCAGATGTGGGGTGCGGACCTTCTGGAGGATATTGGACTGGATCCTCGCAAAGCGAGCAGTTTCGTCGTCAAATCACGCGGCCACTTCCGGGCCGGTTTCGAGCATTTGGTCAAAGACGCCAATATCTTCGAGGTGAATGCACCGGGCCTGACGACGCCCGATCTCCAGAATATTCCTTGGCAGGGATTGTCCCGGCCGGTTTATCCGCTCGACCAGGAAACGCAGTGGCCATGAACCGCCCTATGCGGCGCGCCGGCATCGCCAATAGCATCGCCTGACAATCGGCGTTCCTGCCACGTACAGCGGCCTGTTGCGGTGTGCCCGATCAAGTATCGCCCCATTCCACGATATCAGGATCAGGGTCCGGACGTGCCAAGGAGGTGGCACGCTTGGATGCGGGACAAGTGGTCTTGGCTAAGCGCCGCGGTCATGTGTCAATTTCATGATGTTCGAGTTTCTGCGGGATTGTTCTCGCTCCTGAGGAACAAAAAGCCTCGCTCGAATGCGCGTAGTTCACCGTAGCCATCGAGACCATGATCCACCCTTCCAGCGGGTGGATAAGGGGGAAACAAGGGGGAAGAATGGGATATTCGGAAGAACAGATCGCCAGAGTTCCGACCGGACGGAACATGTTTACGCGCGGTCGTCGCCTTGGCGCATCATGCGCTGTGATAGCCTTCATCATTGCAACGCCCGCCTCCGCACTTGCTCAGGCATCGGCGGATAGCCAGGCAGAGTCGGGACGCGACGACGAAATCGTCGTAAGCGCCCGCTACGCGAATAGAGACGAACGGTCCGATACCGCGCTCAAAGTCCCAACGGATATCAAGGAACTTCCCATGAATGTGGGAATCCTGACCGAGAATTTTCTGAAGGACATCAATGCGCAGGATCTGAACGACGCGATCGAGTTCGTCAGCGCCGTCAATCTCTCCCGGAACTTCTCCGGCGTCTATGATCAGTTTACGATACGCGGTCAGTTTGTCGATCAGGTCAATGGATATCGCCTTGACGGATCGGCCTATGTGAACTTCGTTTCGCCGGATTTCTCCTCGATCGAGGCCATCGAGGTATTGAAAGGTCCCGTTTCCACGCTTTACGGCCGCGGCATCGGCGGCGGTGTCATCAATTTCGTCAGCAAGAAGCCGCTCAAGGAAGCCTTTGCCGAAGCAAGCCTGCAATTTGGCAGCTTCGACCAGAAGCGCGGCACGATCGACGTTTCCATTCCGCTTTCCAGCACCTTCGGCGTGCGGTTCAGCGGCGCGATCGGCGAGACTGAATCGGCCACCGACGTGGTGCAGAACGAGAAGAGCTCCTTCTACGCCGTCGCGCGCTGGGAGCCGACGGAAAATACCAGTCTGATGGCGCAATATACGCTGCAGCAAAACAGCGGCGTTCCCTGGAACGGTCTGCCACTGCGGCGGACAAGTGCCGGCAAGCTGGAAGTGCCGGACGAGCTGCCCCGTCACACCTTCGTCGGCGCCGACTGGAACAATTTCGATCTCGACTTCCAGAACGTCAATCTGATGGGCGAGCAAGTCCTCGGCGACAATCTCCGCCTGAAGCTGCGCGGCAGCTATACCTATCTCAATCGAGCCATCACGAGCGCGCGGGGCGGATCAACGCTGGATTCCACCAACAGCTACAATCTCGCCGGCTTCTTCGACTATGCGGACGGTTATGACAATTATTCGACGGAAGTGAATCTGGTAAAGGGACTGGGCAGCGATGGCCAGCTCGGCTCGATCCTTCTGGGCGCCGATTACTCCAAGCTCAATATGAAATATTACGGCAATTACGACATGCCGTTGATCGTCCGCAAGGTCATCACGGATCGCAACTACAGCTACGCCCAGCCCGATCTGCGCCCCAACTTCTTCGCTGGGGAAGCCTATGAGGCATATGGCACTTTTGTCCAGGCGACGGTGAAGCCCATCGAGAAGCTGACCTTGCTCGGCGGGATGCGCTATGACTGGTTCGAGAACATCTATGACGACAAGGGCACGGCGGAGCCGCGCGACTATGTCTATGATGTGAAGAAGCTGACCTACCGGGTGGGGGCCAGCTATGCCGTTACCGACGAAGTCTCGCTCTACAGCGGCTACAGCACGGGTTTCGACCCGTCATTCGCGATCAACAGCCTGACCGGCGAACCGATGGGTGCAGAAACGGCGCGCAATATCGAGGTCGGAGCGAAAGGGGATCTGTTTGGCGGACGGCTTACCGTCAACACCGCCCTTTTCCACACCAGGCGCAAGAATGTCCCGGTGCCGAACCCGGATCAGATCGGTTCCGGACCCGATACGGTGCTGGGCGGCGAACAGACGTTCAAGGGGTTCGAGATCGATGTCGCGGCCTCGCTTGTGCCCGGCTGGGACCTCTATTCCTCCTTCGCCGTGCTCGATGCGAAGGATGAGGACGGGAACACGCCACGCCTTGTGCCCGACTGGTCGGGAAGCTTCTTCTCCAGCTATGCTTTCCAGGCGGGGCCGCTTGAGAATTTCGGCGTCGCGATCGGCGCACGCTTCAGCGACGGCCGTCCCGGCAACGCGGCTAATAGCTATTTCCTGCGTAGCTATGATGAATGGCAAGCCCAGCTCTTCTACCGGGCCAAGAAGTTCGACGTGAAGCTGTCGGTCGACAATGCCTTCAACAACAAGTCGATCGTAAGTTCGGAGGGCGGCACGCTCAGCGGGCTGACGTTCAACGAGGCTCGCAGTGTCGTGCTGACCGCAGTCTTCAGGATGTGAGGCGGGGTGGCGGCCCGGCCCTTTCGGGGCACGGGCCGCTATTTCCTTTTATCCATCCATGCATCGGGCAGGGTCGTGCCCGGTGCACCCGACGCCGGGCAAGGCGAAACCAAGGAAACATTATGCGCCGCACCGAAAAGGTGATCATCACTTGCGCCGTCACCGGCTCCGTCCACACGCCGAGCATGTCGCCGCACCTGCCCATCACGCCGGATGAGATCGTCGACCAGTCGGTTGCCGCGGCCGCGGCCGGCGCTTCGGTACTGCACCTTCACGCGCGCGATCCGCGCGACGGCCGGCCGACGCCGGACCCGGACATCTTCATGCAGTTTCTGCCGCGCATCAAGCAGCAGAGCGACGCGGTCATCAACATCACCACCGGGGGCAGCAACAGCATGACGCTGGACGAGCGTCTGGCGGCTCCCAAGCGCGCGCAGCCGGAACTGACCTCGCTCAACATGGGCAGCATGAATTTCGATTACAGCCAGGCTGCCTCGCGCATCCGGGATTGGAAGTTCGACTGGGAGAAACCCTATATCGAATCCTCGGGCGAGCGCATCGCCTACAACACGATGGGCAATATCGAGCGGATCTGCCGGGAGATCGGCCAGGCCTATGGCACCCGGTTCGAATTCGAATGCTATGATGTCGGCCATCTCTATACGCTGGCGCATTTCGCCGACCGGGGCCTGGTGAAGCCGCCCTTCTTCATCCAATGCATTTTCGGCGTCCTGGGCGGGATCGGCGCGGATCCCGAAAATCTGACCCATATGGTGCGCATCGCCGACAAGCTGTTCGGGGACGACTGGGATCTTTCGGTGCTGGCGGCGGGCCGGCACCAGATGAACTTCGTCACCCAGTCGGCGGTCATGGGGGGCAATGTCAGGGTCGGGCTGGAGGACAGCCTCTATATCGGCAAGGGACGCCTGGCGACGAGCAATGCCGAGCAGGTCGCAAAGATCGGGCGCATCCTGCGCGAGCTCGACCTGGAGGTGGCGACGCCCGCCGACGCGCGCCGGATGCTCCAGCTCAAGGGCGCCGACGCCGTTGCATTTTGAGGGGGCAGTGGAATGGAGCTCAAGGTAGCGAGCGTGGAAGGATTGCGCATTCTCGTGACGGCCGGAGCGTCGTCGATCGGGCGTGCGATCGCCGAGGCTTTCGTCGCGGCCGGCAGCCGCGTCCACATTTGCGATATCGACGCGGCCCTGCTGGAACAGACGCTTCAGGAACAGCCGCTGCTGCGCGGCACGCTTGCGGATGTGGGATCCCCGCAGAGTTTGGACAGGCTGTTCGAGGATGCGGCAGCCTGGCTTGGCGGCTTCGACGTGCTCGTGAACAATGCGGGCGTTGGCGGGCCGCGCGCGCTGCTCGAGAATGTCGCGGAGGATGCGTGGGACGATTGCATCCGCGTCAATCTGGGCGGGCCCTTCTACTGCATGAAGCGCGTCATTCCGTTCATGAAGGCGCAGCGTTCGGGCTGCATCCTCAATATCTCGACCAGTTCGGCGCGTACCGGCTTGCCCGAACGCAGCCCCTATGTGGCGTCCAAGGCGGGGCTTATCGCGCTCAACGCCAATGCCGCCCGCGAACTCGGCCCATGGAACATCCGCTGCAACGCGATCCTTCCCGGTGTCGTCGACAATCCGCGCGGCAATGCCCTGATCGAGCGGTTCGGGCGTGACAATAGTCTCTCCCCAGACCAGGCGCGCGAAACCTTCCTTCGTTATGTCTCGATGCGTTCGATGATAGGCATGGATGAAATCGCGGCAATGGCGGTCTTCCTGGCGAGCCCCGCAGCACGGCATGTTTCGGGCCAGGCGATCGGCGTGTGCGGCAATGTCGAATGGGAAAGCTGAGACCGCGGACGCCGTAATGCGCCGCTCTCTCAGGAATAGCGTGCGGACGGCTGCTCCTCCGGGCGGTGGCGTCGCAACGGATGCCAAATGTTCGGGAGCAATCGACAGCAAGATGCCTAACAGCACTCAGCAGTTCGCAAGCGACAATTATGCAGGCATCTGCCCGGAGGCATGGGCGGCAATGGCGGCCGCGAACGTCGGGCATGTGCCCGCTTATGGCGAGGATGGCTGGACGGCACGGGCCTCCGACGCCTTCCGCGAGCTGTTCCGAACGAACTGCGATGTCTTTTTCGCATTCAATGGCACAGCGGCGAACTCGCTGGCTCTGGCCTCGCTCTGCCAATCCTATCACAGCGTGATTTGCTCATCGACCGCACATGTCGAGACCGATGAATGCGGCGCACCCGAATTCTTCTCGAACGGATCAAAGCTGCTCGTGGCTGCGACCAAGAGCGGGAAGCTGACGGCGGAAGCGGTGCGCACGCTTGCGGCCAGCCGTTCCGACATCCATTTCCCCAAGCCGCGGGCCGTGACGATCACGCAGCCGACGGAAACCGGGCAAGTCTATTCCATAGACGAAATTCAGGCGCTTTCGGCGACGTGCCGCGATCTTGGCCTGCGACTGCATATGGACGGCGCACGCTTTGCCAATGCCTGCGCGGCGCTCGGCTGCGAACCTGCGGATATAAGCTGGAAGGCGGGCGTGGATGTCCTCTGCTTCGGCGGCACCAAGAACGGCATGGCCGTCGGCGAAGCGGTCCTGTACTTTGACAATTCGCTCGCCGAGGGTTTCGACTATCGCTGCAAGCAGGCAGGGCAGCTGGCATCCAAAATGCGCTTTCTGGCAGCGCCTTGGGTGGAGATGCTGTCAAGCGGCGCCTGGCTCCGCAATGCCGCGCATGCGAATGCATGTGCCCGGCGCCTGGCTGATCAGGTGTCAGGGTTGCGGGGCTGTGAACTCATGTTCCCGGTCGATGCTAATTCGGTGTTCATTCGCGCGCCGGAGCAAAGCCTTCAGGCGCTGAGACAGCGCGGATGGCGTTTCTATACATTCATTGGCGGCGGCGCTCGCTTCATGTTCGCGTGGGACTCGGATCCGGTCCGCGTCGATGCGCTAGCGTCGGACCTCCGTGCCATCTTGGGCACGAAGGCTGATCCTATGAGCATCAATATGCCATGAGGATAGGGTGATCTGCCGCGGGTTCGGTCGACAGCAGGACGACGGCTTGAAACGGTGGATGTGCATGGAATAGCGGCCAGAGCAGCCCGCGCATGTTCACCGCCCTGCCCCAACGCTCTTTCGATGCGCTGCGCAACTATCAGCTATGCTGCGCTCGCTTCGGACGGACAGCGGCCCGGATTGAAGCGACGCATCCAGGCCGTCAGCGCAGGATCGGGATGATTGCGGAGGATCTCGGCCAGAATCTCGGGCCGCTCGTCCTGGCCCAGCTTGAAGCGGCCACGCACTACGCGCACCTCGGCACGGAAGGCGATTATGGCACGCTCCATGCCGCGATAGCGCGCACCGCTTTCCTCGACATGCCAGGGCTCCGGCCGTCCTGCCTCCATCGCCTCGACGAGCGCGGCCAATGCCGCATCGCCGCCTTCCGGCTCGAAACGGACCTCTGCCTCGATGCGGAGCTGCGCGAAATTCCAGGTCGGCACCCAGCTTCGGTCGGAAACGAGGCCCGGCGAGACATAGCCCTGCGGCCCCTGGAACAGGATGAGCGCGCGGGGATTGGCAGTGAGCGTGGCGTATAGCGGATTGCTGCGCGCCATATGGCCGAGAAGCCGCGCCACCCTCCGATCGCCATCCTGCTCGACAAGAAGTGGCAGGAGCGAGGCATGACGCGCATCGCCATCGCCGGCACTCACCCAGGCCAGCGGATAGTCATGGATCAGGTCGACGACATCGGCATCGGAATAATGTTCAAACAACGAACCAGGCATCTCACCCCCGCGATCAAGCCGCCAGCATAGCAATCCCGGCGCATGGTCGCCATCGATCAGCGAAATGCATCTCGGCCCTTGTCGGACATGGGTGTCAGACATGGATGTCGGGCATGGGCGATCGTCGCCTTTCCGCCTGGGCGGCGACCTGAGTCACGACCTCTTGCGGCGCAGTCCGTGCGAAGGCCATCGGTCAGCCGGATCTGCCACAGGACGTTCGATCAACGTGGCGAATGGCTGGAGAGATACGGAATTCCCGTTGAAAGCAATTCCATGCCTGATAGACTTATTTTCCATAAAGGAGAGGCAGTATGGCATCCATAAAGGAGAGCCAGGATGGCAATTACAGCCAAACTTTTCCTGCAGGGCGCGCAGCACGACCGCCCGCATGTCCGCCAGAAGCCGCGTCCGGATGGCGATATCCGGATGGCTTCGCATCATCGACTGGACATCGTCCTGCATGATCTTTCCGTCAACGGCTTCTCGGCCGAAGTGAACAGCACGCTCCCGGTCGACCAGCAGGTCTGGCTCAAGCTGCCCGATCGGGATCCCATCGATGCCCGCATCATCCGGCGACGGGATCGGCGCATAGACGCGCGCTTCGCGATGCCGCTCGACATTCGCACGGTAGCCGACGCCCTGAAGGCCGGCTCCGCCAGATGGGCGCCTTTTCCGATCGGCAGGCCGATATCCGAGCCGCGGGCCGGGCATCGAGCCCAAGCGTCATCGCCCTATTTCCCGCTCGGCCCCGCAAGCGCAGACCATTGGCCTCGCCGACGCAAGCTGATCGCCATGATCGTCGCCGCGCTGCTGCTCTGGACCATGATCTTCACGGCGATCAGCCGACTTTAGGCCCGAGGCCGGCGCTCCGCTCGGAAGCAGCGCCCCCTATTCCCTGATATGCCGATGCCCGCCTGCCCCGACACATGATGTGCGCCGCGGCCGACCGACATGCGCCCGGGAAGTCAATTTGCGCTATCGTGAAGACATGTCGACGGGCTGGCAAAATCTCACGACGAACAGGCAAATAGTGATTGTGCATCGCACCATATTCGCTGTCATCCGGGATGGTTTTGGCCTAATATCTCTGCTGTGGAATAGGGCAGCAATGAGGCCAGGAATCCATGAACATCATGCTGACACGCATGGGTCTTACGATCGACCCATCCTATGATCGCATCTTCCAGCGCCCGAAATCGCGGCTACGGATTCAGCTATACGCCATAGCAGCGACCTTCGACATAGTGAGCATCAGCAGTGGCTTCATGCTCGCCTCCCTGGTTCGCCACCATAGTCCGTTCCATTCCGTCACCTGGAACCTGATCGGGGTCATCATCCCCGTCTTCCTGCTGACCGCGCTCAATCTCCGGGCCTATGGCTTCGAGATTCTGGACAGCGCATCGCGCAGCATCAAGCGCGCGCTCACCGCGTTCGCAACTGCGATATTTCTGGTCTTCGGCATCGCCTTCTACTTCCAGGTCGGGGATGAGATTTCCCGCTTCATCGTCAGTTCGGGCACGCTCGCCTCGTCCCTGCTGCTGATCGCCGGGCGGAGCATGCTCGACCGACTGGCGTCGCGCATCATGCCGGATGGCCCGACCAACAAGCTTATCCTGTGCGACGGCACGTCCCGGGCCGCCGGGCGGGGCGAGAAGGTCGTGGACACGCTCGCCGCGGGGCTGCAGCCCCGGCTCGACGACCCCTTCACGCTGGACAGGCTGGGTCAGCTCGCCCGCAATGCCGATCGCATCATCGTCTCCTGTCCTCCGGCACGGCGCGAGGCTTGGGCAAATGCGCTCAAGGGCGCGAACATCGATACCGAGCTGCTGATGCCCGAGCTGGAGCAGCTCGGCATCCTGGGCGTGGAGCAGTTCGATGGCGCGCCGACCGCGATAGTCGGCCGGGGCCCGCTGCGCGCACGCGAGCGCTTCATCAAACGGACGTTCGATCTCTGCGCGATCCTGTGGTGCCTGCCGCTGCTGGCCGTCGTCTGGGCGATCGTCGCCATATTGATCAAGCTCGAGGATGGCGGCCCGGTCTTCTTCATGCAGAAGCGGATCGGCGAAGGAAACCGGATATTCCCCATCTACAAGTTCCGCACGATGCGTTCGGAAAGCCTGGATGCGGAAGGCCGCATATCGACCGCGCGCAACGATCGCAGGGTCACCCGGATCGGGCGGATATTGCGCGCGACCAGCATCGATGAACTGCCGCAGCTTCTCAACGTGCTGAAGGGCGATATGAGCATCGTCGGCCCCCGCCCCCACGCCTTGGCCTCGACGGCGGGCGATGCACTCTTCTGGGAGGTGGACCAGCGCTATTGGGGTCGGCATGCGGCCAAGCCCGGCCTGACCGGGCTGGCGCAGATACGCGGATTCCGCGGGGCGACGGCATGCGCGGACGATCTGACCAATCGCGTTCAGGCGGATCTGGATTATCTGTCGGGCTGGACGCTCTGGCGCGACATCAAGATCGTCTTCGCGACATCCCGGGTATTGCTGCACAATAATGCGTTCTAGCAGCATAGTTGCGTCTTGAACGAGGCCTGGATCGCCGGACCTCCCCCTGCCTGCCGCGCGGTCCCGATGGCGCGATAAAGCGGAGCGACATTCTGCTCCTCATCATAGGTCGGGACCGCGCTCGAAGCACCGACCACATGCACCTCCCGTTTCGGGATAGAAGCATATTGGAAAGCCATGGACCAGGCGAGCATAATGTTACCGAATAGAAACGGTTAACAATCTTGCACATCGCATGAATATTGAAATATTCACCGATGTTGCGGACGTGGAACAACAATCGCTCTGCCGCACAATCGACACGAATAGTCAAATGCCGCTGTTATTCTATCAACATATATTGTTGGATTCGCGGCATAAACGGCCAGTTCAGGCAGGGTGATATGACCCGGCCGACATGGTCCATTTCGCACCGCAGCAGCCCTATCGCTCCGCGGCAATCCTGCTCGGCGCGCAGCGCTGGCGTTCGATCAAGATGGAGGAGGCTTGGCGACGACCTTCCAGTCCAGGGAGAGGATGCGGCGCAAGTTCGCGCACGTCCGGCCATGGCGGCTCGCCGCCCGTTGCGGGGCGGAGGGGCTGCTCGATGGCTAGGAGGTCAGGCTGTCATCGCCGCTGGCGCGACGACCGACTTCTCGCCGCCGTCCCGCCCTTCCGCTGCGGCGCCGATCCGGTCGACATCCCCGGCATCCGGCAGCGCGAGCAGCCGCTGCAGCGCCTTGCGATCGACACGACGCCGCAGGCCGAGCCACAGGATGAGCGACGCACCCGCGGCAACCGCGCACCAACCCGTCATCGAGACGGCAAGCGACATTTTGGGAAGCGCCCCGATCGTCTGGGCGAGCATGATCATGCCGAGCCCCGCCACGCCGACGACATATCCCCGCTCGAAGCGCGAGAGCGGCATCAATCCGCCGCTATCGCGCAATCCTATCCAGGGACCATCATGGCTGTCGCGCGCGGCGACCGCGACGACCGTGCCGGAGGGCATGGTCACGGACTGGACGTCGATGGTGGCTCCCGGCACCACATTCATCTCGGCCGGCACCTCGATCGCGATCTCGGCACCGGAAGGCCGCTCATAGACGAGCCGCCGCAACGGATTGGCATCGGCACGCGGCTTGGCGGCATCGACCAGGCCGACATCCGTGACGACGCCGCGTTCGAGGATGACGCCCACAATGCCGAAAGAGGTCGCCACCGGCGCCTGCTGGACATCCAGGGGCTCGATGATGTTCGCCACCGAAAAAATGTCGCGCTGATCGCCCAAGGCTCGAACCTCCATCGCTCCAGTGACGCCGGCTTTTCCCTGATAGGCCCAACGCGCCGCAACAGGAAAGGATTTATGGTACAATCTCATGGGCATGTAATGCGACTTAATGCCGTGCGACATGGCCCTATTCCCAGACTTTGCCAATTGGCGCCTTATGGCATGTTTTCAAGGGATGTCCTGACATCCGCGTCACGCAAGACCAATATTGCAGCAATTGGACTTGCCCTCATAGCTCCGACAACGGCGGCTTCGGCCTCCATAAGCCCGGAACATCCCGTCATTGCGGGAATAAATCTGGCGGGTGGTGAATTTAATTCTGCGCGCAAGCCGGGGATTTACGCGAAGGACTATATCTATCCGGACCGCAAGGTCGCGGCTCCCTTCCTGGCCGCGGGCATGCAGATCGTCCGCGTTCCGATCCTTTGGGAACGCATCCAGCCCGCGCCGTTCGCGCCCCTCGCCGACAGGGAAATGGCGCGGCTGGACCGGACGATAGGGGAGTTGAAGGATTTCCGGATCATCATCCTCGATATCCATAATTACGGCAGATATCGGGCCGCCCCGCTCGATCGCACGCCGCGCGGCGACGCGATGCTGGCGGACGTCTGGGCGAAGCTCGCCCAACGCTATCGCGGCCAGCCCCGGATCGCCTTCGGCCTGATGAACGAGCCCCATGCGATCGCCGCACGGCGCTGGCGCAAGATGGTTGACCGGAGCGTGTCCGCCATTCGCCGGAGCGGTGCGAGGAACCTCATCCTGGTGCCCGGCACCAATTGGACGGGCGCGGCAAGCTGGACGTCCGGCGGCGCGGGATCGAACGCGGCGGCCTTTGCCGGTTTCCGCGATCCGGGACATAATTTCCTCTTCGAAATGCATCAATATTTCGATGCCGGCGGCACCGGCACCGATCCGGATTGCGTCGACGGGCGGACGGCCGAGAAGCGGGTCGCCCCCGCCACCGCCTGGCTGCGCAAGACCGGCAATCGCGCCCTGCTGGGAGAATTCGGCGTCGGCCCGAACGATCAATGCCTGCGCATGCTGGCGCGCGTGCTCGACCATATCAGGGCCAGTCCCGACGCCTGGATGGGATGGGCCTATTGGGCGGGCGGGGCCTGGTGGGGCAAATATCCCAAGAGCGTCCAGCCGTCCGGTGGCCAGCCGAAGCCGCAGATGACGGTGCTGCAGCGCTATATCCCGAGCAGGAGCAGCGGCCATTGACCCCCGTTTCTCGCCGCCGGGCAGGCTTTGCCATCGCGTCCATGCTGCTGCTTTCCTGCGCATGGCCCGCAGCTGCACAGGAACAAGCGGAGCCGGACCGGCTGTCGGTGACGCCTGCGCTCCGCCTGCAATATGACAGCAATATGCTGCGATTGAACGAGCAGCGCCTGTCGGGCAGGCGTGACGACACGCGCATCACGCCCGGCATCAGCTTCCAGCTCCGCCGCCAGATCGGGCTCCACAGCCTGGCCATATCGGGCGATGCCGGCTACGACTTCCACCGGCGGTTCAAATTTCTGGACCGGGCGCGCGTGAACGGCGTCGCCAATGCCAATATTCTTCTCGGCGGCCGCTGCACTGCCGCCCCCCGCGCCAGGCTGGAGATCGCCCAGACCGAACTCTCCGAGCTCGGCGTGCCCGTCGGCAATATGCAGACCACGCAGGACTATCAGCTGACGCTCGCCTGCCCGCGCCCCTCGGGCTTCTATCCCAGCGTGACAGGCGGCCTTCTCCGGGCCAGCAACAGCGCGGATTCGCGAAGGCGCTACGATCTTCGCACGGAGACCATCCGCGGCGCGCTGGGCTATGCGAAGCCCAGCCTAGGCGATATCCAGCTATCGGCGAGCTATCAGCGCTTCGCCCGGCCAGGCCTGCTCGAGACAACGGGCATCGACGACGGCACCGACGTCTATCAATATGGCGTCGTCTTCAATCGCGCGGTCGCACCCCGGGTCAAATCCCGCATCGGGCTCAGCTATCTCAGCGTGAAGCCGCACCGGAAGGAGGTGGAGGACTTTTCCGGCCTGGGATGGGAAGGCGAGATCGCGGTGTCGCCCACGCCGCGCTTCACCACGACGGTGGGCGTCGAGCGCAGCGCGAGAAGCCAAAGCAATTTCGGCGCATCCTATATCGTGCAGACGGATTACCGCCTCTCCACCAAGATGCAGCTTTCCGCCCGCAGCGCACTGACCCTCGCCGCGTCGCGCTCGGGCCGCCGCTTCCGCGGCGAGAATAATATGCTGCTGCCGATCCCGAGGCTGAAGGATCGCACGACCACTTTCTCCGCAGGCTATCAGTTCACGCTGCGCGACGCGCTGCGCATCGGCCTCAATGCCAGCCATGAGAAGCGCAGCGCCGACAATGATTTCTACGCTTATTCGGCGACCACCGTGACGCTGTCGGCGGGGACACGCTTTTGACGCACGCCTTTGACGTACAAGGAGAATGAAGGATGAAGGCTCTCATGCGGCTTGCGGCGGCGCTGGCGATGCCCGGCCTGATGGTGCAATCGGCCATGGCCGCTACGCAAGCGCCCGCATCGGCGGGACCCGTCGGCTACATGCTCGGCATCAATGACGAGATCCAGGTCTCCCTATTCGGACGGCAACCGCTCGACGTGAAGACCCGGATCAAGGAGGATGGCACCGTCATCCTTCCCTATATCGGCGCGATCAAGGCGATCGATCAGACTCCCAGCCAATTGGCGAGCGCGATCGGCCAGAAGCTGGAAGCGGGCGGCTATCTGGTCAATCCCGTGGTGAATGTCGAAGTCACCAGCTTCATCAGCAATGCCGTGACGATCTTCGGCAATCTGCAGAGCCCCGGCGTCTACCCCCTCGATCGGCCGCAAAATGTGGCGATGATGGTTGCGCGTGCCGGCGGCGTGCGCGCCGACGGGGCGGACTATGTCCTCCTCCGCCGTCAGGGCGAGGCGGAACGGACCATTCCCCTGGCCGATCTGTCGGGCGACGGCGGCAGCGGCCTGGCCCTCCGGCCGGGCGATACGCTGTTCGTTCCGCCCGCCAGGCAGTTCTTCGTCTATGGCCAGGTGAAATCGCCGGGCAATTTCGCGATCCGATCGAAGATGACGCTCCGCCAGGCGCTGGCGCAGGCCGGCGGCCCGACTCTGGGCGGAACCGAACATAAGGTAACGCTCTATCGAGAAGGAAAGAAGATCAAGCGGGTGGATCTGGAAAGCGAAGTACAGGCAAACGACGTGCTGCGCGTCAATGAGAAGTTATTTTGATCGCGCCTTGGCACCACTCCGCCGCCAAATGCTTGTGCATTTCGGCATAACAGTCGGAAACTACGTACATATGTTTTCCGAGGAGCGATCATTGGCGCGGATTCCGGAAATATTTGGACAAATGTTTCGATGGCTGGAAGGCGACCGGCCCGATCCGGTTCGCATTCCGCAATGGCACGGAGAGTCTTCGGTTCGCGAGAGCCCCGCCATGCCGCCCGTTTCTGCCGCGGGGCAAAATGGAACCGCCATTCCCCCTCCCCTGCCCAAGCCCGGCACGGCCGCAGATCCGCGCCGGAGCGCCGTGCTCAGCGCGTTCAACGCAACGCGGCCGGTCGATCGGCGCAAGGATCTCCATGGCCGCGACGACAAGCTCGAGCTGCTGTTCGATGCCGTCCTCGATCGCGATCATCATGCCGTGATCCACGGTGCGCGTGGATCCGGCAAGACGTCGCTGGTGCGGGTCTTTTCGGACTATGCGGACCAGTGCGGCGCCGTGATGGTCTATATGGCCTGCGAAGAGCGATCGAGCTTTGCCGAGCTTCTCAGGCCCTATCTCAAATTCATCCCGCCGAGCTGCGTGCCGATGGGCGAGGAACAGGCGTTTCAAGACGAGGTCGCCGCGCTCGAGGAGGATTTCGGCCCCCGCGCCCTGGTTCAGCTGCTCTCGCGCCTGCACGATTGCCAGCTGATCCTCATCCTCGACGAGTTCGATCGCGTCACCAACAGGGCCGTGCAGTCCGAGGTCGCGACCTTCATGAAGCTGCTGTCGGACGCGCTGGTTCCGGTTCAGCTCGCCATCGTCGGCATCGCCCGCAGCGTGACGGACGTCATAAGCTGCCATCCCTCGCTACGGCGGCATCTTTCCGCCATCCCGATCGGGCGGATCGCTGCGGAGGATGTGCGGACGCTGATCGACCAGGGCGCACAGAGCTGCGGCCTTGCCTTCGATGAAGACAGCCGTAGCCTGATTTCCAGCCTGTCCTGCGGATCGCCCTATCATATCCGCCTGTTCTGCAACTATGCCGGCCTGAAAGCGGTCAAAAGCGATGCCCAAGGCGTCGACGCGACGATAGCGATCGCGGGCATATTGGACGCGACCGACAATTGGGCGCGGCTGAATGAAGAGGATCACAGCCTCTTCATTCGGCTCGTCCGCGCGGACCAGCCCGTCCGCGATGCGCTTGCCGCCGTGGCGCGCATGGCGGCGCAGGAGGATGCCATCGACATCGCTCGGCTCGAACGGCAGGCTGGCGAGGCTGCCGGCGATGCGCTTCATCTGCTCGCCGATGCCCTGATGCCCGATGGAGGCGAGGAAGGACGGCTGACGTTCAAGGACAGCATCGCGCCTCAATTCCTGCTGGTGCTGCTGGCGGAAGCGGATGCCGCGCTGCAATCCCGCCCCGAAGCGACGCGCCCGCTTGCCCTGTCGCGACCGCATCAAGGGCCCCGGATGGGAGGCGCCGTCGCATGATCATATCGGATATGCTGCGCGCCTTGCGCGTCCGATGGAAATTGCAGTTCGCCATCCTCCTGATGGTCCTCGGCCTGACGATCGTCTGGATCGCGATGACGCCGCGCAGCTATGTGGCGACGGCATCCCTGCTGTTCGACGATCGCGCGCCCAATCCGGTCGAGGCGCCGGCGGCGACGACGGCCACGGCGGCCACGGCGCTCGGCACGGAGGCGGACATCATCCGCAGCGAAGCGCTGGCGGGCGAAGTCGCTGCCGAACAGAAGCTCGCCCAAAAGCCGGGTGTCGTCGCCAACTGGCGTTCCGCAACCGGCGGCACGGGCACCGTGGAGGGCTGGCTGGGGCGCGGATTGCTCGGCAATCTGGAGGTGGTCGTCGATCGTGCGACCAACGTCGTCCAGGTCAATTACAAGTCGCAGGATCCGGAAGAAGCGGCCAGGCTCGCAAACTCCTTCGCCGCCAATTACGTCAATACGCGGCTCATGATGAGCACGGACCCGGCCAAAGCCTATACGAAATGGTTCGAGGAACGCACCCGGGAGGTACGGAACAAGCTGGAGGGCGCACAGCAGGCGCTTGCGGATTTCCAGCGTGAACGCGGCATAATTTCGACCGGATCGATCGACGCCGAAAGCACGCGGCTCGGCGAGCTCTCCTCGCAGCTTTCCGGCGCGGAGGCGATCTCGGCGGAGGCGCGGGCGCGCGCCTCCTCCAGCGCCGCGCAATCGACGGATGTTCAATCCAGCGGCGTCGTGCAGGGGCTGCGTTCCCAGATCGCCGCCAAGTCCGCCCAGCTCAGCCAGATGCGCACCGAATTCGGCCCCAACCATCCCGAAATGCAGGCCGCGACCGCGGAACTCGCCGAGCTGCGCTCGAAACTGGCCAGCGAAATCGGAACGACCTCGAACTCTCTGCACGTCGCGAGCACGGCCGCATCCTCGCGCGAGGCCCAGATCCGCAGCCTCCTGAACGCGCAGCGCGCACGCATGCTCGGCCTCGCCGCCGACCGCAGCAAGCTGGAGGTGCTGGAACGCGACGTCACATCGGCACGCGCCGCCTATGATTCCGTCACGGAAAGGCTCAGCACGATGCGGCTGCAGAGCTCGCTTCCGCGAACGAACGTCCGGCAGCTCGACAAGGCCGCCATACCGCTGATGCCCGCCAGCCCGAATATTCCGCTGCGGCTGTTCATGGCGATCGTGTTCGGCGTCATGCTCGCCATTTCAGCGGTGATATTGCTCGAATGGCTGCGGCCCCGCGTCCGCACCCGGAGCGGCGTCGAGCAGATCAGCGGCGTGCCCGTGCTCAGCCGGATCAGCTTCAGCCGTTCCGGAATCATGCCCTTGCTGGAAGGAGGGACGTCGCGATGAGATTGCGGTCCAGCGAAAGCGACGTCGCTACCGGCTTTGCCGCGGCGGAAATCCGCTATGGAACCGGGCGGCCGAAAATAGGCGCGATCCTTCTGGAAATGGGCGCGCTCAACGAAAGCCAGGTCGCAGCAGTGCTCGCCCGGCAGGCCCAGAGCAATGGCGAGCTGTTCGGCCAGGCTGCGATCAGCCTGGGCTTCACCAACCTCGAACGGGTGCGGCGCGCGCTGGAGCAGCAGCAGCGCTTCCAGGTCCTTCCCGCGGGCGATGGCAGCGTCGATCCGCTGGTGGTCGCCGCATTCAATCCGTCGGATCCGCTGTCGCGCGAAGCGCGGTCGCTGCGCGCGATGATCTCCGCAAGCCGCCGCGCGGACGGATCCCTGCCGAAGAGCATCGCGCTCGTCGGAGTGGATGCGGCGGCGGAGACGGCGATATTGAGCGCCAATCTCGGCGTGGCCTGTGCCCAGGCTGGATATCGCACCCTTCTGGTCGATACCAACATCGATCAGCCGGTGCAGCATAACCTCTTCCGCCTTTCCAACCGGAGCGGCGTTTCGTCCATGCTTTCGGTGGATGGCGATCATCGCGGCATGATCCAGCCCAGCGCCGTCCGCGGGCTCTCGCTCATCACGGCGGGGCCCGCCGTGCCCAACACGACCGAACTGTTCGACAGCAAGCGGCTTTTCGTTCGCTTGCGGCTGCTTTCGGAGGGGTTCGACGTCCTGCTGATCGATGCCAGTCAGAGCAATGGAAGCATGATCAGCTTCGATGGTGCCGATGCCGCCCTGATCGCCGTGCGTCAGGACCGCTCTTCCCTGGACGACATGAAGAAGCTCGCCTGCAGCATATCGTCCAGCGGAACGATAATTCTTGGATCGATAATCATAGACTAGACTCAAAAGACGACAATAAGTCGCCACAGGCCTCGCTTTGGCGGATATTTCGCCCCGATAAGATAATTACTAAATTTCCGCGCATCCTGTGCGCGATTTTAAAATTCCAAATCCAGGCACCCCTGCGACTCCATGCGGCAGGGCAAGTGCTGGTCATGGCTTAAGGAGGCAGCGCTCATATGCAGATCGCCCACATCTGTCGCCAATATGCGCCAGGCGTTGGCGGCCTGGAGAATTTCCTTGCCTCCCTCGCGCAGCAGCAGCGACGCGCGGGGCATGATGTCCGCGTCATCACGCTCAACCGCATCTTCAACGGTGACGGCAAACTTCTGTCGGAGCGAGAAAGGCTGGAGGGCGTGGACGTTGTCCGCATCCCCTTTTTCGGGTCGAAGCGCTATCCCGTCGCGCCATCGATCCTGCGGCATATCGCGCCCAGCGATGTCGTCCACGTCCATGGCGTCGACTTTTTCGTCGATTTCCTGTCGCTGACCCGGCTTCTTCATCGCAAGCCCCTGATCCTTTCGACGCATGGCGGCTTCTTCCACACCGGCTTCGCCCGCTCGCTGAAGAGCATCTATTTCCAGAGCGTCACGCGCATGTCGCTGAAGGGCTTCCGCGGCGTCATCGCCTCCAGCCTGCAGGACCGGGACATGTTCGAGCCGATCTGCAGCGGCAAGGTCGTGGCGATCGAAAATGGCGTGGACACGGAAAAATTCGCCGGGCTCGGCGCGCCGACCGGCCGGACGATGATCTATTTCGGCCGGATCGCGCCCAATAAGGAGATATTGACGCTCATCCGATGGTTCTCCCGCCTTCGCGAGAGGGAGCCTGGCTGGCGCCTCATCATCGCGGGCAAGCCGATGGGCCTCTCCTTCGGCGAGATAAGGCAGCTGGTGGAGCAGACCGGAACGGCCTCCGCCATCGAACTCCATGAGACACCCGACGACGCGCAGCTCGCGCGCCTCATCGCGCGCAGCAATGTCTATGCCTCGGCCTCCTCCTATGAAGGTTTCGGCCTGGCTGCGGTCGAGGCGGTCGCCGCGGGTCTCTATCCTGTGCTCAGCGACATACCGGCCTTCCGCCGTACGCAGGAAAGGCTGGGCTTCGGAACGCTCGCTGATTTTCGCGATCCCGATCGAAGCCTCCCGCCCTTCCTGCGCGAATTGCGGCAGTTCCAGGATGAAGGGCGAACGCGGATCGATCCCGCGGCGGTCGTGCGGCCATTCGCCTGGAGCGCCGCCGCAAGCAATATCGAGAAAATATATCGTCGGACGCTGGGCACGGATGTACGGCGGATCGGGCCGGTGGAGGTCGAGGTCCACAGCCAGGACAGCGCCCTGTCGCGTATCAGGCGGGGCCTCGATCGGCGCGAACCGCTGATGGTCGCCTTCTGCAATGCGCATACGGTGAACAGCGCGCGCGCCGATAGGCGCCTGGTCGATGCGCTGCGCAGGGCCATGGTGCTGAACGACGGCTTCGGCCTCGATATTGCGAGCGCCTGGCTCTACGGCCGCAAGTTCCCGGCCAATCTCAACGGCACGGATCTGATCCCCGCGCTCTTCGAGAAGGTGGAAGGCACGCTGCGCGTCTTTCTGGTCGGCAGCCCCCCCGGAATCGCCGAGCGCGCGGCGGACGTGTTCGCGCGCTGCTATCCCAATGTGCGGATCGTCGGCACGCAGCATGGCTTCTTCGACACGCAGGAGGATGGCGCCGTCGCCCGGCGGATCCGCGCCGCCGCGCCCGATCTGGTGCTTGTCGGCATGGGCCATCCGCGCCAGGAGATCTGGGCCGCGAACCATCTCGAAACCATCGGCAGCGTCGTGATGTGCGTCGGCGCGCTGCTCGATTTCACGGCCGGAGCGGTAAAGCGCGCGCCGGAATGGATCCGCGCGATGCGCATGGAATGGGCCTATCGGCTGCTGCTGGAGCCGCGGCGCATGGCGCGGCGCTACCTGACCGGCAATCTCGCCTTCCTGCTCGCGGTGGCGCGTCAGGGAGTGGCCGGCATGGCCCTCGCCGAAAGCCTCGACGTGCGGGACGAGCGGAGCAGCCGGGGATCGGCATGAAAGGATCCCGACCGATCCTCAGGTCAGGCGGCCGGCTTCTCCCGCGAGAAGAGCATCACGCGCATGTCCGCCAGCCGCGATCGCCCGAACAGCAGCATCAGCATGGCATAGCTCGCCGCGCCCACGATGACGGTCGCGATCATCATCGGCAGCGGCGCGAGGCCGTCCAGCTGCTGGCGCACGAGCAGCGTGATGGCGGCCATGGCGAATGCGCCGCCCGCCGGGATGCCGACCGCCTTCAGATAATCGATCCAGCGGACCGGCGTCAGCTTCACCACCATCAGCACGGACAGCGGATAGAGCAGATAGGCGCGCAGCGTGAAGGCGATGGCGACGGCGATCACGCCATATTGCGCCGCCGTGAAGAAGGTCAGCACATTCACGATCGCATAGAGGAGCGTCAGCGCCGTCTGCCATTGCGGCTTGTCCATCGCGAGCGCGACGGCCTGGTTGAACAGGCCGAGCGCCTGGAGCGCGCCGAACAGGCTGAGCGCCTGCATGACGCCCACCGCCTGCCCCCAATTATCGCCGAAAAAGATGCGAATGAATTCGGGCGCCACCAAAGCAAGCCCGACAAAGGCCGGCAGCGTGACCACGGACGTAGCCGAAACGAGCCGCAAGAAGGCGCGGGCCATCCGTTCGGGATCTTTGCGCAACTGCGAGAAGATGGGCAGGGATATGCGCGAAAGAGCGTTGGACAACAGCATGTTGGACGCGAGCAACGTCCGCTTGCCGACGGTGTAGATGCCGGTCGCGGCCGGCCCCAGCACATAGCCGACGACGAGGACATCGGAACTCGTGTTGAAGAAATTCGTAATGCCGGTGAGGCTGAGATGTTTGCCATAACGCAGGATATACCGCGCCTTTTCCCGCGAGAATTGCCAGCTTGGCCGCCACGGGCTGGACAGCCACAGTATTGCCGTGCCGGCAAGCGCGGCCACGATATTCTGCGCCACCAGCGCCGTCACGCCATGGCCTCGTATGGCCATGACGATGCCGACGCCGCCGCCCGCGGCCGTTGCCACCGCCGAGCGCAGCGCAAGTGGCCGCATCTGGAAATTGCGGGTCAGCCAGGCCTGATGAACGATATTGAGGCTCGTCAGCAGGTTCGCCGCGGTGAGTGCGATCAGCACCCAGGACAGGCCCGGCATCGCATAGAGCTGCTCGATCCAGCGCGCGAGCAGCGAGACGAGCAGCACCATCGCCACGCCCGATGCGGCCGCCAGAACGAATCCCGTATCGTCGAGCTGCTGATCATTCTCCGAAGCCCGGACCAGCGGCGTGCTTATTCCCGCCAGCAACGTGCCCTGGAAGAGCTGTCCGACGAGCAGCGCCACCGCCACCAGCCCCAGAGCGCGCGCATCGAGATGATGCGCCAGGATCATGAACACGACGAACTGGAGAAGCTGCGTGCACCAGCTTTCGACCATCGACCAGATCAGGCCGGACTTTACGCGCGAACGAAAGCTTATTTGCACTGCAGCATCACTCCCTTGCCGCCTTTCCTAAAAGGCGAAAAATGTTCGCCGACAAGCGTTTCGCATCGCAGCATCTGCCCCGATCTGGTGAATGACGGAGGAAACAGGATGAATGCCGTTAGGATTGCCGTGATCATTCCTTATTTTCAGCGGGAAGCCGGCATCCTGTCGGGGTGCCTGGCCTCGATCGCCGGACAGAGGCTGCCCGACGCGACGGAACTCGACATGATCGTGATCGACGACGGTTCGCCCGTGCCGCCATCGGTGGATCTCGAGGAGATCATGATCGATCCGCCGCATTCGCTCAGGATCATCACCCAGCCTAATCGGGGTCCCGGCGCCGCCCGCAACACCGGGCTCGACAATGTTCCGCCCGATGCCGCCTTCGTCGCCTTCATCGATTCGGACGATCGCTGGGCGCCCGATCATCTCGCCACCGCATTGGCGATGCTGGGCGAGGATCGTGACTTCTATTTCTGCGATTCGGATATGCCCCCTTCCACGCTGTTCGCCGGCCTCGACACCTTCACGCGCATCGATGGCCCGTCCATCTTTGCGGCGCTGGACGGCAGGCCGGATGCCTTCATGTTCGATCCTGCGGAAGTCACGCATTGCATGGCGCGCGAATATCTCTGTCAGACCTCGACGATCGTATTCCGCTGGCCCTGCTTTCGCGATCTCCGCTTCGACACCCGGCTGAGATATGCCGGCGAGGATTGGCTGATGTGGGTCCGGATGGCGCAACGGTCGCGGCGGATCTGCTTTTCCACCGCGGTGAACGGACAGCGCGGCGAAGGCGTCAATCTCTATCGCGGCGCGCATGATCGCCTGTCCTCCAAAAATCTGCGCCGCCTCGCCTCGATGGTGAAGGCCAATGCGCTGATGGCGGCCGAGCCGGGCATCGATCGCCGCACGCGCGACATGTGCCAGGCACGGCAGAAAGCCGCACGCACCGAGATCGCCGGCATCATGATGCATCCGGCGGGCCTCAGATCCGCGCTCGATCCGGAAACGGCGCGCTCGCTCGCCCTGCTGGACGAGGGAATCTGGCTGCAACTGCCCTCGCGCTGGGCATCGCTCATCTCGGCAAAACTTTCGGCACGGCGAAATCGGGCGCGTCTGGGAGAAACGGCATGAAGCTTTTCTATTACAAGGCGGCCCAGGGCAATTTCGGCGACGATCTGAACGGCTGGCTGTGGCAGGCGCTACTGCCGGGACAATGGAACGAGCAGAGCGACATTCTCTTCAGCGGGATCGGCACGATCCTGGGCAATAGCATGCCGCCGGCGCGCCATATCATCGTCTTCACCAGCGGCATCGGCTATAGTCCCCGGCCGGCCGATTTCGATAGTCCGCGCTGGAACGTCATGGCGCTCCGCGGGCCGCTGACGGCGCTGGCGCTGGAGCAGCCGGAAAGTGCCGCGGTCGCCGATGGCGCGCTGCTCCTCTCCACCCTTCCCGAATTCGCGCCGCTGCCCGAGGCCAGGCGGCACGGCGTCGTCTTCGTCCCCCATTATGAGGCATTGCTGGACGGCGGCTGGGCGGAGGCCGCGTATCGCGCCGGCGTGGAGCTGCTCGACCCGCGCGGCGACAGCCGCGAGGTTATCGCGCGCCTGCGTTCCGCCCGGCTGGTCCTGGCGGATTCGATGCATGCCGCGATCATCGCCGATACGCTGCGCGTCCCCTGGATACCCTTGATGTCGTCCAGCCGCATCAACAGCTTCAAATGGCTGGACTGGTCCCTCTCGCTCGGCGTGCCCTATGAGCCGGTGGCGCTGCCCGCGCCGACCGTGCTCGGCGCCTATGCCAATGCGGTCCAGCCATTTTACGGACAGGGCTTCTCGGTGCGTCCTCCCACCCGCGAGGCCGCCGTCGCGCATTTCCGTCGCATGATGGCGCTTCAATCGCGGCGCTGGTGGCGGCATGCGCGCCCCCGGCTGAAGCATCTTCTGCACAAGCTGCCCGATCAAGCGATGCGCCTGTCGATCGTCCAGCGGCAGGTGCAGCGGCTCGATCAACGTAGGGTCGATCGCACGGCCGTCATGCTCCGGGCGCAGGCGTCCCGCACCGGCTATCTCAGCGACAATGCCATTCTCGGTGCCCGCATCGACGAACTGCGCGATCGGCTGTCACGGACGGCCGCCCTCGCGCAGACGATGCGGCCAGGGTGAATGCGCCGATGCCGGCAGCGCGCGCCCTACGCCTCCCGGGCCGGGACGAAGCGCCGATAGACGGCGCGCGCCAGCATCGGCGCCACCCGCCAGTCGCGCAATATCGCGCTCATTATGCCGAACAGGTTCCGGGCGCGAACCGCGGGATAGACCTTCACCCAGCTCTGGTGCCAGACGATGGCTTCCGCCCGCCGATGCAGCAGCGCAGCCAGCGCCGGATCGCGCATCACGGCGGGATGGTTCCCCAATGCGATCGTATAGGCGCGCATCGCATCGAAATTGGCGATGGTGCGCGACATGCGCGAGGATTCGGCGGAAACCGATCCGACGCGCTGGGTGAAAAGATAGTAGGAACTGCCCGTCAGCACGAAATTGGCACCGGCGAGCAGCGCTTCGGCATAGAGGATGAAATCCTCGCCATGGCGCAGCTTGTCCGGGTAGCGCAGGCCGTGCCGCTCCACGAAATCGCGCCGGAGCATCGCCTTCAGCTGGCCATAATCGAAGGGCGACTGGCCGGTGATGCAATTGGCCAGGAAATGGCGCGTGTCGACCGTCCGCACCTCTCCCGGCCGCGGACGGGAGAGCGCGTCGCCGACGATCTTGCCCGCGGCCCAGTCGTAGAGCGCGAGATTGTCGGCGACGATATCGGCATTCCGCTCGCGGCCCAGCGACATCAGCCGCTCGAGGCGATCGGGCACATAGGCATCGTCGGAATCCAATATTGCGATCCACTCACCGGAGGCGGCGGCGAAGCCGCGATTGCGGGTGATCGAAGGTCCGCTATTCGCTTCGTTGCGCAGCACGCGGATGCGTCGGTCGGCCGCCGCCAGGCGCTGCGCCAGGGCGACGGTCCCGTCGCTGGAGGCATCATCGACGATGATGATTTCGAAATCCTGGATGGTCTGCGCCTGGGCCGAAGCAACCGCCCGCTCGAGCGATTCTTCGGCATTGTAGGCGGGGATGACGATGGAGATTGCGACCATTGGTCCTCCGGGAAAAATACGGACCGCCGGGCGACCCGTAGACGGCTCGCCTGATCTCTTTTTTATGGCCCCCCACGCTGCGGTGCAACATCAAGGAAAGTGACGAGAAGGCGAAGTCAGTCATCTTGTTCGGAAACAGCGATGAGGAGAAAAAAAGATGAACATCCTTATCTATCGCCGTGGCTTCCTGCCCCAATCCGAAACTTTCATCGCCGATCATGTTCAGTATCTGCGACGTTATGATCCTTCAATTCTGACGGAACATCATATCCCAGGCGGAATTAATCTGCCAAACTACCCCTTGCATCGGCTTCACCGCCCCGGTGACGGGGCGATATCGCGGCTCGGCAGCAAGCTTTTCGGCCACAATCCGTCCGTTGCCGAGACGCTGCCGCAGGGTAGTTTCGCACTGCTCCATGCCCATTTCCTTTCCGACGGCGCGAATGTCGCCATGCTCGCGCGGCGGCATCGCCTGCCGCTCGTGGTCACCGCGCATGGATATGATGCGACGGTGCGGGGGCGCGAACATCTGCGCCGATGGGACGGCCGCCTCTATCTGCTGATGAAGCCGTTGCTCGCGCGTTGGGCGGCAGGCTTCATCTGCGTTTCCGACTATATTCGCGAACGCCTGATCGAAAACGGATTTCCGCAGTCGAAGCTCCGCGTGATCCGCCTCGGCATCGACACGCGCGCGATCGATCCGCCGCCGCCCTCCGCCGACCGGCGCGGCGTGCTTTCGGTCGGTCGGCTCGTCGAGAAAAAGGGCACGCGCTACCTTCTCGATGCCTGGGCCCGATTGCCGGAGCCGCTGCGGGGCGAACGGCTGACGATCCTCGGAGACGGCCCGCTGCGCGGCGAGCTCGAGGAGCAAGCGCGCCGGCTCGGCATCGACGCCACCTTCCTGGGCGCGCGGCCCCGCGCCGAAGTATTCCGCCAGATGCGCCAGCATCGCGTGCTCGCCATGCCGAGCGTTCGCGCAAAGTCCGGCGATGCGGAAGGGCTCGGCATCGTCCTGCTCGAAGCGCAGGCGCTGGGCATGGTGCCGGTGACGTTCGATGAAGGGCCGATGCACGAAGCGATCCTGCCCGGCATTTCGGGCCTGACCGCGCGCAGCCGCGACAGCGGCAGCCTCGCGCAGGCGATCGCCAGCCTGCTCTCCCAGCCTGACAGGGCCGAGGCCATGGCGGCCGCCGGCATCGCCCATGTCCGCGCCAAATTCGACATCCGCGCCCGAATGGATGCGCTGGAAGATTATTATGACGAGGTCGTGGCCCGATGCACGTGAACCATGTGAATCATGCCGCCCATCCGCACGGGATGTTCGCCCGGCCGGTCGGGAAGCCGGGCTCCGCCGCGCAGCGCATCCTCATCCTCTCGCGCCATGATTATCGGACGAAACGCCGCGCAAGCGTGCATTTCATCGCGGAAGCGCTCGCGGCGCAGGGGCATCATGTCGATTTCCTGTCGATCGGTTTCAGCCGGCTTTCGCGCAAGCGCGGCGACAGCCGGCTCTTCCTCGAGGATCGCGCCAATCGCTGGGAAACGGTCGATGGCGTCAACAGCTTCCTCTGGCGCAGTCCCTGGCATGCCGTGGACGTCGGGCCGCGCTTCATCCGCCAGCGGCTGGGCCCGGTCTATGATCTCTGGTCGCGGCTGAGCTGCCGCGCGCTGGACGATGCCGCGCGCCAGGCGAGCATCATCTTCGTGGAATCCGGCACGGCTCCCATGTTCCTGGCCCGCCTGCGCCGGATCGCGCCGCGCGCCCGCATAGTCTATCGGGCGGCGGATCTCCTGCCGACGGTAGGCGTCCATCCCCATGTCCAGAAAGTGCTCGAGCGCGACGCGGCGATGATCGACCTGATCGTCGCGGTGGCACGGCCGATGCTGCCGCATTTCGCGGCCTTCCACGATCGCGCCGTCTTCCTGTCCCATGGCGTGGACAGGCGCCGCCTCTCCGCTTCCTCGCCCAATCCCTATCGACGCTCGGGCAATGTCGTCACTGCGGGCTCGATGCTGTTCGACGCGCAGATCATCGCGACCGCCGCCGAACATTTCCCCCGGCTCGACTTCCACCTGATCGGCACGCCGGGCGGCACCTTTCCATCCAACGTCCACCTTCATGCGGAAATGCCGTTCGCGCAAACGCTTCCCTATCTCCAGCATGCCGATATCGGCGTCGCGCCCTATCGTCCCGGTCCCGGCACGGAATATCTGGTCGATTCGAGCCTGAAGCTGCTCCAGTTCGGCGCGCTGGGGCTTCCCGCCGTCTGCCCGGCCTTCGCGGCGGGCGATCATGCGCTGCGCTTCGGCTATGCGCCGGATGACCGGGACAGCATCATCGCCGCCTTCGAAGGCGCGCTCGCCGCAGATCCCCGCCCCCTGCCCGTCCCCGATTGGTCAGAGGTGGCGGAGCGGCTGGTGGAGATCGCCCTTGGCTGAGCGGGTCGCATCGCTCGCCGCCGGCGCCTGGCCGCGCACCACGCCCATTGCCGATCGGGTCTCGGCTACGCCCGGCAGCTCGTCGTTCGACCTCCGGCAGCTGCTCTTCGCCGCACTGCTGGGAATGACGGTGCTGTTCAATCCCCTGCTGGCGCTCGTCAACGCGCAGATATTCGCCGTTGCCGGCGGCATGGTCGTCGCCATCCAGGGGCTCATCGTGATCGCGGCTCTGGCACTGGGCGCGCTCCAGCGGGACGATCCACCCTATCGCTGGATCGCCCTCACCTGGGGCCTCACGATGCTGCTGGTCGCGATCTCCGCCGTCCGCGCGGAGCTGTCGCTCAAGAATTTCGGCGATATCCTCATCATTCCGGCCTTCATCTGCCTGGGCACAAGGCTGCGCGGATCGACGCTCGTCCGGCTCGTCATCGCGCTGCAATCGCTGCTTCTGCTCGTCGGCATCTGGGAACTCGCAAGCCCGGCCGGCTTCGGCGCGACGTTCAAGGTCATCAGCTATTATGTGAACACGCGCGGCTTCGATCAGGATGCGTTCTGGGCGGGCGGCGATCTGTTCCTCAGCTCGGAACGGCCGAAGGGGCGCATGCTGCTCGACGGCTTCGGCCTTCACCGCGGCTCCTCGCTCTTCCTGGAACCCGTCTCGCTCGGCAACTGGACGATCGTCATCGCGGTCTTCATCGCCGCCTTCTGGTCGCGCCTGTCGCATGCTGCGCGGATCTTCCTGATCCTGTCCAATGCCGCCCTGCTCGTCATCTGCGACGGCCGCCTCGCCCTGTCGGTGAATCTCGTCCTGCTCGCCTATCTGCCGCTGGCACGAAAGATTCCGGGCTGGGCGAGCGCATTCTACCTGCCGGGCCTGTTCCTGCTGCTGCTGATCGCCATGCAGTTCGGCTTTCTCCCGGCCGGTGGCGATACGATGCCGGGCCGGCTCCGGGTCGGGATGGATGCGCTCCTCACCATCGATCTCGCCAATCTGCTCGGCGTCGGCATCGTCGAAAACGCGTTCGCCGATGCGGGCTGGGCCTATTTCATACAGACCCAGTCACTGATCGCCGCGCTGGCCGTCTGGCTGATGCTCACGCTCACCAGCACCGGCGAGGAAGGAGGCGGGCGGATGGCGAAACATGGCATCGCGGTCTTCATCACGCTCTGCCTGCCGATCAGCTATTCGATCCTGTCGATCAAGACGGTCGCGGTGATGTGGGCCTTCTATGGCTATTTCTACGCCCGCGCGAACCGCATGGCCAAATCCTTCGAACCTGATCCGGCACGGGAGGCAACGATATGAGGGACGGTGGCGCGATCGATCGCGCGCATATCTTCGCACTGGATGGGCTGCGGGGCGTTGCGGCGCTGCTCGTCCTGAGCTCGCATTTCGGCGAATTCGGCATCCACGCCCTCACCCATCATCGCATCGGCGATTATGGGGTGATGATCTTCTTCGTGCTCAGCGGCTTTCTGATGGGGCATCTCTATCTCCATCGCGCCTTCGAGCGCGACGAGGTCGTCCGATATATCGCCGCGCGGGTGGCGCGGATCGCGCCGCTCTATCTGCTGGTCGCCCTGGCCTCTTTCCTGATCTGCCGGTTCGTCGATCCCGGCTTCGCCTATCCTGTCGGCTGGGGCGAGCTCATACGCCTGCTCAGCTTCACCAGCGTGCAGCCGATATTCTGGTCGACCGGCCCGGAATTCCAATTTTACTTCCTGTTCCTGCCGATCTGGCTCGCCTTCGCCGCGCGGTCCCGCTCCGCCAATATGCTGCCGCTGCTGCTCGTGGCCGGATGCTCGATGCTGATCTACATGTTGAGTCCCGCCACGCCGGGCTTCTCCGTTTTTTCGAAGATGCATATCTTCCTCACCGGAATCGGCGTCGCGCTGTTGCGCGCCCGGATCGGCTCCCGGCTGGGTGCGCCGGTCATAGCGCTCCTCCAGGCGGCGGCCCTGCTGTTCCTGATCGGCCTGGTGTCGCCGCCCCAATTCCTCTCGGACTTTCTCTATCCCGAACTGGTGAACGATCCCAAACATGTCCTTTATTATGGAGACCTGCGGAAGGTGCTTGCCTGCGGGCTGCTGATCCTGGCCTTCAGCTTCCGCAATCCGCTCGCAGGCTGGCTGCTCGAAAATCGGGCGATGCGACTGATCGGGGCGTACAGCTTCTCGATCTATCTGCTCCATATGCCGCTGCTCTACTGGATCGCCGGCACGGGCGCGGCGCAGGCCCTGCCCTATCCGCTGCTGGTCTCGCTCATCCTGCTGGCCGTCATCGCCGTCTCGGCGCTCTCCTTCCACCTGATCGAAAATCCGGCACGACGCCATGTCCGCCGCGGCCTGATCGCGCTCGCGGAGAAGATGGGACGGAAGAGGAGGCGACCCGGCACCCAGCCGGCATTCCGCTGACGGATTTCCGCAGGCCGGGGCGAAGCGACATCGGCTCCCCGATCCCCGGAAGCAGGCTTACCCACGGGATTACCGGCGATGGAGGATCTCTCCACCCTGACCTAATCCTATCGCCGCAAGCACGCGCACCAGCGAAACGGTCGAAAGCGATCAGGATGGACAGGCAAATCCCGAACGGTCGAGTGAAATTGACGCCGGATCTCCGCTGCGCGGCGATCGACGCGATCCATCGCTGGGAAGATTATGGCGAAAGCGCGGACATGCTGGCGGACCGGCTGTTCAACCTATTTTCCAATTCGATACTCGAACAGGCCCAGCGCCCACCCAAGCCGATACGCCGACGGCTGCTGTGACATTGCCCACGCCATAGCAGACGCCAGAACTATTCTTATATCGGCAGCCGGCAACAGGCAGCGCGCGGGAGAGCGGCGCGGGGCGCACGCATATCCCGGCTTCCGCTTCGCGCTTCGGTGCAAGCCCGGACATGTTGATGTCCGCCGCCCCCATCGGATCAGCGCGGCCCTGCGCGGCTCGACCTTGCCCGCGCCAGATGGCCGCCCCTGCCGAGCCGGGATCACCGCGCCGAAGCCGCCGATCCCGTCCTGCCGAACGCGTTGCAACAGCTTCACCGCGCAACGCGGGCCCACACCGAAACGCCGCGCCGCGTCTCGGCGCGAATATCCCGCCGACACAGCCGACAGAGGCCGCATGTCGGCGGGATCGAACATCTGAGCCTGACGCAAAACCCCTTGCTGGGAATTGAGGCCCGCTTACGGACATGCGCAGTTCCGACCCGCATCATTTGAGATATGAGCGATACGATCTTCTAGGGCCGATCGACATTCAGGATTCCCAAGCGGGCTAATCACTGATTCATAGGGCTCCGTGTTCATGCGGAGCAGGTGAT
>NZ_NWBU01000014.1 GCF_003050615.1 Sphingomonas oleivorans | reverse complement strand
AGACCACCAGGATCGAATGGCTCGCCACTGCCGCGGTAATGTCCGCCGCCACGCCCGTGGCGCTCGGCGCGCTGGTGTCGGGCCCGACGACGGGCGCGGCCTTGATCTCGATGCTGTCCCAGCTCGCGGTGAAGGGGGTGCCTCCCGCCGATGTGCTGAACAGGCCGACCGCGAGTGCGCTTTGGAGCGTGTTGACCGTATAATCGCCCTTCAGCGCCTGGAGCGTTGCGCCGGAAAGCGTCACCGTGCTGCCCGTTCCGCTTGCCGTCGTCGCGCCATTATTGGTGGTGTAAGTCCATTTGGGCGTGACCACGCCTGTCTGGGCGTTCACCTCCAGGATCAGCGTGATCGTGTCGTTCACCTGCACCGAACTTCCGGTGATGGGCGTCGCGGCATAGCTATTGCTGGTTGCGGTGCCGCCATTTTCGGTCGTCACCTTGATCTGGCCCGATCCGCCATTGGCCTCGGCCGTGATGGCCAGATAATTGTTCTGCTCGCCGGTGCCGATGAAGATGCCCTGGCTCTGGCTGTTCTTGGTTGCGATCGTATCGAACGGATTGTCGAGCACGGCAGTGATCGTGAAATTCTGCGTGCCCGATGCGTCGACGCCGAACTGGAAGCCGTTCTTCGCGCTGTTGGCGCCGCCCAAGGCGGTTCCCGCAGGCACATTGTCCACGGTCACGACGCCAGCGGCGCCGCCGGGCGTGATGTCATCGATGTTGAATTTGGCGGTATAGGGCGTGGTGCCCTCGGTCATCACGCCGGTAAAGCCGATGCCGAACAGGCTGCCCGACGGCCCCGGCACGTCGGGATCGGCAGGGCTGAAGCTCCACAGCAATGTTTCGCCATTGTGGAGCACGGTGCTGGTGCCATTGTTGGCATCGAGCGCGAAGCGGTCGATGCTGTTGTTCAGCCCGTCCTTGTCGTCGTCGGTGCTGGGCGGTTGGCTCGACGTGCCGGGCTTCAGGATGGCGATCGAATCCCCGGCGAACTGGGCAATCCAGATCGTGCCCGCGAAGGGCTTGCCATCGCCTACGGTGGTGACGTCGAGCGGCGTGCCCGCGATCGAGCGCGTGCTGACCGCCTGGACGGAGTTGCCCGCCGAATTGAGCTGCACCCAGTAGAGATTGCCGCCGAAGCCGACCGTAAGCAGATCGCCCTTCATCTCTCCATTGAAGTTGGAGGCGGTATATTCGGCAATGCCGTTGGTCGATTGGCCGTTCGACCAGAGTGCCGGATTCTGCCCGTTCGGCTTGTTGGTGATGCCCTGGCGCGGATCGGTGGTGTAGACGACCTCGTTGAAATCCACCGGCAACTTGCTCGTTGGCAGCAACTGCCCGTTGGCTGTGCCGTCGGCGGAACTGTCGTTGCTGTCGGAAAGCCCCGCCTTGGCGCCGTTCGCGCGGATCGGATTGGCGTGGCCGCCATAATAGCCTTGGCCGGTGACCAGGTGGAGGTTGTCGGCGGTGGTCTTGCCGGTGTCGCTGGGCTGGCCGGATGAATTCTGCGCCTGCTGGTTGGTCACGCCATTGGGCCCGATCACCGGCACGCCGCCCCAGCCCTTATTGGCGCCATTGTCCATGACGTAGAGCTTGCCGCTCTGCGCCAGCACCAGGTCATAGGCATTGCGATAGCCCGGCGAATAGATCTGGACCGGGCTGTCAGCGGTCAGCTTCGCCATGTTGAGGCCGTCATTACCGCCGAACACCGTTTCGCTGCTGTCTGCGCGCGTAGGATCGTTCAGCGTCGGCAGATCATAGATATAGGGGTTGTTCTTGCCCGATGAACTGTCGTTCTTCACCGCCATTTTGTTGATGGCGTTGAGATCGACCTTCACCACCGCGGCCGCATAGGCATATTCGGAAAGATAGCCGAAATTATTGGATGGCGCCCCCATATTGGTGTTGCCGCCGATCGCGACATAGAGGCTGTTGGTGGTCGCATCATATTGCAGGCCGTTGCCGCCATGATTTTCTTCCGAACGCGGCAGGCCGCGGACGATGTCGATTTTCTCCCATTGCCCCGACGCATTCTGTTCGAGCCGGTGGATCGAGGTGGAATTGGTGTCGAGCCCGGTATCATGCGCCTTGCCGTAGCGGGGGTCGCTCGACGTGGCATAGATTACCGGATGGTCGGCCGTTCCGGCGACGACGATGCCGGTCAACTGGCGCGAGGTGATCGCCGTATTGAGGCTGCCGTCATCGTCATGGTTGGGCGTGGTCTTGACTGCGGTGATGAGCTCCGTTGCGGTGACGGAATAGCCCGAACTATCCTCCTTAACGGTGAATATCTTGATCGATCCGTCCTGTTGCGCAACATAAAGCCGCCCATCAGGCCCGAATTGCAATGATGTGGGATTATCGATCTTTGCCCCGCTGAGTTGAAACTGCGCGAAGTCGGTAGTAAGATTTACCGCCATTTTTACAATCCTCCCACAGGCGCGATTCAGTTTCACTGATCTTTTTATAAGTTCTTATACTTATAAACGTCTTCAGTTGTGACTTGAATCATATCGAAGGCGGTTCAAATGGAGATAAACATAGGTTGTAATTGCAACGAATTCATTCCTTACGTGCAATATACGACGTCGTAACGGGTGCGCTCATACGTAATGAAGCGGATTTACATCGACCGGTGAAACGCATGCGCCCCCCGCCGGGGGCGGGAGGCGCGTCGATGCAGCCGGAGGGGAGGGGATCAGCCGAGCGCCGGGTCGGTGATGCCGTGCGCGCCCGTTTCCATACGCCCGGCATAGCGATGCTCGATGCCGTCGCCCGCCATTGCGAGATCGTACCAGCCCTGGCTGTCCTTGGCGGACCAGCGGTGCCGTGCGCGCCCGCCGGCCGGGATCGCCAGCATCGTCGCGCTGGCGGGGCCATAATGATCGCTGCGGATCGTCAGCATGGCGGGTGTCGCGCCGGGATTGGTGGCGGTGATGAGGATCGTCCGTCGCGGCACGTCGTAGCGCAGCTCGATCGCGGGCACGGCAGCAGCTTGCGCCAGCGAGCCCTTGAAGGCCCGGACGAAGCCATTGGGGCCGATGATCCACAGGTCATGCGCGCCATCCCCGCTCATTTCCCAACGATCGGTCAGCGCCTTGCCCGCCTCGACCGTATAGCGGCGGGGAATCCCGTCCAGGTTCAGCCTGTCATAGACCTGGAATATGGCGCCCGCGCCGCCGGCATTGACGAAGTGGAGCTCCACCATGCGCTGCTTCGCGTCGATCCGCGCATCGACATGCAGGATATAGGGCAGCGCGCGGGACGGGCGGATGCCCTTTTCCTGCACCAGCGGCTCGGGATTGGCCGGCGGCTGGATCTTCGGCCGCTGGAGATGATCCAGCACCACGCCCGATGCGCCGCGGACATCGGGCAGATCGGGGAAGCTCGGATCGCCTTCGGCCGAAAAGTCGAAGGCGGAGCTGAGATCGCCGCACACCGCGCGATGCCAGGGGCTGATGCCCGGAATGGTCACGCCGAAGCGCTTCTCGATGAAGCGGCCGACGGAGGTATGGTCGAACAGCTCCGAATTGACCCAGCCGCCCTTGCTCCAGGGCGAGACGACATACATCGGCACGCGCGGCCCCAGCCCCCAGGGGCGGACGGGGCCGCTGATATCGTCGCGTGGATCGAGATATTTGCCCTCCGCGTCGTGGAAATAATGGCCCTTGAGGTCGAGCGTCGCAGCACCCGCAAGCCGGCCCTGCCGGTCGTAGGAAGGCGGCGCCGGCGGCGGGGCATGATCGAACAGCCCGTCATTCTCGTCGAACGTCTGGAAAAAGACGGTGCCGCTCCACACGTCGGGATTGCTCGTGAGCGCGTCGAGCACCTTCGCCGTGAACTCTGCGCCCTGGAGCGGAGTGGAGGCGCCGGGATGTTCCGACCATTCCTTGGGCGGCAGCACCCAGGAGACCGCCGGCAGCGTGCCTTGCTGCACGTCGCGCGCGAGTTGGTCGAGCGACCAGTCGCTCATGCCGCGTTCGTACAGGCCCGATCCGGGCCGTGCGGTGCGGAAGCTTTCGAAGGCGAGGCCGCCATGCATGGCGCCCGTCCAATTGTCGTTCGGATCCTGATAGATGCGCCAGTCGATCCCCGCCGCCTCGAGCACATCGGGAATGGTCGGCCAGCGGAAGGACGAGCCCGCATAGACATAGCCCGGGGAAGGCAGCGCGCCCTTCACCCAGCAGCGAAGATTGTTCGGCTCCGAATCCGCATCGGTGCAATTCTCGCCCCGCGCGCGCAGTTCCGGATTGAAGTTGGAGCCGGACCAGAAGACGATCCGGTTCGGATCGGTGCCGGTCGTGACCGAGCAATGATAGGCGTCGCAAATGGTGAAGGCTTCGGCCAGCGCGAACTGGAAGGGAATGTTCTCGCGCCGATAATAGCCCATCGAATAGGGCGTCTTGAACTTGGGCCAGAGGCCGAAACGGCCCTGGTTCCACGCCGCCTGCGCGTCGGAAAAATTGTGCGGCGTGCCGGGTACCTTCAGCGCGTCGGTGGTCGCGGTGTCGAGATGGAAGGGCGGGATCTCGCGCTCGCCGTCGGATTGCTGCCATACCGTCCGGCCGCCCGCCATCGGGATCGGATGCCGGTCGCCGAAGCCGCGCACGCCGCGCATCGTGCCGAAATAATGGTCGAACGAACGGTTTTCCTGCATCAGGATCACGATGTGGCGCACATCCTTGATCGTGCCCGTCACGCGCGCGGCGGGCACGGCGAGCGCGCGCGCGATGCTCGCGGGGAATGCGGACAGGGCCGCGCCGGCCATGGCGGTACGCAGGAAATCGCGTCGGTTTGAGACGGTCATCGAACGCCTTTCGGATCGAGGGACGGAAGAAAAGGGAGGCTTATAAGGCCGCCCGCCGCAGCCGGGCGGAGAGGCGGTCGAGCAACAGCACGACGAGGAAGATCGTCACCAGGATGGTGCCGACATGACCATAATCATACATGTCGTATCGGCCCTTCAGCTCCTGCCCGATGCCGCCTGCGCCGACGAGGCCGATGATCGTGGCCATGCGCATGTTCCGGTCGAGAATGTAGAGCGTGTAGGCGATATATTGCGGGATCACCTGCGGCAGGATCGCGTGGCGCAGCAGCTTCAGCTGCGTGGCGCCGATCGCGATCAGCGCCTCCTGCGGGCGCGGATCGGCATTCTCCATATCCTCGGCGTAGAATTTGCCGAGGAAGCCCGCCGCGTGCAGCGCCAGCGCGAGCACGCCCGCGATCGGCCCGAAGCCATAAGCGAGGACGAGGAACAGCGCGCTGATCATCTCGGGGATCGAGCGCAGCAGGCTCACGACGGCGCCCGCCACCGCACGCAGCGGGCGCCAGGGCATGAAGTTGCGCGCGCCGAGCAGGGCAAGCGGAAAGCCCATCAGCACCGCCAGGATCGTGCCCCACAGCGCGATCTCCAGCGTCTCGATCATCCTCGCGAAGACATGGCGCAGATAGCCGAAGCGCTCGACCAGATATTCGCTGCGCTCGACATGCGTCTCCATCTGCAGCGTTTCGGGATTGAGCGTCTGGACCTGCGTTTCGACCGTCTCGACATAGGAAAAGAGAGGCAGTTTCGCGGGATCGAAATTCTCGATCCGCGACACTTCGGTCCGCTCGGAAATCTGCGGCGGCCAGAGCTTCGAGGCGAGGCCGCCTATTCCCTTCGCCACTTCCGAATCCGGGGCGGCGCCGACGGTGGACAGCGCGGCTGCGCCCGTCATCGCCACCATCCGGTCCATCTCGATCCGCTGGCCGGTGAAGCAGAGCAGCAGGAAGGCCGCGATCGCCACCGCGACCGTCTTCAGCCCATAGGGCCGGGGGAAATGCCATGTGGCGGCGGGCGAGGGGGATGCGTTCATCCCGCCGCCGCCATGCGTTCGGGAATGGCCACCGGGCCGGGCTCGCCTATCTCGCCATAGATATTGGCGATGGCGGCGCGGTCGAGCGCCTCTGGCGGGCCGTCGAAGATGATCCGGCCGGCACTGAGCGCGACGATGCGGTCGGCAAAGGCGCGGGCGAGATCGATCTGGTGCAGGCTGCATAGCACCGTGCTGCCGCGCGACCGCGCCTCGCGGGCGATCAGCGTCAATATGTCGCGGCTGGTGCGCGGATCGAGGCTGGCGACCGGCTCGTCGGCAAGGATGATCGCGGGATCGAGCATGAAGGCGCGCGCTATGCCCACGCGCTGCTGCTGTCCGCCCGAAAGCGCGTCGGCGCGGCGACGCAGATGCGTCTCCTCCAGCCCGACATCGGCGATGAGCGCACATGCGCGGGCGCGCAGCTCCGCCGGGAACAGCCCCGTCAGCGCGCGCAGCATCGAAACTGCCGGCAGCGCGCCCGCGATCACATTGGCGGCGACGCTCGCGCGCGGCACCAGGTTGAATTGCTGATGGATCATCCCGATCCGGCGGCGCAGCCGGGGGAGCGTGCGCGGGCCGATCCGCTCACCCTCCACCTCGATATAGCCCGCGCTCGGGATGGCGAGGCCGTTCACCATCCTGAGCAACGTCGATTTGCCCGCGCCCGAAGGGCCGAGGATGACGCAGAACTGGCCGCGCGGCACCGTCAGGCTGAGGCCGTCCAGCGCGACGGCGCCGTCGGGATAGCGCTTATGGATCGCGTCGAAGCGGATCGCGGTTTCGCCCCTCGCGCTCATCGGCTCGCCGACTTCCGGAGAATGCGGCTCTTCAGCGCGTCGTCGACCAGCGCCATCTTCGCCGCCGCGACATTGAAGCGCGCCGGCGGGAAATGCGTGTCATATCCGTCGACCCGGCCGCCGCCATAGCCGCGGATCATGTCGGGCGTCACGCCGGGTGCATGCGCGATGCCGGCGAAGGCGCGGCGCAGCTTCGCTTTCAGCGGGGCGGGCAGGCGGCTGTTCACCGCCAGCGGCGGATAGGGGATGGCGATGCTCTTCGCGATCACGCGATAATGGCGCGGATCGACCATATCCTGCCGCACCGCTTTCTCATAGGATTCGAAGGAAAGGGCGGCGGCATCGACGCGGCCTTGGGCGAGTGCGGCGAGGCTGTTCACATGGCTGCCGGTCAGCCGCACTTCGGCAAGGTCGCGGACGGGATCGAGCTTCGCCTCGACGATCATCGCCATGGGAAAGACGAAGGAGGAGGCCGAATTGATATCGCCGAACGCGACCCTCTTGCCCTTCAGCTTGCCGATGCGGTCGATCCCGCTGCCCGCCCGGGCGAACAGGCCGGCATGATAGATTGACTGGCCCTTCTCGACCGCGACGGCGAGCAGCTCCGCGCAGCCGCGCTTATGCGCCTGGACATAGGTGACGGGGCCCAGAAAGGCGATATCGGCGGTGCCGCCGCACATCGCCTCGACCACCGCGCCATAGCTTTGCGCTACCTTCAGGTCGAAGCTCAGGCCGGTGCCGCGCGAAATGGCGTTGAAGATAGGCTGATAATCGGCGCGCGTTCCGCTTTCGGTGCCGCCATCGGCGGGGATGAGTATGACACGCAGCGGCCGTGCGGGTGCGGCCGACATTGCGGTTGCGCACAAGATCGATAGGATGATCGCGAAGAGCAGGCGCATGGTCCACCTCGGTTCGGCGGCCGATGCCCCTCGGCCGCATCGGCCGACCCGCTTAGGCGCTGCATGTGACAGGGGAATGGCTGCTCACTCCGCGATGACAGGAGAATTGCGCTTCGTTCAGTGGAGCCGGGGCGGATGCGGCATGCCGATCCGCCCCGATGCCCGGTTCAGAATTTGGTGATGTAGGTCAGATAGACGCTGCGCGGCTTGCCTTCGAACGGATAGCCGTAGAAGTAGCCGGGGCCGTTCTGCGCGATCTTGCCGGTGATGAAGTCTTCGCTGAAGCGCTGGTTGCCGAAGGCGTAGCGCTCCGCATATGTCTTGTCGAAGACGTTGACGATGCGCAGCTGGAAGCGGTGCTGCCGCTCATCGCCGGCCCAATAGCCCAGCGATGCGTTCATGATGAAATATTCGCCGAAATTCTTGCGCAGCACGCCGCCGACGCCGCCTGTCGCATATTCGGGGCCCTGATAGCGCGGCATCAGTGTGACGTGGAAGCGATCGGTCGGCGAATGCCAGCCGAGGCTACCCTGAATCATATATTCGGGCGTCTCGTTGATCTGCAGCTTGGATCCGTCGAGCCGGGCCTGCTGCTTGGTATAGCTGATATTGCCCGTCCACTGCTTGCCGATGCTGACGTCCAGATCGGCCGTCAGCCCGCGTATCTCGGTCACCCGGTCATTGTTGAAGAAAGTGTTGGGGGTGAGGCCGGAGGTCGTCTGGATGCGGTTGGTGATGTCGGTGCGGAAGCCGCCGACCTCGCCGTTCACCTGCACATTGCCGAAGCTTTTGCTGAAGCCGACCGCGGCATTGTAGGTCTCGGTCTCCTCCGTCTTCAGGTTCGGATTGCCGACCAGCGTGGCGCTCTGCGCCTGAAGCTCGTTGTTCCGGGGCGTGCTATAGGATGTGCCGCCATTGGCGCGGATGTAGAAGGCGCCGATCGGCTGGCGCAGGCCGAACTTCCAGATCGTCTTGGAGTCGAAGCTCTTGGCGAAATCGGTGCGGACCGCCAGCGAGATATTGGTGTTCGGGCTGAACGGAAGCGTCGGCCGTACGTCCAGATAGACGCCGGTGATGGTCGTCGCGTCATTGCCGACGGGGAAGACCGGATCGGAGTCGTTCTTGTAGGAGACGACCTGCACGCCGCCGACCAGCTCCACCATATTGGGGAAGGTGATGGTGTTGCGGAAATTGCCACCGATCTCGCGGAAGCCGCCCGTCTTCGAATCCGGGCCGAAGCCCTGATTGGGGAAGGCGATGTTGCGGCCGGTATATTTGCCCCAGGCGATCGGCTTGCCGGTCGAGGGGCTGATGCAGCCCGTCTTGATCATGCAGACTTCGGGGAAGGTCTCGGTGTTGGAAAGCTGCGGGTTGCTCCAATATCCCGCAAGCTCGGTCGTCACCCTGTCCGACCAGCGGCGCACCAGCGTCGCATCGACGATCGGATATTGCAGCCGGTTGGGCGAATAGGTGTTGGTGTCGGGGAAAGGATCCTGGAATTCGATCTGGGTGAACTGACCGTTCAGCCGGAACTCGGTCTCGTCGTCGACCTTCCAGAGATATTTGATGCCGATATTGTTGCGGTTGAGCGGGAATTCCTGCACGCCGGCCGCCGGCCGCGACATTGTCCACGAAATCCTCGGGCCGGAAGATGCGCGGTCCGTCCGTCTGGTGGCTGGTGCCATAGACCATCACGCTGTGGCGACCTTCCGGATCGAGCGGGAAGGTGGCGTTGCCCCAGATTTCGCGCGTGTTGAACGAACCGAAATTGGCGCCGAACTCGAACTTCTTGTTCCCGTCCGGCTTCTTGGTAACGACGCTCACCACGCCGATGCCGCCATTGGATCCGAAGAACAGGCTGTTGCCGCCGCGGAACACCTCGATCCGGTCGATCATGTGCGGATCGATCGTGGTGGCGCCCCAGATATCTTCGAGCGCGGGGCCGCGATCGAAGAGCGGCACGCCGTCGAGCACGACCAGCGTGTCGCGGTCGCCGCCGCCGTCGAGGCGGATCGTATATTCGCCCTCGTCGGGCGAGTAACCGATATTGGCGCCCTTCACGAGGAACTGGATCGCTTCGGCGAAATTGGTGGCGCCGCTGGTTTCGATCTGATCCGAACCGACGATCTGCACGGCATTGCCATATTCGATGGCGCTGGCGGCGATCGTGCTCGTCTCCTTCAGCGCGCGGCCCGTGACGACGATCGCGTTTTCCTGATCGGCGGCATCCGCGGCGGTGGCATTGGGCGCAGCCGCCGACGCCATCGTCGATATGCTGCAGCTCGTCATCAACAGGCCGAACAGCATGGCCTGGCAGGTGATAGGTTTCATCGTCACGAGACTCCCCCTCATCGGATGGCATTGCGGAGGAACCGCGTTTGCGGCGGCGACGGAGTTGGCCTGGGCCGCCCGACTCGCCGGATGCATCGCGTTCCTCGCTCCCGGCGGTCCCTAGCCTCGTCACATGACAGGTGAGTGAAACTCACTCACACAAAATAGAAATAATAATGAGGAATGTGCAGGAGAGGTTGGTCTGGTCCGTGGCGATTTTCGGTGGGATTGCGTCCTAGGCGCTGCTCCGCCAAGCCTCTTGCGGGCTGCCGGCATGAGATTATTTCAAATGCGCCTGGCGGATTTCGGCCTGCAAACGGCCGAGGGCGCGGAAACAGAAGGAATCACGATACGGTGCCGCAGCTCAAATCCCGACATCGTTCCGCCCCGGCGGATCATACGCCTGTCGACAATGCGCTGACGCGGATCCGCATCGCCCGGCCGGCAATGGCCAAGGGCGCGGGGCGCATCGCCGATTTCGTGCTGGAGCAGCCCGAACAGGTCGTCCGCATGTCGGTCACCGAGCTGTCCGAGGCGACCGGCGCCAGCGAGGGGAGCGTCATCAATTTCTGCCGCAGCCTCGGCCTCTCCGGTTTCCAGCAGATGAAGCTCAGCCTCGCGCGCGAGATCGTCCAGCCCGTCCATTTCATCCATGAGGATCTGGAGCGCGAGGATGATATGGAAACGGTGTGCCGGAAGGTGTTCCATTCCGGCATTCAGGCGCTGCGCGACACTTTGTCGGTGCTCGACGCCCATTCGCTGACCCAGGCCACCGAGGCGCTGCGCGCCGCCCGACGGATCGAGATATATGGCATCGGTTCTTCCGCCCCGATCGCGGAGGATGCGCATTATCGCATGCTGCGCATCGGGCTCGACGCCCGGGTCGTGATCGACAGCCATATTCAGGCGATCAGCGCGTCGCGGACCGGCCCCGACGTGGCGGTGCTGACGATCTCGCACAGCGGCTCCACCCATGAGACGGTGACCGCGACCAGGCTCGCCCGCGAGGCGGGGGCGAGGACGATCGTGATCACCAACTATGCCCGCTCGCCGATCCAGGCCCATGCGGACATATTGCTGTACACCATGGCGCGCGAGACGCGCTTCCGCACCGAGGCCATGGCCAGCCGCATCGCCCAGCTCTGTGTGATCGACGCTTTGATCGCGGCGCTCGCGCTTGCCGATTATGACCGGGCGACCGATACGCTCCGCAAGACATTCGACATTCTTTCGATCAAGCGCTTCTGACCGGGCGCGCAGGTGCCGGTCGGTGGCGCCGGTCAGTCGAGCAGGTCGCCCAGCCCGATGCCGGATCGGGGGCCGACCAGCACGGCATCCATGCCCAGCGCGGCCGCGCCCGCAATATCGGTGTCGGGATTGTCGCCGATCATCACCGAACGGCGCGGATCGACGGCGAGCGCGTCGAACGCGCGGCAGAACAGCGTCGCGGCGGGCTTGCCGATCCTGTCCGTCGCGATCTCGGCCGGCCGGACGGCAGCCTCCAGCGCGGCCAGCAGCGCGCCCGTTTCCGGAACGATCCGGCCATGCGGGCCGGGATGGTTGAGGTCGTCATTGGCCAGGATCAGCCGTGCGCCGTTGCGCAGCGCATTCGTCGCGCGCTCCAGCTTGGCATAAGTGAAACGCGTGTCGCGCAGCAGGACGACGAGATCCGTCTCGCCCCGGCTGAGCGTCAGCCCCAGCGACAATGCTTCCGCGCGGAGCCGCTGGCTGGCGAGCAGCATCGCGCGCCCGCCGAGCGTCGCCGCATGGCGGATCGCCTCCATGCCCGCCAGGATGATGCGCTCGGGCGGGATGGGGACCCCGGCGCGCGCCATGATCCGGGCGAAATCCTCGGGCAGATGGGTGCTGTTGTTGGAAACGATGGCGATCCGCTCGCGATGGCGCGCGAGAAATGCCAGCGCTTTCGCCTGCGGCCGGTTGGCCAGCGCGATGCACCCGTCCCAGTCGATCAATATTCCGTCCGCCTGGGCGATCATCCTTCGTCCCAGGTCGGCGGATGGCTCCTGCGCAGGACCCACCACCGCAAGCTTCACCAATGATCTCCGCGCTATGACAATGGCGCGCACATATGCTCATAACTGTGACACTTTAAAGTGAGCATAATTCAGTCATGATCTGAACGACCCTGCCGGCGCCGGCCTCTGGTGTCGCCGCCATTCAGCTCTCGCCGCGCCTCATTCCGCGTCGTCGATCGCGCGGCGACGGCGGATGAAGCGCCATGCCAGCAGGGCCGTCCCGCCGGTCAGGGCCCAGGGCAGGATGGCAGCAAGCAGCAGGATCAGGAAGCTGAGGCTCTGGCTGAACAGCGAGGTCATCGTTCCCAGCGACCTGCGGAGCGGCTCCAGGAACCCGCTGCCCAACGGTCCGTCGGACGCATAGCTCAGCTCGAATGTCGACATTGCGAGCCGGCCCCGTGCCTCGGCCAGCCAGGATCGTGCCGCGTCGATCTCCTCCTGAACATCGGCGACGGCCCGCTCCGCGGCAACCAGATCGGCGACCGGCCCGCTGCGTGTCTTCAATAGCCCGATCAGCCGATCCGCAAGCGCCTGCTTCGCCCGTAACCGCGCCTCGGTATCGACGATCTGCTTGGAGAGGTCTTCCGCCTGGATGCTGCTATCGGTCTGCCTGCCACCGGCCTGCACGGTCGCGGCGGACAGCGCCCTGCCGAATGAACGCGCAAGGCCTGCGCGCACCATCAGCGTGAGCGAGCCTGAGGCGCTTTCGCTGATGGCGCGCTCCATGTTCAGCACGCGGCACCGTTCCGGGCCAAGCTGGTCGCACAAGGCGATATGGCGATCCTGTGCCGGGGCGATCGCTGCCGCGGGCAGGCGGAACGCATATTGATAGGTGTAGGCGATCTGCGGGATGCTGACCTTGATCGGCGTTGCGGCAGATGCGTCCGGGGCTGCCTCGGACAGCAAATCCTTCTTTACGGATAAGGGTTGCGGCCCTTCTGTGCCCACATCGCTGCCGCCTTCCGGCGCCCTGCTGCAACCCGCGACCACCAACATCGCGGTGATCGCCGCCATCCCCTTCCGCCCCATGTCGCCCCCTGCGCTGTCTCTGGGGGGAGAATAGCAATGATGGCGCGCGGGGCAATTCGGTGGGCATGTCCGCGATCCAGGCGGCCCTGTCCGTGCTGCTCGGCAAGGTGCAATCCCTTCCCGATCAGATCGGTGTCGTGACGCCGCCTCATGGGCAGCGTCTTTCGGGGCATCGGCGTCGGCTCTCATCGTCAATCCGACGCCCCATGAATCATATCAAAGCTGCCTTGGGCCTCCTCCCAAACACACTCCTATATAAAAACTGGCTTACCGCGGCCGCTCAGCCGGGCCGGTTATCAGGGCAATGGTGTCGAGGATTTCCGTGGACTATCCTCGTTGTCGGCGAGGATGTGGCTGCGGCAAGACATAACTAACCATCAGACAACAAAAGAGAATTGCCTAGAGAAATTGGCAGCCTGTCACGTGGTGATAAGTCATTAGTGTCAGCATAGAATATAAGTATATTTTGAATTAACGGCTTGTCCGAGGGCGCCGATTTGGTTATTGGAAGCCCATTCTCAATGAAATGCGAGAAGGTGGTCGGGATGCAAACAGCCTCTCGAAAACAGGACATATTTCCGATGCATCCGATCGGGGCGACCTCCTGGCCTTGGATGCGCAGCCAAGCTGCCGATGGTCTGCTTTGATGGCCGGAGTGCGTTGAGCATGGCGTGCGTGGCTGCTGCATCACTTGCTGAATGTTGTTGGTGGCGGCGGCAGGCGTTGCAACTCTGCCTTCACCGGATCTCGCAAGCTCGTGGGTCTCAAAATAAGTGAAAGAATCAATATATCATAAATAGACTATAATAAAATTGTCGCATTTCGTAATGGGCTGATTAGAAAACTATAGAGATCGGCACCTCTGTTCAGAGCGTTCCTGTGGACGAAAAGTCGTTCTCAGGAGGAACACACGCAATGATGGGGGATATAATGCGCAGCTTTCGAAATAACTGTGCCTATATGGCACTTGCCATGGCCTGTTCGGCAAGTGCCGTTTATGCGCAGGAGACGACATCGTCGATTCGTGGCGTCGTTACTGCCGCAGGCGCGCCGATAGCGGGCGCCACTGTCGCAGTGACGCACATGCCTTCGGGCACCACATCGACAGCGGTGACTGGCGCCGACGGCGCCTTCACTACGTCTGGACTGCGACCGGGCGGCCCCTTCATGGTCCGGGTTGTCGCTGACGGACAGCCGCCGGTCGAGATTACGGGCATTCAGTTGACCGCGGGCCAGCCGCTCCGCTTGCCCGTCGACATCAGCCCAGACGACACGGAAATCGTCGTCTCCGGCAAGCGAGGCGCCAAGGCGGTCGAGCTTTCCACGGGACCGCTCTCTGTCTTCGGCCGCAACGACATCGAAGGTGTCGCCTCGATCGCCCGCGACGTACGCGATATCGCGCGTCGTGACCCCTTTGTAACGTTGGATCCCACCAGCCGCGCCATTTCGATTGCCGGCCAGAATGGGCGTCTCAATAAATTTTCCGTCGATGGTTTGCGCTTTTCAGACAATGTCGGCCTGAACCAGGGAGGATTGCCGACGCAGCGCGGGCCGGTGCCTCTCGATGCGATCGAGCAGCTTTCCGTCAAGGTCGCGCCCTATGACATAGCCGAGGGCGACTTCCAGGGCGGCGCGGTGAACGTCGTGCTTCGTTCGGGCGGAAACAAGTTCACGGGATCCGCCTTCGGGACCTATACCGACGATAAGCTGACCGGGGACAATACTCGTGGTCGGAAGGTCAATCTCGATTTCGATAGCAAAAATTACGGAGCCTTCCTTTCAGGGCCCATTTTCAAGGACAAGCTGTTCTTCGCCTTGTCCTACGAGTGGCTGAAGGAGAGCCAGCCTGCTCCTTCGGGCCTCGCGGGTGCTCCCAATGTCGTGCCGAACCTCACGCAGTCGCAGATCGATCAGATTTCCTCAATTGCCAACTCGCGATATAATTATGATACTCTCGGCGTCTTCGATGCTTTGTCGGAGAAAGACGAGAAATATACCGCAAAGATCGACTGGAATGCGAGCGACAATCATCGTGCCTCTTTCACTTATATTCATAACGAAAACAGCATAAGCAATATCTCAAACGGATCTACGTCACCGACGTCTCCCGCGCTTGCTCTGACATCGGCTAATTTCGCGCTTGTCGAAAAGGTCGACTCCGGCGTGGTGCAGCTGAACTCCGACTGGTCGGATAGTCTGCATAGCGAGATCCGTGGCTTCTACCGATCGAAGGATCGTCGTTCGCCAATCTATGGCGAGCCCGGTTTCGGACAGTTTCAGGTCTGTCTCGATCCCTCCTCCTCGGCGCAGCAGAACGGAGCGGCGAACCTGAACCCGGTCGCCTGTTCCCAAGGGTCTGCGAGCGCACCCGGCGCCGCACGCCTCTATTTTGGCACCGATGCATTCCGTCAACAGACTCACGTCAAGACGAAGAATTATGGCGCCGACGCAACCTTGCGATGGGAATATGGCGATCACTCGCTCAAGCTGAACGCGGCTTGGAATCACATGGATGTTTTCAACGCGTTCGTGCCCAACGCACTCGGCACCTTCTATTTTGACTCGGTGCAGGACTTCCAGTCCGGCAGGGCCAGCCTGCTGACCCTGGCGGGCTCAACGACAGGCAATCTCGAGGACATATTCGGTAAATTCGCCTATGATCAGTATAATATCGGGCTTCAGGACAGCTGGGACATAACGCCGTCCCTTAACGTCACCTACGGCGTACGCGCAGACCTTTATGGCATGAGCGACATGCCGGCGCTCAACAGGAATTTTGTTGCCCGCTACAACTTCCCGAATATCACGACCTATAAAGGCAGGACGATCCTCCAGCCCAGGCTTGGCATTACCTGGCAGGCGACCGACCGCCTGACGTTGCGCGGCGGCGGCGGCCTGTTCGCCGGGGGCACGCCCGATCTGCTGCTCAGTAACAGCTTCACCGTGCCAGGCGTCTACAATAATTCCATCACGATCCAGCGGACCGCCGGCGGTGGCTGCAATGTCGATGCGGCCCTCTGCTCGGCGGCGCTCGACAATGTCAACGGGCGCAGCTTCAACCCGCTGGTGCTCGACTATCTGCGCACCAATACGGGCGCGATCGCCAATGCCAATGTCAACGCCTTGGCGACAAGCTACAAGCCGGCCTCGACGTGGAAGGCCAGCTTCTCCGCGGATTATGATGCCGATCTTGGTCCGCTGGGAGAGGGTTGGCACTTCGGTGGCGACATTTATTATGGCTGGGTCAATAATGCGCCGAATTATACTGATCTGCGTGTCGTAAGGATCGGAGCGACGCCGGATGGTCGGCCGCGTTACTCGACCGCGAGCGGCCCGAATAGTGACTTCCTGTTGTTCAACAGCCACGAAGGCCATTCGCTCGTGGCTGTCGCACGCTTCGACAAGCGGTGGGATTTCGGTCTCACGCTTGGCGGCAGCTATACCTTCCAGGACATTACCGACGTCAATCCCGTCAACGGCACGACTTCGGCCAGCTCTTATGGTGGGCAGGCGATGGTTGATCCCAATGTCGGCGCCTATGGCACCTCCATCTACCAGATCCGTCATTCGTGGAAGTTCAACCTAGACTATGACCAGGCTTTCTTCGGCGACTATAAGACCCGCTTCAGTCTCTTCGGTGAGCTGCGTTCCGGTACGCCCTATAGCCTGACGATGAACGATCCGTCCTTCGTCAATGGCCGCTCATCGGTGTTCGGTGTCACGGGCAATTCGGATCGCTACCTGCTCTACGTGCCCAACATGGCGAGCATGACGGCCGACCCGCTGGTCACCTATGACAGTGCAGCGACGTTCACGGCCCTTCAGGGCTTCGTGACCGGAAACGGGTTGAGGCAGGGCGCGATCGTCGGGAAGAACAGCAAGCGCTCTCCGAACTTCTTCAAGGTCGACCTGCATGTCGATCAGGAGCTGCCGGTGCCGTTGCTCAGCGGGGCCCGTTTCAAGCTGTTCGCCGATGTCGAGAATGTGCTTAACCTCATCGACAAGGACTGGGGCTCGCTGCGGCAGATGAACTCCCTCGCCAGCGTGGTGAACGTCGCTTGCGTGGCATCGGGAAATAATCCGTGCGCGCAATATCGTTACTCCAGCTTCCGAAATCCGGAGGTCACCAATCAGGCGCGCTATTCGCTCTGGGGTGTGCGCGTCGGCGCGCGTTTCGAATTCTGATCACGAAACTGGTGCCCGGTTTTTGCCGGGCACCTCCAATCTCCAAGCGACGGGAATTCATGAAAATGTGGCCATTCGATCCGATGCGGCGAAAGATATTCGCCGCGGCCCTATTGATCTTCGGATCAGCATTGCCCGCTGCTGCCGGTGCAGCGACGAAAACGCTTGAGCCAATTGAGGTGCGCGTCGTCGTCGTGACGGCCTTCGAAATTGGTGAGGACACGGGCGACAAGGCGGGTGAATTCCAGGCATGGGCGGAGGAGATGCCGCAGATCTTGCCTTTCCCCACCGGCTTCCGCGATCTTCGCTATGATCCGGCGCGCAAGGTGCTGGCGCTGTCGACGGGCATAGGCACAAGCCGTGCGGCCATGTCCACCCTGGCGCTGGGACTTGATCCGCGCTTCGACCTCAGCCACGCCTATTGGGTCGTTGCAGCGATTGCCGGCGTCAATCCAAATGAGGCCTCGATAGGTTCGGCGGCTTGGATCGGCGATGTCATCGACACGGATTTCATCTATTATATCGACAGCCGGGAAATCCCGTCTGGCTGGAAAACCGGTATCGTCCCTCGGGACCGCAACGAGCCCTTCCAGCAGCCTCTGCCCGACACGAGCTATAATCTTTTCCCGCTCAATCACAGCCTGCGGGATTGGGCGTTTGAACTGACGAAGGACAGCAAGCTTCCCGACAACAGCGCTTTGCAAGAGATCCGCACACGCTACGCCGACTATCCTAAAGCCGTTGAGCCCCCGAAAGTCATCACGGGCGATCAGGCGAGCGGGCAGGGCTTTACGCATGGAAAGATCATCAACGAACATATGGAGCGTTGGGTCAGCTACTGGACCGGCGGGAACGGCCGTTTCGTGATGAAGGCCGAGGAGGACACGGGAGTCATCGGCGCCATCCAGCGCCTTGAAAAAATTGGTCGCGCCGACACGAGCAGGGTGCTCGTACTAAGAACTGGCAGCAATTATCATATGCAGCCGCCCAGCATGGACGCCGCAACCAGTCTTTTCGGCGAGAATATCGGGTCGCCCGGTCTCAAAGCGTCGCTTCTCGCCGCTCATGTCGTCGGTGGCCGGGTCGTCAACGAGCTCGCAGGCAACTGGAGCCGTTATCGGGATCGGGTGCCGTCGCTCGAACGCGCAAAGTAATAGCTATTTGGCATCGAGCCTGCCTTGCTCCTGTCAGATCTGACCAAGAGCAAGGCAGTCCCTTTCCAAGATCTATGCTCTCGTGAGCTCCATGTGGTTGCGCTCGATCGAGCAACAGTCGGCGGAAATAAGGACAGGCTCAACCGGATATCTGCATTGGCGTGATATTGGTTCAGTAAGTATTTTATGCAGAGACGTCTTGCATCGCCATCATGCTGTGTTAGCGTCTCGTCAATTGGCGGGGTCCAGAGCGGTAAAAGGGTGCCCTCGTGGCAGTTCTGATCATGCCTCTCGGATTGGCTGAATTCTGATGGCCGATTGGATCTGTCGTCTGCGTTGCGGGGGCGATTGACCGAAGAGGCGTTTCGGGGGAGCGTGATAATGACAGTTCAAAATCGGTACAGGCGGAATATTGTGGCACCGGCCTTGCCGGACTGCTCCAACTCCTCCTCTCTTTTCTCCTTTCTTGTTTCCTTTGCCGCTTGCCCGCCGAGCGCAACTCTGTCGATCGTCCGTGGCGTGAGGGGGTACTGAAATGCCCGGCGATCCTGCACTCTCCAACGCTGATCTCGTCCCCACCACCGCCGCGCAGCGCAACTGGCGCTGGTATCATTATGCCGCTTTGTGGATCGGCATGGTCGTCTCGGTGCCGAGCTATATGGTCGCGAGCGGCCTGATCGAGCAGGGCATGTCCGCGATCCAGGCGGTGCTGACCGTGCTGCTCGGCAATCTGATCGTGCTCGTGCCGATGCTGCTCATCGGCCATGCCGGCGCGCGCTATGGCATACCCTATGCCGTGCTCGCCCGCGCCTCCTTCGGCACCGCCGGCGCGCGGATCCCGGCGCTCGCCCGTGCGCTGGTCGCCTGCGGCTGGTATGGCATCCAGACCTGGATCGGTGGTTCCACCATCCTCACCCTGCTCGGCGCGGCAGCGGGGCGCGATCTTGCGGGCGTGCCGCTGCCGCTGTTCGGCATCGGGCCGGGCCAGCTTGCGGCCTTTCTCGCCTTCTGGCTGATCCAGCTCGTCTTCGTCGCCAAGGGGCTGCCCGCCATCCGTCGGCTGGAGACATGGACCGCGCCGGCGAAGATTCTGGTCTGTCTCGCGCTCGTCTGGTGGGCGCTCGATCGGGCGGGCGGCATCGGGCCGATCTTCCATGCGCCCTCCGCCTTCGTCGCGGGCGGTGCGCAGGAGGGGCGCTTCTGGCAGGTCTTCTGGCCGGCGCTGACCGCCATGGCCGCCTTCTGGGGCACGCTCGCGCTCAACATCCCCGATTTCACCCGTTTCGCCCATTCGCAGCGCGACCAAATGGTCGGCCAGGCGATCGGCCTGCCCGTGCCGATGGGGCTGCTCGCGCTGGTCGGCGTCGTCACCACCTCGGCGACCGTCGTGATCTATGGCAAGGCGATCTGGGATCCGGTCGCGGTCGCCGGCAACATGGCCTCGATCGGCATGCTGATCGGCCTGCTGATCATCACCATCGATACCGTCTCGTGCAACATCGCCGCCAATCTCGTCGGCGCGGCCTATGACTTTTCGCTGCTGTGGCCGGCGCGCATATCCTATCGTCGCGGCGGCCTGATCACCGCCTGCATCGGCGTCGCGATCATGCCGTGGAAGCTGCTCGCCTCCACCAACGGCTATATTTTCACCTGGCTGGTGGGCTATGGCGCGCTGCTCGGACCCATCACCGGCATATTGATCGCGGATTATTGGCTCGTGCGCCGGACCCGGCTGGTCGTGGAGGAACTCTACATCCAGGGCGGCCGCTACAGCTATCGCAATGGCTGGAACGGCGCCGCGCTCGCAGCCTTCCTGCTCGGCCTCGCGCCGAACCTGCCCGGCTTCCTCCACACTGCGGCGCCCGCGACCTTCGCCGGTATTTCGTCTTTCTGGACGGAAATCTATGCCTATGCCTGGTTCGTCGGGGTGTTCGTCGCAGCGGGTTCCTACCGGCTGCTCATGACTGCTTCTCCAGAGCCGATCAGCAGAGAACAGCGCGCCTGACGCGGCCCACGCTGCTTGACGCTTGCGTCCGCCGCTGCTCTTGATTGCGTTCCTCGGCTCCGAAGGAACCTCTGCGCATGCTCAATATCCTGTCCTGTTCCGTTGCTCTTGCCGTGCTCGCCGCGCCTGCCGTGGCTCAAGCCCAGGCCTCGGTAGCGGAACGGCAGGTGGGATCCGCCACGCTTCAGGGCGTGCCGCCGATCCCGGCCGAGGTTTCGGTGGCCGTGCAGCGCTATCAGAACAGCCGCGCGGCGCTGTTCGAGGACTGGCTGCCCGATGGCGCGATGCTGATCGCCACCCGCTTCGGCGCCACTCAGCAGCTTCACCGTGTCGCCGCGCCCGGCGCCGCCCGCACCCAGATCACATTCCATGACGAGCCGGTCGCGGGCGCGCTGACCATCCCGGGCACCGACCATTTCGTGCTGACCCGGGACACGGGTGGCGACGAATGGTTCCAGCTTTATGTCAAGGGCCTGACCGGTCCCGCCGTCCAGCTCACCGAGCCGGGCACGCGCAACGGATCGCCCGTCTTCAGCAAGGATGGCAGCCTGCTCATCTGGTCCCGCGCCACAAGGGGCTCGGGCCGCTATGCGCTGCTCGCGCTCGATCCGGCCGCTCCCGGCGCGCCGCGCGTCGTGCATGAAGCGGATGGCGCCATCTCGCCCAGCGACATTTCGGCCGACAGGACGAGCCTGATCTTCCTGCGCCGCATCTCCAATCGCGAGAGCCGGATCTTCCGCCTCGATCTGGCATCGGGCGCCGTCACCCGCATCGCGCCCGATGCCGGGCCGGCGCATTATGAGGCGGTGCGCTTCGCGCCCGGCGGGCGCAGCATCATCGCCATCTCCGATCATGACAGCGACACCCGCCGGCTGGTGGAGATCGACATCGCCACGGGCCGCGAGACGGTGCTCACCCCCGGGCTCAAATGGGATGTGGAGGCCTATGATCTGAGCGATGACGGCCGCAGCCTCGCTTATTCGGTGAATGAGGATGGCTATTCGCGCGTCGTCGTGCAGGATCGGCTGACCCGGCGCGCCCTGCCGCAGCCGGCCTTGCCCAAGGGGGTGCTCTCCGCGCTCAAATTCTCGCCCGACGGCACGAAGCTGGCGCTCGGCCTGTCCACCGCCACCTCGGCTGGCGATGTGTGGAGCTGGGACATGGCCAGGGCCGAGCTCATGCGCTGGACCAGTTCGGAGCTTGGCGATCTCGATCCCGCCGCGCTGGTGGAGCCGGAGCTGATCCGCTTCAAATCCTTCGACGGTCTTTCCGTCCCCGCCTTCGTCTATCGCCCGCGCAAGGTTCCGGTGGGCATGAAGACGCCCGTCATCATGGACATTCATGGCGGCCCCGAATCCCAGACCCGGCCGGGCTGGAACTATGGCGCGCAATATTTCGCCGATCTTCTGGGGGCCACCGTGATCCTGCCCAATGTGCGTGGCAGCGACGGCTATGGAAAGCGCTACCTCAATCTCGACAATGGGCCGAAGCGCGAGGACAGCGTCAAGGATATCGGCGCGCTGCTCGACTGGATCGCAAGCCAGCCGGATCTCGATGCGAAGCGGGTGGCGGTCTATGGCCAATCCTATGGCGGCTATATGTCGCTTGCGGTGATGACCCATTATGCCGATCGGCTGGTGGGGGGCGTGGAACGCTATGGCATCAGCGATTTCGTCTCCTTCATGAACAATACGGAGGCCTATCGCCGCGACAATCGCCGTGCCGAATATGGCGATGAGCGCGATCCGGCGATGCGCGCCGTCTTTGCCCGCATCTCGCCCATGGCGAATGTGGCAAGGATCACCCGGCCGATGCTGGTGATGCAGGGCGCGAACGATCCGCGCGTGCCGAAATCCGAATCCGATCAGGTCGTCGCGCGGATCCGCCAGAATGGCGTCGATGCCTGGTATGTCGTCTTCGCCGACGAGGGCCATGGCTTCCTGAAGAAACCCAACAATGATCTCCGCCGCGAGGTGGAGACCATATTCCTCAAGCGCCTGTTCGAGATATCCGCACCGCGGGAATATCAGCCAAATCGCTGAGCTGCGGCGCGCGATCTCGGACCTGCGCTCACCGACGACATCGCCGGGGCACGACTTTACGGCCGGCTTTACGTGGCAATGGCGTCACCAAAAGCCGCCAAGCGGATCTGCACCTTTTGCCTGCCTCAAAAGGTTTTCGGGCCCTGCGGCGGTCTTACTGACTGCAGCACATGTTGCTGCGCGATATAGGCCGAACGTGCAAGCGCCATCTTGCGAGTGTTGATCGCCCGGCGGACCTTCAGCCCGAACGGAATTGTTTCCGCCGCAAACCGCTCGGTGCCGTTCCCGATCCGCGAGGCGACCTTGTAGCCGAGCTCGAGCACGGGCAAAGGATAGACACAATAGTTGGGAATGCCGTGGACCCAACTCCGGTCCAGCATGTTATCGAAGTTGCCCCTGATAACACGGAAATGCTCTAGATGCATTTTCGCCAAAGCCCGTGTGACGACATAGCATGTTCCATGGGTATAGCCCATGAACTGGACGAGGTAGCGCTCGCCAAAATTGCCTACCTCGCGGAAGTGCGACAGGCGCTTGACGATAAGATTTAGATATCCGATCCCATAGTCGCTGAGCCGTACATTTGCCAGCCGTTCCAGATAGGGCCATTCGACATAGACGTCGTCCTCGAGCACAATATATTGCTCATAGTCCGATGCGAGAAGTTCCTGCCAGAGTGTGAAGTGGCTCGTATAGTTGCCACGCTCGCCCGGCAGAAGCTCGCGGCCCTTGTGGATCAGCAATGTCTCGCGATCGTAGGTGAGATCGGGGCTCAACTGCGTGCAGGCGTCGAAGAAGGACCATGGAGCACTGGTCCCGGCGGCGCGAGACGCAAATTGCTGTCTCCGCTCGGCATCCCCGGCCATGCTGATGACCCTGATCGCGGTCAAGCGTTTGGACGAAGGAGGCGCTGATCCCGGCGGGTCGAACATCGTAGCGTTCTGTAGCGCCGCGTTCATTCTGATGTGCCCAGCAATTTTTACTCCCTCGCATGCCCGATGCGCCAATGGCGCATGGGACAGCCATCGCGTTTCGATTAGGATTTTATTCGGCCGCTATCCTCGCCGTCCCGTCATTCTTGTAATCATACTGAGTTGCCGACAAAAATTTGTTCTTGCTCAGCAACTGGTCAAAATAGGCGATCGTCTGAGCTAGCCCCTCACGGAGCGCGACCGTCGGCTCCCAGCCCAGCAGCGTGCGCGCCTTCGTGATGTCCGGGCAGCGCTGCTTCGGATCGTCGGCGGGTAGCGGCTTGAAGATGATGGGCGAGGTCGACCCGACAAGCTCCCGCACGATCTCGGCGAGTTCCTTCATCGTGAACTCTCCAGGATTGCCGATGTTGACCGGGGACGTGACGTTATCGGCCGCCATCAGGCGGACAAAGCCTTCGATCAGATCGTCGACATAGCAGAAGCTGCGCGTCTGCATTCCATTGCCATAGATTGTGATCGGTTCGCCGCGGAGTGCCTGGACGATGAAGTTTGATACCACGCGCCCATCATTCGGATGCATGCGCGGACCGTAAGTATTGAAGATTCGGGCGACGCGGATCGGCAGCTTCCACTGCCGATGATAATCGAAAAACAGCGTTTCGGCGCAGCGCTTGCCTTCATCATAGCACGCCCGCGGCCCGATGGGATTGACGCTGCCCCGATATTCTTCAGGCTGCGGGTGGACGTCGGGGTCGCCATATACCTCGGACGTCGACGCCTGGAACACCTTGATGCCGAGCCGCTTGGCGAGGCCCAGAATGTTGATGGCGCCGCTAACGCTCGTCTTGGTCGTCTGTACTGGGTCGTGCTGATAATGGATCGGCGAGGCCGGGCAGGCGAGATTGTAGATCTCGTCCACCTCCACATAGATTGGAAAGGTCACGTCGTGCCGGATCACCTCGAAATGGGGGTTCAGAAGCAGATGCGCGATATTGCGTCGCGCTCCAGTGAAGAAGTTGTCGACGCAAATGACTTCGTGACCGTCCGCCAGCAAACGCTCGCAAAGGTGCGAACCCAGAAATCCGGCCCCCCCGGTCACTAGGACGCGCTTGGCTGATTCGTATGCTCGGGCCATCGATTTTCCCCAGAGTGTTGGGAGACGACGCAGCTTTGTCTGCGCCGATGCTTCCGCATATTCGAATGTCACCTAACCCGTTCGCTAACAATGTAAAAAGGACTAAATGATCGTGTCATAAGACACCAGCGCATAGTTACCCACAGAATAGGTCTTGGCGACGCATCCATTCTACGCACTGAAAAATCCGAGCCATGTTCACTTACGGTGTCAATACATGGACTAGCCTGCAGGCAATCACCATTACTTCCTGGGGGGTATCAATGTCGTTATCCTGCATGCATGCCGGAAGGGCCATATATTTATAATATTACTGTCGCTTCGGGAGGCTATATCATGGCAATAAAGTTCGCTGAAATCTTCGGCGGCATAACGCAACCGGGCCAACGCATCTTTGATGTCGGAGCCGAAGGGAAGCCGCTGCTCGATAATCTCGATCTCTATGAGAAGGACGGCCTCGACGCCTATGACTGGACGGGCGCTGTCGACGACGGCGGCCTGACGCCGGAATTCCCCAAGGAAGCCGCGCAGGATGTCATGGTCTCAGCGATGGCGGTCCAAGCCGCAGGAAGCATCGCGCCGTCGGGCAGCGCGACATTGGCGCTCAACGCGGGCGGCTTGATCAACGCGAGCACCTACACCGCAGGCAAGGCCATCCAACTGACCAATACGGGCCAGAAGGACATCGCAAGCGTTACCTTTGACCTATCCACCAACCACCTCAAGAATGTGCTGTTCGATCCCGCCGGTACCGCCGGCGATACCGATGCGAAGAATCTCAAGGTCGACAGCAGCGGTAACACTGGCGCGATCCAACCCTCGAGCAGCGATTATTCGATCTTCGCGAATGCGCGGTCCGGCGGCTATGAGAAGATGACGGTGTCCTTCAATTCGGCAGTCGCGAGCGGGTTTAACCCCGGCGAGACCGTCAAGCTGTCGGTCGACATCGATCCGACAAGCATCAAGGGATCGGGGATCAACGGCGATGCGGGCTCGATCTCGGGCGCGGAGCTTGTTGGGTCGACCGTCACCATCACCTATACCGACGGCTCGACGCAGACGACGCAGATCTTTGGCGACGGTACGCAGGGCGGTGGCCAAGCGAGCTGGTCGGCAACCGAGGCAGCGGCCCCGATTCTGTCCGTCGCTGGACAGAGCTCCGGCAAGGTCGCCGTAGCGACCGATACGCAGACAGTCCTTGTCACCGGTGCGCCCAACGCCACCGTAAAGGTCCAGATGTTGACCGGAGGCATGGGCAACAAAGTGCAGCCTACCGACATATTCGATGCCAATAAGGCGATCGCCATCGAATTTCGCACCCTCCTGCTCGACTCCAGCGGTCATGGCAGCTTTCAGTTCAAGCTGCCGCCCCATAACCCGGTATATTTATCGGCAGCGATCGACCAGAATGGCGCGGCGGGAACCGGCCTCGTCAGCCACGGCCTGGTGGTCGCCGTCGGCGGCGGAGCCGCCGACACCAGCGCGCCGAGCGCCACGGGCGTGGCGGCGGACATTACCGCGGCAGTGGCGAGCCATTCGATCCTGGTGGTCT
>NZ_NWBU01000003.1 GCF_003050615.1 Sphingomonas oleivorans | reverse complement strand
GCCGCTGGCCTCGGCGTCAACGACATAGTACCAACCGCCGCGGCTCTAGCTGCCGCTGGATGAAAGATCAGAGGCAGGTCAGAACGAGCCGATGGATCATAGGCCAACAGAATGTTCGATCCGTCAAAGTTCTGCGATGAACGGGAACATCGCATAACGGCCAACCTCTCCATGCGGTGAAGTTGAAGGAACTGCCGGATCAGGCACATGCGCCGGCTGCTCCTTGTTGCTTCGCGCCGCCGTCCGGCTCGATGTCCGGAAAGCCGCTGACGGCCGTAAACTTCAGGCAGCGCACCCAATAGCCTGCGCGCCATGCAGTTTTTCGATCGCCTGACCCTGGACAGCCCCCGCCGCACCGGCGACGGCTATCTTGCCGCATCCGTGCTCGTCGCCCGCACGGGCATTCAGCATTATGCCGGATCCGAAGTCGGCCGGCCCGATCTGGCGCAGGTGCGCGTCTATCGGCCCGCCGATCAGGTGTTCGACGACAAGGCGATGGCATCCTTCGCGCATCGCCCCGTCACGCTCGATCATCCCGCCACCCCCGTCACCGCCGACAATTGGAAGCGGCTCGCCATCGGCCAGACGGGCGACGAGGTGAAGCAGGAGGGCAAGTTCATCCGCGTCCCCATGGCGCTGATGGATGCCGCCGCGATCAAGGCGGTCGAGAATGGCAAGCGCGAGCTTTCCATGGGCTATTCCTGCGACCTCAAATGGGAGGCCGGCATCACCCCGGAGGGCGAGCCATACGACGCCATCCAGACCAATATTCACGCCAATCACCTCGCCGTCGTCGATCGGGCGCGCGGCGGTTCCAACCTGCGCATCGGCGATGGGAGCCAGGGCATGCACATATTGATGATCGACGGCCATCAGGTCGCGGATGTTTCGGACGCGGCCAAGGCCGCGATCGAGACGCTCCAGGCCCAGCTCGCGGACGCGCGGGCGGACATGGCCAGGCTCAGCGCCGATCTGGCAACGGCCACTATCGCGATCCAGGCCAGGGACGGCGAGATTGCCGGCCTGAACGCCCGGCTGAAGGATGGCGAGATCAGCCCGGCCAGGCTCCAGTCGCTCGCCGACGCGCGCGCCAGGCTGATCGCGGATGCGCGCAAGATCGCGGGCGATGCGATCGTCGTCGAGGGCAGGACGGATGCCGAGATCAGGAAGGCCGCGGTCGCCGCCCGGCTCGGCGCCGCTGCGACGGAGATGGCGGACGCCGCGATCGACGGCGCCTTCCTCGCGCTCCTGCCTCTGGGCGATGCCGCGCCGGATCCGCTGCGCCAGACGATCATCAACCAGCCGCTGCATGCCGGCGACAGCGCCGCGCGCGAGCGCCGGGCGCTGGCCGACGCGAACGACTTCAACTCCTGGCGGAACAAGGCCGCCTGATCCGCTGAAAGGAGAATAAGACCATGCCCCTTCAGTCCAGCTACACAATGTTCCAGGCGGCCGGCTATCCCGGCATGCATGCGAATATGGAGGCGTGGAACGCGCTCACGCGGACCGCCACCGCCACCATCGCCTTCGGCGCCCCCGGCCAGCGCAACGGCGACAATGGCGTCGCCCCGCTCGCTTCGGGCGGCGAGTTTATCGGCCTTGCGGTCGCCACGCATGCCGTGACCGTCAATGGCGACCTCTATGTCTTGGGCGACACTGTGCCGATCGCCGATGAGGGCGTCTGGTTCGGCAAGGCCGATGCGGCGATTGCCGCGGGCGCCGCGCTCAACTGGAACAGCGCCACCGGCCGCTGGACGACCGCGGCCACGTCCGGAACCATCTTCGCCGTTCAGGGCGCCGAGGCGGACAGCGCCGCATCCGGCGCCGACGCGATCTTCAAGGTGCGGCTGCGCCGCATTCCGTCCTAAAGGGGCCTGATCGATGTACATGAATTTGAACGATGCACCGCAGGCCGCGCTCGCGTTCCTGACCAACCAGGCGTACACGATCAACGCCACCGTCTATGCCCAGAAATTCCCGGACCTGGACTTTGCCCGGCTGGTCTATGTCGACACGTCCGCGCCCGAATTCACGCCGGGCATCACCACCTTCCTGTCCGGATCGGTGGGCAAGGCCGGATGGTTTTCGGGTGCCGCCAAGGATGTGCCCAAGGCGGACGTGACGCGCGACCGTTCGGAAACCAAGGTCCATATGGCGGCGATCGGCTATGGCTATACCACCGAGGAGCTGGGCCAGGCGCAGCTTCTGGGCATCAGCCTGCCCAACGACAAGGCGATGGCGGCGCGCCGCGCCTATCAGGAATTCATGTGGAATGTGACGCTGACGGGCGATACGACCAAAAGCCTGCTCGGCCTCGCCAACCAGACGGCCGTCACGATCGGCACCGCGCCGAACGACGGCAGCGGATCCGTCACCAGCTGGTTCGACGCCAATGGCAATGCGACCAAGACGCCCGCGCAGATCGTGCGCGACCTCAATGGCGCGCTGACGGGCGTCTATACGGGTTCGCTGACGGTCGAAATGGCGGATACGGTGCTGCTGCCCTACAGCATCATTTCCTGGCTGGGCATGACGCCGATGTCGTCCACCAACAGCGAGACGATCCTGTCCTTCATCCTGCAGACCAACATCTATACGCAGATGACGGGCCAGCCGCTGACGATCCGCGGCGTGCTCGGGCTCGATACGGCGGGCGCGGGCAGCAGCCGCCGCATGGTCGTCTACAAGAACGCCCAGGATGTGGTGAAGCTGCACCTGCCGATGCCGCATCGCTTCTTCCCAATCTATCAGGACGGGCCGTTCCAGTTCGAGGTGCCCGGCGCCTTCCGCACCGGCGGCGTCGAGGTGCTGCGCACCGGCGCCTTCCGCTATCTCGACGGCATTTGAGGGGGAGGCGGCGATGGTCGAATATCTGAAAGTCGCGGCGAAGAATGTCAGCGAAGGTCCGAGGATCTTCAACGCCGCGCCGCACATCATCCTCCAGCCCGGCCAGAGCACGGCGGGCGCGGTGGACATCAGCGAGGCCGAGCTTGCCTCGATGACGGCGACCGGCTGGTTCGAGATCGGCGCGGCGCCCCCCGCGCGGGGGCGTGGCGCGAAGCCGCGCGAGGACGCCGCCAGCGCCTGACCGCGCCGACCGCGCGGGAAAGCCGCGCGGGAAAGAAGGGGCCGCCTCGCATCCATGGGGTGGCCCTGTTTTTCGAGAGGCCTGTTTTTAGGGGATTGCGATGGGCGTTCCGATCCGGACGAATGAAGCGGGGCAGGCGGTGGCGGGATCATGGTCCGATCCTGCCGTCGATCTTGTGCCGATCGTGCCGAACGACGGCACGGACCTGCCGGCCAGGGCGCGCGGCATCCGCTGCCGGCCCGATGGCGTGGCAGGCACGCTGCGCATCACCACGGAGGCGGGGCAGGTGCGCAACAGCTATATCTCGGCCGGCGAGCTGCTGCCCGTCGGCGTGCTGCGCGTCCATGCCAGCGGCACGGCGGCGACGAACCTGGAAGCGCTCATCTGATGGCCTATGCCAAGCCGCTGCCGGCGGATCTGCGCCTCCGCTATCCGGCCTTCGCGGCGGTGGAGGAGGCGACGATCCAATATTGGCTGACCGATGCCGAGCGCTTCGTGGACGAGAGCTGGGCCGAGCGCGACTATGCCCCGGCGCTGATCGCGCGCGCGGCGCATGGCATGGCGGAGGGCGGGCTCGAGGCGGGGGGCGCATCCATCCCGGCCGGCGTCTCGCGCTTTCGCTCGGGCGCGATGGACCTGTCCTTTGCGGACGCCGCCGCGGCGCAGGCGGCCGCGGGGGGCTATAAGGCCACGCGCTATGGCCGCGACTTTCTTGCGCTGCTCGCGCGCAACAAGGGCGGCGCGCGCATGACCGGGGGCGGCGCCATGCCCTGCGACTATCCGGGCCGGCTGCTCGGCTATCCCTATGTTTGATCCCGCCGCCTTCATGGCCGATATCGCCACCGGCATCTCCGCTACGTTCGGCGGGCCCTTTCATCCCGCGCGCGTCATCACGCAAAGCGGCGGCGGCTATGATGATGGCGGCTCCTGGATCCCGGGGACCGTCGCCTATCGGGATTGCCGCGTGCAGGTCGATCAGGTCAGCGAGGCGATGCGGGGCGGCGATGGCTATAGCGAGGGCGACATGCGCTTCCTGATCCTCGCCGCGACGCTGGCGGGCTCGCTCGACAGCGATGCGCGGATCGAGCTGCTGGAGGGGCCGCATGCGGGCATATGGATCGTCTCGTCGCTGACGCGCGACCCTGCCGGCCTCTATTGGGAGGGAAGGGGGCGGCGTGGCTAGGATCAGGGGCGCGGGCGCGCATTCCGCCCGGCTGAAGCGGCTGGCCGGCCCCGATGCGGTCCGGCGGATCGGCAGCGCGATCTTCGCGGCGGGCAAGGCCATCCGGGCCGAGGCGCAGGCGTCGGTCCTGGCCGGCGCCGGATCGGGCGCGCCGCCGGACGTGGACGCTGGCCGTATCGCCGGCGTGATCGAGACGGCGCAGCTCGGGCCGCTGAAGGTCGAGATATCGAGCAACGCGCCGCGGGCCGCCGATCTCGAATTCGGCACGAGCGGCATGGCTGCGCGCCCCTATATGAGGCCGGCCGCGGAGAGGCTTCGCAGCCGGGCGACGGCGATGGTTCGCGATGCAGTGGACGAGATCGGCCGGGGATCGGGAGGAGGCGGCTGATGGCGAAGCTCGCGACGGTTCCTGTCCGCAAAGCGATATTGACGCTGCTGAAGGCGGATGCGACGCTCACCGCGATCGTCCCGGCGTCGCGCATCTATCCGCAGTCGCCGCCGGCGTCGCACGCTTGGCCGTTCGTACGATATGGAGCGCCGACCGCCATCCCCATCGTTGCGACCCGCATCGACGGCAGCGAGCTCAGCGTGGCGGTCCATGGCTTTGCGAAGGATCGGATCGTCGATGGCGTCCTCGTCGAGACGGCGGAGGATCATGCCGACCGGATCGGCGCCGCGATCGCGGCCGCGCTCGACAGGAAGATGGTGACGATCACGACGCCCTATCCCGCCAGGATCAGGATACGTTCGACCGGCTGCCAGCTCATCGCCGATGGCGGCGAGGCCGATGCCTATCATGCGGTCCAGAATTTCAGGGTGCGCGTCATCGGCTGAGCCGGCGCGCATATCGTGCAGCAAGACAAAGCGGGGCTTTGATCGTGCCCCACCCCCATTCAGCAGCCGAATAGAGATGGCGGCGGTGACCGGTTAGGTGCGCCGTCGCTTCCAAGCATCGGCTGCCATTTCGATCAAGCCACGTTCTGGCGCCATTGGCGTAATGTCACGTCGGCATGCCGGGCAGACAGAGGCTTCGCGAGCGATGGCGGTTTGGCAGAAGGGGCATTGCCGTAGCCTGCCTGATTGCAAGCCAGTCCGAACGTCGCGGTGGCGCAATCTGGATTGATCCGGTGAAATAATCGCAGATCCGAGCAGCGCCAAGGGGCCGAACAGCATTCCCAGGATGAACCAGCCTACGCCGCTACGCCCTTTGGCCGATGCAACCATGCCGGCTGCAATGCCGCATAGCAGCCAAAAAATAAGGAGTAACATCAGCGCCCCTTTACTGAACTGTTTTGAATGATTTCCTAGTCTGGGCGATGGCCATGTTGAGCGTGACTTCATTGCCCATATCGTCGCCCCTTTGAAAGGGCAGGAGGCTAAGTCATAGTCTCATAAATGGCGAACGCCAGGCAAGCCTCAACTGGCGACAAAGGCATGCCACATTCATTTAAAATGGATTGTTAGCTATCGTCCGAGCGTGAGCGACGAAGGGCTTGGACGGTTCCAAAAGCGAGCGCAGCGAGCATGAGAGCCTCAATCAGGTGGATAAGATTAAAATGAACAAGGAATCCATCATTTCTCTTGCGGCACAGGTTGATGACTATAGATTTAAGTAAAGATATCAATCCGATTAGACCGGCAATGATCACAGGAAATGCTTTCCAGCCCCATCGTAACGGTAACGCCCACGACGTCAAACCCACGACGACCATGAGTCCAAGGGTCAGTAGCAGATAATCTGCAAGGCTGGATGGATATATCGAAATCATGGGCAAAGACTAACCGATCATGGCACGTCCGCAATGGATTATCCGCGACAGCCGCCATATCCTCCGCGTGCGGTTGTGCTCGCGGTAGAGCCGCTTGCTGAAACAGGGCGTCTACTTCCGGTTGCTCTTGGCTGGGATGTTAAGCCGTGAGCTCATAAGCGGGATGGCGTGGGGTTTGGCCATCGCCGATGTTGCCGCTACTGTATAAGCCGCTTCTGCCGCATCCACGAAAGCTGACCAGCACTTATCCACCCAGGGAAAGCGATCGATCGGCCAGCGAGACTATCGATCGCTACGATCCCTTTCTCGCCATGATCGACGAATGGGCCGCAAGGTTGCCCAGTTCCGTGCAACCGGACGATACTTCCCGGCTTAACGCGACCTTTGAAGACACGAACCACCCTAAGCGCCTTGAACTCGAAAATGGAGGAGTCTTTCCGACCTGTCCCATGAGCCGTAACTTCGGCGATAAGTACTGCTTTCGTAAAACTTCTCCTTGCCGCTGCCGGGATTGAAATGCCTGGTTCTTCAAAATTTGTCGTGGGAACCACCACGGAGCATGCATTTGCGGCAGCGCCATAGGTGACAACTACCGCGATGATTGTTGCTCGGAAGACGAGAGAAGGTTGAGAATTCGCGAAGAGACCATGTCGGAGAGCGGCGGTGGGCATAGATCCAAGCTGGCATAGCCCCTGCCATGTTGCCACCATATTTTCGACGCCGCGCGCCACCTGAGGCTTTCCATGTTTAATGAAAGACGATTCAGGGCGGAGATGAGCCGATACGATCCGACCGACTTCGAGTGCGCATGATCGAACCACTGCTGCCCAGCACGCCGAGAGGGTCGGCGGAGTCGATTGCCAGCTTGGCCAACGCTGACGGCCGTAAACGCGCTGCCCCGCCAGCCTTATTATCCGGCCGAGTTTTGACCGGAGGCCCCAATGTCCGAGCCCACGACTTTTGAATTTGCCGTCATCAAGGTGAAGACCGGGCCCGGCAGTACGGATGCCGATTACACCACCATCTGCGGCATTCAGACGACCGGGTTCAACCGGACCAAGCAGACCAACGACCATTTCGTCCGCGACTGCGCCAGCCCGGCCCGCACGCCCGAGCGCCGGGTGCGCGTCACGGGCACGCAGCGCGATCTGACGGGCTCCGGCCTCTATAATGTCGACCAGACCGAGCTGATCAACTCGCTCGAAGAGGGGCGGCACATCTTCCGCTACATCATCATGGACATTTCCGATCCCGCCGTGGCGGCGGGTACCGTCATCGGCACCTGGGAAGGCCCGGGCGTGGTCACCGCGATCAATCTCGGCACGACCGAGAATGACGATGCGTCGATCGAGCTGACGATCGCGTCCGACGGGGCGTGGACCTATGTGGCAGCCGCCTGATGCCCGATCCCGTTCCACCCACCGAGATCGAGCTTGAGTTTGCGGACGGCGATTATCTGTTCGCGCTCAGGATCCCGCAACTCGCCGAGCTTCAGGAGAAGTGCAAGGCAGGCATCTTCACCATCTATGGCCGCGTGCTGAAGGGGCGATATGTCTTCGAAGGCGAGATTGTCGGCCTGGCGCATGAGGCGGATGCCTATAGCCATGACCTTTACGAGACGATCCGCCTTGGCCTTATCGGCGGCGGCAGGGGCCTCGTCGACGGGCAGGCGGTCAAGGTCGGGCCGCAGGAGGCACGCCGCCTGATGGAACGCTATGTCCATCCCGCTCCGCTGCGCGAGGCATGGTCGATCGCAGCCGCGATCCTCTCCGCGAAGATCGAAGGATATGCGCCGCCAAAAAAAGCCGAGCCGGCCCAGGAGCCGGCAAAGCCAGGGCGAAAGCCGAAGACGGATTCAACCTCCCGGACGTGATCGTGAACTGCGCGCTGATGGGCCTCGACTGGCGGGTGCTGACATGGTGGGAATATCAAGCGGCACTATCGGTGTGGAACGACCGCCATTCGGATGGCGCGGTCCAGCCCCCTTCGCTCGATCCGGAACGCGTGAAGGCGGCAATGGCTTTGGTCAGCACTTATTGAGTGTCACTGGCGTCATATGGTCACTCTACGGCAAACTTATGCCCAATTTTTTCCATGGATGCCTTGAATTGGATCCATGCTCCTGGCGCAGCGCAGCCATATTGCTCGGAAACTCTGAAATACTCCCTGGCACCATCCAGGCTGTAGAAGTGCACTCCCCGATCTTCCGCAACAGGCCTGGGCTTGGCGCGATCAGAGACAAATACAAATGGCGTGTAATCAGAATAGCCGCCCATCGCGTTTTTAGAATTTACCTCGCCGCACGCTACGCCCGTGGATGGCGTCTCCATCTCTTTGAATTGAGCCGACTGCGGGTCATTAAGAAGGTCCTTAACAGCTGTCTGAGCCTCATCCAGGGTGGATGGCTGGCAACTGACCAGGCCAACCGCCACCATCAACAAAAGGCTTATCCTAGTGGCTGTCACCGCTGATTCCGTCATCGTCGAACTCGAGGCCAAGCTGGACGGCTATATGGCGCGGGTCAACGCGTCAGCAGAATTTCTGCCATTGCTTCCAGAAGTCGGCACCTTCTTCCTCAAGCATCACCACCGATCCGGCAATGAAGGATTGGCGACCGGTCATACCGCCGAAGCCATTCGGGGCATTGACCCTGCCGCAAAGGGAAATGTTTCCGTCGCGGCGAACCACCCGATCGCCTTCGAACATGGCGCGACTTGGATCCCGCAACAAATCGGCGATCGTCTGTCGGCCAAGCTCGACAATGTCTTCATCGGATGCGCCAGGTGGGTAAGTTACCGTGCCGTTGAGCATGTCGAGAGCTTTCTGCATCTCTGGAGAAATATTCTCCTTCCTTGGCGGCTGATAGGAGGAATGCTCCTGTCTCCCCACAATCCTTCGCGGCTGCTGGTCGCAAGACGCCAGCGCGAGCAGCGCTGTTCCGAGAAAGGTCAGGTGGCCTATGGCTGTCACGGCTGATTCCGTCGTCGTCGAACTCGAGGTCAAGCTGGACGGCTATACGGCGCGGGTCAACGGCGCGGCGCGCGACTTCGACACGAACATGTCCAGTGTCGAGAAATCCGCGGCTCGTGCCGAGGCCGCTGTCCGAATATCCTCCAATTCCATCGCCGCCTCGACTGCGGGTGCAGCGGCGAAATCCAGTGCCGTGGGGCGGCAGTTCGCGAGTATCTTTGCGGATATCGGCGTGCAGGTGGCCAGCGGCGACAGCCCGTTGCTCATCCTGGCTCAGCAAGCGCCTCGGGTTGCCATTGCCCTCGAGGGCGTCGGCGGCGTTGCGGGCAGGCTCGCCACCTTCTTCGCTGGCCCATGGGGCGCGGCCTTGCTTGCCGCAGGCAGCGTCGCCGGCGTGTTGGCCGAGAAGCTGCTATTCTCCGGCGATGCGGCCGAAAAGACGCGCACGAACGCCGATGGTCTTCGGATCGCGCAGGATGGGCTGGGGGATACTAGTCTTACGGCAGCCAATGCCGTCGATATTCTGAATAAGGCATATGCCAACGACCGCACGGCCAAGATCGCAGGCGATGCGCGAGCCGTAGCTGCAGAACGTCTCGCCCAGGCCAACGCGACCTTCCAGGCCGCACGGGCGGAAGGCCAGTTGCGGCTGGCGCAGGGGCGTGCGCGATTGGCCGACCTTGAGGATGGAATAGAAAATAATGGCAAGGTGGTGGGCAGGACGGTCCGCCGGGCACGTGGCGGGGGTAGCATCGAGCTGCGTTCGGGGGGACGGCGGCTCGGCACTCAACAGGGCCGTGCCGGCTCCGAGCTTGATCAAGCGCGGGCGGCGGCCATGCGGCAGGTCGCGGATGCAGAGGGCGACCTTGCCCGGCTCGATCAGGCGCACAACCGCTATTCACGGCTCGCGGTCCAGCGCATCATCGCCACCGATCAGGCGATCCAAGATAGTCGCCTAGCCCTCGCGACGGCGGTTGACGATGTTGGCCGGGCTCAGGAACGGCGGAATATGGTCCAGCGCGAGGCGCGCATCCTGCTCGACAATGGCCTTATCGACGAGGCGGAATATGCCAAGCGCGTCCGCGCCGCCAATAAGGCGGTCGAGGATGCACAAAGGGTCGCTCTCGGCGCAGCGCAGGCGCGGCGCCAAATGGCCAGCGCGGGGGAGGGCGGGGCCAAGGCGGAAGAGAAGCCCAGGCAGAAGTTCGAGGATGGAATAAAGAGCCCTGGCGCTGTCGCCCAGGAGCTTGGCGGCATGAATTTCCTCGAGTGGAAGAACCCTGTCGAGCAGGTGACGGACAGCTTCTATGCCAGCCAGGGGCGTGACGTCATGGCGGAGCTGAGGGCCACCCTCGATGCCAGGGAGGCCGGCCGAGACGCCGAATATAAGGCCAACCAGAAGATCACTAATGACCTCCGCGACAAGATGGAGGCGCAGGTCAAGCATGTCGCGTCCATCTATGAAGATCTGTTCACAGGCGGCACCGATCGCGTCTGGGACAATTTCAAGCGGCAGGGATTGCAGGCCATCGCACTGCTTCTTGCCAGGGCAACCATTGCTTCGCTTCATGGTGAAAGCTTCCTCGGCGCGCTTCAAACCGGCCTGTCATCCGCGTCGCAGGGCGGCGGCATCATGGGCGATATCGCCAAGATCGGCTTGTCCCTCTTCGGCCGCGCTTCCGGGGGCTATGTCGGGTCTGGCCAGCTTGTCCGCGTGAACGAGGGGGCCAGCCCCGGCAATGTCGAAGGCTGGCGTCCGCAAGGTTCGGGCACGGTCATTCCGCTCGGCCAGATGAAGGCGGCCCGGCCGTCGAGCAGCTCCACCACCAGCATCTCCGTCTCGGTCGACGCGCGCAACGCCGCCGATCCGGTGATGACGGCCCAGCTCGTCCGTCAGGGCATTTTCGAAGCGGCACCGAGCATCGTGGCCGCCGCGCAGGGAAGCACCATGCGCACTCTCTCTCGTCCCCGTCTTCCCGGGAGTAACGGCTGATGGCGATCATCCCCTTTCCGAACTGCCCGCCCGTCTCGGGCACGCGCTGGCAGCTTAACCAGCCGAGCCAGGTCAACCGCTCCGAATGGACCGGCAGGCGCAGGGTGACGATCCTGTCGGAAGCCCCGAGATGGCTGTGCGAGGTGCAGCCTTTCGATATTGTGGACGACGATGCCATCTGGCCCTGGCGCGCTTTCCTGATCGACTGTCAGGGCAAAGCCCACAGCTTCCGCCTGCCTGCCGTCCGCACGCCGCAGATCAGCGGCATCACGCCTCGGGTGAATGGCGGAGGGCAGGGCGGCTATTCGCTCGTCACCGATGGTTGGGGCGCAAGCGGCACGAAGCTGCGGCGCGGGCAATATGTCACGATCAACGACCAGCTTCTCATGCTGACGGCGGATGTCGTTTCCGCATCGGGCGCGGCGACGATCAGCTTCAAGCCGTGGATCCGCAATATCCCCGCCGATGACGCTCTGATCGTCGTCGATATGCCCACCGCGCTGATGTCCATGGCCGACGACGCGCCGGGCTGGGACGATAGCGACTTCGGCCTCTACCAGCTCGGCTTTGCCTGCGAGGAGTCCTTCTGATGGGCGCGCCCGATATGGCTGCACAGGCGGCGCTGGACGCGGCCGTCCGCCGCCCGGTCACCTTCGCCTATCTCGACATTCTGGGCGAGCCGATCCGCGTCACCAATGCGCCCTATTCGATGAACTTCAGCGGAACGGGCGACGTGGATCTCGACGGCTTCACCTTCGATGCGGTCGACACGCGCTTCGTGTCCGTCGGTCCGGTCACGGCGAAGGAGGGCGGCGGCGATACCGTCACCGTCCAATTGTCCGGGCTCGCCGGCGTCGATGACGAGCTGATGACGCTGATCGGCGACAAGGCCAATTGGCAGGGCCGCGATGCGCGCCTGTGGCGGGCCATGCTCGATCCGGAGGATTTCAGCCGGATCGGCAATATCTGGACCTATTATACCGGCTATATGGCTGTCCCGAAAATTATCGGCGACATGACAAGCCAGCTCATCAGCCTGGATATAGAAAGCTATCTCGGCTTCTTCAGCCAGCCGTCGAACCGGACCTGGCTCAATCAAAAGGATTACGACCCGGGCGACAATAGCGCCGCGTCGTCGATCGCGATCGCCAATGGCACCAACACGACCGCGCCGAGCGCCCGGGGCGGCAGCGGCGGCCTGGTCGATGGCCTCTTTCCGGAGGCCCTATGATGCATCGAAAAACGGATTGGGAGACACGGCTTGCCGCATATCTCGAACCCTTGCGCGCTCTTCCCTTCGAATGGGGGCGGCATGACTGCTGCACCTTCGCCGCCGGTGCCGTGGAAGCGATGACGGGCATCGATCCCATGCCCGAGTTCCGCGGGCGCTATCGCACCGCGATCGGCTCCGCACGCGCGCTCAAGCGCTTCGGCGCCGGCACGCTCGAAGCGACGCTCGACACCAAGTTCGAGCGGATCGCGGCGAGCCTCGCGCAGCGGGGCGATATCGTCATGTCGCAAGGATCGCTCGGGCTCGCCTGGGGCGCCCACATGATCGCGGTCGGCAGCGAGGGCGCGCGCGAGGGGCTGGTCCGCATTGCGCGCGCCGCCTGGATCGATCCGATCGCCTGGCGCGTGCAGTTGGGGGGCTGATCCATGGGTAAGGCTGTAACCAAGATCGCGATCGGCGCCGCGATCATCGGCGCGGCGTTCCTAACCGGCGGCGCGGCGATCCTACCGGGATTTACCTTGCCGAGCGTGATGGGTATGGCGGCCGTGACCGTGGGGGCGACGGTGACGACTACCGCGCTGGGCAGCCTGGCGCTGGCCGCAGGCGCCAGTATCGCGCTCAGCGGTGTCGCGCAGGCGGTCGCGAAGACGCCGAAAATCCCTCCATCCCAGCTTGGGCGCCTCAACCTGTCAGTCAATCCGAGCGACTATCGCAAGGAAGTATTCGGCAGCACCGCCTTCGCGACGGATGTCCGTTACATCGAGCCGTCGGGCCAGAACCAAGAATATATCGACTATATCATCGGCTGCGCGAGCCATGAGGTCGAAGATTTCGACGAGATCTGGTTCGAGGATGTTCAGGCCTGGGCCAAGACCTCCGGCGCCGTCGGCAAATATGTCGGCTATCTCTCGGTCAGCACCCGCACCGCCGGCACGGCTGCCAATGTCGTCCCGGTCAACGGCAGCACTGGCTGGGGCCGGCTGACCGGTTGCGCCTATATTCATCTCCGGATCAAGCGGACGGGCAATGGCAAGAAGGCGGAAAGTCCCTTTGCTGGCGGCTTGCCCAGCCGGATCACGATCATCGGCAAGGGCGCCAAGCTCTATGATCCGCGTCGGGACGGCAGCGTTCCGGGCGGATCCGGGCCGATGCGCGCGAACGACCAGTCGACCTGGCGCTTTGTCGCCGACGATGGCGCGACGATCGGCGAGAATCTCGCGCTGCAGATCCTGCGCCGCCTGATCGGCTGGCGGATCAACGGCAAGCTCTCGGTCGGTTGCGGCGTGCCGCTGAAACGCATCGACCTGCAATCCTTCATCGTCGCCGCCAATCTCTGCGACGAGCTGGTCGGCCGCTCCGCCGGCGGCACCGAGCCGCGCTATCGGGGTGCGGGCGTCGTGTCGGAGGGCGACGATCCGCGGCAGGTGCTGGATATGCTCTGCGCGGCCTGCAATGGCCGTTTCCGCGATACGGGCGGCAAGCTCAGCCTCGTCATTATGCACAACGATCTCGCGGAGGCCGCCACCGATGACGGGCTGAACGACGACGACGTGCTGTCCGCATTCACCTGGAACCCGGACCCGGCGCTCGAGGAGACGCCGAATATCGTCCGGGGCAAGTTCACCGACCCCTCGACCAACTCGCTCTATCAGCTGCTGCCCTATCCCGAGGTGCGGATGGCCAGCGTCGATGGGATCGACCGCTATCTGCCGCTCGATCTGGCGGCGGTGGAAAGTCCGTCGCAGGCGCAGCGCATCGCCAAGCAGGCGCTCCAGCGCCGGCAATATCAGCGCAGCTTCTCGGCCGTCTTCGATATCCGCGCCTGGAAATATCAGGTCGGCGATATCGTTCCGCTTACCTTCGCACCGCTTGGCTTCACCCGGCGCCTGTTTCGTGTCGAGGAGCAGGAGCTGACGCAGGACGGGCGCTGCGCGATGGTGCTGCGCGAGGAAAATGAGCAGATCTATGCGTGGGACAATAGCGATGCGCCGCCCGTTCAGCCGGCCGCGCCGATCGTCTATGACAGCCGCAACAATCCGCTGATCCTCGGCATCGACGAAGCGGGGACGACCGCCAATTGGAGCGGCGTGATCGACGATGACGGCAACCGGCCGGAGGATGGCGCTACCGTCGGCGCGCCCGCCGGCACGCCGGTGGGCGATCGGCTGGCGCAGCAGGTGATCGGCGAACTCGATCTCAACGGCCAGAACTGGCTCGATCTGGCGGGGCTCACCGAGACGCGCGATGCCGTCATGCTCGCGCGGACGACGCTCAACGGCCAGGCAATCGGCACGGTCGTAGCTGAGGGCATCAACCAGCAGCAGCAGGACAATCAGGCGACGCTGGAGAAATTCTCGCTGCTCGGCGCCAAATCGGGCGATGGCCTCTCCTGGCTGCTCGACATGAACACGGTCAAGGCCAGCCCGACGCAGACGATGGCGCAGCGGTTCAGCGGCATCGACACCTCCCTCGGTGGCCACAGCGCGTCGATCTCTAATCTTCAGACCACGCTGATCGGCCCGGCGGGACCCACGGCGCGCGCGCTGCTCTCGCTCACCGTCGATGGCTATGTCAGCGGCTGGATCGCGACCAACAATGGCGACACGAGCGAGTTCATCATCGTCTCGGACAAGTTCCAGCTCGTCGATCCCAATGGCGGCGCGCCCTTCACCGCGTTCGTCTATGAGGACGGCGTCCTGCGCATCAACGGCACCGTCCAGGCGCAAGCCTATAAGGTTGGCTCGGTCGATACCCCGGCCATTGCCGACAATGCGGTCAGCCTACCGGACATGGTGACAGTCGAGGGTGGCTACGCTTCGGTCGGGACGGATAGCGACAATATCTGGCGTAACTTTGCCCCGCTGGGCGTGACGCTCGAGTGCGCCATCACGGTGCCCGCAGGCGCCAGCAATGCCAGCGTCCATATGCAGGTGCTTCTCATCGGCCGGCGGACGGGCGGCGACAACGACAACGTCTCCGTGCGCGTCGTGCGCTCGGATGGATCTGCGATCGTTCCGGCCGAATATACTGACATCCTCTGGGAATCAGGCGGCAATCAGAGCCAGCCGTTCTTCTTCTTCGACCCCGATCCTCCCGCCGGCGGGGCGACCTATACCGTCCAGACGAAGAACCTCGACGGCAATCCTCTCTACCAGCGCGGCGTTCTCTGCCCGCTCAGACTGGCGAAGTGACCATGCGGACAATCATCCATATCGCCTCCGGCGCCATAGTCGGGTCCAGCGTCCGTGAGCCGGTTTCGCTGCCCGATGGCTTCGCGACGATAGACGGCAACTATAGCAGCCGCGACAGCTGGTGGGATGGTTCTGCGATGCAGCCCCGAGAGGAAGTGGCGTTGGCTTTGTCCCCGAACCCCGTTTCCGTGGGTGAGGTCGTCACCATCACGGCACCCGCTGGCTCCCACAAGCGCCCGCCGGACGGGGCCATCATCAGCGAGGACAGCTTCATCTGCCCCGCCGGGCACCGGGCCGTCACTGTGTCTCTCATGGGCCGCTATCGCGGCGAGGCGAGGATCGAAATCGCATGACAAGTTGGGCCGAGGCTGCGCAGCAGCATATCGATCTGGTCGCCAAGCTGACCAGTTTCCACACGCAGCTTGCGGGCTGGGCGGCGGGGCCGGCGAACGGCGGCACGCTGGGCGACGGGCATTTCCCCTTCACCGCGCCGGACGGAACGGTGACGCTCGCGCCCTCGCCGTCGAAGCTCGCGGAGATGACCGCTACCGTGCTCGGCCTCACCACCGATGGCACGGGCGACAATAGCGCAAGGCTGCTCAGCGCCCAGGCGGCGCAGGGAATCAACCGCCTGGCGCCCGGGGCCTATCGCATCGGCACGTCGATGACCTTGACCGGCGTGTGGATGATCGATCCGGGTGCGCTGCTCATCGTCCCCGATGGCGTGACGCTGACGATCGACGCGATCATCATCGCGGGTGCGTGGCAGATATTCGACGGCTGGCCGGCCGACGGGGCCATCATTCGGCTCGCGACGACGAACGACAAGAACCGCATCTTGTTTGTGAAAGGTCAGACATTGCTCCCCGAATGGTTCGGGGCGGTCGGTTATGGCGGCGCCAACGACAAGCCGTCGTTTCAGCGATTGGCCTATGCCGCGCCCGAGGCCGTCTCGATCCTCTGCCGCAAATATGCGACCTATATATTTGATCATGGGGGCATGTGCGACCGCACCGACCGCCCGTCCCACGCCTTTTTTACGCAGCGGCGCTGGGTGGACATCGATCTCAACGGCGCGACTCTCCGGCTCGCCAACAACACCAAATACAGCATCCTCGTCTTCGCCGGATCGGCCGCGCAGACGCCGGTCAACCGCTATTTCCATATTCATGGCGGCGGCACGCTCGACGGTAATCGGTCAGGAAATGAGGTCCAATATCTCGACCAGTGGCAGAATGGCGGCGGATCGTCGGCGAATAAGGGCTATGGGCGCCTGATCTACGTGCAAGGCTATATGCACGTCATCACCGAGAATTTGTACGTCAAGGACCCGATCCACAACGGGATCGACGCCGAGCATTGTGAGGATGTGACGTTCAGGGACTGTCGCGCCACAGGCGGCTTTCCCATGCAGTGGAACGTCCACATCGATCAGAGCCATTATTTCTCCGCGCGGCGAAATTACTCCGGGCGCTCTTTCTTTAGGGGCATCGACTGCGAGGGTGGGAGCCACCACATCACCGCACATACGAATGTCGATGACCTCGATCCTGTCACCGAGAGCCGTACGGCCTGCTATGTCGATGGCTATAACGGGCTCAATTGGAGCGAAAGCGGCATCCATGTCGAGCAGATGGAGGTGTGCCACATCAGCAATTTCGACATGGAGATCAACGACGCGGTCTATTCCTCGGCCAATGTCGCGGACCTGTTTGTCCGGGCCTTCTCGACGAGGCCTGTAGGTGGTCGCCACATCAGCGTCTCGATCGCTAACGGCTCGATGCGCAACGGCTGCGTCACCGTCAATGACGAACTCGGCAACAACGACAACCGCACGGGGCGCGTCGTGATCGACAATGTCCATGTCTCCAAGTCGATCAACGGGCTCCTCGCCGAGCCGCGCATAGAGTGCCCCAACTCAGGCAAGGTGACCAACTGCACGGTCTTGGGCTCGGCTGCGACGCCGATTACGCGCAAGGCGATCACCGCCAAGGTCGCGACCGAATGCACGGTGGATTATGCGCAGGGTGTCGACGTCTATGATAAGTTTACGGGCAAGGTGACCAACGCCTCGGTCGAGGGCGTCAAGCTGCTTTCCACCGGCGACGCGCTGGTCGATGCGGTCATCACCGACTGTCAGGTCGGGATCAACGCCAATGGCGCCAGGCTGGAGGCGCGCGGCCGGATCTCTCGCACCCAGCGTTCGGCGATCCGGTCCGACGTGCCGACGGGCTATCTCAAGGCGGTCGGTATGCGGATCGAGGATTGGGGCCTCGACACGACTGCCGCCTATGCGGACCGCGCCGCGATCGGCGGCACCAACAGCAATGGCGAGGGCGCAGCCGCTCCGGATATCGAGGTGCGCGACACGATCTTCAGCAGAGTGGATTCGAATTGCTCGACGCAGACGGTCCGCGCCACCCAGGCTGGCAACAAGGTGGTGCTGATCGGCAATCGCGGCATCGGCACCGGGCTGATCGGTCCGCAATTCACCGCCGGCGCCGAAAGCTATATGGAACCGATGATTGGCCAGGAGACGGTGACGAGCTGGCAGGCGGTGCTCGATCAATCCAGCAACACGGTCGGCGCGCGCTTTTTCTGGCAGGCCTATCGCGACCTTCAGCTTATCCTCTCGTCGGCGGCGACCGTCACCCATATCAACAGCTCGACTTCCAGCGCCGCGATGATCAAGGGCGTGACGGTTTTCGTCACGATCAACAATAGCAATGCTCAATTTGACTTCACCAAACCGAACGTCGTGCGCGACGGAGTAACCAGCTATGCGTTGCGCCATGCCAGCAAGACGACATGGGCGCCAACCGCGGGCGCGGTGATGCGCATGACCTTTGCCGGCAAATATTGGCTGTGTGAGACGGTCGATGCGTAGCGCTGCCGCCGGACCGAGCTGGGCAACGGTCGCGGCCTGATCCTTCGCGCGGCATGCGCGCCACGAAGCGCGCGCTGACCGCCGTAAACGCCCCGCAATCTCCGCGCCATCTTGTCGCAAAAGGGAAAGGGCGCATGTGCTTATCGATCCATCGCAGTTCACGGGGCCTCTTGGCGGCCTTCTCTCGCTCGCCTTCGCGTCCGGCGCCATCGCCGGCTGGGGCTTCGCGATGAAGCTGATGAGCAGCCGCATCGCCGAGCTCAAGGCGGATTGCGAGAAGCGGGACTGCGAGCAGAAAGAGGCGATCGCTAAGCTCGAGGCGCGGCTGACCGAGCTGGACAATTTCCTGCTCCACGGCATGGAACGGCAGCTCGCGCAGCTGCGCCAGCCCAGCGCTGCGGTGCCCGACGGGGCGCAGCAATGATCCGCTCCGAGCCCCGCGTGCCGCTGTCGCCGATCGACTGGAAGAATGTCCAGACGCGGCTTGGCGTCGTGCCTGACGGCATCCCCGGCCCGAACAGCTATGCTGCGCTCTTCGCCTATGCAGCCGATCGCCTCCCCGACGATGCGATCCGCGCGCTCGGCCGATCGGCGGCGATCTTGTTCCCGGCCTTCGACATGACCACGCCGGTGCGCGTCGCCGAGTTCGTCGCCCAGATCGCGAACGAGACGGGCGGCTTCAGGATATTCGAGGAGAGGCTCGACTATAGCGCCGAGGCGATCCGCCGGACATGGCCGTCCCGCTTCACGTCGCTGGCCGAAGCGCAGCCCTTCGCGCGCAATCCGCAAAAGCTGGCGAACAGGGTCTATGCCCGGCCGAGCGAGGGCAATAGCGAACCGGGCGATGGTTGGCGCTATCGGGGCAGGGGGGCGCTCCAGCTCACCTTCAAGAATAATTATCGCGCCGCCGGCGAGCGCATCGGCGTCGATCTTGTCGCGCATCCGGAAAAGGCCGCCGAGCCGGCCATGTCGCTCCTGATCGCGCTCGATTTCTGGCGGCGCGGCAAGGTCAACGAGGCGGTCGATCGCGGCGATTATCGCGAAGCCCGGCGCATCACCAATGGCGGATCGATCGGGCTGGAGCATGTCGCGAAGCTGCGCGAGAAGCTGTTGCGGGTGCTGGCATGATCGCCGCGGCGCTCGCTTTCTTCCGCACCAGCCCGCGCCCGGCCTTGGTCGGCCTTGCGCTTGCGGCCGTGCTGATTTGCGGCATTCTCTGGATCCGCCATATCATCGCCATGGAGGCGGAGCGGGACCGGCTGGCCATGCAGGTCCGTGAGCAGGCCAGCATCATAGCCATTCTCCGGAAGGACGCCGCGGCCCGCGAGCAAGCCGCGATCGAGCGGCAGGCCGACACGGCACGGATCGAGGCCATCAAAGACGAGGTGATCGATGAAATCCACAAAGCCCCCGATGCGAGCCCTTCTGCTGCTCGCCTGCGCCTCAACTGCCAGCGCCTGCGCCGGGCCGGGCGACATGAGGCCGATCTACCCGCCGGCTGCCGATCTGGCGGTGGAGCCTGAGCCTGTGCCGACAGACGCGATCGTGACCAGCGAGAGAGGAGCAGCCGAATATGACGCGGCCGTGGAGGCGTGGGGTGCGCGCGGCTGGGCGGCTGTGGCGCGGATCTGCCGCTGGGCTGCGGCGCATGGGGCGCCTGTGCGCTGCGGGGGAGGGCGCTGATGCTTATTGGCCCTGGGCTTGGGTTGACTTCAGCGGCTGTGCTGGGGCGACGGAACAATTATCTCCCCGAAACGCAGGCGCTGCTCACCCGCATGACCGTGCAGCCGACGGTCCAGCGCGCGAAGCTCTATGATGACCTTATCCGGTTACTCAAATCGGCAAGCGTGTGGGCCAAGCTTGACGCGCTCTGGCTATTCGCCGCACATGATACCCAAGCTGCGCTGCTCAACCTCAAGGGCTCGAGTTACGGCTCGGTCCCTGTAAATAGCCCAGCCTTTACGATCGACCGAGGATATCAGGGCAATGGCACAAGCAGCTATCTCGACACGGGATGGAGCTTTTCCAGTCGCTCGCGCGATGACGCTGCCATGGGTTTTTGGGCGCGGCCGAGCGGCGCCGCCGCGATGGTAGACGCAGGCGATAGCGCCAACGGCATCATCTATGTTGCCGCAAGCGGATCGACCACTGGACACCGGATCAATGCGGGCTCTACATTCGCGGGAGCCGCAACCAGCACGTCCGGTCATTTCATCAGTTCACGCACGGGCCCCTTGGCGACGGATAATCCGCTGTATATAAACGGGGTCGTCAAGTTCGCCCAGAGTAACCCGAGCGTGCAGCCTGCAACCTCGAATGTCTATTTCGGGCGCGGCGGCGGGGGCCCCTATTATTCCGCACGCCCGTTCGCGGCTGGGCACGTTGGGGCCGGTCTGAATGCATTGGATGTTACCGCTCTCTATGCCGCCATATCCACCTACATGACCGCCGTGGGAGCACAGTGATGCTGATGATCCTCCTTGATGATGAGCAGGCGGCGAGCCTCCGGGGACCGACAGGCCGTGGCGCGGCGCTCGATCCGCGCCGAGTCGATGCGGGACCGCACGCAGGTGGATGGATATTGCCGACCGAAGTGCTCGACGATCCGGCGCATGAGCCATGCCACGCGACGCTCACCGTGCTGCTGATCGTCGAGATCGATCAAACCGAGGCGTGGCCGGTGGTAGGCGAAGCCTGAAGTTCAGCCATCGCGGGGACGTTCGCTTCCGCTTCTTCATATCTTGACCTGCGTGATGCGAGACGCGAGCCAATCTTCTTGGCGGGTACGCCGCTTCTGGGCGAACTCGTCGATGATATTGAGTATCCACATTTGCGCCGTTGTGCGTCTGGTCCTCGACGGGCCGAAGGCAACGCCCGAAGGACGGTAACTCGCAGGATCAGACGTGCCCGCGGTGTTGCGGCCGCAGGCGGATGCGCGATCCGCCGCCGCGCCACAGGCGTCGTTGTCTGGGCTGCCATTTTGGAAGCTTGAGACCGTCCCGCCGCCAGATGCGCTTGACCACCGACAGGCTGGCCTGCCAGCCGGCATGGCTCAGCAGCAGATGGATGCGCCGACAACCGTAGCAGCCATCATCCTTCGCCAGCGCGATGATATCAGCCGTCAGGCGTGGCTCATCGGTATCATCCTTCAGCACCGACGCTGGGTCGAGCGATGCTGACCGAGCACCCGGCAGGTCCGCCGCTCGGAGACCGGTAACGCACGACGGACCTCCTCGATCGCCTCATGGCGACGGGACGGAGCGCCAAGCGCCACGGGTTCGAGCGCAGGCGCGACGCTCAAAAAAACAAGCGTGCTGGCTTCCTGGAGGATTGCCTTGTCCAGTACGAGATCCGCGACCAGCCTCTTGAGCCGCGCAGTCTCGCGCTCCAGATCGTCGGCTACGCCGCCCTTCGAGTCATCCGGCGCGTCTGATCGACCTTGAGACCGCTCTATTCCTTGCGCCAGCGATACAGCGCCTGTTCCGAAATCCCGATCTGCCGGCACGCTTCGACCGCGGTCGCCCCGCCAGACCAGCAAATCCACCTCACGTAGCTTTGCAATGATCTGCTCTGGCCTAAACCTCTGATGTCCATCCGATTCTCCCTTCAAAAGCCCAGCCAAGGCTAACTTCGGAATCGGATCACTTTTCCACAAGGCAGACCACAAGACGACGGCGGGCCTTTGCCTTGCTACAAGCGCGTCTCACAAGAAGAGCCGCGCGCTATCGGTGCCCTTGCTTCCAACTGTGAATTATTCGGGCAACACATCAGCGCCACCTTGCTCAAACCGTCTGTTCGCCTCAGGATTTACGGCTCGGAATAGCGGAGGCCGGCGAGCCCGCTTGGCGTCCTTCCCCTCCGCGATCCGGCGCACGCCTTCGACCCTGGAAACGAGGGTTGCGAGATAGTCCGGGCTGGCCGACTAGGAGATCTGTGCGCGGGTGGGAGTAGACGGGGCTTTGAGAAGCTGATTCTATGGGGCTCTTCGGGGTGGAGAGCAGCTATGTCCCATCGTTCGATCGGCCAGGAGAAGTTCGGCTTCTTGCGCCAGTCGCGATCGTCATCCTCCCTTGATGAGATCGACGCGCTAGTCGCCTGGGAACCGGTCACGAAGCTGTTGGAGGCGCTCTACCCGGCTACGAAGGGCGAGCCGGCCTGGCCACCTTTGGCAATGTTCAAGGCGTTGCTCCTGGCGATCTGGTATGATCTGTCCGATGTAAAGCTTGCCGAAGCGCTCGACGATCGCGTCGTTCAGGCGTTTCTGCGGCTTCTCGGCCAATGAGGCGACACCGGAACGCACCACGTTCGTGCGCTTTCGGCGGCTCCTGGCCGCCCGGAACCTCGATCGCGAACTGTTCGAGGTGGTGACCGATCAACTCAGAGCCAAGGCGATCAAGGTCAAGACCGGCACCCTTGTCGATGCGACGATCATTGCCTCCGCAACAGAACAGGACGGCGATGGCGGGTGGGTGAAGCATAAGGGCAAGGCGGCAGTCCACGGTTTCAAAGCTCATGTCGGTGCTGATGCCACGACGGCGCTGGTCGAGAAGATCTCGGTGCCCCCTGCCAATATCAACGACGGGCGGGCCGGCCCCGATGCACTACCCGACAATCCTGGCCGACAATCCTGGCGAGGTCTTCGCCGACAGTGCCTATCGAGGACCACAGTTCGGCGGGGCCGTCCGCGCCAAAGGCGGCACGCCACGCGTCGTCGCGACCGGCATGTGGGGGCGTGACGAAGAGGAAACGCTCGCTCGCCTGAATGCCTGGAACCAGCCAATCCACCGCGTCCGCGCCAGGATCGAGAAGATCTTCGGCACCTGGAAGCGCTGCTATGGCCTGCGCCGAATGCGATGGCGAGGCCTGCCCAAAGCCGCCGTCCAGGTCCACCTCACCGCCATCGCCTACAACCTCAAGCGCTCCCTCAACATCCTCACCGCGCAAGTCCGATAAAAGTCGCAACCGGGCGGCGGGCATACAGCGCCCACCAACTCAGGGAAGGCAACAAAAGGACGCAATATCAGCAACCTACTCCCACCCGTGCACAGATCTCCATTAGAGCGTTGTGCGTTTAATCTGACGCATAGCCGGTAGCCTTGAGGTAATTCCAGCATTCCTCGGGCGAGTAGAGATCGCA
>NZ_NWBU01000012.1 GCF_003050615.1 Sphingomonas oleivorans | reverse complement strand
TGCTCCCGCCTCGACGGCCCGGACCACACGTTCACGAAGATCATTCGAACAGGCTTTCGGCATCACCTGCTGGCCTCCTGCCCAGCCAGCATCGTGAATCACAAAATCACCCGCTCAGGAATCCCCCGCGATTCAAGTCAGATGAAAGACGATCTAGTACCATAATGGTACGCATTTTCGGTTTGAGGAAAGCAACCCGTAAGTGACCCGGCGGCTGAGCGAGAGCCCCTCTCCCAGCCCGACGCCTTCGCTATGGTCCGCCGTCGCGCCAAGGCCGCCGGGATCGAGACGAGGATCGGCAACCACAGCTTCCGCGCGACCGGGATCACCACCTACCTGAATAATGGGGGCACGCTGGAGAACGCGGCCGCCATGGCGGGCCACACCTCCACCCGCACCACCCAACTCTATGACCGCCGCCGCGACGAGATCACCCTGGCCGAAGTGGAGCGGATGAGGTTGTAAAATGCGCTCGCAAATGTGAACTCGATCCGCAGAGGCCTCGGGGTAGGGCCGATGAACTTTCGCCCTACCCGGTGAACTTCTCATAAAACTGGATGTCGTCGGCCAGGATATTACGCAACTCCTGGATGAGAAAGCCATCTTCCAGCAAAGCCTGTCGCGCTTCGTCAGGTGTCGTCACATTTTCACGGATTGAAATATCCAGATCAACGCCGATAAGCCGGCTCAATCGATTAAACGCGTAATCACGTTCCTCGTGGCGGCCGATGAGATCGAATCGTCCCATATCGAACCCGCCAAAATATGTTTGCGAGTAAAGATAGCTAAACAATGGCAGCTGAGCCATTTTGATGATGTCGAGTCTGTTCTGCAAAAAATAGTCATGCAGCGGTTGCTCCTGAGAAGGCAGCTTCTTCCAAAAAAAGAAGATGGAAATGATGTTATCCACCGGGTGCCGAAGCAGGGTGAAAAGCAAACTGTCATCAAGAGCGAACTGGCCCGGATGAAAGTGACCATGCAAACAGGAAACTTCTTCGGGAAGCCGCCTCATCCGAGAAAAATACCGCCCAGGGTCTATGTTGCGTTCAGAAGTTGGGTTGGCGGGGTCGTCTTGATTGTCGGCCTGGTAGCGATCTCCAAATGCCTTCAATAATGCCGCCCCGAGTGATGAACCCGCTGCCTTCGGGGTATGAACGGAAATAAGTTTCAAAGACACCCCCGATGCCTATTGGTGCTCCTAATCCACTGATCTGGAGCTTTGGTTGTATTCAAACCGTTGAGTCGCCTATGGGCCAGAAGCTTTTCCTAACATCGACTAGGACATTAGTTCACATCACGACTCCAAGGCGTGGCGTATGCAATTGTACAGGAAGCTTCGACCGAACGCCTTCACGCCGATTATCCGAACCGGTTCTATCGCCAGGAACCCTAAAAAGCCCGACGCCAGACCAAAGTCATATGAAGGCCGAACAGGGCGGCTCATCCAAGCCTACTTCCCAGATGGTTAGGCCGGCGGCATTGCCATCCGCCGACCCTGCGCCCCTTACCCTTCCGCCAGAACGCCGCGCAGATATCGCCCGTATTCCGACTTGCCGAGCCGAGCGATGGCCTGTTCCATTTCCGCCATGCCGATGAAGCCCTGGCGGAAGGCGATTTCCTCAGGGCTGGCGATCTTGAAGCCCTGGCGCTTTTCAAGCACGCGCACAAATTCGGCTGCGTCGAGCAGGCTGTCAGGCGTGCCGGTGTCGAGCCAGGCATAGCCCCGGCCCATGATCTCGACCGAAAGCTGGCCGCGTTCGAGATAAACGCGGTTGACGTCGGTGATTTCCAGCTCGCCACGTGGGCTGGGTTTCAGGTTGGCGGCAATGTCCACCACCTGCTCGTCGTAGAAATAAAGCCCAGTCACCGCCCAGCTGGACTGCGGGTTCTCGGGCTTCTCCTCGATCGAGAGGGCCTTCATCTCCTTGTCGAAGCTGACCACGCCGTAACGCTCGGGGTCGTTCACATGATAGGCGAATACACTCGCCCCGGTCTTGCGCGCGGTGGCGCCGCCCAGCAGTTCGGGAAGGCCATGGCCGTAAAAGATGTTGTCGCCCAGCACGAGCGCGGAAGGACCGCCGGCGACGAAGTCGGCGCCGATGACATAGGCCTGCGCGAGCCCGTCGGGGCTGGGCTGCTCGGCATATTCGAAGGACATGCCCCACTGCGAACCGTCGCCCAGCAGCGCCTGGAAGGCGGGCAGGTCGCGCGGGGTGGAGATGATCAGAACCTCGCGGATTCCCGCCAGCATCAGTGTGCTGAGCGGATAGTAGATCATCGGCTTGTCATAGACCGACATCAGTTGCTTTGAGGTCGCCAGCGTCATCGGATAGAGCCGCGTGCCGCTACCACCGGCCAGGATGATACCCTTCATTTTTCCTGTCTTTCCTTGCTTGGAGGCGCAGCTCAGTTCGCGTTGGCCAGCAGACGGCCGACGACGGTTTCAAGAGACGTGTGCCACTCCGGCAGCGCTACGCCATGGGTCTTTGCGATCAGGCCGCAGTCGAGCCGCGAATTGGCGGGCCGCTGGGCCGGAGTGGGATAGTCGTCGGTCGCAATCCGCTTCACTGCGGCATGGGGCCCGCCGCGCGCAGCCGAGGTCGAGAAGATGGCTTGCGCGAAATCGGCCCAGCTTGCCTCGCCACGCGCGGTCATGTGGAACACGCCACGCAGCGCCGGATCGGAATCGGCCACGAGATTGCCCGCGACCTTGAGGATGCCATCGGCGATGTCGAGCGCGCTGGTGGGATTGCCGAGCTGATCGGCGACCACCGAGATCTCGTCCCGGTCCCCGGCGAGGCGCAGCATCGTCTTGACGAAGTTGCCGCCGAAGGGGCTGTAGACCCACGCCACACGCAGGACCGCGCTGCTATCACCATGAGTGGCCAGCACGGCCCGCTCGCCCGCTAGCTTTGACGCGCCATAGGCGCCAGTCGGCCCGGTGGGATCCGTCTCGACATAGGGACGATGCAGCGTACCGTCGAAGACGTAGTCGGTCGAGACATGGACCAGCGGCACGCCGAGCGCGCGGGCGGCTTCGGCCACCGCGCCCGCGCCCGCGCCGTTGACGGCATGGGCCAGATCGCTCTCGCTCTCGGCCTTGTCCACCGCCGTATAAGCGGCGGCCGAGACCACCGCGTCGGGCACGGCGGCCTCCATTGCGCGGACGACCGAGGCGGGATCGGCAAGGTCAAGCTCGGGCCGACCCAGCGCGATCACCTCATAGCCATGGGTCGCCCCGCGCGCGATCAGACTGGTGACGACCTGCCCGGACTTGCCAGTGACGGCAATCCTCACGCGGAAGCCTCGGCCTTGGCGGCTTGGGTCAGCCCCAGCCTCTCGCCGTCGTAACGGTCGCGCAAGGGGCGCCACCACCATTCGTTGTCGAGGTACCAGCGCACAGTCTTCTCGATCCCGGTGTCGAAGGTTTCCCGCGCGCGCCAGCCCAGCTCGGTCTCAAGCTTGGTGGCGTCGATGGCATAGCGCGCATCATGGCCCGGACGGTCAGTGACGAACGCGATCAGTTCCTCGCGCGGGCGGTTGGCGGGCACGAGTTCGTCGAGAACCGCGCAGATCCGGCGCACGACTTCGATGTTGCGGTGCTCGTTGCGGCCGCCTACGTTGTAGGTCTCGCCCGGACGGCCCCGCTCGATGATGAGGTCGAGCGCGCGCGCGTGGTCGTCAACATAGAGCCAGTCGCGCACGTTCTCGCCCTTGCCGTAAACCGGCAGCTCGCGTCCGGCGAGCGCGTTGAGTATGGTCAGTGGGATCAGCTTCTCGGGGAAGTGATAGGGTCCGTAGTTGTTCGAGCAGTTCGACACCACCACCGGCAGGCCGTAGGTGCGCTGCCAAGCCTTGGCGAGATGGTCGGACGCCGCCTTTGATGCCGAATAGGGCGAGCTGGGGTCGTAAGAGGTGGTTTCTTCGAACAACCCTTCCTCCCCCAGCGAACCGTAGACCTCGTCGGTCGAGACGTGGAGGAAGCGAAACGCCGCCTTCGCCGCGCCTTCCAGCCCGTTCCAGTATTCGCGCGCAGTCTCGAGCAGGGTGAAAGTGCCCACGACGTTCGTCTGGATGAAGTCGGCCGCGCCGGTGATCGAACGGTCGACATGGCTCTCGGCGGCCAAGTGCATGATTCTGTCGGGACGGAATTCGGCGACGGCGGCCCGCATGGCCGCGCCGTCGCGGATGTTGGCCCTGAGGAAGTGGTGGTTCGCCTTGCCTTCGACGGCCTTGAGCGAAGCCTCGTTGCCCGCATAGGTCAGGGCATCGATGGTCAGGATCTCGTAGCCTTTCTCCAGCACCAGATGGCGCACGAGGGCCGAACCGATGAAACCGGCGCCGCCAGTGACGATGACACGCATTCGAATGAATCCTTAGTCGAGGGGCCCCAGCGGGCGGCCATCATAGGGGAAGGGACTGTCGAAGTCGGCAAGCAGGGGCTGCACGGCATCCTTTGCCGAAAGCTCGGGCGTCACGCCGGCGGGAACGGGCCAGTCGATACCGATCGCCGGATCGTCCCAGCGGATCCCGCCGTCATGATCGGGGGCATAGGTGTCCGAGCACTTGTAGGTGACCTCACAATTAAGCTCGAGCGTCACGAAACCATGCGCAAACCCGATAGGGATGAAAAGTTGGCGCCCGTTTTCCGCAGAAAGCTCCGCGCCTACCCAATGTCCATAAGTGGGCGAGCCCTTGCGCACGTCCACCGCCACATCGAATATGCGGCCGCGGATGCAGCGCACAAGCTTGTCCTGCCCGCGCGGCGGCGTCTGGAAGTGGAGGCCCCGCAGCGTGAACTGGGGCGCGGAAAGCGAGTGATTATCCTGGACGAAGCGGCATTCGATGCCCCGTGCCGCGAAGACAGGCTCGGAATAAACTTCGGTGAACCAACCGCGGGCATCGCCATGCCGACGCGGAACGATGAGTTGAACGGGAGAGGAGCTTTGATTCATGGGTCCCGGGTTAGCCGCGCCTTACGCACATCACAAAGTGAAAGTTGCGTTAATCTTTCGGCAAGTCCGACGGCTGAAAGCGGTCGGGTCAGACGCAGGCCGAGAAGCCATGAGGGACGCGATCACTGAGGAGGCCGTTTTGCATGAACCCGTCATTACCCAAATGGCACCACTCCTTTGCCTGGGGGGTTGCGGGAACGCGCGAATTTGGTATTCGAGGCCGCATCTTATTACGTGTCTAGCGGAACTGATTGCCAGTGAAGCTTACCCGAACGTGGCGATAATCATGCCTGTTTTTGGAAATCTGCGCGAGTCGAAAATGGTGCGGTTCAGGAGTGACGCCACCTCCGTTCAGGAGACCGATGTAAAGCGCATTTTTCTTGAGCGCAACAAACTCTTCATCAGGATTATGGGTTACTGAAAAAGTCGGCAGTCGTGACTTTCCCATTCCCAGTTCGCCGTCCTGTACCCTGGCGCAACGGCAAGAGCTTGCGTACGGTTCTGCGACTTGCCCTCGGGGTGTCGGCCAGCCAATCGTTCAGCGCCATCCTTGACTTGTCACGCGGAAAGCGCGTACGCGCCTGGAACAAACTCTGCCTGATCGCATCGCGTAACCCGCGTTACTACCAACGCTGGACCACCATTGCTGAACCCGCTTGGGCCAAGGCCCTGTTTCGAGAAAATCCCGCGACAGACGGCTTGGCTCAGCCGATTTGTTTGGTGCTCGACTGCGCAAGTGACTACGATGCTGCGGTACGCACCATCGCCAGTCTCAAGACGGCATTCGGACCAGACGTGGATATCTGGACCCAAGGCTCCGCGTTTCCGGAATGCAAAACCTTCGCCACTGGTTCGCAGATCGCCCTGGACGAGGCGCTCGACGCTGTTCTCGGGGGTCCTGCCATTCCGGAAAGTGCCGTCTCGTGGCTGTTGCCGATAAAGGCGGGCGATCTTCTTTCACCATGGTGCGGTCGGGCGCTGGCTCATGCTCTTCGGCGGGATGCGGCTTGCGAGATCGTCTACTGGGATATCGACGATATTCGCGATGGAATACGGCGCAATCCTTGGATAAAAGGCGAGTGGGATCCTTTGCTCTATCTCGCGCGTGACAGCTTGAGCAGGGCCTGCGCATTGTCCGGCAAATCCGCAATCGAGGCTGCCAGGCGATTGGGTAAGCAGGCATTTGGTTCCGACGCCCTATCTGCGCTAGTCATGGAGCTGGTTGCCAAAGATGACGCGCCATCGCCTTCCCACATACCTTTGATCCTGACGCACTGCGCCGCGCCGGATGACCGGCTCGAACCGGATCACTGGGCCACATTGGTGACGCGGCGATGGCGCGAGCAGGCCACATTGCTTCAGTGTGGTAGCCAACAGCCCTTTTATCGCGTCGCGCCGCCCGAACCGAAAATCTGGCCGTCAGTGTCGATAATCATTCCGACCCGCGACAAGGTCGAACTGCTGTCGGCCTGCCTTGCGGGCCTTTCGCGACTTCGGTATCCTGGGGCGTGCGAAATTATTGTGGTCGATAACGGCACGACGCAGCCTGCGGCCTTGCGCCTGCTCGAAGAGCTGCAAGCGGACGACACGGTCCAGGTCATTCGGGATGACGGCCCTTTCAATTTCTCGGCATTGAACAATCGCGCTGCGGCACAAGCGGCCGGCGACGTATTCTGCCTCCTGAATAACGATGTCGAAGCACTCGATGGCGACTGGCTTGCGGCAATGGTCCGGCATGCGGTTCGACCGGACGTAGGCGCGGTGGGGTCCATGCTTCTCTATCCTGACGGCTCGGTGCAACACGCAGGAGTGGCGATCGGTATAGGCGGAGCTGCCGGTCACTTGGCGCGCGGCGCCATGCCGACCGACCCCGACCATTTCGCCTGGCATGGCGTTACCCGAAGCGTTTCCGCCGTGACCGCAGCTTGCCTTGTGGTGCGCCGTGAAGCCTATTTTTCCGTTGGAGGACTCGACGCGGCCGCCTTCCCCGTCGCCTTCAACGATGTCGATTTCTGCCTGAAGTTGCAGCAGAGCGGTTTGCGCAACGTGTTCGTGGCAGAGGCCCGATTGATCCATCACGAATCCGTTTCGCGGGGAAAAGATCATGCGCCCGCGAACATCGAGCGCTTCAATGGCGAACTTGCGCGCTTTCGTAAAAGATGGGGTAGCGCGGAGCATTCCGATCCCCATTACAGCCCGCTTTTCTCGAGATCAGCCGAACCATGCCTGCTCGCTTTCTAAATTCGGGCCCCAAGCCAAAGTCGCCAGCCCTTTCGCTCGACGAGGTCACGCTGGTTGCTGTAACCAGCGTCGCTATTGCTGCCACGGTGCGCGCACTCAGGAAAAGCCAGGAACAGGCTCGTTTCGGATCCGTCCTCTTGTTGTCCGATCGCCCCCCACCAGAAGTGCCCGAGGATGCGATGGCATGGAAGCAGATCGCGCCGATCCGTTCTCGCGACGAATATTCCCGCTTCATTCTCGATCATTTGGCAGAGCACATCGAAACGCGCTTCGCGCTCATCGTGCAATGGGACGGCTACGTACTTGATGGATCACGCTGGCGGGACGAATTCCTGAACTACGACTACGTCGGCGCTCCCTGGCCTCATTTTGAAGACCGGCAAACGGTGGGTAATGGCGGTTTCTCCCTCAGATCAAAGCGCTTGCTTGAGGCATGCCGCGGCTTGCAACTGCATAAAAACGAAGCTGAGGATGTCTTGGTATGTCGCTCCTATCGGCATGAGCTGGAGAAGAAGCACGGCCTGCGGTTCGCACCTGAACACCTTGCCCGCCAATTCGCCTATGAACGCACGGAAAAGCAAGGCGACGAATTTGGCTTCCACGGCGTGTTCAATATGATCCGGGACATGCCGCAAGCCGAATTCTCCGCCATCCTTGCGGCGCTTGAACCCCACCTTCTTGGCCGGCGGGAAAGTGGCGAGATCATTCGCGAAGCCCTGCGGCGCGGCCACTTCCACACTCTTAGACAAGGTCTGAGGCAAAGGCTCTCATGGTGTCGCTGAACGTGCGCTGGCCCGGGTCGATGATCTCTGCCTTCCCTGATATGGCGCTGGGGACATATGTGGTGAAGCAACTGGACCTGGCAAAGCCAAGCCATTACCGCAAGTGCGAAGCTGAGCTCTCAAGCCGCACGATTGTTTACGATTTTCGGAAGAAAGTGTGATGGATACGGAATTGGAGCGGTTCGATCTTTCGCAGTTCCGCGGGCGAATTGCTTATGAACATCTGCATCGTTACGCGATCTGTCGCGAAAGCGTGGCCGGAAAGCGGGTCCTCGATCTCGCATGCGGCACCGGCTACGGCTCGGCCCTGTTGGCGCAGGCCGGAGCGGAGGTAACCGGCGTCGACATCAGCCCTGAAGCCATACGCATGGCGAAAAAACGCTACGGTGCCGACGTCATTTTTGCGATCGCAGATTGCTACGATCTGCCGTTTGCTGACGATACGTTTGATGTCGTCGTCGCCAACGAAATGATCGAGCACGTCGAGAATCACGACGGGCTGATCAAGGAAGCGAAGCGGGTGCTCACGGACGGCGGCCTCTTCCTTGTTTCGACTCCCAACAAGCCGATCTATAATCGCTACAAGGCGCCCAATGTCTTCCACGTCTCGGAGATGGAAGTCGGGGAGTTCCGGCGGCTGTTGACGAGGCACTTCCGTGAAGTGCACCTGACGGGCACACGCATGGCGCTGGTGTCGGTCGGGTATGAACTGGACGGGCCCTCGAACACGGGCAACATGGCTGCGGCCAACATCTATCGCATGGCCGTCAGCAATGATGCGATGCCGACTGTCGACAGCGGCGAACTGTGGCTGGACGATGCCGAGTACGTGCTTGCCGTCTGTTCGCAAAAGCCGTTCGAGCTGGCCGCGCCGCGTTCCACCATGTTCTACTCGCGCGAGGACGATCTCTGGCTCGAGCACGAGAAGATCATGGCCTGGGCCTCACAGCTCCACGAGGAAGACGAGGAACTGCGAGCGAACTTGGCGCGCTCCCGGCAGGATATCAAAGCCGGGAACGAGGCCATGGCCCGCGCGCGGGAGGAAAAGTCCGCCCTCGAGGAACGGCTGCACGACCTGAAGCGCGCAAGCGATTCCGTGAGCGATGCGATCACCCTGCAGCGCGAAGGGCTGCAGCGCGAGTTCGCGCTGGTCTCCCGCCTGCTGGGGCGGATCGTCGGGGGCGAAGCGCCCTCGGATTCCGCCGCCATGGTGGAAAGCATGTTCCATCTGGGCGAGCAGCTGGCGGAACTGCGCGCGCGGAGCACCGAGCTGGAGCCGCTGAAGGAAAGACTGGCCAACGTCGAACGCAGCGAGGCGGAACTGCGCAGCCTCGCCGACACGCTGAAACTGGAGAAGATGCATGCGGAGTTCGAACTCCAGGCCGCTGCGCATGAGCAGGAGCGCGCCCGCAACGAACTGGCCCGGTCGAAGGAGGTAGCGGATCGCGCCGCCGCCGAGCTGGAACAGGCTCAGGCGCAGCTCGCAGCGTCCCGTAACGAACTGACGCAGGAGAAGGTACAACTCGCCGCGTCCCGTAATGCGCTGGAGCAGGCTCAGGCGCAGCTCGCCGCGTCCCGTGACGAACTGACGCAGGAGAAGGCGCGAAATGCGCGCGAACGGCAGGCCCGGGCAAGCGGCGCGCTACCGGGGCATCCCGCTCAGGCCTCCGCGATCCAGGCTTTCGGCGGGCAGGTGGAAACCGATCCTAGGCATGCGCGCAGTCGCGAGCGGTTCGACGTGACGCATCGCCGGGTCCGCGCGGCGCTGCACCGGGCCCCGCAGGCCATCCAGGGGCGGCTTGCGGGTCGGCAAGACCCGCCCGTAGGCCGGTCGAAGGCGTGGAAGCGCGTCCTCGGCCTACCCGGCGCGCCCTTCCACACCGCGATCTTCGACGCTTCGTGGATCGCTCGGCAGGCGCCCGATCTGCAGCGCGTCACGCTGGGGCGCTTCATCGCCGACCCGCGCTGCCGAACGCTGGAGCCGCATCCGCTTTTCGCCTCGGCGCAATATGTCGCCAACAACCACGACGTCGCCGTCAGCGGCATGTCGCCGCTGGAGCACTATGTCCGCCACGGTTGGCGCGAAGGCAGGAACCCGCACGTCCTTTTCGCCAACGACTGGTATCTCGAGCAGAACCCTGACGTGCTGGCCTCAGGGCGGATCAACCCCCTCGACCACTACCTGCAGTTCGGGTGGCGCGAAGGCCGCTGGCCCAATCCGGTATTCGACCCGCGCGCCTACCTCGACCGTTACCCGGACGTCGACGAAGCGGGCATCGAACCGCTGACGCACTTCGTCGCCTACGGCCAAGCCGAAGGGCGCGAGGCGCAGTTCCGCGCGATGGACCCGGAATGGCGCCGCTTCCTGCCGCCCTCGGCGACCGGACGCCCGCTGATCGAATACCTGCTTTCCGCGGAACCTGCGGCGATTGTTCCCACCGAAGGGGATTCCGCATCCGCCGCCGGCGCCACAACGCATGAGGCCGCTTGGCCGCCCAGGCCGCTCAACGATTACTGGCCGCCGCAGACCCTGCGCGATTTCGTGATCGACGGCTACGGCGAGCAAGCCATCGACCTCTACTGGTATCTCTACTCGGTGATGGACACGTTCGCCGACCGGCAGGACGAGTTCGCCACCTCGGATGTCCATGCAGGCCTGATCGAACGGGCCAAGCATCGCTCCGCCGCGAAAGTCCTGCCCGAAGGCAGCGCGCCGGACGCCTCGATCATCATTCCTGTCTACAACAACATCGTCGATACACTGCTGTGCGTCGTTTCGCTGCTGGAGATGGAATCCGAGCGCAGCTTCGAGGTCATCGTCGCCGACGATGGATCGACGGACACGACGCCGCAGGTCGTCACCGCGATCGGGGGAATCGTCCGCTACGTCCGTCAGCCGCGTAACTACGGCTTCCTCGGCAATTGCAACGAGGCCGCTAAGCAGGCGACGGGGCGGCACATCGTGCTGCTGAACAACGATACGCTGGTCATGCCCCGCTGGCTCGACGCCCTGCTCATGCCGTTCGACACCTTCGAGAACGTGGGGCTCGTCGGGTCGAAGCTGATCAACTGGGACGGCTCGCTGCAGGAGGCGGGCGGCATTTTCTGGGAGGATGGGTCCGCCTGGAATTTCGGGCGCGGCCAGGATGCCCGCGCGCCGGAGTTCAACTACGTCAAGGACGTGGACTACTGCTCCGGCGCGGCCATCGCGATCCCGGCAGGCATCTGGCGGGAGCTGGGCGGCTTCGATCCCGTCTATACGCCCGCGTACTGCGAGGATTCCGACATCGCCTTCCGCCTGCGCGACGCGGGCTATCGCACGCTCTACAGCCCCGAGTCCGAAGTGGTGCATCACGAAGGTCGCAGCCACGGCCGCGACCTATCATCGGGCGTCAAGGCCTATCAGACGGCCAACCAGCAGCGCCTGCTCGAACGCTGGCAGCACGTGCTCCAGCGCGATCATTATCCCAACGCCCAGAACGTGCTGCGCGCCCGGGATCGTTCGTTCGACAAGCGGCACCTGCTGATCGTCGACCATTACGTGCCGCAGTTCGACCGCGACGCCGGTTCGCGCACGATCTTCGATTTCATCCAGACCCTGCTGGACGACGACTGGTCGATCACGTTCTGGCCCGACAACCTGTGGCGCGACCCGGACTACACCCCGCGGCTCCAGCAGCTTGGTGTTGAAGTGATCTTCGGCTCGAAGTTCCGCAACGGGTTCGAGGAGTTCCTGCGCCAGCGGAAGGACCTCTACGACGCCGTTCTGCTCAGTCGCCCCCATATCGCCAAGGACTATCTGTCCGCAGTCACGGCTCTGACGTTGGCGAAAATCGTCTATTACGGCCACGACATCCACTTCAGCCGCATGGCTGCCCAGGCGAAGCTGGAAGGCAAGGATGCGAACGCCTCCCAGATCCAGGAAATGAAGGCGCTGGAACTTTCGATTTGTAATGGATCGCATGTCGTCCTCTATCCGAGCGAGGAGGAAGCGCGCACGATTGCGGGCCTAGTTTCACCGAGCGTCCGCACCGAGGCCATTCCGGCATACCGGTTCGCGGAAGCCCACCTGGAGACAGCCGAGATCCGCATCCGGAACAGGGGTGCTCCGTCCGGGCCGCTCAAGCTGCTGTTCGTCGGCGGGTTCAAGCATCAGCCGAACGTCGACGGCATCGTGTGGTTCTGCGACAACGTGGCGCCTTTGCTCAGAGCGGACGCGATCGCCTTCGAGCTGAAGGTGGTCGGCTCCAACCCGAACGAGACGGTCATGGCCCTGGCGCAGCCCGACATCGACGTCGTGGGCTTCGTCAGCGACGAGACCCTGGACGCGCTCTACCGGGAAGCGGACATCGTGATCGCGCCGCTGCGCTATGGCGCCGGGGTGAAGGGCAAGGTCGTCGAGGCGATGGCCCGGGGCGTCCCGGTCGTGACCACGGATGTCGGCGCGCAGGGTATCGATCCTGAAGGCGAGTTCCTGTTCGTCGGCAACGCCCCGGCCGATTTCTCACGGAACATCGAGCGGGCGTCTCACGTGGAGGCGGCGGAGCAGCGCACGACCAAGGCGATCGATTTCGTCCGCAACCATTACTCCCAGAACGCCATGAAAAGAATGTTCCATTCGGTCTTGGATTAAATTTAAGATTTCTTTCATGAATTCGGAAAAATTCTCGATGATCTTCTTCAACGATAACGTCAGGTCGCGCGCCCCTCTGCGGTTGGGACTGGGAGGTGGAGGAACCGACCTGGCGATCTACAGCGACGAGCACGGCGGCGTCGTGCTCAACGCCACGATCGACCGCTATGCCTATGCCCATCTCACCAGGCGTGATGAAGGGAATATCCTCTTCAAGGCGGACGACCTGGGGACCGAGGAAGCCCTGCCCTGCTCGCTCGACTTCGACATCCGTGAGGGGCTTTGCCTGCACCGTGCGGTGTACCGGTACATGATGCGCGAGTACAACGGCGGCTGCGCCGTGCCGATGACGATCACGACCACCATCGACGTTCCCGCCGGTTCGGGGCTCGGCGCCTCGTCGGCACTGACGGTGGCGCTGATCGAGGCCTTCACGCTCGCTATGCAGTTGCCGCTCGGGCCTTACGAGGTCGCCAGGCTCGCCTATCACATCGAGAGACGCGAGCTGGGCCTGATGGGTGGCATGCAAGACCAGTACGCCGCCGCCTTCGGCGGCTTCAACTTCATCGAGTTCCTGCAGGGCAACGCTGGCGTCATCGTCAATCCGCTGCGGCTGCGGCGCGACTATCTCAACGAATTCGAATCCTCGCTGGTCATCTGCTTCAGCGGGCAATCGCGTGAATCCGCCGAGATCATCAAGCAGCAGGTCGGCGGCCTAAAGGAACTGAATGACGCGACGCTCGCGGCCATGCACGAGATCAAGCAGGATGCGCACAAGATGAAAGTCGACATCCTCTCCGGCGACATCCGGGGCATGGCCGAAGTGCTGCGCAGCTCATGGCTGTCGAAGAAGCGGACGGCATCCTCGGTCTCCAACTCGACCGTCGAGAGGCTGCTCGAAGTGGCGATGGGAAACGGCGCCTGGGCGGGTAAGGTCTCGGGCGCGGGCGGCGGCGGATTCATCATGCTGCTGACCGACCCGGAACGGCGATTCGGGCTGATCCGCAAGCTCAACGAGGAAGGCGGCGACGCCAGCGCCGTTAAGCTGACCTTTGAGGGGGCAGAAGCCTGGGCGGTTCGGTAACCATGGCCGGCCCCGTGACGCCCAGCGCCGTTGCTCAATGCGTGATCCTGCTGGGCGGGCTCGGCACGCGCTTGGGCGAACTCACGCGCGAGACACCGAAACCGCTGCTGCCGGTGGCTGGAAAGCCGTTCATCGACGTCCTGGTCGGCGAGGCGGTCAGGCGCGGGTTTCGCGACATCCTGCTGCTGGCCGGCTTTCGGTCCGAAGTTGTCACCGACTACGTGCAGGGACTGAACTCCAGGCTGCCGGAGGGATGCCGCGTCACCGTATCGGTCGAACCCGAACCGCTCGGCACCGGCGGCGCGCTGACTTTCGCCCAGGAGCAGCTGGCGGATCGCTTCCTCCTGTTGAACGGCGATACCTGGTTCGACTTCAACTGGCTCGACCTTATCGACGTCGCCGACGACGGATCGGCCGTGGCGGCACGCGAGGTTCCGTTGGCCGACCGCTACGAAAGCCTTCTCCTTGCCGGCGACAACCGTGTCGAGGCCATCGTCCCGCGCGGGGCAGGCGGCACGCCCGCCCTGATCAATGGTGGCGTGTACCTGCTGCGCCGCTCCGACATCGACGGGTTTTCGGACAGGTTCTCGATCGAGGAAGACCTGCTCCCGGCACTCGTCGCGCGCGGAGAACTGCGCGCCCGCGCCTATCGGGGCTTCTTCCTCGACATCGGCATCCCTGAAACCTACGCCGCCGCGCAGGCCGACATCCCCGCGCAGCAACGCCGCCCCGCCCTATTCCTCGACCGGGACGGGGTGCTCAATCACGACGACGGCTATGTCGGTTCTATCGACCGACTACGCTGGATCGACGGCGCGGCGCAGGCCGTTCGCCTGGCCAACGACCTTGGCTTCTACGTGTTCGTCGTCACCAATCAGGCCGGCGTGGCCCGCGGCTTCTATGACGAGGACGCCGTGGCCGCCCTGCACGGCCGGATGGCGGCATCGCTGCGCGCATCGGGCGCCGCGATCGACGACTGGCGCTACTGCCCCTACCATCCCGAAGCGAAGCTGGACGCCTACCGGACCGTCCATCCTTGGCGCAAGCCGCAGCCCGGCATGCTCCTCGACCTGATGGAGTGCTGGCCTGTCGACCTCTCCCTCAGCATTCTCATCGGCGACCAGCCTACCGACCTAGCAGCAGCCGAAGCCGCAGGGGTCGCCTCGCTGCATTTCACGGGCGGAAATCTTCACGATTTTGCGGCCCCTCACCTAACCACGCTGGCCAATCGCCGGATAGAAGGCAATCTCGCGTCATGACCACTGAAGTTTTCCCGCATCCCTCGGTCCTAGCGATGGAGGACGCCGTCGCTCGCACGACTGACTGGCTGTGCAACGTCGCCGCCCCGCTGTGGTCCACGCGCGGCCGTACCGCTTCCGGCCTCTTCGCCGAGCGGATGACACTGGCCGGAGAGCCGGACGATTCCTACTTCCGCACCTTCGTTCAGGCGCGGCATGTCTTTTCGTTCTGTGCGATAGGCAGGCTCGGTTGGCATGGGCCCTGGCGCGAACTGGCGGGAGAGACGGTGGAGACTCTGCTCGCCCGCGCTCGCAGGCCGGACGGGTTCTTCGTGCACAAGCTGGACGCCGGCGCGAACCAGCTCGATCCGCGCGCGGATCTGTACGACCAGGCTTTCGTCCTCTTCGCGCTCGGCACCGCCGGCGCAGCGCTCGACAGGGAGGGCTACTTCGATGCGGCGGAAGACCTGCTGGACACCATCGAGCGGCAGTGGAGCCATCCTGCAGGCGGCTTCACCGAAGGCGAGATCGTCGATCCGCGAGTGAGGCGGCAGAACCCCCACATGCACCTGTTCGAGGCCGCGCAGGCCCTTTTCGACGGCAGCACTCGCGCCCGCTTCGGCAATCTATCGCGATCCATCGCGGCCTTGGCTTCGGAGCGGATGATCGATCCCGTAACCGGAGCGCTGCTCGAATATTTCAACGAGGATTTCACGCCCGCGCCAGGGACCGAAGGCACGATTGCCGAGCCAGGCCATTGTTTCGAATGGGCGTGGCTGTTCGAGCGACTGGCGCGTAGGGGCTGGGAACCGGGCACGGGAATTTCCGACCGCTTGGTCGCATTCGCGCGCGGGACCGGCATCGACCCGGAACGCGGCGTCGCCATCAACGAAGTGCTGACGGACGGCACGGTCCACGATGCAAAGGCGCGGCTGTGGCCGCAGACCGAGCGCATAAAAGCCGCGGCCGCCCGCTTGCGCCGCACCGGCGCCCCGGAAGAGGCGGCGGAGGCGGTCGCCGCCGTCGCCGGGCTAGAGAAGTACTATGACGTTACCACACCCGGCTTGTGGCGCGACAAGCTGTGCCTCGACGGAAGCTGGCTGGAAGAGCTTGCCCCCGGCAGCTCACTGTATCACATTAGCTGCGCCTATTTGGAGCTAGCCGAGGGCGCCTGAATCCGCCTGCGTGAAGCTGGCTGCCTGAGCACCCGGCCTACGCCGGATCGGCGCCCGTTCAGGCTTGCAGAAGGCGCCTTGCGAAGCCTTCGATGGCGCCGATGTCCAATTCCACACCGTCAGGCCCGGCAGGCAGCCGGTGGTAGGCGATCCGATGGCCCATGGTATCGCAGATGCCGGCATGCCACAGGTTGTAGCGATCTTCCTGCATCAGCACACCCAGCACAGCGCCCGGGTCGGTGAAAATCGCAGAATGGAGCGCGCTGCCGTCCTCGCCGACGATGAAGCGGGCGGTGGAAAACACGTGGGCCTGTTCCTGAAGACTGTGCTGCTCGGGATAATAGACGCTGAAACCAAGCGACTGCAGCGCGTTTTCCAGGGCCGTGTAGTCCGAGAGTCCCCGCTGCCCGCCCCAGTTTCGACGGCTGATGAAGAGCTTGTCCTGCCCCGCCGGAGGGTGCGTGCAATTGGCGTGGTTGAAGTGAGCCCGCAACGCGTTCCACGCCAGCGAATTGATGGGCTGGGCGAGCGCGTATCCGCACTTCATTCCCGTCGGCATCCGGAGATTGCGGTGCTCGGTCAGCTTGTGCTGGTAGCACTCCACATGCTCTATGCCCGCGGCGTCCAGCAGCACCTTCATCCAATCGGCAAGGTGGTCGAACACGAACTTCGCCTCCGTGTTCATCGCCATGTGCCGAGTGATCGCCAATTGCGGGACGTAATCCAGCAGCCAGTGACCAAAAATGCCGTAGCCGGGATACTTCATCATGACGACATTGTCGTCGTGACGTTCCGGCTCGCCGAAGTCTGCTATCAGGGCCTCGTCGGAGGCCCATTCGATAAAGCCGACTCCCGAGGTCTCGATCCACCAGTTGAAGTAGTCCCTCCCCCAGTTCACCGCGTGCCCTAGGAACAGGACGCCATTCTCGACGTCGACACGCAATCCGTCGCGTCCCAGACACCAGATTCGCTCGAAGACGAGCTCTCCGCACGGCGCGATCGCGTGCGCCTGGCCAGCCATGTCCCAATAGCCGTCCGCGAGACCGCGGTTGTACTCGTCGTCGAGAATGAAAAGCGCATCCGACCTTTTCTGGCGCCAGTTCCGCAACAGCGGCCGATACATGACCCGGGCAAGGGCCCGCGCGATATCAGGATCGTTCTGGTACACCTGGGGGATGTCGCCCGACATCTTGCAGTCCAGGTTCACGATTTTGTAGGTTTTCAACATCTCTTAGGCCTCGCGCGATCGTCAGGTGCCTGATCGCATGTATTCGTCGTGGGATTCCTGCGCCTCCACGAGGCTGGGATAATGCGTCAGGACTCCGGATCGCAAGACCGAGCCGCGTTCGCAATGGTCGAACAGGAAGCGGGCATCGTGCGAGACGATGATGAATGCGCGATCGCCGCGCTTTCCGAACAGCTCTTCCTGACACCGGGCCTGGAACCGCGCGTCACCCACCGCGAACACTTCATCAAGCAGATAGCAGTCGAACTCGATCATCATAGAAATTGCGAAGGCGAGCCGCGCACGCATACCTGAGGAGTAGGTCTTGATCGGCTCTTTCAGGTACTTGCCGAGCTGGGAGAAATCCTCGACGAACTCGAGCGCTTCGCGCCAGTCCTGGCCATAGATGCGGCAAATGAAGCGGACATTGTCGACGCCAGTGAGCGTACCCTGGAACGCCCCGGAGAAAGCCAGCGGCCAAGAGATGCGCATGCGACAGTCCACGACACCGCGGGTGGGCTGCTCGATACCGCTGATAATGCGGATGAGGGTGGACTTGCCTGCCCCGTTGCCCCCGATAATCGCCAGGCGCTCGCCACGCATGACCTGAAGGTTCACGTCTGTCAGGACTTGGGTCGGTCCATGTCCCGTCTGATAAACCTTGTCGACATGATCGAGCAAAATCATTCTGGGATGATTTCCCGGCTAAGTTGTCGCTCGATGGCAAGGCCGATAATGGTCAACGACAAGTTCCACGACAGCAGGTAGCCCACGCTATAGTGCGCCACGATCTTGCTGCCGAAGAAGGCTTCTCGCACCATTTCCGTGCAATGCACCATCGGGATCAGCAACATTTTCTCGCGTGTCCCAGGGGGAATGGCGTCGGCAATGAACGCAGCGCCTGAGAGTGGAAAGAGGATGTAGGCGAGCGGGTGCCACAGTTTTTCAACAAGTTCGGACTTCTCGCCGACGGCTCCCAGGAACAAGGCCAGGCTCGCACCGAACCATGCCGTCATCAGCCACGCGCCGCAAAGCTCGAGAAGGTCCTCCGGCGGGTCCATGTATCCGGTGAACCAGAACAGGATCGTCAAGAAGAAGAACGAGGAGGAAATGCTGATGAATTCCAGCAGCAGGCGCGAGGCGAAGAGATCGATCACCCTGACATTGCGGTGATACATCAGGGCGAGGTTGGACGAGACCGCCATGACGACACGGTTCGGCATGTTTCGCCACAGCAGAATAGTCGAATAGCCGGTCAGCGCGAATGCCATGATCGGCAGGTTTGAGCCATGGTTGGCCCCGATCGCATACCACAGGATGGTCACGCCAATAGTGAACATCATGGGTTCAACGTACAGCCAGAACAAGCCGAGGTTGTGGCGGCCATATCGCGTCAGCAACTCTCGAAGGATCAGCGCCCAGATCACGCGGGTCTGGATCGCCAATGATCGCCTGAATGAGCGCGGCAGCGAGGGCGGAAGTTCGTCGGCCATGATATCAGTCGCGGTGCTCGAACAGGCTCGCCAGGAGCATCCTCAAGATGCCGTAGGTGATGAGGCTGGCGAGGAAGACGGCGAGGACCCCGCGCATGCGACGCGGCTCCAGCGGGGCGTCGGGCAGGTTCGGTTGCACGATGCGCTCAACATAAGCTTGCTTGCGGCGCGCCTCGTTGCGCGCCTGCTCGAGTGAGGCCAGAGCGCTGGCCAACTGCTTGTCTGCAAAGACGCTTTCCAACTGCAGGCGCTGGTACTTCACGGCCGCCGCAGCCAGCGACTTGCGATCACCTGCGACGCGGCCGAGCTGACCATCGATTTCGGCCTGCAGCGAGCCAACCTTGGTCTCGATCACCTCGATCTGCGGGTTCTGCGGCGTGTAACTCTTCAGCTGGACTAGCTGCATCTTCGTCGCGACCAGTTCGTCCTGCAGCTTCGAGATCATCTGCAACTGGACCTCCGCCTGCCGCTCGGGATCGACGACGCCGGATTCGTTGCGATAAGCTGCCAATGCCAGCGATGCGGCGGACGCCTTGCGTTTCGCATCCTCCACTTCGAAGTCAGCATAGCGAATGAGGTCCTGACGCCCGCGCTCATTCATCTTGTTTACCGTCGCCTCGGCCATCTCAAGCAGGCGCTCGTTGAAACGCTGAGCGTCTCTTGCCGTATAAGCACGCACGGTCAGCGTGCTGATCGAAGTGGACGTCTCTGTTTCGATTACAACCTTCCGCTTGAAGTACTTGTAGAGATCCTCAAATGATCCATAAAAGGAAAAAGGAGCAAAGCGATCAAACTGGGAAATCGAGCTTGAGGAGTAAGCCGCCTCGAAAGCCCTGTTGCGATTGAGTTCCCGGAGCGCATCACGGGATTCGACGAAACCCCGGGCTGCGTAGACTTCATCACCCGAACTGGAAAATCCTGCGGTCTTAAGCAGGACGCCCAGACCGGAAGCCGCCGGCTTGTCCGGACTGCGGACCACGAAACGGGATTCCGAGATATAGACGTCAGATGCGAGGAAGCCAAAGTAGATAATCGACAGCACCGTCGGCACAATCACGGCTACAACTAACAGTCGATTGATTTTAGTGAGCTTTTGCAGGATCGGCGCGACCATGGCTGACTATCAGTTCCTTCCGAGGCCCGGCATCCCCGGGAAAAATCGAGCCGGGGGAATGAGCGATGTCGGGCCAATTTGCAATGGCCAGTTGGAAGATCGGGCCATCCGCCGGTACGGAAGGAGCTTGAGCAAGTTAGAACGCCTCTGGCATGCGTCGAACTCACTGCGTCGACGCAATCCCGTTCGAGAATGCTGTTCGTATCGTGCCCACTGCCCACTTTGTCCCCAGCACAATTTATCGGCCGACGCGCCAGCAATGGATTTGCGCGCGTTGCATAAGCATGTGTTCATCGACGGAGCCGAGACGTGCATCTGGTTTCGAACACGCCATGAGCTTTCTGCGGGCACATCGCCAAACCCATTGAGCAGCTGCGGCAAGCTATCTAAGTCGAAGGCCAACACGGCAGGTTTGGAGTGAAGTACCCATCATGACTTTGAGTTCCCTCACGGGATGCCCTCGGGAAGGCACCGCGCTTACCTCGGCAAGGACGATCGGACACGCCTCCTTGTTGACCTTGCTGGCATTTGGCATTTCCGCATGTTCGACGCTCGGGGCGAGCGGCCCGACCACTTCACAGGTCAAGGACTCGGCCGGGCGTCCGCTTGCCGATGCCCAGATCGAGATCGTCAACGTAACCGACCAAGTGGCGCGCAGGGTGATCGCGAGCAACCGCGCTTCATTGTTTTCTGATGTCCTCGGCGAAGGAGAGCCCGTCGGCACGGTGATAGGCCGGGGTGACATCCTCGACATTTCCCTGTGGGAAGCGCCGCCTGCAGTCCTGTTCGGAACGTCCGGCGGCGATTCCAGGCTTGCAGCAACCACGGCGGCCGCAGCGACGACAGCAGCCACTGCACGCGGCACGTCCATTCCGGAACAACTCGTCGACAACGCAGGCCGCATCGTTATTCCGTTCGTCGGCTCGATACCGGTGGCAGGGCGCGATCCGAGGCAGGTCGAGAAGGATATCATAGCACGGCTTGCCGGGAAGGCCCACGACCCGCAAGCGATTGTCCGAATCGTTCGCAACACCACCGCCAACGTGACCGTGGTCGGAGACGTCGCCACCAGCGGCCGCGTTCCGCTGACCCCACACGGCGAGCGGCTGCTCGACGTGCTGGCGAGCGCAGGTGGTGTCAAGCAACCTGTCGGGAAGACGACCATCCAGATATCGCGAGCCGGCAAAACCGTCGCGCTTCCGCTCGAGCAGATCATCCGCGACCCGGCGCAAAACATCCGCCTCGAAGCCGAGGATGTGGTGACGGCCTATTTCCAACCCTACAGTTTCATCGCCCTTGGAGCCACGGGCTCGAGCTCGGAGATCAACTTCGAAGGGACCGGCATCACGCTTTCACAAGCGCTCGGCCGAATGGGCGGGCTGCGCGATGATCGCGCCAATCCTCGCGGCGTGTTCATTTTCCGACTGGAAGCCCCCTCCGCATTGGATCCGGCCACTGCGGCCAGAGCGAGGACCACCCCCGATGGCAAAGTCCCGGTCATCTACCACATCGACCTGAGCGACCCCGCAAGCTTCTTCATCGCCCAGAGCTTTCCGATCCAGAACAAGGACGCCGTTTACGTTACCAACGCCCCAGCCACGGACTTGCAGAAGTTCGTGAACATCGTCTCCTCGATGGCGTTCTCGATCATCGGCATCACGAACCTCACGCAGTAAAATCGGCTAGTTGGAGACGAGGTCGGCCTACCGCTTCGACTTCGTCTCCGTCCCCTTGGGCATACCGTACCGGTTACTCGCTAATGCTGTGCGACGTTCGATGGCCCGGATCCTGGCGACAACAACATGCCGACCAGGGCCGCTTTACCCGCAGGGACCGATGCTACACCGCGAGAACATTCAGGCTCGCCCCCGCCACATCGGTGCGAGAGACCGACACGCCACACAAAATGGTACCATCTTGGTATCCTTTTTTGTTGGTATCTTTGAGATAGCTATCGAGCTAGAGCGTTTTTCACTTAGGTGGCTGCATAGCCGCTGTTGCGGAGATAGTTGGCGCATTCATCGGGCGGAAGCGGTGGAGGAGTTCGCCGATGCGGTCGCAGACGGCATCGAAGGAGCGTTCGCCTGCCTTGCGGAGCAGCGTCTTGA
>NZ_NWBU01000008.1 GCF_003050615.1 Sphingomonas oleivorans | reverse complement strand
GGGGTGGAGCAGCCCGGTAGCTCGTCAGGCTCATAACCTGAAGGTCACAGGTTCAAATCCTGTCCCCGCAACCAACGATCATCGCGACCCCGTCCCCACAAGGAGGCGGGGTTTTTCTTTGCCCACAGCAAACGCCAGCATCGCCGCCAGATCCCCCCGCAGATGGATTCCAAGCTCGCCGTATTCCGGCGTCAGCACGACCTGATCGACCAGCGATCGGATCGCCTCGGCGGCCTCGGACCGGGTACCCTCGTCGCGGAGGGACTCATGCAGCGTGCTAATCCGGCTACGATACGTCTCGGCCATGTTGGGATGAAGCAGCGCCGGCGGCTCCTGCGCGGTAGCAAGGCTGTCCTTCAGTTCGGCACGCCGATCCTCAAGCACCTGCATCCGGTCCTTGAGCCGCTGGGGTGGCGTGCCTGCGAGGATGGCGTCGATCGCCTTGTCCAGCTCGCGCTCGATTTTCTCCAGTTCCTTGCGCCAGGCCGCGATGGTCGCGCCACGCTCGATCAGCCTGCGGTTCACCTCGCGGGTAAACTCCTCGCAGAACGTCTTGAACAGTGCCGGGTCCATCAGGTGGGTGCGGAGGCCGCTCAGCACCGAGGCTTCGAGCGTCTCGATCCGGATGTTGAGCCGGTTGTCACAGGTGCTCTTGTCCCGTGCGGTCGCGCAGCCGAGCAGGTTCCTCGATATCAGCGAATAGCTCCCACGGCAGCGGCCGCATTTGAGCAGGCCGGAGAGCAGATATTTGGGACGCCGCCGGTCGACCAGCGGGTTGGCGCTCTTCTCCTGTGGACCGAGGGTAAGCGATTGCTGCCGCGCCTTCACCTGGTCCCATAGCGCCTGATCGACGATCCGCAGCTCGGGAACGTCCTGCGTGACCCATTCGGATTTTGGATTGAGGCGCGACACACGCTTGCCGGTATCCGGATTCTTGATGAAACGCTGCCGGTTCCAGACCAGCCGGCCGATATAAAGTTCGTTGTTGAGGATGCCGGTGCCGCGCTTGGGATTACCGTGGATCGTTGTCGGTCCCCACGCGCCGCCGCCGGGGCCGGCAAGACCTTCCTGGTTCAGGTCCAGAGCGATCGTCCGCGAGGACTTGCCGTCGGCATAGTCGCGGAAGATCCGACGCACGACGGCTGCCTCGGTCTCATTGACGGCGCGGTCGCCACGGACCGGCTCGCCATTGCCGTCGAGGCGCTTCACGACATCATAGCCGTAGCTGTTGCCGCCACCGGCCTTGCCCTGCTCGACACGGCCGCGCATGCCGCGCCGCGTCTTGTCGGCGAGATCCTTGAGGTAGAGCGCGCCCATCGTCCCCTTGAGGCCGATATGGAGTTCGCTCACCTCGCCCTCCGACAGGGTGACGATGCGGACGCCGGCGAAGCGCATCCGCTTGTAGAGACCGGCAATATCCTCCTGATCGCGCGAGAGACGGTCGATCGATTCCGTCAGGATCAGGTCGAACCGGCCGCGCTGCGCGTCGGCGATCAGATCCTGGATGCCCGGACGCAGAAGCGAGGCGCCCGATATGGCGCGATCCGCATAGCTGTCGACGATCTGCCAGCCCTGCCGCTCGGAATGCAGGCGGCAGAGCCGGAGCTGATCTTCGATCGAGGCGTCGCGCTGGGCGTCGCTCGAGTAGCGCGCGTAGAGGGCCGTGCGGGTCATCGTCACTCCGTCCCAGGCTGCTCAATCTCCTCTGCGCGCCGGTGGCCCTTCGCAGCTCTGTCCAGCCAGTCGCGCGCTGCCTGCCGGGCGAGCAGCCTGACCAGCGGCACGAGCGCCGCCCGGAAACGCTCTCCATCTCCACGGTCCTGTCCTTCGGCCACATCGCTAGCGGTCGGAGGGGGACTGCCTCGCCCGTTCTCTCCGCTTGACGGCGGAGCAGCGCGTGGACGCGCACCGGTAGCCGTAGGTCGGCAGATCGACGATCAGCGCGCGGATGTCAGCGACGAGTTCGGCGTCGGGCAGCGGTGGGCGCCCGCCACGTCGCGGCCCTGGCCGGTGCCGCATCGGGTGCGGTCGTGAGATGCCGATCGCCTCTGCAACCGCGCTCACTGGCCACCCTCCGGCCACGAGGTCGAGCGCAACAGTTGTTTTTTTGGGCCTGCCGCCCGGGAGACCGCCTCACGGAGAAGTTCGCTCCCCATCGTCTTCTTGCCCAGCAGGCGCTGCAGCTCACGCATCTGTGCCTCCAGCGCTCGATAGTCGGACGCGGACACGACCTCCTCGCCAGCGGCGGCGGCGGTGAGCGCGACCTGCGCCATGAGACGGCGCCAGGTGAACAGCTGGTTGCCGGCTATGCCATGGCGACGGGCAACCAGCGACACCGTATTGCCGGGCAGATCCGTCTCCTCGACGATCCGGATCTTCTCCTCGACCGACCAGCGCCGCCGGCGCTGCACCGAGGTGATCACCTCTACCCGATCGTACGTTCCAGTCATAGGGTCAGGCATATTCCTCACACTTTCATAAGTGCGAGGGCCTGTCAGGCCATTTAGGGGGCTACTTCACCGGAGGTCCATATAAATGCAACGGGCGGTCCGGTCACGGAGCATTGGTAGTCCGGAGTGGTGATGATTTGGTTTGCTGACTAGAGCCTGCTCCTTCTCCGGATATGCAAGATCTCGAGGTTTCTAAAAGCAGAAACTCCAACGCATGGGGTCGTTGTCTGGCTTCACGCTACCGATGACTATCAGCCTCCTAAATAAGAATCCTTGCGAGGACGGTGTGGATCGCCTCCTAATTTCATGAGATTTGACACTAACCGATAGAAAGGAACTCAAAATAGGCGGCTCAAAAGGACGTCAGCGCACTGAAGCCGGCGATGACGATGGATTTACGATCCGATCGCCCGGCCGGGTGGACGACGAGCTGGAGGTTGGGACGCAGGGTGAGGCCGGGCAGCGGATAGATGATATAGTCGAGCTCCGCCGCATATTCGGAGCGGCGGATCGGCACATTGTCCCGCGCCATTTCATTCCATGCCGCATGCATCCGGGCGAGCCGGCCATTGCTGCGGGTCCGGCCGATGGCGAGGCCGATCTCGTCCGTCGGGCGGCCCGGGATGAGGCCGGAATAGAAAGCCCCGACCGCGAATTTGTTGAGGAGCGGCGCGGTGCGCCGATCGCCCTGAACCGCGTTCAGGAACATGTTGAAGCCGCCCGCGCCCTCCGCATCGGGAGCGACGATCTGCTGGCGGAACGCGGCATAGGCGCCGTAACGCCCGCGTTTCTTCTCCAGCGGCCGGCCGCTGAGCGCGGCCATGCCGCCATCGACGTCGCGCACCAGATCGGTTGCCCTGGATGTGTCGTACCAGGCCCCGATCTTGTACAGGCCCGCCCGCCGGGGATCGCCGCCGAGCCGCACCGCCCAGGCCTTTTCGATCGGGATCATCACGCCGGTGCACCCCTTGAAGGACAGGTTGAAGCCCTTGTCGTCGCGAAGATTGCTGGGGTTCACCTCATAAAGGCCGAGCTGAAAATAGCCCTTCCTGCCGTCATAGAGGCGGACCCGGGCGCCCCATTCGCTGACCGGCGAATTATACCAATAATAGCCCAATATATTGCCCGGCGCGGTGCCGCAGAATGTGCCATTTTCGAAGATACAGGGTGCGGTGGCGAAATCCTCGCTGAGGCTCACCCGGCCGATCTTATATTCGACCTTACCGATCGTCTGGCGATACCAGAATTGCGTCAGCCGCCAGACCTCGCCGCGCCCGTAAATGCCCTGGGCGGGCTGGAGGAGGAACAGGCGCTTGTCGGTGCTGAGATTGTCGCCATTGCGGTTGAGGATCAGGAGCTGGATCACGGCTTTCTTCACGCCGATCATCCTGTCGAGATCGAAGGTGGCGCCTAACGAGGCCTGTCCCGCCTGGCGGAAACCGGAATCGGTGCCACCATTGAGATTATAAACGCCGTGCAGCAAGTATTGCGCGCTGAGGCTTATGCCCATGTCCTGAAGCCCGGTGCGGATGCCGGCCCAGTCGCCCAGCAGATGTTCGTCGGCGAGAGGGTTGCTGCCCGTCATGCCAAGCTTCCCGTTCGTGCCCTTGGATGGCGAGGTGGGCAGGACAAGCGGACCGCCATTTCCTGCCTTTGCTCCATTTTTGTCCTGGGCGTTCCGAGGCGTTTCTTCGGCAACAGAATGGGCCAGTGCGGATGGAATTTCCATTGCCGCATAATAAGCGGCGTCTATCGCGGCGCTTTGCATGCTATCCTCCCCTAGGAATATCTTCTCTTCCGAAAGATTATTCCAATTCTTCAAACGATTAGGTCGCAGATGGCCGTCGTCAGCTGCCCGGTGGCGCCTCCGCCTCCCGTCAAAAGCCGATTATCGCGAAAATCTCTTCAGCGAGCCGATCGCGATCTCGCCGCCGCCATCGGCTTGATCGCGATCGTCACTCGCCGGCGACCAGCCCCGGCTCGAGCGGGAGCGACTGCGCGCGCGGGCGCTCGTCCTGCAGCCGCCACATCAGCAGCACGCCCAATAGTCCTACGATCGACAAAGAGAGCATTCCGGCGCGGGGATCGGCGAAGATCGCCTCGACATTGGCCTTCAGCATTGGCGCGATGAAGCCGCCGATATTGCCGAGTGCGCCGATCAGCGCGATGCCACCCGCCGCGGCCACGCCGCCCAGATAGCCGGTCGGCAGCGTCCAGAAGAGTGGCTGCACCGTGACGAAGCCCGATGCCGCCACGCAGAAGGCCAGGAGCACGGGGACGAAGCTGTTCAACAGCCCCGACGCGGCCACGCCGAGCGCGGCCATGGCCAGCATGCACATGGCCAGCTGCAAATGGGCCGCATGGCGATCCGCATAGCGCGTCACGATAGACATCACCGCCGCCGCGCAGAGCCAAGGCAGCGAGATGAACAGCCCGACCTTCAGCCCCACGGTCGTGCCGAGCAGTTCGGCGATCCGGGTGGGCAGATAGAAGATCACGCCATAGACGCTCACCTGGATGCTGAAATAGATCAGGATGAAGGTCATCACCCGGGGATTGCCGAGCGCCGCGAGCAGGCCCCGGGGGCCATGATGCAGCTTGCGCTCTTCCTCCGCCTGGAGGTCGCGGGTGAGCGCGTCCTTTTCATCGCGGCTGAGCCAATTGGCGGCTTCCGGCTTGCTGTTGAGGTAGAAGAGCGCGACGAAGCCGACAATGACGGCGGCCAGCCCTTCCACCAGGAACATCCATTGCCAGTTGGCGAGGCCGAACATGTCATGCATGTCGAGCAGCCATCCCGAAAGCGGGCTTCCCACCAGCAGCGCGCAAGGCAGGCCGAAATAATAGATGCCGATCGCCTGACCCCTGCGATGCGCCGGAAACCAGTAGGTCAGATAAAGGATCACGCCGGGCGAGAAGCCGGCCTCCGCCAGGCCGAGCAGGAAGCGTAGCGCATAGAAGGTCGCTTCGTCCCGGGTGAACATCATCGCCGCCGAAACCAACCCCCATGTGATCATGATCCGGCTGAGCCAGGCGCGGGCGCCGATCCGGTGCAGGATCAGGTTGCTGGGGACTTCGAACAGCGCATAGCCGATGAAGAATATGCCCGCGCCGAGCGCGAAGGCGGTGTTGCTGAGGCCCAGATCCGCCTGCAACGCGGCCTTGGCGAAGCCTACATTGGAGCGATCGATCATCGCTAGGGCGAACATCAGGGCCAGAAAAGGCAGGATGCGCCAGCGACATTTGGCGATGGCGCTTTCCACATGCACGGCATGTGTTTCGCTTGTCACGAAGCCTGACATGACGATACTCTCCTATCATGCTCCTTTATGGAGTCTCTGTTCCGATATTTATTATATTGTAATAAGGTCTTATCTTGCATCCGCTTTCTATGTGCGGATCTTTTGTTTCCGGCTGGTTTCTTCTCCCCTTAGGCAACCATGCGCTGGACGTTCGATGGCCGGGGCGGGGCGTTCAGGAGGCCGCGCGCGGCAAGATTGGCGAACAGATCGCGCAGGCCGAAGGTCCAGGGTGCGGCCTTGTTGCTATGGGTGACGCGATTGTGCAGCCCGCCGATCAGCGGACTGGCGATGCTCACCCGATCGCCCAGCTTGTGCGTGAAGCCCTCGCCCGGATGGTCCCGATCCTCGGTGGGCGCAAACAGCGTGCCGAGGAACAGCAGCAGCCCGTCCGGATATTGATGGTTAGGGCCGATCGTCTGCGCCACCAGTTCCAGGGGATCGCGGCTGATTTCCCGCATCGAGCTGGTGCCGAGCAGCACATAGCCATCCTCGCCCTCGACGCGAAGATCGACCACCGAGCGGCGCACATCGTCCAGCGTGAAATGCTCGTCGAACAGGCGGATGAAGGGGCCGAGCGCGCAGGAGGCGTTATTGTCCTTGGCCTTGCCCAGAAGGAGCGCGCTGCGCCCTTCGAAATCGCGCAGGTTCACGTCATTGCCCAGCGTCGCGCCGAGGATCTGCCCCCGGCTGTTGATCGCTAGCACGATTTCGGGCTCGGGATTGTTCCAGGCGGAATGGGGATGGATGCCGATCTCCGCGCCGCTGCCGACCGCCGAAAGGACGGGGGCCTTGGTGAAGACTTCGGCGTCTGGGCCGATGCCGACTTCCAGATATTGCGACCAGAGGCCCTGTTCAATCAGCAATTCCTTGACGCGCGCGGCCTCGGCCGAGCCGGGCTTGATCGCGCCCAGATTGTCGCCGACCGCGCGCCGCACCATGGCGCGTATGTCCCCGGCGCGGCTCGCATCGCCGCCGGCCTGTTCCTCGATCACCCGTTCGATCATGCTGGCGGCGAAGGTTACGCCGGCTGCCTTGATGACCTGCAGATCGGCGGGCGCGAGCAGGAACGGCCGGGAGGGATCGTGGCGCGCGCCGCTATTGGCGAGCAGATCCTCGACGCTGCCGATCCGCTGCCCGGATAGCTGCCGTAGCGCCTGCTGGGGAGCCTCGCTTTCCAGGAGGTCGCTGAGCGTGGGGAAATGATGCGAAAGATCGAACACGCCTTCCGCGCGGAGCAATATGGGGGAGGGGCCGGCTATATCGCCGGGCACCCAGGCCCGGCCGACCAGCACGCCGTTCAGGCCATCGACGGGGAGCGTGTTCGCCGCACTGAGGTCCATGGCCGTCATCCGGAAGATCCTTCTGCCCATGAGGAAGCGGCAATGCTAAATGCGCGCTGCGATCGATCCCAATGACAATTTCAGAATAGCCGATATTCTCCGGTTATCGATCTTGACGGGCGAGTATCGCGATGGGCAGCAGCGACATTTCATTTTCCAGCATTTGTGGCTGGCTCAAGCTCAAGCATCTGCTGCTCGTCGATACGCTCGCGCGGACCCGCAACATGCATGCCGCCGCGCAGGAAATGAATCTCAGCCAGCCGGCGATCAGCAAGATGCTGCGCGATCTGGAGGAACTGCTGGGCTTTCCGCTGTTCGAGCGCCTGCCGCGATCCATGCCGCCCACCGAGCTGGGCGAATTCGTGGCGCGCTATGCTTGGCTGACCTTGAACGAGGCGCGCCATTTCACCGATCAGGTCAATCTGCTTCGCAAGGGCGGCCATGGCCGGCTGAGGGTAGGCGCAATCTTCGCGGCGACGGCGATATTGCTGCCCGAGGCGATCGCCCGCATCAAGGTGAGGCGGCCGCTCCTGTCGATCGAGGTGGTGGAACAGACCAGCGATCAGCTGCTGGACATGCTCGATCACCGGATGCTCGATCTCGTCATTGGCCGCTTTACCGACGAGCGTTACCAGCAATTATTCGATTTCCGGACGCTGGCGCCGGAGCCTTTCTGCCTGGTGGTGAACAGCCGGCATCCGCTGTGCGGGCAGAGCGACGTGCCGCCCGCGCGGTTGATGGACTGGCCATGGATCCTCTTTCCCGCCAACACGCCGATCCGCCGGCGCATGGAGCGCGCCTTCGGCGAAATCGGATTGACCACCCCGATCAATGTGGTGGAAACCATCTCGACCCAGACCTTCCTACACCTGCTGCAGGCGGGGCCGATGATCGCGCTGCTACCCGAATCGATGGTGCAGGCGCAGGTGCAGAGCGGCCTGCTGACGATATTGGATATCCCCTTCGGCGTGGAGCCGCAGGATTATGGCGTGCTGACCCGCAAGGAGGAGCGGCTTTCGGACGCCGCGCGCGAATTTGTCGACATCCTTCTCGAATCCGCCTGCGAAGGAAGCGAGCCCGGGACGCGATCCGGGCCGGGCAGGGATGAAGGAAGGTTATCGCTCAATCCATAGTTCTCATTGGGCAAGCATCGCACGGGACCGCACATTGGCCGCATGCTATTCGGGCAGACATGCTTTTCAGGCCGGGGCCGCCGATGAGACCCACTCGCCATCCTTTCCGGAAAGCCGGGCCCGACATGCGGCGTCTTGCGAGGTCATCGCCATGGACATTCTGACAGGATCGGCGGCCTTGTCGCGTCTTCCCGCCGTCATCAGGCTCAATCCGCTAGACGACATCATGATCGCCCGCGCGCCGCTGTCGCCGGGCCTGCTGCTCGATGAGGAGGGGGTGATGGTGCGCCAGCCGATCCCCGCCGGGCATAAGATCGCCGCGCGGCGCATCGGCATGGGCGAGCCGGTCCGCCGCTATGGGCAGATCATCGGCTTCGCGCTGGCGCCGATCGAGGCGGGCGAGCATGTCCATGTGCATAATCTGGCGATGGGCGAATTCGCCCGCGACCATGATTTCGGCGTGGACGCCCGCCCGACGATCAAGGCGGCGGACGAACGATATTTCATGGGGATCGTCCGCCCCGACGGGCGCATCGCGACGCGCAACTATGTGGGTATCCTGACCACGGTGAACTGTTCCGCGACCGTGGCGCGGGCCATTGCCGATCATTTCCGGCGGGACATCAATCCCGCCGCGCTCGCCCCCTTTCCCAATGTCGACGGGGTGGTCGCGCTGACGCATGGCCAGGGCTGCGCCGTGGGCGCGAGTGGGGAGGGGATGGCGACGCTCCGCCGCACGCTCGGCGGATATGCGGTGCATGCCAATTTCGCCGCGGTGCTAATCGTCGGCCTGGGCTGTGAGACCAATCAGATAGACGGCCTGCTCGCCGCGCAGGGGCTGGACCGAAGCGAGCAGCTCCGCAGCTTCACCATCCAGGACAGCGGCGGCACGGCGAAGGCCGTCACGCGGGGCATAGAGGAGGTGAAGGCGCTGCTCGCCGAGGCGGATCGTATCGAGCGCCAGCCGGTCAGCGCGCGTCATCTGATCGTCGGCCTGCAATGCGGCGGATCGGACGGCTATTCCGGCATCACCGCCAATCCCGCGCTCGGAAATGCGGTGGACCGGCTGGTGGCGCATGGCGGCACGGCGATCCTGTCCGAAACGCCGGAAATCTATGGCGCGGAACATCTGCTGACGCGGCGGGCAGTGAGCCGCGAGGTGGGCGAGAAGCTGGTCGCGCGGATCCGCTGGTGGGAAGAATATTGCCGGCGGATGCATGCCGAGCTGAACAATAATCCCTCGGCCGGCAACAAGGCCGGCGGGCTGACCACCATCCTCGAAAAATCCTTGGGCGCCGTGGCCAAGGCGGGCTCCACCAATCTGGTCGACGTCTATGAATATGCCGAGCCGGTGCGGGCCGGCGGCCTCGTGTTCATGGATACGCCGGGTTACGATCCCATGTCCGCCACCGGCCAGGTCGCGGGCGGCGCCAATCTGATCGCCTTCACCACAGGACGGGGTTCGGCTTATGGCTGTGCGCCGTCCCCCTCGATCAAGCTCGCCACCAACAGCGCGCTCTGGCAGCGCCAGGAAGAGGATATGGACGTCAATTGCGGCGGCATAGCCGATGGCTCGACGACCATAGAGCAATGCGGCGAGCAAATTTTCGAGCTGATGCTGCGCGTCGCTTCGGGCGAGCGGAGCAAGAGCGAGCAGCATGGCTACGGACAGAATGAGTTCGTGCCGTGGCAGATCGATGCCGTCACCTGAGGAGCGGCATCGCCCATCGCCCGCGCTCGACAGCGTCAAGGAGCCATATATGTCAGCGATACTCGGACTTAATTATATCGGCGGTTCGCGCAGCGCCGAGGGCTCGATCCAGTTGCGCAGCATAAACGCCAGCAGCGGCGAGGCGCTGCCCTATGGCTTCGTCCAGGCGAGCGCCGATGAGGTGGATGCGGCGGCCCGCGCGGCGGCGGCGGCCTATCCGGCCTTTCGCCAGATGTCGGCGGAAAAGCGCGCCCGCTTTCTCGATGCCATTTCCGCCGAGCTGGATGCGCTGGACGAGGATTTCGTCGCCATCGTCTGCCGCGAAACCGCGCTGCCGGCGGCGCGCATCCTGAACGAGCGCGCACGCACCAGCAATCAGCTCCGCCTGTTCGCGCAAGTCCTGCGGCGCGGGGATTTTCATGGCGCGCGGATCGACCGGGCGCTGCCCGAGCGCAAGCCGCTGCCGCGCCCGGACCTGCGCCAATATCGCATCGGCCTGGGCCCGGTGGCGGTGTTCGGCGCGAGCAACTTCCCGCTCGCTTTCTCCACCGCGGGGGGCGACACCGCCTCCGCGCTCGCGGCCGGCTGCCCGGTGGTGTTCAAGGCGCACACCGGCCATATGGCGACCTCCGAACTGGTCGCGGAGGCGATCATGCGCGCCGCCGCCGATACCGACATGCCCGGCGGCGTGTTCAACATGATCTATGGCGGCGGGGTAGGCGAGCAGCTCGTCAAGCATCCGGCGATCCAGGCGGTGGGCTTCACCGGATCGCTGAAAGGCGGCCGCGCGCTGTGCGATATGGCCGCCGCCCGGTCGCAGCCGATCCCCGTCTTCGCCGAAATGTCGAGCATCAACCCCGTCCTGCTGCTGCCCGAGGCGCTCCGCCTCAGGGGCGAGGCGATCGCGGCGGAGCTGGCGGCGTCGATCACGCTGGGATGCGGGCAGTTCTGCACCAAGCCCGGCCTGCTCATCGGCCTGCGCTCGCCCGAATTTTCGCAGTTCCAGGCGGCGCTCAGCGCGCGCATGGAAGAGCAGGGGGCGCAGCCCATGCTCAATGTGGGAACGCTCGAAAATTATGCGCGGGGGGTCGCGCGCCTCTACCAGCATCCGGGCATCAGCCGTCTGGCGGGCGAGCCGCAGGCGGACAGCCAGGCGCGGCCGCAATTGTTCAAGGCGGAGATGGACCTGCTGCTGGGCCATGACGCGCTGTTGCAGGAGGAGGTGTTCGGGCCCGCCAGCCTGCTGGTCGAGGTGGATGGCCGGGCCGAGCTGCTACGGGCGCTGGAATGCCTGCAGGGTCAGCTCACCGCGACGCTGATCGCCGAGCCGCCGGATCTGGAAAGCTTCGCCCCGCTGATCGCCACGCTGGAGCAGAAGGCGGGTCGGCTGCTGCTCAACGGCTATCCCACCGGCGTCGAGGTGAGCGACGCGATGGTTCATGGCGGTCCCTATCCGGCCACGTCGGATGCGCGCGGCACATCGGTCGGCACGCTCGCGATCGATCGTTTCCTGCGCCCGATATGCTATCAGAATTATCCCGACTGGCTGCTGCCGGAGGCGCTACAGAACACCAATCCGCTGGGCCTATTGCGTCTTGTTGATGGCGTGCCGACTAGAGATCCGTTGTCATGAACGCACGAACAGGCTGAGTTTCCTTCCGTAATGGCGGTTCACATCAGCGGCACATCGGCTGCCTTGAGCTCGTGATGCTGCGGAGGATGGCCGAAGCCGCAGTCCGGCAGAACCATCCAAATCTTGAGTCTGATGTTTCCCCGTTTTGATGGACATAGGTTTAGGGCCGATCGACATTCAGGATTCCCAAGCGGGCTAATCACTGATTCATAGGGCTCCGTGTTCATGCGGAGCAGGTGATG
>NZ_NWBU01000002.1 GCF_003050615.1 Sphingomonas oleivorans | reverse complement strand
TGACCTGCCTCTGATCTTTCATCCAGCGGCAGCTAGAGCCGCGGCGGTTGGTACTATGTCGTTGACGCCGAGGCCAGCGGCGTAGGCCGCTGGTGTTTGGTAGCCGATTGATGAGTGCGGCCGATGATGGTTGTAATCATCGACCCAGCTACTGATCGTCTCGCGGGCATGGCCGAGCCCGAAGAACAGGCTCTCGTTCAAGAGCTCGTCGCGCATGCGGCCATTGAATGACTCTACAAAGCCATTCTGCATCGGCTTTCCTGGTGCGATGTAGTGCCAGTCGACCTTCTGATCTTGTACCCAGGCGAGAATGGCATTCGAGGTGAACTCGGTGCCATGGTCGCTGACGATCACGCCAGGCTTGCCGCGCCAGGCGATAAGCGCCGACAGCTCACGCGCCACCCGGCGCCCTGAGATCGAGGTGTCGGCGATTGCCGCCAGGCATTCCCGCGTCACATCATCGACGATGTTGAGGATGCGAAAGCGCCGCCCACAGGCGAGCTGATCGTGAACGAAGTCGAGGCTCCAGCGCGCGTTCGCCTTGGCCTCGACGAGGAGCGGCGCACGCGTGCCAACCGCACGACGCCTTGCCCGGCGCTTGCGCACCGTCAGCCCCTCCTCACGATAGAGCCGGTAGATGCGGTTCTTACCCGACGGCTCGCCGTCTCGGCGCAGCAGCACGAACAATCGCCGATAGCCAAAGCGCCGTCGCTCGGAGGCAAGCTCGTGCAGCCGTGCGCGCAGAGCGGCATCGTCTGGTCGGCATAAGCGGTAGCGCATGCTCTTGCGGTCTGCGCCGACAATCTTGCAGGCGCGCCGTTCGCTGACGCCAAGCGCCTCGCGCAGATGCGCCACGGCCCGCCGTCTGTCGGCCGGCGTCACCACTTTTTTGCCAGCAGATCTTTCAACCCCGCATTGTCGAGCATCGCATCGGCCAGCAGCCGCTTCAGCTTGGCATTCTCATCCTCGAGCGAGCGCAGTCGCTGCGCATCCGACACGCTCATCCCGCTGAACTTCGACTTCCAGGCGTAGAACGTCGCCTCGGAAATCCCGTGCTTGCGCACCAAGTCAGCGGCCTTTGCACCCGCCTCATGCTCGCGCAGGATCCCGATGATTTGCTCTTCCCTGAACCGTGAACGCTTCATTCGTCCGTCCTTCTGAAGGGCCGGACTCCAGCTCCAAATGGAGGAAAATCTCAGGGGCAGGTCAG
>NZ_NWBU01000019.1 GCF_003050615.1 Sphingomonas oleivorans | reverse complement strand
GCGCCGTCATCGCCTGGTAAAGTGCTGCCGCCCCACCTGCCTTGCCGATGGCGGACAAAAGCTCACGCCGTGTCGGCGGATCGATATCGATCATGATCGCTGTTCCCGATAAGGATGTTGGAATAGGAGGCTCTCCCCGGAGGGAGAGCCTCGATCAGCCAGACTATTCGTCGCTGGCGGGCAGGCTGGCCGCGATCTTCTTGACGTCCTCTTCGGTCACCGGCTCGGCATAGTTGTTGCCGAAATGGGTGCGGAGATAGCCCACCACCCCGGCAATCTGGTCCGGCTCGATCATGCCGGCGAAGGACGGCATGCCGCCCTTGCCGCGCAGGATCACGTTGATCGGATAGGAGGCGTCCTTGAGGTTCGGATTCGCGGCGAGGGCCGGGATGTTGCCCGCCCCGCTTCCACCCTTCGCGTCCGGCATGTGGCAGGCCTGGCAGATCTGCTGATATACCTGTTCGCCGGAAGAGGCGATCGACCCATCGGTCGGGCCGCCGCCCGGCCCATCACCCGAGGACTGGCCGATCGCCTGGCTCGCGATGCCGGCCAGGACCATCAATGCCGCCGCCGTTCCTGCAATTTTGCGATACATCATGCTCATGCCTCCTGTGCCTGCTTGTGCAGACGGGTGATGGCGTCGAGCGAGGAGAGGATCGCACCCTCCATCCACGCGCCATAGTAAGAGGCATGCTCGCCCGCGAGTATGACACGTCCGTCGATCGCGACGAGGTTCTGATAATGCTGCTTGCGGGTCTCGTCCGTCCAATCCGCGGCGCACCCCACGATCCACGGCACGCGGCTCCAGGCGACCGCGACGCCGTTCATGAACTCCTTGCGATATTGCGGGTGGAATACCTCGCCCTGCGCCAGTGCGGCTTCGATCCGCTGCTCGGGCGTCATGCCGGAGAATTGATAGGAGGCCGCGCCGCCCGCATAGGCGCCGAGCAGCACTGCGGGTCCCTTACCGAACATATTGTCGTTGGGATAGGAGACGAGGCCGATGGTCTGCGAGGTGAAGCTGTGCCCGCCATAGATATGGTCGTCCTCCTCCCAGAAGCG
>NZ_NWBU01000013.1 GCF_003050615.1 Sphingomonas oleivorans | reverse complement strand
TCCGACACTTGGACGTCGAGCTGGCTGAGGATGGAGGCGGGGATGGTGCAGACGCACCAATCGGCCTTGACCTCGCGCACGGCATTGCTCGGAATGTCCTGATAGGTGATGGTGACGCCGTTCTCGCCCTGCGCGATCTTGGTCACCTTGGCGTTGTAGGTGATGAGATTCCTGACCTGCCGGGCGAAGGCCTTGCCGATCATGTCCATGCCGCCGACCGGCTGGAACATCGTCGTCTGCATGACATAGTTGAAATAAAAGGACATGGTGTTCCAGATCTTGGGATCGAGCACGTCCTTCAGCCCGAAGATCTGCGACGGCGTCGGCGCGCCGTCGACGCCGCCGCCCGGTGCATGGTCGTAGCCGCGCTGGGCCGAGACCTTGAGGCTGCTGCTATAGGCCATATTCTTGTCGAGCACGCCCCAGCCGCGCAGCGCTTCGAGCAGGCGCTCGCGATCTTCCTTGGTCAGCTTGTCGTCGAGCGCATTCTGGTTGACCGCCTTGGCGAGCAGCTCGGAGATATGGCCCTTGAAGTCGACCGCGACCTCGCGATAGCGCTGCGGCTTGCCGCCGAACGCCTTGCTGCTGTGGACATAGGCATTGTGGTTGAGCTGGATGAAAGGCTCGAGCGCCACGCCGAACTGCTGGCAATAATGGAGCAGCCCGCGATGGTGGTAGGGGATGCGCCATGGGCCGGGATTGAGATAATTGCCCGGCGCGAACGCCACCTTCTGCGTGGCGCCGCCCACTTCCGTATAGCTGTCGCCGCCGCGCAGCGACCAGTTCCGGCCGCCGGGGCGGGTCTGATATTCCAGGATCTGGACCTTGTAGCCCGCCTTGGCCAGCTCGTAAGCCGCCAGCATGCCGGCGAGCCCCGCCCCGAGCACGATCACCGATGCGCCCTTGCGGGCGCCCGTCAGCCGCGGCGGGCCGCTGAACGTCGTCGGCGCCGCATGGCCCAGCGCCGTCATCGCCTGGTAAAGTGCTGCCGCCCCACCTGCCTTGCCGATGGCGGACAAAAGCTCACGCCGTGTCGGCGGAT